>NZ_DATKDZ010000022.1:0-124828 GCF_035512415.1 Pseudomonas sp. | reverse complement strand
GTCGTGAGACAGTTCGGTCCCTATCTGCCGTGGACGTTTGAGATTTGAGAGGGGCTGCTCCTAGTACGAGAGGACCGGAGTGGACGAACCTCTGGTGTTCCGGTTGTCACGCCAGTGGCATTGCCGGGTAGCTATGTTCGGGAAAGATAACCGCTGAAAGCATCTAAGCGGGAAACTTGCCTCAAGATGAGATCTCACTGGAACCTTGAGTTCCCTAAAGGGCCGTCGAAGACTACGACGTTGATAGGTTGGGTGTGTAAGCGCTGTGAGGCGTTGAGCTAACCAATACTAATTGCCCGTGAGGCTTGACCATATAACACCCAAGCAATTTGAGTCGAAGAGACCAGATTGCGGTGTGTGAAGACGATACAAACCGAAAGTTTGCGGTTCACAAAACACCAAATCTATTACATACCCATTCGCTGGAGCGTAAACCGAAAGGTAAACGACCTGGCTACCGAATTTCTTGACGACCATAGAGCATTGGAACCACCTGATCCCATCCCGAACTCAGTAGTGAAACGATGCATCGCCGATGGTAGTGTGGGGTTTCCCCATGTGAGAGTAGGTCATCGTCAAGCACCTACACCAAAACCCCCGATCAGGAAACTGATCGGGGGTTTTACTTTTGGGCGCGTGAAAATAAAGCGTTATGCGCTGATCTAAGGTGTTGTCTGGCGCGGGTTTTATCTTCGGTCTTATAGACCGGCAACTTATCGGCCTCAGGCAACAGGTTATTGGTACGTAGCCAATAAAAAGCCACCTTTCGGTGGCTTCAATCTATTCGTCTGAGTTCAGTCGCCGCGGTATTCGCAGCCACTGGTGCAGGTCTCATGGATGCGTATGCGCGACAGCTCGGGAAGCAAGGGTTTGAGTTCTTGCCAGATCCATTTGGCGAGCACTTCGCTGGTCGGGTTTTCCAGCCCCGGGATATCGTTGAGGTAGTTGTGATCCAGTTTCTCATAGAGCGGTTTGAAGATCGCCTTGATCTCGGAGAAGTCACGAATCCAGCCGGTATAGGGGTCGACTTCACCCTCGATATAGACTGCAACCCGAAACGAATGGCCGTGTAGGCGGCCGCATTTGTGGCCTTCGGGGACGTGAGGCAGCCGGTGGGCGGCCTCGAACATAAACTCTTTGAACAGTTCCACGGGCATTTCTCTCTGGTCGTACGCGGCTATCAGCACGCTTAGCTAAGGTGCGAATCTTACCAGTTCAGGCACTGATTTACCGAGTTCGCCCCTCTCGCGTGTATCCAATCCGCCTGGGTTATTGCTGATTACGCTCAAGACGATAGGTGCTTACGGCCTCGTAGACGGCCTTCCTCAGGCGATTGATGCCACCAATCGGGCGATGTTCGGGCAATGAGTGCCATGGGTTGAAGGACAGGTTGTCGCAGAGCAGATTCTGTTCGCGGCTATCGAAGTCCTGCGCGGGAAGCTGAATGCGCGCCACTGTCTCAAAGGGGGAGATGGATTCATCCCACTCGATGCTGGGGTCCTCTACCGGCATGTAGTACTCGGGGTTCTGTCGCTGCACCTGCAGGGCAAAGCAGGCGGGTATGCGGTCGAGAGAGAGTTGCTGATAAAGCGCATTGCGCAAAAAGTTGGGTAAGTCCTGATTTTGTGCGGGCAGGCTATAGCTTGGGCAGGCCTGTGGGTCAGGTATGACCCGGTACTTGATATTGAGCGGCCCCAGCTTGAAGGGGGCGATGGAGTTGTAGGTGGTCGCCACGGGGCTTTCTGGCGCTGGGGCGAGGGTTTTCAGGGCGATAACCAGGTGCCTGATCTCCCAGCTTTCAGGGTTCCAGCTGGGAAAGAACGCTAGGGCTTTCTTGCCGTCGGCCTGGGCGGCAAAATTGCTCTTGTACTCGGCTACATCACGCACGAAAAAGGCCGGGTGATTAAACATCACAAAATCCTGTTCGGCGGCGTGCTGTGGGCTCTTGCTGAGTTTCTCGCCGGGTACGTCGAGCAGTTTGATGGCCATCCCGCGGGCATCACGGGCGCGGTCGAACTGCGGGTAGGCATTGCCGTTGGAAAGTCGCATCCAGGCTTGCCAGGTCTTCCCGGGTTCACTGAATACGCCGTGCTGCAATTCAGGCGCGAGGGAAGGGCTGACGGTGAGCTGGGCTTTTACGCAACCATGGGCCTTGGCATGGGCATCGCGCAGGACCCGAGTGTTGTCGCGATGCTGTTCGACGACGCGGATGGCGTCTTCGATAATGCTGCGAGTTAGTGCCGCCTCATCGGCAGGGATCTGTTCTTCGCTGGACACCGGGCCGGAAAACTTCCAGTGGTAATAAGCGCTGCCGATACCCCAACCGCCCAGGCCAATGATGGCGACCAAGAGGAATAGTTTGCCCAGGAGACTGCCGAGCCAGAGCCAGAGTCGTTTAAGCATCGCGTAAGTCCCTGTGAGTGGTTATTGGTTTCGCAGTCGGTAGTCGATCCCTTCTAATTCGGGCACTCCGGCCCCGGGCTCCACTCTTTGGCGGCAACGGGCTGGAGCTGTTGTTCAAGGCTCGGGTTACCCAGTACTTTGAGGTATTCGACCAGCGCCCAGCGCTCTTCTGGCTGCAGGGCACGCCCGATCACACCATCCTGGCGGCAACCTGCGCGGAATTCATGGCCCTGATTGCTGTTTCCGGTGATGCGGGTATCGAAGAGGAAGCCTCCGGCGAACTTCTCGCTGTCAAAGCCGACATGCTTGGAGTTGAACTCGAAGTTACCCACCCAGAACTGGCTGTCGCGCTCGGAGACGGGGGAGAGCAGTTGGAACAGGTTGGGTACCGAGCCGTTATGCAGAAATGGCGGAGTGGCCCAGATACCATCCAGCGGCCTGGCCTTGTAGCCGCGTTTTTCCTGGACGCCGATAGGCAGGCCGAAACCGTCCATGCGCCAGCGTTCGCGGTCGGAAATCCCCGCATCCTGATAAGCGCGGTTTTCCACGTAAGCGGTGACATAGGCCAGGGCCTTGGCGCTGGAAATGTTGTTCAGGTCGATATCATCGAGGGTTGCGCCGAAAAGTCGGACATCCAGCTTGCCGAGTTCGGCCTTGGTCCAGCCGAGCTTGCTGATATCGAAGCGGTGATCGGCAATATTGTCGGCGGTGGTCGGGTCGGTACCTACGATTGCGGTGGGCACCACACGCATGCGCCATTCGGGGTCACGGGAGGGGGCAAAGCGCTCCGCCGGCTTTTTCGGGTCGGGGGCATGGCAGTAGGCGCAATTTTCGCTATAAAGCGCACGTCCCTGGCTTGCGAGGGGCAGATCGATCTTGCCGAATACCTGCTCTGGCCAGGCCGGTGGTTTGAGTTGCTTGAGGGTCTCTTCCAGCGTGTATAGATCGCGCAGGCGCACGCTGGAAGAATAGCGCTCGGACTCGGCCACAGGGTGCCCGTCAGCTCCGAGCAGGTGCAGGGTTGCCCCCACGCCAAGCGCTTCGCCGACATTGCGCGCCATGGGCTGCATGGCTGAGCCGTTCCATTGAACCCAGTCGAATTTCCAGATGTCCCAGACCTGCGGATAGCTCACCGGTGCATTGGCAATGCGGTAGTTGCTGGGGTCTATGGCATCGCCGAATACGCTGTTGGCGATGCGGCCGAAGGCGTCGGTGCGGCCAAAACCTTCTTCGGTGGGATAGAGGCCGCGGTGCCAGTCGTTAAAGGCGGTACCGAGGAGGCGATCGAGCACTATCTTGAAGTCGCGGCGCAGTTGCGGGTGTTTGGCCGCGTATTCATCGCCGAGCACCTGCTTGGCGAAACGGCGGAATTTCAGCGGGTTGTAATAGGTAAACGCCATGCTCATGCCGAGCGACTGACCGAAACTGCCGCCACGGATGGTCGGCACGGTCGATGCCAGCGAATGCAGCGCTGCGCCCCCATCGATGCGCACTGACTGGCCCTTGTAGCGCAACTCGCCGGTATGGCAGGCGGCGCAGCTGATATCCAGATAGTGTTCGCCGCTTTCATTGTCCGCATGACGAGCAAAACCCACAGGGAGATTGCCGGGATTCTGTGGGCTGGGCTGTTGTTGCGGGTCGACCAGGAAGCCGAAGCGCGCCAGGTAGTCGGGCGCGGCGAATTTCGCGCGACTGAAGGGCAGCTCAAGGGCACCGAACCACTCATAGCGCAGGCCTTTAACCTGGGTGCCCTGTGGCGTGTAGTAATAGGTCTGGCGCTCGTCCATGCTCCACTGATCAAGGTAGTGGAGCTTGTCCGGTTTCTGGTACACCGGCAGATTCGGATAGGCGATGAAATAGAGGCCAACGCCGAGGGCGATAATCAGTAGTAGGAGTACGCCAGAGATGATCCTGCGGATAATGCGCATCGGTACGTCCTTGTCGTGTTTTTATTTTAAGGTTTATGCCAAGCAAATCTGGTTATGGCAAGTGGCCAGTGTTTATTGATTGCTGGCCGAGGCATCTCCATCGCATAGTTTGTGCAATGGTTAGGGAGTTTTCTGAATTGAAAGAGGAGTGGGGCGATGCATCCCTTTGACGCGGAAAAGCCACCGCAGCTGGCGTTATTGCTGGGTTATGCGGGGTTAGTGCCTTTTGTCAGCGGGGCGCTGGGCATCTGGGTGACGCCAGAAGGCTGGCGGCCCTTCGTTCTGGAGGCGCTGCTTGATTACGCGGCAGTAATCCTGGCTTTTATGGGCGCGATTCATTGGGGGCTGGCAATACGCGGAGAGAATGCTGGCGAACACGCGCAGGTTCAGCTTGGCCTTTCGGTGATACCGCCATTGCTGGGTTGGTTGGCCATCAGTGCCGGGCTGCCGATGAGCCTGGCTTTGCCGCTCTGTCTCGTGGCATTTCTGGGGCTTTATTTTGCCGACCTGAGGGCCGTCAAACTGGGGCTTGCGCCCGGCTGGTACCCGAGCTTGCGCAAACCGCTGACCTTGGTCGTGTGCCTTAGCCTACTGCTGGCCTGGACCAGCGACTGGGCGCGCTGAGTTCAGCCAGTGTTCAACGTAGCGCAGAGTCTGGGACTGGCGCTGCGACCAGTCGCCCTGAATGCACTGCAACGGTTGTTGATGCTGGCGTAGCCAGCGCTCGCAATCGCGATAGAAGTCGAGGCGCTGTTGCAGCTGGGGCTGGCAGCGCTGACCATCATCGACCCACGGCACGGCGACGGGGTCGAGCAGCAGATGGAGATGGTAATCGCGTTGCAGCAAGGCCTGCTCGATCCAGTCCGGGCAGTCGCCAAACAGTGCTTGGCTCCACAGCAGGTTGCTCAACAGATGAGTGTCGAGGATCAACAGCTCCGGTCGGCGTGCGCGGGCGGCGTCTTCCCAGGCCAGCTGACCCTGGGCGATAGTGCTGATATCGGCGTAACAGGTGTCGCGCTGTTCTTGCTCGATAAAATGCCGAACAAATTCACCCACCACCAGCCCGCCGAAGGCGCTATGGATTTCCTGCGCCAGCCAGCTCTTGCCGCTGGACTCCGGGCCGGTGAGGACCAGCACCCTCATGCGTCAACCAGGGCGCGATCACGCTGCCAGGTCAGCCAGCCGCTGATGGCCAGCAGGGTGAAGAGGGCATACAGCCCGGCGGTCAGGTGCATGCCATAGGTGAGGAACAGGGCGACAAACAGCAGATCTAGAACAATCCACAGGGGCCAGCACTCGACCCTTTTCTGCGCCATCCACACCTGGGCCACCAGGCTGAACGCACTGAGCGCGGCGTCCTGCCAGGGCGCTGTTGCGTCGGTGTAGTTGGCCATCAGAAAGCCCAGCGCGAGGGCCCCTGTTGCGCCCAGAGCGAGGCTGAATATCAGGCCCTGGCTGGTCAAGCGGCTGACCTGGACGCCCTGGTGGCTGGCTCCGCCGCGGGTCCATTGCAACCAACCGTAAAGCTGCAGGGCGGCATACACGCCTTGCAGGAGCATGTTCGAATAAAGTTTGCCGTCAAAGAAGATCCAGGCATACATCAGCACCATCACCAGGCCGATCGGCCAGCACCAGCGGTTCTGTCTTACGGTCAGCCAGACCGCCAGGACACCGATGGCAGAGGCAATGATTTCCAGGTTGGACATGGGGCTCCAGTCGCCAGGGGCAGGTATAGGCTTGGGTGGCCGGCGATTGTAGCCATTGCCACGTGGTTCGTCTTGGCTTATCCCTTCTGGGCTTGACGGGGCTGTGCGCGGGTTTGGCGATATACTGCATAGCACTTAGCGGAGGGTTGCTGTGTTCAGGTCAGTTGTGAGTTTTATCGTGATGGCCTATCTGGCAACCCTCGGCCTTGTGGCGCAGGCTGCCCCAGCGGTGCCGGTGGACGAGGCACCATCGAGCGCCTCGGTGGTGTTCCTCAACCCAGGCTTTTCCAATGAGCCCTTCTGGGTGGGTTACAGCGATTTTATGCAGGCGGCCGCCGACAATCTGGGCATACGCCTGCGTATCCTCTATGGCGAGCGCGATCCCCAGCGCATTCTGCGGGATGCTCGCAGCGTGCTGGCCGACAGCGATCAGCCGGACTATCTGGTCTTCGTCAACGAGATGTATGTCGGCCCCGAACTGCTGCGCCTGTTTGCGGCCAGCCCGATCAAGACCTTCTCCCTGCATAGCACCCTGACGCCTGAGCAGCAGAGCATCATCGGCGGCCCGCGCGAGCAGTACCGCAACTGGATCGGCAGCCTGGTCCCCAATGATGAAGAGGCCGGCTACTGGATGGCCAAGGGGCTGATCGGCAAGTTGCGTGGGCGCTCGGGCAGCCTGCTGGCGTTTGCCGGCGTGCGCCATACGCCCTCATCCAATCTGCGGGAACAGGGCCTGCTGCGAGCCTTGGCGGAACATCCCGAAGTGCGCTTGCAGCAACTGGTGCATGGTGAATGGAAGCGCCAGCGTGCTTACGAGCAGGCGCAGATGTTGCTGCAGCGTTACCCGGATGTACGCCTGGTCTGGTCGGCTAATGACGAGATGGCCTTCGGCGTCATGCAGGCGGCGCAGGAGTTGGGGCGCAAACCCGGTAAGGATATCCATTTGTCGGCGCTGAATACCTCTGATGAGGTGCTACAGGCCCGAATCGACGGCAAGATCTGTGTTCTGGTCGGTGGTCACTTCACCCTTGGCGGGTGGGCCATGGTGATGTTGCACGACTACCATGCCGGCATCGATTTTGCTGAGCGTGGCGGCAAGGACCGGGTTGATCAACTATTCAGCCTGCTCGATGCGGAGCAGGCCGCGCGCTTGCAGCAGCGCATTCGGCGCAAGGGCTACGGGCTCGACTTTCGCCAGTTCAGTGCCCTGTATCGGCCGCAGCTGAAGGACTATGACTTTTCCAGCGAGCCTCTGCTGGAATGATTCAGATCCCGGCCAGATGCAGCACCAGTTTGACCGCGGCGAAGATCAGCAGTACGAAGACGAAGGTAAACAGCACGCCCATGATGATGAAGTGGCTCGGCTTGCCACGGCTGAAGTCACGGCTGCGATTTTTCCCGCTTTGTACGCCCAGGGCAGCAGACAGCACGCTCTGCAGCATTTCCCAGAATGTCAGGGGCTTGTTGTTCTCGTCATCCATGCACACCTCCTCGTCATTGAAGATCAACCGCGATGGTTGATTAAGCTTAGTCGTACTGTGCTACTGCGGCCCAGATCGGCACAAGGTGGTTATGGGAAAGCATTGGCTTATTAGAAGATAATTCTAGAAAGATATTCTTGTATTTGTATACTGGCTCGGCGCGCAACCTCTATCAGCCCTTATACCTACAGGAGTATCCCATGAGTCAGACCCTCCAGCTGTACCAGAGTGTTGGTGCCAAACAGTTCAGCGCCATGATCCGCGAGGCCGCGCCGTACTTCGCCAGCATCGATCCGCAGTTTGTCGAACTGCGGGCCGGCTATGCCGAAGTCACTTTTGCCAAGCGCCGCGAGGTGCTCAACCATATTGGTACCGTGCACGCCATTGCCCTGTGCAATGCGGCGGAGCTGGCGGCGGGGACCATGACCGATGCATCCATCGGCAAAGGCTATCGCTGGATTCCCAAGGGCATGACGGTGGAGTACCTGGCCAAGGCCGATGGCGATATCCGTGCCGTGGCCGATGGCAGCGGGGTGGACTGGAGCAGCCCGGGTGATCTGATGGTGCCGGTCACGGCCTATGTCGGTGACAAACTGGTGTTCCGTGCACAGATCAATATGTACGTCAGTCAGGCCTGAGTGGGGGGGTTAGCCATGGCAGCATTTAGCATGAGCGAGGCGCACTACCCGCCAGCTGACAAACGCTGGATCAGCCTATGGCTGATTCTGCTACTGACCGGCACTGCGGGGCTCGACAGCGCCCTGGCGCAAGGCGAGGTATCGGAGCCTGCGATCGAACGTGGACGTTACCTGGTGCAGACCAGCGGTTGTAACGACTGCCACACCCCGGGCTATCCGGAGTCGGGCGGCCAGGTCGATGAGCAATACTGGCTAACGGGCAGCAACCTGGGCTGGCGTGGCCCCTGGGGTACGACTTACGCGGGGAATCTGCGGCAGGTCGTGCAGCACCTGGATGAACAGGGTTGGCTCAGCCATGCGCGGGCTGCCTGGCGACCGCCCATGCCCTGGTTCAACCTGCGCGATATGAGCGACGCCGATCTGGGCGCAATTTATCGCTATATTCGCCATCTGGGCGCGGCAGGCGAGGCGGTATCGGCTTATGTGCCGCCAGGGCAAGAGCCGAAAACCGCCTATGTGCAGTTTCCGCCGGGCCCCTGAGTGCGGTATCTGCTCGGCCATGCGCCGCGTTACAGGGTCGGCAGGCCTGGGATCAGGCCTGTGGGGTTACCCGGCGCGGCGCGCGGCTATCGAGCAGGTGGCCGGCTCGGGCGCGTAATTGTCCACAGCCGCCATCGATATCCTGGCCCGCCGAGTTGCGTACCTTGGTCAGCACGCCGCGGCTGTGCAGATAGCGCACGATCTGCACGATACGATCGCCATCGGGGCGCTGGTAGGCATCATCTTCCAGGCTGTTATAGGGAATCAGGTTCATGATCGCGTACTTGCCCTTGAGCAGGCGCAGGATGCCGTCCATTTCCTCCTGGCTGTCGTTGATGCCCTTGAGCAGCGTCCATTGATACTGGATCGGGTAGTCGATCTGCCGGGCATAGCGTTCGCCCAACTCCACCAACTCCTCTGGGTCGATACGCGGTGCCCGCGGTAGCAGCTGCTGACGCAGCTCGGCATCGGTGGTGTGCAGCGACAGGGCCAGGGCCGGTTTGACCTGCTGCTGTGGCAGGCGCTCGAAGACCCGAGGATCGCCGACAGTGGAGAACACCAGGTTGCGCTGGCCGATACCGCCTTCAGTGCCGAGCAGGTTGATCGCGTCCAACACGTTGTCGAGGTTATGTGCCGGTTCGCCCATGCCCATAAACACCACTTTCTTTACTGGGCGAAAGCGCCGCGCCAGGGCCACCTGAGCGACGATTTCGGCGGTGCTCAGCTGGCGCAACAAGCCGCTCTTGCCGGTCATGCAGAATACGCAGCCGACCGCGCAACCGACCTGGCTGGAGACGCACAGGCCATCGCGCGGTAGCAGCACGCTCTCCACCATCTGTTTGTCTGCCAGCTCCACCAGTAAGCGCGCCGAACCATCGCCGGCCGGGTGTTCGGAGCTTAAGCGGGCCAGACCGTCGAGCTCGTGGCTCAACTGCGGCAGGGCATTGCGCACCGTCAGCGGCAAAAAGTTCTCGGTGTTTTGGTTGCGCGTGCCGGTATCCAGCGGCTTGCCTTGCAGCCAGGCACGGGTAATCCGCCCGATGTGCAGGGGTTTGGCACCGAGGTCGGTCAGGCGCTGGTGAAAATCGTCGATATGCATGGGGCGCGCATGCTACCATCGGGCTGGTTGCGGTGGTATCCGTCGGCAGGGGTGGCCGTCGGTTGGCTAACGGAAAACCGCGTATGGCTTTGCTCAAGCCGCTCGGGGCACTCATACTAGCGCCTTGATTGGCCTGACCCAGCTGTGCGGAGCGGTAGATGAAATTTATACACCAGCGCGAACACCTCAACGAAGACGACGTCGTCGTGATCGAGTGCTCGCAAACCTGCAATATTCGCCTGATGAGCGATGCCAACTTCCGCAGCTTCAAGAATGGCGGCCGGCACACCTACCACGGCGGCGCGTTCGACACCTTCCCGGCGAAGATCACCGTACCGAGCAGCGGCTTCTGGAATATCACCATCGACACGGTGAGCCGCAAGGCCATCAGCGTGACGCGCAAACCGACGCTCAAGCATTCGATCAAGATCGTACGCAAATCGACTTCGCGCCTGAGCTAGCAATAGCCAGGGGGAATGCCAAGAGGCCCGCTAAGTAGCGGGCCTCTTTGGTTTTAGTTGTCGTAGCCCAGGTTCGGTGCCAGCCAGCGTTCGCTGACATTGAGATCCTGCTTCTTGCGCGCGGTGTAGCTTTCCACCTGGTCCTTGTCGATCTTGCCGACGGCGAAGTACTGCGCCTGGGGATGGGCGAAGTACCAGCCGCTGACGGAGGCGGCGGGGAACATGGCGTAGTGTTCGGTGAGGAACACGCCGCTGCGGCCGGCCTTGTCGAATTCGGCGATGGGGTCGAGCAGGTTGAACAGGGTCTTCTTCTCGGTGTGATCGGGGCAGGCCGGGTAGCCAGGAGCAGGGCGGATGCCTTTGTAGGCTTCCTTGATCAGCTCGTCGTTGGACAGCTGCTCTTCTGGGTCGTAACCCCAGTAGTTCGTGCGCACTTCGCGGTGCAGCCATTCGGCGCAGGCTTCGGCCAGACGGTCGGCGAGGGCTTTGACCATGATCGAGTTGTAGTCATCGCCAGCGTTCTGATAGGCCTTGGCCACTTCCTCGGCACCGATGCCGGCGGTGGTGATAAAGCCGCCGACGTAATCGGTGATGCCACTGTCTTTCGGCGCAACGAAGTCGGCCAGAGACAGGTTCGGCTTACCGTCGGGCTTGATGGTTTGTTGGCGCAGGTGGTGCAGTTTGGCCAGGGGCTGGCCGTCGTCGCCATACAGCTCTAGGTCATCGTCCTGCACCTGGTTGGCCGGCCAGAAACCCAGCACGGCACGGGCGCTGATCAGTTTTTCGTCTATCAGCTTTTTCAGCATCGCCTGAGCATCTGCGAACAAGGCGGTAGCGGCTTCGCCGACCACTTCATCGGTGAGGATGCGCGGGAATTTGCCAGCCAGGTCCCAGGAGATAAAGAACGGCGTCCAGTCGATATATTCGGCCAGCACCTTGAGGTCGATATTCTCCAGCACTTTTACGCCGGTAAAGCTCGGTACGGTGGGCTGATACGTCGCCCAGTCGAACTTGGGTTTGTTGGCGACAGAAGCGGCGTAGCTTAGGCGCTCGGTGCGTGCGCTGCGGTTGGCGGTGCGCTCACGTACTTCGATGTAGTCCAGGCGGGTACGCTCGACAAAGTCGGCCTTGAGTTCCTTGGACAGCAACTGGGTGGCCACGCCGACCGCGCGCGACGCGTCGGTGACATAGACCACCGCATCGTTCTGATATTTGGGCTCGATCTTCACCGCGGTGTGGGCTTTCGAGGTGGTGGCGCCGCCGATCATCAGTGGCAGGCTAAAGCCCTGGCGCTGCATTTCGCGGGCGACATGCACCATTTCGTCAAGTGACGGGGTGATCAGGCCGGACAGGCCGATGATGTCGCACTTCTCGGCGATGGCGGTTTGCAGAATCTTCTCCGCCGGCACCATCACGCCCAGGTCGACGATGTCGTAGCCGTTACAGCCCAAGACCACGCCGACAATATTTTTGCCGATATCGTGCACGTCGCCCTTGACCGTAGCCATCAGGATCTTGCCCTTGGCTTCCGGCTTGTCGCCCTTTTCCAGTTCGATAAAGGGGATCAGATGACCGACCGCCTGCTTCATCACCCGAGCGGATTTCACCACCTGGGGCAGGAACATCTTGCCGGCGCCGAACAGGTCACCGACCACGTTCATCCCGCTCATCAGCGGGCCTTCGATGACTTCGATGGGCCGTGTGCATTGCTGACGGCACTCTTCGGTGTCTTCGATGATATGGCTGGTGATGCCCTTGACCAGCGCGTGCTTGAGGCGATCGACCACGCTCCAGGTGCGCCATTCTTCGGTTTCGACTTCCTTGACGCTGCCGTCGCCCTTGTAGTTGTCGGCAATCGCCAGCAGCGCTTCGGTGGTGCCTTCATGGCGGTTAAGCACCACGTCTTCCACCGCGTCGCGCAGTTCTTTGGGAATCTCGTCGTAGATTTCCAGCTGGCCGGCGTTGACGATGCCCATGGTCAGGCCGTTCTGGATCGCGTAGTACAAGAACACCGAGTGAATGGCTTCACGCACCGGGTTGTTGCCACGGAAGGAGAACGACACGTTGGACACCCCGCCCGAGGACAGGGCGTGGGGCAAATGGTCGCGGATATAGGCGCAGGCCTCGATAAAGTCGACCGCGTAGTTGTTGTGTTCCTCGATACCCGTGGCCACGGCGAAAATGTTCGGGTCGAAGATAATGTCTTCCGGCGGGAAGCCCACTTCGTCGACCAGGATGTCGTAGCTGCGTTTGCAGATTTCGCGCTTGCGCTCGGCGGTATCGGCCTGGCCGGCTTCGTCGAAGGCCATCACCACCACGGCAGCGCCGTAGCGCTTGCACAGCTTGGCGTGGTGCTTGAACTGCTCGACGCCTTCCTTCATCGAAATCGAGTTGACGATGCCCTTGCCCTGGATGCATTTGAGGCCGGCTTCGATCACCTCCCACTTGGAGGAGTCGATCATGATCGGTACGCGGGAGATATCCGGCTCGCCAGCGATCAGATTCAAGAAGGTGACCATGGCCTTCTGCGAATCGAGCATGCCCTCGTCCATGTTGATGTCGATCACCTGGGCACCGGCTTCCACCTGCTGCAGGGCGACTTCAAGGGCTTCGGTGTAGTTGTCCTCACGGATCAGCCGGGCGAACTTGGCCGAGCCGGTGATATTGGTGCGCTCGCCGACGTTGATAAACAGCGAGTTGCGGTCGATGGTGAAGGGCTCCAGGCCCGACAGGCGACAGGCCTTGGGAATATCCGGGATGGCACGCGGCGGGTACTTGCTCACCGCTTCGGCAATCGCCTGGATATGCGCAGGCGTGGTGCCGCAGCAGCCGCCCACGATGTTCAAAAAGCCCGAGGCGGCGAACTCTTCGACCACCACGGCCATTTCCGCCGGGGTTTCATCGTATTCACCAAAGGCATTCGGCAGGCCGGCGTTGGGGTGGGCGGAGACGTTGGTTTCCGCCTTGGCCGCCAGCTCTTCCAGATACGGGCGCAGGTCCTTGGCACCGAGGGCGCAGTTCAGCCCCACGGAGATCGGGTTGGCGTGGCGCACCGAGTTCCAGAAAGCTTCGGTGGTTTGGCCGGACAGGGTGCGGCCGGAGGCGTCGGTGATGGTGCCGGAGATCATGATCGGCAGCTCGACGCCGTCGTCCTCGAACACCTGCTGCACGGCGAAAATCGCCGCCTTGGCATTGAGCGTGTCGAAGATGGTCTCGATCAGGATCATGTCCGCGCCGCCTTCGATCAGGCCGCGGGTGGCTTCTACGTAGTTTTCCACCAGCTCGTCGAAGGTGACGTTGCGGTAGCCGGGGTTGTTCACATCCGGAGAGATCGAGCAGGTGCGGCTAGTAGGACCGAGCACGCCTGCGACAAAGCGCGGACGATCCGGGGTTTCCAGGGTTTTGGCATCGGCCACTTTACGGGCCAGGCGTGCGCCTTCCACGTTCAGCTCATAGGCCAGTGCTTGCATGCCGTAGTCGGCTTGCGACACCTGGGTGGCGTTGAAGGTGTTGGTCTCCAGGATGTCGGCACCGGCATCCAGGTAGGCCTTTTCGATGGCACCGATTACGTCCGGGCGGCTCAAGATCAGCAGGTCGTTGTTGCCTTTTACATCCTGCGGCCAATCGGCGAAGCGTGCGCCGCGGTAGTCCTCTTCCTCCAGTTTGTAGCTCTGGATCATGGTGCCCATGCCGCCGTCGAGGATCAGGATGCGTTCCTTCAGGGCTTGCTGGAGAGCTTGGAGGCGGGCGCTGCGATCGGACAGAGACATGGGGAGAACTACCTGGGACGCGTGAAAAAAAGATGCGCGATGATAACAAAGCTGCACGCTTTTGCAGTGGCCTGTGCTTTTACATGAATTCCGCTCATGTTCGCCGATTGGCCTTGCTAAGCCCGCGCCGGCTAGAATCGGCGCTTGAGCCATTTTAGAGACGTTTCCATGGTCTGCCGCTTACTGCTTGGCGTGTGTTGTTTGCTCATTGGCTCATTACAGGCGGCTGAACCCATCTCCTACAGCCGCGACATCCAGCCGATTTTTACCCAGTACTGTGTGGCCTGCCACGCCTGTTATGACGCTGCCTGCCAGCTCAACCTGGGCAGCGGCGAAGGCGTGCAGCGCGGTGCTAGCAAGGCCACGGTGTACAACGGCACGCGCACCCAGGCGCAGGCCACCACGCGCTTGTTTGTCGATGCCCATGGCCCGGCGGCCTGGCAGCGCAAGGGCTTTACTTCGGTGCTGGAAGCGCAGGGCAGTCAGGCCGCTCTGTTGGCGCGCATGCTGGAGTTGGGCCATCAGCAGCCGTTTACCGCCAACAGCAAATTGCCGTCGACGCTGGATATCGGCATCAAGCGGATCAGCCAATGCCCGCTGCCGCAGGAGTTCGACGGGTTTGCCCGGAAGAATCCGCAAGCCGGTATGCCGTTCGCGGTGACCGGATTGAGCGAGGCCGACTACCAGACGCTGCAGAACTGGCTGGAACAGGGCGCGCCGGTCGATCAGCAGGCGCTGCAGGCCAGTGCGGCCGAGGCGCAGCAGATCGCCACCTGGGAAGCCTTTATGAACGCCTCCGGTGCCCGTGAGGCGCTGGTTTCACGCTGGCTGTATGAGCATTTGTTTCTCGCCCATCTGCATTTTGCCGGCGGCGAGCCGGGGCATTTCTTTCAGATGGTCCGTTCGCGCACCCCCAGCGGTCAGCCGGTGGACGTCATCGCCACACGCCTGCCCAACGAGGATCCTGGCAGCGAGTTCCATTACCGCCTGATGCCGGTGCAGGGCGTAATCGTGCACAAGACCCATATCACTTATGGGCTGAGCGCGGCGAAGCTGGCGCGGGTCAAAGAGCTGTTTTTCGCCAGCGATTGGCAGGCGGACGCCGTGCCGGGCTATAGCCTGCTGCGCCGCGCCAACCCGTTCGAGACTTTTGCCGCGATCCCGGCGCAGGCGCGTTACCAATTTATGCTGGATAACGCCGAATACTTTGTACGCACCTTTATCCGCGGCCCGGTGTGCCGTGGGCAGATTGCCACGGATGTGATCCGCGATAACTTCTGGACCGTTTTCCAGGACCCGCAGCACGACCTCTATATCACCGACCCCGAGTACCGTGAGCAGGCCAAGGAGCTGCTGGCCATGCCCGGCCAACTGGACAGCATCGGTGACTTTCTCGGCCTGTGGCGCACCTACCGCGACAAGCGCAATGACTACGAAGCGCTGCGCATGCAGCGCTATGCTGATGCCCCCGCGCCGAGCTGGTCGCATATCTGGGCCGGTAACGACAACGCGCTGCTGTCGATCTTTCGCCAGCACGACAGCGCCTCAGTGCGCAAAGGCTTGATTGGCGAGGTGCCGCAAACCCTCTGGTGGCTGGACTTTCCGCTGCTGGAGCGCACCTATTATCAGCTGGTGGTGAATTTCGACGTGTTTGGCAACGTATCGCACCAGGCGCAAACGCGGCTGTACTTCGATTTGATTCGCAACGGCGCCGAGGTCAATTTTCTGCGTTTGATGCCGGCTGAGTCGCGCCAGGGCTACCTGAACGACTGGTACCAGAGCGGCGGGAAATTGAAGATATGGCTGGATTACCAATCCATCGATACAAAAAGCCCAAGCGCCTTGCGTCTGGCCGGCAGCGATCCCAAGCGCAGCTTTGTCGAGACCTTGCTTGCGCGCTACGGCAGCCTGAATGCGCGGCCGGATCCGATCAACCGCTGTACAGGTGCGCATTGCCATCGGCCGGGGCTGGACGCTGATTTGCAGCGCGCCGAGCAGTCCTTGAGTCGCCTGACGGCAAAACCGGCCGGCGGACTTAAGGTGATCGAGCAGCTACCGGAGGCAAGCCTGTTGCGGCTGGAAAGGGCCGATGGCCGGCGCGAGGTGTACAGCCTGTTGCGCAACCGTGCGCACAGCAACGTGGCCTTTCTGCTGGGCGAGGAACTGCGCTATCAGCCGGCGTTGGATACCCTGACGGTGTATCCGGGCGTGCTCAGCAGCTACCCGAACTTTATCTTCAATGTTCAGGTTGAGCAGACGGCGGAGTTTGTTGCGGCGCTGGAGCAGGCCCGTGATTCAGTGGCTTTCGAGAAAGTCGTCGAGCGTTGGGGCATTCGCCGCACGCATCCGGAGTTCTGGCGCTATTTCCACGATATGTCGGCGTATATCCAGCAAACCGAGCCGGTCGAGGCCGGTGTGCTGGATATGAATCGTTATCAGAACCTTTGAAACCGGTGGGATTATCGCTGCGGCATTATCCCTACCAATTTACTAGGACTTTGCCGGCATGGCCGACTGGCGTACACTGCGTCCATGTTTGCGAGGAGTTGCCATGAGCACCATTACCATTACCGACGCTGCCCACGACTATCTGGCTGATCTGCTGAGCAAGCAGAACACCCCGGGCATCGGCATCCGTGTGTTTATCACCCAGCCGGGCACCCAGTACGCCGAAACCTGCATTGCCTACTGCAAGCCGGGCGAGCAGAAGGCTGAAGACACCGCCTTTGGGCTGGCCAGCTTTACCGCCTGGATCGACGCAGTCAGCGAGCCCTTCCTGGAAGACGCCGTGGTCGACTACGCCACCGACCGTATGGGCGGCCAGCTGACCATCAAGGCCCCGAACGCCAAGGTGCCGATGGTCAACGAAGACAGCCCGATCAACGAGCGCATCAGCTACTACTTGCAGACCGAGATCAACCCAGGTCTGGCCAGCCACGGTGGCGAAGTCAGCCTGATCGATGTGGTTGAGGACGGAATTGCCGTGCTCAAGTTCGGCGGCGGTTGCCAGGGCTGCGGCCAGGTCGACCTGACCCTCAAGGAAGGTATCGAGAAGACCCTGCTCGAGCGCATTCCCGAGCTCAAAGGTGTGCGTGATGTGACCGATCACAGCATCAAGGAAAACGCCTACTACTAAGGCATTGAGATGCGGCCCAAACAAGAAGGCGACCTTAAGGTCGCCTTCTTGCTGTCTGTGATCTGTGGATAGAACAGTAGGATGGGTGGTAACCCATCGGCCAATTGATGGGTTACCACCCATCCTACGTCCTGGACCACTGTTCAAGGCCATCACGGCGAAGGAGGGTAAAGATTTCCACGGTCCGTTATTTAGCGACCGCAATGCTGCTCCGCTTAAATGAACGGCATTACCCATAGGGTCGCCTTTTTGCTGTCTGGGGGCTGTGGCTAGGCCTTAAGACGAGGCGGGTAGCAGGCTGCGTCTGGCCGGCAGCAGCATCAGCATGGCCAGGCCGACCAGGGGCAGGATCACCAGATTGAGCGCGCTCCAGCCGAGGCCGCTGATCAAAACACCGGCGCTGAATGCGGCCCCAGCGGCCAGTATGCCGTTGAGCAGCTCCATCAGGCCCTGGGCCTGGCCGCGCTGGGTTTCGTTATGGCCTTCGGCAAGCAGCGTGGTGCCGGCGACCAGCATCAGGTTCCAGCCCAGCCCGAGCAGCAACGAGCTGAATAGAAAGTGCAACTGCTGCAGGCCACTGAGGGCGACCGTGGCGCTAGCCAGCAGTATCAGCCCGCCCAGCAGGGCCACCCGGCGACTGCCGAGGCGGTCGACCAAAGGGCCGGCGAGGAAGGCGGGGAGGAACATGCCGAGCATATGCCACTGGATGACCTGGGCGCTGTTTTCCAGGGCAAAGCCGCAGAAGTTCATGGCCAGGGGCGTGGCATTCATCACCAGGACCATCAGGCCATTGCCCACCGCGGTGGTGGCGATGGCTGCGCGTATCACCGGGTTGCTCAGAAGCTGGCGTAACTCCTTGAGCCCGGCCTTGGCCCTGGGCGGTGCAGCACCTTCGCGCAATCTGCTCAGCAGTAGCAGGGCCAGCAGGGCGAGAACTGCGATCAGCAGGTAGGCCCCGACAAAGGGCCTGTCCAGCAGGCTGCCGGCCCCCAGCAGCAGGCTTGGCACCAGCAGGGCCGCTAGTACGCCGCCACCAATGACATAGGCGCTGGCGCGACCCTTTTCTGTCACATCGACGGCTTCCAGCGCGGCAAACCGGTAGTACATCGCCGACGCCTGATAAACGCCGATGGGCAGGGCTCCCAGGCAGAACAGAAGAAAGTCGCCCAGCCACACGCCCAGTGCGCTAAGCAGGCCGCCCAACACCCCTGCGCCAGCACCGAGCATCAAGCCGGGACGGCGGCCATGGCGCTGCATAAACAGCGACAGGGGCTGTACGGTAAACAGGTTGCCCAGCATCCACAGGCCCAGCGGCAGAGTGGCCAGGCTATTGAACGGGGCCAGTTGCAGCCCCACCAGGGCGGTAAGGGTGATGCCGATCATCGAGCACGACCAATACAACGCCTGGCCGGCAAACAACAAGCGGATCGCGGAGTTACGTAACAGCAGCATCGGCGTGCTCCCAGGGCGAATTTGGCGATAGCGATGGTTAAACCTTGTCACCACAGCCGGCGGGTTTGAGTACCCGCTCACTGGAGGCGGGGAAGTGTTCCAGTTTGGCGGCTGGGCGGCGCGGGCGGCTTAGCAGTTCGCCGCCGCAGTTTGGGCAGCTCCCGTGCAGGACCTGTTCGTTGCAAGCGCGGCAGAAGGTGCACTCGAACGAGCAGATCAGCGCATCTGGCGAGTCGCCGGGCAGGTCGCGGTCGCAGCATTCGCAGTTGGGGCGCAGTTGCAGCATGGCGGGCTCCTTGGGTTTGAGGTCGGTCAGGCGAAGCGTTCGCTGTATTCCTGGGGGCTGATGCCCAGGTGTTTGTGAAAGCTGCGCCGCAGGTTTTCCGCATGGGCAAAGCCACTCAGGCGGGCCACGGTGCCGATCGAGGCCTGGGCGCTCTGCAACAGAGTGCGCGCGGTTTCCAGGCGGATACGTTCGACATAGCGGCCAGGCCCCATGCCCAGCTCCTGAACAAACACCCGCGACAGCGTGCGCGGGGTCATATGGGCCTGCGTGGCCAGGGCCGGCAGGGACAGGTCATCGCTCAGGTGCAGGGGGATCCATTCGAGCAGGGCGGTCAGGCGCGGCACCCGGCTGGGTTCCGGGGTCAGCAGGGCGCTGAATTGGGCCTGTCCGCCGGGACGGCGCAGAAACATCACCAGGCGTCTGGCCACCGCCAGGGCGATGGGTCGGCCCAGGTCAGCTTCGACCAAGGCCAGTGCCAGGTCGATGCCGGCTGTGACCCCGGCCGAGGTGAAGATATGGCCGTTGCCAGCAGGGTCTTGGGGGTCGTAGGTGTGCAGGCAGTCGTCGGCTATTTCGACCTGCGGGTGGCGTGTACGCAGCTGCTCGACATCGGCCCAGTGGGTGGTGGCGCGACGGCCATCGAGCAGGCCGGCGGCGGCGAGGATCAGCGCGCCGGAGCAAACCGAGCCGAGGCGACGCACCTGAGGGGCGGCAGCGCCTAGCCAGGCCAGTAGTGGCTTGTTCTGACATTGCGCCTGTTCACCCAAGCCGCCAGGAATAAGCAGGGTGTCGATCTGCGCCGGATCGGTTTTGCCCCAGGCCTGCTCGGCCACCAGCTGAAAGCCGGCCGAGGTGGCAATGGCCCCCGGTTGTTCAGCAAGTACCAACAGCCGATAGAAAGGCGGTAGGCCCTGACGTTGACGCTCGTCATTGGCCGAGGCGAAGACCTGTAGCGGGCCGCTCAGGTCCAGGCTCATGACGTGGGGGTAGAGCAGGCAGGCGATGGTTTTCAGGGCATCCATGGAGGCGTTCTCGAGCGGCGAGGGATGCAGTGTGCGCCGATCGAGTAAATGGCAACAAGGACATTAAACCCACAGATATTGCCATTTTTCGCTCGCGCCGGGTGGGCGCGAGCGAGGGGCGGATTACTCCGGCATGCTCCAGGGTTCCAGGGCGAAACCTTGCTGGCTGAGCTGTTCGCGGGACTGTTGCAACAGGTTGGCGAACTGCACCGGGTCGCTGTAGACCGTGCTCGACAGCTGGGCGCGACCGAGCAGGCGGGTGCTGGTGCGGTCAATCACGCTAAGGCTGAGGTTACCAGTGCCATCCTGGGGTGCCCAGGCAACACACTGGAAAGGTTGAAAGGCGCGGCCGGCAATCAGCAGTGCTTCGTTAAAACGCAGCGGGGCGTTCATGGGGTCGGTTTCTCCGAGTTGATCCCAAATCTACAAGGGCAGGCGGTCAATACACGCTTGCCAGTCATAGGTGTTGATGACCGACCCTGACCCTCAAGTCACATAGTTGATTAAAAATGCAAGAAATTGTCCGTTTAATCACATTTTCACGGGCAATGCCGCGGTTGGCGTGACCTGTGAGCGATCTACCGGTTCGCCCCACAGGCTTAACAAGCGCTGAGCAGTTGGCGCAGGTAACGGCCGATATAGCGCTGAAAGCGCTTGTCGTGCCAATAGGTCAGGTGGCTCAGGGGCGTGTGCCGGGCGTACCAGGGGCCGACCGGCATGGCGCGGTCCTCGGCGACCACCGCGGCGTAGCTGGGCAAGGGCCTTAGCGGATAGCCCAGCGGGTCCGCCGGGGCATAGAGATTGAGCCAGCGCGCCTGCTCGCGTACTGCGTTGGGCAGGCAGTTGCCGGGAAAGCGGATCGGTATCACCGGGTCGCAGGCGAAGGTGAACAGCGGGATATTGCAGCCGAAAGTGATCAGGCCGCTGAGGGTTTCCAGGGCCAGGAAAGGGTCCAGCGGGCAGCTTTCGGCCTGGTTGATGCGTTGCTGGTCCCAGGCGAAGTTGGAAAAGATATGCCCGCCCAACGAATGCGCCAGCACCACCAGCGGGGTGTCGGCATCGACCTTGGCACGCAGGGCCAGCAGGCCGTTGCGCAGGCACTGATGCACTTCTTCGTAGGTGGTGTCGTAGGCCTGGCTGACCTTGCGGTAACCGCTGGCGTCGCCGAGAAACAGGGTAACGATGCGTCGGAGCCAGCGCCAACGCACCGGTTGGTCGCGCAGGCTCTGCAGGTAGGCGTACTGGCGGTTGTCCAGCACGCTGGCCCAGTACAGGCTCTGGAAGGCCACGTCGCTGGCTTCAATGCCAAGTTGCTGGCGCAGGCCGGCAATCAGGCCCTCGGCAAAAACGTGCTGGCCCTCGTCATTACGTAGGTCGGGCTGGGTGCCGATGCCATGAATAATGGCGACTGCGAGTTTTATCCTGGCCATCCGTGGTCATGCCTCGGTTACTGCTCGATTGATAATGGCCTGTTAAAGCGCTTGCAGGCGTTCGCCCAGACGGCCGCTGTCGACCAGTTCGAGAAACTCGTCGCCCAGGCGCTGGCTTTCGGCCATGGCCTGCTGCCAGTAACGCTGGCGGCCGGCATCGTCGCCCAGGTAGCGGCTGAAGTCCTTGCGGTCTGGCAGTTTGCCATGAGGCAGGCGGGCCAGGTAGTCGCGTGAGGGGGCCAGCAGGACGACATCCTGCAAACGGTCGCGGTCGCCACGACGCCAGGGCATGCCCTTGTCGAACCAGCCAGGGATCACTTTGTCGGTGAAGTGCGGGTAAAGCACGATGTCGTTGCCGCTGTAGGGCAGGTCCAGGTGGTAGTCGAGCAGGCCGCCATCGCGGTAGGTGCCGGGGCCGGCCCCTGGAATGTCGCGCACGCCCTGCATGACCATAGGGATGGAGCCGGAGGCGAGCAGGGCGTGGCGCAGGTTGCTGCTATCGAGTTGCAGGTAGCGCGAGGGGAAGTCGTGCAGCGCAGTCAGCGGCGGTGCCTGGCGGGCATCGTGGAGGATCACCCGCTCGAAGTGCCGGGCCAGGCGCGAACGGCCGAGCAGGTTGTTGCCGATCACCGACGACAGGCCCAGGCCGAGGGCCCCACGATGGTCATGCTGGAGCAGGCCGTGGCTCTTCACCACCACGATATTCAGGCGGTAATGGGCATTGCTGAGGATGCTGGCATCCTGGGCCTGCAGCAGCTGTTCGAGCATCAGGCTGCAGCTCTGTGACACCTCGGCCATGCTCACGCCCTTGGCAAAGCGCTGGGCGGTATAGAGGTCGCCCAGGCGGCGAATACCGGCAGCGGCATCGGGCAGGCAGGCACTGGCAAAGCGCCAGGAACCGATGGACGCGCCGATCAGCGCGCGTTCGCGTGGCGCACGCAATAGCCAGTCGCCGAACAGGGCCAGGTCCAGACCCTGGATACCCAGTGCCTTGGGGCCGCCGGCGGCACCGGGCAGAATGCCCACATCCGCCGGTTGCAGGCCATACTCGCGAATACGCGCAAGTGCCCGCTTACCGGCTTTGATGGTCAGGGCAGGGGACTTGATCAAGATCGCACTCATGCTGGCCTCCGTCGCGCAAGGCAGCGATTATAGAGCGCTGCTTTCTCAGGCCAAGCCACTTCAGCGCATGAATGATGCAAGCATGCAGGCGAGTAATTGGCACCCGCCCGGGTTTTAAGCTTGGATTAAGTCCGCGGCAGTACCTTGGGCTGCGTAGAAAGCCATTGCGTAAGGATATTCACGATGAACCGATTGACCGCTGTATTCACCGCCGCTGCCCTGACCCTAACTGCGGGCCTGGCCCAGGCTCGCGATCTCGGCCCGGACGAGGCGCTCAAACTGCGTGACGCCGGCACCATCCAGACCTTCGAAAAACTCAATGCCGCAATTCTGACCCAACATCCCGGCGGCACGCTCGAGGAGACCGAGCTGGAAGAAGAGTACGGTCGCTATATCTATCAGGTCGAAGTTCGCGACGCCCAGGGCGTGCAATGGGACGTCGAACTGGACGCCACCAACGGGCAAATTCTGAAGAACCAGCAGGACGACTGATGACTATCCGAGCGGCCCTTTACCGCACGCTGCTGGCTGCGCTGCTGGTCGTGCCGACCTTAAGCAATGCCCGCGACCTGAACCAGGATGAGGCCCTGCGCCTGCGCCGCGAGGGGTTGATTCTGCCCCTCGATCAGCTGATGCAGGTGGCGATGCAGCGTTACCCCGGTGCCGTGCTGCTCGAAGTCGAGCTGGAAGAGGAGGATGGCGTGCTGGTTTATGAGGTGGAGCTGGTGACCCAGCAGGGTGTGGTGCGCGAGCTGGAGCTGCATGCCGGCACCGCTGAAGTGCTCAAGGACGAGGTGGATGACTGAATGCGCCTGTTGCTGGTTGAAGACCATGTACCGCTAGCCGATGAGTTAGTCGCCGACCTGACTCGCCAGGGCTATGCAATCGACTGGCTGGCCGATGGTCGCGATGCGGCCTATCAGGGGGCGAGCGAACCCTATGACCTGATCATTCTCGACCTCGGCCTGCCTGGTAAACCGGGCCTGCAGGTGTTGCAGGAGTGGCGAGCAGGGGGCGTGATCACCCCGGTGCTGATTCTCACCGCACGCGGTTCCTGGGCTGAGCGTATCGAGGGGCTCAAGGCCGGGGCCGACGACTATCTGAGCAAACCCTTTCACCCCGAAGAGTTGCACCTGCGTATTCAGGCGCTGCTGCGTCGTGCCCATGGCCTGGCCAACCAGCCACAGCTGCACGCGGCGGGCTGGCAGCTGGACGAGCGCCAGCAGTGCGTCAGCCGCGGCGACCAGAAGATCGAGCTGACGGCCGCGGAGTTTCGGCTGTTGCGTTATTTCATGCTGCATGTCGGCCAGATACTGTCCAAGAGTCACCTGGCCGAGCACCTGTATGACGGCGAAAGCGAGCGCGACTCGAACGTTATCGAGGTGCACGTCAACCACCTGCGGCGCAAGCTGGGCCGCGAGGTGATAGAAACCCGCCGCGGCCAGGGTTATCGCTTCAGTGGGGCAGTTGCTTGAGGTCTATTCAGCGCCGCCTGAGTCTCGGCCTGGCCGGCGTATTGCTGGCCATCGGCCTGGTGCTGGCGCAGGGCAGCCTATGGCTGTTTGACCGCAGCCTGCGGAGCTATCTGCAGGACGGCCTGCAGGATGAAACCCAGACCCTGTTGAGCGCCCTGGTGCGTGGCCCGGTTGGTGTGCAGCTGGACGAGCAGCGCCTGAGTGCGGCGTTCCAGCGGCCCTATTCGGGGCTGTATTTTCGTATCGATTTTGCCGGGCAAACCTGGCGCTCGCGCTCCTTGTGGGATCGCGAGCTGTCGCCGATGGCCGAGCCCGGCCTGCAACAGGCCCTCGGTGAAGGGCCGCAGGGCCAGCTATGGCTGATCTACCGGGCGGATTACCAACGCTTTGGCCAGCAGATCACGATTCATGTAGCCCGCGATTACACCCCGGTGCTGGACAGTTTCCGGCGCGTGCAGCGCATCGTCCTGGGGCTTGGCCTGGCCGCGCTGGTGCTGATCCTGCTGTTCCAGCGGCTGATCGTCAGCCGCGCGTTGCGGCCGCTGGAGCGGGTTCGCCAGCAGATCATGCAGCTGCAGCAGGGCCAGCGCAGCCAGCTCGATCAGCAGGTGCCGCAGGAACTGGAGCCGCTGGTGGCGCAGATCAACCATCTGCTGACCCATACCGAGGCCACGCTCAAGCGCTCGCGCAATGCGCTGGGCAACCTCGGCCACGCCCTGAAAACGCCATTAGCGGTGCTGGTCAGCCTGGCTTCACGGGAAGAACTGCGGCAGTTACCGGAGCTGCAGGCCAGTTTGCACAGTCAGTTGCAGCAGATCGAGCAGCGGGTGGCGCGCGAGTTGGGGCGCGCGCGCCTGGCCGGCGAAGCCTTGCCAGGCGCGCATTTCGACTGCGCGGTGGAGTTGCCCGGGCTGTTCGCTACCCTGCGCATGATCCACGGCCACCATCTGCAGCTGGACTGGCAGGCCGCTGCCGGCTTGCGTTTGCCCTGGGACCGCGAGGACCTGCTGGAGCTGCTCGGCAATCTGCTGGATAACGCCTGTAAGTGGGCCGACAGCCAGGTGCGCCTGCAGATCGAGCGGGCGGCGGCGGGGTATCTGATCCGTATCGAGGACGACGGCCCTGGCATCAATCCGGCGCAGCGCGATGAGGTGCTCGGCCGCGGCAGTCGCCTGGACGAGCAGGTCGCCGGTCATGGTCTGGGCCTGGGCATCGTGCGCGATATTGTCGATGCCTGGGGCGGGCAACTGCAGCTGACCGAGAGCGCCCTGGGCGGCCTGGCGGTATCGATCGAGCTGCCCGCCCGCAGCCCTTGAGTCACGGCATGTGCTGGCACTCAAGGGCGGGCCGGATCAGAGGGTGTTTACAAAAGTAGCGAGCGATGGCCAGGCAAGGCGAAATCAGCCGAGAAAGCGGAGTGTACGAGTAGTACATGAGCATTTTGAGGTTGATTTCAACGCAGCATGGCCGAGCGCAGTAGTTTGTAAACACCCTCTCACATGCCGTTGGCAAATGCCGGGAGGCTCATGTCGATAGCCTCGCGCACGGGACGCAGGGCATGGGCGTACTTGACCAGAATATCCAGGTCGTAATCGAGGCGCGCGTGCAGGCGCTGGTCGTCCTCGCTGCTCGGCTCCACGCTGTTCATCACCTGTTCGACTCGGCGCACGATCAGGTGCTCGGGCAGGTAGCAGAGGCGACAGTTCTTGTAGCTGGACGCGCGCAGCTCACTGATCGGGTAGGCACCGCCGATGCCGGACGAAACCCCCACCAGCAGCGCCGGCTTGTGCGCCAGCTCGGCCTTGCTGGCGTAGATAAAGAAGTTCTTGATCGCCGGGCAGGCCATGCCATTCCACTCCGGGGAGATGATCACCACGGCATCGGCGGCCGCCAGTTGCTTGCTGTACAGGCCCCAGGGGCCGGTGTCGTCCGCGGGCCAGAGCGGCAGTGGAGCCAGGCCCAGGTCAATGACATTGCTCTGCGCATCATCGGTATGGCCCAACTGAATCAGACGCTGGCGAATAAAGCGTGCGACCTTGCCTGACTGGCTGTTGCTACGGCCGGAGCCGGCAGCCAAAGCGATATTGAGCATGTGGAACCCCCATAAATGAAAAACGCAGACTAGCCGGCGGCCAGTCTGCGTCGCAAGGAAGGAGCCGCCAAAGCGGCGGTCTTTTAGTGACAGTTCAGACGCGGAACTGATCCATCAGACTCTGCTGGTGGTTGGCCAGCTTGTTGAGGTTCTGGCTGATTTTCGCCGACTCATCGGCTTGGCCTGAGATCGATTCGGTGACATCGCGGATCGAGGCGACGTTGCGGTTGATCTCCTCGGCCACCGAGCTCTGCTCCTCGGCGGCGCTGGCGATCTGCAGGTTCATGTCGGTGATCACGCTGACCGCCTGGCTGATGCGCTGCAGCACCACCACCGCCAGCTCGACCTGTTCG
The DNA here is from genome assembly GCF_035512415.1 of Pseudomonas sp. Lineage (GTDB taxonomy): Bacteria > Pseudomonadota > Gammaproteobacteria > Pseudomonadales > Pseudomonadaceae > Aquipseudomonas. The sequence goes on along the minus strand of NZ_DATKDZ010000022.1, from coordinate 98,434 downwards.
ACGCTGCCCTGGGCCTGGCGATGGCTGCTGTGCATGGTGCTGACCACTTCCTTGGTGCCATTCTGCAGACCCTCGATCACCTGGCGGATTTCCTCCACCGAGTCCTGGGTGCGTTTGGCCAGGTTGCGCACCTCGTCGGCGACCACCGCGAAGCCGCGGCCGGCGTCCCCGGCGCGGGCCGCTTCGATGGCGGCGTTGAGTGCCAGCAGGTTGGTCTGTTCGGCGATCGAGCGGATCACCTCCAGCACCGAGCCGATCTGCTGGCTGCTGTTGGCCAGCCCTTCGACCTCCTGCATGGCCACGTTCATTTCGCCCGCCAGCAGTTCGATGGTTGCGGTGGTCTTGCCGATCACGCTCATGCCTTCGCGGCTGGCCTGGTCGGCGGTGCGCGCCGCTTCCGCGGCTTGGGCGGCGTTGTGCGCGACATCCTGTGCGGTGGCGCTCATTTCCTGGAAGGCGGTGGCCACCTGATCGACCTCGCGGAACTGCTGCTGCATGCCGCTGCTGGTCTGGCTGGCAATCATGGCCGACTGGTCGGCCGTGCTGCGGGCGTCCTGCACGCTGAGTTTTACGTCGGCGATGATCGGCTGCAGCTTGTCGAGGAAGCGGTTGAACCAGCTGGCCAGTTCGCCCAGTTCATCCTGCTTGGCGTAGTCCAGGCGGCGGGTCAGGTCGCCCTCGCCACTGGCGATATCCTTGAGCATGGCCGCCACACCTAGAATCGGCTTGGTCACGCCCAGGGCGGTGAGCCAGATCAGCAGGATCCCGACCACCCCGGCGGCCAGACCCAGGCCCAGTGACACTGCGGTGCTGCGACTGTCCAAGGCGTCCATCTGGGCTTCCAGGCGGGTGGCCGGCTCGAGCAGCACCTGCTCGGGCACTTCCATCAACACACCCCAGGGTTTGGACGTGGGAATCGGCAGCAACGGCTGCAGCACTTGCATGGTGTCATTGTGGTGTAGCACTTCCGGTCGATTGCTCTGCAGCAGGCGCAGTATTTCGCCGTGCTGGTCGCTAAAGGCTTTTTCCAGCTTGCCGCCGAGCAGGCTGCTGTCACGGCTATGGCCGGCAAGAAGGCCGGCGGGACTGATGATGCTGACGTGTCCGGCTCCGTCGAACAGGCCCTTGCTCGCGCTGCTGCTCAGTTCCTGGACGCTGGCCAGGCTGATGTCGACGCCCAGTACGCCGATGATCTTGCCGTCCTGTTCGAGAGGGAAGGCAATACTGGTCATCAGGGTTTTTACCCCGTCGGCCTCGTCGATATAGGGATCGAGCAGGCACACCTCTTTGCTCTGCAGCGGGCAGCTGTACCAGGCGTTATAGGGCGCGCCGCTGATGCCCGGGGTGCTGTCGCTCAGCATTGCCTCGGTCATGGTTTCGGCACTCAGCTCGCCACTGGCGTCCTGCGACCAGTACAGGGCGAAGCGGCCCTGGTCGTTGCTGCTCAGGTTCTCCTGGTCGGTAAACAGCTCGTCCTTGCCATCCAGGGCATTGGCTTCGAAGGCGACATAGATGCCGAGCAGGCTGCGGTTGGCTTGCAAGGCACTGCGCACCTGACGGGTGAGGTCTTCACGCAGGTCGAAGGCATCGAGAAAGCGTTTTGCGGCCTGCTCGCGGATAAACAGCACCTGGGTGGCGGCCCCTCTGCCGTATTGATAGGCATCCATAAAGTAGCGCTGGATCTGCAGCGCTTGGGCCTGACCGCGGGCTTCCATGCGCAATTGTGCCGACTCCTCGAGCATGCTGCTGCTGGCCTCTTTTACCAGCTCGGCGCTGCGTGAGGCCTGGACCACGGAGGCACCGACCAGGACGGCCACGATGGTCAGTAGGCAGAGGCCGGCGAGCAGGGTGATTTTGAGCTGGATGGAGAGGCGGCTGAACAGCATTTTCAGGACCTTTTTATTGGCGAGACTGAAGCGCCTATCGGCGCGGGTACGGATTTCTTGAGGTGCTGAGCCGGCAAGGTGCAGGCCAGTGCAGCCGAGGTTAAACGAAATTCTGATCGTGGCGTGTAAAATAATTTACAGCTGTTTTGACAGTTTAGTCAGCATTGGGCAGAGTACGCGCCCTTCGCCGAACAGGCGCTGCATTCATAGAGGGCATCGGCCCTCGCGGACCTACCTAATTGCGGGAGTAAACAGATGAACGCAGTCGTTGCGGCAGTGGGGATCATGCTGATCCTCAGCTTGTGCCGTGTGCACGTTGTGGTGGCCCTGATCGTCGGCGCGCTGGCCGGTGGCCTGCTCGGCGGCCTGGGAGTTGATGGTGCGTTGGCGGCCTTCAACAAGGGCCTGGGGGGCGGGGCCACCGTGGCGCTGTCCTACGCCTTGCTCGGGGCTTTTGCTGTGGCAATTGCCAAGTCCGGCCTGGCCCATGCCCTGGCGGACAAGGCGCTGGCCATGGTGGGCCGGCAGGAGGGGCAGGGTGCGGGCCTGCTCAAGTGGTTGTTGATTCTGCTGCTGCTGGCGGTGGCCATTTCGTCGCAGAACGTTCTGCCGATCCATATCGCCTTTATTCCGTTGCTGGTGCCGCCATTGCTCTATGTGCTGAGCAAGCTGCAGCTGGATCGACGGCTGATTGCCTGCGTGCTGACCTTCGGTCTGATCACCCCCTATATGTTTCTGCCGGTGGGCTTTGGCGGGATCTTCCTCAACGAAATCCTATTAGCCAATGTGGCCAAGGCCGGTGTCGACACCACGGGGCTGAGCGTTACCCGGGCCATGGCGATTCCGGCTCTGGGTATGCTTTGTGGGTTGCTGGTGGCGGTGCTGTTCAGCTACCGGAAAAAACGTGTGTATGACTTGCAGAAGATCGAGCAGGTCGAGCGTGTCGAGGTGAGCTACAACCCCTGGAGCCTACTGGCGGCGGGCGTGGCCATAGTCGCCGCCTTTGTCGTGCAGCTGTGGCTGGACTCGATGATCATCGGTGCCCTGGTGGGTTTCGTGGTGTTCTCGGTGTCCGGCGTAGTGCGCTGGAAAGAGGCCGACGGCCTGTTTACCGAAGGCATGAAGATGATGGCGATGATCGGCTTTATCATGATCGCCGCCGCCGGTTTTGCCGAGGTGATGAAAGCCACGGGTCAGGTGCAGACCCTGGTCGACAGTTCGGCCGAGCTGATTGGCCACAACAAGGCCCTGGGCGCACTGCTGATGCTGCTGGTTGGCCTGCTGGTGACCATGGGTATCGGTTCGTCTTTCTCCACGGTGCCGATTATCGCGGCGATCTTCGTGCCTCTGGGGCTGACGCTGGGCTTCAGCCCGCTGGCCATCCTGTGCATCGTCGGCACTGCAGGGGCGCTGGGCGATGCCGGCTCGCCCGCTTCCGACTCCACCCTGGGGCCTACCTCGGGGCTGAATGTCGATGGTCAGCACAACCATATCTGGGACAGCGTGGTGCCGACCTTCCTGCACTACAACCTGCCGCTGCTGGTATTCGGATGGGCAGCAGCTATGGTGATTTAACCGGGGCATGGTTTGTCCGCTGCGTGATGGTGGCAGACGACTCAACCTTTCAGCGGGGCTACCGATAAATCGGTAGCCCCGTTTTTATTTGGCCTTACCGCTAAGCAAGGATCAGTCCGATGCGCCTGACATTGAAGATGAAAGTGGTACTGCTTGCCCTGGTTCCCGTGGTGCTGTTTGCCCTGGTGCTCAGTGGCGCGGCAGCCAAGGTTCTGCAGAACCTGGCCGCCCAGGAGGTCGAGGAAACCCGCGAGCGCCTGCTGGAGGAAAGCCGCAGCGAGTTGCAGCACTATGTGCAGATTGCCCTGGGTTCGGTGCAGACGCTGTATGACGGTGCCGCGCAAGGCGATATGGCCAGCCGCGAACAGGCCATCGCCGTGTTGTCGAAGATCAAGTACGGCAAGGATGGCTATTTCTTCGGCCATGACTCCAATGTAGTGCGCCTGTTCCGCGGCGACAGCCCGGTGGATGTCGGCAAGAGCCTGACCGATCGCCGCGACCCCAATGGCGTATATATCAACCGTGAGCTGGTGAACGTCGCCAAGAACAACACCTACTACGTCAATTACAGTTCGCCACTGCCGACCGATGATTCGGTCCTGGTGCCGAAAATGGCCTACAGCTACTACCTGCCGAAATGGGACATGGCCCTGGGCACGGCGATCAACCTGGATGGCGTCGAGGCGCAAATTGCCAAGGTGCAGGTCGAGATCGACCAGCGCATCGGCACCCTGATCACCAGCATCCTGGTGATTGCCGCGGTGCTGCTGGTGGTGTTCGGCATAGCCGGGGTGGTGCTGAGCAACACCTTCCTGCGCCCGCTGCAGCAGATCAAGAACAACCTCGACGATATCGCCGCGGGCGAGGGCGATCTAACCCGCCGTCTGCCGATCAATGGCGATGACGAGTTGGGCCAGCTGGCGGGCTCCTTCAACCGCTTTGTCGAGAAGATTCACGGCCTAGTGCGGCAGATCGTCGATATGACTGAGCAGTTGACCGAGCTGGTCGGCCAGGTCTCGGCCCAGGCGCAGCGCTCGGAAGAGGCCATGGAGCGTCAGCGCCATGAGACCGATCAGGTGGCCACCGCCATCAATGAAATGTCGGCTGCGGCCCACGAGGTCGCGCAAAGTGCCCAGGGTGCGGCGGAGGCGGCGCAGAAGACTGACACCGAAGGCCAGGCGGCAAAACTGGTGGTCGATGGCAGCATCGCGCGCATCCACACCCTGGTGGACGATATCCGCGGCAGCGGGGTGTCCCTCGACAACCTGCAGAAGGATGTCGCTTCGATTGTCAGTGTGCTCGACGTGATTCGCTCGATTGCCGAGCAGACCAACCTGCTGGCGCTCAATGCCGCCATCGAGGCGGCCCGGGCCGGTGAAGCGGGGCGCGGTTTTGCGGTGGTTGCCGACGAGGTGCGCGCGCTGGCCAGCCGGACCCAGCAGAGCACCCAGGAAATTCAGGGCATGATCGACCGCCTGCAGAAGGGTACTGAGGATGCGGTGACCTCGATGCGCCGCTCCAGCGATGCCGGCGATGTGACCAGCGAACAGGCCAACAAGGCTGGCCAGTCGCTGGACGCCATTGCCCAGCTGATTGCCACCATCAATGCAATGAACGCGCAGATTGCCAGCGCCGCCGAGGAACAGACCGCGGTGGCCGAGGAAATCAATCGCAGCGTGCACAAGATCGCCGTGGCGGTGGACAGCGTGGCCGACGAAACCCAGCAGGGCGCGCAAACCGCGCGCAATCTCAATGCCCTAGGCGACCGCCTGGGCGCGCTGGTGCGCCAGTTCCGTATCTAGTGAAGGGCTGCCGGTGTGCGGATTAGATCGCGGCCCTGCCGGTGCAAGCAAAAAGCGGGTCATGGCCCCGAAGGGCCATGACCCGCTGGTTACTCGTTCAACAGGCTCCTAGAGCAGCCGCCGACCATCTTCGCGGGTGATGATCACCGTGGCCGAGCGTGGTCGTTTGCCCGGGCCATCGGGCCAAGTGCTGCCATCGTCCGGGTGCTGGATATTGACGAACAGCGTCTTGAAGTCCGGTGTCTGGCTGATGCCAGTGACTTCGCAGCCAACTGGCCCGACCAGGAAGCGCTTGACCTCGCCGGTTTTCGGGTCGGCCACGAGCATCTGGTTGTTGCCGAACGGGCCGCTGCCGAGCTGGCCGCCGCTCATGTCGGTTTGAATCCACAACCGCCCCTCATCATCGAACCACAGACCATCCGGGCTGGCGAAAATGTTGCTGTCGTTCAGGGCTCGGCCGCGCGGGTCGCGGCTGTCGTCCTGGGTGCCGCCGAGCAGGAAGATATCCCAGGCAAAACGGTTGCCGGCGAAATCCTTGCTGGCTTCGCGCCAACGAATGATGTGCCCGTAAGGGTTCGGGCTGCGTGGGTTGGCAGCGTCGCTGGTGGTGCGGCTGCTGTTGTTGGTCAGGGTGAAGTAGACGTCGCCGGTATCCGGGTTGACCGCACCCCATTCCGGACGGTCCATCTTGGTCGCGCCGACGATATCGGCGGCCAGACGGGTGTTGATCAGCACCTCGCCCTGATCGGCAAAGCTTACCCCTGCGGCGGCGCAGGCAGCCTGGAAGGCCGGGTCGGCGAAGTCCAATGCCAGCCAGGTGCCAGTGCCGTCGGCATCGAAGCGCGCGACGTAGAGGGTGCCCTTGTCCAATAGGTAGTTTTTTGCTTTGCCGCGCTGGTACTTGTCGCGGCTGACGTATTTGTAGATGTACTCGTTCTGCGCATCGTCGCCGGAATAGCAGACCAGGCGTTTGCCGGGCTTGACCGGGGCGAACACCAGGCCCTCATGGGCGAAGCGGCCCAGGGCGGTACGTTTGACAGGCACCGATTGCGGGTCGAAGGGGTCGATCTCGACAATCCAGCCGAATTGGTTCGGCTCGTTGCGATAGTCTTCGCTGGCATCGCTGCCGCGTTGGCTGGCGTCGAAGCGCTGGAACTCATCACCTGCCAGGGTTTCCCAACCGTAGCGGCTGGTTTTGCGGATACCGTAGCGGCTGTGTTCGCGCGGTTGCTCGCTGTCTTGGCTGGCAAAATAGCCGGCCCAGTTTTCCTCGCAGGTAAGGTATGTACCCCAGGGCGTATGGCCATTTGCGCAGTTGTTCTGGGTGCCGCGCGCCCAGGTGCCGCTCTTGCTGTGGCGGGTTTTCATCAGCGCGTTGCCGCGGGCTGGGCCGGCGATGGTCATTGGCGTGGCCGCGGTGATGCGGCGGTTACGCGCGCTCGGCACAACGGCCCAATCGCCGCGTTTGTTGCGACGGATCTCCACCACGGACACGCCGTGGGCGTTGATCTCCTTACGCACTTCGTCGGCAATGGTGCGTTTGCCGGCGACCGTAGTAGGGCCGTTGGGATGCAGCAGTTGTGCATCGATGTACTCGTGATTGAGAACCAGCAAGCCATGATCGGAGCGCGTGCCTTTGCCCGACTGGGTATCGATGGGGAAGAAGTGCATGCCGTCGTGGTGCATGCCGAGCTGCTCGGCCTGATCCTGGGCGCTGTTGCTGGCGTCCTCGGCGAATGCCGGGTAGCTGCCGGTGAGCGGTGTGCCCCAAGGGATAAAGGGCTTGGCCTTGAAGCCTGCGGGCACCGTAATGGTGTCGGCGCGGGTTACCGCCACGGGCGCGAAGGGCAGACGATTACGCTTGAACGGCTGGCCCTTGAGGCGTTCTTGCAATGCATCCAGTGGCTCGGCGGCTTCGGCGCTAGTCGACAGGCCAATGCCGAGAAATGCCATGGCACCAATGGCGGCCCCGCCAGCAACGACCTGGCGGCGCGCCAGACTCGGGTTGATTAGCTGGTTGATATGGGGGTTGCCGGAATGGTTGCTGGGGAGTTCATCACCGTTGCCGAACAGCGTGGTGCTCTGGTCATCATGGGGGCTCATGCAAGGCTCCTTCAGGTTAATCGACGGGTCCTTGACGCTAACCAAGGATTGCGACGAAACCATGACAGGCCCTGTGTCGCGGCGCACAAAACCAGCGACTAAAATACAACGCAAAAAAAAACCCCAGCATTTCTGCCGGGGTTCTTCTTTAAACACCCTCAACCTTGATCGTGGTCTCGGTTGAGTGAGCCGGTTCTTAGCTGAACTGGTTCATGGTGTTGTCTTTGCCGCCGGCTTTCAGGGCCGCTTCACCAGCGAAGTACTCTTTGTGAGCGTCGCCGATGTCGGAACCGGACATGTTCTGGTGCTTAACGCAGGCGATGCCTTGACGGATCTCCTGACGCTGAACGCCTTTCACGTAGGCCAGCATGCCTTGCTCTGCGAAGTAACCTTTGGCCAGGTTGTCGGTGGACAGCGCGGCGGTGTGGTAGGTCGGCAGAGTGATCAGGTGGTGGAAGATACCAGCCTGAGCGGAACCATCACGCTGGAAGGTACGGATCTTCTCGTCAGCAACCTGAGCCAGCTCGGTTTCGTCGTAGTCGACGCTCATCAGCTTGGTGCGGTCGTAGGCGGAAACGTCCTTGCCTTCAGCAACAAAGGTATCGAATACCTGCTGGCGGAAGTTCAGGGTCCAGTTGAACGATGGGCTGTTGTTGTAAACCAGCTTGGCGTTCGGGATGGTTTTACGGATTTCGTTAACCATTTCTGCGATCTGGCCGACGTGTGGCTTCTCGGTTTCGATCCACAGCATGTCAGCGCCGTTCTGCAGCGAAGTGATGCTGTCCAGTACGCAGCGCGCCTCACCGGTGCCAGCACGGAACTGGAACAGGTTGGACGGCAGACGCTTAGGACGCAGCAGCTTGCCTTCGCGGTTCAGAACCACGTCGCCGTTCTTCAGGTCGGCAGGGGAGACTTCTTCGCAATCCAGGAAGGAGTTGTACTGGTCGCCCAGGTCGCCCGGCTCGTTGGTAACAGCGATCTGCTTGGTCAGGCCAGCACCCAGGGAGTCGGTACGCGCAACGATCACGCCGTTGTCGATGCCCAGCTCGAGGAATGCGTAGCGAACAGCGTTGATCTTGGCCAGGAAGTCGGCGTGAGGAACGGTCACTTTACCGTCCTGGTGGCCGCACTGCTTCTCGTCGGAAACCTGGTTTTCGATCTGGATGCAGCAAGCACCCGCTTCGATCATCTTCTTGGCCAGCAGGTAGGTGGCTTCCGGGTTACCGAAACCAGCGTCGATGTCGGCGATGATTGGCACTACGTGGGTTTCGTAGTTGTCGATCTGCTCCTGCAGGTCAGCCGCTTTGGCGTTGTCGCCAGCAGCGCGAGCAGCGTCCATAGCGGTGAACAGCAGGTCCAGCTCACGGGCATCAGCCTGGCGCAGGAAGGTGTACAGCTCTTCGATCAGGCCGGAAACCGAAGTTTTCTCGTGCATGGACTGATCCGGCAGCGGACCGAAGTCCGAACGCAGAGCAGCAACCATCCAGCCCGACAGGTAGAGGTAGCGCTTGTTGGTGGTCTTCAGGTGCTTCTTGATCGAAATCAGCTTCTGCTGACCGATGAAACCATGCCAGCAGCCCAGGGACTGGGTGTAGACGGAGGAGTCAGCATCGTACTCAGCCATGTCTTTGCGCATGATATCGGCAGTGTACTGAGCGATTTCCAGACCGGTTTTGAAGCGGTTCTGGGCGCGCATGCGGGCCACGGACTCAGGGTCAATAGCGCTCCAGCTGCTGCCTGCGGCGGCTTTAAGGGCGGCAACGGCTTTGATGTCGTTTTGATAAGCTGACATGGTCAATCCTTCAAAGTATGTGTTTGGTTGAGCACCGACTTCCCCACTGAACACCTGTGTAGCCGGAGGGTGTTGTGGCGCACTGCAGAACGTCGAGAGGTCGACTAAGACGGAATTGATCCGGGAGGAGGGTGACGAGCTAAACAGTCTGCTGATGGTCAGCTACTGCAAATGACTGGGTCATTTGGCGCTTACCGGATCAAGGATGCCGGCGGGCGACTCAGATGCTGCGACTCATGCTGGCTGATTCAAACGCTTCCCCGTCCCTCAGGACAACTTCGTTCCAGTCGCAATCTCATCGAACCGCCTTGTGGGCTTTACAACGCAAATCGGCTCGGACGGTAAGTTGGAGCGCGATTCGGAGGTCCTTTCGGTACCTCTGATTAGCGGGAGCGGGGCCATCATGCCTCCGCCAAAAGTGTTCGTCAATTATTTTGTAGTGCTTTTTACGTACTACTACATAAGTCCTATAGCGACTGGCAAGTCAGGCTGCAGCTGCTTCAGTCGACGACTTCAACCATCACCCGCAGGCTCATGTCCTCGCGACCCTGGGTCGAGCGGCGTTGCAGAAAACCGTCGCGATCGACCTGGCTCTGTTCGCTGACGCCGCCGATGCTGATCCATTCGCCAAGGCGGCCGCTGACCCGGGTGTCGGTGCTTTGCACGTCGATGGCACCCGGCTGGGACTGGCTCAAGCGGTCGCGGTTACTGCTGATGCTGATATGTACCCGCTCGCCGCTAAGGCTGGCGCTGACATAGAAGCCGCGGGTTACATCGCGGTATTGGGTGTTGTGGTAGGGCTGGCCGTAGGCGTCGTGACCGTAGCTGGTCAGGGGCACGCTCTGGCCGACCTGGATCAGCGCCGGGTAGCCTTCGGTGGCCTGCACCTGTTGGGTGCCGCCGCCCCGGCTGTCGGTGCTGCGGCGGATGATGCGCACCTGATCACGGCCCTGAATCTCGCCCCGGCCGATCTGCGCCTGAGCATCGCCGGCGCTGATGCTGCCATCCACGCGGTAGCCCTGGTCGTTCTGCTGGCTGGATTCGCTGCTGTCGACGCTGATCAGCAGACGGCGCGGTTGGGTGTCCAGTTGCAGCAACAGGTTGCGAACTTCCTCGATCTTCGCCGGCGCGGCATTGACGATCAACTGGTTGCCATAGGCGTTGACCTTGCCCTCATGACCGAGCACCGATTGCACCACGCTGAGCACTTCATCTGCCGTGCGGAAATTCAGCGGAATCACTTCGGTGGCGGCGCTGAGCGACAGGCTGCAGCTCAGCAGGGTTGCGGCAAGCAGGGTACGCAGCGTCATAGCAGAAAACTCCGTAAGTCGGCATCGGTGGTGCTGATATCCCAGGCTTGGTCGAACTGGGTGCGGCGCAGGCGGACCCGGCCGGGGTCCTGGTACAGGGCGTAGCCACTGAACTGGCTGATTTCCGGGAGCAGCAGCAAACCGCAGTCATCGGCCAGCAGAAACCCAAGCTCCTCGCTGGGGTGGTCCGGGTTGAGCTTGCGGATCTGCAGGTTAGAGGACAGGCGGCGCGACAGGCTGAGCAGGCGATGGCCTTCGCGGGTCGCGCGGCTGGTGTCCCTGAGCAGGATGCGCAGCTGGTTGCGCGGGCTGGCCAGAAGAAACCGGGTGCAGGCCTCCTGCACGCTGCTGTGGTGATAGAGCCAGGGCTCCAGGTCATGGCTGTAGATGCACAGGCTGCGCTGGGCTTGCTGGAGCAGGGCGAGGGCGTGAGCGCGTGCCTGCTCGGGCTGGCTGAAACGTTCCAGATCCGGATGCTGGCCGAGGATAAAGGGCGCAGGCTCCGCGCGGGGGCTGTCGCCTGGCTGGCTGGGCGGGTTGTGCACGGCAAAACGCCCCGGAGACTGAAACTCGATGGCGGGGAGCTCTGTGGGCTCTTGGCTTTCGGTTGCGTCTGACGGGGCGTTTTTGTCGTTCATCTTGGCCTCTAGCTGTGTCGCACCATATCCACGTGGGGGATGCCGGCGTCCAGGTACTCGCCACTGACAATGGCGAAGCCGAGCTTTTCATAGAAGGCGGTGGCCTGCACCTGGGCGCTGAGCATTTGCTGCTCGAGCCCGCGTTTTTCCGCTTCTGCGACCACCGCATTGATCAGTGCGGCTCCGACATTCAGGCCACGCCAGTCCTTGAGCACCGAGACCCGACCGATATGGCCGTCGGGCAGCAGGCGCGCGGTGCCGATTGGGTAGTCGCCCTCGTAGGCGAGAAAATGCACGGCATCGGCGTCTTCGGCGTCCCATTCGAGTTCCGGTGGTACCGCTTGTTCAGCGATAAACACGGTTTCGCGAATGCGCCGCAGATCGGCATTGTCCTTCTGCCAGTCGGCCAGGCGGACGTGAATCTCACTCATCAGCAAACTCCAGGCTGCCTTGTTTGACCAGTTCCACCAACAGATTACGCCCTTCGTCATCGGCAAGCCACGCGCCGAGATTGTCGATATGCAGGGCATCGGCCGAGCACACCAGTTTCAGCAGCTCTCGCAGGCTGGCCGAGAGCAGGCGGCTCTGGCCGCTGGCGAACAGCACCAGATCTTCGCCGACTTCCGACCAGGCCATACGCGCGCTGGGGTTGCGCACCAGCACTGCGCCATCTTCCAGGCCGGCGAGGAAGGTTTCTTCGTCGATTTCGATGCCGGCAATCAGCTCCGGATACTTGGGCTCGGTCATAAACTGGCCGAACCAGGTCATCAGCAGGCGCTCGTCGCTCATATGCTCGGTGAGCAGGGCCTTGAGGCGGTCCAGGGCGTCGCGCTGGATCTGTGTGGGGTCGTCGGTCGGCTGTGCGTCGGCGTCGCTGTAGCGTTCCTCATCGGGGAGGAACTGGCCGAGAAAATCGGTGAAATGGGTCAGAACTTCGGCGGCGCTCGGCGCGCGGAAGCCTACGGAATATGTCATACAGTCATCCTCAGCGGTACCACAGTGGGCCAGAAGCGGCGGCAGATAGAGCATGTCGCCGGGCTCCAGGACCCATTCTTCAGTTTTAACGAATTCGGCGAGGATCCTCAGATCCGCGTGGGGCAGCAGCGGGCTGTCCGAGTTGCACATCTGGCCGACTTGCCAGAGGCGCTTGCCGTGGCCCTGCAGGAGGAACACGTCGTAGTTGTCGAAATGCGGGCCAACGCCGCCGCCAGGTGCGGCGAAGCTGATCATCACGTCGTCGATGCGCCACTTGGGCAGAAACTTGAACTGCTCGAGCAGCTCGGCCACTTCCGGGACGAACTGGTCGACGGCCTGCACCAGCAGAGTCCAGTCACGCTCGGGCAGTTCGGCAAAGGCGTCTTCGGCGAAGGGGCCACGGCGCAGTTCCCATGGGCGTTCGCCGTGCTCGATGACCAGGCGCGACTCGATTTCTTCTTCCAGCGCCAGGCCGGCCAGCTCGTCCGGGGAAATCGGGCTTTCGAAGCCAGGGATGGCCTGGCGTACCAGCAGGGGTTTCTTCTGCCAGTAGTCACGCATGAACTCGCGGGCAGTAATGCCGCCCAGCAGTTGCAGCGGAGTATCAGGATTCATTGCTAAGCCCTTGAAATAAATAAAAGCCTGGAAAAGAAAACGCCCGGCATAGCCGGGCGTCAGAGGGCTACTGCCGTTTAGATGCGCTTGGCCTGGGCCACTGCGTTGCCGATGTAGCTGGCCGGGGTCAGCAGCTTGAGCTCGGCCTTGGCGGCGGCTGGCATATCCAGACCGTCGATAAAAGTCTGCAGCGCTTCAGGGCTGATGCCCTTGCCGCGGGTCAACTCTTTGAGCTTCTCGTAGGGGTTCTCGATGGCGTAGCGGCGCATCACGGTCTGGATCGGCTCGGCGAGGACTTCCCAGCAGGCGTCCAGATCAGCGGCGATCCGCGCTTCGTTCAGCTCCAGCTTGCCGATGCCCTTGAGGCTGGCTTCGTAAGCGATAACGCTGTGGGCGAAGCCGACACCGAGGTTGCGCAGCACGGTGGAGTCGGTCAGGTCGCGCTGCCAGCGTGAGATCGGCAGCTTGCTGGCCAGATGCTGGAACAGCGCGTTGGCGATGCCTAAGTTGCCTTCGGAGTTCTCGAAGTCGATCGGGTTGACCTTGTGCGGCATGGTCGAGGAACCGATTTCGCCAGCAATGGTGCGCTGCTTGAAATAGCCCAGGGAGATATAGCCCCAGATATCGCGATCGAAGTCGATCAGGATGGTGTTGAAGCGTGCGATGGCGTCGAACAGCTCGGCGATGTAGTCGTGCGGCTCGATCTGCGTGGTGTAGGGGTTGAACTGCAGGCCCAGGTCGCCTTCGATGAACTGACGCGCGTTGGCCTCCCAGTCGATCTGCGGGTAAGCGGAGAGGTGGGCGTTGTAGTTGCCCACGGCGCCGTTGATCTTGCCCAGCAGCGGTACGGACGCGACCTGAGCGATCTGCCGCTCCAGGCGGTAGACCACGTTGGCCAGTTCCTTGCCCAGGGTGGTCGGCGACGCCGGCTGACCGTGGGTGCGCGAAAGCATCGGCACGTCGGCGAATTTGATCGCCAATTCGCGGATGGCTTCGGCAGTCTGACGCATCAGCGGCAGCAGCACAGTGTCACGGCCTTCACGCAGCATCAGCGCGTGGGACAGGTTGTTGATGTCCTCGCTGGTGCAGGCGAAGTGGATAAATTCGCTGACCTTGTCCAGCTCCGGCAGCTTGGCGGCTTGTTCCTTGAGCAGGTATTCCACGGCTTTAACGTCGTGGTTGGTGGTGCGCTCGATTTCTTTCACGCGCTCGGCGTGCTCGACGGCGAAGTTTTCAGCCAGTTCATTGAGCACGGCGTTGGCTTCGGCGGAGAAGGGCGCGACTTCCGCAACGCCTTCATGGGCGGCCAGACGCTGCAGCCAGCGCACCTCAACCAGGACGCGGAAACGGATTAGGCCGTATTCGCTGAAGATCGGGCGCAGGGCGCTGGTTTTGCCGGCATAGCGGCCATCAACGGGGGAAACCGCGGTGAGCGAGGAGAGCTGCATAGGGGCGTTCTCGGGCAGTCGGGCTAAGAGACTATCTAGTATCTGCTGCGCGTCGGCCCTGCTGCGTTGAAAACAGACTCGGAATGCTCATGTACAAAAGTACACTCCGCTTCCTCGCCTGTTTTCGCCTTGCATGACTCTAGCTCGCGAGATACTAGACAGCCTCTGTTGAAAAGGGCGCATATCATACATGAAATCGCCAGTTTTATTGCGATTGGCTGCGACCGTTCAGCCGCGCTTGCTTCGCGCAATCGACAGCAGACTGGCGCTGAAAATCAGCGCCGCGCCAATCAATGAAGTCACGTCCGGTGTCTCGCCCCAGCGCAACCAGGCGAGCACCCCGGCGAAGACAATCGCCAGGTAGGAGAAGGGCCCGATCAGGCCCGGCGGTGCCAGGCCGTAGGCCTTGGACATGATGATCTGGCTGGCGGTGGCCAGCAGGCCGATAAACAGCAGCAGCTTGAGTTCGGCAGTTGCCAGCGGTTGCCAGGCCCAGGCCAAGGGGATGGCGGAAACCAGCGCGCTGAACAGCGAGAAATAGAAGACGATGCGAAAGGCCGGCTCGGTGTCGCTCATCTCGCGGATCGACACGAAGGCGAAAGCCGCCAGGATGCTTGCGGCCATGCCGATCAGGGTCTGGCTGTCGAGCAGGGCGGCGGAGGGTTTGGCCACCAGTAGCACGCCAAACAGGCCGACGGTGGTGGTCAGCAGCATGCGTCGGGTCAGGGGCTCCTTGAGCCACCACCAGGCAATCAGCGGGGTGAACAGCGGCGCGGAGTAGGTGAACAGCATGGCGTCGGCCAGCGGCAGGTGGGCGATGGCGTAGAAGAAGCAGTACATCGCCGTGAGGCCGTAGACGGTACGCCACAGGTGCGATTTGATTCGAGTGGTTTTAAGCGGTCGGACGCCCCTGAGCAGGAGCAGCGGCAGAAAGAACAGCACGCCCACCAGGCTGCGGAAGAACACCACCGACTCGGTGTTGACGCTGGCGGACACCTCGCGGATAGCCGCGCCCATCAGAGCGAATAGCAGGGCCGAAAGGGCCAGCAATACGGCCCCCTGCAGTGGTTTTACCGAGCGGCCTGTCACCCGCGCAGCAGCGGGTAGAGTTCCTTGAGCAGCTTGCTGCGGCTGAACACCAGTTGCCAGCGGTGCCCGCCCAGTTGTCGCCACAGGCGCGCCGAGCGGATGCCGGCCAGCAGCAGGGCGCGAATCTTCGCGGCATTGTTGGCTTGCTGCAGGTGGCGCGAGTCGCCCTGAACCTGGATGCGCTGACGGAAAGTGCTGATGGTGTCCTGATACAGGCTGCCGCAGTTGGCAATCACGTTTTCATGAGTCGGGCCGAAGTGCTCGACCTGCTGCTGGACCTGGTCCAGGCGGCTGCCCATTACCTGCAGCATGTCGTCGCGCTTGTTCAGCTGCCGTTCCAGTGCCAGCAATGCCAGGGCATAGCGCAGCGGGTCGCGTTGCAGGCTGGCCGGGTCGCGTTCCAGGGCACTGACCAGGGCGCGGTAGCCGTCGCGCAGGTTGAGGTCGCTGCCGCCGTACACATCCAGGGTGCCTGGCGGGTTGCGCACCAGCAGGCTGCCAATCAGGCAGGCCACTGCGGGCTCACTCACCTGGCCGGTGCGGGCGAGCTTGTCGACCAGCACTGCGGACTCGAATACCGCGCCCAGCGCGATTAGCTGCTCCTGGGTCGGGCTCATTGTTGCGGCTCCTTGCTGCTCCAGGGCTCGGCCACTTCGATCACGCCGCCGCCCAGGCACACCTCGCCCTCATAGAACACCACGGACTGCCCTGGGGTAACCGCGCGCTGCGGCATGGCGAAGACCGCGCGATAGCCGCTGGCGGTCTTTTCCAGGGTGCAGGCCTGGTCGCCCTGGCGATAGCGCACCTTGGCGGTCAGTTGGCGCGGGCTGCTCAGGTCGATGGGGTTGACCCAGTAGATCTCCGAGGCGAGCAGGGCGCGGGAGAACAGCCAGGGGTGTTCGTTGCCCTGGCCGACCACCAGCACATTGCGCTCGAGGTCCTTGTGCAGCACATACCAGGGTTCATCGCTGGCGTCTTTCAAGCCGCCGATGCCCAGGCCCTGACGTTGGCCAATGGTGTGATACATCAGGCCGTGGTGGCGGCCGATAACTTCGCCTTCGGTGGTCTCGATATTACCCGGTTGGGCCGGCAGGTACTGCTTGAGGAAGTCACTAAAGCGCCGCTCGCCGATAAAGCAGATGCCGGTGGAGTCCTTCTTCTTCGCGGTGGCCAGCTCATATTTCTCGGCAATCGCCCGCACTGCCGGTTTCTCCAGTTCGCCGACCGGGAACAGGGTTTTGGCGATCTGCTCGCCGCCCACTGCATGCAGGAAGTAGCTCTGATCCTTGTTCGGATCGAGGCCCTTGAGCAGCTCGGTGCGCCCGTCGATATCGCGGCGGCGCACATAGTGGCCGGTGGCGATCAGGTCGGCTCCGAGCATCAGCGCATAGTCGAGAAAGGCTTTGAACTTGATTTCGCGGTTGCAGAGGATGTCCGGGTTGGGCGTGCGCCCGGCCTTGTATTCGGCGAGGAAGTGCTCGAACACGTTGTCCCAGTACTCGGCGGCGAAGTTGGCGGTATGCAGCTTGATACCGATCTTGTCGCACACGGCCTGGGCATCGGCCAGGTCGTCCATGGCGGTGCAGTATTCGGTGCCGTCGTCCTCGTCCCAGTTCTTCATAAACAGGCCTTCGACCTGATAGCCCTGTTCGAGCAGCAGCAGGGCGGAAACGGAGGAGTCGACGCCGCCGGACATGCCGACGATTACGCGCTGAGTAGTTGGATCTGGCATGGGGATACTGGGCACAGGGTTGAAAAGAGCGCGATTCTAGCAGGCGCAGAGGGGTGGCCGTTAATCGCGGATCAGGCTCAGGGGAAAACACTGACCGCTCAGGTAATCGTCAATGCAGCGCAACACCAGCTCACTGCGCCAGCGTTCGGGTTGTGCGGCCAGTTCGTCGCGGCTTAGCCAGCGCGGCCCGATAATGCCGTCATCCAGCGGATAGTCAGGCCGTTGTTGCAGCGCTTTGGCGGCAAAGCACACGCGCTGGTAAGTAATGCCATTGCTCGGCGCGGTGTATAGATAGATGCCAGTAACGCCGGTCAGCTCGACATCCCAGCCGGTTTCTTCGAGGGTTTCGCGCAGGGCGGCCTGGAGCAGGCTTTCGTTGGCCTCCAGGTGCCCGGCAGGCTGGTTGAACACGGCCCGGCCTTCGGCCATTTCTTCAACCAGCAGAAAACGGCCCCGGTCTTCGATGACCGTGGCCACGGTGATATGCGGCTGCCACTGCATGAAAGTGCTACCTGCTTATGAGAAAGGGCGATCTTATCCTGATTCTCACTGCCCTGAATGCACAAACCCCGGCGCGGGGCCGGGGTTTGTGCTGTTGCAGCGCCCAAGGGGCACTGGGTGTTTAGACCAGGGCGGACAGCGCGGCGTTGAAAGTCGTGCTTGGACGCATGACCTGGCTGGTCAGCTGCGGGTTGGAGCGGTAGTAGCCGCCGATGTCCACGGGCTTGCCCTGTACGGCGCTGAGTTCGGCAACGATGGTTGCTTCGTTCTCGCTAAGGAGTTTTGCCAGTGGCGCGAACTGCGCCTGCAGCTCTGGATCTTCCTGCTGTGCGGCCAGTTCCTGAGCCCAGTACAGGGCCAGGTAGAAGTGGCTGCCGCGGTTGTCCAGTTCGCCGGTCTTGCGCGATGGCGACTTGTTGTTGTCCAGCAGCTTGCCGGTGGCCGCGTCGAGGGTGGTGCCCAGGAGCTTGGCTTTCGGGTTGTTGGTCTTGATCCCGGTTTCTTCCAGGGAAACCGCCAGGGCCAGGAATTCGCCCAGCGAGTCCCAGCGCAGGTGGTTTTCTTCGATCAGCTGCTGCACGTGCTTGGGCGCGGAGCCGCCAGCACCGGTTTCGTACATGCCGCCGCCGGCCATCAGCGGAACGATAGAGAGCATCTTGGCCGAGGTGCCCAGTTCCATGATCGGGAACAGGTCGGTCAGGTAGTCGCGCAGTACGTTGCCGGTCACCGAAATGGTGTCCTGGCCGCGGATCAGGCGCTCCATGCTCACGCGAATGGCCTGGTTGTAGTCCATGACGCGAATGTCCAGACCGGTCAGGTCGTGTTCCTGCAGGTAGGCTTCAACCTTCTTCTGCAATTCGCGGTCGTGGGCGCGCTCCGGGTCGAGCCAGAAGATCGCCGGGGTGGCGGACTGACGGGCGCGGGTGACGGCCAGCTTGACCCAGTCGCGGATCGGCGCGTCCTTGGTCTGGCAGGCGCGCCAGATGTCGCCGGCTTCGACTTCATGCTGCATCAGCACAGTGCCGTCGGCTGCGACGACGCGCATGATGCCGTTTTCGGTCAATTCGAAGGTCTTGTCGTGGGAGCCGTATTCTTCGGCTTTCTGCGCCATCAGGCCGACGTTCGGTACGCTGCCCATGGTGGTCGGGTCGAACGCGCCGTTGGTTTTGCAGAAGTTGATCATTTCCTGGTAGATGCGGGCGTAGGTGCTCTCCGGCATCACCGCCTTGGTGTCCTTGAGCTTGCCGTCCTTGCCCCACATCTGCCCGGAGCTGCGAATCATTGCCGGCATCGAGGCGTCGACGATTACGTCGCTAGGGATGTGCAGGTTGGTGACGCCCTTGACCGAGTCGACCATGGCCATTTCAGGGCGATGGCTGTAGCAGGCGTGGATGTCATCGAGAATTTCTTCCTGGCGCGAGGCGGGCAGGGACTTGATCTTGTCGTAGACACTGCTGATGCCGTTGTTCGGGTTGACGCCCAGCTCCTTGAACAGCTCGCCGTATTTGTCGAACACGTCCTTGTAGTAGACGCTGACGGCGTGACCGAAGACGATCGGGTGGGAGACCTTCATCATGGTCGCCTTGACGTGCAGGGACCACATCACGCCGGTTTCCTTGCAGTCCTGCAGGGTCTTCTCGAAGAACTCGCGCAGCTTGCGGCAGCTCATAAACATGCTGTCGAAGACTTCGCCTTCCTGCAGGGCGAGCTGCTTCTTGACCACGGCCTGGCCGTTCTTGCCTACGAATTCGATGCGCACGTCACCGGCCTTGGCCATGGTGATCGACTGCTCGCTGGAGAAGAAATCGCCGCCGCGCATATAGTCAGCGTGGGACTGCGACGCCATGCTCCACTTGCCCATGGAGTGCGGATGCTTGCGCACGAAAGCCTTGACGGCTGCAGGTGCGCGGCGGTCAGAGTTGCCTTCACGCAGCACAGGGTTTACCGCACTGCCGAGCACCTTGCTGTAGCGAGCGCTGGCTTCTTTCTCGGCATCAGTTTGCGGATCTTCCGGGAGGTTCGGGATGTTATAGCCCTGGGCCTGCAGCTCGGCGATTGCGCCTTTGAGCTGCGGCACCGAGGCGCTGATGTTCGGCAATTTGATGATGTTGGCGTCTGGCGAGGTGGCCAGCACGGCCAGCTTGGCGAGATCGTCGTCGATCTGCTTGTCGGCATCCAACTGGTCGGCAAAGCTTGCAAGGATGCGGCCTGCAAGAGAGATGTCGCGGGTTTCGACGGCAATGCCAGCAGAGGCTGCGAAGGCTTCTACAATAGGAAGAAGCGAATAGGTCGCAAGGGCTGGGGCTTCGTCGGTGAAGGTATAGATGATCTTCGAAGGGGTGGACATTTGGAATTAACTCTCTTCTTCGCTGAGCGTGCACAAACGCCCGACATGCGCAGGTAGGCGCCGAGGTTCGTGTGAACGAACCCGCAGTCGAGGTTTTGCCGCGGTGATGTTGGATGCACCAGTAGAGTGTCGAGTATTTCGAGCCGCGCGAATCGCGGTGGCAATTCGACGGATTCAAGAGGCAGGCACCTCGCTGAGGTAGCCTGCTCCTTATGACCTGTTAGTCATCGAGGCAGTATACCACTGCGGCAGCGCGCCGCAGAATGCCCAGGCACATAAGACCAACGAACATATGGTTTCGCCCGATTCAAGTGGGTTACTCTCGGGCGATATGACTGTTTTAACCACGAGACGGAGTCCAGCATGGGATACCAAAAGATCCAGGTGCCAGCAACCGGTGACAAAATCACCGTTAATGCCGATACATCCCTGAACGTACCGAACAACCCGATCATCCCGTATATCGAAGGTGACGGTATCGGCGTCGATATCAGCCCGGTCATGATCAAAGTGGTTGATGCGGCGGTCGAGAAGGCCTATGGCGGCGAGCGCAAGATTTCCTGGATGGAGGTCTATGCCGGCGAGAAAGCCACTCAGGTCTACGATCAGGACACCTGGCTGCCTCAGGAAACCCTGGATGCGGTCAAGGATTACGTCGTTTCCATCAAGGGCCCGCTGACCACGCCAGTCGGTGGCGGTATCCGCTCCCTCAACGTTGCCCTGCGTCAGCAGCTCGACCTGTACGTCTGCCTGCGCCCGGTGCGCTGGTTTGAAGGCGTGCCAAGCCCGGTGAAGAAGCCAGGTGATGTCGATATGACCATCTTCCGCGAGAACTCGGAAGACATCTACGCCGGTATCGAGTGGAAAGCCGGTTCCCCGGAAGCGACCAAGGTCATCAAGTTCCTCAAAGAGGAAATGGGTGTTACCAAGATTCGTTTCGACGAAAACTGCGGTATCGGCGTCAAGCCGGTTTCCAGAGAAGGTACTCGCCGCCTGGCGCGCAAGGCCCTGCAGTATGTGGTCGATAACGACCGCGACTCGCTGACCATCGTGCACAAAGGCAACATCATGAAGTTCACCGAAGGGGCCTTCAAAGAGTGGGCCTACGAAATTGCCGCTGAAGAGTTCGGCGCAACCCTGCTTGATGGCGGTCCGTGGATGCAGTTCAAGAATCCGCGCACTGGCAAGAACGTCATCGTCAAGGACGCTATCGCCGACGCCATGCTGCAGCAGATCCTGCTGCGTCCGGCCGAATACGATGTGATCGCGACCCTCAACCTCAACGGTGACTACCTGTCCGACGCCCTGGCGGCCGAAGTGGGCGGTATCGGTATCGCGCCGGGTGCCAACCTGTCCGACACCGTGGCCATGTTCGAGGCCACCCACGGCACCGCGCCCAAGTACGCTGGCAAGGACCAGGTAAACCCGGGTTCTCTGATCCTTTCCGCGGAAATGATGCTACGCCATATGGGCTGGATTGAAGCGGCCGATCTGATCATCAAGGGCACCAATGGCGCTATTTCGGCCAAGACCGTGACCTATGACTTCGAGCGTCTGATGGACGGTGCCAAGCTGCTGTCCTGCTCGGAATTCGGCGATGCATTGATCTCGCATATGTAAGCGAGCTGCTTTAACGCTCCGTGACGACGACCTCCAGGGTGGTCGCCATGGGGCGGTAGCCGAATAAAGAAGGCTATGTACCAATTAAGTGTTGCCAGCAGTGCTGGCGGGTGCTGTGAAACCCGTAGGAGCGGCCTTGGCCGCGATGTTTTTCTATTGCGCCGCGATTCGCGGGCAAGCCCGCTCCTACAAGGGCTGAGCATGTCGACAACAGCCAACTCAGACATAGCCATAAAGAAAGGCCGGTCAATTGACCGGCCTTTTTGTGGGTAAGCAATAACCCGGTAAGTCAGACTTCTACCGTTGCGCCCTGGGGCTGCTTGACCGCAGCCGGGGTGTCAGTGGCGGCAGTGGCCGCGCTGATATTGACGGCGTGGAGTCCTTTAGGACCTTGAATAATATCGAAGCTTACTGGCTGACCCGCTTTCAGCGTTTTATAGCCGTCCATCTGGATAGCCGAGTAATGGGCGAACAGGTCCTCATCTCGACCGTCGGCGACGATGAATCCATAGCCTTTGGCGTTGTTGAACCACTTGACCTTACCGCTAACCATGCTGATATCCCTCTGCAAAGGACTCCATCACTGGAGTATCATCCACTTAAATTCCACACATAGACTGGCATCACGCTGGTGATGTGGAACCCCTTATACCCCTGACAGGGTATTTATTGTTTGTAACACTGTTTTGCCGATAGTCAAGGCAATGCTGCATCTGGCTGAGAAGCCGTTCAAGCTCTGCCTGACATCTCCTTTTCGCCTATCAACGAACCCTATTCACCATGCATGCACGTAGCCAGATTCGACTAACATTCAATCAGGATCGCCCTGCAGAGCATGAGGACGATTCCTTCGGTGTCGCCGTTCAGGAGTCCAAGCCGGCATTGCAGGCACCTCCTATGTATAAAGTGGTCATATTTAACGATGACTACACGCCCATGGATTTTGTGGTCGAGGTTCTCGAGGTTTTTTTCAACCTGAATCGAGAGCTGGCGACCAAGCTCATGCTGACCGTTCATACCGAAGGACGAGCAGTGTGTGGAGTGTTTACCCGCGATATTGCTGAAACCAAGGCTACGCAGGTGAATCAATATGCGAGAGAGAGCCAGCATCCGCTACTCTGTGAAATAGAGAAGGACGGTTAACGCCGGCCGCTTGGGCATGAGGTGAAGCTATGTTAAATCGAGAGCTCGAAGTCACCCTCAATCTGGCTTTCAAGGAGGCTCGCACCAAGCGTCATGAATTCATGACGGTTGAGCACCTCCTGCTGGCGCTTCTGGATAATGAAGCCGCGGCAAGCGTGTTGCGCGCCTGCGGTGCCAATCTGGATAAATTGCGGCATGACCTGCAAGAATTTATCGACTCCACCACACCACTGATTCCTCAGCACGATGAAGAGCGCGAAACTCAGCCAACCCTGGGTTTTCAGCGGGTATTGCAGCGCGCGGTATTCCACGTGCAAAGCTCGGGCAAGCGTGAAGTGACCGGAGCCAACGTGCTGGTGGCCATCTTCAGCGAACAGGAAAGCCAGGCGGTGTTCCTGCTCAAGCAGCAGAGCGTCGCGCGGATTGATGTGGTCAACTTTATCGCCCATGGCATCTCCAAGGTGCCGGGCCATGGTGGCCATTCCGAAGCTGAGCAGGAAATGCAGGACGAAGAGGGTGGTGAACCCTCCGGCTCCAGCAATCCGCTGGACGCCTATGCCAGCAACCTTAATGAACTGGCTCGGCAGGGGCGCATCGACCCACTGGTCGGCCGCGAGCTGGAAGTCGAGCGGGTTGCGCAGATCCTCGCGCGCCGGCGCAAGAACAACCCGCTGCTGGTCGGCGAGGCCGGCGTGGGTAAAACCGCGATTGCCGAAGGCCTGGCCAAGCGTATCGTCGACAACCAGGTGCCCGACCTGCTGGCTGACAGCGTGGTCTACTCCCTGGATCTGGGGGCGTTGCTGGCGGGCACCAAATACCGCGGCGACTTCGAGAAGCGCCTCAAGGCGTTGCTCAACGAGCTGCGCAAGCGGCCGCACGCCATTCTGTTTATCGACGAGATCCACACCATCATCGGGGCCGGCGCGGCATCCGGCGGGGTGATGGACGCCTCCAATCTGCTTAAGCCGATGCTCTCCTCGGGTGAGATTCGCTGCATAGGCTCCACCACCTTCCAGGAGTTTCGTGGCATTTTTGAGAAGGATCGCGCCCTGGCGCGGCGCTTCCAGAAGGTCGATGTGGTCGAGCCGTCGGTGGAAGACACCATCGGCATTCTGCGAGGCCTCAAGGGGCGCTTCGAGCAGCATCACAGCATCGAGTACAGCGATGAGGCGCTGCGTGCAGCGGCCGAGCTGGCCTCGCGTTATATCAATGACCGGCATATGCCGGACAAGGCCATCGACGTGATCGATGAAGCGGGTGCCTATCAGCGCCTGCAGCCGGTGGAAAAACGCCTGGCGCGCATTGATGTGGCGCAGGTCGAGGATATCGTGGCGAAAATTGCCCGTATTCCGCCAAAACATGTCAGCAGCTCGGATAAAGAACTACTGCGCAACCTTGAGCGTGACCTGAAGCTCACGGTGTTTGGCCAGGACGCTGCGATTGACTCGCTGTCGACCGCGATCAAGCTGTCGCGTGCAGGGCTCAAGGCACCTGACAAGCCTGTAGGCTCCTTCCTCTTTGCCGGCCCTACGGGTGTTGGTAAAACTGAAGCTGCTCGCCAGCTGGCCAAGGCCATGGGGGTTGAGCTGGTTCGTTTCGACATGTCCGAGTACATGGAGCGTCACACGGTTTCGCGCCTGATCGGTGCACCGCCGGGCTATGTCGGCTTTGATCAGGGCGGTCTACTAACTGAGGCCATCACCAAAACACCGCACTGCGTATTGCTGCTCGATGAAATCGAGAAGGCTCACCCGGAAGTCTTCAACCTGCTGCTGCAGGTGATGGACCACGGCACCCTGACCGACAACAACGGGCGCAAGGCGGATTTCCGCAATGTGATCGTGATCATGACCACCAACGCGGGTGCCGAGACGGCTGCGCGGGCTTCTATTGGTTTCACTCACCAGGATCACTCATCCGATGCCATGGAAGTGATCAAGAAGAGCTTCACGCCGGAGTTCCGTAACCGTCTGGACACCATTATCCAGTTCGGCCGCCTGAGCCACGAGGTGATCAAGAGCATCGTCGACAAGTTCCTCACCGAGCTGCAGGCGCAGCTGGAGGACAAGCGGGTCATGCTCGAGGTCAGCGATGCGGCGCGTAACTGGTTGGCGGAGCAGGGCTACGACGTACAGATGGGGGCTCGGCCGATGGCGCGCCTGATTCAGGACAAGATCAAGCGTCCGCTGGCGGAGGAGATTCTGTTCGGCGAGTTGTCCGAGCATGGTGGCGTGGTGCATGTCGATATCAGCGATGGTGAGCTGACCTTCGACTTTGAAACCACGGCGGAAATGGCCTGATCCACATCACTAAGCAACAAAAACGCCCGGCAATGCCGGGCGTTTTCATTTGCAGCCTGGGTTAACTTGCCGTCAACTGTCGTTTGCCTTGATCGGGCTCCTGACAGTTGACCTGCGTGATTAACGGGCGCGGTAGGTGATACGACCCTTGCTCAGGTCATAAGGTGTCAGCTCAACGCGAACCTTGTCACCAGTCAGAATGCGGATGTAGTTCTTGCGCATCTTTCCGGAGATGTGCGCGGTAACGACGTGCCCATTTTCCAACTCCACACGGAACATGGTGTTGGGCAGGGTGTCGACGACAGTGCCTTCCATTTCGAAGCTGTCTTCTTTCGACATGCAGTAAAGCCCTCGGTATCCAATGAATGGCCCGGTGCAACTGGCGCCAGGCAAAAGCGGCGTGCATTGTGCCCGAAAATTGGGGTTTGCGCCAAGGGCTTCAGATAAGGCTGACCCAACGTTGATTTACGAAGAGTTCAATCGGCCGATATTGGGTCTTGTAGTTCATCTTGCGGCAGTTCTTGATCCAGTAACCCAGGTAGACGGCGTGTAGGCCCAGGCGGGCGGTTTCGGCGATTTGCCAGAGAATGGCGAAGCGGCCCAGGCTGCGTCGTTCCTCATTAGGATCGTAGAAGGTGTAGACCGCGGAAAGCCCGTTGGGCAGCACGTCGGTGACCGCGATGGCGAGCAGGCGGCCTTGGTGGCGGAACTCGTAGAAGCGGGAAAATGCCAGGTCACGGACGAGAAAGGTCGAAAATTGTTCGCGGCTGGGCGGGTACATGTCGCCATCGGCATGGCGTTGCTCGATATAGCGCACGTAGAGGCTGTAATACTCTTCGGTGAAAGTTGGGCGCACTGGGCGTACCTGAAGGTCCTGGTTGCGCTTGAGAATGCGCCGCTGCTGGCGATTGGGGATGAACTGCGCTGCGGGGATACGTGCCGGCATGCAGGCGGTGCAGCGCTGGCAGTGCGGGCGATAGAGGTGCTCGCCGCTGCGCCGAAAGCCCATTTCCGAAAGCTCAGCGTAAACCTCCGCGTCCATGGGCTGGCTGGGGTCGAGGAACAGGGTGGTGGCTTGTTCATCGGGCAGGTAGCTGCACGGGTGCGGTTGAGTGGCATAAAACTTCAGGCGGGCCAGCTCGGTCATGATCGGCTCTCGGGATCAGTCTTATTCAAGTGTATGCCAGGCAGGCAAACTCGCCTAGGCAACCCAGTCGGCTTGACTGGCCTGATCGAGATGGCGACGCAGATAAGCGGCGAACTGCTGGCGGGAGATGGCTCTGGCACCGAAGTTGTGCAGGTGCTGTGTCGGCATCTGGCAGTCGATCAGCACGAAGCCCCAGGCTTTGAGGTGTTGTACCAGGGTGGCAAAGCCCACTTTGGAGGCATTGTCGGCGCGACTGAACATCGACTCGCCGAAAAACAGCTGGCCCATGGCCAATCCGTAGAGGCCGCCGACCATTTCCTCGCCCTGCCAGACCTCGACTGAATGGGCGATGCCGCGCTTATGCAGCTCCAGGTAGGCGGCTTGCATTGGTGTGGTGATCCAGGTGTCCGCGGCGTAACTGCGCGGTGCGGCGCAGGCCTGGATGACCTCGGTGAAGGCCTGGTCGAAGGTGACTCGGTAGCGGCCCTGGCGCAATAGCTTGGCGAGGCTGCGGGAGAGGTGCAGTTCTTCGGGAAGCAAAACAGTGCGTGGGTCAGGCGACCACCAGAGAATCGGCTGGCCTTCCTGAAACCAGGGAAAGCAGCCGTGGCGGTAAGCCTGGATCAGGCGTTCGGGGCTCAGGTCGCCGCCGGCGGCGAGCAGTCCGTTGGGATCGCGCAGCGCCTTGTCGAGGGGCGGAAAATCCAGTGAATCGCGTTGTAGCCAGGTCAGCATGAGGCGCGGCCGGAGGAGGGTAGGGCGGTCGCTAAGTGGCCGCCCTTAAGGCTATCAGTTGTCGTCGAGGAACTTCTCGACGTCGAGTGCCGCCATGCAGCCTGCGCCGGCCGAGGTGATGGCCTGGCGATAGACGTGGTCGGCCACATCGCCAGCGGCGAAGACGCCTTCGATGCTGGTGGCGGTGGCATTGCCTTCGTTGCCGCCCTTGATCAGCAGATAGCCGTCACGCATTTCCAGCTGGCCCTGGAACAGCTCGGTATTGGGCTTGTGCCCGATGGCGATAAACACGCCGGCCAGCGGCAGGTCCTTGGTCACGCCGGTCTGGGTGTCTTTCAAGCGTGCGCCGGTCACCCCGGTGTTGTCGCCCAGCACTTCTTCCAGCGCATGATTCCAGTGCAGCACCACGTTGCCGTTGGCCGCCTTGTCGAACAGCTTGTCCTGAAGAATTTTCTCGGAACGCAGCTTGTCGCGACGGTGCACCAAGTGCACTTCCTTGGCGATATTGGCCAGATACAGCGCTTCTTCAACGGCGGTGTTGCCGCCGCCGATCACGGCGACCACCTGGTTACGGTAGAAGAAGCCATCGCAGGTGGCGCAAGCCGACACGCCCTTGCCGGAAAAGGCTTCTTCCGACGGTAGGCCCAGGTACTGGGCGGATGCGCCAGTGGCAATAATCAGGGCGTCGCAGGTATAGGTGCCGCTGTCGCCCTTGAGGGTAAAGGGGCGCGACTGCAACTCGGCGGTATGGATGTGGTCGTAGACAATCTCGGTTTCAAAGCGCTCGGCATGCTTCTGCATGCGCTCCATCAGGGCTGGGCCGGTCAGGCCTTCGACGTCGCCCGGCCAGTTGTCCACTTCGGTGGTGGTGGTGAGCTGACCGCCAGGCTGAATGCCGGTGATCACCACGGGCTTGAGATTGGCCCGGGCGGCATAGACGGCGGCGCTATAACCGGCGGGGCCAGAGCCCAGGATGATCAGGCGTGAATGCTTGACTTCGCTCATAAAAACACCTCATAAGCCTTTGTCACAAAAGAGAATGCATGCTCCAATTGAGCCGCACGGAAGATGTTGGCGGATATGCTACACCGAAGCAGGTGGCGAGCGGGAGTCGAGCGCCGTTGCCCAATTGCCGCGGGCGATTGCGTGGCACGGCGCGGCTAAACCCGTACAATCGGCGCTTGCTCCGCCTTTAACCAATTATTCGGCGCCCCGGCGCAGGAACAGATGCGTTTTGAAGAACTCTAGCCCAACCGCACAAGCCCCCGTCTGGCGTCAGCAATTGCCTTACCGACTCAAGGAGGGGGCGCTGATCGGCCTGGGTGCACTCTGCCTTTACCTGTGGATGGCGCTGCTGACCTACGATGCGGCCGACCCAGGCTGGACCCATACCAGCAATGTCGAGCAGGTGCACAATGCCGCCGGGCGTGCCGGTGCCTGGTTCGCCGATATCCTGTTTATGGCCCTGGGTTACTTCGCCTACCTGTTCCCGCTGTTGCTGGGGGTAAAGACCCTGCAGGTGTTCCGCGCCCGTCATCAGCCCTGGCAGTGGAGCGGCTGGCTGTTCTCCTGGCGCCTGATCGGCCTGGTGTTCCTGGTGCTTTCGGGCGCTGCGCTGGCTTATATCCATTTTGATGCAAACACCTCCATGCCGGCCTCTGCCGGTGGCGCTCTAGGTGAAAGTATCGGAGAGCTGGCCACTGCTGCGCTCAACATACAGGGCAGTACCCTGCTGTTTATCGCGCTGTTTCTCTTCGGTCTGACCGTATTTACCGACCTGTCCTGGTTCAAGGTGATGGATCTGACCGGCAAGATCACCCTGGACCTGTTCGAGCTGATCCAGGGCCTGAGCAATCGCTGGTGGAATGCCCGGGTCGAGCGCAAACAGCTGGTCGCCCAGTTGCGCGAGGTTGATGAGCGCGTCACCGAGGTGTCTGCCCCCATCGTGCTTGATCGCCGCGAGCAGGCCCGGGTCAAGGAACGCTTGATCGAGCGCGAGGAATCGCTGAGCAAACATATGAGCGAGCGAGTCAATCGCCCGGCTCCGCAAATCACCCCGCCGGCCGCGCCCAAGGCGGCCGAGCCGAGCAAGCGAGTGCTGAAAGAGAAACAGGTCAATCTGTTCGAAGACAGCGCCCTGGCCGGCAGTCTGCCGCCTATCTCGATTCTCGATGTGGCGGAAAAGATCCAGAAGAAGTATTCCCCCGAGTCCCTGGAGGCCATGTCGCGGCTGGTGGAGATCAAACTCAAGGAGTTTGGTGTCGAGGTCATCGTCGAGTCCGTGCATCCGGGGCCGGTGATCACCCGCTTCGAGATTCAGCCGGCCGCCGGGGTCAAGGTCAGCCGTATCTCCAACCTGGCCAAGGACCTGGCGCGCTCGCTGGCGGTGATCAGCGTGCGGGTGGTGGAAGTGATCCCGGGCAAGACCACCGTCGGTATCGAAATCCCCAACGAAGACAGGCAGATCGTGCGCTTCTCTGAGGTGCTGTCGTCGCCCGAGTATGATGATGCCAAGTCGCCGGTGACCCTGGCCCTGGGCCATGATATTGGCGGCAAGCCGGTGATTACCGACCTGGCGCGCATGCCACACCTGCTGGTCGCCGGTACCACCGGTTCCGGTAAGTCGGTGGGGGTTAACGCGATGATCCTGTCGATCCTGTTCAAATCCACGCCGGAAGAGGCGCGGTTGATCATGATCGACCCGAAGATGCTCGAACTGTCGATCTACGAAGGCATTCCGCACCTGCTCTGCCCGGTGGTGACCGACATGAAGGAGGCCGCCAACGCCCTGCGCTGGTCGGTGGCCGAGATGGAGCGGCGTTACAAGCTGATGTCGAAGATGGGCGTGCGCAACCTGGCCGGCTTCAACCGCAAGGTCAAGGATGCCGAAGAGGCCGGCGAGCCGCTCTCTGACCCGCTGTACAAGCGCGAAAGCATGCACGACGAAGCGCCGCTGCTGAAAACCCTGCCGACCATCGTAGTGGTGGTCGACGAATTCGCCGACATGATGATGATCGTCGGCAAGAAGGTCGAAGAGCTGATCGCACGTATCGCGCAGAAGGCCCGTGCGGCGGGTATCCACCTGATTCTCGCGACCCAGCGGCCGTCGGTGGACGTGATTACCGGCCTGATCAAGGCCAATATCCCGACCCGTATGGCCTTCCAGGTATCGAGCAAGATCGACTCGCGCACCATCCTCGATCAGGGCGGTGCCGAACAGCTGCTCGGCCATGGCGACATGCTCTATATGCCGCCGGGCACCGGTTTGCCGATTCGCGTGCACGGTGCCTTCGTTTCCGACGAGGAAGTGCATCGCGTGGTCGAGGCCTGGAAGCAGCGCGGCACGCCGGATTACATCGAAGATATCCTGGCCGGTGTCGAAGAAGCCGGCAGCGGCTTCGATGGCAGCAGCGGTGAAGGCGGCAGTGAAGACAGCGAGGCGGACCCGCTCTATGACGAAGCGGTCAATTTCGTTCTGGAAAGCCGCCGCGCGTCAATTTCCTCGGTGCAGCGCAAGCTGAAGATCGGCTATAACCGCGCCGCGCGAATGATCGAAGCCATGGAGATGGCCGGTGTGGTGACCTCAATGAACACCAATGGCTCCCGTGAGGTCATAGCTCCAGGCCCCAATCGCGATTAACGCTTCAATCCCTGTTGATAAGGAGTCCCATGCGCCTGATTCGCATGTTGTTGCTGACAGTTTTGAGTTTTTCCAGTGTGGCCGCCGTGGCCGACGATTCGCTTGCCGTGCAGCGTCTGACCGAGTTGCTCAACCAGGCGCAAACCATCAGTGCGCGCTTTTCCCAGCTGACCCTGGACGGCAGCGGCACCCAGTTGCAGGAAACCGCCGGCCAGCTGGCGCTCAAGCGCCCTGGCCTGTTCCGCTGGCACACCGATGCGCCGATGGAGCAGCTGCTGGTCTCCAATGGCGAAAAAGTCTGGCTGTATGACCCGGATCTTGAGCAGGTCACCATCCAGACCCTGGATCAGCGCCTGACCCACACCCCGGCCCTGCTGTTGTCCGGTGACGTGTCGAAGATCAGCGAGAACTTCGAGATCAGCCACAGCGAAAGTGGCAATGTGGTCGATTTCATTCTCAAGCCAAAATCCAAGGACAGCCTGTTCGACAGCCTGCGTCTGTCGTTCCGCAACAAGGTGCTCAACGATATGCAGCTGATCGACAGCATCGGTCAGCGCACCAATATCCTGTTCCTCGGGGTGAAGATGAATGAGGCGCTGGATGACGGCCTGTTCACCTTCGATGTTCCCGAAGGCGCGGACGTGATTCAAGAGTAGAGCGCCCTACAGCAAGAGGCTTTAACCCCGTCATGGATCTGTTTCGCAAGGCTCCCGTTGCCCAGCCGCTGGCCGCCCGCCTGCGCGCTGCCAGCCTGGACGAGTATGTCGGTCAGGAGCACTTGCTGGCGCGCGGCAAGCCGTTGCGCGAAGCCCTGGAGCAGGGTGCACTGCACTCGATGATCTTCTGGGGCCCGCCAGGCGTCGGCAAGACCACCCTGGCGCGGCTGCTGGCGCAAGTCTCCGATGCGCATTTCGAGACGATTTCTGCGGTGCTCTCCGGGGTCAAGGAGATTCGTCAGGCCGTGGAAGTGGCGCAGCAACACGCCGCGCAATATGGCCGCCAGACCATCCTGTTTGTCGATGAAGTGCACCGCTTCAACAAGTCGCAGCAGGATGCCTTCTTGCCCTACGTGGAAGACGGCACGCTGATCTTTATCGGTGCCACCACGGAAAATCCTTCTTTCGAGCTGAACAACGCCTTGCTCTCACGGGCTCGCGTGTACGTGCTGAAAAGCCTGGATGAGACCGCGCTGCGCAAGCTGGTCGATCGCGCCTTGAGCGACCCGAAAGGCCTGGGCGAACGCCAGCTGACCCTGCCGGAAGAAAGCTTCAAGATTCTCCAGGCCGCCGCCGATGGTGACGGCCGGCGCTTGCTCAATTTTCTGGAAAACGCCGCCGACCTGGCCGAAGACGGCAGCGAGATCGGTAGCGAACTGCTGCTCAATCTGCTTGGCGATACCCGTCGGCGCTTCGACAAGGGCGGCGAAGCCTTCTACGACCAGATATCGGCGCTGCACAAATCCGTGCGCGGCTCCAGCCCGGACGGTGCGCTGTACTGGTTTGCGCGCATGCTCGATGGTGGCTGTGATCCGCTGTATATCGCCCGACGCGTGGTGCGCATGGCCAGCGAAGACATCGGCAATGCCGACCCGCGGGCGCTGACTCTGTGTCTTAACGCCTGGGATGTGCAGGAGCGCCTGGGCAGTCCCGAGGGCGAGCTGGCCGTGGCCCAGGCGATTGTCTATCTGGCCTGCGCGCCGAAAAGCAATGCGGTCTACAACGCCTTCAATGCCGCCATGCGCGATGCCGCCGAACATGGCTCGCAGGAAGTCCCGCTGCATCTGCGCAACGCCCCGACCAAGCTTCTGAAGGAGCTGGGCTATGGCGACGAATACCGCTACGCCCACGATGAGCCCGATGCCTATGCGGCAGGCGAGGATTACTTTCCCGACACCTTCGAGCCACGCGAGTACTACCAACCGGTGCCGCGTGGTCTGGAGCTGAAGATTCGCGACAAGCTGCAGCACTTGAAAAACCAGGACCGCAACAGCCCTCGCCAGCGGAGAAAACCATGATTCGCGTGGCCATGGCGGTTGCGCTCGGTGGTGCTGTGGGTTCTGTGCTGCGCTTTCTTACCGCCAGCTGGGTGGTGGCGCAGTGGCCACGACATTTCTACCTGGGCACCTTCACCGTCAATATTGTCGGCTGCCTGCTGATCGGTCTGTTGTCCGGCCTGTTTCTGCTGCGCAGCGACCTGCCAATCGAATTGCGTAGCGGCCTGATCATCGGCCTGCTCGGCGGCTTTACCACCTTTTCCTCCTTCAGCCTTGAGCTGCTCAAGCTGTTTGAAGGTGGCCGCCACAATGAAGCCTTTGCCTACCTGCTGTGCAGCGTGATCGGCGGCGTGCTCGCCGTCTGGGGCGGATTTGCCCTGGCGCGTCTCTACCAGTAGCCGCGCCAGCTAACGCGTGGTGTGGCACCCAACCCTGTTAAAGCCTTAAACTGCGCGGCATTGCGCGGCATTGCGCGTCATGGCCAAGGCCATGCAAACCCTTGTGATGTGTTGAGACCAGAACATGCTTGATTCCAAACTCGTTCGTATCCAGCTCCATGAAGTGGCCGAGCGCCTGGCCGCCCGTGGCTTTGTCCTTGATGTTGCGCGCTTCGAAGCGCTCGAAGCCCAGCGCAAGACCGTGCAGACCCGCACCGAGCAGTTGCAGGCCGAACGCAACAGTCGCTCCAAATCCATTGGCCAGGCCAAGCAGCGCGGTGAGGACATTGCGCCGTTGTTGGCGGAAGTGGACCAGATGGGCAGCGATCTGGAGCAGGGCAAGCGTGAGCTCGACAGCATTCAGAGCGAGCTCGACAACCTGCTGCTGAATATCCCCAATCTGCCGCATGAGTCGGTACCGGTCGGCGCAGATGAAGAGGGCAACGTTGAGGTCTCGCGCTGGGGCACGCCGCGCAGCTTCGATTTCCCGATTCAGGATCATGTGGCTCTGGGCGAGAAATACGGCTGGCTGGATTTCGAAACCGCGGCCAAGCTGTCCGGTGCGCGCTTTGCTTTGCTGCGCGGCCCTATCGCTCGTATGCACCGCGCTCTGGCGCAATTTATGATCAACCTGCACACCGGCGAGCATGGCTACGAAGAAGCCTACACGCCGTATCTGGTGCAGGCTCCGGCGCTGCAGGGCACCGGTCAACTGCCAAAATTCGAGGAAGACCTGTTCAAGATCAGCCGCGAAGGTGAAGCCGATCTGTACCTGATCCCAACCGCCGAAGTGTCGCTGACCAATATCGTCGCCGGCGAAATTCTCGATGCCAAGCAACTGCCGCTGAAACTGGTGGCCCACACCCCGTGTTTCCGCAGCGAAGCCGGCGCATCCGGCCGTGATACCCGCGGCATGATCCGTCAGCACCAGTTCGACAAGGTCGAGATGGTGCAGGTCGTCGAGCCGAGCAAATCCTTCGAAGCGTTGGAAAGTCTGACCGCCAACGCCGAGCGCGTGCTGCAGCTGCTTGAGCTGCCGTACCGCAAGCTGGCGCTGTGCACTGGTGATATGGGTTTCGGTGCGGTTAAGACCTACGACCTGGAAGTCTGGGTGCCGAGCCAGGACAAGTACCGCGAGATTTCTTCGTGCTCCAACTGCGGCGACTTCCAGGCGCGCCGTATGCAGGCGCGCTACCGCAACCCGGAAACCGGCAAGCCCGAGCTGGTGCACACCCTCAACGGCTCTGGCCTGGCGGTGGGCCGTACCCTGGTCGCGGTGCTGGAGAACTACCAGCAGGCCGATGGCAGTATCCGTGTGCCTGAGGTGCTTAAGCCCTATATGGGCGGCATCGAAGTAATCGGCTAACAGGCAATTCGGCTGCACAATACGGGGTGGCGATGGCCGCCCCGTTTTTTTACCTCTGGCGAGATTGACCCATGGACTTCCTTCCCCTGTTCCATAAATTGCAGGATCGCCTGGTGCTGGTGGTCGGCGGTGGCGAAGTGGCGTTGCGCAAGGCGCGTCTGCTGGTCGATGCCGGGGCGCGTCTGCGGGTGGTCGCCCCCGAGGTTCGGGCCGAGCTGCAGAGCCTGGCCGGCGACGGCGGGTTTTTCCTGCGTGGTTACCAGCCGGAAGACTTGCAGGGGGTGGCACTGATCATCGCCGCCACCGACGACGAGCCGCTGAATGCCGAGATTTCTCGCCAGGCCCAGGCTTTGGGGCTGCCGGTCAATGTGGTGGATGCGCCGAAGCTGTGCAGCGTGATCTTCCCGGCCATCGTCGACCGCTCGCCGCTGATCATCGCCGTCACCAGTGGTGGCGACGCGCCGGTGCTGGCACGCCTGATTCGCGCCAAGATCGAGACCTGGATTCCCGCCACCTACGGTCAGCTGGCCGGCCTGGCCAAGCGTTTTCGCGCTCAGGTCAAAGGCTTGTTTCCCGATGTGCAGCAACGCCGGGTGTTCTGGGAAGACGTGTTCCAGGGTCAGATCGCCGAAAGCGTGTTCGCCGGTAAGCAGCAGGAAGGCGAGCGCCTGCTCGAGGAAAAGATCGCCGGTATTGCACCGCGCGCCTTGGGTGAGGTGTATCTGGTGGGGGCCGGGCCGGGCGATCCGGATCTGCTGACCTTCCGCGCCTTGCGCCTGATGCAGCAGGCCGATGTGGTGCTCTACGACCGCCTGGTGGCACCGGCCATCATCGAGCTGTGCCGCCGTGATGCCGAGCGTATCTATGTCGGTAAGCAGCGTTCGGCGCATGCACTGCCCCAGGAACAGATCAATCAACGCCTGGTCAGCCTGGCCAAAGAAGGCAAGCGCGTGCTGCGTCTGAAGGGCGGCGACCCCTTTATCTTCGGTCGCGGCGGTGAGGAAATCGAAGAGCTGGCGGCCCACGGCATTCCCTTTCAGGTGGTGCCGGGCATTACTGCGGCCTCTGGCTGCGCCGCCTATGCCGGGATTCCGCTGACCCACCGCGACCATGCGCAGTCGGTTCGCTTCGTCACCGGCCACCTCAAGGACGGCAGCTGCGATTTACCCTGGGCGGAACTCACCGCTGCCAGCCAGACCCTGGTGTTCTATATGGGCCTGGTCGGCTTGCCGATGATTTGCCAGCAACTGATTGCCCATGGACGCGCCGCTGAGACCCCGGCCGCGCTGATCCAGCAGGGCACCACGCAGAACCAGCGGGTGTTTACCGGCACTTTGGCGAATCTTCCGCAACTGGTGGCCGAGCATGAGGTGCACGCGCCAACCCTGGTGATCGTCGGCGAGGTGGTGCAGTTGCGGGAAAAACTGGCCTGGTTCGAAGGCGCTCAAGCTGGCGTCTGATTCTGCCTGTCTGACGAGCGCCGTTTAGCGCCGCACAACGCCTTTGCCCGGTAGGCGGGCGCGATCATGCGGGCGGTCAAAGTCCAGAGCCGGACCGCTTGGCACTATGCCGCTGGGGTTGAGATTGCGGTGGCTGCCGTAGTAATGCTGCTTGATGTGCTGCAGGTTTACCGTCTGCGCCACGCCGGGCCATTGGTACAGCTCGCGTAGCCAGTTGGAGAGCTGCGGGTAATCCTCAATACGCCGCAGGTTGCACTTGAAGTGGCCGTAATACACGGCATCGAAGCGGATCAGGCTGGTAAATAACCGCCAGTCGGCTTCTGTCAGGTATTCGCCGGTTAGGTAGCGTTGTTCGCCGAGCCGTGTTTCCAGTGCGTCCAGTTCGGCGAACAGCTCGATAAAGGCTTCCTCGTAGGCGGCCTGGGTGGTGGCGAAACCGGCGCGGTACACCCCGTTATTGATGGCGGGATAGATGCGCTGGTTGAGCGCTTCGATCTCGCCTCGCAGGGCGGTCGGGTAGAAATCCAGGGTATTGCCGGTCAGCTCGTCGAAAGCCGAGTTGAACATGCGGATGATTTCCGCGGACTCATTGCTGACGATGCGTTGCTGCTGTTTGTCCCATAGCAGGGGCACGGTTACCCGTCCGCTGTACTGGGCGTCGTCGGCGCTGTAGCGCTGATGCAGGTACTCGAAGCCACCCAGAGAGTCGCCGGTGGAGCCGTGGCTTTGGTCGAATGTCCAGCCGTGCTCGGCCATCAGCCAGCTGACGACCGATACATCGATCAACTTATCCAGGCCCTTGAGTTGGCGCAGAATCAGGGTGCGGTGGGCCCAGGGGCAGGCGAGGGAGACATACAGGTGGTAGCGCCCGGCCTCTGCCTTGAAGTTGCCTTCACCGCTGGGGCCAGGGCTGCCATCGGTCGTGATCCAGTGACGGCGCTGGGCGTTTTCGCGCTGGAAGCGGCCGTCTGCGGCGGTGTCGTACCACTGGTCATGCCAGCGTCCTTCGATCAACAAGCCCATAGTCGATTCCTCTGGCGTGCACTGAGGCAATCAGTCTAACTGGTTTGAATCGATAGAAAGGCGGAAAAAGTTGCCCTGGTATATTCACTAATTCGATATAAGACGCGCATCCCAGCGCTGCTGCGCCTGCTGCAGGGCATCCTCGCGAGTAAGCCCCAGGCCGCGCAGGGCCAGGGCCATGGTGCTTAGCACGGCCAGCTGGCCGTAATCATCGCTGGTTTCACCGCGCCAGAAGGCCGTCAGGTGGGCGGGGTCCAGCGACTGCGGCTTGACGTGGCGCTGAGCGGCCAGTGCCGGCCAGTCTTCATCCCAGTTCTCGCCATTGGCCGTGCCATAGAGGTGGCTGGTGGCATCCGGGTTGATTTCGATCTCGCCACCTTCGCCCTTGATCACTATGGCGCTATCGCCGAGCAACTGGCTGGCCTCGCGGTGCACCGCCTGATAGCCGGGGTGGAAGATGCTCTGCAGGCCGCAGCGCGCGCTCAGCGGATTGAGGATGCGCGTTAGCGAGTGAATCGGGGAGCGCAGGCCAAGGATATTGCGCAGGTCGATCATCTTCTGCAGCTGTGGCATCCAGTCGCCCAGGGGGATAAAGGCCAGGTGCTGGGTGTTTATCGCCTGCTCCACGTCGCGCCAATTGCGGCATAGCGGGATCTGCAGTTGTTCGAGCAGCTGTTCGCTGTACATGCGCCCGGCGGTATGGGCACCGCCGCCATGCAGAAGAATTTTGACGCCGCTATTGGCCAGGGCCTTGGCGGCGAGCAGAAACCAGGGCAGATGGCGCTTCTTGCCGGCATAGCTTGGCCAGTCCAGGTCGATCTGCAAGCTCGGTACTTGCAGGCGCTCGCGCACTGCTTCGGCAAAGCCGGCCATTTCCTCGGCGCTTTCTTCCTTGTGCCGCAGCAGCATCAGAAAGGCTCCCAGCTGGCTGTCTTCGGCTTTGTCATCGAGCAGCATGCCCATGGCTTCGCGGGCTTCTTCGCGGGTCAGGTTGCGCGCGCCGCGCTTGCCCTTGCCGAGGATGCGCACGAACTGGGCGAAGGGGTGTTCTGCTGGAGTGCTGAGGTTCATAGGCAATTGGTCGGCTTGGGCAGGCCCGCCAGCTTGGCGGCAAGTTTGGCGGGAGTGCCTTTGAATAACTGGTTGAGGTGCAGGCTGTTGCCCTTGCTCGGGCCGAGTTTGAGGGCGGCGTATTTGATCAGTGGGCGATTGGCCGGGGCCAGCTGGAACTCGGCGTAGAAGTCGCGCAGCAGATGCAGTATCTCCCAGTGTTCGTCGCTCAGGCTGATCTGCTCCTGACAGGCCAGGGCTTCAGCCACCGCCGGCGACCAGTCGGCCAGGTCGAGCAGGTAGCCGTCCTTGTCCAGGGCAATGTGGTGGTTGTCGATCTCCAGGGTGCTCATAGCCAGCTATTGACCTTGTCGAAACGGCAGCTGAGTTCCACCAGGCCCGGGTAGTCGACGGCCTGCAGGCGTTGCGGGCCGGTGATGGCGCGGGCGCTGAGGTCTTCGTCCAGGGCGAACAGGCCAATGCTTTCGGGCATCAGTTCCAGGGCCTGGCACTGGGCGCTGCCCGGTTGCAAGGCATAGACGGCATCGCCACACAACAGCAGGCCGTCGCCGGGGCCAAGCAGGCGCAAGCAGCTGCTCAGACGGCTATCGCTGAAGGGCGAATGGGAAAGCATATGCAGGGTCGTCATCAGAGGGTTATCACCTGATCGTAGCGGGCGACAAGCGCCGTCAGGCCGGCGTCATCCAGCAGTTCAACGGCCAGGTGCAGCTTCTGTTGCTCAAGGCCGCGTTCCTGCAGGCTGCGGGTCGAGGCGTAGAGTGACTCCACGCCGAACATCGGCAGCGCCTGCAGATTGGCACCGAGATCCTTCTGCTGCAGGGTCGCGGGCTGCTGGGCCGTGCTCAGTTGAAACACTCCGTCATCGAGAAACAGCATGCCGATCGGCAGGTCGAAGGCTCCGCCGGCCAGGGCGATATCCAGGGCTTCGCGGGCTGTTGGGCCAGACCAGGGCGGTTGACGGCTGATAATCAGCAGGGATTTGCTCATCTCAAGACCCTCCGAAGCACACCAGGCGGTCGGCCAGCTGCGTCGCCTCATGCAGTTGACCAAGCCCCGACAGCTCCCAGGGAGCCTGCAGGTTGGCGCTACCCGCTGCATAACGCTGGGCTTCCTGGGCATCGAGAACGCCGCGGCGCAGGGCGGCGGCAATGCACACCACGCCGTCGAGCTGCTGGGTGTGGACGAAGTCGCGCCATTCGCTGGTTAAATCCAATTCGTCCTGGGGGCTGACCACGTTGCTCGAGGCGCTGTGCACGCCATCCTGATAGAAGAACAACCTGACGATCTCGTGCCCGCCCGCCTGCACCGCCTGGGCGAAGCGCAGGGCGCGGCGTGAGGAGGGCGCGTGAGGAGGGGCGAACAGGGCAATGGCGAATTTCATGGCAAACCCGGCAAGGACATCTGGCGAAATGATAAGGCCTGAGCGGCCAGCATGCGCATCAGGGCTGGAAAAAACCAGGGGAAGGCGTGAGCGCAAGGTCGGTAAACAGCCCCGAGCGGGTCGGGGCGCTGTCTATTGCTGGCGGGACGAGGCGAATCAGCTATGCAGGTGTTCCGCCGCGTGCAGGGTGTTCTCCAGCAGGCCGGCGCGTGTCATTGGGCCAACACCGCCGGGTACCGGGGTGATCCAGCCGGCGCGGGGAAGGGCGGTTTCATACACCACATCGCCGATCAGCTTGCCATCGGCCTGGCGATTGATGCCCACGTCGATAACGATGGCCCCTTCCTTTATCCACTCGCCCTTGACCAGGCCAGGCTTGCCGGCGGCTACCACGACGATATCAGCCTGGCCGACGTGGGTTGGCAGGTCCTTGGTGAAGCGGTGCGTAACCGTGACGGTGCAACCGGCCAGCAGCAGCTCCATGGCCATGGGGCGGCCGACTATGTTGGAGGCACCCACCACCACGGCATGCATGCCATAAAGGTCGGCGCCGGTGCTTTCGAGCAGGGTCATGATGCCTTTTGGGGTGCAGGGGCGCAGGAGTGGCATGCGCTGGGCCAGGCGACCGATATTGTACGGATGGAAGCCGTCTACATCCTTGTCCGGGCGAATACGCTCCAATAACAGGGATGAGTCGAGGTGCTCGGGCAGCGGCAGCTGAACCAGGATGCCATCGATGCTCGGCTCGTCGTTGAGGCGCTCGATCAGCGCCATCAACTCGTCCTGGCTGGTGGTGGCCGGCAGGTCGTAGGCCTGGGAAACAAAGCCGACCTCTTCGCAGTCCTTGCGCTTGTGCGAGACGTAGACCTGGGAAGCCGGGTCGCTACCAACCAGAATTACAGCCAGACCCGGTGCGCGCAGGCCCTGCTGGCGTCGTTCGGCGACGCGTTGCGCGATCTGCTGGCGGAGGCTGGCGGCAATCGCTTTGCCGTCGATCAGTTGTGCGGTCATTGCGCTTGGTTAACCATAAAGAAAGGATGGAAAAAGGACGCGCATTCTCGCATGACCGTGCGATGGGGCAAAGGCGCATGCCGCGGTTTTCGCGTAACTCCTTTATATAGCTGAATTTTTTTGATCTTCCCTGTTGACGACCGTTAATCACCTCTATAACATTCGCCCCGCTTGTCGAGCACAGCCAGTCGCTGGGTAAGACGGCAAAGGTAAGAGTCGCAAGGTTTTTTCCTAAGCCGAAAGCTTTAAGTCTGCGCTGCAGATGGATAGGCGCCCGTAGCTCAGCTGGATAGAGCATCCGCCTTCTAAGCGGATGGTCGCAGGTTCGAGTCCTGCCGGGCGTGCCATTTGGCAGTCTTGGCGCAAGCAACATGCAATATGGTGGGCGTAGCTCAGTTGGTAGAGCGCAGGATTGTGACTCCTGTTGTCGTGGGTTCGATTCCCATCGTCCACCCCATATTCCAAAGCGCCAGGTGAAAGCCTGGCGTTTTTGTATACAAGGTTTTACCTCTGCGGACGTGGTGGAATTGGTAGACACACTGGATTTAGGTTCCAGCGCCGCAAGGCGTGAGAGTTCGAGTCTCTCCGTCCGCACCATCTTTCTTTAGCTCCCTCCCGTTTGCCGCTTGCATCTAGGGTGACTTCTGCAAATTCAGCCTCTAGAATGCATGCCCTTGATTAGGGGCCGGTAAACGGCCGGCTTATGTCTGTGCAACGAGGAATATCCATGCAAGTTTCTGTTGAAAGCACTTCTGCTCTTGAGCGCCGTATGACCGTTGGCGTTCCCGTTGAGCGCATCGAGACTGAAGTCAACAAGCGTCTGCAGCAGACTGCCCGTCGCGCCAAGGTTCCCGGCTTCCGTCCCGGCAAAGTGCCGATGAGCGTGATCCGTCAGCGTTACGAAGATGCTGCGCGCCAGGAAGCCCTGGGCGACCTGATCCAGTCCACTTTCTATGAAGCCGTGGTCGAGCAGAAGCTCAATCCTGCTGGCGCTCCGGCCGTTGAGCCGAAGTCCTTCGAGAAGGGCAAGGATTTGGAATACGTTGCCACCTTCGAAGTATTCCCGGAATTCACCGTTGCCGGTTTCGAGTCCATTGCCATTGAGCGCCTGCAGGCTGAC
This sequence comes from Pseudomonas sp., assembly GCF_035512415.1. Taxonomy (GTDB): domain Bacteria; phylum Pseudomonadota; class Gammaproteobacteria; order Pseudomonadales; family Pseudomonadaceae; genus Aquipseudomonas. The sequence goes on along the minus strand of NZ_DATKDZ010000022.1, from coordinate 57,174 downwards.
GTGGCCGACAGCGATGTCGACAACATGCTGGAAATCCTGCGCAAGCAGAACACCCGTTTCGAAACCGTTGAGCGCGCCGCCGAAAATGGCGACCAGCTGAATATCGATTTCGTTGGCAAGGTCGATGGTGAAGCCTTTGCAGGCGGTTCGGCCAAGGGCACTCAGCTGGTTCTCGGCTCCGGCCGCATGATCCCTGGCTTCGAAGATGCTCTGGTGGGTGCCAAGGCTGGCGAAGAGCGCGTGATCAACCCGACTTTCCCGGCTGATTACCAGAATCTTGATCTGGCTGGCAAAGCCGCCGAATTCACCGTCACCGTCAACAGCATCAGCGCTCCGCAGCTGCCTGAGCTGAATGATGACTTCTTCGCCCTGTTCGGTGTGAAAGAAGGCGGCCTGGAAGGTTTCCGCGCTGAAGTGCGCAAGAACATGGAGCGCGAGCTGCGCCAGGCCATCAAGTCCAAGATCAAGAACCAGGTCATGGACGGCCTGCTGGCTGCCAACCCGATCGAAGTGCCGAAGGCCCTGATCGGTAACGAAGTAAACCGTCTGCGTGTGCAGGCCGTTCAGCAGTTCGGTGGCAACCTCAAGCCTGATCAACTGCCGGCCGAGCTGTTCGAAGAGCAAGCCAAGCGCCGCGTCGTGCTGGGCCTGGTCGTCGCTGAAGTGGTCAAGCAGACCGAGCTGAAGCCGGACGAAGCGCGCATCCGTGTAATGATCGAAGAAATGGCTTCGGCTTATCAAGAGCCTGAGCAGGTTGTGGCCTGGTACTACAAAAACGACCAGCAAATGAACGAAGTGCGTTCGGTTGTGCTCGAAGAGCAAGTTGTAGATACTGTTTTGCAGAAGGCCAACGTGACCGATAAAGCGGTCTCTTACGAAGAAGCTGTCAAGCCGGTGGAAGCTCCGCAAGCCGCCTGATTTCTTTACCTCGTTCGAACACGCCATAAGCCAGCCTCCGTGCTGGCTTATGCGTATTTGTGACATGACTATTTAGGGAGCGAGTGCACGCATGTCCCGCAATCCTTTTATGCAACAAATGCCTGATATCCAAGCCGCTGGCGGCCTGGTACCCATGGTTGTCGAGCAGACGGCTCGCGGTGAGCGCGCCTACGATATCTATTCGCGCCTGCTCAAGGAGCGAGTGATCTTTCTTGTCGGCCCTGTAGAGGACTACATGGCCAACCTGATCTGTGCGCAACTGTTATTCCTTGAAGCGGAAAATCCGGACAAGGACATACATCTTTACATCAACTCTCCAGGTGGTTCGGTGACGGCGGGTATGTCGATCTACGACACCATGCAGTTCATCAAGCCTAACGTGTCCACCACCTGTATTGGTCAGGCGTGCAGCATGGGCGCTTTCCTGCTGACCGCTGGTGCTGAGGGCAAGCGTTACTGCCTGCCGAACTCGCGTGTGATGATTCACCAGCCACTGGGCGGTTTCCAAGGCCAGGCGTCGGACATCGAAATTCACGCCAAGGAAATCCTCTTCATCCGTGAGCGTCTCAACATGCTGATGGCCAAGCACAGTGGGCGCACCTTGGAAGAAATCGAGCGCGATACCAATCGTGATAATTTCATGAGCGCCGAAGCGGCTCGTGAATACGGGTTGATCGACGCAGTGATTGAGAAGCGCCCCGCTTAATATAAGCAGCTCAAAATAGGGCAGGTCGGCGTGCCCGGCCGCCGGCGGGCTTGAAAATGCCCGCATTTGCCCTCATCTTGTGTTTCAAGCCTACCGGATTGGATTGAACGAATGACTGACACCCGCAACGGCGAGGACAACGGCAAGCTGCTTTATTGCTCCTTCTGCGGCAAAAGCCAGCATGAAGTGCGCAAATTGATTGCCGGCCCCTCGGTCTTTATCTGCGACGAGTGCGTCGACCTGTGCAACGACATCATCCGCGAGGAGGTGCAGGAAGCCCAGGCCGAGAGCAGCGCGCATAAATTGCCTGCTCCCAAAGAAATCAGCACCATCCTCGATCAGTATGTGATCGGTCAGGAGCGTGCGAAGAAGGTTTTGGCGGTAGCGGTGTACAACCACTACAAGCGCCTCAATCAGCGCGACAAGAAAGATGATGTCGAACTGGGCAAAAGCAATATCCTGCTGATTGGTCCGACTGGCTCGGGTAAAACTCTGCTGGCCGAAACCCTGGCACGTTTGCTTAACGTACCCTTCACCATCGCCGACGCCACCACCCTGACCGAAGCCGGTTATGTCGGTGAGGACGTCGAGAACATTATTCAGAAGCTGCTGCAGAAGTGCGATTACGATGTGGAAAAAGCCCAGATGGGCATCGTCTACATCGACGAAATCGACAAGATTTCGCGCAAATCGGATAACCCGTCGATTACCCGCGACGTATCGGGCGAGGGCGTGCAGCAGGCACTGCTCAAGCTGATCGAGGGCACGGTTGCCTCTGTACCACCGCAGGGTGGTCGCAAGCATCCGCAGCAGGAATTTCTGCAGGTTGATACGCGCAACATTCTGTTTATCTGCGGTGGTGCGTTCTCTGGCCTGGAAAAAGTCATCCAGGGCCGCTCGACCAAGGGTGGTATCGGCTTCAACGCAGAAGTACGCAGCAAGGAAGAGGGCAAGAAAATTGGCGAGTCACTGCGCGCCGTTGAGCCTGATGATCTGGTCAAGTTTGGTCTGATTCCTGAGTTCGTGGGCCGCTTGCCGGTTATCGCCACGTTGGATGAGTTGGACGAAGCGGCTCTGGTGCAGATTCTGACTGAGCCGAAGAATGCTTTGACCAAGCAATACGGCAAGCTGTTTGAGATGGAAGGGGTAGAGCTGGAATTCCGTCCGGATGCGCTGAAGTCGGTTGCCCACAAGGCGCTTGAGCGTAAGACCGGTGCCCGCGGCCTGCGTTCGATTCTCGAAGGTGTCCTGCTCGATACCATGTACGAGATCCCGTCGCAGTCCGACGTCAGCAAGGTGGTTATCGATGAGAGCGTGATCGATGGCACCTCCAAGCCGCTGTTGATTTATGAAAACAGCGAGCTGCCAGCCAAGGCTGCGCCTGACGCGTAACAGGCTTGCAACATGTTGAAAGCAAGGGGCCTGCGGGCCCCTTTGCTTTTGCTATGGCAGCGCTTGTTTTTTGTTGGGGCTGCCCCCATCTTAGGGCTAAGGGTCATCCCATCTGTTCACGGCCGCAAGGCCGACGTAGAGCCGAATATCATGAAGACAACCATCGAATTGCCTCTCCTGCCGCTGCGCGATGTTGTGGTCTATCCGCACATGGTCATCCCATTGTTCGTCGGGCGCGAAAAATCCATCGAGGCCTTAGAAGCGGCCATGACGGGCGAGAAGCAGATTCTGCTGCTCGCGCAGAAGAATCCCGCCGACGATGATCCGGATGAAGCCGGTCTCTATCGCGTCGGTACCGTAGCCACTGTGTTGCAGCTGCTGAAACTGCCGGATGGCACCGTCAAGGTGCTGGTCGAAGGCGAGCAGCGCGGCGAAGTCGAGCGCTTTATCGAGGTCGAAGGCCACTGCCGCGCCGAGGTGCAGCTGATCGATGAGGTCGAGGTTGCCGAGCGCGAGTCCGAGGTCTTTACCCGCAGCCTGCTCAGCCAGTTTGAACAGTACGTGCAGCTGGGCAAGAAAGTCCCGGCCGAGGTACTGGCCTCGCTCAACGGCATCGATGAGCCGGGGCGTCTGGTCGACACCATGGCTGCGCATATGGTGCTGAAGATCGAGCAGAAGCAGGAAATCCTGGAAATCACCGATCTGCAGGCGCGGGTCGAGCATGTGCTGGCTCTGCTGGATGCCGAAATCGACCTGCTGCAGGTGGAAAAACGCATCCGCGGCCGGGTCAAGAAGCAGATGGAGCGCAGTCAGCGCGAGTACTACCTGAATGAGCAGATGAAGGCCATTCAGAAAGAGCTTGGCGATAGCGAGGAAGGCCATAACGAACTCGATGAGCTGAAAAAGCGCATCGAGAATGCCGGGCTGACTGCCGAGGCCCACACCAAGGCCAATGCCGAGCTAAACAAGCTCAAGCAGATGTCGCCGATGTCGGCCGAAGCCACCGTGGTGCGCTCCTATATCGATTGGCTGGTCAATGTGCCGTGGAAGGCCCAGAGCAAGGTGCGCCTGGATTTGGCGCGCGCCGAAGCGATCCTCGATGCCGACCATTACGGTCTGGACGAGGTCAAGGAGCGCATCCTTGAATACCTCGCCGTGCAAAAGCGGGTAAAGAAAATCAAGGGTCCGGTGCTCTGCCTGGTTGGCCCGCCTGGCGTGGGTAAAACCTCGCTGGCTGAGTCGATTGCCAGTGCCACCAACCGCAAGTTCGTGCGAATGGCCTTGGGCGGTGTGCGCGACGAAGCGGAAATTCGCGGTCACCGGCGCACGTATATCGGTTCCATGCCGGGTCGCCTGATTCAGAAAATGACCAAGGTTGGCGTGCGCAACCCGCTGTTCTTGCTCGACGAAATCGACAAGATGGGTCAGGACATGCGTGGCGATCCTGCGTCGGCGCTGCTTGAAGTGCTCGATCCAGAGCAGAACCACAACTTCAACGATCACTATCTGGAGGTCGATTACGACCTGTCGGATGTGATGTTCCTCTGCACGGCCAACTCCATGAATATTCCGGCGGCATTGCTGGACCGCATGGAGGTTATTCGCCTGCCGGGCTACACCGAAGCCGAAAAAATCAATATCGCCATCAAGTACCTGGCACCCAAGCAGGTTCAGGCCAACGGTCTGAAGAAAGCCGAGCTGGTTTTTGATGAGGCGGCGATCCGCGACATCATTCGCTACTACACCCGCGAAGCCGGCGTGCGTGGCCTTGAGCGGCAGATTGCCAAGGTATGCCGCAAGGTGGTCAAGGAACACTCCACCGAGAAGCGCTTCCAGGTCAGCGTTACGGCCGACTCGCTCGAACATTTCCTCGGTGTGCGCAAGCACCGCTACGGTCTGGCCGAGTTGCAGGATCAGATTGGCCAAGTCACAGGCCTTGCCTGGACCCAGGTGGGCGGCGAGCTGCTGACCATCGAAGCGGTTGTGGTGCCTGGCAAAGGCCAGCTGATCAAGACCGGCTCACTGGGTGATGTGATGCTCGAATCGATCACCGCGGCGCAAACCGTGGTCAGAAGTCGCGCCAAGAGCCTGGGCGTGCCTGTGGACTTCTATGAGAAGCAGGACATCCATATCCATATGCCGGAGGGGGCAACCCCCAAAGATGGCCCCAGCGCCGGCGTTGGCATGTGTACGGCGCTGGTTTCGGCCTTGACCCAGATTCCCGTGCGCGCCGATGTGGCAATGACCGGTGAAATCACCTTGCGCGGGCAGGTTCTGGCGATTGGTGGTCTCAAGGAAAAACTGCTGGCGGCGCACCGTGGTGGAATCAAAACAGTGATCATTCCCGAAGAGAATGTGCGCGATTTGAAGGAAATTCCCGAGAATATTAAGCAGGACTTGCAGATTAAACCGGTTAAATGGATTGACGAAGTCCTGCAAATTGCGCTGCAATACGCCCCGGAGCCCTTGCCTGATGCGGCTCCCGAGATAGTTGCAAAGGATGACAAGCGCGAGTCTGACTCCAAGGAGCGAATCAGCACGCATTAGCCGGAGGGCTTCCTTGACATAATTTTGAAGCCCTTGTTATAAAGCGGCTCTTATTGTGTCAGCAGGCCATCCAGCACCCGCTTTGCTTACACTTAAAAGCAAGAAACAAACTCAATAGAAATTAAGGGGACTTAAGAGTGAACAAGTCGGAACTGATCGATGCCATCGCTGCATCTGCTGATATCCCAAAAGCTGTCGCTGGCCGTGCGCTGGACGCAGTAATTGAATCCGTTACTGGTGCTCTGAAAGCGGGCGACTCCGTAGTACTGGTTGGTTTCGGTACCTTCGCTGTCAAAGAGCGCGCTGCTCGTACCGGCCGCAACCCGCAAACTGGTAACCCGATCAGCATCGCTGCTGCCAAGATTCCAGGCTTCAAAGCCGGCAAAGCTCTGAAAGACGCTGTTAACTAAGCCGCTTTCGATCTTGCCCACCAGGTCAGTACACCTGACCTGGCAGCGGAGCGGTAGCCCGGACGGACAGCATCTCCGGGCCATCACGAATCGATACTGTCATTTCGTTCCGCTTCGTTAGTTACGAGAAGGCGCATCCTCTGATGCGCCTTTCTTCTATCCGGATTTTACCCACACTGCGCGACTGCTAATTTTGTACAGTCGTTCTGGGGGACGCATGCTGCAGAACATCAGGGACAATTCACAGGGTTGGATTGCCAAAACCATTATCGGCATCATTGTCGCGCTGTTGGCGCTGACGGGGGTCGATGCCATTTTCACCAGCACCAGCAACAGCCAGAATGCCGCCGCCGTCAACGGCGAGAAAATCACGACGGTGGAGCTGAGTCAGGCTGTCGAGATGCAGCGTCGTCAATTGCTGCAGCAACTGGGCCGCGATTTCGATGCGTCCTTGCTGGATGAGAAGCTGCTGCGCGAATCGGCCCTGAATGGTCTGGTTGAGCGCGCCGTGTTGCTGCAGGGGGCCAAGGACGCCAAGTTCGCATTTTCCCAACAAGCCCTCGATCAGTTGATTCTGCAAACCCCCGAGTTCCTCGTGGATGGCAAATTCAGCGCCGAGCGATTCGATCAGGTGATTCGTCAGCTGGGCTACAACCGTTTGCAGTTCCGCCAGATGCTTGAGCAGGAAATGCTGATTGGTCAGTTGCGTGCCGGTCTGGCCAATAGCGGTTTTGTCACCGATGAGCAGGTGCAGGCGTTTGCCAGTCTGGAGAAACAGACCCGCGATTTCGCTACCCTCACGCTGCAGGCTGATCTCGATGCCGTGGTGCTCAGCGACGATGACATCAAGGCCTATTACAACGCCCAATCCAGCGAGTTCATGACCCCGGAGCAGGTGGTCCTGGAGTATGTCGAGCTGAACAAGGCGGCATTCTTCGATCAGGTGGAAGTCAGCGCCGAGGCGTTGCAGACCGCTTACGAAAATGAAATCGCCAACCTGGCCGAGCAGCGTCGCGCCGCGCATATTTTGCTGGAAGTGAATGACGCGCTGAATGACGAACAAGCCCAGGCCAAACTGGTCGAGGTGCAGAAGCGTCTGGAGCAGGGTGAGGATTTTGCCGCGCTGGCCAAAGAAGTCTCCGATGACTCGGGTTCGGCAGGTGAGGGCGGTGATCTGGGCTTTGCCGGCCCTGGTGTATATGACCCGGCCTTTGAAGAAGCGCTCTATGCGCTGGACGAGAATGCCGTGTCCGCACCCGTGCGCAGCGAGTTCGGCTGGCACTTGATCAAGCTCCTGGACGTGCAGGCACCGGAAGTGCCGAGCTTCGCCAGCCTGGAAGAAAAACTGCAGCGCGATCTCAAGGCGCGTCAGGTCGAGCAGCGCTTTGTCGAAGTCGCCAAGGAACTCGAGGATTCGGCTTTCGAAGCTTCCGATCTGGTTCAGCCAGCCCAGGAGCTCGGCCTCGAGGTCAAGCTGACTGAAGCCTTCGGGCGTCAGGGCGGCAGCGAAGGCCTGAGCGCCAATCGGCAGGTGATCCAGGCCGCGTTCAGTGACGAAGTATTGGAAGACGGCAGCAACAGCAGCGTGATTGAGCTCGATCCCGATACCGTGGTGGTGGTGCGGGTCAAGGAGCACAGCAAGCCTGAGCAGTTGCCGCTTGAGCAGGTGCAGGACAGCATCCGTGATCAGCTGACCAAGGTGCGCGCCAGCGAAGCGGTCAAGGCCAAGGGCGAGGCGCTGCTGACCGCGCTGCGCAGCGGCCAGACGCCGATAGAGCAGGCGGACGCAGCGCAGTCCTGGCAAGTGGTCGAAGCGGCTACCCGGAGCCATGAGGGCGTAGAGCCTGCAGTGTTGCAGACGCTGTTTCGCATGCCCAAACCGGCCAATGCCGACACGCCGAGCTTTGCCACTGTCAGCCTGAACAACGGCGACCTGGTGGTGCTGCGTCTGAACGGCGTCAGCCAGCCCGAGCAAGCCCTGTCCGATGAGGATAAGGCGATGTACAGCCGCTTCCTGGCCTCACGCGTTGGCCAGCAGGATTTCGCTGCCTTCCGTAAGCAGCTGGAAGCCAAGGCTGATATCGAGCGCTTCTGATCGATAGCGTTGAATAAAGAAATGGCAGGGAGCTATTTCTAACGTCGCGCAGCGACGGCCCGAAGGGTGAGTGCCATGGATGGCAACGCATAAAAAAGGCCGCTTAACTAAGCGGCCTTTTTTATTGCTGCGATTTAACTGCTTACTCTTCCATGGCGCCCATGGCGGTGGTGTTGAAGCCGCCGTCGACGTACATGATCTCACCGCTGACGCCCGAGGCCAGGTCGGAGCAGAGGAAGGCCCCGGCGTTGCCGACTTCGTCGATGGTGACGTTACGGCGCAGCGGGGTCTGCTTCTCGTTGGCGGCGAGCATCTTGCGGAAGCTCTTGATGCCGGAGGCGGCCAGGGTGCGAATAGGGCCGGCGGAGATGGCGTTGACGCGGGTGCCTTCTGGGCCGAGGCTGCCGGCCAGGTAGCGTACACCGGCTTCCAGGCTGGCCTTGGCCATGCCCATGACGTTGTAGTTGGGCATGGTGCGCTCGGCACCCAGGTAGGAAAGGGTCAGCAGGCTGCCGTTACGGCCCTTCATCATCTCGCGGCCGGCTTTGGCCAGGGCGACGAAGCTGTAGGCGCTGATGTCGTGGGCGATACGGAAGCCTTCGCGGGTGGTGACGTCGGTGAAGTCACCATCCAGCTGGTCGCCCGGGGCGAAACCAACAGAGTGAACGATGCAGTCCAGGCCGTCCCACTTCTTGCTCAGGGCTTCGAATACCGAGGCGATTTCCTCATCGTTGGCCACATCGCAAGGGAAGCACAGCTCAGGGCCTGAGCCCCAATCAGCGGCAAAGCCTTCGACACGGCCTTTGAGCTTTTCGTTCTGGTAGGTGAAGGCCAGTTCGGCACCTTCACGGTGCATGGCTGCCGCGATGCCGGAGGCGATGGACAGTTTGCTGGCGACGCCAACGATCAGTACGCGCTTGCCGCTTAGAAAACCCATGGGTGTTGTTCCTCTTCCTGTCTACAAGAATTAGTCAGCTGGGACCATAAAGGCCGCTTCCAGCAACTGCTGTGTATAGATGTCCTGTGGCGCGGCAAAGACACGTGCCGCCGGGCCTTGTTCCACCACTTTGCCCTGTTTGACCACCATGACCTGGTGGCTCAGGGCCCTGACCACCGCCAGGTCGTGGCTGATAAACAGGTAGGTCAGGTTGTATTTGGCCTGCAGCGAGCGTAGCAGCTCAACCACCTGGCGCTGCACGGTGCGGTCGAGGGCCGAGGTTGGCTCATCCAGCAGGATCAGCGCCGGTTTCAGCACCAGGGCGCGGGCGATGGCAATCCGCTGACGCTGCCCGCCGGAGAACTCGTGGGGGTAGCGATGGCGGGTGTCCGGGTCCAGGCCCACTTCCACCAGGGCGTCGATAATTGCCTGTTCCTGCTCGGCTTCGCTGCCCATGCGGTGAATCTGCAAACCCTCGCCGACAATCTGGCCGACCGACATGCGCGGGCTGAGGCTGCCAAAGGGGTCCTGAAAGACCACCTGCATCTGCCGGCGTAGCGGCCGTACTTCATGCTGCGACAGGCCGTCCAGGGCCTGCCCCTGAAAGCGTATGCCGCCCTGGCTGCCGAGCAGGCGCAGGATCGCCAGGCCGAGGGTGGACTTGCCCGAGCCGCTTTCGCCGACGATGCCCAGGGTCTGGCCCTGGGGCAGGCTGAAGTTGATCCCGTCCACAGCCTTGACGTGGTCGACCGTGCGGCGCAGCAAGCCTTTCTTGATCGGAAACCAGACGCGCAGGTTCTCGACTTCGAGCATGGTCTTGCCCGGGGGCAGGTCAACGGGGCCGCCACTGGGCTCCGCGCCCAGCAGTTCGCGGGTATAGGGGTGTTGCGGGGAGTGGAACAGGGTCTGGCAGCTGGCCTGTTCGACGATGTGGCCGCGCTGCATCACGCAGACGCGATGGGCAATGCGCCTGACCAGGTTGAGGTCATGGCTGATCAGCAGGATGGCCATCCCCAGTTTGCTCTGCAGGTCCTTGAGCAGTTCGAGGATCTTCAGTTGTACGGTCACGTCCAGGGCGGTGGTGGGCTCGTCGGCGATCAGCAGTTCCGGCTCGTTGGCCAGGGCCATAGCGATCACCACGCGTTGCCGTTGACCGCCGGAGAGCTCGTGGGGGTAGGCCTTGAGGCGCTTGTGCGGTTCGGGGATGCCCACCAGGTCGAGCAGCTCCAGGGTGCGGGCGGTGGCGGCCTTGCCGCTCAGGCCCTTGTGCAGGGCCAGCACCTCGTTGATCTGCTTCTCGATGCTGTGCAGCGGGTTGAGCGAGGTCATGGGTTCCTGAAAGACCATGGCGATGCGGTTGCCGCGAATCCCGCGCAGTTTGTTCTCGTTCAGCTTGAGCAGGTCTTGCCCTGCGTAATGAATGCTGCCGCTCGGATGCTGGGCTAGCGGGTAGGGCAGCAGACGCAGGATCGAGTGGGCGGTGACCGACTTGCCCGAGCCGCTTTCGCCGACCAGAGCCAGGGTTTCGCCGCGCTTGATATCGAAGCTGACCGCCTCCACCACGCGCTGCCTGCTGTTGCCGGTGACGAACTCGACGGCCAGGTCGCGCACTTCGATGAGGTTGTTCGATTCGGTCATCTTATTTCCTCGGGTCGAAGGCGTCGCGCGCCGCTTCGCCGATAAACACCAGCAAACTCAGCATCAGGGCCAGGACCGCAAAGGCGCTGATCCCCAGCCAAGGGGCCTGCAGGTTGGATTTGCCCTGGGCCACCAGCTCGCCCAGGGACGGCGCGCCCGGCGGCAGGCCAAAGCCAAGGAAGTCCAGAGCGGTCAGGGTGCCGATCGCGCCAGTGAGGATAAAGGGCATAAAGGTCATGGTTGAGACCATGGCGTTGGGCAGGATATGGCGGAACATGATCGCGCCGTTTTCCATGCCCAGAGCACGGGCGGCGCGCACGTATTCCAGGTTGCGTCCACGCAGGAACTCGGCGCGCACCACATCCACCAGGCTCATCCAGGAGAACAGCAGCATGATGCCCAGCAACCACCAGAAATTCGGCTGTACAAAGCTGGCCAGAATGATCAGCAGGTAGAGCACCGGCAGGCCGGACCAGATTTCCAGAAAGCGTTGTCCGGCCAGATCGACCCAGCCACCGTAGAACCCCTGCAGGGCGCCGGCGAAAACGCCGATCACCGAGCTTGCCAGGGTCAGGATCAGGGCGAACAGCACCGAGATGCGAAAGCCGTAGATCACCCGGGCTAATACGTCGCGGCCCTGGTCGTCGGTGCCCAGCCAGTTCTCTGCGGACGGCGGCGCGGGGGCCGGCACCTGCAGGTCGTAGTTGATGCTGGAGTAGCTGTAGGGAATCGGCGGCCAGAGCATCCAGCCGTCTTTCTGTTCGATCAGTTCGCGGATATAGGGGCTCTTGTAGTTGGCCTGGAGCGGGAATTCGCCGCCAAAGGTGGTTTCCGGGTAGCGTTTGAGCACCGGGAAATACAGTTCGCCGTCGTACTGCACGACCAGCGGTTTGTCGTTGGCGATCAGTTCGGCACCCAGGGTGACGAAGAACAGCGCAAGAAAGATCCACAGCGACCACCAGCCGCGCTTGTGGGCCTTGAACAGTTGGAAGCGTCGCTGGTTGATAGGGGACAGTTTCATCTCAACTCTCCCGACTTTCGAAGTCGATACGCGGATCGACCAGGGTGTAGGTAATGTCGCCAATCAATTTCACTACCAGCCCGAGCAAGGTGAAGATAAACAGGGTGCCGAACACCACCGGATAATCGCGGTTGATCGCCGCCTCGAAGCTCATCAGGCCGAGGCCGTCGAGGGAGAAGATCACCTCGATAAGCAGGGAGCCGGTGAAGAAAATACCGATAAAGGCCGAGGGGAAGCCGGCGATGATGATCAGCATGGCGTTGCGGAATACATGGCCGTAGAGCACGCCGTTGTTGGTCAGGCCCTTGGCCCGGGCGGTGGTCACGTACTGTTTGTTGATCTCGTCGAGGAAGCTGTTCTTGGTCAGCAGGGTCAGGGTGGCAAAGTTGCCGATGACCAAGGCGGTGACGGGCAGCGCCAGGTGCCAGAAGTAGTCGAGCAGCTTGCCGCTAAAACTCAGCTCGTCGAAGTTGTTCGAGGTCAGCCCGCGCAGCGGGAACCAGTCGAAATAGCTACCGCCGGCGAACAGCACGATCAGCAGAATGGCGAACAGGAAGGCCGGGATGGCGTAGCCGACGATGATTGCTGAACTGGTCCAGACGTCGAAGGCGCTGCCATGCCGGGTGGCCTTGGCGATCCCCAGGGGGATCGACACCAGGTACATGATCAGGGTGCTCCATAGCCCCAGGGAGATCGACACCGGCATCTTCTCGATGATCAGGTCGATGACCTCGGCATCGCGGAAGAAGCTCGAGCCGAAATCGAGCTGGGCATAGCTTTTCAGCATCAGCCAGAAGCGTTCCGGGGCCGGCTTGTCGAAGCCGTACATGCGCTCGATTTCCGCCACCAGCTCGGGGTCCAGACCCTGAGCACCACGGTAGTTGGAGCCGGCCACCGAGACCTCGGCACCTCCGCCGGCGATGCGGCTGGTGGCACCTTCAAAGCCTTCCAGCTTGGCGATCATCTGCTCGACCGGGCCGCCGGGAGCGGCCTGGATGATGATGAAGTTGATCAGCAGAATGCCGAACAGGGTGGGGATGATCAGCAGCAGGCGACGGAAGATATACGCCAGCATCTTATTGCTCCGCCGTCGGGGAGGCAGCCGGTTCTGGCTGCGCTTCGGGTGCCTGTGGGCGGACCCACCAGGTGTTCAGGCCGATATCGTACTGCGGGGTGACTTTCGGGTGCTCGAAGCGATTCCAGTAGGCCACGCGCCAGGTCTTGATATGCCAGTTGGGGATCACGTAGTGGCCCCAGAGCAAGACGCGATCCAGGGCGCGGGTATGCTCGATCAGGCTTTGCCGCGAGTCGGCTTTGATCAGGCCTTCGACCAGCTGATCCACGGCCGGGTCCTTCAGGCCGATAAAGTTGCGACTGCCGGGGTTGTCGGCGCTGCTGGAGTGCCAGTACTCACGCTGCTCGTTGCCGGGGGAGTTGGACTGGCCGAAACCGCTGACAATCAGGTCGAAGTCACGCGAACGCAGGCGGTTTATGTACTGGGAGACATCGACCCGGCGGATCACCAGGTCGATGCCCAGGTCCGCCAGGTTGCGTTTGAACGGCAGCAGTACGCGCTCGAACTCGGTCTGGGCGAGGAGGAACTCGAAGCTGACGGCCTTACCTTCGGCGTCCAGCATCTGGTCGCCTTCGATGCGCCAGCCGGCTTCCTGCAGCAGCTGATAGGCGCGGCGCTGCTGTTCGCGAATGATGCCGCTGCCGTCGGTGACCGGCGGCTGGTATTCGTCGGTAAAGACCTGCGGCGGAATCTGTTCACGCAGCGGCTCAAGCAGCTTTAGCTCGCCTGGGCTGGGCAGGCCGACGGAGGCCAGTTCGGAGTTGTCGAAATAGCTGCGGGTACGGGTGTAGGCACCATTGAACAGCTGGCGGTTGGCCCATTGGAAATCGAACAGCAGGCCGAGGGCCTCACGTACGCGGCGGTCCTGGAACAACGGGCGGCGGGTGTTGTAGATAAAGCCCTGCATGCCCGTGGGGTTGTGGTTGGCGATTTCTTCCTTGATCAGCTGGCCGTTGGCGACCGCGCCGATGTTGTAGGCGGTGGCCCAGTTCTTCGCGCTGGTTTCCAGCCAATAGTCGAACTGGCCGGCCTTCAGGGCTTCCAGGGCCACGGTGTTATCGCGGTAGTAATCGATCCGGCGGGTGTCGAAGTTGTAGAAGCCGCGGCTGACTGGCAGGCCATTGGCCCACCAGTCCTTGACTCGCTCGTAGCGAATCGAGCGGCCGGCTTGTACGTCTGCGACCCGGTAGGGGCCGCTGCCCAGGGGGATTTCCAGATTGCTCTTGCTGAAATCGCGCTCGGCCCACCAGTGCTTGGGCAGCACCGGCAACTGACCGACAATCAGCGGCAGTTCGCGGTTGCCGGCGTGCTTGAAGACAAAGCGAACCTTGAGTGGCCCCTCGATTTCGACCCGATCGACATCGGCATAGTAGCCGCGGTAGGTGGGGGCACCTTTGCTCATCAGGGTTTCGAAGGTGAACTTGACGTCTTCGGCGGTGACCGGCTGGCCATCGTGGAAACGTGCCTCGGGGCGCAGATAAAAACGCACCCAGGCGTTGTCTGGGGCCTTCTCGATCTTTTCCGCGAGCAGGCCGTACTCGGTAAAGGGTTCGTCCAGGCTGTGATGGGTCAGGGTGTCGTAGATCAGGCCGAGATCGTCGGCGGCCACCCCCTTGTTGATAAAGGGGTTGAGGCTGTCGAAACCACCGAAACCGGCCTGGCGTAAGCTACCGCCCTTGGGCGCGTCGGGGTTTACGTAATCGAAGTGCTGGAAATTGGCTGGGTACTTGGGGGGCTCGTCGTACAGGGTCTGGGCGTGTTTGGGGCCGGCCAGGGCCAGGCCGGCAAGGCTGAGCAGGGCAATGCCGCTACCGTGGACGAGTAAGGCGCGCAACGCATGGGTCATTTAGCGTTCTCCATGGACTTCAGCCACCAGGTCCGTAGCCCCAGGGTGTAGGGCGGTGTGGCGACAAAGGCAAATCGGTTGCGATATGCCAGGCGGTGATAATCGATATACCAGTTCGGGATGCTGTAATGCTGCCAGAGCAACACGCGGTCGAGGGCGCGGGTCGCGGCAACCTGCTCGTCGCGCGTCTGCGCCGAGAGCAGGCGGTCGATCAGGCTGTCCACGACCGGGTGGCTGACGCCTGCATAGTTCCTGCCACCTTTGAGGCTGGCCTGGCTGGAGTGGAAGTACAGCGATTGTTCCAGGCCAGGGCTGAGGGTCTGCGGCAGGGTCAGAAGGATCATGTCAAAGTCGAATTGATCAAGGCGTTGCTTGTACTGGGCGCGGTCAACGGTGCGCAGGCTGGCCTGGATACCGATGCTGGCAAGGTTTTCGGTAAAGGGCTGGAGAATGCGCTCGAGGTTGGGATTGACCAGCAGTATCTCGAAGCGCAGAGGCTCGCCCTGACTATTGAGCAGGCGTTGCCCTGAAGGTTTCCAGCCGGCGTCGGCCAATAGACCCAAGGCGCGGCGCAAGGTTTCCCGGGGGATACCGCGGCCATCGGTTTGCGGCATCGTGAAGGGTTCGCTAAACAGGCGCGGCGGTAATTGCTTGCGGTGCGGCGAAAGCAGCAGCCATTCGGCCCCTTCCGGTTTGCCGCTGGCGGAGAACTCGCTGTTGGGGTAGTAGCTCTTGGCGCGGGTATAGGAGCTGTTGAACAGCGCGCGGTTGGCCCATTCGAAATCGAACATCAGGCCCATGGCCTCGCGCACCCTGACGTCGCTGAACACGCTGCGCCGGGTGTTCATAAACAGTGCCTGGGTCTGGGTGGGGATCTGGTGGGGAATTTCCGCCTTGATCACTTCACCGCGAGCCAGGGCAGGGAAGCGGTAGCCGCTGGCCCAGTTCTTCGCCTGCTGCTCGATATAGACGTCGAACTCGCCAGCCTTGAAGGCTTCGAAGGCGACATGGCTGTCGCGATAGAACTCCACTTCAACTCGGTCGAAATTGTATTTGCCGCGGTTGACCGGCAGTTGCGTGCCCCACCAGTCTTTGACCCGCTCGAAGGTCAGGCTGCGCCCTGGGCTGACCTTGGTGATGCGGTAGGGCCCGCTGCCCAGCGGCGGTTCGTAGGTGGTGGCCTTGAAGTCGCGATCCTGCCAGTAATGTTGCGGCAGCACCGGCAGCTCGCCCAGGCGCAGGATCAGCAGCGGATTACCGGCACGCTTGAAGACGAAGCGCACGCTGTGCCGATTGAGAATGTCGACGCGCTGGACTTCCTGCAGGTTGGTGCGGTACTGCGGGTGGCCGTCCTTGAGCAGCAGCTTGTAGGAGAAGGCCACGTCATAGGCGGTAATGGGCTTGCCATCGTGGAAGCGGGCCTCGGGGCGCAGGTTGAATACCACCCAGCTGCGGTCCTCGCTGTACTCGACCGAGCGGGCAATCAAGCCATAACTGGAGGTGGGTTCATCGCCCGAGGGGTCGTACGCGCCAGTACCCACCATCAGCGGGGCATTGTATTCATTGACCCCGTATTGCAGAAAGTTGGCGGTGGCGACGGGGCTGCTGCCCTTGAAGGTATAGGGATTCAGGGTGTCGAAGCTGCCTGAAGCCATGATCCGCAGGGTGCCGCCCTTGGGGGCTTCGGGGTTTACCCAGTCGAAGTGGGTAAAGCTGGCGGGGTACTTGAGTACCCCGAATTGGGCGTAGCCGTGACTTTCGCGAAGAGTCGACCAGGCCGGAAAGCTGATGGCCAGGCAGAGGAACAGCGAGAGGAGGGGACGTATCAAGTGAAATATCCGATCCGTGGCGTCTTATGGGCTGCTGGTCAGGTACAGTAACAGCTTGTATCCGCTGGAAAAAGAGCAGGTCAGCCAGTGAGTAACAGTTTGACTACACTACCCCCAATAACTGCGAGGCAATGATCTTGGGTACACATAGCCATGGTATGCATTCATGGATTGAACGATTTAACCAAGCTGAATTGCCCGCCCTCGCGGCGGTGGTGCAGGACTTGCATCGATTGACCCAGAACGGCAAGTCTTCGGTCCAGCAGCTGGCCGATGTGTTGTTACGCGATGCCTCCTTGACCTCCAAGGTGCTGCGCATCGGCAACAGCGTCTATTACAACCCGTCCCAGGAAACCATTCGCACCATTTCCCGCGCGATTGTGCTGATCGGCTTCGATAACGTGCGCCAGATCGGCCTGTCGGTGAGTCTGATCGATGGCCTGTTGGGCAGTGCCTCGCGGCATCAGTTGCAGGAACTGCTGGCGCGCTCCTTTCATGCCGCCGTGCAGGCCCGCAACATCGCCGGTTACGTGCTGTCCAGGCATGAGGAAGAAGTCTTCGTCGCCGCCCTGCTGCATAACATCGGCGAGCTGGCGTTCTGGGGCTGCGCCGATGACCAGGCCGACGAGCTGGCCAGCGCCCTGGCCCAGCCCGGCGTGGATGCCGACGAGGCGGTCATGGCGGTGCTCGGAACCAGCTTTCGCCACCTGACCCAGGGCCTGGTGAAAAGCTGGAACCTGGGTGGCATTGTCGGCTTGGCGCAAAACAGTGCCAACCATAACGACCCCGCCGTGCGTGCGGTCAGCTTGGGTGCGCGGATCAGCGAGGCTGCCTTGCAGGGCTGGGACTCGGTGGCCATGGAAAAACTGCTCGACGAGATGGCGAGCCTGACCGGGGTTACTCCCGAGGAGGCCATGCAGCAGGTGCTGGCCAGTGCCGACGAGGCGGTCAAGGTGGCCGCAACCTTCGGGGCCAGCGAACTCGGCAAGCTGATTCCCAATACCGACCCGGAGCAGATTCGTCTGCAGCAGGAACAGCGCAAGGCCAGCCTGTTACAGCCCAATCTGCTGGTATTGCAGCAAGCCCTGCAGGACCTGGGGCAGATGGCGGTGCAGCGCGGCGAGGTGGGCAATATTCTCGACACCCTGCTCAGGGGCCTGCATCAGGGGGCCGGGCTGGAGCGGGTGATGTTGGTGGTGCTGGCTGACGGGCAGAGCTGCTTCCGGGCCAAGCGGGTGGTGGGCGAGGCCACGGAAAAAGGCCTGAACGATTTTGTCCTGCCGGTCGAACAGCCCGAGCAGCAGCATATCTTCAGTTATGTGCTGCGCCACAAGGAGGCCCTGTGGATGGGCGTGCCGGCTAGTTATAACCTCGCCGAATTGGTGACCCAGCCGATCCGCCAGCGGTTGGGCCAAGGCATGTTCTTTATTGCCCCGCTGTTGGCCGGCAAGCGCGAAATCGGGGTGATATATGCCGATGGCCGGGTTTCCGGACGGGCTCTGAAGCACGAACAGTTCGTTGCCTTCCAGCGCTTTACTCAGCTGACTGGGCGCTGTCTGGAAGCGCTGACAAAGAAGGGCTGACAGGCTGCTTCGTGACAGCCGGTAAGGCTGTCACGAACGCTGTTAGCGCGGTACGTAGAGGGTCAGGGTCTGCCCTGGCTTGAGGGCTTTGCCGGCCCGCGGGTTCCAGGTTTGCAGGTTCTTCATCGGCACCTTGAAGCGCTTGGCGATCAGGTACAGGGAGTCGCCCTGGCGTACTCGGTAGTAGGTCACGTTGCTACGGGGTGAGCCGGCCGTTGCGCCGCTTGCGCCATGCAGGCTGAGGGTCTGGCCCACGCGCAGGGTGTTGCCCGAGAGCTTGTTCCAGCGCTGCACGTCCTTGACCGCAAGCTGGTGGTTCTTGGCGATCTGCCAGAGGCTGTCGCCGCTCTTCACCCTATAGGTACGGGGCTTCTGCGCGCTGCTGGGGCTGTGCTGCAGGCCCAGGTCGGCGAGCTGCGCGCCGGGCTGGGCGGGGATGCTCAGCACCTGGCCGATCCGCAGCGAGTTGCTGGTGAGCTTGTTGATGTCCTTGAGGGTATTGACCGTCAGTTGATGGCGGTTGGCGATGCTGTGCAGGCTGTCGCCCGAGCGCACCCGGTATTGCTGCCAGTCAACCAGTTCCTGGGGCTTCATCAAGAGCAGGTTGGCGGTCAGCAGTTCGGCCTTGTCGGTTGGTACCAGCAGGTGTTGCGGGCCGTCGAGGGTCACCCCTTTCTTGAAGGCAGGGTTGAGCAGATAGAGCTCATCCTCATCGAGGCCGGCCATGGCGGCCACCCGCGACAGATCCATGCGCTGTTTGAACTCGACCTTCTCGAAGTAGGGTTCATTGGCAATCGGATTGAGGCTGACGCCATAAGCCTGCGGGGTCATCACCACTTGCGACAGGGCCAGCAGCTTGGGCACGTAGTTCTGGGTTTCTTTGGGCAGGTTGAGGTTCCAGTAATCGGTCGGCAGGCCGAGTTTCTGATTACGCTCGATCGCCCGGCTAACCCGACCTTCGCCAGCGTTGTAGGCGGCGAGGGCGAGCAACCAGTCGCCGTTGAACATTTCCTTGAGGCGGGTCAGGTAACTGATGGCGGCATCGGTCGAGGCCATTACATCGCGCCGGCCGTCGTACCAGTTGGTCTGACGCAGGTTGAAGTTGCGCCCGGTGGAGGGAATGAATTGCCACAGGCCGACCGCTTGGGCGTGGGAATAGGCCAGGGGGTTGTAGGCGCTTTCGATCATCGGCAGCAGGGCCAGCTCCATCGGCATATTGCGCTGTTCCAGGCGCTCGACGATAAAGTGGATATAGGGGCTGCTGCGCTCGCCGACCTTTTCCACAAAGGAAGGGTTGCTGACGAACCACAGGCGCTGCTGCTCGATGCGCGGATTGAGGGTGATGCTGTCTTGCAGCTGATAGCCGGCGCGTACCCGCTCCCAGATGTCCTTGGGTTCTTCCGGTACTGGCGGCTGGATGCTGTCGGTCAGCCACTCGGGTTCCTGCTCCAGGCCGACGGCGCGATCGGTGTCGCGGCTGCGGTCGTCGGCGGGCTTCTCGCCCACGCTCTGACAGCCGGCGAGGGTTATGCAAAACACCACCGCAAGCGCCCGGGAGCCTTGGGTCAATGCCTTTAAATTCAAGGTCTTGCGTGGTGATTGGGGCATTGGCTGATGGGGACGTCCGGGCTGAAAGATCGGGGGATTCTAGGAACGAGGCCGGCGCTGGTCAAGTTTTAACCAGTCTTTTGTGGGCTTATCGTGCTTTTAGAACTTATCTTTCCAGGCGCGCAGGGCGGCAAAAACCTGCTCGTTAGTGCGCGCCATGGGGCCATCGCGTTCGTCGATCTTGCGCTGCACGCCGACTTCGGCGCTGCGCAGAAAGGGGTTGGTGGCGCGCTCCAGAGCCAGGGGCGAGGGCAGGCTGATTCGCCCGGCTTCGCGCCAGGCCGTGACCTGTTCGAGGCGCTGCTGGATCTGCTGATTATGCGGCTCCACCGCGACGGCAAAACGCAGGTTGCTCAGGGTGTACTCATGAGTGCAGAACACCTGGGTCTGCCCTGCCAGGGCGGCCAGACGGCTGAGGGAGGCGTGCATCTGCTCGGGGCTGCCTTCGAACAGGCGGCCGCAGCCTGCGGCAAACAGGGTGTCGCCACAGAACAGCCAGTGCTGTTGCGCCTGGTGGTAGGCAATATGCCCCAGAGTATGGCCGGGCACCTCGATAACGCTGAAAACCTGGCCCAACACCTCGACCTGGTCACCTTCGCCGAGTGCCTGGTCGCGGCCGGGAATCTGTTCTTTGGCCGGCCCCAGTACCCGGGCCCCACTCAGGGCCTTCAACCGTTCGATACCGCCGACATGGTCGAAGTGGTGATGGGTGATCAGGATATCGCTCAACTGCCAGTCGGGATGGGCCGCGAGCCAGGCTTCGACGGGGGCGGCATCGCCAGGGTCGACGACCGCGCAACGGCGTTGCTCGGGGTCCTGCAGCAACCAGATGTAGTTGTCGGAGAAAGCGGGCAGGGCGTCGATTTTTATCATGATGCGGGTCGCTAAGCAGGCCATAAAGGTGCATCTTAGGTCTCATTGGCGGTGCTGGCTATGCAGGTAATTTTTATGTCCGACCATCCTTTTGCTCTGGCCGACAGCGATTGGCTCAGCCTGATCGGCAAGGCGCGCAGCTGGTTCAACGGCCCCTACGGGCAATTGCTGCTGGAGCAGGAGCGTCACCTGCTGGAAGACGAGCTGGCGCGTTTCTTTGGCGGCTACCTGGTGCACTACGGCCCTTCGGCCCAGCCTATTCCCGATGCCGCACAGATCCAGCGCAGTGTGCGCCTGGGCGCGCCCTTCACTGGCGTGGAGATCGTCTGCGAGGAGCAATCCTGGCCCCTTACCGAACATGCCGCCGATGTTGTGGTGCTGCAGCACGGCCTGGACTTCAGCGTGTCGCCCCATGGTCTGCTGCGCGAGGCTGCGCGTAGCGTCAGGCCCGGCGGGCATTTGCTGATCGTCGGCGTCAACCCGCGCAGCGCCTGGGGCCTGCGCCATTTCTTTACCCGGGATGCCTTGCATCAGGCGCGCTGCATTGCGCCCAACCGGGTCAGCGACTGGCTGCATCTGCTGGGCTTCGCGCTGGAGAAACGCCGCTTCGGGTGCTATCGTCCGCCGCTTTCTTCGAGCGCCTGGCAGGCGCGCCTGGCTCCGCTGGAAACCTGGGGCGCAGCCTGGCAGCCGCCCGGTGGCGGCTTTTATGTGCTGGTGGCGCGCAAGTTAGTGGTGGGTTTGCGCCCGCTGCGCCAGCCGAGCCGCCAGCCCATGGGCAAGCTAGTGCCGATGCCGGTTGCCAAGGTCAGTCGCCGCGAGCCGCCGCAGAAATAGAACCGACCGAATATATTGAGTGAGAGATTGCAGCTACATGAATGAACAGGTCGAGATCTATACCGACGGTGCCTGCAAGGGCAATCCTGGCGTGGGTGGCTGGGGGGCACTGCTGATCTTCAAGGGTGTCGAGAAGGAGCTGTGGGGCGGCGAAGCCGATACCACCAATAACCGCATGGAGCTGACTGCGGCCATTCGTGCCCTGGCCGAATTGAAGCGTGAGTGCGATGTGCGCCTGGTTACCGACTCCCAGTATGTGATGCAGGGCATTCAGGACTGGATGCCCAACTGGAAGAAGCGCGGCTGGAAAACTGCGGCCAAACAGCCGGTGAAGAATGCTGACCTGTGGCAGCTGCTGGACGAGCAGGTAGGGCGGCACAAGGTGACTTGGCAATGGGTGCGCGGTCATACCGGCCACCCGGGCAACGAGCGGGCCGACCAACTGGCCAACCGCGGTGTAGATGATGTGAGGAGTGCGAAGCGTGCGTAGTGTAGTTCTCGATACCGAAACCACCGGTATGCCGGTGGGCGATGGCCACCGGATCATTGAAATCGGCTGCGTCGAACTGATCGGCCGGCGTCTGACCGGGCGGCACTACCATGTCTACCTGCAGCCGGATCGCGAGATCGACGAAGGCGCTATCGCGGTCCACGGCATCACCAACGAATTCGTTCAGGACAAGCCGCGCTTCAGGGAAATCGCCGATGAGTTCTTCGAATTTATCAAGGGCGCGCAGCTGATCATTCATAACGCCGCGTTCGACGTTGGTTTTATCAATAACGAGTTCGCCCTGATCAAGCAGGACGAGCGCGCCGATATCAGCGAGCACTGCTCGATTCTCGACACCCTGATGATGGCCCGTGAGCGCCACCCAGGGCAGCGCAACAACCTCGATGCCCTGTGCAAGCGCTATGGCGTCGACAACTCCGGTCGTGACCTGCACGGCGCTTTGCTTGACGCCGAGATTCTCGCCGACGTTTACCTGACCATGACCGGCGGGCAGACCAATCTGTCCCTGGCCGGCGACGGTTCCGAGGGCGACAGCAACGGTCGCCAGCAGCCCAGTGCGATTCGTCGCCTGCCGGCCGAGCGTGCGCTTACCCGGGTGATCCGCGCCAGCGCGGATGAGCTGGCTCTGCACCAGGCGCGCCTGGCCGCCATCGAGAAATCTGCCGGCGCTCCCGCGCTGTGGCAGCAGCTGGAACAGGCTGGCAGCGAAGGTTGAGAAGGGCCGCGAGTTATCGACTCGCGACCTTTTCGTACAGCGGCACGCAGAGGGGGTTCCGCCTGGCGAGGCGAGCCTCTACCCTGAGGCGATAGGCAAGCCAGTACTTGCCAGTCTCAGGGACGCCACAATGTATAAAGACCTCAAATTCCCCGTCCTGATCGTGCACCGTGACATCAAGGCCGATACCGTGGCCGGTGACCGGGTACGCGCCATCGCCCAGGAACTGGAGCAGGACGGCTTCAGCATTCTCTCCACCGCCAGCTCCGCCGAGGGGCGCATCGTCGCCTCCACCCACCACGGTCTGGCCTGCATCCTGGTCGCCGCCGAGGGGGCGGGCGAAGACAAGCGCCTGTTGCAGGACATGGTCGAGCTGATCCGGATCTCCCGGGTACGCGCGCCGCAGCTGCCGATTTTCGCCCTGGGCGAACAGGTGACCATCGAGAACGCGCCGGCCGAAGCCATGGCCGACCTCAATCAGCTGCGCGGCATTCTTTACCTGTTCGAAGACACCGTGCCCTTTCTCGCCCGCCAGGTCGCCCGCGCCGCACGTAATTACCTGGATGGCTTGCTGCCGCCGTTTTTCAAGGCCCTGGTGCAGCACACCGCGCAGTCCAACTATTCCTGGCACACCCCCGGCCATGGCGGCGGCGTGGCCTATCGCAAGAGCCCGGTGGGCCAGGCGTTTCACCAGTTTTTCGGCGAAAACACCCTGCGTTCCGACCTCTCGGTATCGGTGCCGGAGCTGGGGTCGCTGCTCGATCACACCGGTCCCCTGGCCGAGGCCGAAGCCCGTGCGGCGCGCAACTTCGGTGCGGACCATACCTATTTCGTGATCAACGGCACCTCGACGGCGAACAAGATCGTCTGGCACAGCATGGTCGGCCGTGATGACTTGGTGCTGGTGGACCGCAACTGCCACAAGTCGATTCTGCATTCGATCATCATGACCGGCGCGATCCCGCTGTACCTGTGCCCTGAGCGCAACGAGCTGGGCATTATCGGGCCGATTCCGCTGTCCGAATTCAGTCGCGAATCGATTCAGGCCAAGATCGATGCCAGCCCCCTTGCCCGTGGCCGCGTGCCGAGCAGCAGCGGGGCCATGGTCAAGCTGGTGGTGGTGACCAACTCCACCTACGACGGCCTGTGCTACAACGCCGAGCTGATCAAGCAAACCCTGGGCAATAGCGTCGAGGTGCTGCATTTCGACGAAGCCTGGTATGCCTATGCGGCCTTTCACGAGTTTTACGCCGGGCGTTACGGCATGGGCACCGCGCGTACCGAGAATGCGCCGCTGGTGTTTACCACCCACTCCACCCACAAGCTGCTGGCGGCCTTCAGCCAGGCCTCGATGATCCATGTGCAGGATGGCGGCGTGCGCCAACTGGATCGGGATCGCTTCAACGAAGCCTTTATGATGCACATCTCCACCTCGCCGCAGTACGGCATCATCGCTTCTCTGGACGTGGCCTCGGCCATGATGGAGGGCCCAGCGGGCCGTTCGCTGATTCAGGAAACCTTCGACGAGGCCCTGAGCTTTCGCCGTGCCCTGGCCAACCTGCGGCAGAACCTGAGTATCGACGACTGGTGGTTCAGCATCTGGCAGCCGCCTCAGGCCGGTGGCGACAATGTCAGCACCGTCGACTGGCTGCTGCAGCCGCAGGCCGACTGGCATGGTTTCGGCGAGGTGGCCGCAGACTATGTGCTGCTCGACCCGATCAAGGTCACCCTGGTCACTCCCGGCTTGACCGCGGGCGGCACCCTGGACGCTCAGGGCATCCCCGCGGCCGTGGTCAGCAAGTTCCTCTGGGAGCGCGGCCTGGTGGTGGAGAAGACCGGTCTGTATTCCTTCCTGGTGCTGTTCTCCATGGGCATCACCAAGGGTAAGTGGAGCACCCTGCTGACCGAGCTGCTGGAGTTCAAACGCAGCTATGACGCCAACCTGCCGTTGAGCGATGTGCTGCCTTCGATTGCCCAGGCCGGCAAAGCCTTTTATCAGGGCATGGGCCTGCGTGATCTGTGCGATGCCTTGCATGCCTGCTACCGCGAAAACGCCACAGCCAAGGCGCTCAAACGTATGTACACGGTGCTGCCGGAGGTGGCGATCAAGCCGGCCGATGCCTACAACCAGCTGGTGCGCGGCGAAGTCGAGGCGGTGCCGATCGAGCAGTTGGAAGGGCGCATCGCCGCGGTAATGCTGGTGCCTTACCCGCCAGGTATTCCGCTGATCATGCCGGGGGAGCGCTTTACCGCGCAGACCCGTTCGATCATCGACTACCTGATGTTTGCCCGCACCTTCGACCTGAGCTTTCCGGGTTTCGATGCCGATGTGCACGGTTTGCAGCGCGAGGAGGGGGTCTACACGGTCGACTGCATCAGGGTTTGATCGCCCTCTGGCTCGGCAGCTTATCTGCCGGGCCAGGCCCGACTTTTATGAAGCTCAGCAGATCAAGCGGTTATCGTGGATAACTGAAAATTGAGCTTAACTTTGATGACGTGTCCTGCGTCACAGAGGACAGCATCGACATTTATGTCGTGGTTGTTATAGTTGCTCGATTTTTAGCATAAGAAGAATGCCATGCGCGCTTGCGCCCCTGCTGAGGATGACTGCCATGTCCGACTACAAAGCCTTTAATGTCGTGTTGGCAGATAAGGTCGCCCATGTGGTGATCAATCGCCCGGAAAAGATCAACGCCATGAGCGCCGATTTCTGGAGCGAAATCATCGACATCTTCCGCTGGGTGGACAACACCGATGAAGTGCGGGTAGTGGTGCTTTCCGGGGCGGGCAAGCATTTCTCTTCGGGTATCGACCTGATGATGCTGGCGCAATTGGGCAGCCAGATGGGCCCTGATGTGGGCCGCAATGCGGAAAAACTGCGACGCAAGATTCTTGAGCTGCAGGCCTCCTTTAATGCCGTGGACAATTGCCGCAAGCCGGTACTGGCAGCCATTCAGGGTTACTGCCTGGGCGGCGCGATCGACCTGATCTCGGCCTGCGACATGCGTTACTCGACGGTCGATGCACAGTTCTCGATCAAGGAGATCGATATCGGCATGGCCGCCGATGTTGGCACCTTGCAGCGTCTACCGCGGATTATCGGTGACGGCATGATGCGTGAGCTGGCCTTTACCGGCCGCACCATTGATGGCGAAGAGGCGCGCAGCATCGGCCTGGTCAACCGCACCTATGCCGACACCGACGCCCTGCTCGACGGGGTCATGGCCATTGCCCGTGAAATCGCCAGCAAATCGCCGGTGGCGGTGCGCGGTACCAAGGAAATGATTCGCTATATGCGCGACCATCGGGTCGACGATGGCCTGGAATATATCGCCACCTGGAACGCCGCCATGCTGCAGTCGGTCGATCTGCGGGTGGCCATGGCCGCCCATATGAGCAAGCAGAAGCCGGAGTTCGCCGACTGATGCCGTCCTTCCACCTGTTTTTCTCACCGACGCGGGAGGCGCAATAGCTCATGGTATCTGGAGCCACGTCACTCAATCTGGTGCGCGATGAACTGTTCACCACCATGGAGGAGGCCGAGTCGAGTCTCGAACAGTTTATCGCCGATCGGCACAACGGCAGCCTGCTGCAGCAGGCGGTGGAAAACCTGCAACAGGTACGCGGCACGCTCAACCTGATCGAGCTTGCCGGGGCCGAGTTGCTGGCCCAGGAAGTGCTCGACCAGGCCACCGATATCCCCGCAGGCGCTGGCGAAGAGCGTGATGCCCAGCTGTCGGCCCTGAGCAATGCCTTGCATGTGCTGCGCCGTTATCTGGAAAACGTTGAAGCCAATCGCCAGGAACTGCCCGAGCTGTTGTTGCCGGCGATCAACGACCTGCGTCAGGCCGGCGGCCAGCAGGGCTTGCCGGAAAGCTTCTTTTTCAGCGTACGACTCGATCACGAGCGCCCGCGCAGCGCACCAGCGGCCCTTGATGCGGCCGCCAAGACAGCGGAAGGGCGGCGCTTGCGTCATATGTATCAAGTGGGTCTGCTCGGTTTTATCCGCGAGCAGAACGCCCAGGCCAGCCTGAAGCTGATGGGCCGCGCCTTGAGTCGTCTGGACAACCTGTTTGCCAACGAGCCGCGAGGGCGCTTGTGCTGGATTGGCGCGGCCGCGCTGGAAGCTCAGGTGGACGGTCAGCTGCTGCCGCGTAGATCGCGCAAGCAACTGTTCTCGCGGCTGGACCGCGAGCTCAAGCAGATGCTCGGCAACGGCCAGTATGAGGCTCCGCGCAGCCTGCTCAAGGAGCTGCTCTACCTGGTGGCGCTGGCCGACAGCCGTGGCCCGCAGGCCCTGGCCCTGAGTGAAGTCTTCGCCCTGACGCCGATGCCGTTTACCGATCATATGCTGGAGGCCGAATACCAGCGCCTGGCAGGCCCGGGGCAGGCGGTCATGCGCTCGCTGAGCGCGGCGATTCGCGAGGAGCTGACCAGCGTCAAGGATATGCTCGACCTGATCGAGCGCGGCACCGTGCAGGCGGATAGCCTGAGCAACTTGCATGCCTTGCTTGGCAAGCTGAGCAAGACCCTGGGCATGGTCGGCTTGAGTTCAGCGGGCAACGCCCTGGCTGCACAATTGCAGACTGTCGCCAGCTGGAGCGAGGAGCAGGCCCCTGATTCCGCGCAGCTGAACAGCCTGGCGGATGCGGTGCTCTATGTCGAAGGCATGGTCGCCAGCCTGGAGAGTGGCGAGCGGCGCGAGCCGCGGCCTGCCCAGGCGCAGCCGGTCAGCGATGCAGAGTCCTTTGCCCTGCATCAGCTCAATGAGGCGCGCATCGTGGTGGTCGATGAGGCCCAGGCCGGTCTGGCGCTGGCCAAGCGTGCGATCACTGCCTATCTGGAGTCGGGCGGCGAGCGTATGCACCTGTCCAATGTACCGTTCAGTCTGCAGGCGGTGCGTGGTGGCCTGTGGTTTCTTGAACAGGAGCGTGCCGCACTGCTGGTGGGCGCGTGCGCCGATTACATCCAGAAGCAGATGTTCGAAGCGCCGCAGATGCCTTCCGAGCAAATGCTGGAAACCCTCGCCGATGCCCTCAGCAGCCTCGAGTATTACCTGGAAGCCGGCGCGGTGATGCG
The DNA here is from genome assembly GCF_035512415.1 of Pseudomonas sp. Classification (GTDB taxonomy): domain Bacteria; phylum Pseudomonadota; class Gammaproteobacteria; order Pseudomonadales; family Pseudomonadaceae; genus Aquipseudomonas. Next base: position 29,533 of record NZ_DATKDZ010000022.1, on the reverse strand, counting down.
CCCGGAAACCAAACCCAGCGTCCTTGATCTGGCGGCCGAGAGTGTCCGAGCTCTTGGTATGCCCTTGGTGGCTTGAATGAAGCAGCGTTGGCAACCCGCTCATCTCGATAGCCAGCAACCGGGCGGTTGGGTGCTGGCACACTGCAAGCAGCACTTTCTGGCCGATAGCAATGGTGTGCTGTTCCCCCGCGAATGGCTGAAAAAGCAGGAATTGCCGATTCTGGCCGAACACGGCGTGGGGTATTTCGATGGCGATGCCGTTTACCTGCTCGAATTGGAACAGCCGGCCGATATGCCTGGTTGTTCCTGGCAGAGCCTGCGCCAATTTATGCTGCAGGGCGACGACGATACCTTCAGGCTGCTCAGCTATGCCACGCAGATCGGCACCTGGGCGCGTCAGCACCGTTTCTGCGGCAGCTGTGGCGGTGCCATGCAGCACATCGCCGGCGAGCGCGCGATGCATTGCCCGCGCTGCGAGCTGCAGCATTACCCGCGCCTGTCACCGAGCATGATTGTGCTGGTAACCCGTGGCGACGAAGTGCTGCTGGCCCGTTCGCCGCGTTTTGTTGCCGGGGTCTATAGCACCCTGGCAGGGTTCGTCGAGGCCGGTGAATCGGTTGAGCAGTGTGTGGTCCGCGAAGTGCGCGAGGAGGTGGGGGTTGAGGTCGGCAACCTGCGTTACCTGGGCAGCCAGGGCTGGCCATTTCCCCACTCCCTGATGCTCGGTTTTCACGCCGAGTATGTCAGCGGCGATATCGTTATGCAGGCCGATGAAATCGAGGATGCGCAGTGGTTCAGCGTGCACGATCTGCCGCCGCTGCCGGCGGCCCGTTCCATCGCCCGCTATCTGATCGATGTCTATGTCGCACGCCAATTGGGGCTGCCCGAGCCGTTGCTGCCGGGATAGCCGCGTAGGCTACGCCAGCCCGAACCAGTGCTGCCAGGCCAGGCGCACGGTCAAGCCCAGTACCACCAGGATAAATACCGGGCGGATAAACTTCGAGCCGCCCTTGATCGCCGTGCGCGCGCCGAGGAAGGCCCCAACCATCAGCGCCAGGCCCATGCTGATGCCGAGTAGCCAGGCCACCTGACCGCTGAGGATAAACACGCTGAGGGCGCAGGCATTGCTGACGAAGTTCATGCTGCGTGCTACGCCACTGGCCCGTACCAGATCGAGCGGGTAGAGCAGCAGGCTGCTAACCGTCCAGAACGCGCCGGTGCCTGGCCCCGCCACCCCATCGTAGAAACCCAAACTGAGGCCCTGCGGCCATTGCCGACCCTGGGCGATGGGGGCGTCGGCCAGCAGCGGTGCGGCGGGTGTCTTGCCGAACAACAGGTATAGGCCGCAGGCAAAGACCACCACCGGCAGCATCTGGTTGAGCCAGGCCGACGGCACCCATTGCGCCAGCGCCGCCCCCAGCAGCGCGCCCACGGCAGTACCGATCAGCGCATTGCGCCATTGCCGGGGGGCAAACAGCTTGCGCCGGTAAAAGGTGTAGCTGGCGGTGGCCGAGCCAAAGGTCGAGCTGAGTTTATTGGTGCCCAGGGCCAGGTGCGGCGGCAGGCCCGCGGTGAGCAGAGCGGGAATGGTCAGCAGGCCGCCACCACCAGCGATGGCGTCGATAAAGCCAGCTATGAAGGCAACCAGGGCCAGAATCGCCAGGGTCGAGAGATCGACGCCGAGCTCGAAGGGGAAAGGCATGAAAAACACGTCCTGTGTCTGATTGTGTGGTTCTCTTGCTGTTCGCAAGCCAGGCAGCTGCGCATAATGCCGGCATTTTCCAGCATAAGGAATGGACCTCGATGCAATATGGCGGACTGGCGTGGGCTACGGCATTGCTGGCAGTGCTGGCGGCCTTGGTGGCGACCCGAATCCTGTTTAACCGGCAGTGGTTTATGGGGTGGTTGCGCGGTACCTGCGGGCTGGCATTTCTCGGCCTGGCAGCGCTTATCGGCGTTCTGACCTACGACATCAGCAGTTACCAACCGATCCCCCAGGACAAGCCCCTGGCCACCCTGAGCTTCAAGGCCGACGGGCCCTACTATCGGGTCAGCCTGCTGGAGGGCAATCGCGAGCGCAGCCTGACCCTGGAGGGCGATCTCTGGCAACTGGATGCGCGCTTGCTGCAGTGGAAGGGGTTGGCGGCCCTGATCGGCCTGGAGCCGGGCTATCGCCTGGAAAAACTCTCGGGACGTTTTCTTTCCATCGAGCAGCAGTCTCTGGCTCAGCACGCACGGGTCGCCCTGGCGCACAGTCCCTATGGCATCGACCTGTGGCGCTGGTTGCGGCTTGGCCAGCACGATCTGTTCATCTTCGACCCGCAGGGGCTGCGGGTGAACTATCTGCCGATTGCCGACGATGCCGTCTACAGCATCAGCCTGACCCCGGCAGGCTTGCTCGCCAAGCCGATGAATCAGGCCGCCAAACAGGCCCTGCAGGACTGGCAATAAACTTCAGGCCATAAAAATTGCCTGGAGCAATTTTTAACGTCGCGTAGCGACGGCCCGTAGGGTGGCCGCCATGGATGGCAGGCCATAAAAAGGGACCCGCGGGTCCCTTTCTCTTATCCGCTTCAGCTCACTTAGGAGAGGAAGCCGCCATCGACGTTCAGCGATACGCCGGTGGTGTAGCTGGAAGCATCGCTGGCCAGATAGAGCACCGCGCCGGCCATCTCGCTCGGGTCGGCAACACGCTTGAGCGGAATACGCTGCAGGGCGATTTTGAGGATGGCGTCGTTTTTGGTCAGGGCCGAGGCAAACTTGGTGTCGGTCAGGCCCGGCAGCAGGGCGTTGCAGCGGATGCCAAACTGCGCGCATTCCTTGGCAAACACCTTGGTCATGCTGATCACGGCAGCCTTGGTCACCGAATAGATACCCTGGAACTCGCCTGGCGAGACGCCGTTGATCGATGCGACGTTGATGATGCTGCCACCACCGTTGGCCTTCATCAGCTTGCCGCCTTCGATGGACATAAAGTAGTAACCGCGGATGTTCACATCGACGGTTTTCTGGAACGCGCCCAGATCGGTGTCCAGTACGTTGCAGAACTGCGGGTTGGTGGCGGCGTTGTTGACCAGGATGTCCAGGCGGCCGAACTGCTCCTTGATTTGTGCGAAGACGTTGCTGATCTGCTCCATCTCGCCGATATGGCAGGCCACAGGAGTGGCTTTGCCGCCAGCGGCGATGATGGCGTCGGCGACTTTCTGGCAATCGTCGATCTTGCGGCTCGAGACGATTACATGAGCGCCTTGCTGGGCCAGCAGTTTGGCGATGGCCTCACCGATGCCGCGGCTGGCACCGGAGACGAAAGCGATCTTGCCGTCGAGGTCGAACAGTTGGGTTTTGGACATGGGCTTTTCCTTTCCTGATTTGAGAGGCCTGTTCGGCCGTTTACAGCTGCGATTTATTAATGACCTGCAGGCTCATCTGCTCCAGCAGTTTGTTCATCTGAATAAACTGGGCGAAGCGTTTGTCCTGGGTCTGGCCATGGAAGTAGCGGTAGTAAATTTGCTGCACGATACCGGCCAGGCGGAACAGACCGTAGGTGTAGTAGAAGTCGATGCTTTTGATTTCGATGCCCGAACGTTCGGCGTAATAGTCGGCGAACTGTTGGCGGGTGAGCATGCCCGGGGCATTGCTTGGCTGGCGGCGCATCAACTGCACCGGCGCTGGGTCAGCGGCTTCGATCCAGTAGGCGAGGGTGTTACCCAGGTCCATCAGCGGGTCGCCGATGGTGGTCAGCTCCCAGTCCAGCACGCCGATGATCTGGCTCGGGTTCTGCGGGTCGAGAATCACGTTGTCGAAACGGTAGTCGTTGTGGACGATGGCCGACTTGGCGTGATCGGCGGGCATCTTATCCTTGAGCCAGGCTTTGACCGGCTCCCAGAGTGGCGCGTCGGGGGTCAGGGCCTTGTCGTAGCGATCACTCCAGCCGCCAATCTGCCGTTGCACATAGCCTTCGGGCTTACCCAGATCGCCGAGGCCGCAGGCCTGGTAGTCGACGTTGTGCAGCTCGACCATCTTGTCGATAAAGCTCTTGCACAGTTCGCGGGTCTGCTCGGCGCTGAAGTTCAGCTCAGCCGGCATGTCCGAACGCAGGATGATGCCGTTGACCCGCTCCATCACATAGAACTCGCCCCCGATCACCGACTCGTCGGTGCAGTGCACATAGGCCTTGGGGCAGTAGGGGAAGCCGGCATTGAGCTGGTTGAGGATGCGGTACTCGCGGCCCATGTCATGGGCGGATTTGGCCTTGTGGCCAAAGGGCGGGCGGCGCAGGACGAATTCCTGGTTTGGGTATTCGAGCAGGTAGGTCAGGTTCGAGGCACCACCGGGAAACTGGCTGATACGCGGCTCGCCAGTAAGGCCGGGGATATGTGCCTTGAGGTACTGGTCGATAACCGCGGTGTCGAGTTCTTCGCCTTCGCGGATGCGGGTGGACTGGTCGGTAAGCGCCATGTTTATCCCTTCTACTTATGATGGGTGCCCAAGATTATTGGTTAATCTAATGCTGCGGTCGGTTGCTCACAAGCGATACGCGCCGTTATAGGCTGGCGTGTTGCCACACAATCAGGCTGCCTGATTGACCATTGAAGCCTAGTTTGCGGGCATAAAAAAATTGCCGGGAGCAATTTTTAACGTCGCGTAGCGACGGCCCGTAGGGTGGCCGCCATGGATGGCCGGGCACAAAAACGCCGGGAGCGGTTTTTGCGCGTAAGCCCCGAAGGGGTGAAGCGCATGGATGTGCTGAACATAAAAAAACCGGAGTACGAGACTCCGGTTTTTTCTGTTCTGCGTAGTGCCTTGCCGCTTAAACCGGGAACAGTTCGCCCAGTTTCATGGCCAGCATCATGTCGCCTTCGGCGCGCAGTTTGCCGGACATAAAGGCCTGCATGCCATCGGTCTCGCCGCTGGTGATGCCTTTCAGGGTTTCGGTGTCCATGATCAGGGTGACGCTGGCGTTGGGGTTGTCACCTTGCTCAACGGCGCAGGTGCCATCCTTGACGATCAGGGCGTAGTTCTCGCCGTCTTCGATGTTGAACTGGAAGACCAGGTCCAGGCCTGCGGCGGCACTGGCGTTGAATTTGGACTGCATGGTGGTGACGATGTCTGCAACGCTCATGTTGTTTTCCTTTTCTCAGGTTTTTCTAGCGCCGGTATGGGCGCAGTGGGCCGGTACTCAACGGTAGGTGATGAGTTCCGGCGTCTTCAACAGCTGTAAATGCACATGGCTGTTGAAGGAAGCCAGGCTCACCTGGCTGCCACGAAACTTCAGGCAGCTGAGTGAGGTGTTAACGATTTGCCAGTTCAGCTCGAAAGCCTGCGCCGGCGCAATACCTGTAATCAGATGGAGCAGGGCGGTGATAGTGCCGCCGGAGGTGAATACGGCAATGTTCTGTTTGCTCTCGGCCTGCTCAAGCAAGCGCTCGAGGCCGCCGCGCACCTGCTCGACAAAGCCTTGCCAGCTTTGCAGATCGGGCTGGTCATGCTCGCCAGCGATCCAGCGACCGATCAGTTTGGCGAACAGGCGCTGGAATTCGGCACGATTACTCGGGCCATTGCGCAGGATATGCAGGGCTTCAGGTTCTTCGCCAAGCATGCCTGGGAGCAGGGTGCGCACCACCGCGTCGGCATCGAACTCATTGAAGGCCGCATCGATTTCCAAGGCGGGCACGTCGATGGCCGCTGCGCGCAGTTGCTCCAGGGTGGTATTGGCTGTGTGCTGCTGGCGACGCAGGTCGCCGCTCAGGCTGCGGTCGAGGCGCGTGCCGAGTTGGGCGAGGTGTGCGCCCAGCACTTCGGCCTGGCGAATTCCGACGGGCGATAGCACATCGTAATCGTCTGCACCGAAGGAGGCCTGGCCATGTCGAATCAGGTAGATGCTGCCCACGTCCGCTAAGATCCCGGTACGTTGAAGTTTTCGCGAGGTTATGGGGAAGCCGGGGAGCTGTCAACGTAAAAACATACGCTTGTTTGAATTGCACCATTGCAATCAATGTCTGCTCCTGGCTCGCTGGTCGCGGGCCAGTGGCCTCGGTATGCTTGGGCAACATCGGCGTGCTGACGAGTAGGCGCTGCTATCTGGATTAGGGGGAATGCGTGGAGTTTATTGCGGAGTATGTGGGCTTTCTGGCCAAGACGGTGACCCTGGTGGTGGCCATCCTGATCGTGCTGGTGGCGATTGCCGCATTGCGCGGACGGGGGCGGCGCACTGCCGGCCAGTTGCAGGTCAATAAACTCAACGACTTCTACAAGCAACTGCACCAGCGCCTGGAACAGGCGGTGCTGGACAAGGACCAGCTGAAAGTCGCGCACAAGGCCGAAGCCAAGGCGGCCAAGCAGGCGAAAAAAGCCGGCAGCCACAAGCCCCGGGTCTATGTGCTGGACTTCGATGGCGATATCAAGGCGTCGGCCACCGACAACCTGCGCCACGAGATCACCGCCTTGCTGAGTATGGCCACCCCCGAGGATGAAGTGGTGCTGCGCCTGGAAAGCGGCGGCGGCATGGTTCACAGCTACGGCCTGGCGTCCTCGCAGCTGGCGCGTATTCGCCAGGCCGGCGTGCCGCTGACCATCTGCATCGACAAGGTCGCGGCCAGCGGCGGCTATATGATGGCCTGCATCGGCGAGAAGATTATTTCCGCGCCGTTCGCCATTCTCGGCTCCATCGGCGTGGTGGCGCAGCTACCCAACGTGCATCGTCTGTTGAAGAAACACGACATCGACTTCGAGGTGCTCACCGCTGGTGAATACAAGCGCACCCTGACGGTATTTGGCGAAAATACCGAGAAGGGCCGGGAGAAATTCCAGGAAGACTTGGAAACCACCCATGTACTGTTCAAGAATTTTGTGGCGCGCTATCGCCCGCAGTTGGATATCGACGATATCGCCACGGGCGAAGTCTGGCTGGGCCTTAGCGCCCTGGAAAAGCAGCTGGTCGATGAACTCAAGACCAGTGACGAGTACCTGGCAGAGCGGGCGAAGAGCACCGAGCTGTTTCATTTGCACTATGCCGAGAAGAAATCCTTGCAGGAACGTGTAGGGCTGGCAGCCAGCGTGGCGCTGGATCGCTTTGCCCTGACCTGGCTGAGCCGTTTGCAGCAGCGTTTCTGGTAATCCGTTTGCTACAGGGGAAGACGATGAGTGGGTTCAACGCATTGCAGGCTGTCGAGAACGCCGCCGGCCAATTCGAGCAGGTGATGGTTCAGCGCGAGATCGATCAGTTGCCCGCCGGCGAGTTGCTGGTGCGGGTTAAATATTCCTCGCTCAATTACAAGGACGCCCTGTCGGCCAGCGGCAACCGCGGCGTGACCAGAAGCTTCCCGCATACCCCGGGCATCGATGCAGCAGGGGTGGTTGAGGCGTCTGCCGTGGCCGAGTTTGGCGTTGGCGATGAGGTGATAGTCACCGGTTACGACCTGGGTATGAATACCTCCGGGGGCTTTGCCCAGTACATCCGCATTCCGGCTGCCTGGGCGCTGAAGCGGCCCAAGGGCCTGTCCCTGCGCGAAGCCATGCTGCTGGGGACTGCGGGGCTTACCGCGGCGCTGTGTGTCGACAAGCTCGAGCAGGCAGGAATGACTCCGGATGCCGGCCCCGTGCTGGTGACCGGTGCCACGGGTGGCGTCGGCAGTATCGCTGTGGTGTTGCTCAATACTCTGGGCTACCGCGTGGCCGCCTCGACGGGCAAGGCCGAGCAGGCGGTTTTTCTCAAGGGCCTGGGGGCGCAGGAGATCGTCTCGCGCGCTGAGTTGCTGGAGGGCGTCGAGCGGCCCGTGCTCAAGGAGCGCTGGGGCGGTGCGGTGGATACGGTGGGCGGCGACATCCTGGTCAATGTACTCAAGTCGTTGCGTTATGGCAGCAGTGCCGCCTGCTGCGGCCTGACCGCAGGCGTGGCCCTCAACGGCAGTGTGCTGCCGTTTATCCTGCGCGGAGTGAACCTGCTGGGCGTCGATTCGGTGGAGCTGCCGTTGGTGGTCAAGGCCTCGATGTGGGACCGACTGTCGCTGCAATGGAAGCTCGATCTGGAGCCCCTGGTCACAGAGCTGGGCCTGGCCGAGCTGCCTCAGGCCATCGGCCGGATACTGGCGGGTCAGCAGGTTGGCCGCGTATTGGTCAACCTCGACTGAGCCGTTTCGGCTTCGATGCATGGTTCAGCGCCAGGGAGTGTTATGGCTCGCAGTACCCGTAAAGATGAGATTCTCCAGGCCGCCTTGGCGTGCGTAACCGAAGTGGGGGTGGATGCCACCACCATCGAGATGATTCGCGATCGTTCAGGTGCCAGCATCGGCAGCCTGTATCACCATTTCGGCAACAAGGAGCGCATCCTGGCGGCGCTCTATATGGCCGGTACCGCACAGTATGCCGAACTGCTGGAGCAGGGCTTTGCCGGGGCCGATAGCGCCGAGGCCTGCGTCAAGCTGCTGGTCACCAGTTATATCGACTGGGTGGTGGCCAACCCGGACTGGGCGCGCTTTGTTCTGCACAGCCGTGGCCGGGTCGAGGCCAGTGAAATGGGCGAGCAACTGCGCGAAGCCAATCAGCAGCACTACGCGCGGATCCTCCAGGCCCTGGCGGCCTATCGGGAGCAGGGCTGTTTCAAGGTCATGCCGAGCGATTGCTTTGCCTCGGTGATCATCGGCCCGACCCATGACTTTTCCCGCAACTGGTTGGCCGGACGGGTACGCAGCGACCTGGCGCAATGCCGTGAGCTCTTTGCGCAAATCGCCTGGGACAGTGTGCGGGCCATTTGAGACCGATAAAAAAGCCCCGCCTATTTGCGGATAGGCGGGGCTTTTTGTTGCCTTTGATCAGGCGCGGCGGCGGAACAGCGGCAGCGGCTGGTCGCTGGAGGCCTGATAGACCTCGCTGAACTCCTCGAAGGCTTTCAAGGCATCCAGCGGGTCCTTGTCCTCACGCAGGGCGAAGGCATCGAAGCCCACGCGCAGGTAGGAGAACAGCTGGTCGCGCAGCACATCGCCGATGGCGCGCACTTCGCCCTTGTAGCCGTAGCGGTTGCGTAGCAGGTAGGCGGTGGAGCAGTGGCGGCCATCGGTGAAGGCCGGGAAGTTCAGCGCGATAACCTGGAAGTTATCCAGCTGATCGGCGATTTCCTCGATTTCCTCACCGGCGTCCAGCCACACGCCCAGCCCGCCATCGCGGGCCTTGAGCGCCGTGCTGTGTTCGATCCACAGGGCCAGCGGTACGATCAGGTCGGCGCAGTTGGAGATGCCGTCCAGCGTGGCGTCCTTGGGCAGCAGATGCCAGCTTTCATCGATCAGCTGGCCATTCTTAATGATTCGCTGCATATACGCGCTCCTTGAACGGGTCGACACCGATACGGCGGAAGGTGTCGAGGAAACTCTCTTCTTCATCGCGGCGCTCGACATAGACCTTGACGATCTTGTCGATCACATCGGCCATGTCCGCTTCGGCGAAGGATGGGCCGAGGATCTGTGCCAGGCTGGCGTCACGGCCGGCGCTACCGCCGAGGGACACCTGATAGAACTCCTGCCCCTTCTTGTCCACCCCGAGGATGCCGATATGGCCAACGTGGTGGTGGCCGCAGGCGTTCATGCAGCCGGAGATGTTCAGGTCGATATTGCCGATGTCGAACAGGTAATCCAGGTCATCGAAACGGCGCTGGATGGCTTCGGCAATCGGGATCGACTTGGCGTTGGCCAGGGAGCAGAAGTCGCCGCCCGGGCAGCAGATGATGTCGGTCAGCAGGCCGACGTTCGGCGTGGCGAATCCATTCTCGCGCAGCTCGCCCCACAGGGTGAACAGCTGCGCCTGCTCGACATCCGCCAGAATGATGTTCTGGTTGTGGCTGTTGCGCACTTCGCCAAAGCTGTAGCGGTCGGCCAGTTCGGCGATCACGTCGAGCTGCTTGTCGGTGACATCGCCCGGGGCCACGCCGGTCGGCTTGAGCGACAGGGTGACGGCGACATAGCCCGGCTTTTTGTGCGCAAAGGTGTTGCGCTGACGCCAGCGGGCAAAGCCTGGGTGCTCGGTATCCAGGGCAGCCAGCGCGGCGTCCTGGTCGTCGAGGGCTTGGTAGCTTGGGTCGATAAAGTGCGCGGCAACGCGCGCCACTTCGGCTTCGGTCAGGGTGGTGGGGCCGTCTTTCAGGTGGGCCCACTCGGCATTGACCCGCTCGGCGAACACCGCAGGTGTTAGCGCCTTGACCAGAATCTTGATGCGCGCCTTGTATTTGTTATCACGACGGCCATAGCGGTTGTACACACGCAGGATGGCGTCGAGGTAACTGATCAGGTGCTGCCACGGCAGGAATTCGTTGATAAAGCTGCCAACGATCGGGGTACGGCCCAGGCCGCCACCGACGGAGACGCGGAAGCCCAGCTCACCAGCGGCGTTCTGTACCGCTTCCAGGCCGATGTCGTGCACTTCAATCGCTGCACGGTCGCTGGTCGCACCGTTGACCGCAATCTTGAACTTGCGCGGCAGGTGGGTGAACTCGGGGTGGAAGGTCGACCACTGGCGAATAATTTCGCACCACGGACGTGGGTCGACGATTTCATCCTTGGCCACACCGGCGAACTGGTCGGTGGTGGTGTTACGGATGCAGTTGCCGCTGGTCTGGATCGCGTGCATCTGCACGGTGGCCAGCTCGGCGAGGATCTCCGGCACATCTTCCAGATCCGGCCAGTTGAACTGCACGTTCTGCCGGGTGCTGATATGCGCGTAACCCTTGTCGTAGTCACGGGCAATCTTGGCCATCATGCGAACCTGCGCGGATGACATCAGGCCGTAGGGCACGGCAATGCGCAGCATCGGCGCAAAGCGCTGGATATACAGGCCATTCTGCAGGCGTAGCGGGCGGAATTCTTCGCCGCTCAGTTCGCCAGCCAGGTAACGGCGGGTTTGATCGCGGAACTGCTTGACGCGGTCCTCGACGATTTGTTGGTCGTACTGGTCGTATACGTACATGAAGTGTCCTGTTATCAGGCTTTTTACAGCTAATCAGCGCGCACGGCCGCGCACTCCCTGCGGAGCCGAAGGAAGATACCAGCTCAGGGTTATGCGCAAAAGTGATGTTTGAGTATATGGAAAGAACTTAAAGGGATAAGTGAGGGGTGGAACATAACCTCTGAGCTTGAGTAAGTGCCCTGACTGGTCTTAACTGCAGGGGCGATTCACCCATAATCACAACAAGAGGGGTAGCCATGAGCGAACATACCGAATCTGATAACGGCGACAGCGCTGTAGATGCCAAGGCGATCTTTGCCTTGATCCTGATCTTTGTCGCCACCGCGGTGTTCTGGGTCAGCCAGCAATAAGCCACGCCGTCTCCGGGCTCGGAGGCATGGGTACTGAGCGCGCCAGAGCGGCGGTACGAGACAACAAGCCGGTAGCAGTGTCACTGCTGCCGGCTTCTTTATGCGTCGGATTTATGCCGGGCGGCCGCTGTGCAGCCCTCAGGGCTCCTGACAGCTCAGGCTATCGGCCTGGCGATAGAGCGTGAGGAGCTTGCGGGTGATGGTCTGCTGAATATCGTCGCGCTCGAAGGTGGAGAGGCGGGTCAGGCGGCTGACCTGCAGGCGATGCAGGTGGATATAGGGCATCTGCTGATTGAACTCGCGCAAATCGCCTTTCATCATGATCGGCAAAAATACATCGCCAGCCTTTTTCTGATTGCTGATGATCTGCGCCAGGGCCTGTTTGAACGGCATGGTCTTGGGGGCCGGTCCGCCTTCCTTGAACATGGTGGTGAGCAACAGGCCGGGTTTGCCCAGCACCACGCCTGGCAGCACACAGAGACCGGTTGGGCGCACGGCCTGGGACTCGATGCCGTGCAGCGTGTCGTGGAAGGCGTAGGGGTTGGGCAGCACCACCATCTTGCGGCCCTGATCGCTGGGGAAGTGCAGGTTGTAGTTGGTGTACAGCTGGTGCACCGACTCGGAGAACACGCACAGGCGGTTTTCGAACAGCTTGATAAAGCGCTCGGCCAGTTCGCGACGAGCGATGCTGTTCAGATCCCAGACCAGGTCCTGATTCTGCGCGCGATTGAGGTCAACTTCCTGATGTTCCATGCTGCTCATTAAGTCCTCATACGCGAAACTGTCCGAGCAATCCGTTTAACTGCTCAGCCAACTGCCCAAGACGACGGCCCGCCTCGCTGGATTGCTCGGCAGCCAATGCATTGTTATGGGCCAGGCTGGCAGCCTGGGTGACATTCTGATTGATATCTTCGACTACGTGAGATTGTTGCAGCGTAGCGCTGGCGATGGAAGCATTCAAGCCGATTAGGTTGCGCAGGCCATTGGCGATCAGGGTGAGGCTGGCCCCAGCCTGGCTAGCCTGTTCGATAGTCTGCTGCGAGGCGCGGCTGCTCTCGTTGATGACCTTGACCGCCGCTTCCGAGTTGCCCTGCAGGCGCTCGATCATGCCCTGAATCTCGGCGGTGGACTTCTGCGTGCGCTGTGCCAACAGGCGTACCTCGTCAGCGACCACGGCGAAGCCACGGCCTTGCTCGCCGGCACGGGCGGCTTCGATCGCGGCGTTGAGGGCCAGCAGGTTGGTTTGTTCGGCAATTGAACGGATGACTTCCAGCACGCTGCCGATCTGGGTGCTTTCCTCAGCGAGGGTCTGGATGACCTCGACGGCCTGATTGATGGTGCCAGACAGCTGGTTGATCTGCCGCAGGCTTGCATCGATATTCTGCAGCCCCTGCTGGGCCTGCTCTTCGGCGGCATGCACCTCGGAGGAGGCGTGTTCGGCGTTCTTTGCCACATCCTGTACGCCGTAGGTCACTTCATTGATCGCGGTCGCCACCAGCTCCATCTGTTGCGATTGTTGTTCGCTGTGCTGCTGCGCCGTCCCGGAAACCTGGCCAAGGGCATTAGCGGCCTTGTCGAGTTCGCCGGCGGAGTCGAGTGATTGTCTGATTACCTGGCGCAGCTTGTCGGTAAAGGCATTGAAGTGCCTGGCCAGGGCCGTGAGTTCATCGCCACCGCTGGCGTCCAGATTACGCGTCAGGTCGCCGTCGCCGCTGGCGATATTGGCCATGGCGCTGACGGCCTGCTGCAGCGGTTGGGTGATGCTGCGCACGATCAGCAGCAGGAGCACAACCATCAGTATCGCGATGGCCCCACCAATGGCGACTGCCTTCAGGGCCTGGGCCTGGAACTCGGCTTGGACGTCATCCACATAAACGCCTGAACCGATAATCCAGCCCCAGGGCTGGAACAGTTCGACATAGGAAACCTTGGGTACCGGCTCGCTGGAGCCGGGTTTTGGCCAGCGGTAGTTGACCTGGCCCGCCCCCTTGCTCTTGCTGATGGCGACCATTTCATTGAACAGGGCTTTGCCGTCTGGGTCCTTGAACCCGGAGAGGTTCTGCCCATCCAGCTTGGGATTGGTAGGGTGCATGATCATGACCGGGGTCTGGTCATTGATCCAGAAGTACTCCTGGCCGTCGTAGCGCAGCCCCTTTATGACGTTCATGGCCTGGGCCTGGGCCTCTTCACGGCTTATGCCGCCACTGCTTTCCAGGCTGTGGTAATGCTTGAGGATACCGGCGGCGCTTTGCACCACATGCTGGGTTTTTTCGCCTTTGGCGGCATAGAGGTCTGTATGGATCTGGCGCAACAGCAGCGCGCCTTGAAAAATCAGCATCACAATGGCCACTAACAGGATCAACCAGAGACGACGACTAATGGGCAGGCTACGTAGGCTGTTCATGGTTTGGCTCTCTCACGGGGCGTCGGGCGCCTCTTATAGGGTAATGACATCGCGGAATACGTTAGACATTAGGCTAATTGCACCTGGGCAGTCGATTATTAACGGTACTGCCACTGTTTATGGGCACACTTTTTGGTGCCGCGCGAGGCTGTTGCGTGCCGGCTGTGGCATCATCTGCGCGCAGCGCTGCCGTTCGGATAGCGACACTGAACTTTCCGTCTTACGTAGCTGTCTGATTTGGCTTGTCTTTATTACCCGGTTGTTATGACTCGGTTGTTCGCACGCGGTGGCGTGCGCTTTTAGGGAGTTCGGATGGATCTGTGGGTGGCTTTTCAGGCGCTTATTCTTGGGATAGTTGAGGGGGTTACCGAGTTTCTGCCGATCTCCAGTACGGGGCACCAAATTATCGTCGCCGACCTGATTGGTTTCGGCGGCGAGCGGGCGATGGCCTTCAATATCATCATCCAGCTGGGGGCGATTCTCGCGGTGGTGTGGGAGTACCGGCGCAAGATCCTCGATATCGTTGTGGGCCTGCCGAAAGAGCCCTTGGCCCAACGTTTCACGACCAATCTGCTGATCGCCTTTCTGCCCGCCGTGGCGCTGGGCGTATTGTTTGCCGACCTGATCCATCATTACCTGTTTAACCCGATCACCGTGGCGCTGGCGCTGGTGGTGGGCGGGGTGATCATGCTCTGGGCCGAACGGCGCACGCATCTGGTACACGCCGAGAGCGTGGGTGAGATGACCTGGAAGGATGCGCTGAAGATCGGTTTCGCCCAGTGCCTGGCGATGATTCCGGGTACTTCACGCTCCGGCGCAACGATTATCGGCGGCCTGCTGTTCGGGTTGTCGCGCAAGGCAGCGACCGAGTTCTCCTTCTTCCTTGCCATGCCGACCATGGTTGGCGCGGCTGCGTACTCCGGCTACAAGTACCGCGATCTATTTCAGATCAGTGACCTGCCGGTGTTTGCCATTGGTTTTGTCACCTCCTTTATCTTCGCCATGATCGCGGTGCGGGCGCTGCTCAGTTTTATCGGCAAGCACAGCTATGCCGCCTTTGCCTGGTATCGCATCGGTTTCGGCTTGTTGATTCTGGCGACCTGGCAGTTGCAGTGGATCGACTGGAGCACGGCACAGCCCTAAGTATTCAGGGGATAAATAAAGGCGCACCCCAGGGTGCGCCTTTGTCATAGTGGCCTCGGTTAGATGGAGGCGCATATGCATCAGCTCGAACAGCACATACTTCAGGTCAACGGTATCGACCTGAGCCTATACAGCGCTGGCCCTGCAGCGGGGCGGCCGGTCTGGTTGCTGCACGGCTTTCCCGAGTGCTGGCATTCCTGGCGGCAGCAGATCACGCCTTTGACCGCTGCCGGTTACCGCGTGCTGATTCCGGAAATGCGTGGCTATGGCCAGAGCAGTGCACCGCGTGATCCTGCGGCCTATGACCTCCTAACCATCTGCGCCGACATCCAGGCCGCTATGGATCAGCTAGGCCAGCAGCAGGTGTGTGTGGTCGGTCATGACTGGGGCGCGCCGATTGCCTGGCACCTGGCCCTGCTTGAGCCCGAGCGAGTGCAGGCGGTAGTCGGCATGGCGGTGCCGTTTGGTGGGAGGCCTCGGCAGCCGGCCATCGAGATCATGCGTCAGCTGTACGCCGGGCGTTTCCATTACATTCTGCATTTTCAGCAGCCTGGCGTAGCCGAGGCGGAAATGGATGCCGACATCCCCCGTACCCTGCGCATGATGATGCACAACACCTCGGCAGCCGTGCCCAAGGATCACTTTCTGCAGGACAAACCCGCCGGCGCTGGGCTGTTTGATGGCATGCAGGACCCCGGCGTGCTGCCGGCCTGGTGTGACCGTGCAGCGTTCGAGCATTACCTGAAAACCTTTGAGGGCCGCGGCTTTTATGGCGCGCTGAACTGGTATCGCAACTTTGAGCGTAACTGGCAGCGCACCGAGGCCCTGGCTGACCGGCAGATCGAGCAACCAGCGCTGTTTCTACTGGGGGATATGGATCCAGTCGGCACTCTGGAGGCCTATACCCTCAAGCAGATGCCCAAGCGAGTCGCCCGACTTGAACAGCATGTGCTGAAAGAGTGCGGACACTGGATTCAGAACGAGCAGGCCGAGCAGGTCAATCTGTTGCTACTGGCTTTCCTCGCTCGGCATTTCCCTGGGTAAACCACAGGCTTGATTACGATTAAATTGGCTGATCCCAACGGCTAAAGGCATCACTCAGGTGTTCGATCCACGCGCGTACGGCCGGCAGCATGCCGCGTCTGTGGGTGTACACCGCTTGTAGATTAGCGGCGGGTAGCGCCCAGTCAGGCAGCAGGCGGATCAGGCGGCCATCGGCCAGTTCATCCAGGCACAGGGGCGCGGGCAGCATGGTAAAGCCCAGGCCGGCCATGGCTGCTTGCTTGCGTACGTTGAAATCTTCGATGGCCAGGCGTGCTTCCAGCACAGCCTCCTGCACGGGCCCGCTGTCGTGCTGCAAACGCAGGTGGATTCTGCGGTCCGCTTCTATTGCGCCCAATGCAGGTAGCGCTGAGAGGTCGCCGGGCGTGCTGATCCTGGCGTGCTGCAGCAAGGCCGGTGCGGCCACCATAAAGGCCTGTGCCGGACGTAAGCGGCGGGTAATCAGCGTTGGGTCTTCATCTTCGGCGCTGCGCACGCGCAAGGCGACGTCCACGCCCTCGTTGAGCAGGTCGATGCGCCGGTTGGTCTGGATCAACTCCAGTTGCACCTTGGGGTAGGCCGCGAGAAAACTCACCACCAGCTCCGAGAGCAGGGCGATGCCGCCTGGCGCGCTGACCCGCAGACGACCGCGCGGTTCGCTGGTCAGACTGGCCACGGTTTCCTCGGCCTGTTCGGCTTCCTGCAGCATGGCCTGGCAATGGCGCAAGTAGCGTTCGCCGATATCGGTCAATGCCAGTTTTCGGGTGGTACGTTGCAGCAGGCGCGCGCCGAGGCGGTTCTCCAACTCGGCAATGCGTCGCGACAAGCGTGACTTGGGGATGCCGAGGGTGCGCCCGGCCGCAGCAAAGCCGCCGGCTTCCACCACCTTGGCGAAGTAGAACAGGTCGTTGAGGTCATGCATGGTTCTATCGTCCTATCAGTAGGACGAACTATCGCATTTGCACTGACTAATCGGCTATTGCTTTCATCGATAGTATCTCCAGCATCTTGATCGCCGCGGGGCGATCTCAATTTGGAGATTGTCATGAAACTACTGCACCTCGATTCCAGCATCCTCGGCGACTCGTCAGCCTCCCGCCAACTCAGCCGCGCCGTGGTCGACGCCTGGCTGGCCGCTGAGCCTGAAGCGCAGGTGAGCTATCGCGATCTGGCCAGCGATGCACTGAGCCATCTGTCTGCCGCCAGTCTGGTAGCCGGTGGTACCCCAGCGGAGCTGCGCGATGCGGCGCAGCAGCATGAAGTCGAGCTGGCCGAAGGCACCCTCAATGAGTTTCTCGCGGCTGATGCCATCGTGATTGGCGCGCCGATGTACAACTTCACCATACCGACCCAGCTCAAGGCCTGGATCGACCGTGTGTCAGTAGCCGGCAAGACTTTTGCCTACGACGAGAACGGCCCCAAGGGCCTGGCGGGCGGCAAGAAGGTGGTGATCGTTTCCACTGCGGGCGGTATTCACGCGGGTCAGCCAAGCGGCCAGGCCCATGAAGAGTATCTGCAACTGGTGCTGCGCTTTCTCGGCATTACCGATATCGAGATCGTCCGTGCCGAAGGCCTGGCCTACGGTGAAGAGCCGCGCGCCAATGCCATCACGGCGGCGCAGGAGAAAGTCGCTGAGTTGTTTGCCACTGCCTGATTGGCTGCATAAAACAAAAAGCCCGCTCAATTGAGCGGGCTTTTTGTTGGTCGTGCGTTACTGCGGTGTTAGACGATGACGCCCTGGCTGCGCAGGTAGTCATCGTAGGTGCCGCTGAAGTCGGTGATGCCGTTGGCCGACAGCTCGATGATGCGCGTAGCCAGGGAACCAACGAACTCACGGTCATGGCTGACGAAGATCAGCGTGCCCGGGTAGTTTTCCAGCGCCAGGTTCAGCGCTTCGATGGACTCCATGTCCAAGTGGTTGGTCGGTTCGTCCATGATCAACACGTTCGGCTTTTGCAAAATCAGCTTGCCGAACAGCATACGGCCTTGCTCTCCACCGGAGATGACTTTTACCGACTTGAGGATATCGTCGTTGCTGAACAGCATGCGCCCCAGCGTGCCGCGAATCATCTGCTCGCCGGTAGTCCACCGACCCATCCAGTCGAACAAGCTGATATCGTCTTCGAAGTCGTAGGCGTGGTCCTGGGCGTAGTAGCCCAGTTCCGCGCTGTCGGTCCATTTCACAGTGCCGGCATCCGCGGTCAGTTCGCCGACCAGGGTGCGCAGCAGGGTGGTTTTACCGATTCCGTTCGGGCCGATAATCGCCACGCGCTCGCCGGCTTCAACCTGGAAACTGAAGTTCTTGAACAGCGCCTTGCCGTCGAAACCCTTGGCCAATTTATCGATCATCACGGCCTGGCGGTGCAGCTTCTTGTTCTGTTCGAAACGGATGAATGGGCTGACGCGGCTCGATGGCTTGACCTCGGCCAGCTGGATCTTGTCGATCTGCTTGGCGCGCGACGATGCCTGCTTGGATTTCGAGGCGTTGGCCGAGAAGCGGCTAACAAAGCTTTGCAGCTCGTTGATTTGCGCTTTCTTCTTGGCGTTATCCGACAGCAGTTGCTCGCGTGACTGGGTCGCGGCGGTCATGTACTCGTCGTAGTTGCCCGGGAACAGGCGCAGTTCGCCGTAATCCAGGTCAGCCATATGGGTGCAGACCGAGTTCAGGAAGTGACGGTCGTGAGAGATGATGATCATGGTGCTGTTGCGCTGGGTCAGGATGTTTTCCAGCCAGCGGATGGTGTTGATGTCCAGGTGGTTGGTTGGTTCGTCCAGCAACAACACTTCCGGATCGGAGAACAGTGCCTGCGCCAGCAACACACGCAGTTTCCAGCCCGGCGCGACTTCGCTCATCGGGCCGAAATGCTGCTCCAACGGGATACCCAGGCCGAGCAGCAACTCACCGGCACGGGACTCGGCGGTGTAGCCGTCCATTTCAGCGAACTCACCTTCGAGTTCGCCGACCTTCATGCCATCTTCTTCGCTCATTTCAGCGAGCGAGTAGATACGGTCGCGCTCAGCTTTGACCTTCCACAGCTCTTCGTGACCCATGATCACGGTGTCGATCACGCTGAAGTCTTCGTAGGCGAACTGATCCTGACGCAGCTTACCCAGGCGCACGTTCGGCTCCAGCATCACCTGGCCACCGCTGGATTCCAGGTCGCCGCCGAGAATCTTCATAAAGGTCGACTTGCCGCAGCCGTTGGCCCCGATCAGGCCGTAGCGGTTGCCGCCGCCAAACTTGACGGAAACGTTCTCGAACAGGGGCTTGGCCCCGAATTGCATGGTGATGTTGGCGGTGGAGATCAAAGGTCTTACCTATCAATGACTTATGGCTTGCTGAATGGGGTTGATACCGATTTGATACCAATGTTCAGCTTTTCCAGTTCGCTCCAGTCGGAGCTTGAGTTGATCCAGCGGGCGTACGTCGACAACAACATTTGGACGCTATGGCCCAATTGCTGAGAGATGAAAGCGGGGTTCATGCCGGACATTAAGCATATTGTCGCATAGGTGTGGCGGCAGTTATACGGCGGCCGGTAGCGGATACTCAAGGCCTCGAGGGTAGGGCGCCATTGGTGATGCACGTTGGAGGTTTCCTTGATGTACTCCTGGCCTTTTGACGGCGGAAACACGTAAGGCGTGTTTTTGACTCGACCAACACCGTGCTGCCGGCGTTCCGCATAGTTTAGGGCGAACCACAATGCCCGCAGCGCACGCTCATTGAGCAGAACATACCGACCACTTTTGGTCTTTGTCCGTTCTTCCACCACGCCTAGTGCAACTGTGCGACAGACGTGCACTTGTTTCCGACTCCAATCCACCGATTCCCATCGCAGAGCTAGCGCCTCTGATAACCGCAGGCCTGAGAAAAATAGAAATTCGAACAAGGCTGCATAGATCAGGCTTGGCCAGTGCGAGGTTGAGTAGAGTTTTTCGACTATCCGATTGGCGTCGTCCAAAGTCAGCGGATCCGGATCTTTGCGTGATCTGCGTGGCACTTCCAATGTTTCTGCTGGGTTGCGTTCGATCAGCCCATCACCCAAAGCAGCTTTTAGGATCGTCGAAAGCTTGACGAGTGCGTTCCTTTTTACTCCGGAGGACGTCCATTTCGTCTCAGCAGTGATGCGGCGTAGCAGTGTTGTGGTGATCAGATCGATGCGAATTAACGCCAAGTGGGGCATCCAATAGTGGTTCAGCGTGCTTTTGTAGTTCAGCCTGGTTCCTTGAGTGATGTCACGGCTGTCCAGCCATAGCTGGGCAAACTCACCGAAGCACGAAAGCCCGCCCTCCGGCACCGCAGAGCCTGGGAATAGTTCGCTGTACTTGGCATCATCGAGCAGGCCCATCTTGGAGAGGCGCACTACTTGATCTCTAAGGATGGATGCCGCCGCAATCCCTTTTGGCGTGATGGGATAGGGGAGCGTTTCGCTGCACCGGCGTCCATTCCAGGTGAACCTGATGCGTATGGAGTTTCGGAAAACTTCCACCCCGGTGGGCATATCCACTGACTTTCGAGCCATTCGTCGTATCTCCGCAGGCTATAAATAATTTTTCGACCAATTTTGAGCCAGACCCCCTCAGGGATTTGCTTGCGAGCGCGTTTTGCTTGCAGCGCGCGCTTGGTTGTGCCAAGTAACTCAGCCATTTTCTCTTCCGATATCTTGTCGAGATCGATTGAGTGAGCGTCGGTTGTCATAGCCGCACCTGACTCGACATCAGGAGTTGTCTAAACCATCCTTTTCTAGGCCCAGAAGGTTTTGATTTTTTTCCCCCACCCATGAACACCTCTTCGTTCATCAACGTTTGGTGCGTACATGGTGGGGGGCAATTTTCTGAAAATGCGGGCTATCTGTGCCCTAAACAGGGTCTGAACTCCCGGGTCAAGATTTGTGGTGATTCATCACGATCGGCTGGAGTGATTGCCATAAAGTTACTTTTGAGTTTCCGGCTGGCCTTAAACCAGACAGTTCGAGGCACCCGTATGCATAGGTTGTGTGGGCGTTTGTCAGTTGCGTGACGGAAGTTTCGAAGCTCTTTCTCTTTTATCTGAGCATGAGATCTTCGATCTGCAAGTTAGTGTGGTAGGGGCGTCGTGAGAATTTGTGCTGGTAAGAAACTCAGCGACAGCGTGCGTGGTAAACGTGTTGAAAGGTTCGTGCCGAGGTGGCTGCTTGTACTACCCTAGGCGGCAACCGACGGCGGCATTCAAGTTGCTGGTGACGCATTGCGCTTGCGGGGATGAGAGACGAAATTTCGAGACCGATTTCGGCCCAGGCCGTGTAAACCGAAACGAGCCGGTAATCAACTTACGGCGGAATTTCTCGGTGTCTAGGAGGGCGTCGAAGGCCGACAATCGCTACGGTGAGGTGGCAATAAAGTTCACTTTTGTGAACATCTATTGATGTGCAGCTTCACACTAGGAGTTCACAAAAGTGAACTCTACGAGCACTTTTGATACTCAGAAACGCACCAATTTCATATACCCAACCCTCGATCTGAGCTCGGTTGAAGACTGCCTGCTGGTCGATTTTCGGGCCGGGCTGCCAGGTATTGCGAATCATCTGAAAAACATCGAAGTGTATGAGTTGATGTTTTTATCAATTCAATTCAAGCCCTTATGAGTAAAGGGCTCCAGAATGGCCTGATGTTTTTTTGGTGTTACTGGGTTGCATCTTCCACACATCAACATCCATGCCAAATCGGTGAGAACTGGCCCAATATAAAAACATCGCAATCAGGGTTTCGATGTTTACGTTCTTTCTGCTCAAGCCTTAGTGAATAGGGGCTTACAGCATGGTCTGATGTTTTCCCCGTGTTACTGCATTACATATTTCATACGCAGTGACCCTACCGATAGGTTCGTAATCGGTCGGCTGGGTCATGAAACTCAGTAAAGGATGCGGCTTTTACAACTAAGGAATGGCTTTTCAGCCATTTAATGGCTAAATCACTGGGTCTGTGAGGGTTGTATTTGACCTGATCTGCGTTGGTCGGGGCTATGCCCGCGAACCTAGTATTTGCGGGCACCGGAGCCTGATATTTTGCAGTAGCACCGCTGTTGCATAGGTGCATTAAGAAGGAATATCACGGTGGACACATTTGAACGGTTCGGGCGGGCACATCTGGCAATGTTCGATAGTGCGTGGCTTTAGGCCGACAGAAGTATGGGATTGGGAAGGAGGCGGCCTGGTGTAGCTGGCACGACAAGTTTGTCGCTTATGGGAGGCAGTAGGTGACAGGCTGCCGAGCTATGGTCTGCTGTGATGGCTATCCGCTCTGGGCTTCCACTTGTTTAAGCCTGGAGTGCAAGCGGCGGAGAGGTAACCACCTCCATAGTGGCCATTGATGTTTGCCATAAGCGTCGATATACGATCCCATCGAAATCGTGTGTATCGAACGGCAAAGACTGCGCGCAAGTCATGGTATGGCGCGGAGTGGAACGGAGATTGTCGAGCACGGGGGTGGATGCCGCAAAAGCTCACCGCCATGGCAGTGTTGTCATATGGATAACAAGGCCGGGAGTGTTCACTGTCATTGAGGCCGAGTGCTTGCTGAGCGCCTCAAAAATGACTCACATTGAGGGCTCCAACCGACTTGGTACCCGAACGCGAACTGGAACCGCAGGCAAAAGTGTTTGACGAGGCCGTATCCCGAGGATCAAAGAGATTGGCTGATCAGCTCAAATTGCAGATACTGACAATAAGCCAGTATGGACTCAGAGGGGCAGTCAGATCTGATGGCACGGAAGCGAAGAAACAAATCTGAAATTTCCGGGGTGGCTATCCTGGGGGTTCTGTTCTTGGGCGCGATTGCCTCTATCCCCAAAGAAGCCTGGATTGCTCTTGCTGGAGTAGGGGTTATCGGCTTCGGTGTATGGCTGATCGTAAAGGCCAACAGCAACTCGTCCAAAACCCCTCCCTCTGTGACGCATCAACAGCACCGCCCTTCATCTTCGAGAAATTGGCCTAGAGCGGTAGAGGCTGATCCGAATCGTGGCTTAGTGTTTTCTCTGGACGAGGTCGAAGTCCAAGATCAGGCCTATACAGGCAACACTCGGGAACTGGCACCTGCTGCGGAGGAGAAAGTCAGGAGGCGAGAGGACTCAGAATTTTTCACGGTCACCCTCGAAGTCTCAACGCCACCTTCATATCGCCTGCCGAGTGCGCCGGCGACACTGATGGATGAAAATGTCCGATGGATTCCGGCCGGTGAATTCGTTGAGGTAGCCGGAGAAAAGATTCCTGGCGGCATGATCTATGTGGGTACAGGGCTAGTTGATCGTTATGCTGCACCCGAGCCATCTTTGATCAACCCCAAACTCAAGGTTGCGCGTGGTGTTATCGACATCGCCGAGAGGCTGACTGGCTACTGGGCCAGTTACGACTCGATTTCACCCGAGGCGCGTCGCGCCTATTTACACTGGCTGTCCAGTGGGCGGAAAGCACCTCATGCCAATATCGGCTACGTATTCCTGTTCTTCTACGGCCTTGAGCGGCGTGTATTCGTTGATGCGAAGAGCGATCCTAATGTCGCTTCCGAAATCGCTGGCATCGTGTCGGAAGTCGAGCGCCTTCTCGCCATCTATGGGGGGAGCGGCTCATTTAGCAACTACGCCGGTCGGTTTCTAGCGTTTCTACGCATGGGTGAGACTCCGCCGAGACGTTATTTGGCACCGCCGCCGGACAACCAGGCCTACGGTTATGAAATGCCCATGGAATTGCGTATTGGCCTGGGACAACTAGCTGCCGACAAGCAGCGTGTGCCCGCCGAATGGGCCTTGTCCTGGGCGCTGGCGGATCAGAATATTGGCAAGCGAACGCCAGTGAGCCGTTGCCAGGACGCCTTCGCAGCGTTGTTCAAGATCAAGTATGAGCAGCTTCATGGCGATGGCATGGTTCTGCCGCAGAACAAGACCAGGTTGAAGTTGCAGTACAACACCGCGTCGGCTGCCTTGCCGGTTCAAGCGCTTGAGGGGGTGGGTGATATCCCAGACGTAACAGCGACTTCAGCTCCTCGCAAAAAGCTGCAGCAAATAGTTGATGAATGCACGGCGGAGCTGGAGCCCTACAGCCGATATCTCGGTCGTAATCCCGATACCCCTGAAGCCTTGGAAGGCTTGCTGCAGCTCCCCATCATGCTGTGGCCGGCGGCGTCGCGTGCTGAGTTGGATGCGCTGAAACAGCGCATAGGCGATGGCATGGTGGTCATGAGTTTCGGCGAATTGGCGGGGCGATTGAAAAGTGCCGGAGCCCTTTCGCGGGACAAGGTGATCGCACTGGCGCGGGCGTTGGAGTCATTGCATATCGGCATTGAGCCGGATGTATTAGCCGGCAGCAAAACACCTAAGGCGGAAGATACTGTGGCGCTGTTTGCCACCCAGATCGAAGACGGGGATCTAAGAGCATCTCCCGCTTACAATGCCGCCTCGGTCACCTTGGATCTAGCCTGTGCCGTTGCGGCGGCGGATGGCGACACATCTCCAGAAGAGATCATGCTGCTGTCCCGTCACGTCGATTCCTGGAGCCACTTGAGTGGGGCGCATCGCAAGCGCCTGAAGGCCCACCTCCGCCTAAAACTCAACCAGCCGCCGACCTTGCAAAGCCTGAAGAAAAAGCTGGAACCGCTGACCAGCTCGGCGAAGCGAACTGTGGCGGCGTTCCTTGCCCACCTAGCTCAAGCGGATGGGGAGGTGAGCCCTGCGGAAGTGAAGTTGCTTGAGCGTGTCTACAAGGTTCTTCAACTGGACTCTCAGTTCCTATACGGCGACCTCCATGTGGCAGCTAGTGGCGCGTCGACGAGCACTGCTCCTACGGTTGCCTCGATATCACCATCCACCGCATCATCAGCGTCGAAGACTGGCTTCACGTTGGATCATGAACGGATTGCCCAACTACAACGTGAAACCGAGCAGGTGTCGGCGTTGTTGGCCCAAGTTTTCGTAGATGAGCAAATCGTCGAGCCAGAGGAGCCCGATAACAGTGGCGCTTCGGATGACACCAGTAGCATCTGTGGGCTGGATGCTGATCACTCGGCCTTCCTTCGCTTGCTTGTCTCTCGGATGGAATGGTCACGAGAGGAGTTGGAAGCAGTGGCCAGCGATATGGATCTCATGCTTGATGGCGCGCTTGAGCACATTAACGACATGGCCTTCGAGCATTTCGATATGCCTATTACCGAAGGTGAAGATCCCCTCGAGATCAATCCTGACATCATGGGAAAATTACCATTATGAGCAGCATCAGAGCTAAAGATCGCGATGCGGTTATTCAGTCCCTTCGTGCGGGAGTCGTTCCGCGGGCAGGTCAACACCTGATCCAGGTGGGTAGGGTTGGTGAGCTGGAAGCGCTCATTCGTGATGTCGAGCGCTTGACCGAGAGCGGTTCAGCGTTTCGAGTCGTAATTGGTGAGTACGGTGCGGGAAAGACCTTTTTCCTGAATCTTGTGCGCTCCATTGCGATGGAGCGCAAGCTCGTGACCATGCATGCGGATCTGAATCCCGATCGCCGGCTCCATGCCTCTGGTGGCCAGGCTCGCTCGCTTTATGCTGAGCTGGCGAAAAACATGTCAACGCGTACCAAGCCCGATGGCGGAGCCTTGCAGGGCATTGTCGAAAGGTTCATATCCCAAGCCAAGAGCGAGGCCAAGGCGTCCGGTAAGGACAGCGAGGCTGTGATACGCGAGCAATTGGGCCAATTGACCGAGATGGTCAACGGCTATGATTTCGCTGATGTGATCGCGGCCTATTGCAAGGGCTTCGAGGAAGGCAACGAACAGCTCAAGGCCGATGCCATCCGCTGGCTGAGAGGTGAGTTCACCACAAGAACCGACGCGCGCGCTGCCTTGGGTGTACGCACAATCATCGACGATGCTTCCGTCTATGATCAGCTCAAGCTCCTGGCTCGGTTTGTCCGCTTGGCGGGCTTTGAGGGGTTGATGGTTTGCCTGGATGAGCTGGTCAATCTCTACAAGCTAGCCAATACCCAGGCGCGTAACGCCAACTACGAACAGATCCTGCGCATCCTCAACGACTCTTTGCAGGGTTCTGCCGAAGGCCTTGGATTTGTGCTCGGAGGCACCCCCGAATTCCTGATGGATACCCGCCGCGGCTTGTACAGCTATCCGGCTTTGCAGTCGCGTCTGGCGGAAAACAGTTTCGCCAAGTCTGGGTTGGTGGATCTGTCAGGGCCAGTCATCCGCCTAGCGAGCCTGACACCCGAGGACTTCTATGTGCTTCTTCAGAAGCTGCGCCATGTCTACGCCTCGGGCGACAGCACACGCTACCTCCTTCCTGACGAGGCGCTGCCTTTGTTCATGGCGCATTGCAACCAACGGTTGGGGGATGCCTATTTCCGTACACCCCGCACCACGATCACGGCATTCATCAACTTGCTGGCCGTGCTGGAGCAGAACCCGAGCGCGGACTGGAGACATTTGTTGGGGGCTGTGGAGCTGAGCCCGGATAGAGGTGGTGAAGCCGACACTCAAGTAGATGCCGACGATGAGCTCGCAACCTTCCAACTCTGAGTCGGAGGGCTTCAGCCTTCTTGACTCCCGGATTCAGCGCTGGATCTGGATGGAAGGCTGGACCTCTCTACGAGATGCCCAAGAGCGGGCCATCCCCGCGCTGCTCAATGCTGATCAGGACGTCATCATCGCCGCGGCGACGGCGGCGGGGAAAACCGAGGCGGCGTTCCTGCCCATTCTGACGAACCTGCTGAAGCAGCAGGAACCGCCAGGGTCAGTGCTTTACATCAGTCCGCTCAAGGCGCTGATCAATGACCAGTGGGAGCGACTGAGCAAGCTTTGCGACGAACTCGAGATTCCCGTCGTTGCCTGGCACGGCGATATCTCGTCGAGCCGCAAACACCGCTTTCTAAAATCTCCTGAAGGCGTGCTGCTGATCACCCCGGAGTCTCTTGAAGCGCTGTTCGTGAACCGGGGGACGAGTCTGCCCGGGATTTTCGCGAATCTGCGCTACCTTGTGATTGATGAGCTGCATGCCTTTATCGGCAGTGAGCGAGGCAAGCAACTGCAGTCCTTGTTGCATCGGGTCGAGCAGGTGATCGGACGTCCTCTCCCGCGAGTAGGTTTGTCAGCGACACTGGGCGATATGATGCTGGCTGCTACCTTCTTGCGCCCAGCTTCCCCGAGCAAGGTGACGGTGATCGAATCGAAAGGTTCGGGGCAAATTCTGAAAGTTCAGATCAGAGGCTTTCAGGAGCCAGAGAAAGACACACCCCAACAGCCCGAAGATAAGGAGAGCCCAGAAGACAACTCAGCCTCCGATCACGCAATTTCCGAGCACCTCTTCCAGGTGCTGCGTGGAAGCAACAACTTGGTGTTCCCTAACAGCAGGACTCAGGTCGAATGGTTTGCCGATCAGCTACGGCGTCGCTGCGAGCAAGACGGTGTACCTAATGAGTTCTGGCCACATCATGGCAGCCTGTCGAAAGATATTAGGGAGGATACCGAGCGGGCCCTTAAAGCGGGGGACCGGCCGGCGACTGCGATCTGTACCACTACGCTGGAACTGGGCATCGACATTGGCAGCATCAAAACGGTTGTACAGATAGGGCCGCCACCTTCAGTTGCCAGTTTGCGCCAGCGTCTTGGCCGTTCTGGGCGTCGCCCAGGAGAGGCAGCCATTCTCCGCGGATACTGCAAGGAGCGTCGATTGACGGATGACTCTCCAATATCGGATCGCTTGCGCCAAGGATTGGTACAAAGCATCGCGATGATCCGGCTACTGATGAGGGGATGGTTTGAGCCGCCAAGAGCGCAGGGGCTGCATTTGTCGACCTTGGTGCAACAATGCCTCTCGATGATTGCGCAGCAAGGTGGTGCCACTGCAGCTGAGTTGTGGGGAACGTTAGTAAGCAATGGCCCTTTCTTGGCCGTTGAGCAGGGCAGCTTTCTGAACCTCCTGCGTGCTTTGGGTGAGCGAGATCTGATCATTCAGGAACCGGCCGGGCTTTTGCTGCCTGGTGAGTTGGGCGAGCGGCTGATCAACCACTACGACTTCTACAGTGCATTCACAAGCAATGAAGAATTCCGAGTTGTTTGCGATGGCAGACCCCTTGGGGCTCTACCTATCTCACGACCGCTGTGTGCTGAACAGCGCATCATCTTCGCCGGGCGTCGTTGGCAGGTGATTAACGTTGATACGGAAGGCAAGGTGATTGTCGTCAAGCCCTCCCCAGGAGGAGCTCCCCCTGCTTTTGACGGTCTGGCTGCTCGAGTTCACGACAATGTCCGGCAAGAGATGAAAACCGTACTGCAGGAAGAGGAGACTTATCCCTACCTCGATCCAGTGGCACAGAATCTACTGGCGGAGGCGCGGCAAAGCTTTGCTGATCTTAAGTTGGGCCATCAAAGCTTTATTGAGAGCGGAGGAAGAACCTGCCTTTTCACCTGGCAGGGCGATTGGGCCAACGATGCCTTGGCCGTCCTTCTCGAGTACGTCGGCTTGCCCACTGAGAACTCAGGACTGGTCATCGAAGTGCAGGGTGGAGGAGCATTGCTTGAAAGCAAGCTTCGAGAGGTTGCGGCTTTGAAGGAGCTTACGGCGAGCACTGTCCTTCACAACGTTCAGAATATGATCAGGGAGAAATGGGACTGGGCGCTGCCTCCTGAGCTTCTTATGGAGTCGTTCGCCACGATGTATCTCGATCTGGAGAAAGCACAGCAAACCGCAGCTCATCTGATTGGACTTGAGGCCCCGGCTTCTCTTTCGTGATGCCATGTATTGCTAGATTGAAGAGAGCATCCTGCCGGGATTGGCCGCTTTTGGCCCAGACCGTGTAAAAACGCAGCAAGCGATGGCAATCAACTGCCGGGGATTTTCTCGGCGTCCAGAAGGCCGTCGAAGGCCCGATCAGGCGCAATCGGTGATTCTGGTTGCTATGACACTTTCGACTTCGGTGCGCCTGCTGGAGGGCGGCAAGAGTCGTAAAACAGGCCTCAGGCCTTCATCGCGGCCATCAAGGCATCGCTACCCATCAAGCTCAACACGCGTTTGAGATTGTAGGCGAGCACATGCAGGCTCATCTCGGCACTCACCCGGTCGAGAGTCTTGGTGAGGAAGTGGGTGGCACCCATCCAAGATTTCAGCGTGCCGAACGGATGCTCGACCGTCTGACAGCGGATTCGCATCATTTCGGGCGCTTGATCCAGTCGATCCTGCATCGCCTCAAGCACGGCCTCATGCTCCCAGCGGCTCACCCGACGCTGCGGACTCGGTGTGCATTGCTCTTTCAACGCACAACCTTGGCAGTGCGAACTCCAGTAGCGATGCAGCTTTAGCCCTTTCTCGACGCTTGAGTAGCGCCAGATCAGACTTTGCCCAGCAGGGCATCGGTACTCGTTCCTAGCTGGGTCATAGATGAAATCACCTTTGCCGAAGCGGCCAGCCGCTGTCGCTCCCGAGGTCAGCGTCTTGGGCACGAAAACAGTGATTCCAGCCTCATGGCACGCCAGGATTTCTTCGCCCTTGAAATACCCTCTGTCTGCGACCGCCGAGAGCTTCTCGACACCCATGGCCTCTCGCGCTTGCTTGGCCATGGAACTCAGCTGGTCACGATCAGCCCCATCGTTCGTGACCTCGTGCGTCACGATCAGGTGGTGCTTCGCGTCGACCGCCGCC
>NZ_DATKDZ010000021.1:0-36823 GCF_035512415.1 Pseudomonas sp. | reverse complement strand
CGAGCCGATCCAGGCAAAGCGTGTCCACGGCCGGTAAACGCCCCGCCAGATCGCTGCTGGTAATCAACCATTGCAGGCCCGAGTCCTCGACCATATAGGCCAGACGTTCGCGCGGATAGCCGGGGTCCAGCGGCACAAAGGCACCACCGGCTTTAAGGATCGCCAGCAGGCCGACGATCATCGAATTGCCGCGCTCCAGCGACAAGCCAACCCGCGCTTCCGGGCCGACGCCGCGCTCGCGCAGCAGATGGGCCAGACGGTTGGCCTGAGCCTCCAGTTCGGCATAACTCAGGCGCTCGCTGCCATGCACCAGGGCAATGGCGTCGGGGCGCAAACCCGCCTGCTCGGCGATCAGCTCAGGCAGCAGGCGCGATGGGTTATGGGCTTGCCTGCACTGGTTCCACACGGCCAGGCGTTGCTGCTCGGCAGCGCTATGCAAACGCAACTGCGCCAGGCTGCTGTCGGGCCGGGCGGCAAACTCGCCGAGCAACTGGTTAAAGCCGGCGATCAGCCGCTCGATGCTGGCCGCCTCGAACAGGTCGGCGGCGTAGGCGAAGTTGATCTGCACCTGCTCACCTTCGCCCTGCTGCGCATCCAGGGCCAAGTCGAAGGGAATACGACTGGCGGGAAACTCATCCAGGCGCGCCTTGATGCTCGGCAGCCAGTTGGCCAGTAGCGGGATCTGCCGGCGGTAGTTGAATGCCAGCTGAAACAACGGCTGCTGGCCCAGGCTGCGCGCCGGTGCCAGCGCCTCCACCAGTTGCTCGAACGGCATCTGCTGGTGATTCAAGCCTTGCCGCAGGCATTGCCGCGTGCGGCCGATCCAGTCGCGCACGCTTAGCCCCGGCAACGGTTGCCCGGCCAGCACCAGGGTGTTGACGAAGAAGCCTACAAGACGCTCATGACCATGGGCGCGGCCCGCCACCGGTACGCCGATACGCACTTCGCGCTGGCCCGACAGCCGCGCCAGCTGCAGCTGCAGCGCCGCCAGCAGCACGCTGAACAGGGTCGCGCCGCAGGCTTTGGCCAGGCCGCGCAAACGCCCGACCAGCTGCGGCTCCAGCTCCAACAGGCGATAGGCGGCGCGGCGGTCGGCCTGCGCCGGGCGGGTAAAGTCGGCGGGCAATACCAGGGCCGGCTGTTCCTCGCCCAGCTGCGCGCGCCAGTAATCCAGTTGCTGCCGGCCCTCGCCGCTGGCCAGCCACTGGCGTTGTTGCTCGGCATAGTCGCAGTACTGCAGCGGTAGCGTGCTCAGCGTGGGCGCGCGGTGCTGCTGGTGGGCCCGGTAGAACTCGGCCATGTCCTCGAACAGCAGCCGCACCGACCAGGCGTCGGAGACGATATGGTGCATGCTCAGCACCAACGCATGGCGATCCGCCTGCAAGCGGTAGAGCGCACAGCGAATCTGCGGCCCACGGCCGAGGTCGAAATGCCGCTCGACAAAGGCTCGCCCCTGCTCTTCGGCCGCGGCCTGGCGCAGCTCCGCGGCCAGTTCGCCGAGATCGACCTGCTCCAGCGGCATCGGGCACACCGGCAGCACCGCCTGCTGCGCCACGCCGTCCTGCTCGGCGAAGACCAGGCGCAACGCGGCATGCCGGGCCAGCAGCTGATCCAGGCCGTAACGCAGCGCGGCGAGGTCCAGCGCGCCATCGAGCCAGAGCACGCCGCCCAGGTTGTAGGCGCTGCTGGCGGATTCCATGCGGCTGAAGAACCACAGGCGCTGCTGCGCCGAGGACAACGGCACCCAGGCCAGGTCGGCGGAAGGCTGAGAAAGGCAATCGGCGGTCATGGACAACACCTCTAGGCACCCTGGGTGCGCGTAAGCGGCCTTGGCGCACAACAGGCACCAGGCGTGAAATTCGATCGGGTTAAGCCCTTCGGCTTGCTCGCCATGCAGCTAGAAAAGGCGCTCGGCGGCCCGCGCAGGGGCCAGGCCGAACCGCTGCATCAGGCTTGCGTCGCCTGGCGCAGACTCAGCGGGCGCATATCGCTCCAGACCTCGGCGATATGCGCCAGGCAGGTCTGCCGGTCGCCGTGCACGCCGACGTCCTGCCAGCCGGCAGGCACCGGCTTGTAGTCCGGCCAGATGGCGTATTGCTGCTCGGCATTGATCACGACCAGAAAGCGGGTCTCGGGGCTGTCGAAGCTCATGGCGGGTCCTCGGTGCGAGCCGGGCTGTGCCGGCGATATGGATACAGACGAACTCAGTTGCGAATAATTTTTATTTACACGCAGATTTCAGGCATGACTGAGCACCGCCCCACGGCGTTTCTGCTCATCGCCATGGCATGGTGGCACCGAGGCACGCAGCCCAACAAAATGAAGTAGGGTGCGCCGTGCGCACCAGGCAGCGGTATTGGTGCGCGCAGCGCACCCTACGAGATGCCCGGCACCTCCACTCGTCGTGCTGGCCCGCCGATTTCATGCAGGGCATCGGCACTGGCGCGCTGGCGCTGCTCGCCGGTCAGTTCGAACAACTGGCCGCCATCCATCTTCAGCAGGCGGTCGGCCTGGTCGAAATAGTGGTCGTCGTGGGTGATCGCCAGCACCGTTTTGCCGGCGGCCTTCAGCTGCGGCAGCAACTCGCGGTAGAACAGCCGACGGAACAACGGGTCCTGGTCCGCCGCCCATTCGTCGAGCACCAGAATGTCGCGCCCTTCGAGCATCGCCAGCAGCAGCGCCAGGCGCTTGCGCTGGCCCTGGGAGAAGCGCGTATCGAGCAAGCGCCCCGCACCGAGGCGCGCCTTGTGCGCCATATGCAGACGCTCGAGCCAGCCCTTGACCAGGCCATCGCTGACTTCGCTGCCCGCCGGGCCGAGCAGCCGCGCGAACAGATGGAAATCGGTAAACACGCTGGCGAACAACTGCCGATACGCCGGCCACTCGTCCTCATTCAGGGCGCGGCCATCCAGGCGAATGGCACCGGCGTCGGGGCGATGCAAACCGGTCAGCAGACGCGCCAGGGTCGATTTGCCGCTGCCGTTGCCGCCCACCAGAAACACCAGTTCGCCGCGCTTGAGGGTCAGGTCGATGGGGCCGACATCGAAGCCGAGCTCGCCCGCTTCGCCGGGGTAGCGGTAGCTGACGCCATCAAGCTGCAGCGCCTGCCAGTTGGCCGGCTGCTCGACATAGTCGAAACCCTCGCGCTGCTCGGCCAATTCCAGCGCCTCCAGCTTGCCCAGCGCCACCCGTGCGGCCAGCAGGCTGGGGATTGCCGCCACGCTGGCGACCATCGGTGCGCGCAGAAACAGCACGGTCAGGGCGAAGGTCGCCGCCACCGGTGCGGCCGCCCAGCCCAGGCCATTGGCGCAGAAGAACACCAGGCCGATGGTGCCGAGCACCATGCAGTTGGCCCAGTTGCCGGCCAGGCCATTGAAGATATCGGCGCGGGTGACGTTGTCGCGGTAGGTGCGTGCATTGCTGTCGAATTCTTCACTGAACAGCAAGCGCGCGCGGTCGCGGTTTAGCGCCAGCTCCTTGCGCCCGTCGATCACCGCCTGGTAGTCCTGATACAGCCGGTCTTCGGCTTCGCGCAGCAAGCGGATATGGTGGTTGACCCGTCCGACGAACAGCCAGCCGACGCTCAGGGTAAAGCCCATCCAGGCCAGGGTGACGCCGAACAGCGACGGCGACAGCCAGGCCAGGTAAGCGAAGGCTGCCAGGCTGAGGATCAGCCCGTAGACCAGCTCGGGCAGGTAGACGAAGGCGATGGTGATATTGCGGATATCGCTCGACAGGCTGGCCAGAATGCGCGCCCCGCCGATCTGCTCCAGGCGCTCGATATCGGTGTCCAGCACCCGCTTGACCAGGTTGCGGCGCAGCCGATAGACGAAGCGATGGCCCAGGGTGTGCAGCGCCATCTGCCCCGCCGAAGCGCAGGCCAGCAGCAGGATCAGCAAACCGGCGAACTGCAGCAGCGCGCTGCCCATGGCATCGCCGCCAGCGATCAGGCGCAGATTGACGAAGGCGATCACCCCAACGCTCAACAACGCACTGCACAGGCTCAGCAGCAACACCCCGAGCAGCGGCAGACGGTTTTCACGGAACAGCAAACGCAACAGCTTCATCGGTCGATATCCTCGGCGGGCCGCAGCCCGACTGAGCAGAAGAAAAAGATCATGCCGCCACATCGCCCAGGCGCGCACGGCAATGGCCAACGGCATCGCGTACCAGAAAATGCACCTGGGTCGGTGAGGCGCACAGGTGGCTGGCCACCTCACGCTGGCTGTAGCCCTCCACCTGGCTCATGGTGAAGGCGGTACGGGTACGCGCCGGCAGCTCGGCCAGAGCATGCTGCAGGTGCTGCCAATGCAGCTCGCCGAGCACCACCCGCTCCGGCGACGGAGTGGCGGCCGGCACATCCGGCAGCCGCTCCTCATCCACCTGATAACGCCCCTCCAGGCCGAGCCGGCGCAGACGGTCGATGGCCAGGTTGCGCACCACACGAAACAGGTACCTCAAGGCATCGCGGATGGCCCGCGGGTCGCCGTCCTCCCAGAGTTTGAGAAAGGCATCCTGAACCACGTCTTCGGCGCGGGCACGACAACCGAGCATGCCCTGGGCAAAATCGGTGAGCGCACCACGATGGCGGTTATAGAGCTGCTCCAGCTCGACCTGCAGGGCCGCTCGCGACGTACCGGGTAATCCCGCGGCGGCGGCCGCCGAAGTCGCAGAGCAAAAACAAAAAGCGCCCATTGCTAGCCTCCTTGGCTCACATCAGACGCACATCTTAATGATAATAATTATCAATACAACCCATAAAGCTCAGGGTTATTGATCGTAGAGCCCATGATCATCCGCAAGGCCTACAAAGCCCTAGTAGCCCGGATGCAATCCGGGACAGCGGTAGCGGCCATAAGAACGCTCCCCTAGACGAATTGCGCGCCGGCCGCAAAAGATTCGCGGACAAGGCTAGGCACCCCCGCCGCTCCTACAGATACAGCGCCGAACCGGGTAGGAGCGGACTTGTCCGCGATAGCGATGGCCGCAGCGCCGCAGCTCACGCCGGCTTGCGCGGTCTTACTTACGTAGATGGGTGGGCCACCGAGGTGATAACCCATCGGGCAATTGATGGGTTATCACCCATCCTACGAGGGCCAGACGAATTGCGCGCTCGGCCGCAAAAGCTTCGCGGGCATGGCCCGCTCCTACAGGTACTGCGCCGGACCGGGTAGGAGCGGACTTGTCCGCGATAGCGATAGCCGGTACGCCGTCGCTTACTCCTGTTTACGCGGCCAGATCAGGGTGAAGCAGGCGCCGCCGAGGCTGGCGCTGCGGCTGATCTGTGCGCGGCCGGCGTGCCAGTAGATGATTCGCCGCACGATCGACAGGCCCAGGCCATGGCCGCCGGAGGCGCGGGTGCGGCTGTCGTCCAGGCGCAGGAAGGGGGTGAAGATATGCTCCCAGGCATCTTCCGGCACGCCGGGGCCGTCGTCCTCGATATCCAGGCGGCAACGCTGCTGGCCGACCTGGTAACTGACCCGCACCCGCGACTCGGCATGGCGCATGGCGTTGCTCACCAGGTTCTGCAGGGCGCGGTGCAGGTAGCGCAGTTCGGCCTCGACGCAGGCCCCGCTGCCGTCCGGGGCATCGCGTGAGGGGCCGCGCTCGACCCGTACGCCAGGGCGCAACGGGGCCAGCTCGTCGATCACCTGGTCGATCAGCGTGCCCAGATCGACCTGCTGGAAGTTCAGCGCCGGCGCGCCCTGCTCCAGGCGCGCGTAGGTCAGCATCTCGTCGACCAGCTTGTCGAGGTCCTGAATATCGCTGTCCATGCCGTCCATATATTTGCGCCGCGCCGTTTCGTTCTCGGCATCGCCGATCATCTCCAGGCCGAAGCGCAGGCGCGCCACCGGGGTGCGCAGCTCGTGGGACACGGCGCGAACCATCTCGCGCTGGATGCTCAGGGAGCGCTGCAGGTGCTCGGCCATGGCATTGAAGGCCGCCGCCAGCCGCCCCACCGAATCCGTGCCACGGGTCGGCACGCGGGCATCCAGACGACCACTGGCGATCCGCGTGGCCGCCGCTTCCAGGCCGCTCAAACGCTGCTCCAGGGGCCGCACCAGCAGATAGACCATCAGCCCAATCAGGCTCAGGCCCAGGGCCCCGATCAGCACCAGCAGCTGCGGCGGATAGGGGTTCATCTGGTACAGCGGGCCGATCTCCAGCACCCAGTCGGTATCGACGATGCCGGAGAACACATGGATGCTGTCGCCGCCGCGGCCCAGGGCCATCACCGTATCGCCCTCGTCCACCCGGCGACGCTGGTCGGGGTCGAGGTCGGCCTGATCGAGGCGCACCAGGCGCAGGTCGAAGCCGAACTGCTTGGCCTGCTTCAGTTCGGCCAGCCGTTGCGGCTGCTCGTCCCAGGGGTAACGCACCAGCTCGTCGATCAGCAGAAACGCCGTGGCCCGCGCCAGCTGTTCGCTGACCTGTTGCACCTCGCCGGTCAGCAGCAGCCCCTGCTTGTCGTCCAGTAGGCTGTAGACCCGGGCGGCATGCGGGCCAGTTTGCTGCACCACAACCTGGCCGCGCTTCAGGCGGTTGCGCGCCCCGCCATCGAGCGTCACCTCGGCCAGGACTTCAATCTGCAAGGGGATGCCGAGCAGCCGCCCCCACACCGCCACCGCCCGGCGCCGCTCGACATCCACCATGGGCGCGAGGTTGTCTGCCATCAAACGGAAGGTGCCCTGGGCCAGGCGCTCGCGGTATTGATCGGCGCGCACCTCGTTAAGCAGCTGCAGCGCGCCGACGCCGAGCAGCGCCACCAGCACCAGCACGGTGAGCATGCCGCCGTAGATGCGCAGGAAGATGGAGTTCATGGCCGCGGATTCATAGCAGCGCTTCAGCCGCTTCGGCGACAAACAGATAGCCCTTGCTGCGCACGGTCTTGATCAGGCGCGGGTGCACGGGGTCGTCGCCGATCTTTGGGCGGATGCGCGAGATGCGCACGTCGATGGAGCGGTCCTGGCCGTCGTATTCGATGCCGCGCAGGGCGTTGAAAATTTCCTCGCGCGAAAGGATGCGCCCGGCGTTGGCGGTCAGCAGCCAGAGCAAGTCGAATTCGGCGCTGGTCAGCTCGATGGCCTGCTCACCCAGCCAGGCTTCGCGCATGGCGCTATCGATCACCAGGGGGCCGAACTGCAGCCGCCGGCGCTCGGCCACTGCCGCCACCTCATTGCCTTCGCGGCGACGCAACAGCGCGCGGATACGCGCCAGCAACACCCGTGGGCGCACCGGCTTGCAGACGTAATCATCCGCGCCCATCTCCAGGCCCAGTACCTGGTCCATATCGTCGGTACGGGCGGTGAGCATCAGGATTGGCCCCTCGTACTGGCCACGCACCTTGCGGCAGATCGACAGGCCGTCTTCACCCGGCAGCATCAGATCGAGAATCACCAGATCCGGCTGCTCCTGCAGAATCCGCGCGGCGGCCAGCGCGCCGTCCATCTCGATGGACACGTTGAGGCCATTGCTCTGCAGGTATTCACGGGTCAACTCGGCCAGGCGCTGGTCGTCTTCAACAATAAGGATGTGCCACGACTGCTGCTCCACAACGAACTCCCAGGTAGCGCGGAAACGGTGGGCATTGTATCAACGCGCGGGGCACTGCATAGCGCATGCCATATTTAGGCGGAAAACACTAGATGTAGTATCAAGCTGCACCGCGTAACACTTCTGGAAAAAACCCTAACAGGCCCCGCCAAGGGCGACGAACGGCGCACCCCAGCAGTGACGGGGGCTGCGCAGGAAAACCCATCTTTAACCCACAATTCACCCACAACTTATCCACAGGTTGTTCTTGCTCGCTTGCCTTGCAATACCCCAGATAGCGCATTATCTTGTATCCCCATCGCGCCATACCCACCACATGTTGGGTTTAGCCTAGCCATCGGACACAAGAAGAATGACACGCAAACGGCCTGATCCCAGTCCATCGCCGGTGGTTTAAAACGTTTGTTACAGCCTGCCGGCCCTACCCCGGCAGACACGCTCAAGGGCCGCGCCAGATGCGCCCGAATATGGATTCCGGAGCCCCCGCCCACGCGAGGACACCACTAGATGTAGTAGCCAGGGCGGTAAAACGCCCTAGCAAGTGTCTTTTTAGCCAGGAAGGCGTTTTAGTCGTCCCTTCCCTGCCCAGTTTGCAAGTCCTGTACGTCCGGCCTTTGGCTGTGCGCATGGCGTTGTTGAAATGGAATGAACGACAGTTCGTCGCAGTGATCGACAGTAAAGCGTCCAACTAACAAATACAGAACATGGAGATTTTCATGCATACCGACACCTCCCGCGAGAACCCGCAGGCCCAAGCGCCGCAGGCCGCCGATGACAACCAGAGCCTGAACGCCACCGCGCCGGGCCAACTGCGTGTGATCAAGCGTAACGGCACCGTCGTGCCGTACACCGACGACAAGATCACCGTTGCCATCACCAAGGCCTTTCTCGCTGTAGAGGGTGGCACCGCTGCCGCCTCGTCGCGTATCCATGAAACCGTCGAGCGCCTGACCGAACAGGTCACCGCCACCTTCAAGCGCCGCATGCCCTCCGGCGGCACCATCCATATCGAAGAAATCCAGGACCAGGTCGAACTGGCCCTGATGCGTTCCGGCGAGCAGAAAGTCGCCCGCGACTACGTGATCTACCGTGAATCGCGCAGCCAGGAGCGCAAGCGCGGCGGCCTCGACATCGCCGAGCCGCACCCAAGCATCCGCGTCACCCACCTCGACGGCAGCGTTGCGCCGCTGGACATGGGCCGCCTCAACACCATCGTCACCGAAGCCTGCGAAGGCCTGGCGGAAGTCGACGGCGCGCTGATCCAGAAAGAAACCCTGAAGAACCTCTACGACGGCGTAGCGCAAAGCGACGTCAGCACCGCCCTGGTGATGACCGCCCGCACCCTGGTTGAGCGTGAGCCCAACTACAGCTACGTCACCGCACGCCTGCTGATGGACAACATCCGCGCCGAAGGCCTGGGCTTCCTCGGTGTCGCCACCAGCGCCACTCACCACGAGATGAGCGAGCTGTACGCCAAGGCCCTGCCGGCCTATATCGCCAAGGGTATCGAGTTCGAACTGCTCAACCCGGTGCTGGCCACCTTCGACCTGGAAAAACTCGGCCAGGCAATCAACCACGAGCGCGATCAGCAGTTCACCTACCTGGGCCTGCAGACCCTCTACGACCGTTACTTCATTCATAAGGACGGCACCCGCTTCGAACTGCCGCAGATCTTCTTTATGCGCGTGGCCATGGGCCTGGCCATCGAAGAAAAGCAGCGTGAAGAGCGCGCCATCGAGTTCTACAACCTGCTCTCCAGCTTCGACTACATGGCCTCGACGCCGACCCTGTTCAACGCCGGCACCCTGCGTCCGCAGCTCTCCAGCTGCTACCTGACCACCGTACCGGACGACCTGTCGGGCATCTACAACGCCATCCACGACAACGCCATGCTGTCCAAGTTTGCTGGCGGTCTGGGTAACGACTGGACGCCAGTACGTGCTCTGGGTGCCTACATCAAGGGCACCAACGGCAAGTCGCAAGGCGTTGTGCCCTTCCTCAAAGTGGTCAACGACACCGCAGTAGCAGTTAACCAGGGCGGCAAGCGCAAAGGCGCGGTCTGCGCCTACCTGGAAACCTGGCACATGGACATCGAAGAGTTCATCGAGCTGCGCAAGAACACCGGTGACGACCGTCGCCGCACCCACGACATGAACACCGCGAACTGGATTCCCGACCTGTTTATGAAGCGCGTGTTCGACGATGGCCAGTGGACCCTGTTCAGCCCGAGCGAAGTGCCGGACCTGCACGACCTGACCGGCAAAGCCTTCGAAGAGCGCTACGAGTACTACGAAGCCCTGACCCAGTACGGCGGCAAGATCAAGCTGTTCAAAACCATCCAGGCCAAAGACCTGTGGCGCAAGATGCTCAGCATGCTGTTCGAAACCGGCCACCCATGGCTGACCTTCAAGGACCCATGCAACCTGCGCAGCCCGCAGCAGCACGTGGGCGTGGTACACAGCTCGAACCTGTGCACCGAGATCACCCTGAACACCAACGCCGACGAAATCGCCGTGTGCAACCTGGGTTCCGTGAACCTGCCGAACCATATCGTCGACGGCAAGCTGGACACCGCCAAGCTGCAGAAGACCATCAAGGTCGCCGTGCGCATGCTCGATAACGTCATCGACATCAACTACTACTCGGTGCCGCAGGCGAAGAACTCCAACTTCAAGCACCGCCCGGTCGGCCTCGGCATCATGGGCTTCCAGGACGCTTTGTACCTGCAGCACATCCCCTACGGCTCCGACGCCGCGGTGGAATTCGCCGACAAGTCGATGGAAGCGGTCAGCTACTACGCCATCCAGGCCTCCTGTGACCTGGCCGACGAGCGCGGCAGCTACGAGACCTTCAACGGTTCGCTGTGGAGCAAGGGCATCCTGCCGCTCGATTCGCAGCAGATCCTGATCGAGCAGCGTGGCCAGAAGTACATCGACGTCGACCTGAACGAGACCCTGGACTGGGCCCCGGTACGTGCCCGTGTGCAGAAAGGCATCCGTAACTCGAACATCATGGCCATCGCACCGACCGCCACCATCGCCAACATCACCGGCGTGTCGCAGTCGATCGAACCGACCTACCAGAACCTCTATGTGAAATCGAACCTCTCGGGCGAATTCACCGTGATCAACCCCTACCTGGTGCGCGACCTCAAAGCCCGCGGCCTGTGGGACTCGGTGATGATCAACGACCTCAAGTACTACGACGGTTCCGTGCAGCAGATCGAGCGCATCCCGCAGGAACTCAAAGACCTCTACGCCACCGCGTTCGAAGTCGACACCAAGTGGATCGTCGACGCCGCCAGCCGCCGCCAGAAGTGGATCGACCAGGCGCAGTCGCTGAACCTCTACATCGCCGGTGCCAGCGGCAAGAAGCTCGACGTGACCTACCGCATGGCCTGGTACCGTGGCCTGAAAACCACCTACTACCTCCGTGCCCTGGCCGCGACCAGCACCGAGAAGTCCACCATCAACACCGGCAAGCTCAACGCCGTGTCCAGCGGTGGCAACGACGGCCTCAGCGCAGCACCGGCCAAGGCCCCGGAAGTGGAAATGAGCGCAGGCCCAGCTCCAGTACCAAAAGCCTGTGCCATCGACGAACCAGACTGCGAAGCCTGCCAGTAAGGTGTTCGGCAACGCGCGGAGCTGAGCGGCATTCGCGGCGTTACCTGCAGGAGCGGCCCCCATCACGTACAGTCGTACGCTCAGGGGCTCCACTCCAGCAGGTGCCTAGCGACTACTCGCTCAGCTACACGCTCGAACGTCGAGCAGAAGCCGAAGCCAAAGCTGAAGCAGAACCACAGCTCTACAGCCACACACGGTCAGTCCCCTCGCCCCCTCGGGGAGAGGGTTAGGGTGAGGGGAGAAATCCCGCCATATATGAAAATGTAGGAGCCAGCTTGCTGGCGATGCTTTGGCTGAACAAGCAGCCCTACAGAACTTGCTGCATAAACACAGTCAGTCCCCTCTCCCTTCGGGGAGAGGGCTAGGGTGAGGGGAGAAATCCCGCCATATATGAAAATGTAGGAGCCAGCTTGCTGGCGATGCTTTTGCTGAACCAGCCAGCCCCTACAAACCGTGCTGAACGCAACACGATCCAACCCCCTCTCCCTCCGGGAGAGGGCTGGGGTGAGGGAAACAGGCAACACCGCCCTCCCCCATAAACACCCGCCACGCTCCCCAGGGAGCGCGGCACGGAGGTAGAGGACAGGCCCGACAGGGCCGCCCACCCCCGACCAGCGGTACCCGTTTCACCCTTGCGCGCACTACGCAACGGAACATAATCAGAAGTAACTGTATATCCATACAGGCCGGTCATTTTACCGGCCCGCAAGCAGGAGCCAAGCCATGCTGAGCTGGGATGAATTCGACAAGGAAGACGGCGCAGACGCAGCCGTTACCAGCAACACCACCGCACAAGTCGCGGACATGAACATCGACAAACTCGACCAGGTCGGCGGTGCCGCTGCGGTCGAAGCCCGCGCCATTGCCGCCGACGACAGCGCCGCCGTGGCCCGCGCCAAAGCCGCCCTCGATCAACTCGACATCGCCGAAGGCCTGGCCGAGCTGGAAGGTGCCTCCGCCCGCGTCGCAGTCGACGAAAAGCGCATGATCAACTGCCGCGCCGACCTCAACCAGCTCGTACCCTTCAAGTACGACTGGGCCTGGCAGAAGTATCTGGATGGTTGCGCCAACCACTGGATGCCCCAGGAAGTAAACATGAACGCCGACATCGCGTTGTGGAAAGGCACCGACGGCCTGACCGACGACGAGCGCCGCATCGTCATGCGCAACCTCGGCTTCTTCTCCACCGCCGACAGCCTGGTTGCCAACAACCTGGTGCTGGCCGTCTACCGCCTGATCACCAACCCCGAGTGCCGCCAGTACATCCTGCGCCAGGCCTTCGAAGAAGCGATCCACACCCACGCCTACCAGTACTGCATCGAGTCACTGGGCATGGACGAAGGCGCGATCTTCAACATGTACCACGAGATCCCATCGGTCGCGAAGAAAGCCGCCTGGGGCCTCAAGTACACCCGCTCGATCTCCGACCCGACCTTCACCACCGGCACCGTCGAGACCGACAAAGAACTGCTGCGCAACCTGATCGCCTACTACTGCGTACTGGAAGGCATCTTCTTCTATTGCGGCTTCACCCAGATCCTCTCCATGGGCCGCCGCAACAAGATGACCGGCGTCGCCGAGCAGTTCCAGTACATCCTGCGCGACGAATCCATGCACCTGAACTTCGGCATCGACGTGATCAACCAGATCAAGATCGAAAACCCACACCTGTGGGATGCCGCGATGAAGGACGAAGCGACCCAGATGATCCTGGAAGGCACCCAGCTGGAAATCGAATACGCCCGCGACACCATGCCCCGCGGCGTACTGGGCATGAACGCGGCGATGATGGAGGACTACCTCAAATTTATCGCCAACCGTCGTCTGACCCAGATCGGTTTGAAGGAAGAGTACCCAGGCACCTCCAACCCCTTCCCATGGATGAGCGAAATCATGGACCTGAAGAAGGAGAAGAACTTCTTCGAGACACGGGTTATTGAGTATCAGACTGGTGGGGCGTTGAGCTGGGATTGATGGCCTGCTGATATCAGCGTAGATTGACCCTACACCTGCCATGGATGTTGGGGTTGAGCTTGATCAAAAGCCCCGCTTCTGCGGGGCTTTTTTGTTTATATCGCTCAGCCAAATTAAAAACAAATAACATACTCAAAAAATACGAGATTGATAAATGATTAAAGAAACTCTAACTTCCATTAAAGAGCTCGCT
This sequence comes from Pseudomonas sp., assembly GCF_035512415.1. Classification (GTDB taxonomy): domain Bacteria; phylum Pseudomonadota; class Gammaproteobacteria; order Pseudomonadales; family Pseudomonadaceae; genus Aquipseudomonas. The sequence continues at coordinate 23,479 of NZ_DATKDZ010000021.1, read as the reverse complement.
AGCAGAGCAAAAATCAGTCACCACAAAGCATTTACTGCATGGTATGCAATAAATCTACACGACCTAGATGAAGATGAAGCTCTCGAGTCCGCAGCAATGGATGGTGGCAACGACAATGGATTAGACTTAATTTTCGCGGACGAAGCAAGCCGCACCATATATATCCTGCAAGGCCATTGCGGTGAAAATCACAGCAAAATAACATCGAAGGACAAATGGGATGGCCTAGTTGCTGCAGTACCTTTTTTTGAAGATACGTCGACATTAAGAGCAAATGGAAAAGCTGACCTTGCAGACCATATCGACACGATCAAAAAAGACTACGAAGGCTACAACATAGCATTTGGATTAATTAGCCTTGGTCTTTTCAACGAAAAAATAGAAAAAGCAATACAACCAACAAAAAAATCATACTCAGCGAAAAACTATCACTTTTTTTATCAACACCAAGAAAAAATACTTACCGAATATAAGAACCTAATTGACTCCGAAACCGGTATAGCAAGTGACACTATAACCTTTGTTGGAAACTACATACAGGACGAAGGGAAGTATGGCAGAGCATGGATAGGCAGCGTTTCGGCCGCGGAGCTAACACGATTGTATGACGAATATCAAAACAAGCTATTCGCTGGAAACGTAAGACTATTCTTAGGAAGCAGAAAGGGCGGAATTAACGAGCAAATAATAAAAACAGCAAAAGACAACCCCGGCTTATTTTGGGCATTAAATAATGGAGTATCCATAATAACTGACAGTGCCATACCGGACGGTGAGATTGAAAACAAATTACATTTAAAACGTTTTAGCATTGTAAATGGATGCCAAACAACAAACAGCTTGGCCCAAGCAAAGGCTGGCGATAAAGCCAAGGTTTTAGTCCGTGTAATTGCAGCGAAGGAAACAGTCAAAAACGACGTCGTACGATTCAACAACTCTCAAAACGCAATAAAAATCTGGACTGTTCGCGCAGTAGACTCGACTCAAGAAAAGCTCAGAAAATCCTTCCAGGAAATTCAAATAGACTATGCCCCAAAACAATCTGGAAGCAGGAAAAAGAAAAGCGGTGAAATTATAGAGTTAGACCGCGCAGCACAGTTCCTAGCAGCACAAGATTCAAGCCTTTTAATTCAAGCAATCAACAACAAAGGTGAACTTTTCGACCAGCCTTATTCAAAAATATTTTATCCAAATATTGAAGCAAAAACAATTTTGCTTGCTTGGAAATTAGGCCTAGCATGTGACAAAGCAAGAATTGAACAATTAAGTGACATGTCTGATGACGATGAAAGCGCCGGTTTGTTTGCTGTCGCAGCGACATTCTGGATAATATTTATCGCACACAACATAATCTCAAAACACTCCGACCTTAGCTCAACACACATAACCTTACAGAAAATAAACACAACACCAATAGATAACTTTATTGCAAAAATATCAGAGCAGGCAGTCGATATATTTTATACTCTCGCAATCGACACCTATGGCGATGGGGAAGAATTTGGATCTCACAAATCAACCTTAAGATCAATTAAATTTCTTCAAAAAATAGAAAAGAAAACAGATTTCAAAGTTAGAAATCTAAAAAAAGTCCAGAAGCTTGAGAATATATGCAAAGGGATTTCATAAAAATACAACCTATATATTCCCCCTACTTTTCGCACCTACTGTTTTCGCCCTTACGGCGAGTTACTTTCTCTTTGCTCGCGCGAAAGAGAAAGTAACCAAAGAGAAAGCGCGCCCGGCATCCGGGTTTCGCTGCACTCAACTCCCCTTGCTCCGGCGCTGTTCCGAGGGTCGTCACGGTGGGCCATCCCTGGCCCATCGTTCCTCGTTTGGCATCCATGCCAAACGCCCCTCTCCACAGTACCTCCGCTCGGCCTCCTGACGGGATTCGGGGATCGCATTGTTTTGACTATTTGTGGACGGCAGAGCAAAAAACAAATTAGGGCGACTTCTGGACACCTCTACACACCAACATAAAGGAACTTGGAAATGGAACTTCAAGAATCACAGAATATACTTACAGCTATAAACTGGACACTCACAAACCTCCCCGCCCTCGCCTCTATAGTTTATGCAATAGCATTTAGCGCTTTCCTTCTCTACGTTTACAAGCGAGCAGGCTCAATGCACTTCCTAAGGGATAGAATATGGCGACTAATGGGCGGAAAGTCAGATTTCTACATTCCTGATTTGCAAAAACTAAAACTTGAAGCACGTGAAATTGAACACTTCCGCTTTGAATTCGGCGTTCCTGCCAGAACCATCCTAGAGATACAGCAATTTGAATCTTGGATTAAGACAAATAACTTATCACTAAAAGATATAGCGACAGCCAGAGAGTATATAGACTGGGGGAACTATGAAAAACTTAAGTTGAAAGACAAAAACCTAGGCAAAATAGAGAAAGCATTCACAACCTTAGGAATCACATTTCTAACATTAGCAGCCCTTTCCTTTTGGGCAGTAACGCCCAACTATCTAATGGCCAGCTTTGATGACTCACCGTATTTTTATATATCCACAAAAGAAACAAAGCTTACGATATTCGGCGAGAACAATATAAACAGAATCATTTGCGAAGACGAAACAGCACTCATTACAATCAGCAAAAATAACGAATTCCCCTTACAACGAATTAAAGTTATTTGCGAAGCCTATTCTGACGACAAGCAACTGGCCAGCCTTGCAAAGAAAATAAAAGAGCAACGAACCGCTGCTCTCAGCTTGTCCATATTCTTTGCTTTGGTAATGATCTATTTCGCACGGGAGTCAGCAAAGGTTTACGCAGCCCAAAGATTGCGCGAGAACTTAAAGCCCGAAAAACAAGAACTACCTGAGCGCCCCCAGAAGAATCAGAGCCCCTTGGTCTAACGCCAATGCGTAGGGCGGGTGAAACCCACCAAATAGGTATCAGATGATGAATACTCCTTTTCTATCGCTGATTGCCGCCCCGCCCGAGGCAATATCGGAACCATTTCACACCCACCGCAAGGCCGACAGTTTAAAATCACCGCGCACCAAGCGCACCGCCCTCTCCAGCAAGGTTTTTCTTGCCCCACACTCACTTCTATCGAGCATCATGACATGGACGTCAACCGTTTTGAAAAAACCAGAATTTCATATGAAAAGGTTCCAGTTTATAGAAAGCGCTGGTTCGTACTTCTCACACTTCTGATATTTCTCCCAGCAACAATTCTTATTGCACTAACCGGAGACGTATACGCCAAGAAAGGTGAAGCCGTTTACAAATTCAAGAGTAACGCCATCAATCAATTGATCATTATGGCGGTGACATTTATGGCTGTAGGCCTATTTCTAGCGGCTAATCAATAACCACCTAGTCGTCCACGACCTTCGTGGGGCGCATTATAAATATCCGACTGAACAGTTAGGCATTCAAGCCCACCTAGAAACCTCAGGGTCAGAGTCGATTTAATGGTTCTGTAAGACATAGATAAATCGACTCTGACCCTGAGGAATCCCCTAAATACCAACCTCCCGAAAAATATCCGCAACCGGCACCTGCATAGCGGCTGAGCGATAAGCCTTGAAGCCATGAGCAGTAGCCGTATATACACATGGCACTGACTGCTTACCCTGCAAAATGCGCTGCAACTCTTCAGCAAATAGCATGCGACTGCTACGTCCTTCGTTGAGATTTTCATCGAACATCAGTACGGCAGAGTAAACGAAGGCATCACCATCCGGCACCGGTTGAGTCACTGAAACCAAACCGCTGGCCCAATATTGGTCGGCATCGTGATTTATTGACACCTTATCGAGCCCTAGCGAACAACGGAGTATGCTGCTTATAGGCCGTTTCTCTTTTTCAAAAACATTCAAAAAATCAATATTCGATGAAAATTTCACCTTATAAAGATCTGTGCTCCCTTCCCGCTTTAGCTCAAGATAATGAAGTTCTGCAGCAGGAGAACCATGCTCTTTAGCGCACCCAAAAAATAACGGGAGCACAATCAACCATAGATATCTAGACACGACAGCCACCGTCAATATAAGTATTAATAGACTCGAAAAGGATATCAGAAGCCGACGCACTATCACGCACAGGGTTTATAAACATATCTAAAGCACGGGCATGGTTCACGTCCATCTGAGCATTGACATCTGGACCACTATCCACTCGCCATTGCTCACCGAAATTAGCCACCGAGTCAGAGCTATCAAGGCGATTGGGGGCTGCTCGAACGTTTATCCAATACCCACTTACAGGCTCCGGCCTGCTGAAATAGACATCGGAACCCAGCCAAACCAAGGCACCTTCTCCAACAGGGTCCAGAGTAATTAGCATTTCAACCTTATACCCTTTCTCGCTTAGGATCTTGGATAGATGAGCCCCATTCCATCCCCCAAGACTATGCCCAACAATATAAACAGGCGCTGATTTATCCGGTATACCTTTATAAACGTATTTATCAATATCCCACCCACCACGCACTTCGCTATACCCAAGATAATGCGCCTGGTAGAACTGAGAACGACCAGCCTGACGAATACGGCCAGCAAAGCTCTTATAAGCGTCTTCAATGTTATTATAAGGCCCCACCATATAATAAGACTCTTTATCCCCAGCCCCACCAATGAAGAAAACTACAACTCTGCAATTACTTACCTCAACGACTTTTGGCGCTTGGTTTTCCGAAGGTGTCAGCGTAGGCGACGCTGCTAGGGTTGCCTCTTTTCCGCTTGGAAGTATGACTTTTTGAGCTTCCATGCTCAGTCCTCTATATAGATTTCGATGGTTTCAGCACGACTCGGGTTGATAATCAGCGAAGTAAACCCCTGATCATCGGACTGTCCGTACTCAAGCCGACCGTCCTCATGTTTAACCGCATAGTTTCTATGCGCCAGCGGCCGACCGCTTCGGCTATCGAGCAACTGGAAACGGTCATTGAAAGCGGCCTGAATATTCAGCGGCGTAACCGGGATAAACGGCGCGCCGCCACCGCTATTGCCAATGATTACGGTGCCCGAGCCGGCAATGATGGTGTTGCCATGGGCACCCACACTGCCCAGCGTGGCGGCGTTGAGGCCGTTGATAAAAACGGTTGGCGAAACGTTGCTGGCGATAGGGCTGCCACAAGCCGACACGTCGCTCAGTCGGGCGGCATTGAGCCCATCGAACAACACATCGGAAGAACCCGCCACAATCGGGTTAGTACCATGCCCTGGGACCGGGCATGCGGTGGGGTCGGTAACGCGTGCAGCGGGTTTGCCGCTCATATGCAATCTCCTTGGTCCGAGACCTATGCTTGAACATGTCATGGACACGTATTGGTCCGCGACAGCATTGTATCTGCATGGTACAGCCCGACGGTGATCTAGCGCACAGCCAAACAGAACCCGCCCATAAGAGCGGGCTGGTCCCTGAATGGAGCACGCTGCACGACTGCCCATTGGATGCGGCATCCAAGTGGGCAACCTCATCACATCCCGCCGCCCAGCAAACCTAAGCTTGATAGACAAGAGGCGCTTGCCCACCCCATACAAAATTTTGTATTACCTAGCGCACGATACGGAACCATAGGCGGTTCCCTCGAGGACCTGCGCACGTTTCCAGAAGAGGCTCGGCGAGAAGCCGGGCACCAACTGGATCAGGTGCAACAAGGTCGTGAGCCGGACGATTGGAAGCCAATGCCAAGCATCGGCACTGGCGTTCGCGAAATACGTATCCGCGAGGCTTCTGGCGCTTTCCGGGTGATCTATGTTGCGAAGTTTGAAGCCGCCATTTTCGTCTTGCACTGCTTCCAGAAGAAAACCCAGAAGACCAGCCGCGCGGACATTGTGCTGGCCACCCAACGATTGAAGGATTTGGTAAAGGAGTTAGACCCATGAGCCAACGTTTTGAAAGCGTCTGGGATGCCATTGAGGACACCCCAGCCCAAGCCGAAAACATGAAGGTGCGGTCCGCTTTGATGATCGCCTTGAAAGAACGCATTGAGGCTGAAGGCTTGTCGCAAGCGAACGCGGCCAAGCTGTTCGGCGTCACTCAGCCGCGTATTTCTGATCTGCTTCGCGGCAAGGTCACGCTATTCAGCATCGACACACTGATCAACATGCTGGCCACCGCTGGGCTGCATGTAGAGCTGCATATCGCTCAAGCAGCCTAAGGGAAAAGGGGACAGATCGTTGCCCGCTTCTACTGGTTTCGTCCTTACGGCGAGTCAGGCTAACCCGAAGCGAGTCAAGGGGTTGAGCGGCATGAATGCCGCGAGGGGCCAGGGCTGGCCCTTCGTCGGTGGGCCGCATCCGGTCGGGCCCCGGGAACAATGATGGAGTGAGGAAACGGAGCGAGGCGGAGTAACAGCCGCAGGCTGGCCCGAAGGGTGAGCGTAGCGAAATCCGGATGCCGGGGCGTGTTTCTTTTGCTCACTTTTCTTTGCACCTGCCGGCGCTCCGGGAGCAAATAAAAGTGAAGCACCCGAGGGGCGAAACCCGCTCGACCAAACGCAGCCGATGCGGCGTTTAACCACCAATCTGGAGCTAAAAAGGATGAAAGTTAAAGCCTGCCGAGCCAGTACTGTGGGCGTCGGCGGTGATGGGCAACAGCAGAACCTGAAAACCGTCAGACTTTTCCCGGTAATCGATGGATAACGGAAAGCGCTGGAGGGGAACTCTGCGAATATCTGGCTCAAGTTCAACTCGCCAGGCTTTGGGCGACTCGCCAATCAATGTGGCCAGGGCCTCGAACTCCGTGATGAAGGCCCCACCCAATCCAGGTACCTTCGATTCGTAATAACCGACTGATTCCAGAAACTCGGCCTCCGCTGCCGGGTGAAAAGAATAATTCATCGAATCAGGGCTCTAGCCTTCTTCATCACCTCATCACCGGGCACAGCCTGAACCGAGCCACTATCAAGCTCTTCTGCTCGCCGTCGTGCTTCAAGCAACCAATCTGATCGAAGCTCTTCTTCTGAGGGGGCTTCCAGACTCAGGACCAAACGCTGGATCAGCTGTGCCCGCTCCTTCTTGGGAAGGTGCAGGGCTTCATCCTCAATTTTCTGCAGATCCATGGCAAAACCTCTCGCTTATCTACCGGCAAATCTTGGCACGGATGGCTAGCGGGTGCCATGGCTAGATACCTGCGCTTTACAAGGGGCAACCCAACTGGATATCCACATCGCATGGGCTGTCATATCGCCCAACGCTAAAGCGTACAAAGCCCTCCCGGTACCGCCATTACCCAATCCCGCACTGCCTGAATGGTCGGATCGTTTTTGCGGTTTTCCGGGTACACCAGAAAGAACGGCTTGCCTTCCAGTTCCGGGCCGAAGGGCTGTACCAGCCGGCCTTCCTTCAGCTCATCCTCGATCAGTTGCCGACTCATCAACGCCACACCCTGCCCGCCGATGGCGGCCGAGACGGCGTGGGTCTCGTCGGAGAACACCAGCCCGGCGCTGACATCCAGCCCCGGCACCTGGGCCTGCTTCTGCCACAGGGCCCAATCCAGCGGTGAAGAAACGGCGGCCTGATTGCGGAAATGAATCAGCGAATGCTTGGGCAGCTCGGCCGCATCATGCAAACCAAGATGCGGGCTGCAGGTCGGGATAAAGCTGTTGTCGAACAGCTTTTCTGCCACCAGCCCCGGCCAGCGGCCGTCGCCATAACGGATGGCGATATCTGCGGTGACGCCATCCAGCGCCACCGGCTCATGGGAGGCGTGAATGCGTAGGTCAATATTCGGATGGGCATCGCGCAGCATGCACACCCAGGACAGCAGCCAGCGCACCGCCACGGCAGGCGTGGTGCTAAGCGTAATGGCCTGGCGACAGGGCACCGCGCTGAGGCGTGTGGCCGTTGCGCTGATGCTGTCAAACGCGGTTTCCAGCACCTGCTGTAGCTCGCGCCCCTGGGCGGTCAATTCTAGCTGGCGTGGCTTGCGCAGAAACAACGCGACCCCGAGGGACTCTTCCAGGGCGCGGATCTGATGACTGATCGCCGTAGCGGTCACCGAGAGTTCTTCGGCGGCCTGCTTGGCGCTCTCGTGGCGAGCGGCCGCCTCAAAGGCCCGCAGGGCAGAAAGCGAAGGTAACCAGCGCTGCGCCATAGGTGAGCTCTCCTCAGCCATACCTGAAAATAATCGTCGTTTGTCGCCCGTGCGGGCTGAACTTAGCCTGAGTCTGCTGCGAATAACAGATGAATTCAACTTCGAAAAGGAGACTCGACATGCCACATATCCTGCACCTGGATGCCAGCGCCCGCCCCGGCCTCGCCGGCAAGGATCAACACGGCTCGCACAGCCGCAACCTTACTCAGCGCTTTGTCAGCCAATGGCTAGCCCGCCGCGCGCAAGACAGCCTCACCTACCGCGACATCGGCCAGAACCCACCCTCGATCATCGACCACGACTGGATCGCCGCCGCCTTTACCCCGGAGGAAAAACGCGAGCCGTGGATGCAGGACACCCTGGCGGAGAGCGACCAACTAGTCGATGAATTGATTGCCGCGGACGTGCTGGTGATCGGCGCGCCGCTCTACAACTTCAGCATGCCGGCCGCGCTCAAGGCCTGGATCGACCAGATCGTACGCACCGGCAGAACCGTGGCATTCGACGAAAGCAACCCACTCGACCCTTACGTGCCGATGCTCGCCGACCGCCCCCGGCATGCCGTCATCCTCTCGGCCCGAGGCGGGGTCGGCTTCGACGCCGGCGGCGCGATGGCCCATATGAACCATCTGGAGCCAAGCCTGATCACCGCCCTCGGCTTTATCGGCATTACCCAGGTGCACCAGATTGCCATCGAGGGTCAGGAAGTGGGCGGTGAACTGCTGGCCGAGTCGGTGGCTCAGGCCCTGAGCCAGGTCGATGCCCTGGTGGTGCAGCTGCAGCGGGCGCTGCAGGTAAACCGCACGCCAGAGCCGGCCTGAAAACCAACCGCCTGCGTCACGGTGGCGGCAAGGGTGGACAACGCGAAGCCTGTCCACCTTGATGGCCGCAAGCGCTACGCAAGGCAGAGCGCAACGAGTAAACCGTACCCAAGAACAACAATAAGCGACGAATTAACGCAGAAAGCCTCGCGGCCCTCACGCTGCTCGGCCTATTACTTTTTCTTATCGTCCTTGCCAACTTCGTGACCAATCACCCCGCCCACGGCGGCACCGACGCCAGTGCACAGCACGCCGCCGCATAACAGGTGACCGGCGGCACCGCCAATTACTGCGCCGCCAGCGGTTGTCTTGTCCTGATGGGACATATTCGAGCAGCCACTCAGGCCCAGGGTGGAAAGCAGAATGCCGGTAAACAGCAGTTTGGGAATACTCATATGATTGACTCCAATGCGACGCCTTATGAAATGCTCCGGCGTTTTGCCCGCTTCCACAGAGGACGACACTTCACTCTGTGTTCGCGACGGGCGGGCGTCTGTGCGTTAGCAAACTTAGCGGGCGTCACCGGGGGCAGATTTTTCTCCGCTGCCCGCTTCTACTGGTTTCACCGCAGGGGCAAAGCACAGCGGAGTCACAGCCCGGGAGCCCCCTCAAACACATCAGCGGCGTCAAGCCGCCATAGTGCTCGACTCACGCAGAAACCAAGCAAAGAAAGTCACACCCGGCGGGCTAGCGTTTTGGGGGCTCGTTTGGGGCAATGGCAAAGGGAAGACGCCGTAGGGGTTTAGTCGTTGCGTGCCTGCTCAATCCGCTTATCAAGCTCGGCTGGTGGCAGATTTTGGGTCGAGTTGAGCGTCAGCCAGACAGCCCGCAGGATGTTGATCGCAGCCATGCTCAAGTGTTGTTCGGCGGCACGCAGGGCCAGTTCGGCCGCCAGGCGTTTGTCGGCAGCGCTCAGATGCGCCGCTTTGTGGGTCATCTCTGCATCGACGCTGGCCAACAGCCCCTGGAGTTCGTGCACAGCCTGATCCGAGGCCTCACGCATGTCCGCCAGTAGGCGGCTGGCTTCAGCAGGCGTCATGGCCAAGGCGCGGACGCTGCGAAACGTCAGCCGGGCGGGCAAGGTGGCCAAACTAAAACCCGTCGAAAGTAACTTGCCAATCATCTCGATAACTCCTGTTAAAGAGTGCATCTCAAACTACTTCAGCAGTGCACCAGAGTAAATCATCAAAAGTGCCTGCCCATCATCTGCCCCAAAAGGGCAAATTCGTGGATGGGTCGGGCCGCGTAGGTTAAGCGCAGCGATACCCGCCCCCTGCTTGGCTAACACCACCACCGCACACTAACAGTCAGAACGTTAACGTGCATTTCCATGGTTATTGGGGAAGACAGAGTAGCCCGCACAAGCAGCGGCCTGCATTAGCGCACCCGCTTTTGCTCAACGCCCTAAATCTTTACGCAGGCAAACAGCGCATTCCCGGAAGCACCATCCCAGGGGATGATCTTCTGGTAATCATGCTCAAGCACATGCACCTCAAAGTACGGCTGCAACAGCGCCTGTAGCTCAACAAAACCCACGGCGACCATGGGATGTTCGTCGTGCCATAGCTGGGTTTGCGCGGCGGTCGTCTTTTCGATACTGAGTTTCAGCGATTGCTGCTCGCCCTCGCCGCTGTAATGCCAGCCGGAGCTAAAGGTGAACAGGCTTTCGGCATGCGTGGCGGTGTGGGATGCAAATAAGTGGTTGTCGATTTTGCCCTTGTCGACCACGTTAAAGCAGAACAGGCCATTGGTATCGAGTGCCGCATGCACGCTGGCGATGCAGGCTTTTAGCCGCGCAATTGCGCCGCTGTAGTGAATGGAATAGAGAAAGCAGGTGATCAGGTCCTGCGGCTCATTCACCGTGAAGCTGCACATATCCTGCACGGAGAAGTGCGCCTGCGGGCAGCGAATGACGGCTTTGTCCAGCATGGGCTGGTTGATATCGAGGCCACTGCTTATGTAACCGGCATCGATAAAATGGCGCACATGGGGCCCGGTGCCACAGGCCAGATCGAGGTGGCGGATACCCGCGTTACCAAACAGCTGCTGCAGCCGGTGGATAGCGTGGCTTTGCGCCTGGTAGTCGATATCGGCGCACATCAGATCGTAATAATCAGACAGGTCGGTATAGAGGGCATTAACGGACATAGTGACCTGATGATGGGCGATCGGCTTTTTGCGGTGGCGCATCATAGCCCAAGCCAGGCCGCCCTCGTTCAGATCCCTGACTTAGCCGTGGCAAGGAACAAAGCCGCAGGCGTTACAATGCCGCCCACGCCAAAACCGCACTCGCGCAAGCCCCGGAGCCAGACTGACGATGTTCACCCTTGTACACCTGGACACCCCGCCACCCGAGTCACTGAAAAGCCAGATTCTGCAGATGGTGGTGGACTACTTCAGCGACATCAGCCCGGTATCGCTGACGCCCAGCAATCCCCTCTACCAGCTGTACCAGTACGTCATCGGCTACGAGATGCATCTGTATCTGCAGGCGATGGACAGTGCCCTGGAGACCAGCGCGCGGGTGATCCTGGCCCTGGATGATCAGGACCCCTCGCAGGTGCTGGGCTTCGCGCTTTACCTGCCGGCCAAGGGTGACCCTGCGGCCTGTACCCTGGCTTATATGGCAGTGCAGGCCAGCCACCGTCGCCACGGCATTGCCCGCGCCATGCTGCAACAGATGATCAGCCGTCACCCGCATGCCGAGCTGGCCTGCGTGGCAGGCAAGGTCGCCACCTTCGAGGCCATGGGCTTTCAGGTGCTGGCAGCGCGCGGGCCGCAGGTGCTGATGAACACCAGAAACTACAGCTCGGACGGCATGCTGGCCGTGCAGGACCTGGTGCCGATCTTCCAATCCACGGAAGTCCGGCAGATCCACGCCTACCTGGTAAAGCAACACGGCAAGCGGGCCATGAGCGATGCGGAAAAACAGCGCGATCGCCTACTCGACCAGATGGCCCAGCAGGCGCAGGCTCTGGTGCGCGAGCGGCTTATCGTGCATTGAGTAATGCGCAGCATGGCTGAGTAATTTTCCACGGGGTGAACATCCACCTTGCTCCGCCGTTTGCTTCCTTCCGTCCGCAATTCTGCCGGATGACTGAACTCCCCACGCCGCCTCGGACTCCACACCTGAGGCAGTTTATCCGCAACCACAGTTAACCCTTTGGCCGCAGCCGTTACCTGCGTTGAGCATACTTGCACCCGCGCTTGGCCGGTAATACCGGGCCGTGAGCGGGGCGCACAAGTACTCACGCCCGTTGTTTGTCACTTCCAAGGAGTTTCACGATGACGCTTGCCCTCAACGGTCGGATAACGGTTCTGTGCGGCCTGCTAACGACTACGGGCGCGTTCGCCAGCGAGCCGTTGCAGGTCACCCTGAGCGCCGATGAATACGACGGTATCTGTGATGCCCATTGCTCCCTGCGTGATGCGATAACGGCGGCCAACCAGGCCGGCGGCGCGCAGCATATCCGCCTGGCACCCGGCGACTATGTGCTCAGCCGGCCGAGCCTACCGGATGACAACGGCTTTGCCGGCGATGAGGACGACAACCTCGACGGCGACTTCGATGTGCTGGGCGAGCTGACCATTCAGGGCAGCGGCGAGGAGCAGACGCGAATTATCAGCCAGGTCGAGAGCCGCTTGTTCGAGGTGCGCCCCGGGGCGCGCCTGTCATTGTTGCGCCTGAGCCTGGAAAACGGCCGCTCGGGGCGCAACGGCGGCGCGCTGGAAAATCATGCCGAGCTGCTATTACGCCAAGTGCGGCTGGTCAACAACCAGGTCAGCACCCCGCACTCGATAGCCAGCCCACCGCCGCTGGCCGAAGCATTCGACTGGGGCCAGGGCGGGGCTCTGGCCAACTACGGCAGCGCACAGATTTATGCCTCGACGTTCCAGCGCAGCAAGGCGATGGGGCTGTATTACGGCAACAACTTCGGCCGTGGCGGGGCCATCTTCAATACCGGCGTGCTGCTGGTGCGCGACAGCCACTTCGAGCGTAACAGCGTCGATGACCAGGCCGACCGCGGGCATGGCGGCGCACTCTACAACCTGGGCACGGCCGATATCGCGCGCAGCCTGTTCACCGTCAATCAGCACGCGGAAATGGGCGGCGGCGGTGCCATATTCAATACCGGGACCGGGCTGTTGAAACTGAGCAACAGCACCCTGAGCAATAACTGGAGCGCCATCTACAACGGCTATGTGGAATCCCCCAGCGAGCCGGTACCGAGCGCCACGCTGATCAACGTCAGCATCGCCACCTCCAACGGCCCGGCCCTGGTGAACCGAGGCGAGGTGTTGATCCGCAACAGCCTGATGGTCGGCAACTACGACTCGTATGAGAGCGATCAGGCCGCCGACTGCATCACCTACGGGCCCGTATCAAGCTATCGCGCGGTCGGCTTGCTGACCAGCTCGCCAACCAGTACCTGCACGGCGGACCGCCACGAAACCGCCGAGCGGGTGTTCAGTCACTTGCTCGAACCACTGGCGGACAACGGCGGTTTGACCCAGACCCTGGCCCTGCGCCCCGGCAGCATGGCCCTGGATGCCGGCCTCGGCTCCTGCAGCGGCCACGACCAGCGCCGCCAGCCACGCCCGCTCGACGGCACAGGTGATGGCGTCGCGGTCTGTGATCTGGGTGCTTATGAGCGGGCGCAGCCCTAGGGGCTGTTGAGCCCTCGGGGGCCAACTTACTCCGCCTTGTCCTCATTGCCATTGGGCTTAGGGTCCAGAAACAGCGGCACAATATGCAGGATCAGCAGCGCCATCAGGGTGCCGAGCACTGCAGTCGCTTCATGGCCCAGCCCCACGGCCACGCCTATGGCCGCCGTGGCCCATAAGCCGGCGGCAGTGGTCAGGCCTTGCACATCGGCAATGTGCTCGCCTTTGAGAATGGTGCCCGCGCAGAGAAAACCGATACCGGCGACGACGCCCTGAATCACCCGGCTCATGGCATCGTGACTCGCACCTTCTATCTCCAACAACATGAGGAAAACACTGGCCCCCAGACACACCAGCATATGCGTACGCACACCAGCAGCCTTGCCCTTTACCTCGCGCTCATAGCCCAGCAGCCCGCCCAGCAATAAGGCCAGGGTCAGACGCAGGGTGGCGCGGGTCAGGTCCTCCACTTGGCCGAGGTCGGAAAATTCGGCCTGCAGGGTTGTCAGAATACGCTCGGTTAAGTCCATCTACCTCTCCTGCTCGGGCCCATTAACCTCTGAGTCAGGCGTGGCGCATTAGGTTCGACTTATCCCGTGAGGCCAGGCCGCTCAAGCAGAACCTGGAAACGCTCAAGCAATCGTTACGCAGGCCAATAGCGCTTTCGCGCAAGTACCCTTCCATGGGATGTTCGTCGTGCCACCGCAGGTGGTTTTACCGAGCCTCGGCGATTGCTGCGCGCCCTCGCCGCCGTGATCAATGGAATGAGAGAAAGCCGGTAATCAGCGAATCAAGCGCAGCACTGCACACAGAGCCACATCAACCCAAGCGAAAAAACATGACCACGCTGACCATTTCCGCCGCCTGCCTGATCGACGACGCCGGCCGCCTGTTGCTGGTGCGCAAACGCAATACCCAGGCCTTTATGCTGCCCGGCGGCAAAGCCGAGCCCGGTGAAAACGCTATCACCGCCCTGACCCGCGAACTGCAGGAAGAACTCAACCTCAGCCTGCCAGCCGCCGCGCTACAACCACTCGGCCAGTTCCGCGCCGCTGCCGCCAACGAGGCCAACACCTGGATCGACGCCAGCGTCTTTCAGGCCCGCCTGCCCCACAGCGTCAGCGCCGCCGCCGAGCTGGAAGAACTGCGCTGGCTCGCACCCGGCGACGCACTGCCGGAGACACTGGCACCGCTGCTACGCGAGCATGTGCTGCCGCTGCTGTGGCCAATGGCTTAGGCCAGTCGTTTCTGGAAAAACAGGCGCTGACGCCCTGGAGGGAAATCTTCGAGGTGACCGAATTCAGTGAAGCCATGCCGTTGGTAAAACGCCGGTGCCTGGAAATCAAAAGTATCGAGCCAGATCCCGACGCAGCCTTTTTCACGTGCAACCTCTTCGGCCATATTGATCAGGCGTGACCCCGTGCCTTGTCCCCTTGCCTGCTCAGGTATGGCCAGCAACTCGATAAATAGCCAACGATAAAAAATCTCGCCATACAGGCCGCCAATGATTTCGTTGCTGTGCTCATCGCGCACTAGCAGCGCGATTGCCTCTGGCTTTGGATCACCCGCCTGAGCAACGTTATAAGCCCGCAAAGGCCGGAGGATAGCCGCGCGCTCATCTTCGCCTGGGTTGACCGTCAATTCGATACGAGTACTCATTCGCTGGCCCTGTGGATATTTACACCGATATGGAGATCCGTCGCCGCAGTGTCACACCTGCGCGTTGAAGCATTCTTGCCACGTATTACTGCAGCAAATAATTTTGCAGCAGTTATGCACTATCCGGGGTCTGGTAATACACCGGGCTCAGCTTCGAGTGGCATTACTCCGAGAGGAGAATCCGGAAAACTCCAATGACAATTTTAAAATAATGGAGGCATTCAACATGCTTGACCGTGCAGCCAAACCCTTAGTGAAGCTGGTAGAGCGATACCTACCAGATCCTTTTATATTCGTGCTGATACTCACTCTGGTGGCGTTTGCTGCCGCAATTATTGTTGAAGGCCATGGACCGATGGCTGTGATCAATATGTGGGGGGAGGGATTCTGGAACCTGTTGAGCTTCTCGATGCAGATGCTGCTCGTGCTGGTGACCGGTTTTATGCTGGCCAGTACCCCACTGGTTCGGAACATCCTCAACCGCCTCGCGTCCCTCGCGAAAACGCCGGGGCAGGCAATTGTTCTGGTCACCTTTGTGGCGTTGATCGCCAGCTGGATTAACTGGGGTTTTGGCCTGGTGGTTGGGGCGTTGTTTGCCAAAGCCCTGGCGCGCCAGATCCGCGTGCATTATCCGCTGCTGATTGCCAGCGCATACTCGGGTTTTATCGTCTGGCACGGGGGCCTGGCCGGGTCAATTCCGCTCGTCATCGCCACCGAGGGGCATTTCAGCCAAAGCGTGATTGGGGTCATTGGCACGGGCGAAACGATTTTCGCGTTCTTTAACCTGGCCATCGTGCTCGCGCTGTTTATTGTGGTGCCGACAGTCAATCGCCTGATGCTGCCCAGCGCAGAAGACAGTACCTATGTAGACCCGAAGGTACTGGATGATCTGCCGGACACCCAGATCACTATCACCCGCCCTGCGGAGCATCTGGAAAATAGCCGGATTCTGGCCTGGCTTGTGGGTTTCGGTGGCCTTGCCTTTATCTTTCAGTACTTTCTCAACGACGGTGGGCTGAACCTGAACATCGTCAACTTTATGTTCCTGTTTCTGGCGATCATTTTGCACCAGACCCCACGCCGGTTATTGGACAGCCTGAACGAAGCAGTGAAAGGCAGCGCCGGCATCGTTATCCAGTTTCCCTTTTATGCCGGGATCATGGGTTTGATGACCGCTTCGGGGCTGGCCGCCAGTATTTCTGCTGGGTTTGTGTCCATTGCTACGGCCGAAAGCTTGCCGTTCTGGAGTTTTATCAGCGCAGGGCTGGTGAATATCTTCGTGCCCTCAGGCGGCGGGCAATGGGCTGTTCAGGCCCCCGTCATGTTGCCTGCGGCTCAGGAACTGGGGGCGAGCATCCCCCGTGTTGCGATGGCCGTGGCCTGGGGTGATGCCTGGACCAACCTGCTACAACCCTTCTGGGCGTTGCCCGTACTGGCTATTGCCGGGCTAAAGGCAAAAGACATCATGGGCTACTGCTTGATGCTGCTGGTAATTACCGGAATCATCATCAGCATAGGTTTGACCTGGTTCTGACGCCGCGATGACTCTGCGCAGAGCCCCAGTTTTCTATCCCACGATAGTGCGCTGTTCGACTATCGTTTGCCGTGTGTCATCGATGCAGTCGGCCGCCGGACGGGATTCGGGGCCGTGCCCGAGTAGCAGGGCTGAAACCACGCAGCACTATCGCCTCACGCGAAAGAACACTGGGTTATAGAACACTGTCACGGAGAATCATCGTGCTAGCGAAGCTTGCAGGCCTACCCGTATATTTGTTGCCATGATGTCAAAAACCCAACTGCCTCACGACAAACTCCTGGATCTGCTGCTGGACGTTGTCTGCGTAGTGGATAAAGAGGGGCGCTTTCTATCGGTCAGCGCGGCCAGCGAGCGCGTCTTCGGTTATCGGCCCGAAGAAATGATTGGCCGGACCGCCTTTGAAATGATGCACCCCGACGATCGCGCTGCCAGCCAGGCGCTCGTAGAGCGCATTAATCTGGGCCAACCCTCCCAGGATCATGAGAACCGTTACATTCATAAAGACGGCCATATCGTTCATATCATGTGGTCGGCCCAATGGCTTGAAGCCGAGCAGGTGCGGGTGGGTGTGGCTCGGGATATTACCGAGCGCAAGCATGCCGAAGCGATGCAGGCAGCCTTGTATGCGATATCGGAAGTGGCCCACTCCGCTGACGATTTGCAGACGCTCTATAAGCGGGTGCACGAGGTGATTGGCCAACTGCTGCCCGTCGAGAGCTTTTTTGTGGCGCTATACGACGCCGCGAGTGAGCAGCTCAGCTTTCCCTATTACGTCGATCAATTTGCCGCGCCTGAGTCCCCCCTGCCTCTGGAGTCAGACGCCTTCTGCGCCGAGGTTATTCGCTCAGGGGAAGCCTTGCTGTTAACGCCGGAGACGGCCGAGCAGATGCTGGTAAAGACTGGCACGCTGGCCGGCAAGCACGCCCTTGACTGGCTTGGCGTGCCGCTGATATCGGGCACCGAGACCATCGGCGCGCTGGTGCTGCAGAGCTATTGCGGGGCCGCGCGTTACACCGAACAGAACAAGGAGCTGCTGCAGTTTGTAGCGAGCCAGGTGGCGGCTGCGATAGCGCGTAAACACACGCAAACGCGCCTGGAGTTTCTTGCGCAGTACGACCAACTGACTGAGCTGCCCAACCGGGCGCTGTTCCTGGACCGCCTGCGCGGTTCTCTGCACCGAGCGCAACGCGATTCATTACGGCTGGCGGTGCTTTATCTCGACATGGATAACTTCAAGCACATCAACGACACCTTTGGTCACACCACAGGCGACCACCTGCTGCGGGAAGTTGCCCATCGCCTCAGGCAGTGCGTGCGCGAATCCGATACGGTTAGCCGCTTGGGCGGTGACGAGTTCGCCGTTCTGCTGGATAACATCACCAGGCAGGAAGACGCCATCCTGGTGGCCGAGAAAATCCTTGCCGCCCTGAGCGCCCCCTACCTTCTGGAAGGCAACGCCTTGATTAGCGCGCCCAGCCTGGGTATCGCGGTCTACCCTGAGCACGGCCAGAATGATCTGCATCTGGTTCGGCGCGCGGATGAAGCCATGTACGTGGCCAAACGCAGTGGCGGCAAGCGCTATATTGTTGTCGAGAAGCCAGGGAAGTAGGAGCGGCCCCGTCATCCAGACGCCGCGCTGTTGCGCAGCAAACTGGAGGCAATTGCGTCTTTCGGCTTGTAGGTATCTGTAGGACCGGCTGGGCGGCACTCCGCCATGCCCGCGATGCGTTTCGCGGGCATGGCCCGCTCCTACAGGTCTTTGTTCGCATTTAATTTCTGCATATAAAACAAATAGTTATTCTTTTTTCGATGAGCGCGACTGGGCGGCACTCCATCATGGCCGCGATGGGTTTCGCGGCTATGACCCTGGCCGGCCCTACCCCTGTCCTTATCGGCAACGCCGGGCAGCTATCAGCAGCCAGCCCAGCGCGCCGTCGCGTACTGCGCTTATTCCAGCTATTCCAACACAGGGCGAGCGTTAACCGCTTGCACGGGGCGGTTGTTGTGGTGATGGATCACCTGCAGGAACTGCTCGATCTGCGCTTTGGATGCCGTAATCGGCTGTTTCATCACCAGCCAACGCACGCCCTCGGAGCAAGGGGGCGTGGTCAATGAGCCATTGAAGCGGTAGTAATCGCGGTTTTCAGGCAGGATTTCCAGCGGGGAGATATCTGCAGTCAGGGCCAGTTTTTCGCCTTTTTTCGGCAGCTGCGCCCATGCCTTTTCCAGCGCCTTGCTGGCTTCGCCCTCGGTCACCATGACCGCTACAACGGCCAGGTTGCCATTCTTGTCGGCGTGTACCAGGTGCCCTTCCATGGGGAAGGATTTGCCCTTGATCAGGTTTTCACTGGGCACGTGAAAGTGGAACTGTTTGAGCTCGAACTGAATGCCGTCAACGACGATGGAGCTTCCCGTCTGGGCGTTTATTTGAACGGTGTGGCCGTTGTTAAGAATTTCTGCGCTGCCGGCGTTGTAGGCAAAGGCAATGGGCTCCAACTTGGCATCGATAAACCCGCTCAGGTTGATGGGTGACTGGTTGCTGCCGGCACAGGCACCGTATTCTGGGCTGAGCTTGGCCCAGTTCTCCGGCCCCGCGGCACCGCTATAGTCCCAGGCGGCACCGTCACTGCAGAACGCCATACCGGACGACAACAACAGACCTACTGCAATCACTGCTCTTTTCATGCGTTTCCTCTCGACTACCTTGCTGACGGAGTCGACACGATAGATACCCCGGCGTTAAGGCGGCGTTAAGGGGTTTGAATCGCCGGTAGCACTGGAAAGCACAGGACAAAACGGGTGCCCCCACCTGGCGGAACCTCCAGGCGCACGTCCCAGCCGATATGATCGGCCACACGTTTGACGATCGACAGCCCCAGGCCCGTACCCTCGTGTGCCGGCCAATTACCCTCGTGCACAAAACGTTCGAACAAGCGCTCGCGCACCCGCTGGGGAATGCCCGTACCGCTGTCTTCGACCACCAGCCGACCCGCGCCAAGTTGCACGGTAATGCTGCCCTGCTCGGTATGTTGGCAGGCGTTGCGCAGCAGGTTGCCGATGATGATTCCCGCCAGCTCGGGGCGCACATGGGCCGCGACCTGCTCGCTCAACTCCAGCCGGCATTCGACCGTTTTGCCGTACAGCAGTGGCCGGCAACGCTCCATTTCCGCTTCGATAATGCCGTTTAGCACGGTACGCGGCGCATCCAGCGTCTCGGGTGCGCGCGCCAGCAGAAGCAACGCACTGACCCGCTGCGCGGTTTCGCCCGCCACCCGGCGAATACGCTCCGCCGTCGCGCATTGCGCCGGCTGGTCGGCCAGTTGCGCGGCCAGCACTTCCGCCGCGCCGAGCATGACGGTCAGCGGCGTGCGCAATTCATGGCTGACGTCGCCGGTGAACATCTGCTCGCGCAACAGAAACTGCTGCAGTTCGTCGGTGCGCTTGGCGAAAGCGCGGGCCAGGACGCCAATTTCATCTTGCGCCTTAAGCGACGGCAGTTCCGTCGCCCCTGCATTGCGCTGCACCGCATCGGCCAGGGCCGCCACCGGCGCGATCAGCCGCCGCACACTGAGCATGCCCAGCGCCACGGCGAGCAGCACACTGACGGCAAAGCCGCTGGCCAGAGACAGCAGGATAATCAGCTCCGTATGTGCAAGCTCATCAACCTCCTGCACCACCGCATAACGGCTGCCGCCCTGCCCGCGCAGCAGTGCATGGACATGCTGGTTGTCGAGCGTCAGCTCATGGAGGCCCGCCGGCAGCTGCCGCAGCTCCAGCGGAATACTGGCGTTGACGAGGAAGCGTACGTCCGGCGGCGCGTCGGGTATATGCCCCTGCTGCTGGGCGGCGATCAGCCCGTCGGCCATCTTGGCCAGGCGTACATCGATGACCTGATCCTCGATAATCGCCACGGAAATATAGGAAACCAGGCTAAAAACACTGGCCACCGTCACCGCCAGCAGCATGTAGGCGAAGGTGATCTGCTGCTTGAGCGAGAGCCTAGGTTTCATCAGGAGCCGCCAATCGATAGCCGGTGCCCGGCAGCGTCAGCAGCAGCGGCTGGGGGAACGGCTTGTCTAGCACCCGGCGCAGGGTATGAATATGGGTGCGCAAGGCATCGCTCTCCGGCGGATTGTCGCCCCACACTTCGCGCTCGATCTCTTCGCGCGTCATCAGCCTTGGCGCGGCGCGCATCAGGGCGCTGAGAATCTTGTAACCCGTAGGGGTCAGGTCGAGCGGCTGCCCTGCGCGGGTGGCCCGGCCGATACCTGCATCCAGGCGCAGCTCGCCAAAGGTCAGCACCGCTTGCACATGCTCATTGCGTGAGCGACGCACCAGCGCCTTCAGGCGGGCATCCAGTTCGGGCAGGGAATAGGGTT
The DNA here is from genome assembly GCF_035512415.1 of Pseudomonas sp. Classification (GTDB taxonomy): domain Bacteria; phylum Pseudomonadota; class Gammaproteobacteria; order Pseudomonadales; family Pseudomonadaceae; genus Aquipseudomonas. Next base: position 2,347 of record NZ_DATKDZ010000021.1, on the reverse strand, counting down.
TGACCAGATAGTCGTCGGCCCCGGCCTCGAAGCCGGCCAGTTTGTCGTGCACCGTGTCCCGCGCGGTCAGCATCAGGATCGGCGTGGTCAGCTGATACTCGCGGCGCAGCGTGCGGCACACCTCCATGCCATCCATCCCCGGCAACGACAGATCGAGGACAATCGCATCATGGCAACTGCCCGTAGCGCACGCGACGCCGGCATTGCCGTTGCGCGCCACATCCAGCGTGTAGCCAAGAGGCTCCAGAAAGCCATACAGATTGGCGATGATGTCCGGGTTGTCCTCGACAATCAGTACATGCATGAGTGGTTTTCCCTGGCCAGTATTAGCAGGCCGTTGAAAACCACCTGCATTGGCAATACTGGCCTAAGAACAGCCTGTTAGCGCGGTAATAGCGCCCAATATTGACCGACACCGCCCAGAGAGTGCCCGAGATAAAGCTGTGGAACCGGTAGCCACGGTGAACGCCATCACGCGCCCCTGTCGCCGTGATGGCCATAACGATGGCACCAAGCGGTTAGCTCAGCCACGGCCCAGATAGGGTTCGATATTGCCGAGCGCCCGTGCCACGTACTCCTCCTTTTCCCCGACCGGGGCGACGTAGTGCAGCGCTTCGGCCGCAGCATCACGTCCAACCAGCCGCGCCAGGGTCCAGGCGGCGAGATAGATCGAGGCTAGGCAACCGCCGGCAGTGGCCAGGTTGCCGCGAGCGAAGAACGGTTGCTCCAGCACCTCGATGCCAGCCTCCTGTACCCAGGGTTTTGTCGTGAGGTCGGTGCAGCCCGGAATACCTGCCAACAAGCCGGCCTTTGCCAGCAACAGGGTGCCGGAACACTGCGCGCCGATCAGCTGGCGTTTAGGATCAAGCCGCGCCAGCAGCTGCAACACGTCTGCGTCCTGGGCAATCTCGCGGGTCTTGATGCCGCTGCCAACCAGTACCGCATCGAATGATTCGATCTCATCCAACCGGGCTTGGCGATGCAACTTCACGCCATTCATCGAAGTGACCGTTTCACTCGGCGCGGCCAGGGACACACGCCAGCCCGGCTGTTTGATGCGATTGAGGATGCCCAGGGCAATCAGCGAATCCAGTTCGTTGAAGCCGTCAAAGGTGAGGATGGCGATATGCATAGCGGACCCTGCGCGATGGAGTCCGGTCATTCTGTTCCCGGCAGCCGCGGTGACATAGACACAGTCGCATGCGGCAATAACCATACAGACGCGAGGCGTCAGCTCGCCGGGCTAAGCATTTCTATTTCTCGAATCTCGAAGTCACTGCGCAGGTAGTCCATTCGCTGCTCATGGAACTGGCGCATATGCGGCAAGGCACTGTGAGTCGCCAGATGCTCTTTCGACTGCCAGACCTCATAGAAGATAAACAGCGTCGGGTCGCGGCCATCGCGCAGCATGTGGTAGGCGATGCAGCCCGCCTCGGCGCGGCTGGGCTCGACATAGGCGCGGAACAGCGCCTCGAACTCGGAGGCCTTTTCCGGCCCAGACCGTGTAAAAACGCAGTAAGCAATGGCAATCAGCTGCCGGGGAGTTTTCTCAGTGTCCAGGAGGCCGTAAGAGGCCCAATCAGGCCCATTCCGTGATTCTGGTTGCTATGGCACTTTCGGCTTCGGCGCGCCTGCTGGAGGGCGGCAAGAGTCGTAAAACAGGCATCAGGCCTTCATCGCTGCCATCAGGGCACTGCTGCCCAGCAAGTTCAACACACGTTTGAGATTGTAGGCGAGCACATGCAGGCTCATTTCGGTGCTCACTCGGTCGAGAGTCTTGGTGAGGAAGTGGGTGGCACCCATCCAGGACTTCAGCGTGCCGAACGGGTGCTCGACCGTTTGGCGGCGGATCCGCATCATCTCGGGCGCTTGATCCAGTCGATCCTGCATCGCCTCAAGCACGGCCTCATGCTCCCAGCGGCTCACTCGCCGCTCTGAGCTAGGCGTACAGTGCTCTTTCAACGCACAACCTTGGCAGTGCGAACTCCAGTAGCGGTGCAGCTTCAGCCCTTTCTCGACGCTTGAGTACCGCCAGATCAGACTTTGCCCAGCCGGGCATCGGTACTCGTTCTTGGCTGCGTCATAGATGAAATCACCTTTGCCGAAGCGGCCAGCCGCTGTCGCTCCCGAGGTCAGCGTCTTGGGCACGAAAACGGTGATTCCAGCCTCATGACACGCCAGGATTTCTTCGCCTTTGAAATACCCCCTGTCTGCGACCGCCGAGAGCTTCTCGACACCCATGGCCTCTCGCGCTTGCTTGGCCATGGAACTCAGCTGGTCACGATCAGCCCCATCGTTCGTGACCTCGTGCGTCACGATCAGGTGGTGCTTCGCGTCGACCGCCGCC
>NZ_DATKDZ010000020.1:0-193131 GCF_035512415.1 Pseudomonas sp. | reverse complement strand
GTGGGCGGCCGGGTGGCCAGATCAGCCGCGGCGGGCCCGCCGGGGCGCGCTCCGGTGGACGCCCTGGCGCGCCGCGACCAGCCATTTCGGCCGGAGCGGCGCGCAGCCTCGACGCGGACCCTGGTCGGTGTGACCTGCGGCGCCTGGTCTCAGGCGTCGTCCTGGGCCTGCCGGCGGTGGAACTGGGGCGGGCCGGGGTCGAGGTCCTTGGGCGCCTGCGCCGGCTGCGGCATGGCGTAGAACTTCGGCTCCTGGTCGTCCTCGGAGCGCTCGAACGGCAGCCGCATCTGCACCTGGGTCTGGTTCTCGGCAGCCTCGCGCTGCGCCGCCTGGAGCTGCTCGGCGAGATCGCGGTTCCACGGCAGGGCGTAGGCGCGCGGCTCGGGCAGCTCGTCCATCTGCAGCCACAGATAGATCGCCTCGTTCTCGCGGAAGCTCGAAGCGAGCACCGTGGCCTCCTCGGCCTGGGCGTGCCACCATTCCAGCTGCGCCGGCTTCGGCATGCTGAGCAGGCGGCTCAGGCCGACATAGGCGGCCGGCAGGAACAGCAGCGCGAAAGCGAACGCCGAGGCCTTGAGCCACAGCCGGCGCGGCGCCCAGACGCTGAAGCTGGTGATCACGCCGGTCAGCACCGCGATCACCGCGAACAGCTGGGTGAGCTCGGTCATGACGACCTCCAGGCACGCAGGTTGCGTTGCAGGCTGTGGACGCTGCCGGGCACCAGATCGCCCTCCTCCGACAGCCGGAAGCGGAACACCGTGAGCTCCTCGCCCTCGCGCGTCAGCTCGACCTTGGACGCGAGCAGCTGGCGCGCCGATTCCTTGGCCGACTTCTTGACGCTCGCCACCACGGTGACCGGGATCGGCAGGACGCCGGCGGTGTTGCGATAGAGGTGCACGTTGACGGTGTACTCGCCGGCCGGGATGCCGCGCGAGTAGGACACCTCGTAGTTCATCTCGGTGGCGTCGGCGCGCCGGCCGAGATCGTCGCGCAACAGGTTGAAGATCTGCCCGCCCTTGTTCGAGTAGCCGACCGGGACGTCGCCCGGCGCCTCGACCCACAGGTCGATGTCGCTGTCGATGTCGTCCGGCCAGCGCAGCTCGACGATCACGTTGCCCGGCGGCTGGCTGTTGTCGAGCGCCGCCTTGCCGGGCGGATTGAGATGCGGCAGCAGCAGCACGACCATCGCGACGAAGCCCGCGAGAGCCAGCATGATGACATCGCGGAAGACCGTCGCGCCATCCTCGTCGTCGAGCTGATCAAGCCCTTGCATGGCGCTCCCCCAGCTCGACGATGGTGGTCACCAGCGTGACGGTGCCGCCTTCCAGCAGGCGGTAGTTGACCATCAGCCAAACGTTGAGGATGGCGCCGACGAGCGTCGTGTAGAGCGCGACCGACATGCCGCTGATCAGCGTCGACACCATCGGCCCGATCGAATCGACGTCGGCCGCGGCATTGGGATCGATGCCCGAGAGCGCGATGATGAAGCCGATCACGGTGCCGATCAGGCCGAGGAACACCAAACTGTTGGCGAGATGGCGGATCGACGCGATGCGCGCGCCGAGCTTGAGCTTGAGCGCCGAGGCGGCGAGCGCCCGGCTCTGCCCGTCGCGGCTTTCGAGGCCGGCGAGGTAGCGCATCACGCGCCCCGAGCGCTGACCGCGCGGATCGGTCAGCTGGTTGAGCTCGCTGCTGGTCAGGAAGATCTTGCGCGCGCAGCTGGCGAGCCCGACCGCGAACACCAGCGCGATCACCGTGACCAGCTGCGTCATGTCGCCAATGAACACCGCCGCGACCCAGCCCTTGAGCCATGCGGCGCCGAGCAGGGCGACCGCGACCAGGTTCAGCACCAGAAAGCGCAGCACCAGCAGATAGCGAAACGACGCCGCATCGTCTTCCGACAGGGCGCTGAACAGGCTCGCCAGGGAATTCCGTTCCGACACCGCCTCGGGCGCGCTGACATCGGCCGGAAAGCTGGCGGCGGGAGCGAAGGTGTCGGTCATGACCGCCTCATGGGGCTGGAGGTGGATGGCTGCCCCGGCAGGTCCCGCGCTACGATCACGCGCCCGGGAGCGTCGGTGGCCGGCCTGACCCCCACGATCCACCGGCGCGGTTAAGGAAGGGTTACCGGCAGCACAGACGCGCGCCGCGCATGACGCTGGCCGAGCACGTCCGCGCGGGGCGCGCCGGCGGCGGCTATTCGACGGTGACCGACTTCGCCAGGTTGCGCGGCTGGTCGACGTCGGTGCCCTTGAGTACGGCGACGTAGTAGGACAGCAGCTGCAGCGGGATGGTGTAGAGGATCGGGGCCAAGGCGTCGTGGATATGCGGCATGTTCACCACGTGGGTGCCTTCGCCGTTGCTCATGCCGGCCTGCTCGTCGGCAAACACCACCAGCTCGCCGCCACGGGCGCGGACTTCCTGCAGGTTGGATTTGAGCTTTTCCAGCAGCTCGTTGTTCGGTGCCACGGTGACCACCGGCATGTCGCTGTCCACCAGCGCCAATGGCCCGTGTTTGAGCTCGCCAGCCGGGTAGGCTTCGGCGTGGATATAGGAGATTTCCTTGAGCTTGAGCGCCCCTTCCATCGCCACCGGGTACTGCGCGCCACGGCCGAGGAACAGCGCATGGTGTTTTCCCGCAAACAGCTCGGAAACCTTCTCCACCACGCTGTCCATGGCCAGGGCTTCGCCCAGACGGGTTGGCAGGCGGCGCAGTTCGTCAACCAGCTCGGCTTCCAAGGCCTTGTCCAGGCTGCCATGCACCTGGCCGAGAGACAGGGTCAGCAGCATCAGCGCCACCAGCTGAGTGGTGAAGGCCTTGGTCGACGCCACGCCGATTTCCGGGCCGGCCTGGGTCAGCAGGGTCAGATCGGATTCGCGCACCAGCGAGCTGATGCCGACGTTACAGATGGCCAGGCTGGCCAGATAGCCGCCCTTCTCCGGTGCATTTTCCTTGGCGTTGCGCAGCGCAGCCAGGGTGTCGGCGGTTTCGCCGGACTGGGAGATGCTGACAAACAGGGTGTCGGGCTGCACGACTACTTTGCGGTAGCGGAACTCGCTGGCCACTTCGATCTGACAGGGAATCCCGGCCAGCTCTTCCAGCCAGTAACGGGCGACCATACCGGCGTGGTAACTGGTGCCGCAGGCGACGATCTGCACGTTGCGCACCTTGGCGAACAGCTCGGCGGCTTGCGGACCGAAGGCTTGGACCAGCACCTGATTGGTGCCCAGGCGGCCTTCCAGGGTGCGCTGCACCACCTTGGGCTGCTCATGGATTTCCTTGAGCATAAAGTGGCGATATTCGCCCTTGTCGGCGGCTTCCGCACCCTCGTGGTACTGCACGTTTTCGCGCTGCACCGGCTGGCCGGAGGCATCCCAGATCTGCACGCTGTCGCGATGGATCTCGGCGATATCGCCTTCTTCCAGGTACATAAAGCGGTCGGTGACCTGGCGCAGCGCCAGCTGGTCGGAGGCGAGGAAGTTCTCGCCCAGGCCCAGACCGATCACCAATGGGCTGCCGCTGCGGGCGGCGAGCAGGCGATCCGGTTGCTTGGTACTGATCACCGCCAGGCCGTAAGCGCCATGCAGCTGCTTGACCGCTTCTTTCAGAGCATCGGCCAGGTCGGCGTGGCTCCTGAGGGTGTACTCGAGCAGGTGGACGATGGTTTCGGTGTCGGTGTCCGAGGTGAACACGTAACCCAGCCCCTTGAGGCGAACGCGCAACTCTTCATGGTTTTCGATAATGCCGTTGTGCACCACCGCCAACTCTTGGCCGGAGAAATGCGGGTGAGCATTGCGCTCGCTCGGCGCGCCATGGGTGGCCCAGCGGGTATGGGCAATGCCCAGACGGCCCGCCAGGGGCTGCTCGTTAAGGGCGCTCTGCAGCTCGGCGACCTTGCCCACCCGACGGCTGCGCTGCAGCTCGCCCTGATCATTCAGCAACGCTACACCGGCGCTGTCATAGCCGCGGTATTCCAGGCGCTTGAGGCCTTCAACCAGCACGGCGGTGATATTGCGTTCGGCGACTGCGCCTACGATTCCACACATAGTCTTCTCCTTAAGTTTCAACAGCCGCGCAGATCAGCTTGATGCCACGCTCGGTCAATTGTTCACGGGCCTCAGGGCTGAGGCGTTCGTCGGTTATCAGGGTATGGATGCCGCTCCAGGGCAGCTCCAGGTTGGGAATCTTGCGGCCGATCTTGTCGCTCTCGACCATCACCACCACTTCGCGGGCCACGTCCGCCATCACCCGGCTAAGCCCGAGCAACTCATTGAAGGTGGTGGTGCCACGGTTCAGGTCGATGCCATCGGCACCAATAAACAGCTGGTCGAAGTCATAGGAACGCAGCACCTGCTCGGCGACCTGGCCCTGGAAGGATTCCGAATGCGGGTCCCAGGTGCCGCCGGTCATCAACAACACCGGCTCGTGCTCCAGCTCGCTGATGGCGCGGGCCACATTGAGCGAATTGGTCATCACCACCAGGCCGGGTTTGTGGCCGAGTTGCGGAATCATCGCCGCCGTGGTGGTACCGCTGTCGATAATGATCCGCGCATGTTCACGAATCCGCGCCACACCGGCGCGGGCGATGGCCTGCTTATAGGGCGACACCGGTTGCGCGGCCTCGCCTATCAATTCCTTCGGCATCGGTACCGCGCCGCCGTAACGGCGCAACAACAAGCCGCTCTTTTCCAAGGCGGCGAGGTCTTTGCGAATGGTCACTTCGGAGGTGGCGAAGGCTTTCGACAACTCATCCACACTCACCTCGCCTTGCTCGGCGAGCAGGGCAAGAATGGTGTGGCGACGTTGCGGTGTATTGCGCTTCGACATGCTTAAGTTTCGATTCGAAAGATAATTGCGCGAATCAAAACCTAATGAAGCTTTTTCGTCAAGTGGCAATCGACGTAGGGTGGACATGCCGAAGGCTTGTCCACCAAGTGCGCGGTGATGGCGGACAAGGCTCCGCCATGTCCACCCTACTCGGCATCACTTCTTGGTTGGCCGCTTCCAGCCTTCGATATTGCGCTGCTTGGCGCGGCCGACGGCCAGAGTGTTGGCCGGCACGTCGCTGGTAATCACCGAACCGGCACCGGTGGTGGTGCCATCACCCAGGGTCACCGGGGCGACCAGGGCGCTGTTGGAACCGATAAAGACGTCTTCACCGAGCACAGTACGATGCTTGTTGGCACCGTCGTAGTTGCAGGTGATGGTGCCAGCACCGATGTTGGTCCGCGCGCCGATTTCAGCATCGCCCAGATAGCTCAAGTGGCCGGCCTTGGCACCCTCGCCCAGCACGGCGTTCTTCAGCTCGACGAAGTTACCCACATGGGCCTTGGCTCCCAACACCGAACCAGGACGCAAACGCGCAAACGGCCCGCAATCGGCACCCTCGCCCACTTCGGCACCTTCCAGATGGCTATTGGCTTTGACGATGGCACCACGGCGCAAGGTGCTGTTCTTGATTACGCAGTTGGGACCGATCGAAACAAAATCTTCGATCACCACCTGGCCCTCGAGGATCACGTTGATATCGATCGACACATCACGGCCCACCGTGACTTCGCCACGCAGGTCGAAGCGCGCCGGGTCGATCAGAGTTACGCCTTGCAGCATCAGCCGCCGTGCGGCGCGGTATTGATAATGCCGTTCAAGCTGCGCCAGCTGGATGCGGTCGTTGGCCCCCAGCACTTCCATCTCGTCAGTCGCCTGCTCAGTGGCGACCACCAGGCCATCAGCCGCGGCCATGGCGATCACATCGGTCAGGTAGTACTCGCCCTGGGCATTGCTGTTGGACAGACGACCGAGCCAGTCACCCAGGCGCTTGCCCGGTACGGCGAGGATGCCGGTGTTTCCTTCGCTGATCAGGCGCTGCTCGGCGCTGGCGTCCTTGTGCTCGACGATGGCCTTCACCACACCTGCCTCATCGCGAACGATACGGCCATAGCCGGTCGGGTCATTCAGGTTGACTGTCAACAATCCCAACTGCTGCTCGCTGACCTGTTGCAGCAGGCGCTGCAGGGTTTCCACTTCGATCAGCGGCACGTCGCCATAGAGAATCAGCACGCGTTCGGCGCTCAAGGCCGGCAGGGCCTGGGCCACAGCATGGCCTGTGCCCAGCTGCTCGCTCTGCAGCACGAAGTTCAGGTCATCGGCGGCCAGTCGCTCGCGCACCCGTTCCGCACCATGGCCAATCACCACATGAATGCCTTGCGGTTTCAGCAGGCGGGCTGTGTCGATTACATGGCCGAGCATGGATTTACCGGCAACCGGGTGCAGCACCTTGGGCAGGGCCGAACGCATACGGGTGCCTTGGCCGGCGGCGAGGATAACGATATCGAGCGACATGGAGGGCAGATCCTATTGAGTAGCCCGGATGCAATCCGGGGGTGATCGTCCCGGATTTCATCCGGGCTACCTGCTAAATGACAGGCAAAGAAAAAGGGTAGCCAAGGCTACCCTTTATCCTGTCAGCATTGAAGCCGGTAGCCTTAGCCGCCGAACTTCTTGCGCAACTGCTGGACGGTACGCAGCTGGGCTGCAACCTCGGCCAGGTGAGCGGCGGCGGAACCGTAATCGAACTCCGCGCCCTTCTCGTGCAGTGCACGCTCGGCGGCCTTGAGGGCTTCCTGAGCAGCAGCTTCATCGATATCGGCAGCACGCTGCACGGTATCGGCGAGCACTTTCACCACATTCGGCTGAACTTCCAGGAAGCCGCCGGAGATGTAGTAGACCTCGGCCTGGCCACCCTGCTTGATCAAGCGGATCGGGCCTGGCTTGAGATCGGTCAACAGAGGCGCGTGGCCGGGTGCAATACCCAGGTCGCCCAGGTTGCCGTGTGCGATCACCATTTCCACCAGGCCGGAGAAGATTTCCCCCTCCGCGCTGACGATATCGCAATGGACTGTCATGGCCATATCTAACCTCACGTGAGCGCCCGTTGCCGAGCGCACCGATTACAGCTTCTTGGCTTTTTCGACGGCTTCTTCGATACCGCCAACCATGTAGAACGCCTGCTCTGGCAGGTGGTCATAGTCGCCGTTAAGAATGCCGCTGAAACCAGCGATGGTGTCCTTCAGGGAGACGTACTTGCCCGGCGAGCCGGTAAATACTTCAGCCACGAAGAACGGCTGGGACAGGAAGCGCTGGATCTTACGGGCACGGGATACCAGCAGCTTGTCTTCTTCAGACAGCTCGTCCATACCGAGGATCGCGATGATGTCCTTCAGTTCCTTGTAACGCTGCAGCACGTACTGCACACCGCGAGCAGTGTCGTAGTGCTCCTGGCCGATAACCAGCGGATCCAGCTGACGCGAAGTCGAGTCAAGTGGGTCAACCGCCGGGTAGATACCCAGGGAAGCGATATCACGGGACAGTACGACAGTGGCGTCCAAGTGGGCGAAGGTGGTCGCCGGGCTTGGGTCGGTCAAGTCGTCCGCAGGTACGTATACGGCCTGGATCGAGGTGATCGAACCGGTCTTGGTGGAGGTGATACGTTCTTGCAGAACGCCCATCTCTTCGGCCAGGGTCGGCTGATAACCTACTGCCGACGGCATACGGCCGAGCAGTGCGGATACCTCGGTACCGGCCAGGGTGTAACGGTAGATGTTGTCGACGAACAACAGTACGTCACGACCTTCGTCACGGAACTTCTCGGCCATGGTCAGGCCGGTCAGTGCTACGCGCAGACGGTTGCCTGGTGGCTCGTTCATCTGACCGTAAACCAGGGCTACCTTGTCGAGAACGTTGGAGTCCTTCATCTCGTGGTAAAAGTCGTTACCCTCACGAGTACGCTCACCCACACCGGCGAACACGGAATAACCGCTGTGCTCGATGGCGATGTTACGGATCAGTTCCATCATGTTTACGGTTTTGCCTACACCGGCACCACCGAACAGACCGACTTTACCACCCTTGGCGAACGGGCAAACCAGGTCGATAACCTTGATGCCGGTTTCCAGCAGTTCGTTGGAGCTCGCCTGCTCAGCGTAGGAAGGTGCTGGGCGGTGAATGCCCCAACGCTCTTCTTCGCCAATCGGGCCGGCTTCGTCGATTGGGTTGCCCAGTACGTCCATGATCCGGCCCAGGGTTTTCACCCCAACCGGAACCTGGATTACTGCACCGGTGCTGTCGACGTTCAGGCCACGCTTGAGGCCTTCGGTCGAACCCATCGCAATGGTACGTACCACGCCGTCGCCCAGCTGCTGCTGAACTTCGAGGGTGGTTTCGGCGCCGACTACTTTCAGCGCTTCATAAATATTCGGCACTTGATCACGCGGGAATTCCACGTCGATAACGGCGCCGATGATTTGAACGATACGTCCGCTACTCATCTTTGGTTCCTCGAATATTTGAACCGTTCTTAAACCGCGGCAGCGCCGCCGACGATTTCCGAAATCTCTTGGGTGATCGCTGCCTGACGCGCCTTGTTGTAGACCAGTTGCAAACCACTGATCAGGTCACCGGCGTTATCGGTAGCATTCTTCATCGCGATCATCCGAGCTGCCTGTTCGCACGCGTTGTTTTCCAACACGGACTGATACACCTGGGATTCGATAAAGCGAACCATCAGGCTATCGAGCAGCGACTGTGCATCAGGCTCGTAGATGTAATCCCACAGCCCTTTCTGCACGCCTTCTTCTTCGGTCGCGGCCAGCGGCAGCAATTGCTGCACTTCCGGTCTCTGCGTCATGGTGTTGACGAACTTGTTCGACACCAGATACAGGCGATCAATTCGGCCGTCGCTATACGCGTCGAGCATGACCTTGACACTGCCGATCAGGTCGTTGAGTGAAGGCTCTTCACCCAGCTTGCTGATGGCTGCAACCACATTACCGCCGTAGCTGCGGAAAAAGCTCGCGCCCTTGCCGCCCACAACGCAGAAGTCTGCTTCGACCTTGGCATCACGCCATTCGGCCATATTTTTCAGCAGTGCCTTGAACAGGTTGATGTTCAAACCACCACACAGACCACGGTCACTCGAGACCACGATATAACCGACGCGTTTGACTTCGCGTTCCACCATAAACGGGTGGCGGTATTCCGGGTTGGCTTTGGCCAGATGGCCAATAACCTGACGGATACGCTCGGCATAGGGACGACCAGAAGCCATGCGCGATTGAGCTCTGCGCATCTTGCTGACCGCCACTTTTTCCATGGCGCTGGTGATCTTCTGCGTGCTTTTGATGCTCGCGATCTTACTGCGAATCTCTTTTGCGCCTGCCATTTCACACCTTTTGGTTCAAGCAGGCGGGGGCCTATAAGCCCCCGCTGCGGTTACCAGGTTTGGGTGGCTTTGAACTTCTCGATACCGGCTTTGAGGCCAGCGTCGATTTCGTCGTTGAAGTCACCCTTCTCGTTGATCTTCGCCATCAGATCGGCGTGATCACGGTTGAAGTAGGCAAGCAGCGCCGCTTCGAAGGCACCTACCTTCTTCACGTCCACGTCGGTCAGGAAGCCACGCTCGGCGGCGTACAGCGATACCGACATTTGCGCGATGGACATGGGTTCGTACTGCTTCTGCTTCATCAGCTCGGTAACGCGCTGACCGTGCTCAAGCTGCTTACGGGTGGCTTCGTCCAGGTCAGAAGCGAACTGGGCGAATGCCGCCAGTTCACGGTACTGAGCCAGAGCGGTACGGATACCACCGGAGAGCTTCTTGATGATCTTGGTCTGTGCAGCACCACCTACGCGAGATACCGAAATACCGGCGTTGACCGCAGGACGGATACCCGAGTTGAACATGGCCGATTCCAGGAAGATCTGACCGTCGGTGATGGAAATCACGTTGGTCGGAACGAACGCGGAAACGTCGCCAGCCTGGGTTTCAATGATCGGCAGAGCGGTCAGGGAACCGGTTTTGCCAGTCACAGCGCCGTTGGTGAACTTCTCAACGTACTCTTCGGATACACGCGATGCGCGCTCCAGCAGACGGCTGTGGAGATAGAACACGTCGCCTGGGTAGGCTTCACGGCCGGGCGGACGGCGCAGCAGCAGGGAAATCTGGCGGTAAGCCACTGCTTGCTTGGACAGATCGTCATAAACGATCAGCGCGTCTTCGCCGCGGTCGCGGAAGTATTCGCCCATGGTGCAACCGGCGTACGGTGCGATGAACTGCAGCGCAGCGGATTCGGAAGCGGAAGCCGCGACGACGATGGTGTTAGCCAGCGCGCCGTTTTCTTCCAGCTTGCGTACCACGTTGGCGATGGTCGATTGCTTCTGACCGATGGCTACGTAGACGCACTTAATGCCGCTGTTCTTCTGGTTGATGATGGCGTCGATGGCCAGAGCGGTTTTACCGATCTGACGGTCACCGATGATCAGCTCACGCTGGCCACGGCCAACCGGGATCATGGCATCGACCGACTTGTAACCGGTTTGCACCGGCTGGTCGACCGACTTACGCCAGATCACGCCCGGTGCAACCTTCTCAACCGCGTCGGTAGCGACGTTGTTCAGCGGGCCTTTGCCGTCAACCGGGTTACCCAGGGCATCGACGACGCGACCCAGCAGTTCCGGACCAACCGGAACTTCGAGGATGCGGCCGGTGCACTTGGCGCTCATGCCTTCGGCGAGCGTGGTGTACGCGCCCAGTACCACTGCACCAACGGAGTCTTGCTCCAGGTTCAGTGCCATACCGAAAACGCCACCAGGGAATTCGATCATTTCGCCGTACATCACGTCGGCGAGGCCGTAAATGCGCACGATACCGTCGGATACGCTGACGATGGTGCCTTCATTACGGGCTTGAGCGGTCACATCCAGCGCGCCAATGCGCTGCTTGATGATTTCGCTAATTTCGGAAGGATTCAGTTGCTGCATGCCAGTTCCCTCAAATCAGGATTTCAACGCTTCGGCCAGCTTGTTCAATTTGCCGCGTACCGAACTGTCGATGACCAGGTCACCAGCGCGGATCAACAGGCCGCCAATAAGGGCAGCATTGACAACCGGCTTGGGTTGGACAGTTCGAGCCAGCCGCTTGGAAAGCGCGGCAGCCAGGGTTTGTAGTTGTTCCGCGCTGAGCTCGAAGGCTGTTTGCACCTCAACGTCGAGGGTGCTTTCAGCTTCGGCTTTCAAAACGGTGAATTGCTCAAGTACGACCGGAAGTAGCGCCAGACGATCATTGCTGCTCAGGGTTGCCAGAAAGCTGATGAAGGTGTCATCAACATGGCCACTGCATACCTGAGTCAGGACTTTGACCTTCTGCTCGCTGGTCAACGCTGGATTAACCAGCTGCTGTGCGACTTCCGGGGTCTGCACGGCGGCAGCGGAAAACGACAACATGGCCAACCAGGCGTCAGCCTGACCGGCACTGCTGGCAAACTCAAAAGCGGCTTTGGCGTAAGGCCGGCCAAGCGTAATGGTATTGATCATCGCTTGCCTCGCTTAGAGTTGTGAGGCCAGTTTTGCGACCAAATCATTGTGCGCAGCACCGTCTATCGAAGACTCGAGAATCTTCTCGGCACCGGCAACGGCAAGAACCGCTACTTGAGCACGCAGTTGATCCTTGGCACGGTTCACTTCCAGATCAATTTCGGCTTTGGCACCGGCAATCAACTTCTCGCCTTCGGTGCGGGCCTGGGTCTTGGCTTCTTCAACGATCGAATTGGCGGTTTTATTCGCGCGGTCGATGATTGCGCTGGCCTGCTCTTTACTTTCACGCAGTAATTGAGCAGCGCGTTCCTGGGCAAGATGCAGATCACGCTCAGCGCGCCCTGCAGCATCCAGACCTTCGGCGATTTTCTTCTGGCGTTCTTGCATGGCGCTGGTCAGCGGCGGCCATACGAACTTCATGCAAAACCAGACGAAAATAGCGAAGGAAATCGTTTGACCGAACAGGGTCAGGTTTATGTTCACAGCGATTTACCTCGTGCTATCTCGTATGAGCGGTGTCAATTTCGCAGCTATGGGGATTCGCACAGGCGAACCCCGCATCACACTGGAAAGTGATTAAGCACCAGCAGCCGGAGCAACGACGAAGATCAGGTACATCGCGATACCAACACCGATCATCGGAACGGCGTCGAGCAGACCGGCCATCAGGAAGGTCTTGGTTTGCAGCTGTGGGCCCAGCTCAGGTTGGCGAGCGGTGGATTCCAGCAGTTTGCCGCCCAGCAGGGCGAAACCGATGCCAGTGCCCAGTGCGCCCAGACCGATCATGAGGGCAGCAGCGATATAGACGAGTTCCATAAATAAAGCTCCAGAGTTTCAGAAGTTAAGGTTTTTGTTGAACAGGGTTACTGGCGTCAAGTTGCTATCAATGATGATCTTCGTGCGCAGCACTCAGATACACCACGGTCAGCACCATGAAAATGAAAGCCTGCAACGGGATCACCAGGATGTGGAAGATCGCCCATGGCACGTTGAGCCCGAATTGCAGGTAGAAGGGCAACAGCGCGATCAGGATGAACACCACTTCGCCGGCATACATGTTGCCGAACAGTCGCAGGGCCAGACTCAAAGGCTTGGTCAGCAGGCCGATGATTTCGAGAAACAGGTTGAACGGGATCAGCGCCCAATGGTTGAACGGGGTGAACGACAGTTCCTTGGTGAAGCCGCCGAGACCCTTGACCTTGATGCTGTAGAAAATGATCAGGATAAACACGCCAAGGGAGATACCGAAGGTGCCGTTAGGATCAGCGGTCGGCACAATCTTGAAGTATTCAAGCCCCAGCATGTGGGCCAGGCCAGGGATGTAGTCGACCGGGATCCACTTCAGGCTGTTCATCAGCAGGACCCAGACGAAAATGGTCAGGGCCAGCGGAGCCACCAGCGAGTTGCGGCCGTGGAAGGTGTCCTTGACGATGCCCTGGACGAATTCGATGCACATTTCCGCAACGTTCTGCAGACCGCCCGGGATACCGGTGGTGGCCTTGGTGGCCGCCATGCGGAACAGACCGAGGAAAATCAGGCCCATAAACACCGACCAACCCATGGTGTCCACGTGAACGGCCCAGAAGCCCATTTGCGCAACGTCTTCCGGGGTTTGGGCCAGAATCCAGCCCTTTTCCGGATGCTCGCCATAGACCAGGTTTTGCAAGTGATGCTGGATGTACTCTGCCGGGGTGTTTGCCATAAACGCCTCAAACGCTCTAATGCTTCAGAAATTTTTTATCAGTAGTGGAGCGCTGGCGGCTGCCGCCACAGCCAGCAGGTACCCGACGAACAACGCCGCAATATCCAGCTGCCTTATGCCCACAAACACCAGCGCAAACAGCACTGCTGTGAGAATCCATTTACCCATTGCCCCAGACCAGATGGACTGGACAATGTCTCTTGCCGAACGCGCGCCAAAATAACGAAAGGCTTTGTACGCAAAAAACGCGTTCGGCAGCAGGGCAATCATGCCGCCCAGTAAAACCGAGTAACCGGCGGTCATACCCTTGCCGAGAATAAAAAGCAGGGTGACCAGCAGACAGACAATTGCCTGCACAAGCAGAACAGGAAATCCGGGTTGCTGGATAAACGGCGTTTTGTTGCGAATAGCCAAACCAGCGACACCCCGATTCAAGCTGCGAAAATTAACCAACTTGAAGCATGCAAAACAGCGCGGCGAGTATAGGTGCAGCTCTGCTGCCGATCAACCTTGCTGTAGTGCCTAGGTTGGCAATACTACATTTACAATTGTTTCAGCGAATGTGGGCGAGCACGCCCTGCAACTCATCCAGCGAACTGTAGCGGATCACCAGTTGGCCTTTGCCCTTGTTGCCGTGCTTGATCTGCACTGGCGAGCCCAGACGCTCAGCCAGGCGCTGTTCAAGCCGACTGATATCCGGATCGGCCTTGACCGCCGGCGGCTTTTCCTTGCTGTTCAGCCACTGGCGCACCAGTGCTTCGGTTTGGCGCACGGTGAGGCCGCGTGCGACAACATGTCGCGCACCCTCGGTCTGCTGTTCCGCTGGTAAACCGAGCAGGGCGCGGGCGTGGCCCATTTCCAGATCGCCGTGGGAGAGCAGGATCTTGATCTCTTCCGGCAGGGCGATCAGGCGCAGCAGGTTGGTGATGGTCACCCGGGATTTGCCCACGGCATCGGCGACCTGTTGCTGGGTCAGCTGAAATTCCTGCTGCAGGCGCTGCAAGGCCATGGCTTCTTCGATGGGGTTGAGGTCTTCGCGCTGGATGTTCTCGATCAGCGCCATGGCGATGGCGGCTTCGTCCGGCAGCTCGCGGACCATGGCCGGGATCTTGTCCAGGCCGGCCTGCTGGCTGGCACGCCAGCGACGTTCGCCGGCGACGATCTCGAAGCGGCCTTCAGCAATCGGCCGCACCACGATGGGCTGCATCACCCCGTGGGCCTTGATCGACTGCGCCAGTTCTTCCAGGGCGGTGGCGTCCATGTCACGACGGGGCTGGTATTTGCCGCGCTGGATCAGGTCCAGGGGCAGGTACTGCAGTTCGCGGCTGTCGACCTGGGCGGCCTCTTCCTGCAAGGCGCTGACACTGGTGCCGCCAAGCAGGGCATCCAGACCGCGTCCCAGTCCTCGTTTCTTCACAGCCATGGGTATTTCCTTATGCGGTTGCGGTGTGGGCGCTTGCGCGCTGGCGGCGTACCAATTCGCCGGCCAGCGCCAGGTAGGCAATGGCACCACGGGATTGCTTGTCATACACCAGCGCCGGCATGCCGAAGCTGGGTGCCTCGGCCAGACGCACGTTACGCGGGATCACGGTTTGGTACAGGGTATCGGGGAAGTGCTGCTTGAGCTGCGCCGATACGTCGTTGGTCAGGCTGATGCGCGGGTCATACATGGTACGCAGCAGGCCTTCGATCTTCAGCTTGGGATTCAACAGCTCGGCGATGCGCTGGATGCTGTTGACCAGGTCGCTCAAGCCCTCAAGTGCGTAGTACTCGCACTGCATGGGGATGATCACCCCATCGGCGGCAACCAAAGCGTTGACTGTCAGCATCGACAGCGCCGGCGGGCAGTCGATCAGGATGTAATCGTAATTCTCGCGGATCGGCGCCAATGCATAACGCAGGCGGCTTTCCTTCATTTTCATTTCCAGTAGCGAGACTTCCGCTGCTGTGAGGTCGCGGTTGGCCGGCAGCAGCTGGTAGCCGCCGTGCTCGGAAAACTGCATGGCTTCGACCAGGTTGCATTCGCCGATCAGCACGTCGTAGATCGAGTACTCGAGGCCGTGCTTATCCACACCGCTGCCCATGGTGGCGTTGCCCTGGGGGTCGAGATCGATCAGCAGCACGCGGCGCTTGGTCGCAACCAGCGAAGCCGCCAGATTGATGCAGGTGGTGGTCTTGCCCACCCCGCCTTTCTGGTTGGCGATTGCGAATACCTTAGCCATGTTGCGTTCCCCCTAGACCGAGCGACGCAGTATCAGCAGATGACGCTGACCTTGGCAACCGGGAACCTTGAGTACGTGGGTGGCGCTGAGACGGAAGTCCGCTGGCAGGGCCTGCAGTTCGTCGTCAGGGTGTACGCCTTTCATCGCCAGCCACTGGCTGTGCTCGCTGCCGAGATGGCGGGTCCAGTTGCTGAAATCTTCCAGCGAACTGAAAGCTCGGGAGCAAATGCCATCGAATGGCTGCTCGGGCTTAAACTCTTCGACCCGGCTGTGGATAACTTGCAGGTTGGCCAGTTTCAACTCCAGCTTTACCTGAGTCAGGAAGCGGGTCTTCTTGCCGTTGGAATCCAGCAGGGTGAACTGCCGCTCGGGAAACAGGATGGCCAGGGGAATACCCGGCATGCCGCCGCCGCTGCCAACGTCCAGCCAGTTATCCCCAGCCGCCGCGACGAAAGGCACCACCGACAGGCTGTCGAGCAGATGGCGCGAAACCATTTCGTCCGGGTCGCGCACTGCGGTGAGGTTGTAGGCCTTGTTCCACTTGATCAGCAGGGCCAGGTAGGCAAGCAGTTGTTCGTGCTGCTGCGCGCTGAGTTCGACACCCAGCTCCAGAGCGCCCTGGCTCAGTTCTTCGGCGTGACGGGGGGTAACGGACATCAGGCGCTGTGCTCCAACTGCTGACCGGCAGTGCGCTTTTTCAGGTGGATCAGCAGCAGGGAAATCGCTGCCGGGGTCACCCCGGGAATCCGCGAAGCCTGGCCCAGGGTCTCAGGGCGGGTGTTGCCGAGCTTGTGCTGGATTTCCTTGGACAACCCGGAAATCCCGTTGTAATCGATATCAGCCGGCAGTTGGGTGTCTTCACTGGCACGCAGGCGGGCGATCTCGTCCTGCTGGCGGTCGATGTAACCGGCGTACTTGGTCTTGATCTCGACCTGCTCGGCCACTTGCGGGTCTTCGGCACCGCCACCGGTGATGGCCACCAGGCCGGCGTAATCGATTTCCGGACGTGAGAGCAGGTTGAGCAGGTTGTATTCGTGGGTCAGCGGCGTGCCGAAGCGTTCGGCAATCGCTTCGCCCTGAGCTGTGCCGGGGCGCACCCAGGTACTTTTCAGGCGCTGTTCTTCCAGTGCTATGGCTTCGCGCTTGGTCTCGAACGCCGCCCAGCGCACATCATCGACCAGGCCCAACTCGCGGCCTTTGGCGGTCAGGCGCAGATCGGCGTTGTCTTCTCGCAGGATCAAGCGGTACTCGGCCCGCGAAGTGAACATGCGGTAGGGCTCCTGGGTGCCGAGGGTGATCAGGTCGTCGACCAGCACACCGATGTAAGCCTCGTCGCGCCGAGGGCACCAACTGTCCTTGCCCTGGGCACGCAGCGCGGCGTTGCAGCCGGCGAGCAAACCTTGCGCACCGGCTTCTTCGTAACCGGTGGTGCCGTTGATCTGCCCGGCGAAAAACAGCCCGCCGATCACCTTGGTTTCCAGGCTGTATTTCAGATCGCGTGGATCGAAGTAGTCGTATTCGATGGCATAACCGGGCCGCACGATATGCGCGTTCTCCATGCCGCGGATGCTGCGCACTAGCTGCAGTTGCACATCGAAGGGCAGCGAAGTGGAGATGCCATTGGGGTACAGCTCATGGGTGGTCAAGCCTTCTGGCTCGATAAACACCTGATGGCTGTCCTTGTCGGCGAAGCGGTGGATCTTGTCTTCGATCGACGGGCAATAGCGCGGGCCCACGCCTTCGATCACCCCTGAATACATCGGCGAGCGATCCAGGTTGGCCGCGATGATTTCGTGGGTACGGGCGTTGGTGTGGGTGATCCAGCAGCTGATCTGCCGTGGCTGCTGTTCGGCGCGACCGAGAAAGGACATCAGCGGCGTCGGGGTATCACCGGGCTGTTCGGTCATCAGCGAGAAATCCACCGAACGGCCATCGATACGCGGCGGTGTACCGGTTTTCAGACGACCGACGCGCAGCGGCAATTCACGCAGACGCTGGGCCAGGGCAATCGAGGGCGGATCGCCGGCACGGCCGCCCGAGTAATTCTGCAGGCCTATGTGGATAAGTCCGCCGAGGAAGGTGCCTGTGGTCAACACCACGGAATCCGCGAGGAAACGTAGGCCCATCTGGGTGACAACGCCTTTGACTTCGTCGTTTTCGACGATCAGGTCATCGGCTGCCTGCTGAAATATCCACAGGTTGGCCTGGTTTTCCAGGGTTTCACGAATCGCGGCTTTGTACAGCACCCGATCGGCCTGAGCACGAGTGGCCCGTACGGCGGGGCCTTTGCGGCTGTTCAGTACACGGAACTGGATGCCGCCACGGTCAGTGGCTGCGGCCATGGCACCGCCGAGGGCGTCGATTTCCTTGACCAGATGGCTCTTGCCAATACCGCCAATAGCCGGGTTGCAACTCATCTGCCCCAGGGTTTCCACGTTATGGGTCAGCAGCAGGGTTTTTACCCCCATGCGTGCTGCCGCCAGTGCGGCTTCGGTACCGGCATGACCGCCGCCGATGACGATCACCTGAAAACGGGAAGGGAAATCCACCACGCACCTCGTGCCTGTTGAGAATTTTGGGGGGCTTTTGGGTTGAAAAGCTGGAAAGGCGGCAAGTATAGGGATTTAGCCGGTGTGAAAGAAGCCTTTTGCACAAAAAATAGCCAGCTGCTCAGGGAGCTCGAACAGGTCGATCGGTTAATAAAGAATAAAAGAATGAATTTTTATAAAGCCTTGTTTATATGTTTATTACTTAGCAACGGCTTTTCTGTGGATAGATTGCTACAGGCCAATAGCACCAAGGTATGCAGCGTTTGAAAAGTCTGTGCTGATCCTGCCATCTGCCTGTTCAGTTGCCGTACGCAAGCTGTGGATGGAATGCATGGTTATCCACAGGGGCCGTTATCCTCAGTTTTATCACCGGGTTATAGGCAGGGCTTAGGCCGGGTTTTCCACAGGGCTTAGGTGGATAAATGAGTGGTTTAACGTGCGTATTTCGCCCAGCCAAAGGCCTGCCTGGATGGCATAAGTTGGGATTTCGGGACGTAGGATGGGTTAGGCGCAGGCAGGAAATATTAAAGACGGCAGAACGTTCGATGCGCCGTAACCCATCAGAAATGCGCCACGCCATGACGGGTTACGCGACGCGAGGGGATTTTTGTTGCTTGCAGATTTGGGGTTCTGCGTCGCTAACCTACGCGGCCCGACCCATCCTACTTGCCGATACAAAAGCTGGAAAAAATCCGTCCCAGCAGGTCATCGGAGCTAAACGCCCCGGTGATTTCCCCCAGAGCCTGCTGAGCCATGCGCAGGTCTTCTGCCAGCAGCTCACCGGCACCAGCCAGGGTCAGCTGGGCGTGGCCATGTTCAAGGTGAGTGGCGGCCTGGCGTAGCGCCTCCAGGTGGCGCCTGCGGGCGCTAAAGCTGCTTTCGGCGGTCTGCTCGTAGCCCATACAGGCCTTGAGGTGTTCACGCAGCAGGTCCAGGCCCTCGCTCGACCTGGCCGACAGGCTGATGGTGATATGACCGTCATTGCAGGCTTCCAGAGCAATGGCTTCGCCCGACAGATCGGCCTTGTTACGGATCAGGGTGACCTTGGCAGGGTCCGGGCGCTGGTCGAGAAACTCGGGCCACAGGGCAAAGGGGTCGTCCGCCTCTGGTGCTGTGGCATCCACCACCAACAGGATGCGGTCGGCTTCGCCAATGGCCTTGAGCGCCCGTTCGACGCCGATGCGTTCGACCTGATCCTCGGTATCGCGCAGGCCGGCGGTGTCCACCACGTGCAGCGGCATGCCGTCGATGTGGATATGTTCGCGCAGCACGTCGCGGGTGGTGCCGGCGATCTCGGTGACGATGGCGGCCTCGCGACCGGCCAGGGCATTGAGCAGGCTGGACTTGCCGGCATTCGGCCGGCCGGCAATCACCACGGTCATGCCGTCGCGCAGCAGGGCACCCTGGCCGGCCTCGCGTAGTACGCCGTCAAGATCCGTGCGTACGCCATCAAGCAGATTCAATACATGGCCATCGGCGAGAAAGTCGATCTCCTCCTCGGGGAAATCGATGGCTGCCTCGACATAGATGCGTAGGCTGATCAGGCGCTCGGTGAGGCCATGCACGCGACGGGAGAACTCACCCTGCAGCGAACGCAGTGCATTGCGCGCGGCCTGTTCGGAACTGGCCTCGATCAGGTCAGCAATCGCCTCGGCCTGGGCCAGGTCGAGTTTGTCATTGAGAAAGGCCCGCTCGCTGAACTCACCGGGGCGCGCCAGGCGTGCACCGAGTTGTACACAGCGGCGCAGCAGCAGGTCGAGCACCACCGGGCCGCCATGGCCCTGCAACTCCAGCACATCCTCGCCGGTAAAGGAGTTGGGCCCGGGGAAATACAGGGCCAGGCCTTCATCCAGCACCTGCTTGGCATCGGCGAAGAACGGCCCGTAGTGGGCGTAGCGCGGTTGCAGCTGACGTTGGCAGATGGCCTGGGCCAGTTGCCCCGCCAGGGGGCCGGAGACACGGACGATGCCGACCCCACCACGGCCTTGAGCGGTGGCAACGGCGGCTATGGTTTCGCGGGCTATTTGCATGGGGTTCTCCAAACGGGGCATAGCAAAACGCCCCTGAAGAGGGGCGTTTTAGTACAGCTTAGAAGCAGCTCAGGACAAGGCGTCTGCGGCCTTGGTTGCTGCTTCGATCTTGCGGGTAATGTACCACTGCTGTGCGATCGACAGCATGTTGTTGACCACCCAGTACAGCACCAGACCGGCGGGGAACCAGAGGAAGAAGAAGGTGAAGATGATCGGCATCAACTTCAGTACCTTGGCTTGCATCGGGTCCGGCGGCGTCGGGTTGAGCTGCTGCTGGATAAACATGGTCGCGCCCATGATGATCGGCAGGATAAAGAACGGATCCTTGATCGCCAGGTCGGTTATCCACAGCAGCCAAGGGGCCTGGCGCATTTCCACGCTTTCCAGCAATACCCAGTAGAGCGCGAGGAAGACCGGCATCTGTACCAGGATCGGCAGGCAGCCACCGAGCGGGTTGATCTTCTCTTTTTTGTACAGCTCCATCATCGCCTGGGACATCTTCTGCCGGTCGTCACCATGCTGCTCTTTCAACTTAGCCAGCTTGGGTGCAACGGCCCGCATGCGCGCCATGGATTTGTAGCTGGCGGCCGACAGTGGGAAGAAGATCAGCTTGATGATCAGGGTCAGGAAGATGATCGACCAGCCCCAGTTGCCCACCAGGTTGTGGATAACTTCCAGCAGCCAGAAGATCGGCTGAGCCAGGAACCACAGAATGCCGTAGTCGACGGTCAGTTCGAGGCCAGGCGACAGGGTCTTCAGATGGCCTTGTAGCTTCGGGCCGGCATAAAGAACGGCACTGGTTTCGCCCTGAGCGCCGGCAGCAACCTGAATGGCCGGGCCGGTAAAGCCGACAATGTAGTTGCCTTGGCTGTCTTTGCGGGTCTGTACTTGGTTGGTGCTGTCTTTGCTTGGAATCCAGGCAGTGACGAAGTAATGCTGTAGCCAGGCAACCCAGCCTCCTTGAACGGTTTCTTTGAAGGCTTGTTTGTCGATGTCTTTCATCGACACTTTTTTGTACGGCTCTTCAGTGGTCCACAGCGCACCACCGAGGTAGGTCGCAGTGCCAGTTGCAGTGGTGGAGGACGGATCGTCGCTGCCATCACGCTTGAGCTGGGCGAACATGTTGCCGCTCCAGGCCTGGCCACTCTGGTTGTCGATCAGATAGCTGACAGTCAACTGATAGGCGGCAGGGTCAACGCAACCCGGCTTTTTCTGCTGCTGCTCTTTTTCCGAGCACTGCGCATTCAAACCGCGGATAAAACTGTAACGCTTGATGTAGTTGACGCCGTCTTCGCTGAGCTTGAGATCGACCTGCAGCTGGTCCTGGCCTTCGGCCATTTCATAGCTCTGCTTGTCGCTGCTCCACAGGGCACGACCGCTCGACTTGTCCGGGGCGTTGCTGCCAATCAGGCCGCTCTGGGCCAGATAGACCCGCTCGCCACCGTTGTCGAACAGCTGGAAAGGCACGTCGGGACGGTCCTGACGGCGTGGGTACTGCGGCAAACGCAGTTGCACCACATCGCCACCGCGGGGGTCGATGGCCAGTTCCAGTACATCGGTTTTTACCCGAATCAGTTCATCACTGACAGCCGTCGGGGCAACGCTGATGGACCCTGGCTCGACTGCAGTCGCTGCACTCGGAATATCGTCACTGCTGACAGCAGTGGAAGCAGCGCCGGTGGTATCCGGCAAGCCCGGAACACTGCTGCTGACTGCGGCATTTTCAGTCGGCAGGGCAGTTTGACCGTAGTCCTGGTTCCACTGGAGAACCATCATATAGGACACGATTGCCAGGGCGACGATCAGGATCGAGCGTTGAATATCCATGATTATTCGGCCATCGAAGAGGAACGGGAGGTTTTCGCGGGGGGAACCGGGTCGTAGCCACCGGGATTCCACGGGTGACAGCGGCCAAGCCGACGCAGAGTCAGCCAGCCACCACGCGTGACGCCATGTTGTTCAATGGCCTCAAGCGCGTAGCAGGAACAGCTTGGGTAAAAACGACAGTGGCTGGCCATCAAGGGGCTGATGGCGTAGCGGTAGAACTGGATGGGAAGCAAGGCCAGTTTACGCATGGGTACTGTCGGTTACCCCGGTTTGAGCAGGTGCTTGCGGGCTGGGTTTGCTGCGTTCCAGGCGCTTCCAGAGCTTGCCGAACTGGCGGGCCAGTTCAACATTCTCCAGATCGCCGAGACCCTTACGCGCCACCACGACAATGTCCCAGCCAACCAGGTTGTCCTGGTTGAGGCGGAACGATTCACGTATCTGGCGTTTCAGGCGATTGCGCTCAACCGAGAGCTTGACGCTCTTTTTCCCGATCACCAGACCCAGACGGGGATGATCGAGATCGTTGTTGCGCGCCAGCAGCAGGACATTTTTGCCCGGAGCTTTGCCGCTAGGGGAGTCGAAGACTGCCTTGAATTGCCGGGGGGTTAGCAGGCGCTTTTCCCGACTGAAGTCTCGACTCACCACAAGACCGAAATTTAGACGGCGAGACGCTTACGGCCCTTGGCGCGGCGACGCGACAGGACAGCACGGCCGTTCTTGGTGGCCATACGAGCACGGAAACCGTGGGTGCGAGCGCGTTTGATAGTGCTGGGTTGGAAAGTACGTTTCATGATGCGGTACCTGGGTGGTCGACTACGGGCCGGAATGGCCCCCGTTTTAAGAGACCGGCAATTCTAGAGAAACCCGAGGGTCAGGTCAATTTCCAACCAGGCTTTTCCTGCATAAAGAAATATAAAGAAGAGATTATTTAAAGATCTTTTGTAATGTTAGTAACTATTAGCACCTTGCTGATCTGTGCATAAGTGCCTGCAGAGCACTGAATCAGCCGCTCTCAGCCAAGGGTAAGTCTGTCGAAAAGCCGTGCTGCGGCTGTGCGGTGCATGGGTACAAGCTGAGGATGGAATGCGTTTTTACCCACAGGCGGGTTATCCACCGGGTTTAGCCCTGGCTTATCCCATGAGCTTGGGTGGGGTTATCCACAGAGCTTGGGCCGTTTGTCGAAGATCACGTATAAGCCAATAACACCTTGATTTTCCTTGCCTGTCACCGGGTTTACGTGTGGATAACTCAGGCCTCGCCGGCTACAATGACGGCTGTTTTTTGCCTCGCCGCCTTTCGATTTAGGGGATATCCGTGTCAGTGGAACTTTGGCAGCAGTGCGTCGAGCTTCTGCGCGATGAGCTGCCTGCTCAGCAATTCAACACCTGGATCCGTCCACTGCAGGTCGAAGCCGTAGGCGATGAGCTTCGCGTCTATGCACCGAACCGTTTTGTGCTCGACTGGGTCAATGAAAAGTACCTGACCCGTCTGCTCGAGCTGTTGTCTGAGCGCACCAACGGCCTGATGCCGGCCCTCTCCTTATTAATAGGCAGCAAACGCAGTTCCGCCCCCCGCGCCGCTGTCAGTGTTGCGCCACCTGCGCCGGCCCCGGCCGCGACTTCCGCGCCTGCACAAACGGCGCAGGCGCATACCAGTGCCTTGGGTGAACCCTCGCGTTCGAGTTTCGACCCCATGGCCGGTGCCGCCAGCCAGCAGGCTCCGGCGCGTACCGAACGCACGGTACAGGTCGAAGGCGGCTTGAAGCACACCAGTTACCTCAATCGCACCTTTACCTTCGACAACTTCGTTGAGGGTAAATCCAACCAGCTGGCCCGCGCAGCGGCCTGGCAGGTGGCGGACAACCCCAAGCACGGTTACAACCCGCTGTTCCTTTATGGAGGCGTGGGCCTGGGTAAGACTCACTTGATGCATGCGGTGGGTAACCACCTGTTGGCGAAGAACCCGAATGCCAAGGTGGTCTACCTGCATTCCGAGCGTTTTGTTGCCGACATGGTCAAGGCGCTGCAGTTGAACGCGATCAACGAGTTCAAGCGTTTCTACCGTTCGGTGGATGCGCTGCTGATCGACGACATTCAATTCTTCGCCAAGAAAGAGCGTTCCCAGGAAGAATTCTTCCATACCTTCAACGCTCTGCTTGAAGGTGGCCAGCAGGTGATTCTCACCAGCGACCGTTACCCGAAAGAGATCGAAGGGCTGGAAGAGCGCCTGAAGTCGCGCTTCGGCTGGGGCCTGACGGTGGCGGTTGAGCCGCCGGAACTGGAAACCCGGGTGGCGATCCTGATGAAGAAGGCCGACCAGGCCAAGGTCGACCTGCCCCATGATGCGGCCTTCTTTATTGCCCAGCGCATCCGTTCCAACGTGCGTGAGCTGGAAGGTGCCCTCAAGCGGGTGATTGCCCACTCGCACTTTATGGGGCGTGACATTACCATCGAGCTGATCCGTGAGTCGCTCAAGGACCTGCTGGCCCTGCAGGACAAGCTGGTCAGCATCGACAATATCCAGCGCACGGTGGCCGAGTACTACAAGATCAAGATTTCCGATCTGCTCTCCAAGCGTCGCTCCCGTTCGGTGGCGCGCCCGCGTCAGGTGGCCATGGCTTTGTCGAAAGAGCTGACCAACCACAGCCTGCCGGAAATTGGCGATGCCTTCGGCGGCCGGGATCACACAACGGTATTGCATGCATGCCGTAAGATTGCTGAACTTAAGGAATCCGACGCGGACATCCGCGAGGACTATAAGAATTTGCTGCGTACGCTTACCACCTAATACGCAACTCCACTAGGCAAGGGACTAGACCATGCATTTCACCATTCAACGCGAAGCCTTGTTGAAACCTCTGCAACTGGTCGCTGGCGTCGTGGAACGTCGCCAGACCCTGCCAGTGCTCTCCAATGTGCTGCTGGTGGTCGAAGGCCAGCAACTGTCGCTGACCGGTACCGACCTCGAAGTCGAACTGGTTGGGCGCGTCACCCTGGAAGAACCCGCCGAGCCCGGCGAGATCACCGTGCCGGCGCGCAAGCTGATGGACATCTGCAAGAGTCTGCCGGCGGACGCCTTGATCGATATCCGTATCGACGAGCAGAAGCTGCTGGTCAAGGCCGGGCGTAGCCGCTTCAGCCTGTCCACCCTGCCCGCCAATGATTTCCCCACCGTCGAGGAAGGTCCGGGTTCGCTGACTTTCAGCCTGGTGCAAAGCAAACTGCGTCGCCTGATTGAACGCACCAGCTTCGCCATGGCCCAGCAGGACGTGCGCTACTACCTCAACGGCATGCTGCTGGAAGTGCAGACCGGTATCCTCCGCGCCGTGGCCACTGACGGCCACCGTTTAGCCATGTGTTCGATGGAAGCGGCGATCGAGCAGGTTGAACGCCACCAGGTCATCGTGCCGCGCAAAGGTATCCTCGAACTGGCTCGTCTGCTCACCGAGCAGGACGGCAGCGTCAGCATCGTTCTTGGTCAGCACCATATCCGTGCCACCACCGGTGAGTTCACCTTTACCTCGAAACTGGTAGACGGCAAATTTCCGGATTACGAGCGTGTGCTGCCACGCGGTGGTGACAAGCTGGTGGTTGCCGATCGTCAGGGCCTGCGTGAAGCGTTCAGCCGTACCGCAATTCTGTCCAACGAGAAGTACCGTGGCATTCGCCTGCAACTGGAATCCGGTCTGCTGAAAATTCAGGCCAACAACCCGGAGCAGGAAGAAGCCGAAGAAGAGATCGCCGTGGACTACAACGGCGGTGCGCTGGAAATCGGCTTTAACGTCAGCTACCTGCTCGACGTGCTGAGCGTGATGACCACCGAGCAGGTGCGTCTGATTCTCTCCGATGCCAACAGCAGTGCTCTGGTGCAGGAAGCCGATAACGATGATTCGTCCTATGTTGTTATGCCGATGCGCCTGTAACCACTAAATGTCCCTGACTCGCTTTACCGTCACCGCGGTGCGTAATCTGCACCCGGTGACCCTCTCCCCCTCCCCGCGCATCAATATCCTTTCCGGCGACAACGGCAGCGGCAAAACCAGTTTGCTCGAAGCCATTCATCTGCTGGGTCTGGCTCGCTCCTTTCGCAGTACTCGGCTGATGCCGGTTATCCAGTACGAGCAACCGGCCTGCACCATCTTCGGCCAAGTGCAACTGGCCGATGGCCGTCAGAGCAACCTGGGTGTTTCCCGTGATCGTCAGGGTGAGTTCCAGATCCGCATCGACGGACAGAATGCGCGCAGTGCCGCACAGCTTGCTGAAACCTTGCCGCTGCAGCTGATCAATCCGGACAGTTTCCGTCTGCTCGAAGGCGCGCCGAAGATCCGCAGACAGTTCCTCGATTGGGGAGTGTTCCACGTGGAACCACGCTTTCTCTCGGCCTGGCAGCGCCTGCAGAAGGCCTTGCGTCAGCGGAACTCATGGCTGCGGCATGGTACACTTGACGCCGCTTCGCAGGCGGCCTGGGACCGTGAGTTGTGCCTGGCCAGCGACGAGATCGACGGTTATCGACGGGCTTATATTCAGGCCCTAAAACCGGTTTTCGAGCGCACCCTGAGTGAGCTGGTGGAACTGCATGGCTTGACCCTCAGTTACTACCGAGGCTGGGATAAGGAACGCGAGCTGAATAGCGTGCTCGCCTCTACCCTGTCCCGCGACCAGCAATTGGGCCATACCCAGGCTGGACCCCAGCGCGCCGATCTGAGGTTGCGTCTGGGAGCGCATAACGCCGCCGAGATTCTCTCCCGGGGGCAACAGAAATTAGTTGTATGTGCCTTGCGCATTGCGCAGGGCCACTTAGTGAATCAGGCCAAGCGCGGCCAATGCATTTATCTGGTGGATGACTTGCCGTCAGAACTGGATGAGCAGCACCGGCGTGCGCTGTGCCGATTGTTGGAAGACTTGCACTGCCAGGTGTTTATCACCTGTGTAGACCATGAATTGTTGAGGGAAGGCTGGCGCACGGATACGCCAGTTGCCATGTTCCACGTGGAACATGGTGGCATTACCCAGACCCACGACCACCGGGAGTGAAGGCATGAGCGAAAACCAAACGTACGACTCCAATAACATTAAGGTCCTCAAGGGCCTGGATGCCGTACGCAAGCGGCCTGGCATGTACATCGGCGATACCGACGATGGCAGCGGTCTGCACCACATGGTATTCGAGGTGGTCGATAACTCGATCGACGAGGCCCTGGCCGGTCATTGCAGCGATATCACCATCACCATCCACCCGGATGAGTCCGTCAGCGTGAGCGATAACGGTCGTGGCATTCCGGTGGATATCCACAAGGAAGAAGGTGTCTCCGCCGCCGAAGTGATCATGACGGTGCTGCACGCCGGCGGTAAGTTCGACGACAACTCCTACAAGGTCTCTGGTGGTTTGCACGGCGTTGGTGTTTCGGTGGTCAACGCCCTGTCCGAGCATCTGCTGCTCACCGTGCGCCGCAGCGGCCATATCTGGGAGCAGACCTACGTACATGGTGTGCCGCAAGAGCCAATGCGCATCGTCGGTGACTCGGAAACCACAGGCACCCAGATCCACTTCAAGCCCTCCGCGGACACCTTCGCCAATATCCATTTCAGCTGGGATATTCTGGCCAAGCGCCTGCGCGAACTGTCGTTCCTCAACTCGGGCGTCGGTATCGTGCTCAAAGATGAGCGCAGCGGTAAGGAAGAACTGTTCAAATACGAAGGCGGTTTGCGCGCCTTCGTCGAATACCTGAACGTCAACAAGACTGCGGTCAATCAGGTGTTCCACTTCACCATCCAGCGTGAAGACGGTATTGGTGTGGAAGTAGCGTTGCAGTGGAACGACAGCTTCAACGAGAACCTGTTGTGCTTCACCAACAACATCCCTCAGCGTGACGGTGGTACCCACCTGGCGGGCTTCCGTTCGGCGCTGACGCGTAACCTGAACGCCTATATCGAGCAGGAAGGTCTGGCCAAGAAACACAAGATCGCCACCACCGGTGACGATGCCCGCGAAGGCCTGACCGCGATCATTTCGGTAAAAGTGCCTGACCCGAAATTCAGCTCGCAGACCAAGGACAAGCTGGTTTCCAGCGAAGTGAAAACTGCGGTCGAGCAGGAAATGGGCAAGCACTTCTCCGACTTCCTGTTGGAGAACCCCAATGAAGCCAAGGCCGTGGTCGGCAAGATGATCGACGCTGCCCGTGCCCGTGAAGCGGCGCGCAAGGCCCGCGAGATGACCCGCCGTAAAGGCGCGCTGGATATCGCCGGGTTGCCGGGCAAACTGGCCGACTGCCAGGAGAAGGACCCTGCCCTTTCCGAACTCTACATAGTGGAAGGGGACTCCGCGGGCGGTTCTGCCAAGCAGGGCCGTAACCGCAAGACCCAGGCCATCCTGCCGCTCAAGGGCAAGATCCTCAACGTCGAGAAAGCCCGTTTCGACAAGATGATCTCCTCCCAGGAGGTCGGCACCCTGATCACCGCCCTGGGCTGTGGCATCGGCCGTGATGAGTACAACATCGACAAGCTGCGCTACCACAACATCATCATCATGACCGACGCCGACGTCGACGGTTCGCACATCCGTACCCTGCTGCTGACCTTCTTCTTCCGTCAGCTGCCGGAGCTGGTTGAGCGTGGCTACATCTATATCGCCCAGCCGCCGCTGTACAAGGTCAAGAAGGGCAAGCAGGAGCAGTACATCAAGGACGACGAGGCGATGGATGAATACATGACCCAGTCGGCCCTGGAAGACGCCAGCCTGCACGTCAATGAAAGTGCGCCTGGTCTGTCCGGTGGCGCGCTGGAGCGCCTGGTCAACGATTACCGCCTGGTAATGAAGACCCTCAACCGCTTGTCCCGTGTGTACCCGTTGGAGCTCACCGAGCACTTCGTCTACATCCCACGCGTGGAAGTCGAGCAGCTGGCCGATAAAGAGGCTATGCAACAGTGGCTCGGTTTGCTCGATGGCCGCCTCAAGGGCATGGAGAAATCCGGTCTGGTGTACAAAACCAGCCTGCACGAAGACCAGGAGCGTCACCTCTGGCTACCGCAGGTCGAACTGGTTTCCCACGGGGTTTCCAGCTACATCATCTTCAACCGCGACTTTTTCGCCAGTAACGATTACAAGACCGTTACCACCTTGGGCGATCAGCTCAACACTCTGTTGGAAGAAGGGGCCTACGTGCAGCGTGGCGAGCGCAAGAAGGCCGTAACGACCTTCAAGGATGCTCTGGCCTGGCTGATGGCGGAAAGCACCAAGCGCCACAGCATTCAGCGCTATAAGGGTCTCGGCGAGATGAACCCGGATCAGCTCTGGGAAACCACCATGGACCCGGAAGTACGCCGTATGCTCAAGGTGCGGATCGAAGACGCGATCGCTGCCGATCAGATCTTCAACACCCTGATGGGCGATGCCGTAGAGCCGCGTAGAGACTTTATCGAGACCAACGCCCTGGCGGTGTCCAACCTGGACTTCTAACGCTGTAACAGGTGGAAAAAGTTAAGCGGCTCGGCCGCGTTAACAACCCACTGCCCCGCTGACAAAACCCCGGTTGATCGAAAGGTCTTCCGGGGTTTTTTATGTTGCTTATACCGGCTTTGCTGCGCTTAGCTCCTAACCTCTCCGCGGTGGATAACCCGAGTTGTGGTAGAGACTTCAGCCAAGAAAATTAACGATGTTCCACATGGAACATCGGCAAGCGTCGAGCGGTTGTAATGGAAAGTCGCGGTGGGTGGTGGCGTCCAAAAAGCAAAAAGCCGGCCCTTGAAAAGGGCCGGCTTTTCTCTGCACCTGGAAACTTATGCACTTAATGGGTGCGGTCGGCACTTCAGCAAAATACCTTATTAATCATCCAACTGGCCGGACCGATAGGCCAATCCAGGTATTTGACACACAGCTTATCCACAATTCGCCTAGGCGGTTTCGTTGCGGAGGCCCAGACACTGCGCTGCTATCTATGTTTTGGTCGATAAAGCGCGACCCCCCACTGTTGTATAAGCGGATGGTTCCAGGCTTAAGCCGGTACCCACCAGTACCTTACGAAGTGGAAGAAGATCGGTGCGGCAAAACACACCGAGTCGAGGCGGTCGAGCATGCCGCCGTGGCCTTCGATCATATGGCCCCAGTCCTTTACGCCACGGTCGCGTTTGATCGCTGACATCACCAGGCCGCCGGCGAAGCCCAGCAGGTTGACGGTCAGGGCCATCAGGACGGCCTGCCAGAAGTTGAACGGGGTGATCCAGCACAGCAGCGCGCCTATCAGGCAGGACAGGCTGACGCCGCCGATAAAGCCTTCGACGGTTTTCGACGGCGATAGGCGCGGCGCGATCTTGTGCTTGCCGAACAGCTTGCCGCAGACGTACTGCAGCACATCGGACAGCTGCACCACGATGATCAGCCAGGCGATCAGCAGCAGGTTGCGCCCTTCATAGCCCGGGATGTCCAGGGTCAGCAGTGCGGGCACCGAGGAGATGCAGTACACCGCGATCATCAGGCCCCACTGCACCTTTGACGCGCGTTCGAGAAAGCGTGTGGTATCGCCGCCCAAGGACGCCAGGATCGGCAGCAGCAGGAACAGATACACCGGGATAAAGATGGCGAACAGGCCGTACCAGTCCAGGGCGATCAGCAGGTACTGCATGGGCAGGGCGAAGTAGAAGGCCGCGACCAGTGCCGGGTAGTCGCTGCGCCTCGTGGGCGTGAGGGTCATAAACTCGCGCAGGGCGTAGAACGAGACAAAGTAGAACAGGAGGATCACGCCCAGGTTGCCGAACAGAAAGGCGATGCCGATCACCAGAACCATGACCCACCAGGCGTTGATCCGTGCATTGAGGTTGTCGACTACCGGGTTAGGGCTGTCGCCACTGCGCCACTTGAGGAAATAGCCGATGGCCGAGGCGAGCAGTAATAGCGCGCCAATACCGGCGAACAGCTGCAGGGTGTTGTTTTCCATTTCAGGCCTCCTCGGGCGCTATGGCCAGCAGGGCGTTACGGGCGCGTTCGAGGAACGCCTGCTTGCTTTCATCTTGCAGATGCTCCAGCGGTGTGCCGAAACTCAGGGTGCACAGCAGTGGCAGCGGTAGCGCCCTGCCCTTGGGCATGACCCGGTTGAGGTTGGCGATCCACACCGGTACCAGTTCGATCTCGGGACGCAGCCGGGTCAGGTGGTACAGGCCGCTCTTGAACGGCAGCAGGCCGTCCTCCAGATTGCGCGTGCCCTCGGGGAAGAGGATCAATGAGTCACCCTGATCCAGGGCATCGAGCATCGGCTGCAATGGGTTGTGCTCAGGCGTGGCGCGCTCGCGGTCGATCAGCACGCCGTTGAATACGTTGTTGATCAGATAGCGACGTATGCCGTCACGCTGCCAGTAATCGGCACCGGCCACCGGCCGGGTTCTGCGGCGCAGTTCATCGGGCAGCGACGCCCAGAGCAGCACAAAATCGCCATGGCTGCTGTGGTTGGCGTAATACAGCCGCTGCACGGGTTGTGGTGTGCAGCCGAGCCACAGTGCGCGGGCACCGGTGAGCAGGCGCGCAGCCGAGGTGATGACGAAGGCGGTCAGGGACGCGAGCATGGACGACTCCTTATCCAGTGATTGAAAGCCAGGGCAGGCTCAGTACGATCAAGATGGCCAGCAGCAGTTGTGCCAATAGCCAGAGCACTTGTTGGCGCAACAGGCGCAACGCACCTAGGCTGCGTTCCTCCCAGCTGCGCGCAGGTGGGTTAGCCGGTTGCAGTTTGAGCTGGGCAAGGGTCTGGTCGAGATCGGCGGTGTGTGCGGCTAACTGATCAACCCGGCTGGCGAGTTGCTGGAACAGTTCGGCATCCAGGGCCACGCGCAGCGCCCAGTATTTCTGTCCTAGACCCAGTACCAGCAGCAGCGCGCAGAACAGCGCGGTCAGCGGCTGTGCTGTGATGCCGAGCAGCGGTGCCAGGCCGATCAGCAAAGCGACCAGACTGAGAGCGTTGGACAGCTGATCCAGCGCCCTGCCCCGGTGCAGCAAGCTGGCCACGGTGAACAGCTGCATTTCAGTAGCCATGGACGGCGGCTCCGGTTGGCATGCTATTGCGGAGTTCCAGCATGCCCTGCAGCGCCTGTTGATGAGCGTCGCTCAATACCACCTGAGGTCGCGCCCGGCGCAGATGCGCCAGGGCTTCAGGCACGTCCTTGCAGCGCCCGCTGTGTAGCAGCCAGGCGGCTACCGCCGTGGCGCTGCGCGAATAGCCCAGGGCGCAATAGACCAGCAGGTTGCCGTGGCTGCGCAGCGCCCCGATGGCTTGCGCGGCTTCCAGGCAGTCAGAGGGGCTGGGCGCGCAGAGGTCGAGCAGCGGCAGCGAGCGATAGGCTTTGGCTTGCGCTCTGGCTGGTAGCTCGGCGCATAGATCGAGCTGGGCCTGGAACGGCTCGGCCTGCCCGGGCGCGGGAATGCGCCCCAGCCAAATACCGGGTTCGACTTCATCGGCGTGTGGGTGACCGCGAGTCCATAGCCGTGAGTTGAGCCAGGCGGCGGCCAGGTAAGGCCAAAGCAACCAGGTTGCGGCGCTGCTGAGCCGACCATCGGCCGCCTTCTGAAAGCCCGCCGCGCCGAACAGCAAATAATTGAGCGCCACCAGCAGCAAGGAGAACGCCGGCCAGAGCAGCCATAACCAGACACCGCCGAGGTTTACTGCCAGGGCGCTAAGCAGCGCCGCACCCAGGCTGTAGCGCAGCGCCAGGCGCATCCGTTGCGGCTCGCGTGTCAGCTGCCAGGCCAGCAGTGGGCTGCGGCCCTGCAGCGGCCACAACCAGACGCACAGCCAGCCGGCCAGAACCCCGGTGGGCACATCGATAAAGTGATGCTGCCAGGTGGTGAGCACCGATACACCGATCAGGGCCATCCAGCCATGCAGCAGACCGCGCAGCCACAGGCCATGGGTATGCCTGGCGAACATCACCCAGATCACCACCAGCAGGGCGATGTGCAGCGAAGGTGCTTGGTTAAAGGGTTTGTCGAAACCCATCAGCACATCGAACATGCCGCCGAACAGGCCATCCAGTTCGGGCCGCTCGAAGGTAAAGCGCAGCGGCCAGAGCAGAAAGCAGGCAATGCACAGCACTTGCACGCTAAGCAGGCGCAGGCCATGGCGATCCATCTCCCGGCGCGTTGCCGGCAGCAGGAAAGACAATCCATAAAGCAGGTCAATTGACCAGTAAGGCACGATAGTCCATGGCCATAGCGGAATCTGATTTTCCCAGGCAAACACCAGGGTGCCAACGTCGTCGCGTTGCGCGCTTAGCCAGTTGGCGAAGCTGTAGCTGGCGAAGAACAGCGGTGCCAAGGCCAGCAACCAGAGCACGCCGCGCTTCCACAGCCCCGCTTCGCGGCTAAGGGGTACGGCATCCATCAGGACACCCGCTGCGCCAGAGAAACGCTGAAGATGCCCCACTCGTCGATGCGCTGGGTGATCTTGCGAAAGCCTGCGGCCTCGACCAGCTGATCCATCTCCGCCTGGCTACGCCGACGCATCACCCAGGCTTCGCCGCCACGGTGGCTGGTCAGGGCGCGGGCGATCAGCTCCAGCTGTGGGTGCCAAGGCTGCCCGGTGTACACCAAATAACCACCCTCCTCGACGGCTGCTGCCAGCCCGGCGAGCGAGTCGCCAACCATCTGGTTGCTGCCGAACAGCTCATACAGGCCGGAGACCACCGCCAGAGCCGGTTTAGGCTCCAGTGCCGCAAGGTCAGCACGGTCGAAGGCATCGCCTTTGACGAAGCGGGCGATGTCGCTCAGGCCCTTCTGTTCGATCAGTGCGCCGCCGTCGCGCACGTTGATATCGCTGTAATCACGCAACAGGATCGAGTCCGGCTTCTGCTCCATGCCTTCCAAGGCTTCGAGGATGTAGCGGCCATGGCCGGCGGCTATATCGACGATGCGCACGTCACGACCCTGCTCGCGCAGCTTGCCCATGGCCAGGCGCAGCAGCTCTTCGGCATGCAGCTTGCGCTGACGAATGCCGCGCCAGCCGATGGAGTTGAGGTAGTTCTGATCGATCAGCCGGCCGATAGGCGATTTGCCGCTGGGCTGGTTGCGGTAGACGTAATCCAGGGTGCTGCCGGAATCGAAGCCGGTGTCGAAACCCAGTTTCACCCCGTCGGCCAGACTGCTGCCGAGCCGCAGACTGGCACGGGTGGCACGCCAGTAAAGGTTGCCGAGGGAGTTATGCGGCAGTGGCGCGGCCAGGCTTTCCGATTCGGCGCAGGTTACGCCGAGGCGGTCGGCATCGAGCAAGCAAGGGCGCGCTACTGGCTCTTCGAAACAGCGCAGCAGAAAGCGCTGGGCGCGTTTTAGGGCGTGGCTGCGGTCGCGCTCGCCGAGGGTGTCGTGGAAGAAGCCGGGAAGGATGTGCATCTCCTTGCGCAGGCTGCCCAGGCGTTCGAAGAACTGCTGCTGGGGTTTGCGATGCACCACAAAGTCGGCACCGGAGATCAGCAACTGAGTGGGAATCTGGATCGCCTGGGCATCGGCGACCACGCGCTCGGCGGCGTCATACAGGCCCAGCAGCATATTCACCGAGATCGGCCGGGCGATCAGCGGGTCGTTATTAAAGGAGGCAATCCGCTCCGGGTCATGGCTCAGGTACTTGGCTTTGACATAGCTGTTGACGAAGAAATTACCCCGCCAGGCGCGCATCAGCTTGAGGCCGCTGCGAGCAAAGGGCACGTAGAGCTTGACCTTGAACGCTGGCGAGGCGAGCACCAGGGCGCGGATTTTCGGCGCGTAGTCATGGGCCCAGGTGGCGACCACTACCGCGCCGACGCTTTGCGCCAGTACTGCAATATCCTCCACCGCCAGGCCGTGGTTGCTGACGATGTGATCGATAAAGGTCTGCACATCGCGCACGCTGGTGGCGAAGCTCGGGCTGTCGCCGCGCTCGCCTGGCGACAGGCCATGGCCGCGCGCGTCCCAGGCGAAGAAGTCGAAATCCGCCATCTCCAGTTCGTCGACCAGATGGGCCATGCGCCCACCGTGTTCGTGGCCGCGGTGAAACATCACCACCGCGCGCTTGGGCGCGGCGTTATCAGCATTGCTGGCTGGCCAGTGGCGGTAGAACAGCTCTACGCCGTCATGGGTGGTAAAGCTGAGTTCTTGGGCTTCGCGCATCGAGACATCCTTATTTCGAGTCAGTTGGCTGCGCCGCTTCGGCCAGGCCCTGGCGTACGCGGTTATAGAGGGTGTAGAGCAACAGGGCGAGAATCAGCGCGAGCAGGCCATTGAGCCAGGCGGCAGGCAGCAACCCGCTGGCCACGCCGGCCCCCAGCACGCCGAAACAGAAGGCGCGGTCGCTCTTGCCCATGGGCCCGTCGTAACGGCGCGAAGCACCGACCATGGGCCCGAGCACGCCAGCGTACTCGCTGATCAGGGCCAGCAGCACGACGAGCACCACCAGCAGCGGCGAGACCCCGGGGAGCAAGGCGAAGGGTAGAAACAGCGCGCTGTCGGCGATCAGGTCGCTGAGTTCATTGAGGTAGGCGCCGAGCCGCGACTGTTGGCCGAATTCGCGGGCGAGCATGCCGTCGACGGCATTCAGCGCCATGCGCAGCACCATCCACAGCGGGATCAGGGCGAACAGCCAGGTGTGCTGAGGCAAGGCCATCAGCAGGACGCCGAGTAGAACGGAAACCACGGCGGCGAACAGGGTGACCTGATTGGCCGTCACGCCCCGGTCGTAGAGGCGCTTGACCCCGGGACGCAGGAGGTTCTGAAAAGCCGGTTTGAGCTGATAAATGGAGAGCATGGCGAAGAATTCCTTTTCGCTGCTTGGGCATGTCGATCCAGCTTAGCCGCTTTGCCGGGCGCGCAGCCTGATAAGACTGTGCGCAAACGCCCGGATTTGCTGGTTGGCAGCGGTCTGGGCGTTATGGGGAAAACTTATCCCCCATCGCCTGGTAATCCGTTCCAGGCAGTAATTATCGGTAAATCAATTG
Source organism: Pseudomonas sp. (assembly GCF_035512415.1). Taxonomy (GTDB): domain Bacteria; phylum Pseudomonadota; class Gammaproteobacteria; order Pseudomonadales; family Pseudomonadaceae; genus Aquipseudomonas. The sequence goes on along the minus strand of NZ_DATKDZ010000020.1, from coordinate 157,490 downwards.
CTTGCACCGCGTAATAGCACTTTGACGCTATTTTGTGCACAGCTTATCCACAATTTCTCAGGCCGGTGTTTGGGTTTCCAGCGGCTGGCTTTGCGCATCCAGCGAACCGATATCGCGTTGCGCCTGGCTGATCCAGGCAAAGGCGCGGTCGTTGAGTTCGGCGATGGCGCGCGGGCCGGTGCCTTCGGCGTGCATCGGTGGGCCGATAATCACCTGGACGGTGCCCGGGGTCTTGCGCCAGCCCTGCTTGGGCCAGAACTCGCCGGCGTTGTGGGCAATCGGCAGCACCGGCAGGTTGGCATTCACCGCGAGGGAGGCACCGCCACGGGAGAATTTGCCGATCTGGCCGGTGGCGATCCGCGTGCCTTCCGGGAAGATCAGCACCCAGGCACCTTGCTCCAGGCGTTCGTGGCCCTGTTTGGCCAGCTGCTTGAGCGCCGCCTTGGGGTTGCTGCGGTCAATCGCGATGGGCTTGAGCATGGCCATCGCCCAGCCGAAGAACGGCACATACAGCAGTTCGCGCTTGATCACCTGGCTCAGTGGCTCGAACAGTGCCGAGAGAAAGAAGGTTTCCCAGGTGCTCTGGTGTTTGGCGAGGATCACGCAGGGCCGCTCGGGGATATTCTCCAGGCCTTTGACTTCATAGCGGATGCCCATCACCACCTTGGCCAGCCAGACGGCGCAACGGCACCAGGTCTGATTGACGAAACGGTAACGCGCACGAAACGGCAGAAAGGGCGCAACGAATACGCTGAGGGTGCACCAGAAGAAGGAGCTGGAAGCCAGCAGCAGATAGAAGAGAAAGGTTCTGAGGGTCTGCACTGTCGACATGGGAGCCTTTTACCGTCGCAGGCCAGGCCTGCGCTTATAAGTGGAGAAGTCGAGCGGCAACCGCCGCCAGATCATCGAATACCAGGGTACCCGCTGGCAATGTTTTGCCCAGGGTACGTTCGCCTTTGCCGGTCTTCACCAGAACCGGCTGACAGTCGACGGCCTGGGCGGCGGCCAGGTCACTGCTGCTGTCGCCGACAAACCAGATACCTGGCAGGCTTACGCCATAGTACGCAGCAATCTGCTCGAGCATCCCGGGTTTCGGTTTGCGGCAGGCGCAGCCTTCGTCCGGGCTGTGAGGGCAATGCACGATCAGACCCAGTTCGCCGCCCTGCTCCGCCACCAGCTCGCGCAGGCGCGCGTGCATGGCATCCAGAGTGGCCAGGTCGTAATAACCGCGGCCAATCCCCGATTGGTTGGTGGCCACGGCTACCGTCCAGCCCGCCTGCGACAGACGCGCGATGGCCTCGATGGCCCCGGGCAAGGGGATCCATTCGTCGACGGTTTTGATATAGGCGTCGGAGTCGTGATTGATCACGCCGTCGCGGTCGAGAATCAGCAGTTTCATGCGGTAATCCGTAACCGACTGGCGGTGATGGCCGCCAGCCGGTAAAGGTGATGATGGGCTGCGCGCAGCCCACCGGACTCGCGGCAGGCGTTAGCCGAGTACCGAGATATCAGCCACGCCGAGGAACAAACCACGCAGCTTGGCCAGCAGCGCATAGCGGTTGGCCCGTACAGTGGGGTCTTCGGCGTTGACCAGTACGGTCTCGAAGAAGGCGTCCACCGGCTCGCGCAGATTGGCCAGCTGGGCCAGGGCCAGGTTGTACTGGCGCGCCTGGGCCAGTGGCTGTACCGCTTGTTCGGCCTGCTGGATGGCGGCGTTGAGGGCGAATTCGCTGGGGCTGTCGAAGTAATGCGCTTCGACGCTGGCCGCGATCTGGCCTTCGGCCTTGCTCAGCAGATTCGACACGCGCTTGTTCGCAGCAGCCAGAGCGGCCGCCTGCGGCAGTGCGCGGAAGATTTGAACGGCCTGCACGCGCTGATCGAAGTCCAGCGGCGAGGTCGGGCTGACCGCACGCACGGCCTGGTACACGGCCACGTCGACGCCTTCGTCCTCATAACGGGCGCGCAGACGGTCGAAGATAAAGTCCTGTACCTGGGGTGCCAGGCCGGCGGCCTTGATCTTGTCGCCGAACTGCTGGATGGCGAAGGCAATGGTCTCGGCCAGGTTCAGATCCAGCTGCTTCTCGATCAGGATACGCAGCACACCGAGGGCCGCACGACGCAGGGCGTAGGGGTCCTTGCTGCCGGTGGGCAGCATGCCGATGCCAAAGATGCCGACCAGGGTATCCAGCTTGTCGGCCAGGGCCACGGCGGCGCCGGTCAGGGTGCTGGGCAGCTCGGCGCCGGCACCGCGCGGCATGTACTGTTCGTTCAGCGCCAGGGCCACGTCTTCCGGCTCGCCGTCGTGCTTGGCGTAGTAGTAACCGGCGATGCCCTGCATTTCCGGGAACTCGCCGACCATTTCGCTGGCCAGGTCGCACTTGCAGAGGATGCCAGCACGCGCGGCGCGGATGGCGTCGCCACCGATACGCTGGGCGATGTAGGAGGCCAGAATCGAGACGCGCTGGGCCTTGTCGTAGACCGAACCGAGCTGGGCCTGGAACACCACATTGGCCAGGCGCTCGTTAAAGGTTCCGAGTTTGTGCTTCTTGTCCTGCTTGAAGAAGAACTCGGCGTCGGTCAGGCGTGGGCGTACCACCTTCTCGTTGCCGGAAATGATCTGCGCCGGGTCCTTGCTCTCGATGTTGGCCACGGTGATAAAGCGTGGCAGCAGCTTGCCGTTGCCATCCAGCAGGCAGAAGTACTTCTGGTTGTCCTGCATGGTGGTGATCAGCGCTTCCTGCGGTACTTCGAGGAAGCGTTCTTCGAAGGAGCAGACCAGCGGCACCGGCCATTCGACCAGGGCGCTGACTTCATCCAGCAGCGCCGGCGGCACGATGGCGGTGCCTTGTTGTTCGGCGGCGAGCTGGTCGACGCGGGCGGCGATCTGCGCGCGGCGCTCGGCGAAGTCGGCAATCACATAGGCGCTGCGCAGGTCTTCGGCGTAGTTGGCCGGGGCGCTGATGCGCACTTCGTGGTTAGCGTGGAAGCGGTGGCCACGGGATACACGGCCGGCTTGCTGGGCGAGGATTTCGCAGTCGATCACCTCGTCACCGAACAGCATCACCAGCCACTGGCTCGGGCGAACGAATTCGGTCTTGCGCGCGCCCCAACGCATGCGCTTAGGGATAGGCAGCTCGTTTAGCGAGGTTTCGACGATGGCGGGCAGCAGGCCGGCCGCAGCCTGGCCTGGAATGCTCTGGCTGAACTTGAGCTTGGGGCCGCTCTGGTCGATCTGGCTCAGCTCGACGCCGCACTTCTTGGCGAAGCCCAGCGCTGCTTGAGTCGGGTTGCCGTCCTTGTCGAACGCCGCCTGCACCGGCGGGCCGTCGAGGTTCTGGGTGCGATCGGCTTGCTGCTCTTCAAGCTGCTCGATCAGCACGGCCAGACGCCGTGGCGCGGCGTAATAGCGCACTTGGCCATAGTTCAGACCGGCGTTTTTCAGGCCTTTCTCGATACCGGCGAGAAAGGCTTCACCCAAGGTGTTCAGGGCTTTTGGTGGCAGCTCTTCGGTGCCCAGTTCTACCAGGAAATCACGCGCACTCATTCTGCTGCCTCCAGCTTGGCTAGTACTTCATCACGCAGGTCGGGTGCGGCGAGCGGGAAGCCGAGTTTGCGCCGCGCTTGCAGGTAGCTCTGCGCCACCGAGCGGGCCAGGGCGCGCACGCGCAGGATGTACTGCTGACGCGCGGTTACCGAGATGGCCCGGCGCGCATCCAGCAGGTTGAAGGTGTGCGAGGCCTTGAGCACCATCTCGTAGGTTGGCAGCGGCAGCTCCAGCTCGATCAGGCGGTTGGCTTCGCTTTCATAGAAGTCGAATAGCTCGAAGAGTTTCTCGACGTTGGCGTGCTCGAAGTTGTAGGTCGACTGCTCCACTTCGTTCTGGTGGAACACATCGCCATAGGTGACCTTGCCGAACTGGCCGTCGGTCCACACCAGGTCGTACACCGAGTCGACGCCCTGCAGGTACATGGCCAGGCGCTCGAGACCGTAGGTGATCTCACCGGTCACCGGGTAGCACTCGATGCCGCCGACTTGCTGGAAGTAGGTGAACTGGGTGACTTCCATGCCGTTCAGCCAGATTTCCCAGCCCAGACCCCAGGCACCGAGGGTCGGCGATTCCCAGTTGTCTTCGACGAAGCGGATGTCGTGTACCAAAGGGTCGATGCCGATGGCTTTCAGCGAGCCCAGATATAGCTCCTGGAAGTTCTCCGGGTTGGGCTTGAGTACCACCTGGAACTGGTAGTAGTGCTGCAGGCGGTTGGGGTTTTCGCCGTAGCGGCCGTCAGCCGGACGACGGGAAGGCTGCACGTAGGCGGCGTTCCAGGTCTCTGGGCCGATGGCACGGAGAAACGTGGCGGTGTGGAAGGTGCCCGCGCCAACTTCCATATCGTAGGGCTGCAACACCACACAGCCCTGCTCGGCCCAGTACTGTTGCAGGGCGAGGATCAAGTCTTGGAAGGTGCGCACGGCAGGCGTAGTCTGGCTCACAAATTTCACCCGTACTTTGGCGGCTTCAGAAAGTCCGCGATTATACCGAAGCTGAGGGTCTGTTGCCGTTTCGTCGCGAACCGCGTTGCTGCGCACAATCTCGCCAGGCTAGGCGGAGGACGCAGGTAATGGTTGTTCCCTTGCCAAGTCCTCCAACAACGCATGGCGAGATTGTGCGCGCAACCCGCAGGGCCGGGCCTGTTTTAGCGCGATACTGCGTTTCTCGACACTCATTTGGAACAACCAAACTTCGTGTCTCGTGCCTTGTCTCGCGCTAAAACAGGCTCCGGCGCGGCCGCGAACGAAACAGCAACAGACCCTAGGGAAACCCGCATGCCACGCTGCTCTTGGTGCTCCGACGACCCGCTGTACATCACTTATCACGACCAGGAATGGGGCGTGCCGCAACGTGACCCCCAGGTGTTGTTCGAGTTGCTGCTGCTCGAAGCCTTTCAGGCCGGCCTGTCGTGGATCACCGTGCTGAAGAAGCGCGAGCGTTACCGCGAGGTGCTGTTCGGCTTCGATGTGCAGCGCCTGGCCGCACTTACCGACGAGTACATCGAAGACACCCTGATGCAGGACCCCGGCATTATCCGCAACCGCCTCAAGCTCAAGGCCGTGCGCAAGAACGCCCAGGCCTGGCTTGCGCTTGAAGACCCGGTGACGCTGCTCTGGTCCTTTGTTGGCGGCGCACCGAAGATCAATCACTTCAGCGAGCGCGGCCAGGTGCCGGCGGTAACCGCCGAGGCCGAGGCGATGAGCAAGGCGCTGAAGAAGGCCGGCTTTACCTTTGTCGGCCCGACCATCTGCTACGCCTATATGCAGGCCACCGGCATGGTCATGGATCACACGGTTGATTGCGACCGTTACGCGCAGCTGACCACTCGCTAGCTCGGGTGGTTACAATAAGCGCCTTTTGATCGGCTGGAGTTGCCTGTGGAAAAGCTCAAAGGTGCCCTGGTGGTGGGCTTTCTGCGTTTATTCGCCTTGCTGCCCTGGCGCGCCGTGCAGGCTGTGGGCGCTGCGATTGGCTGGTTGATGTGGAAGCTGCCCAACAGTTCCCGCGAGGTGGTGCGCATCAACCTGGGCAAGTGCTTTCCTGAGCTGGATGCGGCCGAGCGCGAGCGTTTGGTCGGGCGCAGCCTCCAGGATATCGGCAAGACCCTGACCGAAAGCGCCTGCGCCTGGATCTGGCCGGCGCAGAAATCCATCGGCCTGGTGCGTGAAGTCGAAGGTCTGGACGTCCTGCAGCAGGCATTGGCCAGCGGCAAGGGCGTGGTCGGAATCACCAGCCACCTGGGCAACTGGGAAGTGCTCAACCACTTCTATTGCGCGCAGTGCAAACCGATCATCTTTTATCGCCCACCGAAGCTCAAGGCGGTGGATGATCTGCTGCGCCAGCAACGTGCGCAGATGGGTAACCGCGTCGCGCCTTCGACCAAGGAAGGCATCCTTAGCGTGATCAAGGAGGTGCGCAAAGGCGGTACGGTGGGTATTCCCGCCGATCCCGAGCCGAGCCTGTCGGCGGGAGTGTTCGTACCCTTTCTGGGCACCGAGGCGCTGACTAGCAAGTTTGTTGCCGGCATGTTGAGTGGCGGCAAGGCCCGCGGAGTGTTTCTGCATGCGCTGCGCCTGCCGGACGGCTCCGGGTTCAAGGTCATCTTTGAGGCTGCGCCGGATGAGATGTACAGCACCGATACGCCAACCGCTGTTGCGGCGATGAGCAAGGTTATCGAGCGTTATGTACGCACTTACCCGAGCCAGTACATGTGGAGCATGAAACGCTTCAAGAAGCGTCCGCCGGGCGAGGCCAAGTGGTACTGAGTGCTCCGGCCCCTGAGGCGGACTTGGCGCGCCCTGGTTGCGGGTTTTGGCTGCTCTCGGCTAGTCTGCATAAACCCATACTGACGGATGCAGCATGAGCAATCATCGAAAGAATGTCCGCACCCCGCTCAAGGTTCGCCTGCGTATCGAGCATCCGCTGCATGGCGAACTTATCCTCACCACCCGGGATATTTCCGACTGCGGCGTCTATGTGCTGATGGATCAGGCACAGGACAAGCTCAGCATCGGCGAGCAGGTCAGCGGTCAGGTGCAGGGACTGCCGATGGAGGCACCGATCCTGCAGCTGGAAGTGGTCCGGGTCGAGGCCATGGGGGTTGGCCTGCGCTTTGTCCGCGAGTAGTCCAGCCGGCTAGCAGGGGCGGCTTGCAGCAGCCTTGTCCAGACGCTTTAGAAACACCCCGATTTCCTTTTCCGCCTGTTTATCGCCTTTCGCCTGGGCGGCGCGTAACCCTTCTATCCAGGCGTTGCGGGCGTCGTCGGGCAAGCCTTGCTTGTTCAAGGCCTGGCCGAGCAGCTTCCAGGCCGCCGAATAGTTCGGGTCGAAGGCCACGCAGCGTTGCAGGTGCTCGGCGGCGCGGGGGAAGTCGCCGGCATCCAGATAGCCCTTGCCCAGACCGAAGCGCAGCAGGGCGTTATCCATGCCCTTGGCCAGCATCTTTTCCAGGGCTTCAGTGCTCATGGGTGGTTCCTAAAAGAACGTCAGGCCGACCTGGAACAAGCGCTCGGCATCACGGATGTATTTCTTGTCGACCAGGAACAGGATCACATGGTCGCCGGTTTCGATCACTGTCTTGTCGTGGGCGATTAGCACCTCGTCGTTGCGGATGATCGCGCCGATGGTGGTGCCCGGCGGCAGGGCGATGTCCTCGATGGCGCGGCCGACCACCTTGCTCGATTTGGCATCGCCATGGGCGATGGCCTCGATGGCCTCAGCGGCCCCACGACGCAGGCTGTGCACGCTTTCGATATCGCCGCGGCGCACGTGGGTCAGCAGGGTGCCGATGGTGGCCTGCTGCGGGCTGATGGCGATATCGATCTCACCGCCCTGCACCAGGTCGACATAGGCCGGGTTGTTGATCAGGGTCATCACCTTGCGTGCGCCCAGGCGCTTGGCCAGCAGGGACGACATGATATTGGCCTCGTCATCGTTGGTCAGGGCCAGGAAGATGTCGGCGTCGCTGATGTTCTCTTCCACCAGCAGGTCGCGGTCCGAGGCACTGCCCTGCAGCACGATGGTGCTGTCCAGGGTTTCCGAGAGGTAGCGACAGCGCGCCGGATTCATCTCGATGATCTTCACCTGGTAGCGGCTCTCGATGGCCTCGGCCAGGCGCTCGCCGATATGCCCGCCGCCGGCGATTACCACCTTCTTGTAGCTGTCTTCCATGCGGCGCATTTCGCTCATCACCGCACGGATATGCGCCTTGGCGGCGATAAAGAACACTTCGTCATCGGCTTCGATCACTGTGTCGCCCTGCGGCATGATCGCCCGGTTGCGACGGAAGATCGCCGCCACCCGAGTGTCGACATTCGGCATATGTTCGCGCAACTGACGCAGTTGCTGACCGACCAGCGGGCCGCCGTAATAGGCGCGCACCGCCACCAGCTGGGCTTTGCCTTCGGCGAAGTCGATCACCTGCAGGGCACCGGGGTATTCGATCAGGCGCTTGATGTAGTTGGTCACCACCTGCTCGGGGCTGATCAGCACGTCAACCGGGATCGACTCGTTGCAGAACAGGCCGCTGCGGGTCAGGTAGGCGGCCTCGCGTACCCGGGCGATCTTGGTCGGGGTGTGGAACAGGCTGTAGGCCACCTGGCAGGCAATCATGTTAACTTCATCGCTGTTGGTCACCGCCACCAGCATGTCGGCATCGTCCGCACCGGCCTGGCGCAGCACCGTGGGGAACGAGCCGCGGCCCTGTACGGTGCGGATATCCAGGCGGTCGCCGAGGTCACGCAGGCGTTCGCCGTCGGTGTCGACCACGGTGATGTCGTTGGCTTCGCTGGCCAGGTGTTCCGCCAGGGTGCCGCCAACCTGGCCTGCACCGAGAATGATGATCTTCATGCAGTCTGTTCCTCAGCCGCGCGGGGCGGCAGCGATTTTCATCAGCTTGGCATAGTAGAAGCCGTCGTGGCCGTCTACTTGCGGGAATAGCTGGCGCCCGTGGGCCGGCTTGATACCGAAGGCCCCGGCGATATCCAGCTCGCGGGCACCCGGCGTGCGCGCCAGGAAGGCGGCGATATTCTCGCTGTTCTCCGCCGGCATTACCGAGCAGGTGGCGTAAAGCAGAATGCCGCCGACCTCCAAGGTCTGCCATAGGCTATCCAGCAGTTCGCCCTGCAGCTTGGCCAGCGCGGGAATGTCATCGGCTTGGCGGGTCAGTTTGATATCCGGGTGCCGGCGGATCACCCCGGTGGCCGAACAGGGGGCGTCGAGTAGGATGCGCTGGAACGGCTTGCCGTCCCACCAGGCGTCCAGGTCACGGCCATCGGCGGCGATCAGTTCGGCCTCCAGGCCCAGACGTTTGAGGTTCTCGCGTACGCGCACCAGGCGTTTTTCTTCCAGATCCACCGCCACTACGCCGGCCAGTGCGGGCTCGGCTTCCAGCAAATGACAGGTCTTGCCGCCAGGCGCGGCGCAGGCGTCCAGCACCCGTTGGCCGGGGGCCAGGTCGAGCAGTTCGGCAGCCAGCTGCGCCGCTTCGTCCTGCACGCTGACGCGGCCTTCGGCAAAGCCCGGCAGGGTGGTGACATCACAGGCCTGCAGCAGGCGGATGCCATCGCGGCTAAAGCTGCAGGGCTCCGCCTCAAAGCCTACGCGGCGCAGTCCGGCCAGGTAGTCATCACGGCTGCCGAGGCGGCGGTTGACCCGCAAAATCAGCGGCGGGTGGGCGTTATTGGCCGCGCAGATGGCTTCCCACTGTTCCGGCCACTGGGCTTTCAGGGCTTTCTGCAGCCAGCGCGGGTGGGCGGTATGCAGCACCGGATCGCGATCCAGCTCGGCTAGCAGCGACTCATGCTCGCGCTGGGCATTGCGCAACACGGCATTGAGCAGGCCCTTGAGCGAGGGCTTCTTCAGTTTGTCGACACAGGCCACTGTCTCGCCGATGGCGGCGTGGGCTGGAATGCGTGTGTAAAACAGCTGATAGAGGCCAATCAGCAGCAGCGCTTCGACATCACGGTCGGCGGCTTTAAAGGGTTTCTGCAGCAGCTTCTCGGCGATCAATGCCAAGCGTGGCTGCCAGCGCGCGGTGCCAAAGGCCAGGTCCTGAGCCAGGCCACGGTCGCGCTGCTCAACCTTATCCAGCAGCGGCGGCAGGCTACTGCCCAGCGAGGCTTTGCCATTGAGCACCACGGCCAGGGCGCGGGCGGCTGCTAGACGCGGGTTCATGCTCCGAGTACCAGGCTAACGGCAAACTGCTCGCGGCGGCTGTTGTACAGATCACTGAAGTTCAGCGCCTTGCCGCCGGGCAACTGCAGGCGAGTCAGGCGCAGCGCGCCTTCGCCGCAGGCCACAGTTAGGCCGGATTTATCGGCGGCAAGGATACTGCCAGCGTTGCCCTGCCCTTCGCCCAGTGCCGCGGCGTGCACCTTGATGGCTTCGCCATTTAGTGTGCTATGGCAGATCGGCCAGGGGTGAAAGGCCCGTACCAGGCGCTCCAGCTCAATGGCCGGGCGGCTCCAGTCCAGGCGCGCTTCATCCTTGTTCAGCTTGTGCGCATAGGTGGCCAGGCTGTTGTCCTGCACCTCGCCAACCAGATTGCCGGCAGCCAAACCGCTAATCGCCTCGATCACCGCCTGTGGGCCGAGTGTGGCCAGACGGTCGTGCAGGCTGCCACCGCTGTCGTCAGCGCTGATAGGCGTGCTGACCTTGAGCAGCATCGGCCCGGTGTCCAGGCCGGCTTCCATCTGCATCACGGTAACGCCGGATTCGCCATCACCGGCTTCCACCGCGCGCTGGATCGGCGCAGCACCGCGCCAGCGTGGCAGCAAGGATGCGTGACTGTTGATGCAACCCAGGCGCGGGATATCCAGTACCACCTGCGGCAGGATCAGGCCGTAAGCCACCACCACCATCAGGTCGGGCTTGAGTGCGGCCAGTTCGGCTTGGGCAGCGGGGTCGCGCAGGGTCTGCGGCTGGTACACGGGAATCTCATGTTGCACGGCGAGCTGCTTGACCGGGCTGGGCGTGAGCTTTTGCCCACGGCCGGCCGGGCGATCGGGCTGGCTGTACACGGCAATGATCTGGTGTGGCGTGTCGAGCAAGGCCTTGAGGTGTTCGGCGGCGAATTCCGGGGTGCCGGCAAAGACAATACGCAAAGACTCAGACATGGGTTCTCACTGCTAGAAAGAAAAAGGCTTGCCGTAGCAAGCCTTTATAAGTTGTGGCTCAAGCCTGCTGGCGATGCTGCTTTTCCAGCTTCTTCTTGATCCGGTCGCGCTTGAGATTGGACAGGTAATCAACAAACAGCTTGCCGTTGAGGTGGTCGCATTCGTGCTGGATGCACACCGCCAACAGACCTTCGGCGATCAGCTCATAGGGCTGGCCATCGCGGTCCAGGGCCTTGATCTTGACCCTTTGCGGGCGATCGACGTTTTCGTAGAAGCCCGGTACCGATAGGCAGCCTTCCTGGTACTGCTCCATTTCCTCGGTCAGCGGCTCGAACTCGGGGTTGATAAACACCCGTGGGTCGGACTTGTCTTCGGACAAGTCCATCACCACCAGGCGCTTGTGCACGTTGACCTGCGTCGCCGCGAGGCCAATGCCCGGTGCGTCGTACATGGTTTCAAACATGTCATCGATCAGCTGACGCAAGGCGTCATCGACCACATCCACCGGTTTGGCGATGGTGCGCAGGCGCGGATCGGGAAATTCGAGGATATTCAGGATCGCCATATGCGTTTGTGATGCACTTGTGGAATAAAGTCAAAATCCGCTGCTAAGATGATGAGCAGCATTGGAAAAACGGTTTAAAGCCGCGTTTCCACTGGGTTCAGTCGCGGCGCTAGGGCGCTCTACGTGAAGACATATAATAAAGGGATTCACCGCATGAGGAAATCACTACTCGCCCTGCTGCTGCTTGCCGCAGGCGGCTTGGCCCAGGCCGATGTGCAACTCAAGGACGGTCACCCGGACCGTTACACCGTCGTCAAGGGCGATACCCTGTGGGATATCTCCGGGCGTTTTCTTCGCCAGCCGTGGAAGTGGCCGGAAATCTGGCACGCCAATCCCCAGGTGGAAAACCCCCATCTGATCTATCCCGGCGACCAGTTGAGCCTGGTGTATATCGACGGTCAGCCGCGTCTGATGCTCAACCGTGGCGAGTCCCGCGGCACCATCAAGCTGTCGCCGCAGGTGCGCAGCACGCCGATGGCCGAAGCCATTCCGACCATTCCGCTGGAGGCGATCAACAGCTTCCTGCTCTCCAACCGCATCGTCGATACCCCGGATGAATTCGAGCTGGCTCCCTATATCGTCGCCGGTAATGCTGAGCGTGTGGTCAGCGGTGCCGGTGATCGTGTCTATGCCCGTGGCAGCTTCGACGAAACGGCCCCGGCCTATGGCATCTTCCGCCAGGGCAAGACCTATATCGACCCGGATACCGAGGAGTTCCTCGGGATCAATGCCGACGATATCGGCGGTGGTGAAATCGTCGCCGAAGAAGGCGATATCGGCACCATGATGCTGACCCGCACCAATCAGGAAGTGCGCCTGGGCGACCGCCTGTTCGCCACCGAAGAGCGGGCGATCAATTCGACCTTTATGCCCAGCGAGCCGGCCAGTGAAATCAATGGCCTGATTCTCGACGTGCCGCGTGGCGTGACCCAGATCGGCCAATTCGATGTGGTGACCCTGAACAAGGGTGCACGCGATGGCTTGGCCGAAGGCAACGTGCTGGCCATCTACAAGACCGGTGAAACCGTGCGCGACCGCGTCACCGGCGAATCGGTGAAGATTCCCGACGAGCGGGCCGGCCTGCTGATGGTGTTCCGCGCCTACGACAAGCTCAGCTATGGCCTGGTACTTGGGGCCACCCGCTCGCTGGCGGTGATGGACAAGGTACGTAACCCGTAATAAACCAGAAGCCCCGCAATCGCGGGGCTTCTGCGTTAAGCCGTCTACTCAGCCGCCTAGCGGCGCGACCGATCAAGGATGATCCCGATGTCGCAACTCCCCCCTACTATTTCGCCTGCTATCTCCCCTGCCGAACTTGAAGCCCGTCTGCGCCTGCATTGCTTGCCAGAGCTGGGGCCGCGGCGTTTTCGCAAATTGCTCAGCGCCTTCGATAGTGCCTCGGCGGCGTTAAGCGCCCCAGCCAGCGCCTGGCGCTCTCTGGGTTTGCCAGCGGCCTGCGCCGAACCTCGCCGGAGCGCTGAAATCCGCCAACGCGCGGCTGCCGCACTGGCCTGGCTGGAAGCCGATAAACAGCACCTGCTGATGTGGGATGACCCGATCTATCCCGGGCTGCTGGCCGAGCTTAACGATGCCCCGCCGCTGTTGTTTGTCGCCGGCGACCCGGCACTGCTGGAGCGCCCGCAACTGGCCATGGTCGGCAGCCGTCGGGCCTCGCGCCCTGGGCTGGACACGGCGCACAGCTTTGCCCGCAGCCTGGCAGGCGGCGGTTTTGTGATCACCAGTGGTCTGGCCCTGGGTATAGACGGTGCCGCCCATCAGGGCGCTCTGGATGCCGGCGGCAAAACCGTGGCCGTGCTGGGCACCGGCCTGCAGTGCCTGTACCCGGCGCGGCACAAGACCCTGGCCGCCGATATCGTCGAGGGCGGCGGTGCGCTGGTCTCCGAGTTGCCGCTGGACTGCCCACCGCAGGCGAGCAACTTTCCGCGGCGCAATCGCATTATCAGTGGCCTGTCCCTCGGCGTACTGGTGGTCGAAGCCAGCCCCTCCAGCGGTTCGCTGATCACCGCGCGTCTGGCGGCCGAGCAGGGCCGCGAGGTCTATGCCATTCCCGGCTCGATCCATCATCCCGGAGCTCGCGGCTGCCACCAGCTGATCCGCGACGGGGCGACGCTGGTGCAGAGCGTCGAGCATATTCTCGAGGCGTTGCGCAGTTGGCAGCTGTCGGAGCCAGGCCAGACGGCCGCGCCAGCTCCGGCAGACAGCCATCCCCTGCTGGATTTGCTGCATGCCGCGCCGCACAGCAGTGAAGCCCTGGCCGCCGCCAGCGGCTGGCCCCTGGCGCAGGTGCTGGCTGCCCTGACCGAGCTAGAGCTGGAAGGTCGGGTGGCCAATGAAGGCGGACGTTGGCTGGGCCGCACCGGTTAGCTTGGATACACTGCGCAGCAGCCTTTAGCGGAGAGTCATCGATGGTCAGCAGTTTTCAGGTGCAGCAGGCAGCGCGAGTGGTGCGCCAGGGTGGGGTGATCGCCTATCCGACCGAGGCGGTATGGGGCCTGGGTTGTGACCCCTGGAATGATATGGCGGTGGAACGCCTGCTGGCGCTCAAGGAGCGTCCCGTGCACAAGGGCCTGATTCTGGTGGCCGAGTGCATCGAGCAATTCGACTTTCTCCTCGAAGACTTGCCGGATATCTGGCAGGAACGTCTGGCCGGTAGCTGGCCAGGCCCCAATACCTGGCTGGTTCCCCATCAGGATCGCCTGCCGGAATGGATCACTGGCGAGCACAGCAGCGTCGCCCTGCGGGTCAGCGATCACCCTGGTGTGCGTGCGCTGTGCCGCCTGACCGGACCGCTGGTGTCGACCTCGGCCAACCCGGCCGGGCGGCCGGCGGCGCGTTCGCGGCTGCGGGTCGAGCAATACTTCCCGCGGCAGTTGGACAAGGTGCTCGGCGGTGCTCTGGGCGGACGCAAGAATCCTAGCCTGATCCGCGACCTGATCACGGGCGATGTGATTCGCCCGTCCTGATCTGAACAAAGCCCAAAAGCTCGCGGCTAAAGCCCTTCCCACGGCTTGTGCCACAGCCGTGGGAGGGGCTTTAGCCGCGACGGTTGATCACGGCAACAAAATGGTCGAACCGGTGGTCTGCCGGGCGCTCAGGGCGGCTTGCGCGGCGGCGGCGTCCTTGAGGGCGTAGCGGTTGCTGATCTCGACCTTGAGCTGGCCGCTTTCGATCATGGCGAACAGCTCGTCAGCCATCCATTGCAGGCGCGCGGGGGTGTCGGCGTAGCTGGCCAGGGTCGGGCGAGTGACGAACAGCGAGCCCTTCTGCGCCAGGATGCCCAGGTTGACCCCGCTCACCGCCCCGGAGGCGTTGCCGAAGCTGACCAGCAGGCCGCGTGGGGCCACGCAGTCCAGCGAGGTTTCCCAGGTGTCCTTGCCGACGCCGTCATAGACCACCGGGCACTTCTTGCCCGCGGTCAGCTCCAGCACGCGCTGGACGACGTTTTCATGGCTGTAGTCGATGGTGGCCCAGGCTCCCTGCTCCATGGCCCGCGCGGCCTTTTCTGCCGAGCTGACCGTGCCGATCAGCTGCACGCCGAGGGCCTTGGCCCACTGGCAGGCGAGGGAGCCGACGCCGCCGGCGGCAGCGTGAAATAAAATGGTCTCGCCGCCCTGCAGGGCGAAGGTCTGGCGCAACAGGTAGTGCACCGTCAGGCCCTTGAGCATCACAGCGGCGGCCTGTTCGAAGCTGATTGCGTCCGGCAGTTTCACCAGTTTCTCGGCCGGTAGCACATGCAGCTCGCTGTATGCCCCCAGCGGGCCGGTGGCGTAGGCCACGCGATCACCCACCTGGAAGTGACTGACCGCCGATCCCACGGCTTCGACTATGCCCGCCCCCTCGGTACCCAGCCCGGAAGGCAGGGCTGGTGGCGGATACAGGCCGCTGCGGAAATAGGTGTCGATAAAATTCAGGCCGATGGCCTGGTTCTGCACCCGCACCTCATTAGGGCCGGGCATGCCTGGTTGATAGTCTTGATAGTCGAGCACTTCGGGACCGCCGTGGCGGCTGAACTGGATACGCTTGGCCATGCTGGGCTCCTGGAATGGTTGAGTGGGACCTTGCTGCGGGCAAGGGGACGCATGGCGCTATCCAATCCTCTCCGGTTACTGGCGTCAACAGCGAGGGCGTATCGGCAAAAAAATGGTTGGGAACCATTTTTAACGTCGCGTAGCGACGGCCCGTAGGGTGGCTGCCAGGGATGCAGGCCATAAGAAATCGTCAGGAACGATTTTTAACGTCGCGTAGCGACGGCCTGCAGGGTGGCCGCCAGGGATGGCAAGCCATAATGTTATGCTTGCCGCCGATTTCGCTGCTCAGCCCTTTGCCGCTGAGCAGCCCTACCTGCTTTCAAGGTGCCGCCGTGAGTGACCGTACTGAGGCCGTAAAAGCCTACCTGCTGGATCTGCAAGACCGTATCTGTGCCGCCCTGCAAGCCGAGGATGGCGCTGCCGAGTTCTTCGAGGATGCCTGGCAGCGTCCGGCAGGCGGCGGCGGCCGCACCCGGGTGATGGAGAGCGGGGCGCTGATCGAAAAGGGCGGGGTGAACTTCTCCCATGTGTTCGGCGACAGCCTGCCGCCTTCGGCCAGCGCCCACCGTCCGGAACTGGCTGGGCGCGGCTTCGAGGCCCTCGGCGTGTCCCTGGTGATCCACCCGGAAAACCCCTATGTGCCGACTTCCCACGCCAACGTGCGCTTTTTCAGCGCCGAGAAAGCCGGCGAAGAGCCGGTCTGGTGGTTTGGTGGCGGCTTCGACCTGACGCCCTACTACGCCAATGAAGAAGACTGCGTGCACTGGCACCAGGTGGCCTTTGAGGCCTGCGCGCCCTTCGGTGCCGAGGTCTACCCGAAGTTCAAGGCCTGGTGCGACCGCTACTTCCACCTCAAGCACCGCGGTGAGCCGCGCGGCATTGGCGGGCTGTTTTTCGATGATCTGAATCAGTGGGATTTCGACACCAGCTTCGCCTTTATGCGCGCCATCGGTGATGCCTATATCCAGGCCTATCTGCCCATCGTGCAGCGCCGCAAGCTGACTCCTTATGGCGAGTGCGAGCGCGAGTTCCAGGCCTTCCGCCGGGGGCGCTATGTGGAGTTCAATCTGGTCTTCGACCGCGGCACCCTGTTCGGCCTGCAGTCCGGCGGGCGCACCGAATCGATCCTGATGTCGCTGCCGCCGCACGTACGCTGGGGCTACGACTGGAAGCCGGAGCCGGGCAGTGAAGAGGCGCGGCTGACCGAGTATTTCCTCACCGACCGCGATTGGCTGTCGGCAGCACCCTAGTTCTGTAGCCCGGATGAAATCCGGGGAGTTTCAGCGACCTCTCCCGGATTTCATCCGGGCTACAACGGCCGTTGCAATGTCGGCTTACGCAGTGACTCTGTAATCAGAAAGGATTTTTTCATGGACCGCTACGGCGTATTCGGCAACCCCATCGGCCACAGCAAGTCGCCGCTGATCCACGGCCTGTTTGCCGCGCAGACCGGCGAGCAGCTGAGCTATGAAGCCCTACTCGCGCCGCTGGAGGATTTTCCCGGGTTTGCCCGCAGCTTCTTCGTGGCGGGTCTGGGGGCCAATGTCACCGTGCCGTTCAAGGAGCAGGCGTTTGCTCTGGCCGACAGCCTGAGTGATCGCGCGCGCCGCGCCGGTGCGGTCAATACCCTAAAGAAACTCGCAGACGGCAGCCTGCTCGGTGACAACACCGATGGCGCCGGCCTGGTGCGCGACCTCAAGGTCAATGCCGGCTTCGACTTCAAGGGCAAATGCATCCTCCTGCTCGGCGCCGGCGGTGCGGTGCGCGGGGTACTGGAGCCGTTGCTGGCCGAGCGGCCGGCGAGCCTGGTGATAGCCAACCGCACGGTGGCGAAAGCCGAGCAACTGGCCCGGGAATTCGCCGACCTGGGCCCGGTGCTGGCCAGCGGTTTCGACTGGATCGACGCGTCGGTGGACCTGATTATCAACGGCACCTCGGCCAGTCTGGCCGGCGAGCTGCCGCCCATAGCCGCGAGCCTGATCCAGCCCGGCCACACCGTCTGCTACGACATGATGTACGCCAAGGAGCCCACTGCCTTTAACCGCTGGGCTTTTGATCAGGGTGCGGCGCGGACCCTGGATGGCTTGGGCATGCTGGTGGAGCAGGCCGCCGAAGCCTTCTATCTGTGGCGCGGCGTGCGCCCGCATAGCGCGCCAGTGCTGGCCGAACTGCGTCGCCTGTTGGCCGAGGGCTAAGGCCCGTGGAGCTAAGCGCGGATGAACTGGCGCGGATCAGCGCCCTGACCCTGGGCCACTACCAGGGCTGTGCCGAAGACTTCCGCGATGGCACTCGTGATCACGATGTCAGCCAGAATATCGCCGCCCTGCTCGCGTCTATCGAGGCGACTGCGCCCTACCAGATTCTCGATTTCGGCTGCGGTCCGGGCCGCGACCTGCGCACCTTTAGCGCCCTGGGGCATGTGGCCGTCGGTCTGGATGGCTGCTCGCGGTTTGTCGAGATGGCCCGCGCCGACAGCGGTTGCGAGGTCTGGCTGCAGGACTTCCTCGCCCTCGATCTGCCGGGTCAGCATTTCGACGGCATCTTCGCCAACGCCGTGCTGTTTCATATCCCCAGCCAGGAACTGCCACGGGTGCTGCAGCAGCTGCACGCCAGCCTGAAACCGGGCGGTGTGCTGTTCAGTTCCAACCCCCGCGGCGACAACCAGGAAGGCTGGAACGGCGAGCGCTACGGTGCCTATTACGACCTGGCCAACTGGCGCACCCTGCTCGCCGCCGCCGGCTTTGTCGAGCTGCAACACTACTACCGCCCGGCCGGTCTGCCCCGCGACCAGCAACCCTGGCTGGCCAGTGTCTGGCGCAGGCCATAGCGTCCACTTCGGCTCCGGCTGATTGTTTGCGCCACTCTGTTCTGCCAGAAGGCGCTAATCCTCGAACTGCACGGGGCAGTGTTCGGCCCCTTCAAGCTTGTGGATTTCTTCGATCACATGCGGTCGCGCCCGGCGCAGGGTCAGGCTGCGCTGCTGCACCTGCAGGCGGCGGGCTTCCTGATGGAGCATGGCGACCCCGGCGTAATCGATAAAGTTGATGTGCTGGGCGTCGATGATCACCCGCTCGCTGCGGTTGCGCTGGATAACCTGCTGCAGGTAATGGCAGGCCCCGAAGAAGATCGAGCCCTCGATCCGCAGCAGCTCCTGACCGTCCTCCTGCCAGCAGCGGATGCGCGGCTGTGAGGTGCGCTTGAGGTAGAAGAACAGCGATGCGAGAACCCCGGCGTAGATCGCCGTCTGCAGTTCCAGCAGCAGGGTGGCGAGCAGGGTCAGCAGCATCACCACGAACTCTGCCCGGCTGACCCGCAGCAGCGCGCGCACGCCGGCGATATCCACCAACCCCCAGCAGATCAGCAGGATCCCCGCGGCCATGCCGGGCAGCGGCACATGGGCGAGCAGGCGGCTGCCGAACAGGGCGAACAGCGCCACCAGCAGGGCGGAAAACACCCCGGCCATGGGCGAGCAGGCCCCGGCCTGCAGGTTCAACGCCGAACGAGTGAAGGAACCGGCCGACAGCGAGCCACCGAACCAGGGCCCGATCAGGTTCGACAGGCCTTGGGCGCGCACCTCCTGGTTGGCGTCGAGCAGCTGCTGGGATTTGCTGGCCAGGGCACGGGTGATCGACAGGCTGGTGACCAGGCCGAGCATGCCGCAGGCCACCGCCGCCGGCAGCAGCTCAAGGATATTCGCCAGCTCGAACTGCAGCAGGTTGAACGGCGGCAGCTGGCCCTCGAAGCTGCTGACCAGAGCGATATTGCCCAGCTGCGCGGGCCAGGCCAGCACCAGCAGGCTGGCGGCGACCAGACCCAGCAGTAGGGCCGGCGAGCGCGGCCATAGGCGTTTGCTGAGCAGGCTCACGGCCAGGGTAAACAGCGCCACCGCCAGGCTGCGCCAGTCGCTTTCCAGCAGGTGTTCGCCAATATTCAGCAGGCTCGCCAGGGCCGTGGCCTGGCTTGGCACGCTGATGCCGAGCAGGTTGGGCAGTTGCCCCAGGGCAATCACCAGGGCCGCACCGAGGGTGAAGCCGAGCACCACCGAATGCGAGACGAAGTTCACCAGCGCGCCGAAGCGCAGCAGGCCGAGCAGCCACTGAAACAGCCCGGCGAGAAAGCTCAGCAGCAGGATCAGGGCGATAAAGTCATCGCTGCCTGGGGCCGCCATGGGGCTGACGCTGCTGAACAGGACGATGGAAATGGCCGCGGTCGGGCCGCAGATCAGATGCCAGGAAGAGCCCCACAGGCTGGCGATGATCACCGGCACTATGGCCGCATACAGGCCGTATTCCGGCGGCAGACCGGCGATCAGGGCGTAGGCGATGGATTGCGGCAGGGCCAGGATGGCCCCGCTCAGGCCTACCAGCAGATCCTGGCCGAGGCTGCGTCTGCTGCAGTTGGGCAGCCAGCGCAGAAACGGCAACAGGGTCTGGCGGTTGGGTAGTGGCATCGGGCGGATTCTTTTGCAGGCGAATGGGCAGCCGCAGCTGCGACTCCGGGCGGTGGCGCAGGCAGCCCGCCCACCTTACGGAATCCGGCGGGTCAGTTCAAAGCCTGGCCTTGATTGCTGCCAGCGCGTCACCGCCGTCGCGGCGCTGTACGCCCTGCAGCCAAGCGTCGAGTACCGCCGGGTTGGCTTGCAGCCAGGCCTTGACCGCCTCGGCATTGCTCGCCTGCTTGCTTAGCACCTGGTCCATGATGGCGTTCTCCATCTCCTGGGTGAAGGTCAGGTTGCTCAGCAGCTTGCCGACATTCGGGCACTGCGCGGCATAGCCCTTGCGGGCCAGGGTGTTGACCTGGCCACTGGCGCCGAAGTACTGCTCGCCGCCCTTGAGGTAGCGCATGTCGTACTGCACGTTCATCGGGTGCGGGGTCCAGCCGAGAAACACCACGAACTGCTCGCGCTTCACTGCCCGGCCCACTTGCACCAGCATGGCCTGCTCGCTGGATTCCACCAGCCGCCAGTCGCCCAGACCGAACTCGTCGGCGGCGATCATCTGCTTGATCGACTCGTTGGCCGGCGCGCCGGAGGCGATGCCGTAGAGTTTGTGCGCGAACTTGTCGGCATGCGCGTCGAGGTCGGCGAAGGTCTTCACCCCGGCGTCATAGGCGTAAGCCGGTACGGCCAGGGTGTATTCGGTGCCGCCGAGGTTTTCCGCCAGCTGGTCGACTTCGCCCGTGGCGACGAACTTGTCGTAGTTGCTCTGCTGCGCCGGCATCCAGTTGCCGAGAAACGCATCGACCTGGCCCTTCTGCAGCCCGGCGAAGATGATCGGTACGGCCAGGGTCTGGGTCTGCACCTGATAGCCCAGGCCGTCGAGCAGAAAGCTGGCGATGCCATTGGTTACGGCGATATCGCTCCAGCCCGGGTCGCCCAGCTTGACCGTGGCGCAGGCCGCGTCTTCGGCCAGGGCGTTAGCGGCGCTGCTCAGGGCTCCGGCGAGTAGTAGCACGCTGAATCTGTTCATGGGGTTTCTCCTTTGTTCTGATTAGTCGTGGGCGACAGTGCTGCAAACCTGTGGGTAGCGGGCGCGACGTTCCAGATCGTCGAGGTCGATATGGTTGCGCATGTACTGCTGGCTGGCGTCGACCCAGGGCTGGTGATCCCAGCTGCTTAGCTTGCCCTGGCTCAGGGCCGCGGCGACCAGGCGGCGACGACGCTGGCTGGCCAGGGTGGCGGCATGGATCGCCGGCATATCCCAGCGCGCCCGCGCTTCGGCGAGCAGTTCGCCGAGTACGCCCTGGTGCTCCACTGAGTCGGCCAGGTTCTCGCGCTCCTGCGGGTCGTGGCGCAGGTTGAACAGCAGCAGCGGGTCCTGCTCGGAGTAGATGAACTTCCACTCGCCGCGGCGGATCATCATCAGCGGGCCGGTGCTGCCCTCGGCCATATATTCGCCGAGTACCTGGTCATGCCCGCCGTTGCCCTGCAGATGGCTCAGCAAAGAACGGCCATCCAGCGCCAGGTTCGCCTCGACCGCGCCGCCGGCCAGCTCCACCAGGGTCGGCAGCAGGTCCATGGTCGACACGCACTGGCTGACCCGGCGCGCGGCGAACTGCTTGGGCGCATGCACCAGCAGCGGCACCCGGGCGGCCATCTCGAACCAGTGCATCTTGTACCAGAGGCCGCGCTCGCCAAGCATGTCGCCGTGGTCACCGGAGAACACCACGATGGTGTCCTCGCTCAGGCCGCACTCCTCCAGGGTCTTCAGCAGCTTGCCGATATTGTCGTCGATATAACTGCAGGCCCCGAAGTAGGCACGCCGGGCATCGCGGATCTTGGCCTCGGGCAGCGGCTTGTCCCACAGGTCGATGACTTTGAGCAGGCGCTGCGAATGCGGGTCCTGCTCGGCCTGATCGAGGGTTTGGCGCGGCATGGGGATATCCACGCCCTGGTAGCGATCCCAGTATTCGGCCGGGATGGTATAGGGGTCGTGCGGGTGGGTCATCGACACGGTCAGGCAGAACGGCTGATCCGGGCTTATGCGCACTTGGTCGTAGAGATACTGGCGGGCCTTGAACACCACCTCCTCGTCGAAATCCAGCTGGTTGCTGCGCACGCAGGGGCCTGCCTGCAACACCGAGGACATATTGTGGTACCAGCTGGCGCGCACCTCGGGCTCGTCCCAGTTCACCGCCCAGCCATAGTCGGCCGGGTAGATATCGCTGGTCAGGCGCTCCTCGTAGCCGTGCAGCTGGTCCGGGCCGCAGAAGTGCATCTTGCCCGACAGCGCGGTGCGGTAACCGAGGCGGCGCAGGTAGTGGGCGTAGGTCGGCACGTCGGCGGGAAAGTCCGCGGCATTGTCATAGGCACCGATCTTCGACGGCAGCTGGCCGCTGACCAGGGTAAAGCGCGACGGCGCGCAGAGCGGGCTGTTGCAGTAGGCGGCATCGAACACCACGGCCTGTTCGGCCAGCTTCATCAGGTTGGGCATCTGCACCGGCGAGGCGGCATCGTGCAGCGGCAGGATCGGCGCAGCCATCTGGTCGGCCATGATAAAGAGGATGTTCGGGCGTTTCATGGCAGCCGGTATTCCATATAAAAGATTTATGCGAAAGTGCTGTATCGATCATCAGGCCATCTAACTAAGCGGTAAACCCGCTGCAGATACATGACTCGGATAACCACAGCTTATGTTTAAGCACATCGATGGACTGTCCCTGGATAGCTTGCGGGTGTTCGAGTCCGCGGCCCGTCAGCTGAGCTTTACCGCGGCCGCGCGCGAGCTGGGCAGCAGCCAGCCGGCTATCAGTCAGCAGATCAAGCGTCTGGAGCAACAGCTGGCGGCCCGTCTGTTCGACCGGGTCTATCGCGGCATCGCCCTCACCGAGGCCGGCGAGTTGCTGCTGCGTTATGTGCAGGACGGCCTGCACAGCCTGGACGCCGGCCTGGCGGCGGTTACTGCGCAGCAACAGCATGAGGTGCTGCAGGTGGCCACCGACTTCGCCTTCGCCGCCTACTGGTTGATGCCGCGGCTGCCGCGCTTTCACCGGCTGCACCCTGAGGTGGACGTCAGCCTGATCACCAGCGAGCGCGACCACGGCGCGCTGCCGGCGGAAATCGACGTGGCGATCAACTTCGGCGATGGCCGCTTCAAGCATGCCGAAGCGCAGTTGCTGTTTCGCGAAGAGGTCTTTCCTGTGTGCAGCCCCGGGCTGCTCGAGGGCCAGACGCTGCCCTTGTCTTCCGCTGCGCTGGTCGGTCTGCCGCTGTTGCACCTGCGCCCGGAAAACCGTTCGCGCTGGTACGACTGGGCCGGCCTGTTCCGTGCCTTCGGCCTTGCCGAAACCCCTAGCCCGGGCAGTCTGCGCTTCGACAATTACACCCTGTTGATCCAGGCGGCGATTGCCGGCCAGGGTGTGGCGATCGGCTGGCGGCACCTGGTCGACGAACTGCTGGCGCAGCGCCTGCTCTGTCGCCTGGGCAGCGAGGTCGCCCACTCCGAGTTTGGCTATTACCTGGTGCTGCCCGAACGCAAACGCCGCCAGCGCCTGACCCAGGCCTTCGTCAGTTGGCTGCAGGCCGAGCTGGACGAGCCCCCTGCGCAGAGGCCTGGCTCGCCCTGAAACTCGGTATTTCAGACCCCGGACGGGGCAGCGGCAAGCCTCAGGCTGAAATCACTCTTAAGGCTACTTTCACGGGGACGCTGGCGTAGTACCCTAGGCTTGCGCTATAGATGAATAAAGACTCCATCTGTATTGCATAAAAAAATAATAAGGAGCACCCCGGGAATGCGTCTTAAGTCGTTGTTTCGCAATCTGTTTGTCTGGTCCATTGGGCTCTTTGCCGGGCTTGCCCCGCTGGCCTACGCCGAGGCTGTCAGCCCTCAGGAACAGGTGCAGGTGCAGGCCAGCCGAGCCACCAGTAGCCTGATGCTGTTACGTGGTGAAGGTTTCCAAAAGAAACACCAGGAGGCTCTCGAACTCGATCTGCAGGCTCTGGCGGCCGCAGTGCAACTTTTGCCGCAAGGCTCCGATGCTTTGCGCACTGCCCATCAGGACTTGGTGGTGCAGATTCGCCGTGGCGTGTCCTTCGGCCCGGGCGAGGATGATATGCCCTGGCGCTACCCGGAAGAGTTGAGCAAGGCCCTGCTCGGGGTGCTGGATGAAACCCGCAAGCTGGCACCCGCCGAGGATAGCGAGCTGGCTGCCAAGCTCGAATACCTCTCGGTGCAGTACCTCAGCCGTTCCTACTTCGGCAACTTCGAGATCGCCCGCGAGCAGACCGATACCTACCTCGGCCAGGACGAACGCAAGCTGGTGCCCGCCGTGGACAGCCAGCTGGCGGCCCTCGACCCGAAAAGCAACGCCGGGGTGGGTAAGCTGAAAACCCGCTGGGAATACCTCAAGGCCGCGCTAAACGACCTGAACAGCCAGAGCAGCGCCCTGCAAAGCGCCTCCGGCCGCCCCTTCGCGCCTATCACCGTGTATCGCCATACTCGCTCCTTTACCGAGCAATGGATGGCGATGTACTAAGTCCGTCTTCGATCTGCTGCGCGTCGGCCCTGCTGCGTTAAAAACAGGCTCGGAATGCTCATGTACAAAAGTACACTCCGCTTCCTCGCCTGTTTTTGCCTTGCAGGACTCTAGCTCGCGAGATCTTGAATACGTTCTAGGCGTGAATCGATCAAGCAGTAGCTTTCTTCTCGCGAATACAAGTCGGGCCCGCACGTTCGACTATGGCCTGTTCAGCCTCTTTGCGCAGGCCCAGCAGGAAGGCCGCTTCGGCGGCGACGAACAGTGGGCCGATCACCAGGCCCATTACGTCATCGACAAACGCCGGTTTGCGCCCTTCGTAGTGATGGCCGACAAACTGGATGATCCAGCCGATCACAAACAGGCCGATGCCGCTGCTTAACCATACCGCCGTCGATTGCACGGCCAGGCCCGCGGCCGCCCACAGGCTGAGTACCAGCAGCAGCGCCATCAACAGGCCGAAGCGCAGGTCCAGGCGCAGGTAGAAGGCCCCCGCAGCCAGGGCCACTAGCAGGGCTGGGGAAAGCCACATGCCGAGCATCTCGAAGCCTGGGCGTGACAGCAGCACGGCTACCGCCACAACGATCAGTGGAATACCGATAAAGTGGCTGAGAATATTGCGTTGGTCGCGGTGATACGCCGCGTATTGAGCCAGATGGTCGACCAGGGTTTTCATTATTATTTTCCTTATGCAAGACAGGTGGTCAGCATGAACCCGCGCCCGCACACCGCTCTGTCAGCTAGCCGACAAAGCGGCAGCCGCTGCTGCGGGAGCCGCCGATGAACGCTGCCCAGACCTATCAGGCGCGTCTGCGTCAGGGCCACTGGTTCAACGCCCTGCCCGATGCCTTGCAGGAAGCGCTGCTGGCCGCCGCCCAGGTGCAGCAACTGGCACCCGGTCAGGTGCTGTTTCGCCGCGGTGATAAGCCCTGCGGCCTGTATGCGGTGGTCGAGGGCGGCATGCGCATCGGCGCGGTGAGTGCGCAGGGCAAGGAGGCGCTGCTGACCCTGGTCGAGCCGCCCTACTGGTTTGGCGAGATTTCCCTGTTTGACGGCCAGCCGCGCACCCACGATGCCTTTGCCGAAGGCCCCACCACCCTGCTGCTGGTGCCGCAGACGCCGCTGCTGGCGCTGCTCGAGCAACAGCCGCAGTACTGGCGCGACTTCGCCCTGCTGATGAGCCACAAGCTGCGCCTGGCGTTTATCGCCCTGGAAGAGATGAGCCTGCTGCCCGCCGCTCCGCGCCTGGCTCGGCGGCTGCTGATGATTGCCGAGAACTACGGCGAAGGCGAACCGCGCCGGGTTATCCATCTGCCCCAGGAGCAGCTGGCGCTGATGCTGGCGATCTCCCGGCAGACCACCAACCAGATCCTCAAGGAGCTGGAAGGCCAGGGCATTGTGCGTCTGACCTATGGCGAGATCGAAATCCTCGATCTGCCACGCCTGCGTCAGGCGGCGCAGTAAGCCAAAGCGGTCTGGCAGGCTGCAAAGAGTGAACCTGTGGCGCAGAATGGCGCTCTATTGCCGACCTGCATGCCGTACGAGCCCGATGTTCTGATGTCGAAACCTGCCACTGTTGCCCACGATGACCTGCCCCTGATGCTGGCCGGCCCGCTGCTGCGCCGCATGGAGCCGCAGCGTCTGGTGCTCTGGCTGGTCGGCAGCCAGCCGTTGTCGCTTAGCCTGCAGCTGAGCCATGGAGAAGCGCCAGAGCCGCAGCGCTTGCCGCTGACGGGCGACAGCTGCCAGGTCATCCAGATCGGTGAGCAGGCGTTTATCCACCTGATTGATCTGACGCTCGACGCCCCGCTGCCCTGCGATGTGCAGATTGATTACGACCTGCTGATCGAGCAGCCCGGCCAGGCCGCGTTGGGCATCGCCGACTGGGCACCGCACCTGCTGTATGACGGCGCGACCCAGGCCAATTTCGTTCTGCGCGCGCAGCTCGATCATCTGCTTCACGGCTCCTGCCGCAAACCGCATCACCCGGCGGCCGATGGCCTGCTCTGCGCCGACCGCCTGCTGGCCGAAGCGCACGCCCCCGAGCAGCGCCCAGCGTTGCTGCTGATGAGCGGCGACCAGATTTACGCCGATGATGTCAGCGGGCCGATGCTGCGGGCGATTCATCAGGTGATCGAGCGTCTTGGCTTGTTTGGCGAGCACCTGGAAGGCGCGGTGGTCGATGACAGCACTGCGCTGTACCAGCACCCGGCCAGCTACTACCAGCGCGCCGAGCTGCTGCCGGCGCTGAAGAGCAACGACACCCTGCGCGAGCGCTTTTTCGGCGGTGTGGAGAAGCCGGTATTCACCACCAGCAGCGCCGACAACCACCTAGTGACCTGCGCCGAAGTGCTGGCCATGTACCTGCTGGCCTGGTCGCCCGTGCCCTGGACCCTGCTGGATGCCGAAATGCCGGCGCTGAGCGCCGAGGAGGTGCCGCGCTATCAGGCCGAGCGTGGGCGCATTGAAGCGTTTCGCGGTGGCCTGGGCCAGGTCGCTCGCGCCCTCGCCCACTTGCCGACGCTGATGATCTTCGATGATCACGACGTCACCGATGACTGGAATCTCTCCGCGCAGTGGGAAGAAACCGCTTACGGTCACCCGTTTTCCAAACGCATCATCGGCAATGCACTGATCGCCTACCTGCTGTGTCAGGGCTGGGGCAACAATCCAGGCGTGTTCGCCAAGCCGCTGCAGATGATCCGTGCGATGACCGAGGGGCGCGATGCCGCCAACCATATGCACAGCCCGCCGCAGGACGCGCTGATCGACGAGCTGCTGAGCTTTCACCAGTGGCAGTTCGTGCTGCCGACCACGCCGGCGCTGGTGGTGCTGGATACGCGCACCCGGCGTTGGCGCAGCGAGCGTAACCTCAAGCGGCCGTCCGGCCTGCTGGATTGGGAGGCGCTGTGCGAGTTTCAGCAGGAGCTGCTGGATAAGCCGTCGGCGATCATCGTGTCGGCCGCGCCGATGTTCGGCGTCAAGCTGATTGAGACCATCCAGAAGGTCTTCAGCTGGGCCGGCCACCCGCTGATGGTCGATGCGGAAAACTGGATGGCCCACCGTGGCGCAGCGCAGGTGATGCTGAATATTTTCCGCCACTCGCGTACGCCGGGTAACTACGTGATTCTCTCCGGCGACGTGCATTACTCGTTCGTCTACGAGGTGCTGATCCGCCAGCGCAAGCGCGGCCCGCAGCTCTGGCAGATCACCAGCAGCGGCCTGAAAAACGAATTCCCGCCGCGCCTGCTTGACTGGTTTGACCGCCTCAACCGCTGGCTCTACGCGCCCTGGTCGCCGCTTAACTGGCTGACCACGCGTCGGCGTATGCAGGTTACCCCGCGCATTCCCTCACGCAGCAAGTCCGGTGAACGTCTGTGGAATAGCGCGGGGCTGGGCCAGGTGTTCTTCAACGAGCAAGGCCAGCCGAGCGCGATCTACCAGCTGAATGCCGATGGCTCGCCAGCGGTGGCCTTTGTCGATGATCGTGACGAGGCGCCCGCCACCCAGACGGCGCGCAGCCGCTCAGAAGCTGCGTCTTAACGCAGTTTTTCCAGCATTTGGTAGTACCACATGCCGGCGGCCAGCATCGGGTTGCCGAACATATCGCCCAGCGGCACCTTGATCTGCTTGCAGGCGGCGAAGGTGTCGAACTGTTGCAGTGTGCCGGTCAGGGCCTTGGCCATGATCTCGCCCATGATGTGGGTGGTGGCGATGCCGTGGCCGGAGTAGCCCTGGCAGTACCAGACGTTGTCCGAGAGCTTGCCCAGCTGCGGGATGCGGTTGATCACGATGCCCATGGCGCAGCTCCACTGGAAATCGATATCGACGCCCTTGAGCTGCGGAAAGGTCTGCTCGATGCCGGGGCGCAGCTCGGCGGCGATATCCCGCGAATCACGCCCCGAGTAGTTGCAGCCACCGCCGAACAGCAGGCGGCCGTCGGCGGTCATGCGGTAGTAATCGAGGACGAAGCGGCAGTCGTACACGGCCAGGTCCTGCGGGTTGATCTGCTTGGCCAGCTCGCCCAGCGGCGCGGTGGTGACGATGCCGCCCATGGCCGGGAAGATCATGCCCTTGAGCTTTTTCGGCTCCAGCTTGTGGTACACGTCGCCGGCCAGCAGCACCTGCTTGGCGTTGATCCGCCCTGTAGCGGTGACCACCGCTGGCTTGGCGCCGTGGATGATCTCCAGCACGGGCGAATGCTCGAAAATCAGCGCGCCCAGGCTGGCAGCGGCCTTGGCTTCGCCGATGCACAGGTTGAGCGGGTGCAGGTGCATATTGCGGGTGTTCTTCAGCGCGCCGCTGTAGAGGTCGCTGGCCAGGTGGCTGCGCACGCCATCGCGGTCGAGCAGGGTCACGTCAGCGCCCATGCCACGGCGTACCGCTTCGGCGTAGGTGGCCTGCAGTTCCTGCATATGCGCCGGTTTCATCGCCGCGTGCAGGTGGCCGTGCTTGAGGTCGCACTGGATGGCGTACTTCTCCACCCGCTGCTTGATGATCTCGTGGCCGCGCCAGCGCAGGTGCCAGATAAAGTCTTCAACCTCCTCGCCGAGGGTGTTGCGCATCTGCTTGGTCATCGCCGCATCGCCCGACAGGCTGCCGGTGACCTGGCCGCCGTTGCGCCCGGTGGCGCCCCAGCCGATCTTGTGTGCCTCGACGATGGCCACCTTGAGGCCGCGCTCGGCCAGCTCCACGGCGGACGCCACGCCGGTAAAGCCGCCACCGATGATCACCACATCGACGCTGACCTCACCCTGCAGGGTCGGGTAGTCGGTTTCCTCATTGAGGCTGGCGCTGTAGTAGGACGGGCAGCGCTCGGCGGCGGGCGTTACGGGGGATGCAGTAGGGGTTAGCACGGCGTTCATAAGGCGGTTCCTGGGTACGACTGGCGGTTCCTGAGCCCGAATAGGGCACAGGGTCGGCAGCCAGCGTGGCTGGCTGCGAGGCGATCAGTGGCGTGTGCTCAGGGCATCCGGCGGGCGCGCGTGGCGGCAATGCCACAGGGCCCAGAAGGCGAGGATTTCCGGTAATAGCGGCTTGAGTCGATCCAGGCCAAAACGCCTCTCGGCCTTGCACAGGCAGAAGCGGAAAAAGCGGCGCAGGTCGGCTATCGGTTCACTCATGCCGGCAGACTCGCACGCCGGCGAGTGTTGGTTAAATCGTGTTTTTCACATATTCAGATTGCTATTGGCTAAACAATCATGGGCTCGAGGCAGGCTTATGGTTGATAGCGAAACGGCACCCTGAGGCCCCTTTCGATCTGCCCGGACAGCTGATGCACGCCGGCCAGCACGCCATGCTCGGTGCTGCGCATCAGCTCCAGCCACTCATCATCGAAGGCGGCGTTGAGGTTTTTGCGCAGCTGCGCCTCGCTGGCTGGTCGCGTATTTTCCCGCGAGACGTTGGTAAACAGTGCCACGCCAAGGGAGACCGTGGCACCCACTGGGCCGCCGATCAGCGCCGACACGGCACCGGCCGCGCCGCTGACCGCAAGGTCGTCCACCAGGCGTTCGCTGGTGTGTTGCGCCACGGCAGATATGCCTGGGTCCGCCGACCAGTCACCGAGGCCGCGTGGGGCGTTGCGGATGCGTTCGATAAAGGCGGCATAGGCCGGCAGCTTGGCGAGTGGTTCGGCGTGCAGCAGTTCATACAGCGATGCGCCGGGTGCCTGGGTGATGGCCGGAATGGCCTGCAGGCGTTGGTTGAACTGCTCGCGCGGCACGTCATATTGCTGGGCAATCTGTGGCAGGTTTTCATCGAGATGTTGGAGGTAGATCCAGGTGCTGCGCGCCATGATCTGCTGCGGATCGTCGCTCTCGGCGACCGGCTCCAGCACACGCTCGCGATACTGTTCCTGCAGGTACAGGGCCAGGCGTTTGACGCTGGGGTCCTTCGCGCCACCGCTGCTGAGGCGGTACCAGGAAACCTTGACGCTCATCCACTGCTGGGTCCAGTAGCCGGAAAACCAGGGGATAAATTCCTCGTCGGTCTGTTGGTACACCAGGTCCATCCACTGCTCCATCGACAGCAGGGCATGCTCGCGCGCTTGCTGCGCAGCGGTGCGTGACAGCGCGCTGATGTCGCGGTCGACCTGCTGCCAGGTACTCGCAGTAACCGGCACTGGCGGATCGCTGGCGCAGCCCGCCACTGCCAGCAGCAGGGCGAGCAGAACGACGCGCGGAATCGACATGGCAGGCCTCCGCCGAAACAGTGCAAACGCCATCAACGGACGTGCAGCAACCTGCAGATGGCGCGCCTGCCGGGTGCCAGCCCCTACTCCAATGGAGTGCCGAAGTTATTCCCCCTGTGGCTTGAGTATAGGCGCGCGGCTAGTAGCTTCCGCTGGCAGCAGACGGCAGGTATGGACCTACTGACTGGCGTGCGTGTCACGCAGATTGGCCAGTACCCGCTCGGCGTTATCACTACAGGCCATGCCCTCGGGTTTGCTTTCGATGGTGGCGATGATATTCAGCAGCTGCGCCTTGTTCTGCGCCAGGCGTTGCTGCATGACTTCGATCTCAGCGATCTTGCGCTGCAGGCTGCTGAGCATCTCGTCATGGGCCCCGCCCTGGCGGTTGGCATCGGGCAGCAGGCGGCGGATTTCTTCCAGGCTGAAACCGGCCTGTTGGGCGCAGCTGATAATGCCGAGGGTGTGCAGCGCCTGCTCCGGGTACGCGCGGTAG
This sequence comes from Pseudomonas sp., assembly GCF_035512415.1. Lineage (GTDB taxonomy): Bacteria > Pseudomonadota > Gammaproteobacteria > Pseudomonadales > Pseudomonadaceae > Aquipseudomonas. The sequence continues at coordinate 126,558 of NZ_DATKDZ010000020.1, read as the reverse complement.
CCATTGGCCTGACGCTGGGCGTTGATCAACCCGCTGGCTTCGTAGAAGCGAATACGCGAGGCGGCCAGACCGCTGCGCGTAGCCAGTTCACCAATTTTCATCATCTGTGCTCCGGGCTATTGACCTTAAAGTTGACTTTAACCTTAGGCTTGCTCCACCTGCTATCCCGGAGTACGCCATGATTGCCTTCCAAGCGCTGCAACTGCCCAACGGCAGCACCCTCCCCAATCGCATCGCCAAGGCGGCGATGGAAGAGAACCTCGCCGACGCCAGCCAGGGCCCTTCCGCCGAGCTGTTGCGTCTGTACCAGGCCTGGGCCGAGGGCGGTGCCGGGTTGTTACTCACCGGTAACGTGATGGTCGACCGCAGCGCCATGACCGGCCCCGGCGGCGTGGTGCTGGAAGATGAGCGGCAGTTGGACAAGTTCCGCGAGTGGGCACGCATCGGCCGTGCCCAGGGCGCGCAGTTCTGGATGCAGATCAACCACCCCGGCCGGCAGATGCAGGCCAACCTCGGCCAGCAGACCGTCGCGCCCTCGGCCGTGCCTCTGGAACTGGGCGGCCTGTCGAAGATGTTTCCCGTGCCCAAGGCGCTGGATGAGGCGCAAATCCACGAGTTGATCCAGCGTTTCGCGCGTACCGCGCAGCTGGCTGAACAGGCCGGCTTTACTGGCGTGCAGATCCACGCGGCGCACGGCTACCTGCTTAGCCAGTTTCTTTCGCCCATCAGCAACAAGCGCAGCGATAGCTGGGGCGGCTCGCTGGAAAACCGTGCACGCCTGCTGCTGGAAGTGGTCAAGGCGGTGCGCGCCTTGGTGGCCCCGAGCTTCTGCGTGGCGGTAAAGCTCAACTCGGCGGACTTCCAGCGTGGCGGTTTTGATGCGGCCGACGCCAAGCGCGTGGTGCAGATGCTCGGTGAGCTGGATGTCGATCTGGTCGAACTGTCCGGCGGCAGCTACGAAGCTCCGGCCATGCAGGGCGATGCCCGCGACGGCCGCACCTTGGCGCGTGAGGCGTATTTTCTGGAATTTGCCGGCGAGATCGCCGCAGCGGCGCGCATGCCGGTGATGGTCACCGGCGGTATCCGCCGTTTGCCGGTGGTTGAGCAGGTGCTGGCCAGCGGCGTGGCCATGGCGGGGATAGGTACGGCGTTGGCCATCGAGCCACGCCTGCCACTGCGCTGGCAGGCGGGCGAAGCCGAGGCCCGTGCCGAATTGCCGCCGATTCGCTGGAAGAACAAGGCGTTTGCCTCGTTGGCCTATATGGCCACGGTGAAGTTCCAACTGCGCCAGCTCAGCCGGGGCAAGCGCACCAATGCGCAGGTTTCGCCCTTGCGCGCCTTGCTCTTGGAGCAACTCAAGACCGCGCGGCGTACACGCATCTATAAGCGCTTGATGGCCAGCCTGGGTTAATCGGGCAGGTACCCGGTTTTCACCCAGATCAGGCCGCCCGTTCAACCCCCCAGCGACTCGCGCTTAGCGGCTTTTCAGCAGTTCCAGCAGGGCTTCGGCGGTGGCATCCGAGGAACCTGGGTTTTGCCCGGTGATCAGCAGGCCGTCTACCGCCACATGGCTATGCCAGTCGTTTGTGCTGGAGTAACGGCCGCCGTTGGCGATGAGCATGTCTTGTACCAGGAATGGCACCACCTCGGTCAGTTGCACCGCGGCTTCTTCGCTATTGCTGAAGCCGGTGACCTTTTTGCCGCTAACCAGTGGCAGACCGTTGGCCGCTTTTACATGGCGCAGCACACCCGGAGCGTGGCAGACCGCCGCCACAGGTTTGTTCTGCGCCTGGAAGCGTTCGATCAGGGCAATGGAGGTGCGGTCTTCGGCCAGATCCCACAGCGGGCCATGGCCACCGGGATAGAACACGGCGTCGAAATCATCGGCCTGCACCAGGCTTAACGGCAGGGTATTGGCCAGCGCCTGTTGCGCTGCAACATCGGCTTTGAAGCGTTCGGTGGCTGGCGTTTGCGCGTCAGCGGCGTCACTTTTCGGGTCGAGTGGCGGCTGGCCGCCCTTGGGCGAGGCCAGGGTCAGCTGCGCCCCGGCATCCTTGAACACGTAGTAGGGCGAGGCGAACTCTTCCAGCCAGAAACCGGTCTTGTGTCCGGTGTCGCCCAGTTGGTCGTGGGAGGTCAGTACCAGCAGGATTTTCATAGGGTGTCCTTGGAAGCGGATGGCCGATAAATGGCCTACAGCTTAAGAACCCCAGCCTGACTCGATAATTCAAAAGATTGTTGTGCCAAGGTCGAGCGCACTGAACTGTGGACGGCAACGCCTTCGGCCGCTGGCCGAGGCGTTGCGTGCGATCAAGGCTCCGGCTTGTAACCCAGGCGCAAACCGCCCCAGTGGCGACCCTGGACCATGATCGGCACCGACAGGTCGTGCATCAGCTCGCCGGTGTCACGCATATAGGTCTGCAGCAACAGCGGTTGCTGGTGGCTGCCGCAGCGGATGCCGGTGCGGTCGTTGAACAGTCGCTTGCTGCGGCTTTTCAGGGTGTCCACGGCGCGGTCGCCGGTGGGGGCATGGTTGAAGGCTTTGTTGTGGGTTGGCACATAACCTTCGGCGGTGCAGGCGATGGCGAATACCAGGCCTTCGTGCTGGCTCAGCAGAGGCTCCTGAATGGTCGGCAGCACCTGGTCGGCGTAGCTGTCAAAGCGGGTCTTGAACTTGGCCGGGAAGCTGTTCGGGATCGGCTGGTAATGCCGATCGAACAGGTCGTTGGCGCTGATGCGGCCGGCCTGGATATCCGCCTCGAACTGCGCAGCGATCTGCGCCGCACCACTGCGGGCCAGGTCGTAGATGCGTTGGTGATAGTCGTCCAGGCCGACGGCGGCGAGCTGCTCGCTGACGGTTTCCGCCTGCCCCACCAGCTGCTCGGAGGCGCGGCTGAGTTGGCGGGTCTGGCCTTCGCTGTCGCACACGTCGCCGCGCAGCTGGCTGACCGCCACCGATAGTTCGGCCAGGCGCTGATGGTTTTCGGCGGTGCCGTGGTTGATCTGTTCGACCTGCTGTTCGACGTCCACGGCCAGGGCGGCGATGCCCTCCAGCTGCTCGCCGGTGTGGGCGATCTGCTGCGCGGCCTGGTCCAGTTGATCGGCCTGCTGCTGAATATGGGTGACCACCGCCAGGCTCTGCTGACGGATATCGGCGACCATCTGGCCGACCTCTTCGGTGGCGCTGCTGGTGCGTCCGGCGAGGTTGCGTACCTCATCGGCGACCACGGCGAAACCGCGGCCCATCTCGCCAGCACGGGCCGCTTCGATGGCGGCATTGAGGGCCAGCAGGTTGGTCTGGCTGGCAATCGACTGGATCACCTGGGTGACCTTTTCGATCTGCTCGGTGCGGCTGCTAAGGCCGTCGATCAGCTGCCGGCTGGCGGCGGTTTGGGTGCTGAGTTGCTGCATGGCGGTGATGGCCTGGTGCAGCTCATTCTGGCCGCTGGCGCTGTTTTGCCGCACCGATTGCGCGGCAGTCAGGGTCTGCTCGGCGCGGCGGGCGTTGTCCTGCTCGGTCTGGGTGATGGCTTCGGCGGCCTGGTTGATCTGCTCGACCGCGCCCAGTTGCGATTGCAGCTTGCCGGCCAGTTGCTGCACCGCGTGGGAGACCTGGGCGGCGGACAGGGCGTTATGGCAGGTATGGCGGGACAGCGTGCGGCTCAGCTCGTTGAACTGCGCGCCCTCTTCGGCGGCGTGCGCCTGGCTGTCGTCCTTGCGCTGCCAGGGCCCGAGCCAGGGCCACAGCGCCAGCAACATAAAGGAGCTAATGCTCAGGTACAGCGGCATCTGGACCTGCTGGTAAAGCACCATCAGCCCGGCCAGGCCAAGAGCATGCAGTGCGAAGGTCTTGGGGTAGCTAATAAATGCAGAGCGCATAACCAACCTCGTTATTGTTGTTCTGATTCCGGCATCGCCAGGGACAGACGCTGGCGCGTAGCCGTGCAGCCGGCCGGGAGTCGTATGCAGCGCGCTGGAGGCGCGTTGTGCCTGGACAGTTGATCGGCCGTTGTCAGCGAATCTGTAGACCATAGTGGGGGAGACTCCTTACGGCCAGCATTCACGAGGTTTTTGATTCGATCACCCTTGGCGTCGCAAGGCTATGGCACTTTGGTAGCACAACGCCTAGCCGGAAAGGCGGTGTCGCTGGATAAAGCCGCGGTCCAGATAGTCTTTCCAGCGTCCGTAAAAGCGACCGCCGGCACTGTAGCCGTGCCAGTCCAGCAGCGCCCCGCCGTCGCCGGTGGCCAGCAGCGCCAGGCTCTGCCGTTGCGGGCGGTAGCGTTGCAGCGGCAGGCCCCGCAGCGCAGCGTTGAGGTTGGCGGCCAGCACCGGGCCCTGACGTACAGAGTAGACCCCGCTCTTGCGCGCGCCAGGCAGGCTGGCGCAGTCGCCTACGGCGAAAATCGTTGGGTGGGTGTAGCTCTGCAGCGTCGGTGCAATCAACACAAAGCCCTGCTCATCGCAGCCCAGGCCACTGTGCGCTGGCCAGGCAAAGGCCTTGGCACCGCTGGCCAGCAGCAACCGCTGGCCGCGCCAGACGGGTTCATCGCCGCTGAACAGGCAGTCGTTTTTGATCTGGCTGATCGGGCAATCCTCACGCACCCAGACACCGCGCTGGCGCAGATGGCCAAGAGCACGCAGGCGCACGCCGGCAGACAAACCATCGAGCAGATGGCCGGCGCAAAACAGTGCCAGCCTTGGCACCTGGCCGACGAGAGCCAGGGCCAGTTCAACCCCCGCCGCGCCGCCACCGAGAATCGCCATGGGCTGCGGCGCGGCCTGCCACTGCTGCCAGCCCTCGAGAAATTCCGCGAAGGGTTTTACCGCCAGCAGCTGCATGGCGTCGCCCTGCTGCGGTGGTGCAGAAACTTGCGCGCCGACATTAAGCGACAGCCAGCTGGCATTGAGAGTCTGCCCATCGCCCAGCTGCACCTGCTGCTGGGCGGCAGACAGGCTTGCCACCGGGCTGACGATCAGCTCGACCTTGGCCGCCCGACACAGCGCCTGCAACTCGACCTGGCAATCCTCCGGTCGATGCCGCCCGGCCAGCAGCCCCGGCAGCATGCCCGAATACCAGGCCGCCGGCCCGGCACTGAGCAGGGCAATACGCCCCGGCGGGCGCTCCAGCAGGGCCCAGCGCCGCAGTACGCCAAGGTGCGCGTGGCCGGCACCGATCAACAGCAGGTCATAGTGATGCGTCACGCGAGCTTCCATGGTTGCACGTGCAGGGGTGCAGCCATGGTAAAGCCATGTCGTCGTGATGTGTTGCAGGAATGTGAGGGTGTGCTGTGCGCACCAATATTCCGCGGCCGAGGACCTCGTTAGCTGCCCGCAGCGGGCAGGGTGATATGTTTGACCTGCTGAAAGGCCGACAACCCCCAAGGCCCTAGCTCGCGACCGATGCCGCTGGCCTTGCCGCCGCCCCAGGAGGTGTGCGGGTAGATCACCTGCGCCGAGTTGATCCACACATGCCCCGCTTCCAGCGCTGCGGCCACGCGCAGGGCGCGGTTGCGGTCGGCGCTGACCACCGTGGCGGCCAGGGCGAAGTCGCAGTTATTGGCTTGCTGCAGGGCATCGGCCTCATCGCTAAAGCGCCGGCTGCAGAGCACCGGGCCGAAGATTTCCTCGCGCCACAGGCGGCTGTCGGCCGGCACATCGGCGTATAGCGTGGGCGCGACGAACCAGCCCGGTCCCGGCAGTTGCCGCGCGCCGCCGAGGCAGTGCAGGCCTTCCTGTTCGGCAATGGCGAAATATTCCAACACCTTGTGCAGTTGCGCCTGGCTGGTCATCGGGCCCATTTCGCAGCCTTCGATTTGCGGGTCGCTGACCTTGAGCGCGGCCATGGCGTTGGCCAGCTTGTCCAGCAGCGCACCGGCGATGCTGTCCTCGACCAGCAGGCGCGAGGTGGCCGAGCACATCTGTCCGGCGTTCCAGCAGATGCCGGCGATGATCCACTGCACCGCCTGGTCCAGGTCGCTGTCGGCGAATACCAGAATCGGTGATTTGCCGCCCAGCTCCAGGGCTACCGGCAGGGTGCGTGTGGCGGCGGTCTGCATCACCTTGCGCCCCACCGCATTGCTGCCGGTAAACGACAGCTTGGCGATCTGCGGGTGGCCGACCAGGGCCGCGCCGGTGGTGGCATCGCCCGGCAGCAGATTGAACACCCCTGCTGGTAGGCCGATGGCTGCCGCAATCTCGCCCAGTTGCAGCTCGATCAGCGGGGTCAGCTCGGACGGCTTGAGCACCACGCAGCAGCCCGCCGCCAGGGCCGGGGCGAGCTTCCAGGCGCTGGTGACCAGGGGGAAGTTCCACGGCACGATCAGCCCTACCACGCCCAGTGGTTCCTGGCGGGTAAAGGCCTGGTAGCTGTCGTCCGGCAGAGCCACGGCGGCGTTCTGCCGAGCGTCCAGGCCGTCGGCCAGTTCGGCGTAGTAGGCAAAGGTGGCGATGGCGTCGCTGATATCCAGCTCGGCCTCATGCCGTGGTTTGCCGCTGTTGCGCATTTGCAACTCGATCAGCTGCGGGCCGCGCGCCTCGATCTGCGCGGCGAAGGCACGTAGGTAGACCGCGCGCTCGCTGGCCGGGCGTTGGCTCCAGGCCGGCAGAGCACGCTGCGCCGCCTGCACGGCAAGCTCAACATCCGCCGCCGAGGCGCAGGCCACGCTGGCGATCTGCTCGCCCGTGCTGGGGTTGAATACGGGCAGGCGGCTGGCGCTGCTGGCGGGTTGCCAGGTGCCATCGATAAAGAGTTGGGCGGTCATGCGTCACCTTCAGCAGAAGGATGGAAGGGCGCTTGTTCCAGCACTTCGATAATCAGCGGTCGGTCGCTCGGTGCGTCGCGCAGCAGCTCTTTCAGGTGGGCGTGGTCGCGGGCGCGTTCGGCGGCGCAGCCGAAGCCACGGGCGATGGCCAGCAGGTCCGGGGTGTAGATATCCACGCCGATAGGCTCGATATCGCGGCGCTGCATATAGCGCTTGATCTCGCCGTAGCCGGCGTTGTTCCACAGCAGCACGATAATGCCGACGCCGGCTTCCACCGCGCTGGCCAGCTCCGGCAGGGTGAACTGGATGCCGCCATCGCCCATCAGGCTGATCACTGGTCGCGCGGGCTCGGCCAGCTTGGCACCGATGGCCGCCGGCAGGCCGTAGCCCAGGGTGCCGTAGCCGGTGGAGGCGTTAAACCAGCGCCGCGCGCCGTCCAGTTCCACCAGGTGATTACCGCTGTACACGGTCTGGGTCGAGTCGCCGACAAAGCGCGCATCCGGTAACACCTCAAGCACGCAGTCGAACAGCTGGCGGTAATGCGCCCAGCCGCTGAAGTCCTCGGCCAGTTGCGCCTGCACGGCAGCGGTGCGCATGGCCCCGGGGCTGTTGTCGCGTTGTTCACCGGGGTCGAATTCGGCCAGCAGCATGCGCATGGCCAGGCGTGCGTCGCCCTGGATGGCCAGGGTGGGGGCAAAGTTGCGCTGCAGTTGCTGGGCGTCGATATCGATGCGGATCAGCGCGCCACCGAGCTGGAAATTGCCATCGAACACCACGTCGTAGTCGGTTTCGCCCAGCTCGGTGCCGATCGCCAGCACCACATCGGCGGCCAGCGCCAGCTCGCGCACCGGGACCAGCGACTGGTTGCTGCCCAGCAGCAGCGGATGGCCTGGCGGCAGCAAGCCCTTGGCATTGATGGTTTGTGCGGTCGGCGCATCCAGGGCCACGGCCAGGGCGCGAGCTTCGGCCTGGGCTGTGACGCAGCCACCGCCGAGCAGCAGCAGCGGGCGCTTGGCGTTTTTCAGCATGGCCGCCGCTTCACGGATCAGCGTGCGGTTGGGCGAGGGGCGCTGGATGCTCGGCTTGGCCGCCAGGCGCATGTGATCTGCCGGCGCGGTGATAATGTCCAGCGGCAACTCGATATGCACCGGTCGCGGCCGCTCACCTTCGAATACCGCAAAGGCGCGGGCCAGTATGGCGGGCAGTTCGTCGACACTCATCAGGGTGTGGCTAAACGCCGTTACCCCGGCGGTCATCGCGCGCTGGTTGGGCAGTTCATGCAGATAGCCCTTGCCCAAACCGAGGCGGTCGCGCTCGTTGACGCTGGAGATCACCAGCATCGGAATCGAATCGGCGTAGGCCTGGCCCATGGCGGTGAGGATATTGGTCATCCCCGGGCCGGTGATGATAAAGCACACCCCCGGCTTGCCCGAGACGCGGGCATAGCCGTCGGCCATAAAGCCGGCGCCCTGTTCGTGACGCGGGGTGATATGGCGGATATGGCTGTGCGGTAGGCCGCGGTACAGCTCGACGGTGTGCACGCCGGGAATGCCGAACACGGTGTCGACGCCCCAGGCTTCGAGTTGTTTGACGAGAAATTCGCCGCAGGTGGTCATGGTGAGATCCTGTGTGAAGCGGAAGACCCTCACCCCGGCCCCTCTCCCGGAGGGAGAGGGGTGGGAGCGGATTTAACCGACGATCCAGTGCGCCATCAGCGCGATGATCGGCAGGGTGATCAGGGTGCGGATGATAAAGATGGCGAACAGTTCGAGGATGTTCAGCGGCAGCTTGGCCTTGATGATCAGCACGCCGACTTCCGACATATAGATCAGCTGGGTCAGCGACACGCAGGCCACCACGAAGCGGGTCAGTTCACTCTCGATGCCCTTGCCCAGCACCGCCGGCAGGAACATATCGGCAAAGCCCACCAGCATGGCCGGCGCGGCCTTGGCGGCTTCCGGCAGTTGCAGCAGTTCCAGCAGCGGGACGATCGGCGCGGACAGCCAGTTGAAGATCGGCGTGTACTCGGCAATCGCCAGGGAAACGGTGCCGATGGCCATTACCAGCGGCAGCAGGCCAAGCCAGATATCCACCACGTTATGCACGCCGACCTTGACCATCTGCGCCGGCGAGGGGTTGCTGTTGGCGCGTTTCACTGCCTGCAGCACGCCCCAGCGCAGCAGCGAGGTGCCGGCCGGTACGTCTTCCTTGATCTGCTTGCCGACGCCGGCAACGTAGTCGTCCTTCTTCCACGACAGCGGCGGAATACGCGGGGTGATGATCGCCGCGGCCAGGCCCGCCACCACCACGGTCAGGTAGAAGGGCACAAACAGGTGGTCGAGCTTCATAAAGCTGGTGATCAGCAGGCTGAAGGCGATTGAGGCGACCGAGAAGTTGGTGGCGATTACCGCTGCTTCCCGGGCGCTGTAGAAGCCCTTCTGGTACTGCTGCGCGGTGATCAACACGCCGACGGTGCCGGAGCCGAGCCAGCTGGCGATGGCATCGATGGCCGAGCGGCCCGGCAGGCCGAAGACCTTGCGGAATACGTTACGCACCAGGGTGCCGCAGAACTCCATCAGGCCGAAATCGGTGAGCAGCGGCAGGATCAACCCGGCCACCAGGAAGAAGGTGATCAGCACCGGGGCCAGGTCTTTCAGCACCACGCCGCCGGTGTTGGCGTTCCACACCCATTCCGGGCCGAACTGCCAGAAAGTCATGGCGGCAAACACTGCGCCGAGCACGCGCAGGCCGAGCCATAGCGGGCTGAGGTTAAACATCTCGTTAAGTGTCGGGCGTGTGGTCAGCCACTTGGGTTTGAACAGGCTGGCGAACAGGCCAAGGGCGGCGGAAAACAGCAGCAGGCCGGTGGCGATGGCCGGCAGCCAGGCGCTAAGCCCGGTCTTCAGGGCATCGGCCATCACGCCCAGGCCGATGGTGACCTTGTCGTCATAGACGATGGGGGTGAGAAACAGCAATACGCCGAGCAGCGAGGGGATCAGAAAGATCAGCAGCTGGCGCAGGTTGTAGGAGCTTTGAGCGGGCGGCTGGTCGTCCAGCAGCGGCATGCTTTGGTCGTGGTTCATCGTGGCACCCTATTTATTGTTGTAGTGCACGGACACCGCACGAGGTGCCCGATCAGTATAAAAAATTGCCGGGAGCGATTTTTAACGTCGCTTGACCCCTGGAAGCACACAGAGCATTTCGTAAAGCAGATTGGCCCCCAGCAACGAGGTGTTGCCGGTGGTGTCGTAGGGCGGCGAAACCTCCACCAGATCACCGCCAATCAGCTGCAGGCCCTGGCAGCCACGGATGATTTCCATGGCCTGAATGGTGGTCAGGCCGCCGATTTCCGGGGTGCCGGTGCCGGGTGCCCAGGCCGGGTCGATGCCGTCGATATCGAAGCTCAAGTACACCGGGCCGCCGCCGACCTTGGCGCGCACTTCTTCCATCAGCGGGGTCAGGGATTTGTGCCAGCATTCTTCGGCCTGGACCACACGAAAGCCCTGCTTGCGGCTCCAGTTGAAGTCCTCGGCGGTGTAGCCCTGGGCGCGCAGGCCGATCTGCACCACGCGGTCGCAATCGAGCAGGTCTTCCTCGACGGCGCGGCGGAAGGTGGTGCCGTGGGCGATCTTCTCGCCGAACATATGGTCATTCACATCGGCATGGGCGTCGATATGCACCAGGCCGACCTTGCCGTGTTTCTTCTTGATGGCACGGAGAATCGGTAGGGTGATGGTGTGATCGCCGCCCAGAGTCAGGGGGACGATGCCCAGTTCGAGGATCTCGTCGTAGGCCTCCTCGATGATGCGGATGGCCTCGGCCATATTGAAGGTGTTGATCGGCACATCGCCGATATCGGCAATGTTGAGGGAATCAAAAGGTGCCGCCCCGGTGGCCATGCTGTAGGGGCGGATCATCACCGACTGGGCGCGGATCTCGCGCGGGCCGAAGCGGGTGCCGGAGCGCAGCGAGGTGCCGATATCCAGCGGTACGCCGACAAAGCCGACATCCAATTCGCGTTTCTCTTCAGTCTTCTGGATATGCGGCAAGCGCATCATGGTGGCGATGCCACCGAAGCGCGGCATCTCGTTGCCGCCCAGGGGCTGGTGCAGGATCTTGTCCACGGCTAGGCCTCAGCATTGTTGTGGTTATTAGTGGGGCCGATTCTTGGTCAGCGGTGCTGAGGGAAAAATCGCTGAAGGCAAAAACTTAGTTCAGAGATTTCTAAACTAACGGCGCGGCGATAGACTGGCAGCGTCGCGGCTCCCCGCCATTTCAGGCGGCTAGGCTCAATGGCAACGGCTACCGGGGGGATCGAGTGGCTGCGTGATCCGCTCGGGCGCGTTTTGAATTTTCAGGAATTTTGCGGCGAGGAAGCCCGGATGCCTTTAACCGCTTATCGCACCACCCGTTCCCGTCTGCGCCTGTGCTTGTCCATGGCTGTCGGGGCGCTGCCGGTTCTGCTGGGGTTGATGTTTCTCTATATGCAGGCCGGGATCGCGTTGCGCGATATCAGCCGCGCCAGCGTCGGTGATGCGATCCGCCAGGTCGACCAGATGCTCGATAACGCCGCGCAGGCCGCGAGCGAGGTTATGCCCTATGTCGGCTCGCCGTGCGCGCAAACCGAGCTAGTGCTGCGCGAGCAAGCTGCCACCGTGCCCTTCGTGCGCTCGGTCAATCTGCTCGATAAGGGCGAGCTGTATTGTTCTTCGCTGTTCGGGCCATCCGAGGAAAAGATCAACCTGTCCGCATACACCGCCGGTCAGCTGCGGCTGATGGCGGGAAATTCGGTCACCCCGAATCATTCCTTGCTGGTCTATCTCCAGGTCGAGAATAGGCGCGGCGCGTTGGTGGCCATCGATGGGCGTTATCTGGCGAACGTGCTGCAGACGGTCGAGCGTGGGGCCCTGATGCAGTTGATCGTCGGTGAGCAATGGATGCCGCGTACGGGGCTGGTGCGTCCAGGGCGGCTGCCCGACTATCCCGTCGCCAGGGTGGCGCTGGGGTCCACGCGTTATCCCTACCAGGTGCGCGCCGCCTTCCCGAACGGGGCTCAGCTGAGCTATATGGGCGCGCAGTACCCGGTGCTGTTTGCGCTGCTGGGGCTGCTCGGCGCGCTGGCCGGGGCCGGCAGTTACTGGCTGCAGGCCCGCTCCGGTTCGCCGAGCGCCGAGCTGCGGCGTGCGCTGCAGGCTGGCGAGTTCGTGCCGTATTTCCAGCCGTTGGTGCGCAACGATTCGCAGCAGTGGATCGGTGCTGAGGTACTGATGCGATGGCAACATCCGCGCGAGGGGCTGGTGCGCCCGGACCTGTTTATTCCCCTGGCGGAAAGCTCCGGCCTGATCGTGCCGATGACCAGCGATCTGATGCGCCGCACCGCGCAGTTGCTAGCACCAGTGGCGGATCGCCTGGGCGCGGGTTTCCATGTCGGCATCAATATCAGTGCCGTGCATTGCCGCAGCCGCGCCCTGCTCGACGAGTGCCGGGCGTTTCTCGATGCCTTCACGCCGGGGCAGGTGGTGCTGGTGCTGGAGCTGACCGAGCGCGAGTTACTGGAGCCGGACGCCATTACCGACCAGCTGTTCGCCGAGTTGCACGAGATGGGCGTGAGGATCGCCCTGGACGATTTCGGCACCGGTCATTCCAGCCTGAGCTATCTGCACAAGCTCAAGGTGGACTATCTGAAAATCGACCAGAGCTTTGTGGCGATGATCGGCAAGGACGCGCTGTCGCCGCATATTCTCGACAGCGTGATCGAACTTTGCGCCAAGCTGCATCTGGAAGTGATTGCCGAAGGGGTGGAGACCGAGGAGCAGATGCGCTATCTGGCCGGGCGGCAGGTGGACTACCTGCAGGGTTACCTGTTCGCTCGGCCGCTGCCGGCCGAAGAATTCCTACGCCGGGCGCTGGCTGCCAGGTCACTGGTCGGGGCTGTTTCCCCGCTCGCGAAAGGCTAGGCTGAGCGCCATGCCTGCCCATCCCACATCCCTGCCCGATCTTAAGCTGCTGCGCATTTTCGCCAGCGTGGTGCGCCACCAGGGTTTTGCCGCGGCGCAGCAGGAACTCAATCTCTCGACCTCGGCGATCAGCACCTATATGAGCCAGCTGGAAAGTCAGCTGGGCCTCAGCCTCTGTCACCGTGGTCGTGGCGGTTTTAGCCTGACCAGCAAGGGCGAGCTGTTTCACCAGGAATGCCTGCGTTTGCTTGGCGAGCTGGAAGGCTTTGAGCGCTATTCGGCGGCGCTCAAGGGCGAGCTGCGCGGCACCCTCAACCTCGGCGTGCTGGACTCCACGGTCAGCGACCCGGCCCTGCCTCTGCCTGAGGTGATCGGCGCATACAGTCAGGAGCATCCGGGGGTGCATCTGCATCTGTCGGTGGCCAGCCCCTACGAGCTGCAACTGGCGGTGCTGGATAACCGCCTGGACCTGGCCATCGGCGCGTTCTCCACGCGGATGAACGGCCTGGTCTACCAGCCGCTGTACCGCGAGCAGCACTGGCTGTATTGCAGCGAGCGTCACTCCTTGTTTAGCGAACGGCGCATCCCCCAGGAAGTGATCGCGCAGCAGCGTATGGTTGGCCGTGGTTACTGGAGCCAGGCGGAACTGGCCCGGCATGGCTTCAAGCACAGCGCGGCGACGGTGGAGTCGATGGAGGCGCAGCTGATTCTGGTGCTGTCCGGCGCTTATATCGGCTACCTGCCGGAGCACTACGCGCAGCCCTGGGTCGATCAGGGGCGACTCAAGGTGCTGCTGCCGGCGACCTTCGGCTACCAGGCACCGTTCTCCCTGATTCTGCGCCGTGGCCGCTCGCGGGAGCCGTTGATCCAGACCTTCCGCGACCTGCTCAAGGCCCAGCTGAATTCGGCCTGAGCGCAGCGGTTTAGCTCGGTTTCAGTCCTTCGCGGTAATGGCTGGGCGCTTGCCCGGTCCAGCGCTTGAAGGCGCGGCTAAAGCTGCTGGTGTCGGCGAAGCCGAGCAAGTAGGCGATCTCGCTGATCGAGCAGCGTGGGTCGCGCATATGGTGCAGCGCCAGGCTGTGGCGGGTGTCGGCGAGCAGGCCTTCGTAGTTGCCGCCTTCATCGGCCAGATGGCGCTGCAGGCTGCGCAGGCTCAGGTGCAGGGTCTGCGCGATACGCTCGGCGGACGGCTCGCCATCCGGTAGCTGGGCCTCCAGGCAGGCGCGCACCTTGTGCGTCCAGGTGGCGTGCTGCAGCTGTTCGAGGGTGCGCTTGAGCACTGTTTCGTTGTGCTCGGCCAGTTCCGGGTTGCCGTCGTCCAGGCGCTGTTCGAAGGCGGCGCGGGGGAAGCGCAGGAGGTTTTCCGCCGCAGCAAACAACAGCGGCGCGCGGAAGACGGCATGCCAGGGCTGTGCATCCAGCGGCTCGGCTCGCTGCAAATGCACCGTCAGTGGGGCGAAGTCGCGGCCCAGGCGGTTGCGGCAGCTGCGTACATAGATCGCGGCAAAGGCATCCAGCGCCTCGGGGGCCGGCGGCGGGCTGCCGGGCGGGACGCGAAAGCGAAATTCATAGGCATCGGCGCATTCGCGCAGTTCCAGTTCCAGGGCGTCGCTGACCACCCGGTGGTAACGCACGATGCGTTCGAACATCTCGCGCAGGCTGCTGCTGGCACCCAGGGCGTAACCGAGGGCGTGAAAGGTGGTCGGGCTGACAAACTGCGAGGTCTTCAAGCCCAGCGCCGGGTCACCGCTGGCCTCGACCGCCAGTTGCCACAGCCGCGTGGTGATGGACAGCGGGCAGCGCGCGTTGGGGTCGTCGAGCAGGCTTGGCTCAAGCCCGGCCGCCTGGCACAACGCGGCACTGTCGAGGCCCAGGGCATCGAGTTGCTTGCGCAGGGCGCGGGTCCAGCTGGCCAGGGTTGTGGGTTCGGCAGTCATGCAGATTGGCGGGTCCGGTCAACAGGTTGGCGTTCAGGGTCAGGCGGCCGGGCGTGCGCGGCGGCACAGTGGCACCTCATCAACAAGAGGATGTAGGCATGCCCCACTCCGCTGCAAGTACTGCTGCACATAATGATGCGCAACGCGCAGCGCTGATCCGCCAACAGGTGCTGGCTCACGGCGTCGAACTGCGTCAGCGTTTCCCCCTGCTCAAGCATCAGGATGCCCTCGGTGCCGGCATCCTGACCTTCGCCCTGGTCGGGATGATCGGCTCGGCGGCGCTGTATATCGGCGGCTACCTGGCCTGGTGGGCCTGCCTGCTGCTGAATGCCTTCTTCGCCTCGCTGACCCATGAGCTGGAGCACGACCTGATCCACTCCATGTACTTCCGCAAGCGCCGAGTGCCGCACAACCTGATGCTGGCGCTGGTCTGGCTGGCGCGGCCGAGCACCATCAATCCCTGGGTGCGCCGCCACCTGCACCTCAATCACCACAAGGTGTCTGGCAGCGAGCAGGATATGGAAGAGCGCGCCATTACCAACGGCGAGCCCTGGGGTTTTGCCCGCCTGCTGATGGTCGGCGACAACATGATGAGCTCCTTCATCCGCTGGCTACGGGCGAAAAATCCCCAGCATCGCCGCCTGATTCTGACCCGCACGCTCAAGGTCTATGCGCCGCTGGGGCTGCTCAACTGGGGCACCTGGTATGTGTTTCTCGGCTTCCATTTGATCGACTTCGCGGCGGCCGCGCTGGGCGCGCCAGTGGCCTGGTCGGCAACCACCTTGAGCGTGATGGCGGTGGTAAATATCGCCGTGGTGGTGCTGGTCGGCCCCAACGTGCTGCGCACCTTCTGCCTGCACTTTGTCAGCTCGAACATGCACTATTACGGCGACGTCGAGGCGGGCAACGTGATCCAGCAGACCCAGGTGCTTAATCCCTGGTGGCTGTGGCCGTTGCAGGCGTTCTGCTTCAACTTCGGCAGCAGCCACGCGATCCATCATTTTGTGGTCAAGGAGCCCTTCTATATCCGCCAGCTCAGCGTGCCGTTCGCGCATAAGGTGATGCGTGAGCAGGGTGTGCGCTTTAACGACTTCGGCACCTTTGCCCGGGCCAATCGTTGGACGCGTCGCGAGCAGGTTGAGTCCGTCAAACAGACCCAGGTCGCCTGAATGGTGAATGTAGGAGCGGGCCATGCCCGCGAAGCTTTTGCATCGCAGGGGTTCGCGGGCATGGCACTGGGCGTCCCCCCGCTCTTACGGTTTGGACAGCTGCAATTGCGGCGCGACGAAATAGCTTTCTGCCGACTCGCCGGTGTTGTCGCTGTCGGCGGCAAACACCACGCCGAGGATCTTGCGTGGCGCGCTGCCAAAGGCGGCGATGGCGTCGGCGTTCAGATCGCGGGACTCGCTTAGCCATTGCCCCGGTGGTGCTTCCGGGCCACGCAGCACAATCATCTCCACCGTCTCGGTATAGGCGCTGCGGGCCTGAGTGTCCGGCGCGGCGCGGTTGTCCCAAACGTAGCTCAGGGTTGCCGCTGGCAAGTCGGGGTCGAAGAAGGTGCGCGCCAGGCGCAGCTTCTGCCGGGTGACAAAGCTCAGCGATTCCAGCGGGTAATCCAGCAGTACATAGACTCGTGCGGCGTAGTCGTCGCCCTCGCGGGTGGCGAAGCGTGCCTGCTCCAGTTTCTGCTCGGTGCGCCACTGCCAGCTCAGTTGCCAGCGCTGATCGCCGGGTAGATCGAGCGGATGCAGCAGGCCACCGGCAGCGGCATCGGCTTTGATCCGTAGCACCTGCTTACCGTCCTGCTCGACCAGGCTGCGCTCGGACGGTTTGAGCTTGGGGATATCCGCCAGCCGCCAAGGTGCCGACCATTCGCCCTTTGGCGGGCTGGCCGTCCAGGGCGTCAGGGCGTTGTCGGCCTGGGCCAGCGGAGCCACTAGCAGCAGCGCGAGCAGTAACCCGCGCATCAGCTTCTGCGCCAGGTATGGAAGCGCTCAACCAGCCGCAGTAACCCCTGGGGTGCATGCGCGCGTTTCCATTCGCCAGCCACGTACTTGTTGGCCTCGGCCATGGTCGGGTAGCTGTGGATGGTGCCGAGAATCTTGTTCAGGCCCAGGTTGTGTTTCATCGCCAGCACGTATTCGGCGAGCAACTCGGCGGCGTGTTCGCCGACAATCGTCACACCGAGAATCTTGTCCTTGCCTGGTACGGTCAGCACTTTGACAAAGCCGTGGGCGGCTTCATCGGCAATCGCCCGGTCGAGGTCGTCGATGCCGTAGCGGGTCACCTCATAAGCAATGTTCTGCGCCTTGGCCTCGCCCTCGCTCAACCCCACGCGGGCGACCTCGGGATCGGTAAAGGTGCAGGCAGGGATCACTCGGTAATCCACCTTGTAACGCTTAAAGCCGCTGAACAGCGCATTGACCGCCGCATACCAGGCCTGGTGCGCGGCGACATGGGTGAACTGGTACGGCCCGGTGACATCGCCCACCGCGTAGATATTGGGAAAACGTGTGGCCAGATACTCGTCGGTTTCCAGGGTGCCGTTGGGCCGCACGGTGAGGCCCAGTTCCTCGACGCCATAGCCCGTGACATTGGCGACGCGGCCGAGGGCCAGCAGCAGGCCGTCGAAGGCGATGGTCACCTCCTCGCCGGTGTCCAGACGGCGGGCGACCATACGTTGTTCGCCATCCACCACTTCGAAGCGTTCGGCCTTGTGTTGCAGACGCACATCGACGCCGTCGCTGCGCAGGCTCTGCAACACCAGCTCGCTGGCATCGGCGTCTTCGCGCGGCAATAGGCGTTCGGCCAGTTCCACCTGAATCACCTGGCTGCCGAGGCGCTGGAAGGCCTGGGCCAGCTCGCAGCCAATCGGCCCGCCGCCCAGCACCAGCAGCCAGCGCGGCTGCTGGCGCAGGCTCCAGATGCTGTCCGAGGTGTAGCTCTGCACCTGCTCCAGGCCAGGAATCTTCGGCACCAACGGCCGCGCGCCGGCGGCAATAACCAGGTTGCGGCTGGTCAGGGTCTGGCCGTTGACCTCAACGCTCCAGGGCGAGAGGATTTTCGCTTCGCCCTGAATCACCTCGACGCCCAGGCCGGTGTAACGCTCGACTGAGTCATGCGGTTCGATATCGGCAATCACCCGCTGGATGCGCTGCATCACCGCCGGGAAGTCCACCGTGCCCTGTACGCCGGTAAAGCCCAACGCCGGGCTCTTTTTCAGTTCATTGGCCAGCTTGGCCGAACGCAGCAGCGCCTTGGACGGCACGCAGCCGGTGTTCAGGCAGTCGCCGCCCATCTGGTGTTTTTCGATCAGGCTGACTTTGGCCTTTACCGCCGCCGCGATATAGGCGCTGACCAGGCCGCCAGCACCGGCCCCGATCACCAGCAGGTTGCGGTCAAACGTCTTCGGTTTATGCCAGCCGGTATATACCCGCCGCGCCTGAACCAGGCCGAGCAGCTTGCGCGCGATCAAGGGGAATACGCCGAGCAGCACAAACGCGCCGAGCAATCCTGGGGAGAGAATGCCGGCCAGGGAGTCGAGCTGGCCCAGCTCGCGCCCCGCGTTCACATAAACCAGGGTGCCCGGCAGCATGCCGAGCTGACTGACCCACCAGTAGGTGCGCGCTGGCAGCCGGGTCAGGCCCATGGCCAGGTTGATCAGAAAGAACGGGAACACCGGAACCAGGCGCAGGGCGAACAGGTAGAACGCGCCCTCGCGCTCGATACCTGCATCAATCCCGGCCAGGCGCTGGCCGAAGCGCGCCTGCACCCAGTCACGCAGCAAGAAGCGGCTGCTGAGCATGGCCAGGGTCGCGCCCAGGGTCGAGGCGAAGGACACCAGGACAAAGCCTTCGAGCAGGCCGAACAGCGCGCCGGCCAGCAGAGTCATCAGCGCCGCGCCGGGAAGCGATAGCGCGGTAACCGCCACATAGGCGAGGAAGAACAGCCCTGCAGCCAGCCAGGGTTGCGCCGTTACCTGGGCATTCAGCGCGGCCTGCTGCGCCTTAAGCGCTTCCAGATTGAGGTACTGGCCGATGTCGAAGACAAAGAAGCTGCCCAGCAGCGCGAGGATCAGGCCCATCAGGGCGAGTTTGCGGCTATTCATCAGTCAGCGCCTCCAGGGCGCAAAGGCTTTGGCACAGGCTAAAACCGGCCAGCAGGGCAGTCTCGGGGCGGTCGCTCAGTTGGCCGAGCACCCGTGAACGATAGGACAACGCCGCCGGACTATCGGCGGGCCACTGGCGGTCGAAGTCGGCGAGAAAATCATCGTGGTTGTAGTTCAGCGGCAGCGCCTCGATAAACAGGCCATCACGCTGGCAGCGATACAGCGCCGCTGGATGTGGCGTAGTCGCGATACGGCTAAGCAGGCCATAACGGCCGCCGGCAAAGTTCGGCAGCCCGGCTGCGCCGTTATTGATCAGCGCGCCGTGTTCAAGGCTCAAGGCCACCGCCGAACAGGTATGGCTGGTGGCCAGAACCTTTACGTTGTGTGCGGCGAACCAGTTATCCAGTTGCTGCTGGCGTGCATGCTCGCTGAGGGATTCCCGTGAGCAGCTCCAGCCGGCCAGAGATTGTTCGTCGCCATGGCTGATCGCCACGCGCCGGCCGGCCACGCTAACCAGCGCAGTGCTCGGGCGTGCCGCCAGGCGTTCGGCCATACCGGGCAAACCCTGCACGGTGCTGTTCAATTCCTGCTGGATGGCATTGGAGCGCTCGACTACCGCCTCACCCACCGTCATCGGGTAGGCACAGCCGCAGCCCGCGCCGCTGTCGTCGGCGCGGCCCAGTTCGGTTTCAACATTGCCGCGCAGGGCCAGATGGGCACTGATGCCCTGCTCGATCTGCTGGAAAATTTGCGGGTCGCGGTCGAACCAGTGGGCATCGCCGTTAAACACCACCCGCGCATGTGGCTCGGCGGTCAAGCGCCGTTGCAGGGCGGCCAGGGCCTGGCGATTGCCATATAGGCCGCCCACGACATATAGCACTTGGCAGTCGAATAGCGGCTCGCCGCTAAAGGCATCCCGCATCAGGCGATAGTCCAGCGGGCAGTCACGGCCGGCGCGCATCAGTGCGTTCTCCTCGACCTGCCGGGTAGCAGATAACCCAGCACGCATAGCCCAACATGGGTAGGGTGCGCCGTGCGCACCAATACCGCAGGCAGATGCTTGGTGCGCACAGCGCACCCTACGGGGCCACGCCGCATCAGGCCGTCCTCCGCAGCCAGCCGGGCAGCAGATAACCCAGCACGCACAGCCCAACATGGGTGGGGTGCGCCGTGCGCACCAATACCGCAGGCAGATGCTTGGTGCGCACAGCACACCCTACGGGGCCAAGTCGCATCAGGCGGTCCTCCGCAACCAGCCAGGTAGCAGATAGCCCAGCACACAGAGCCCTAAACCATAGAGATTAGTGCCGAGCAGCAGCGCATATTTGCCGTCGCCGATGGCCCAGCTCTGCGGAATCCAGTTCAGGGTCAGTGCCACACCCAGGCCCAGGCCGGTCCAGAAGCTCAGGTGAAAGCCCAGCCACGTGGGCCGGGTCAGGCCATGCAAGACGAATACCGGGGCCAGGCCAATGACCATGGTGCCGCTGATGGTGGTGGCCTTGAGGATGTCGGTGCCGGCGATCATCGGCAGGTTGCCGAGCAGGGCGAACACCACCATCACCGCCATGCCCACGCCGATGGCTTTCTGCCCGAGGTCGCGGCCGGCCAGTTTCGGCAGCTCGCGCCCGGCCAGCTTGGCCAAGCTGGAGAAGGTCGAGTCCAACGTCGAACCGGCAGCGGACACCATCACCACGGTCATGATCAGCAGTGCGCCGATGCCCAGACTCTTGGCCAGGGCCGCCGGTACGTTATCCGAGGCGGCCAGGCCGGTAAGCTGGGCGTGCACGCCGATCAGGCTAAAGGCCAGGATGGCGATAAAGCCCAGCACCCCGGCGATCAGAAAGGAGCGGCGCATGGCCTTCTCCTCGCTGATAAAGCCGCGGTCGGTCAGCACCGGGTCATGGAAGCCATAGCTAAAGGCCTGCAGGCCAGCGACCAGCAGTAGGTCGACCCCTGCATTCAGCGCCCAGTTGCTGGTGCTGGCCAGCTCGCTGGGCGAATGCTGCGGCAATACCAGGCCGAGTACCCAGACCAGGGCAATAACGAAGATCGCCGCCTGCGCCGCATCGGTAAGGATCGAGCTGCGCAGCCCGCCGCGCAGGCTGTAGGCCAGGGTTACGGCGGTAAACAGCAAGGCCGAAGCAATAAACTCGAAGCTGCCGGAGTCGCCGTAATAGCCGCCCACCACCGCCGTGTTGCTCCACACCTCGTTAAACAGGCGAATCAGAATCGCCGCAGAGAACGCCAGCGCTGCACCACGACCGTAATGGCTGCTCAAGAAGCTCACCAGGCCAGTGGCGGCAAAGCGCCGACGCAGGCGGTAGATAACAAAGCCGGTGAGCGGAATCGACAGCCAGTACATGGCATAGGCCAGGCCGCCGACCAGGCCATAAGTGGCACCCAGATTGGCGGCGTTGGTCACCGATTTGGCGAAGATCCAGCTGATAAAGATGCTCGACGTAATCAGCCAGGGGCTGGCGCTGCGGCCCTGGTTGTCTTCGCCATTGAAGAACCCGCCAAGGGTTACGACGCGTGGCGACAAGGCCAGCATCAGCGCGCCGTAGACCAGCAGAAAGCCCCAGAAAAACAGCCCGGTCAGACTGGTTGGTTGCATGGATCGATCCTTAGGAAGTGAGGCTGCCGCCGCAACTGGAACCCTGCCCGGCGGTACAGGCGTAACAATGATCGCGGGTAACGATAGCGTTGCCAGCGAGCGATGCGTTCAGCAGATCACGCAAATGCGGCCGCTCGCGGCCGATCAGCTCGGGGAACTCCAGGGGCAAATCGAGCATCTGGTTGAAGTCGCAGTCGTACAGGTAGCCCTGCCAATCGACGCTGACCAGGCTGCGGCACATCAGCGGTTCGAGGTTTTCCGGGCGGTAGCTGTCGCGCAGCAGCTGCATGTAGCCGTTGAACTGGCCCTTGCTGACCAGGGTGCTGCCAAAGCGCGCAATCGGCTGGTTGGTGATGGTCAGCAGGTGGTTGAAGACGATGCCGAAGTCTTCGGCCAGGTGGCGTTTGTAATCGGCTTCCAGCGCCGCTTGCGGTGGCGGCAGGCTCGGGCCTTGCGGGTTGTACACCAGGTTGAGAATCAGCCCGCTGCCGGGCTGGCCGTAGCCCAGGGCATTGAGCTGTTGCAGGCCCTTGATGCTGGCATCGAACACGCCATCGCCACGTTGCTTGTCGACGTTATCGCGCGAGTAACAGGGCAGCGAGGCACTGACTTCGACGCCCTGCTCGGCGAGAAACTGCGCCAGGTCTTCATAACCCGGCTCGCTGAGGATGGTCAGGTTACAGCGGTCGATCACTCGCAGGCCTTCGCGGCGCGCATGCACAACGATCTCGCGAAAACGCGGGTGCATCTCCGGCGCGCCGCCAGTGAGGTCGAGGGTATGCACGGGATGAGCGTCAATCACCTGATGCAGCAGGGCCAGGCTTTCATCGGTCATGGCCTCGGTGCGGGTCGGCCCGGCATTGACATGGCAATGCAGGCAGCGCTGGTTACAGCGGTAGGTCAGGTTGATCTGCAGCGCTTCCAGTTGGCCCCGGCGGATTGCCGGGAAGGCCAGTTGGTCGAGCAGGGGAAGCATGGCATGCACGGTGTTTGGTTCCTTGATGCTGACGCGCCGGCTGATCGTGTCAGCCTCTAAGTAGCCACTATAGAGAGTGCCTGAGGGGTTTTGTTACGCGTTTGGCCAGAAGAATGTTACGCAATTAGTTATACATAACCTATACAGATAATGCAGAATCTGTAGCTGCTACCCTGCCCGCAGCCTGCGAGGATCCAATTATGTTAGTTCGCCTTACCTATGCCAGCCGTGCCAGTCATTCGGTTTCAGCCGAACTGATTCGTGAGATTCTCGACAGTTCGCAGCGCAACAACCCAGGTAAAGGACTGACCGGGGTTCTCTGCTGCAATGCCGATATCTTTCTGCAGGCGCTCGAAGGCCCGCGTGCGGAGGTGAACGCCCTGTACAACCGCCTGGCCGACGACAGTCGACACAAGGACCTGTGCATCATCGACTATGCCGAGATCGACGTGCGCCATTACAGCAATTGGAGCATGGGCTGGGCCGGGGCCAAGCAGGCCAACCGCGAGCTGTTTCTCAAGTATTCGGGCAGTGACCGCTTCGACCCCTTCAGCATGAGTGCAGCGCAGGTTGCCGGCCTGTTGCAGGCGCTGGGCGAGACGCTTAGCGCCATCAAGTCACCGGTTCTCAGCTAGAATTCCCGAGCGTCAACTCGCCTAGCAGGCGGGCTGTGTTCACCCTGAGCCTTGACGCCCTCGCAGTCTACTGAGGCGTCAGGATGCTCCAGCTGTTCAAATTCCCTGTGCTCGGTCTGTTGTTCGGCCTCTGCCTGCTCGCCAGCCCGACCTTTGCCGCCCCGCCCCTGCTTAGCCTGGACAGCAGCGCCCTGGTTCAGCCGGTCGCGGTGCCCGCGGCCCTGATGCTGGAAGACCCGAGCGCCAGCCTGACCGCCGGGGAAGTGCTGGAGCTGATCGAGGCCCAGGGCGTGCTGACCCAGGGCACGCCGCATATGGGTTACTCGGCCAGTGCCTGGTGGCTGGCCTTTCGCCTGGACGCCCCGGCCGCGGCGCGCCTCAACCTGATCATCGCCCATCCCTTTCTCGACGACCTGGAAGTCTGGCTGTACGACCGCGAGCGTCTGATCGCGCCCTATTACAGCGGCGACCATCGACCCTTTCTCGAGCGTGGCGAACCCTACCCGCATTTTATGCTGAGCCTGCCGCGCCTTGGCGAGGGTCCGCACACCTTGCTACTGCGGGTGCAGAGCGGGTCGTCGATCAGCCTGCCGATGCAGGTGGTCGGTGCCGAGCAGAGCAGCCTGCTGTTGGCCCATGACTGGCTGCAAAGCGGCCTGTTGTTCGGCGCACTGCTGAGCCTGGTGCTGTTCTACCTGATCAAGTTCAGTACCCTGCGCGAGCCGCAACTGGTCTGGTTCTGCCTGACCCTGTTCGGCGTGGCCCTGTACAACGCTGCGCAGCACGGCCTGGTGGCACTGTGGCTGCCGCAGTGGCCATGGCTGCCGATGCAGCTGGCCAACCTGGCCAATCCGCTGATGATGATCTTCAGCAGCCTGTTCCTGATCAGTGCGCTAAAGCTCGAGCTGGGGCGGCTGGTTTATCTGCGCGACGGTTTTTTCGCCCTGACCCTGCTGGTCTGCGGCTGGACCATCGTCAGCTACGGCCACCATCGCGCCTACCAGACCCTGAACGTGCTGATCCTGCTGACCGGTGCCCTCCATCTCGGCCTGCTTTTGCTCGGCGTCCGCCAGCGCCGGCCCTATGCGGGCGGCTACCTGTGGTGCTGGAGCGCGGCGCTGTTGCTGCTGTTGTTGGTGCCCCTGGGGCGTGCCGGGCTGCTGCCGCTGATGCCCGGGTTCAATTACCTGCATGTGTACCTGCCGGCCATCAGCCTGCTGCTGTTCGGCGGCATGCTCGACAAGCAGTTGGAACAGGTGCGGCGCGACCTGTTGCACAGCCGGGCCCAGGCAATCAGCCACCTGCAGCAGTACCAGGCGTTGTTCAGCAACAGCAGCGAGGGGATCTTTCGCTGCAGCGGGGCCGGGCTGCTGCTGGAGGCCAACCCCAGTTTTGTCGCGTTGCTGGGCGGGCAGATGGTCGAGGGCCTGAATATGCAGGCGCTGTTCGGCCGCGAGCAGTGGCGCGAACGCCTGGCGCTGCTGCAGGGCGAGCAGTCGGCCGTCAGCCAGGAGTGTCGGCTGCAGGGGCTCGATGGCCGGGTGCACTGGGTCTATCTGGCTCTGCAGCAGCGGCCGGATCAGGAGTGCATCGAGGGCATAGTGGTCGACCTCAGCGAGCGGCGCGCCCTGGAGGAACGTCTGCAACACCTGGCGGCCCATGACTCGCTCACCGGCCTGCTCAACCGTCGCGAGCTGGAGCGGCTGCTGCAGGAAAGCCTGAAGGAGGTTGCCAGCCGGCCGTTCAGCCACCTGCTGTGCCTGGATCTGGACCAGTTCAAGCAGGTCAACGACCTCTGCGGCCACTCCGCCGGTGACCAGTTGCTGCGTCAGCTGTCCACCCATCTGCAGCACCAGTTGCCGGCGGATGCCGAGCTGGCGCGTATCGGCGGCGACGAGTTCGCCGTGCTGCTGCGCGCCGCGGATGGGCAGAAGGCCCTCGCCCATGCCGAAAACCTGCGTCTGTGCGTCGAGCAGTTCGTCTTTTCCTGGGAGGGCCGGCCTTTTCGTGTGCAGGCCAGCATCGGCCTGCTGGAGCTCGACAGCGGAGTCCGCGATTGGGAAACCGCCCTGTACTGGGCCGACAGCGCCAGCCAGCTGGCCAAGCATCAGGGCCGCAACCGGGTACAACAGTTCAATCCGGCCGATGGCGCGCTGCTCAAACACCAGCGCCAGCTGCAATGGATTACCCGCCTGCGCGAAGGCATCGAGCAGAATCACTTCGAGCTGTACTACCAGCCGGTGATGCCGCTGCAGGGGGCCGCCGACGGCCTACGCTACGAGGTGTTGCTGCGCTACCGCGACCCGCACAGCGGCGAGCTGTTCAGCCCCGGGCAGTTTCTCGGTGCGGCCGAGCGCTATGGCTTTCTCGGGGCCATCGACCGCTGGGTGCTGCTTACTCTGTGTCAGTGGCTGGCCGATAACCCGCGCCATGTGCAGCAACTGGCCCAGGTCAATCTCAACCTGACCGCCAGCTCCCTGCTCAATGCCGAGTTTCACCAGTTGCTGCACAGCCAGTTGCAGCAGCACAAGCTGCCGGCCGACAAGTTGTGTATCGAGGTGACGGAGATGGTTGCTCTGGGCGAGTTGGGGGTGTCGGCGCAATGGATCAGGCAGCTGCGCGAGCATGGCCTGAAGGTGGCGCTGGACGACTTCGGCAGTGGCTTTGCCTCCTACGCCTACCTGCGGCATCTGCCGCTGGATATCGTCAAGATCGACGGCAGCTTTATCAGCGGCCTGGAGAACGACCCGATCAACCAGGCCATGGTCGGCTCCATGCAGCAGATCGCCAGCCAGCTGGGCCTGAGCACCGTGGCCGAATTTGTCGAAAACCAGGCGACCCTGGATTGTGTGCGGGCCCTGGGTATCGATTACGCCCAGGGCTACTTTATTGCGCGCCCGCAGCCACTGGCCGGGCTGGCCGATGCGCGGCTGAGCGAGGCCGGCTTCATTCGCTTGCCAGCGCGCTCGACTCCCTGAGGGACCGTTCGCTCTAGCCAGGCACGTAACCAAGATTCGCTGCCGCAGGTCTTGGCCGGCTGTTCAGCTGCTCAGCTGCTCAGCTGCTCAGATTGCCCCTTGCCACGCCATTTGTAGGAGCGGGCCATGCCCGCGATGTTTCTCAGGGATACCGCGATCGCGGCCATGGGCCGGGGCCCCCCGCCACAGCTACGAACCACCTAAACCTAGGGGCTGGATGCGATTCGGGGGAAGTCCTGCTGCTTGAACAGCCGCTCGCGGATTTCATCCGGGCTACGAAGGCGGCACACGCGTAAGGCAATAACGTTAGCCATACTATTGCGAGCAAAAGAAAACCCGCCGTAGCGGGTTTCTTTGCAGCCGTTGCGCTTACGCCAGTTCGTCGAAGCACTCGGCAATAATCGCCAGGCCTTTGTCGAGCAGCGCATCTTCGGCGGTCAGCGGTACCAGCACGCGCAGCACGTTGCCGTAGGTGCCGCAGGACAGCAGGATCAGGCCCTTGTCGCGGGCCTTGGCGACGATCTGCCCGGTCAGGGCGGCGTTGGGCTTGTGCAGGTCGCCGTCTTCGCACAGTTCCATGGCGATCATTGCGCCGAGGGCGCGCACCTCGCCGATGCTCTTGTGCTTGGTCTGGATGGCCTTGAGGCCGGTGACCAGACGCTCGCCGACAGCCTTGCAGCGGTCCAGCAGCTTTTCTTCCTCAAACACTTCCATCACGGCCAGGGCCGCGGCGCAGGCGATCGGGCTACCGGCGTAGGTGCCGCCCAGGCCGCCTGGGGCGATGGCGTCCATGTATTCAGCCTTGCCGCACACACCGGCCACCGGGAAACCGCCGGCGATGGATTTGGCGAAGGTGGTCAGGTCGGCGGCGACGCCCATCTGTTCCATGGCGAAGAAGGTGCCGGTACGACCAGCGCCAGTTTGCACTTCGTCGGCGATCAGCAGGATGCCGTGCTGATCACAGAGGGCGCGCAGGCGCAGCATAAAGTCTTTCGGCGCGACGTAGAAACCGCCCTCGCCTTGCACCGGCTCAATGATGATCGCGGCGATATCGCGGGGCTCGGCGTCGTTCTTGAAGATGCGCTCGATGCTAGTGATCGCGTCATCCGTGCTGACGCCGTGCAGCTCGCACGGGTACTGAGCGCGGAAGATGCCGCCGGGCATCAGGCCCATGCCGGCCGAGTAGGGTACGACCTTGCCGGTCAGACCCAGGGTCATCATGGTGCGACCGTGGTAGCCGCCGGTGAAGGCAATTACCCCGGCGCGGCCAGTGGCGGCGCGGGCGATCTTCACGGCGTTTTCCACCGCTTCGGAGCCGGTGGTGACCAGCAGGGTCTTCTTGGCGAAGTCGCCCGGCACCTTGGCGTTGACCTTCTCGCACAGCTCGACGTACGGCTCGTAGGCCAGCACCTGGAAGCAGGTGTGGGTCAGCTTGGTCAGCTGTTCCTGCACCGCAGCAATCACTTTCGGGTGTAGGTGGCCGGTGTTGAGCACCGCGATGCCGCCGGCGAAGTCGATAAACTCGCGACCTTCAACGTCGGTGACGGTAGCGTTCTTCGCCGATTCGGCGAAGATCGGGTGGATCTGGCCCACGCCGCGCGGAACGGCAGCGGTGCGGCGTTGCATTAAGGATTCGTTGGTCTTGCTCATGATGTCCTCATTCGCCGGCTAATCTCGGCGTGGTTCAAGGATGTGTCACCGGCGGCGGCTTGGCAGTATTCGATGATCGACTGTCACAGCACGCCCGGCCACAAGGTATGTCCATATAAAAGCCGAAGACGCAGCGCTCTCGTGCGTCTTCGGCGGGTTACTGCTACTTCGCCAGGATTAGATACCCAGGCAGAGGTATTTGATTTCCAGGTAATCCTCAATGCCGTACTTCGAGCCTTCGCGGCCGAGGCCCGAGGCTTTTACGCCGCCGAACGGCGCGACTTCATTGGAGATCAACCCGGTGTTGACGCCGACCATACCGTATTCCAAAGCTTCCGCCACACGGAACACGCGACCCAGGTCACGGGCATAGAAATACGAGGCCAGGCCGAACTCGGTGTCGTTGGACATGGCGATCACTTCGGCCTCGTCCTTGAAGCGGAACAGTGGGGCCAGCGGGCCGAAGGTTTCTTCCTTGGCCACGGCGGCGTTCTTCGGCACGTCGACCAGAATGGTCGGTTCGAAGAAGCTGCCGCCCAGGGCGTGCGGCTTGCCGCCAGCGAGCAGGCGCGCGCCTTTGCTCAGGGCATCGGCGATATGTTCCTGAACCTTGGCCACAGCCTTGTCGTCGATCAGCGGGCCGGTGGTGGTGCCTTCATCCAGACCGTTTCCGATCTGCAGCTTGGCTACGGCGGCGGCCAGCTTCTCGGCGAAGGCGTCGTACACGCCGTCCTGAATGTACAGGCGGTTGGCGCATACGCAGGTCTGACCGTTGTTGCGGTATTTGGAGATCAGCGCGCCTTCGACGGCTTTATCCAGATCGGCGTCGTCGAACACGATAAACGGCGCGTTGCCGCCCAGCTCCAGGGAGACCTTCTTGATGTCCTTGGCGCATTCGGCCATCAATTGGCGACCGATTTCGGTGGAGCCGGTGAAGCTCAGCTTGCGCACGATCGGGTTGCCGGTCAGCTCGCTGCCGATATCGCCAGCGCTGCCGGTAACCACGCTCAGCACGCCTTTCGGAATGCCGGCACGCTCGGCCAGCGCGACCAGGGCCAGGGCGGAGAACGGCGTCTGCGAGGCTGGCTTGATCACCATGGTGCAGCCGGCGGCCAGGGCCGGGCCGGCTTTACGGGTGATCATCGCCGCCGGGAAGTTCCACGGAGTAATGGCCGCCGTCACGCCGATTGGCTGCTTGATCACGATCAGACGTTTGTCCGGCTGATGGCCCGGAATCACGTCGCCGTACACGCGCTTGGCTTCTTCGGCGAACCACTCGATAAAGGAAGCGGCGTAGACGATCTCGCCCTTGGCTTCGGCCAGCGGTTTGCCCTGCTCCAGGGTCATCAGGCGGCCGAGGTCGTCCTGGTTCTCGATCAGCAGTTCAAACCAGCGGCGCAGTTTGTTCGAGCGCTCCTTGGCGGTCAGCGCACGCCAGGCCGGCAGGGCACGGTCGGCCGCTTCGATGGCGCGACGGGTTTCCGCTGCGCCCATCTTCGGCACCGTGCCGATGATTTCGCCAGTGGCCGGGTTGTTGACCTTGATGGTCTGGCCGCTGTCGGCGTCCAGCCAAGTGCCGTCGATATAAGCCTGCTGACGGAACAGCTGGGTGTCTTTCAGTTGCATGGCAGTCTCCTAAATTCCGACACCCTGGCATCGGCACTTGGTAGTGGGGTACGCCGTTGGGCAGCGCGCGTACGCTATTGTTTGGCGATTGTTGCCGCCGGCGGGCGGCGGTTCGGCGCAAATGCCCGGGATTTCGGGCAATTTTCGCCAGAACGTTTGAAATCTCAAACGAATCCTAGGGTCAAGAGGGGTAAAGGGCAATAGCCTGTTCGAAAAAATTAACGCAAATTTGCCAAGCCCCGCGCGTTGGAGCCGCTATTTAGCGAGGCCGCGCGCCGTGCAGAATTGCACACAAAGCGCCCTGCGCTGCCGGCCACCCCGCGTTGCTGGCCCAGCGTAACGACCCCTGGCATGGACGCCCGCCAGCGACATGGGTATGATTGCGCCCGCGCTGCACCAGTAGCTCAGCTGGATAGAGTACTGCCCTCCGAAGGCAGTGGTCGTGGGTTCGAATCCCGCCTGGTGCACCAAATATAGAAAAGCCCCTGGTTAATCCCAGGGGCTTTTTCGTTTGGCGAGAACTATCGGGGAAGCGTCAAGCCGCCCACTTACGCCCCTGGCTGGCGTAATCCAGTACCAGCTCGAAGATGTTGTCGCACTTCTCCTTGAATAGCACCCGGTCGTAGCTTTCCGGAAGGTTGCTGTGTAATACCTGCTCAACCGCCGAGCGCACGCTGCGCTGGGTCTGGCTGTCCTTGAACCAGTCCTGCACCAGAACCTTGGGCTGACCGTCCAGCAAGCGCTGCAGCAGCGACTTGGCGGCCAGTTTGACCTTCTGGGTCTCGTCCTGGGTCATGCTGTCCTTTTTCAGCAGGTCGAACAGCTCCAGTTCGTCTTCGCTCAGGCCCACGCGGATATGACGGTCGTCTTCGGCGCTCAGCGCTTCCAGATAACGCAGCAGTTCTTCGTGGTAATCCTCGGTGGCTGAACCGCCAGCGTTATAGCGGTCGATAATTTCCTGCAGGCGCTGGGCGAAGTCGCTGCGGGTTTTATTCACGGCCAGCATCTGCGCCACCTTCTTCTCCAGAAAGCCACGTAGGTCGGCGATCTCAATATTCTTGTAAGCGGTCCTTTTGAACTCTTCGCGCAGCTTGTCGAAGTCGATCTTGCTCAGATCCCAGGTGCGGCCCTTGCGCACGATCTGATAGGCCCCCTGGAACTCTTGGTGATGAAAGGCTTCGGCGTTATCCACCACCACGCTTTCATCCAGCAGCTCGTCGATACGCCGAGTTACCCGGTCGATATCCACCTGCTCGACCAGGCTGTCGATCACCCCGCGCAGGTAATCGAAGGCCGCCACCACTCGTACGGAACGGTGGCCGAGGATTTCCGGTTTGCAGGCCTCGTACAGGGCAGCAATGGTGTTCTGGTAGACGTTGAAGGTTTTGCGCCACTCCTCGTTGCCGAGCAGGATGTCGGCAAATTCATTAAAGCGGCTGAGGTTCTTGAAGATCTCCTCGCGGCCCAACACGTCTTCCAGGGCAATACCTCGTTCGTGGCAGTAACCCAGGCCTTCAGCGATGGCATCGTCCAGCAGCCCGCGCAATACGCTCTTGTCCTGCACCGGCGGTTCGTCCGTGCCTTCCTCGCCCTGGGCGTAGTCCTTCAGTGCCTGCTTCATATTGCGGAAGACGTTGTAGTAATCGACGATTTCGCCGTTGCTCTTGCTCACCCCGTTGATCTGATGCGAGGTCACCCGGTTGGCGCGGGCGATAGTCTGCATCAGGGTGTGGCCCTTCATCGGCTTGTCGAGGTACAGGGTGGAAACAGTCGGCGCGTCGAAACCGGTCAGCCACATGGCGCAGACGAACACCAGTTGCAGCGGGTGTTCGGGATCTTTGAAATTTTGTTCGACATCATGGCCGTGCTCGTCGAGTGCATTGATGCGCTGGCGATGGCGGGCGACTTCCAGGCCTTGCAGCTTGAACTTCTCCTCCTCGCCGGCTTCCTCGCTGATTACCACGGCCATCTGCACAGCGTGCATATAGGCGACGATCTTTTTCAGCCGGGCCTTTTCCACCTCGTTGGGCGTGTCCTTGATCCGCCCGCGCAGGGCTTTTAGTTCTTCCTTCCACAGCCGCTGCACCTTGTCGTACAGCTTTACTGCGGTGAACTTGTCCACGGCGATAACGATGCCCTTGCCCAGATAACCACGGCGCGGGAAGTGGTAGACGATGTCGCGGGCGATGGTTTCCAGGCGGTCGTCGCGCTTGATCACCTGCACTTCCTGGGCGAACTGGCGTTCGAGCTTTTCCTGCTGCGCTTCGTCGAGATTTTCCTCTTCGAGGATTTGGTAGAACTCCTCGCTGAGGTCGTCGTTCTGGATCAGCACCTCGGGCACGCGCTTCTGGTAGAACAGCGGCACGGTGGCGCCGTCGTCCATCGACTGCTGGAAGTTGTATTCCGAGACGTAATCGCCAAACCACTGGTTGGTCTTACGCTCACGGCCCAGCAGCGGCGTGCCGGTAAAGGCGACGAAGTTGGCCTTGGGCAGGCCGGCGCGCATGTTTTCCGCCAGGCTCTTGTACTGGGTACGGTGCGCCTCATCGACGATCACCACGATATCGTCGCGATTGGACAACAGCGGGTAAGCCTTGCCTTTGTCGTAGCGGAACTTCTGGATCAGAGTGAACACCAGGCGCTTGCTCTGGCCGAGGAAGGCGCGCAGCTCTTCGCTGTTTTTCGGCCTGGCGGCTTCGTGGCTCTGCACCGTGCCGGTATTGAGAAAGTTGCGGAAAATCTGCCCGTCGAGATCGTCGCGGTCGGTGACCACCAGAAAGGTGAAGTGCCCCGGCAGTTTGCGCAGGATCTTGCGCGCATAGAAGATCATCGAAAAGCTCTTGCCCGAGCCTTGGGTGTGCCAGAACACGCCGAGCTTGCCGCGTAGGGCCTTGCGCTGCTGGAAGCGCGTGAAGGCACGGTTGACGCCGATAAACTGGTGGTTCTGGGCGATGATCTTCTGCGTCTGCTTGTGGAACAGCACATAGTTTTCCACGTAATCCAGCAGCCGCTCGGGAGCGAACAGACCGTCGATCACCCGCTCGATGCTGGTGCCTTGTTCCTTGATCTGTGCGCGGTCGAGCTTTTCCTTCTCGTCGTCCACCCGCAGCCAGCTAAAGAAGTGCTCCCACTCGGCAGTCAGACTGCCGACGCGGGTTTCCAGGGCATTGCTGAGTACGCAGAAGGCGTTGGTCAGAAACAGTTGCGGAATACTCTGCCGGTAACGCACCAGGTTGTCGTCGTAGGCATTGCGCACCGGAATATTCGAGTTTTTTAGCTCGATAAATACCAGCGGAATGCCGTTTACGTAGAGCAGCACATCCGGGCGCAGGTACTTGTCGTTGATGCCCTTGATCCACAGCTGGGTTACGGCGAGAAAGTCGTTATTGCTCGCCTCGGCGAAGTCGATCAGCCGCAGCTGCTCCTGCTGCCATTGGCCGTCCTGCTGGTAACGCACGGCGATGCCGTCACGCAGCAACGCATCCAGTTCGCGGTTGGCGGCCACCAGGGTCATGGCCTGGCGGCGCTCGGCAAATTGCGCCAGGGCTTGTTCCAGCGCCGCATCGGGTATCTGCGGGTTTAACCGCCGGGCGGCGGCCTGCAATCTGTCGCCGAGGATTACATCGCGCTTGTCGCGGCGGCCGGAGCCATCCTGCAAGTCACCCGGCTGCGCAGTCATGCAGTTGAGCAATTCATAGCCATATTGCTCACGCAACCGACCCAGCAGGGTGCGCTCGATATCGTCCTCGGAAAACAGATTAGGCATGGGCTACTTCCTGTCGGGCCGCGGCGGCCTCGCGCATGCTGGGGGGAAACTGGATATCCAGTTGGTCGACTGGGAGTTTGCCGGAGATCAGGCGGGGAAGCAGCAACTCCCTACACTGACGCAAGATGTGATCTTCTTTCGAAAGCTTATTAATTTTCTTCAGCAAGGGCTCGACATGCCTATCAAATTCTTTAAGCAGCCCGTCCGGAGGAAGCAAAATTTTTGCTTTCTCAAAATCCTCAAAACTGGTTGCTGGATACGCAGAGCCTTTCGCCACCACTGTCATTTGTTCAACAAAAGAGTCAGTAGTAACGGCCATTTTCAAGAAACTGTAAGGAACCTGCTGGCGATGGGATATGACTGCAAAACCCGTTGAGGCAACTAAATTTTCTGGTGGATCATAAATCAAACAATAGGCACGATTTGCAGGTCGAACTGATGACCAGATAATATCGCCATGCTTTACAATGCGGCGCGCTCTCCCAGGTGCGTTATTAAAATCTATAGACTCCGGCAGGGTATATTCATTGGTGGAGACACAGCCAATGTCAAGGTAGTGAACCTTCTGAGGCTCACGACTTTTGCGAATACTCCTGGCATTAACCTCTGCTAGTTTGGACAGTTCAGCCACGACCCAGCCTGCTGGTATTCCTTTCTCAAATTTCGCCTGCTGGTATCCAGGAAAGCGGAAGCGTGCAAACCATTCGCGGTAAAGCTCCTCGGCCATTTGTTCCAACAGCTCAATACGACGACGGTTATTTTCGATCAGATCGTCGTAGGTGGAGAGAACGGCAGCGATTTTTTCCTGGACACCAACAGGAGGAAGCGCCACTCGCAAATTATTAAGAATTTTGAGAGTGAGGAATTTTGTTGTTGCCCCTGTTGCTTCCTGCTCAAACGCCTTCAAGTATGGGCGCAAGTAAAAATATAGATACTTGATATTGAGCACCTGTGCATTTCTACTTTGAATAATGTAGGTGCGCTGGTAGGCGTTAAACTTCCCTTTGTAATATTTGAGCGGAAATATCCCGCCCGCATTGTTGCCCGCGAGCAGAACGCACTCCGTATCGAAAGCATAAGAGTTGATTCTGTAGGTCGTCTGAGCGCAGGTAAAAAATGGGTACTTACCTTCTTCTTCAGCCGCATTCGAGTCGAGCTTCCCCGTCTTGAAAGTGACTAAATCACAGGCTTTTTCGTAATGCATTGTCATTCCTTAGCCTGACCTATCAGCATAATTATGCTGTCGTAGCCGCCATTACTCATGCTTTGACTCATCATCCAACCGCTCTACCGTCTTCGGCAGCTTCTTGGCCTCAGCCGTATGCCGGCGCTCGATCTTTTTCAGGTCTTCGGCGGGCGGTAGCTGTTCGGGCACTATGCCGCGATCACTGAGCAGCGCTCGTACATCGGCGTTGTTCTTTACATGCTCGTTGGTGATTTCGCGCTCGCTGTCGAGGTCGTCTTTCTTGATATTGAAGTTGGTGATTTCGTTGGCGAAGTCCTTGGCTTTGATGGTGATGGTCGGCAGAAAGTCGGCCAGTGGACGGCTCTGCGGTACGCCGAGGCGTTCCTTCATCTGCTGGGTGCTGACGCCGCCGAACAGCGCCTGATCGCCGCGACTGCGAATGCGGGCGAAGCTCTGTTCCTCACCCAGGCGTTCGTAGATCACGCTGGACAGCTGCTTTTCCGAGGCGGTGAGCTTTTTGCGCGCGACCAGCCGTTCGCTTTCCGCCAGGCGCTGTTCGATCAGCTCCTGTTTGCGGGTTTGCAGGGCGAAGTAGGTCTGGGCGAAGGCGATGGGCTCCTTGCTCGGGTCGCCGTTCTGCGCGATCAGGTAGCAGGCGTAGCGGGTCAGGGCGATATCCTCGACGGCGCGCTGGGAGCCGGAGCCGAGGCTGACCATTTTCGTGACATCACGAAAA
The DNA here is from genome assembly GCF_035512415.1 of Pseudomonas sp. Taxonomy (GTDB): domain Bacteria; phylum Pseudomonadota; class Gammaproteobacteria; order Pseudomonadales; family Pseudomonadaceae; genus Aquipseudomonas. The sequence continues at coordinate 91,625 of NZ_DATKDZ010000020.1, read as the reverse complement.
TGGTCGTCGACCAGATTGCCCGCCGCCTCGCAGGAGGCCTTGGCCTTGTCGATGATTTTGGCGAAGTTTTCCCAACGGGCATAACCGAGCATCGGTTGCAGCTCACGGGCCAGCCAGAACTCGGTGGCGGTTTCCGCGTGACGCTGAACGATGTCTTCGAAGGCGGCATGCAGTTTGACGATCAAGTCCTTTTTCATCGGTAACGCTCCTTGTGGGTACGACCCAAGACTGGCAGCCGCACTCAGACCTCGCCAGTCAGTTGGCGGATATTGTGGGCGATTACGGCTTCCAGCTCGCGGGCCTCACTGTTGAGGCGGGTCAGTTCGTCATTCATGGCCAGCAGGCCGTCGATAAATTCTTCCTCGGTCTTGCCGTCTTCCTCGATCACCACGCCGACATAGCGGCCGGGGTTGAGCGAGTAGTCCTGTTCTTTCACTTCTTCCGGGGTGGCCAGTTTGCACAGGCCGGTAACGTCTTCGTATTGGGCAGCGGGAAAACGCTCTTGCAGCCAGTGAATATGCTGGAAGTAGCTTTCCGCACCTTTCACTTCGCCATGCAGTTTTTCCAGGGCGGTTTTCAGCGCCTTGGTTTCGCGGTCGGTACTGCCGCGCTTGCCTTCAGCCTTGGCGGCTTCGGCCAGGCGCTTTTCGTGCTGGCGCACGGCCTTGTCCAGGCGTTTGAGGTTGGCATGCAGGCCGGCGAAGAAGGGGTCGAAGGTTTCGCGCAGGGCATGCTGGGCCTGGTTCTTCGCATCCACCTCGGCATCGTCCAGGTGCTTGGCCTGGTAAGCGACGTAGGCATCCTGCAGCGGCTTGAGTTCGATCCATTGCTCACGCAGGGCTTGCACCGCTGCACGGCCTTCGGCTTCCTGCAGCATATCCAGCAGTTGCTCGGATAACGGCTGAATATGCGGCTGGTTTTCCACCAGGCGCGCCACGCCGGCGGCGAAGTAGCCATCGACTAGGCGCACGAACTCATCACGCTGGCCGCGGTGCAATTTGCTGATGATGGCGATGTTCTGCACTTGCTCGTCATTCAGCTCGCGCAGGGAGCGGGTGAGCTGGGTGAAGATATTGCGCGCGTCGATAAACAGGATGCGCTTGTCCTGCTTGGCCTTATCGAAGAACCACAACGTAGCCGGCAGGGTGACGGTGTAGAACAGATTCGACGGCAGGCTGAGCATGGCGTAGATCAGGTTGTTGTCGATCAGCGCCTGGCGAATCTCGGCCTCGGAGTGGCGGGCATCGGAAGCCGAGTTGGCCATCACCAGCGCAGCGCGACCCTTGGGCTTGAGCGAGGTGGCGAACAGGCTGATCCACAGGTAGTTGCCGTTGGGTACGGTTTCCTTACCTTCTTCGCCCTTCTTGGCCTTGGATTTGTTGCGCGGGATGCCGTAGGTGTTGAAGCGACGGTCGTTCTCCACCGTGGCCAGGGATACGTCGTCGACGTTGAACGGTGGATTGGCCATCACGTAGTCGAACTGGCCGAAGCTGTTGTGCGGGTCTTCGTAGTAACTGTTGGCCTGCATGATGGTGCCCCGCAGGCCGTTGACCGCCAGGTTCATCTTGGCCAGCTTGACGGTTTCCAGGGTTTTTTCCTGGCCGTAGACATAGATATCGCCGTCATTGGCGTGATTAGCGTCATGGCGGTGCTGCTCAATAAATTGCGCTGATTGCACAAACATACCCGCCGAGCCGCAAGCCGGGTCGTAGACCTTGCCGCCGTGGGGCTCGATGATTTCCACCATCAGCTTGACCACCGAGCGCGGGGTAAAGAACTCGCCGCCGCCCTGGCCTTCGGAGAGGGCGAACTCGGCGAGGAAGTATTCGTAGATCTGGCCAAAGATATCGCCGCTGGCATTCTGGGGAATGTCGTTGAAGGTGCGCAGCAGTTCTTTGGGGATGCCCTTGTTCTGCGCCGAGCGGGTGAGGCGGAAGTATTCGTCCTGGGGCAGCACGCCTTGCAGCTCAGGCTTGTACTCCTCGATGGCCTTCATCGCTTCCTTGATGGCCTTGGCGATGTCTTTGCTGTCCTCCAGGTTAAGCAGGTAGTCGTAACGGGCGTGGTCGGGCAGGTAGAAGCCGCATTTCTCGATGGCGATATCGGCCAGCGACTTCTCCAGGCGGGTGTCCTTGTAGGCGAGAAAGTCGCGATGAATGGCCTTCTCGTGCTGCTTGAACTTGTTGTCGGCGAACTTGAGGAAGATCAGCCCCAATACCGGGGTGGAATATTCGCTGGCCTTGAGGTCGGAGTTGGCGCGAAGGTTATCGGCGGCGCGCCAAAGATCGGTTTCGAGTTTCTGTAACTGCTCTTTGGTCATTGGGTTCTGCTTGAGAGGTTCGGAGTGGTGCTATGCGCAATGGGCTGAAGTATTCCAAGGATGTTGGTTGGGGGCCAGCCAAAACGCATGCGTGGATGCTTTACGAGGCATTCCAGTACATATTTGGGGTTATCTTTAATAGCAAAAGGCCTCGGGTGAAAACCTGGGGCCTTTTGCGTTTCTGCAGCTCTATCCGGGCGGCATGGGCGGGCTTGCTTCAGTTCAAACCCAGACGCCGCGCCAGGCGGATCAGGTTGGCGCGGTCGATGCCGAGTTCGCGGGCGGCGGGGGACCATTTGTGTTGGTGGCGGGCGAGGGTCTGGCTGATCAGCTGTTTCTGGTAGGCGTCCAGGGCTTCGCGCAGGGGCAGGCTGTTGTGTTCGGTGGGGGCGCTGGGCGTGGGGTTGGGTGCGCTGGGCTGGCTGTCGGGCAGGTCGAGGGCGCGGGTGTCGATGCTGAGGATGCGCGGGCGTTCGTTGCAGGCCGACAGGGCCTTGAGCGCGGCGCGGCCGATCAGGTGTTCCAGCTCGCGCACGTTGCCGGGCCAGTCGTGGGCCAGCAGGGCCTTCTGCGCTTCGCTGCTCAGGCGTAGGCTGCGCAGGCCCAAGCGTGCGCGGTTTTCCTCGAGGAAGTAGCCGGCCAGCAGCAATACGTCGCGGCCGCGCTCGTGCAGCGTCGGCACCTTGAGTGGGTAGACGCTGAGGCGGTGGTAGAGGTCGGCGCGAAAACGTCCGGCGCGCACCTCTTCGGCCAGATCGCGGTTGGTCGCCGCCAGCACGCGCACATTGACCCGTTGCTCGCGGTCGCTTCCGACCCGCTGCAACTGGCCGCTCTGCAACACGCGCAGCAGCTTGGCCTGGGCCACCAGTGGCAGTTCGCCGACCTCGTCGAGAAACAGGGTGCCGCCGTCAGCCAGTTCGAACTTGCCGCGACGTTCGTTGTGGGCCCCGGTAAAGGCTCCGCGCACATGGCCGAACAGTTCGCTCTCCACCAGGTTGTCCGGCAGCGCCGCGCAGTTGAGGCTGATCAGCGGCCGCGCCGCCCGTGGCGAGGCGGCGTGAATGGCTTCGGCCACCAGTTCCTTGCCGACCCCGGTGGCACCGCTGATCAGCACGCTCAGTTCGCTGTCGCCGACCAGGGCAATTTCCTGCTGCAGCTGTTTATGCACCGCGCTCTGGCCGATCAGTTCGCGCGGGCGCTGCTGGCCGGCGGCCTGCTTATAGATTTCCGCCAACTGGTGTTCGTCCTCGGCCCGGCGCTGCAGCAGGCTGATCCGCTCGTTGGCCATCACGGTGGCGGCGGCCAGGCTGGCGAAGGCTTGCAAGTTGTCCAGGTCGACGCTGCCGAAGCTGGCCGGGTCGAGGGAATCCAGGGTCAGCAGGCCCCAGGGTTGGTCCTGCACATACAGCGGGCAACCAAGGCAGTCGTGCACCTGGAGGTGGCCGCGATGGCCCTCGACCAGGCCGTCGTAAGGGTCGGGCAGTTCGCAGTCGGTGGCGAAGCGGGTTGGCCCGCGTTGGCTCAGCAGGGCCTGCAGGCGCGGGTGTTCGCTGAGTTTGAAGCGCCGGCCGAGGGTGTCGACACTCAGGCCAAGGACCGCCAGGGGCACCAGTTGCTCGCCATCGAGCCTGAGCAGGGCCACGGCATCGCAGGGCAGCAGCTGGCGCAGGGCCTGCAGCAGACGGCGATAGCGTTCGGCTTCGGGCAGTTCGCGGGCCAGGTCGGCAACCAGGGGAATCAGCGCGGTGAGCAGTGGGTTTGCTGTCATAAGGACACTTTAGCAGTCATTTAGACTCGAAATATTTGCTGTCATAAACACAGCATGATTATTAACTAATTGAAATATATAGATAAATTTAGTGGCACGATTTCTGTAGTAATCAGGGTGATATGAACTTAGCACGTCAGCAAGCGCGGCGTGTCAGCCCTGCAGGAGTCACCCCATGCTCAGCCCGCAACAGATCACCCTGATCAAGGCCACCGTACCGCTGCTGGAAACCGGCGGCGAAGCCCTGACCCGGCACTTCTACCAACTGATGTTCAGCCAGTACCCCGAGGTGCGCGCGCTGTTCAACCAGGCGCACCAGGCCAGCGGCAGCCAGCAGCGCGCCCTGGCCAATGCGGTGCTGATGTACGCCCGGCATATCGACAAACTCGAGGCTTTGGGTCCTCTAGTAGGACAGATCGTCAACAAGCATGTGTCGCTGCAGATCCTCCCCGAGTATTACCCGATTGTCGGCAGCTGCCTGTTGCAGGCGATCCGTGAAGTGCTGGGTGCCGAGATTGCCACCGATGAGGTGATCGCCGCCTGGGCCGGGGCCTATGGCCAACTGGCGGACATCCTGATCGAGGCCGAGGAGAGCGTCTATGCCGCCACGGCCGATGCTCCAGGTGGCTGGCGTGGTGCGCGCAGTTTTCGCCTGAGCCGCAAGGTGCAGGAGAGCGAGGAAATCGTCTCGTTGTACCTGGCTCCGGCCGATGGCGGCAGCCTGCCGCCGTTCCAGGCGGGGCAATATATCGGCCTGCGTTTGCTGCTGGACGGCGAGGAGCAGCGCCGCAACTATTCGCTGTCGGCCCTGGGCGATGGCCGCGAGTACCGCATCAGCGTCAAGCGCGAGGTGGGCGGCAAGGTGTCCAATTACCTGCATGACCAGTTGCAGGTGGGTGCCAGCCTTGAGCTGTTTGCGCCGGCCGGGGACTTCGTCCTGCGTGAGTCGAACAAGCCGTTGGTGCTGATCAGCGCGGGCGTCGGTATCACCCCGGCGCTGAGCATGCTGGAGGCGGCGCGCGACAGTGGCCGCGAAATCCACTTTATCCACTGCGCGCGGCACGCCGGGGTGCATGCCTTCCGCGACTGGGTCGACAGCCAGGGCGCTGAGCGTCCGCAGCTGCGTCACTACGTGTGCTACAGCGAGCCGCGGGCGGGCGATAAGGCCGATGCCGAGGGCTTTCTCAGCCTAGAGCAACTGGAGCAATGGTTGCCCGAGCAACGCGATCTGGACGCTTACTTCCTCGGGCCCAAGCCCTTTATGGCGCAGATCAAGCGGCACCTGCAGGAACTCGGCGTGCCGCCCGGGCAGAGCCACTATGAGTTCTTCGGCCCGGCCAGCGCGCTGGACGGTTAATAACCTGGTCTAGGAGGTGATTATGTTGGCGTATCTATCCTGCCCATTGCGGGTACTGCAACTGGCGAATCGCATGCTGCTGGCCGGTGTGCTGCTGTTGCTCAGCGGGTTGCTTGGCGCGTATGGCCTGGAGGCGCAGCTGAGCATGGGCAGCCTGGTCACGGCGCACTCGCTGACGATCATCGGCCCAGGCCTGCTCAAGCTGGGTTATGTGCTGCGCCTGGCCGCGCAGCAGCAATTGCGCAAGCTGCAGCAACCCTGTTGCGTGGCGGCGTGATCGCTGGCGCGAGCTGAGCATTGCACCATCGGGGCGGCAGGGTTTCGCCCGTGCTTTTTCGATGGCGCGTGGTGGTTGGTTTGTGGGCGCTGCTGCTGGGTTATCTGCCTGGCTGGTAGCCTGGCCAGCCGGGATAGATGATGCATCAAGCTGCACGCTCGGCATGGGTAGAGAGAGCCGGGTGCGCCAGGGCCGGCCGCGAGGTCGTGGTGCGCGCGGTGCACCCTACGGGGCCTGCTAATGATTTACCGGGAGAAGGTCTTCAGTAGAAACGCCAACTGATCCGCAACACTCTTCTCCCGATTCGCCCCCTGATAGATGTCGAAATGCCCCATGTCGTAACGGCGCACTTCTGCGTGCTTCATTTTCTTTGCGGCTTTCTCTGCCGCTGCCACCGGAGCTACGGTGTCCTTCTCGCAAATCTGGATCAGCGCCGGGCAAGTGACCTTGTGTGCTTGCGTTACCGGTCGGAAGGTCATCAGGGTGCTGGAGACGCGCGCGGCCACTTTGTTCGGCACACCTGCGGGCACCAGGGCGAGATAGCCGTCATAGCAATCGGCTGCAGTCATTGCTGCCACTTCGCCGGGACGCCCGGCGGAAGCAATGTAGTGCGGTGACATGCCGAGCAGGGCGCGGGTGATATCTACAGCACCGTGGGCGCTGAGTTTCAGTACATGGGCTATGCCGGCATAGCGGATCACTTCGAGCGCCGAGGCCAGGCCGTCCATCATCGGGCATTGAGCAATGATGGCCTGCACATTACCGTCGCGTGCCGCGGCGACTGTGACGAGGCCGCCACCGAAGGAGGTGCCCCACAGGGCGATGGCGTCAGGCTTGATGCCATCGAGCTGGCGCACGAAGGCGATGGCGCAGAGCCAGTCTTCCACTTCCCGCGACGGCACCAGCAGTTGACGCGGTTGGCCGTCGCTGGCCCCGAAGTGCCGGTAGTCGAACATAAAGGCGGCATAACCGGCGTTGGCGAAGGCCTCGGCAAAGGGCGCGATGCCGCATTCGCGGGTGGCGGCAAAGCCGTGACCCATGATCACGCAGGGCACCGGCCCTTTGGCTTCCGCCGGCATATACAGGTAGCCCTTGCAGGTAATGCCGTGACTGGTGAAAGCGAGATCAGTGCGCGTGAACATGCTGTGTTCCTTGCTGGTGTGGCTGTTTCGCGGTCGGTCGGCCGCTTCTAGGAGTTTCCAGGTGTCGACGCCTGCACCGAGCACAAGGAAATACGGGTCGAGAATGGCCCGCTTGTTGTACTGCAGCAGCTAGAAGGAAGTATTGGCCCCGGTGCCACCGGCAATGCGCACTGCGGCATCTATAGAGTCAGCTTGAGGGGGCGGCAAGGTCAGCGGTTGTCAGCGGGGGACATCCCTTCCTTTACGCAGCGCGGGCTTAATTGGTTCACGTCTGTTTTGACCTGCCTCACCTGGAGTGTTTAAGGCTATGTACCCGTTAACTGTTGCATACGCGGTCTCTTGTAGGAGAGGCGACTCCGCGGCGAATGCTCCCCTCTCCCTAGCCCTCTCCTAGCCGGCCGCCCCCAGAGGGGCGAGGGGACTAATCGGCGTATGCCGGGCAATCGCGCAACAGCCAGCGGGTACATAGCCTTGTTCAACAACCTGTCAGGTGACGGGTATAGCTGCAGGCTCGGCATCGGTAGGGTGCGCCGTGCGCACCGGGGTAGACGGCGGGCTCTTGGTGAACACGCGGCGCACCCTATGTGGCCGATTAGAGCTCGGGCGGTTTAAAGCACACCGGCGGCGCGCAAGGTGGCCAGTTGTTCCGCGCTTAGGCCCAGATGGCGGCTTAGCACCTGTTCGGTATGTTCGCCGAGCAGCGGTGGTGCGTTGCGGTATTCCACCGGGGTCTGCGACAGGCGCAGCGGGCTGGCCACCAGTGGGGTGGTGCTGCCCAGGCCGTTGGGCAGTTCGATGCGCAGGCCGCGGGCTTTAACCTGGGGGTCATCGAATACCTGGGCCAGATCGTTGATCGGCCCGCACGGCACGCCGGCCTGTTCCAGCAGGGCGATCCATTCGGCGGTGCTCTTGAACACCGTGGCCTGGCGCAGCAGCGGAATCAGCTCGGCGCGGTGGGCGACGCGGGCCTGGTTGGAAGAAAAACGCGGGTCGTCGGCCAAAGCCGGAAGGCCGGCAACCTCGCAAAGTTTGCGGAATTGCCCGTCGTTGCCCACGGCGATAATGAAGTCGCCATCGGCCGAGGGGAAATCCTGGTAGGGCACGATATTGGGGTGGGCATTACCCAGGCGCTTGGGTGCGACCCCGGTGTTGAGGTAGTTCATCGCCTGGTTGGCCAGGCAGGCCACCTGCACGTCGAGCAGCGCCACATCGATATGCTGGCCGAGGCCGGACTGCTCGCGCTGGTTGAGTGCGGCCAGCACGCCGACCGTGGCGTACAGGCCGGTGAGGATATCGGTGAGGGCGACGCCGACCTTTATGGGGCCGGCACCCTCCTCGCCTTCGGGTTTGCCGGTAAGGCTCATCAGCCCGCCGAGGCCCTGAATCATAAAGTCGTAACCTGCTCGCTTGGCGTAGGGCCCGTTTTGCCCGAAGCCGGTGATGGAGCAGTAGATCAGGCGCGGGTTAAGCGCTTTCAACGAATCGTAATCGAGGCCGTAGGCCGCCAGGCCGCCGACCTTGAAGTTCTCCAGCAGCACGTCGCAGTTCTGCACCAGCTCGCGCACCAGGCGCTGGCCTTCGGCCTGGGTGAAGTCCAGGGTCACCGACTGTTTGTTGCGGTTGGCGCTCTGGAAATAGGCCGCCTCACGCGAGTCGTTGCCCTCGCTGTCTTTCACATAGGGCGGGCCCCAGTGACGGGTATCGTCGCCCGTGCCGGGGCGTTCGACCTTGATCACCTCGGCCCCGAGGTCGCCGAGAATCTGCCCGGCCCAAGGCCCGGCGAGTACGCGGGAGAGGTCGAGAACGCGGATATGCGAGAGTGCGCCGGGCATGGGTAGACCTCGTGACGAACGTAGGATGGGTTGAGCAACGCGATACCCATCGGGCCGAGTGATGGGTTACGCCGCTGCGCGGCTAACCCATCCTACGTAGCAGGTTTAAAAAAACGCCTGAATACCAGTCTGAGCTCTGCCAAGGATCAGCGCATGCACATCGTGGGTCCCTTCATAGGTATTCACCACTTCCAGGTTGACCAGATGGCGGGCTACGCCGAATTCGTCGCTGATGCCGTTGCCGCCGAGCATGTCGCGGGCCAGGCGGGCGACATCCAGGGCCTTGCCGCAGCTGTTGCGCTTCATGATCGAGGTGATTTCCACCGCCGCGGTGCCTTCGTCCTTCATCCGGCCGAGGCGCAGGCAGCCTTGCAGCGCCAGGGTGATTTCAGTCTGCATATCGGCCAGCTTCTTCTGGATCAGCTGGTTGGCGGCCAGTGGGCGGCCGAACTGCTTGCGGTCCAGGGTGTACTGGCGGGCGGTGTGCCAGCAGTCTTCGGCGGCACCCAGCGCGCCCCAGCTGATGCCGTAACGAGCGGAGTTGAGGCAGGTGAACGGGCCCTTGAGGCCGCGCACATCGGGGAAGGCGTTTTCTTCCGGGCAGAATACGTTGTCCATCACGATTTCGCCGGTGATCGAGGCGCGCAGGCCGACCTTGCCGTGAATCGCCGGGGCGCTGAGGCCCTGCCAGCCTTTTTCCAGGACGAAGCCGCGAATCTCGCCGGCATCATCCTTGGCCCAGACCACGAATACATCGGCGATGGGCGAGTTGGTGATCCACATCTTCGCGCCGCTCAGGCGGTAACCGCCGTCGACCTTTTTCGCCCGGGTGATCATGCTGCCCGGGTCGGAGCCATGGTCCGGCTCGGTCAGGCCGAAGCAGCCGATATATTCGCCGCTGGCCAGTTTGGGCAGGTACTTCTGCTTGGTTGCTTCGTTGCCGAATTCGAAGATCGGCACCATCACCAGGGACGACTGCACGCTCATCATCGAGCGGTAGCCGGAGTCGATGCGCTCCACTTCACGGGCGATCAGGCCGTAGCACACGTAGTTGAGGCCGCTGCCACCGTAGGCTTCGGGGATGGTCGCGCCGAGCAGGCCGGTGTCGCCCATCTCGCGGAAGATCTTCGGGTCGGTCTGCTCATGGCGGAAGGCTTCGATTACCCGCGGGGCCAGCTTGTCGGCGGCGAACTGCTGAGCGCTGTCGCGCACCATGCGCTCTTCTTCGGTCAGTTGCTGGTCGAGCAGCAGCGGGTCGATCCAGTTGAAGCTTGCCTTGGCCATGGTGAAAACCTCGAATCAGATGGTGAAGAAGCACGGCCCGGGCCGCGACTACAGAGTGTGTGACTGATCCTAGGTGGCATCCGCGCAGCAGGCAAACGAGGATTACGCACGCTATTGTGCGTAATCCGCACTTCGAGATAGTTTTAGTGGGCCATTTTCGATTTATCAGTGAGGCTGTCGCATAAATGCGTCGCAAGATTCCCAGTACTGCCGCCCTGGTCGCCTTCGAGTCAGCGGCGCGGCACCAGAGTTTCACCCGGGCCGCGGAAGAACTCAGCCTGACCCAGAGCGCCATCTGTCGGCAGATCGCCAGCCTGGAGGAGTTTCTCAACGTCGAGCTGTTCCGCCGCTCGCGACGTGGGGTCAAGCTGACTGAGGCCGGCCTGTCCTACGCTCGCCGGGTGGCGACCCAACTGGATGCGGTGGAGCGCGACACCCTGGCGGTGATGGGCCAGCAGGGGGCGATGAGCATCGAGCTGGCGGTGGTGCCGACCTTCGGCACCCAGTGGCTGCTGCCGCGGCTGAAGGACTTCCAGCGCTTGCACCCGGAGGTCACGGTCAACCTGACCAACCGCACTCGGCCCTTTCTGTTTGCCGACACCGAGTTCGACGCCGCGGTGTATTTCGGCGATGGCGACTGGTCGGGCACCCGCTCGCACCTGCTGATGCGCGAAAATCCCATGCCGGTGTGCAGCCCGGCGCTGCTTGAGGGCGCAGGTGAACTGAGCGCCGAGCAGATCGCCAGCCTGCCGCTGCTGCAGCAGACCACCCGGCCCTATGCCTGGCGCCAGTGGTTCAACGCCCAGGGTCTGAGCATCCCGCGGGACATGAGCGGGCCGCGCTACGAGCTGTTTTCCATGCTGGCCCAGGCGGCCATGCATGAGATGGGCATTGCCCTGATTCCGCCCTTTCTTATTCGCCGCGAGCTGGACGAGGGCCGTCTGGTGATTGCTTCGAGCTATAACCAGCCGAGCGACAAGGCTTATTACCTGATCATCCCCGAGCGCAAGCTGGAGTCGGCGGCGCTGCTGGCCCTGCGCGACTGGCTGGTACGGGAGGCCCGGGCCTATGCCGAGGCCAGCAGTTTGAAATAGACAACAGTCGCCAAGGGTCTGGCGCGGTGTCGGGTCAACGCTCTGTCACCTGTTACTCTCGGCCGTGCTCTGCAAGTTGACGCAGCCCTAGAAATGGCAGCTCCTGCAAACAAGCTGACCCCGTAGTCAATAATGCTATTTGCTACATTCCGATAAAAAAGGTGCGTTGCTAATGTTCTATTTATTGCACGCAAAAGCAGCTAAAACCCTCTGAATCCCTGGCTTGGGCTATGGTTGTCTGGGCTGCCCATCGAAATGATGGGGCTGCATAGACGGGGCTGATGGCCGGCTCCCCCGATTTACCCGGAAATATCGCTGCAGACCTTGTGGGTTGGGGCTGTAACCCGTAAAGCTGAATGGCCGGTCAGCAGATGACTTGTAGTTATCCCAAGGTTTTACTTCATAACGCCTTGAAGCCCGTGGCCTTCGCCTGCAAAATGCCGCGCCCCGTCTTAGTGCAGCTTCTGCTCGCGCGGGTTTGTGCTGATCCTCCCTAATGCCCGCGTGCCATCCGCAGTGCGCCGGTTCACCAAAAAGATCACGCAGGAGAATTGACGTGCACATCGGTGTTCCTCTCGAAACCCATGCAGGCGAGACGCGCGTTGCCGCGACTCCCGAAACCCTCAAGAAGCTGATCGGCCAGGGCCATCAGGTCACGGTGCAGACCGGTGCCGGCGTTAGCGCAAGCATTCCGGACAGCGCCTATGAAGCTGTTGGCGCGGCTATCGGTAACGATGCTGCTGCCTTCGGTGCTGATCTGGTGCTGAAAGTGCTCGCCCCCAGCGACGTCGAACTGAGCCATATGAAGACCGGCGCGGTGCTGGTCGGCATGCTCAACCCGTTCAGCAACGAGACCATCGCCCGTCTGAATGCCCGCGGCATCACCGCTTTCGCCCTGGAGGCCGCGCCGCGCACCTCCCGCGCGCAGAGCCTGGATGTGCTCAGCTCCCAGGCCAACATCGCCGGCTACAAAGCCGTGCTGCTGGCCGCCCACCACTATCCGCGCTTTATGCCGATGCTGATGACTGCCGCCGGTACCGTAAAGGCCGCGCGCATTCTGGTGCTCGGTGCCGGTGTCGCCGGCCTGCAGGCCATCGCCACGGCCAAGCGCCTGGGTGCGGTGATCGAGGCCTCGGACGTGCGTCCGGCGGTGAAGGAGCAGATCGAATCCCTGGGGGCCAAGTTCGTCGATGTGCCGTGCGAGACCGATGAAGAGCGCGAATGCGCCGAAGGCGTTGGCGGCTACGCGCGGCCGATGCCGGCTTCGTGGATGGAGCGTCAGGCCAAGGCGGTGCACGAGCGCGCCAAGCAGGCCGATATCGTTATCACCACCGCGCTGATCCCGGGTCGCAAGGCCCCGACCCTGCTGCATGCCGCCACCGTGGCGGAAATGAAGCCGGGCTCGGTGGTTATCGACCTCGCTGCAGCGCAAGGCGGCAACTGCCCGCTGACCGTGGCTGAGCAGGTGGTCGTCAGCAGCGGCGTGACCATCGTCGGCCATAGCAACCTGGCGGCCCTGGTGCCGGCCGATGCTTCGGCGCTGTACGCACGTAACCTGCTGGACTTCCTCAAGCTGGTGATCGACGGCGAAGGCAAGTTCCACCTCAACCTCGAAGACGACATCGTCAAAGCGTGCCTGATGTGCGCGGACGGCCAAGTCGTACGAACCAACGGCTAAGGGGAGAACAACCATGGATATGATTTCCGACGGCATCTACAACCTGATCATTTTCGTGCTGGCGATCTATATCGGCTACCACGTGGTCTGGAACGTCACACCGGCCCTGCACACCCCATTGATGGCGGTGACCAACGCGATTTCCGCGATCGTTATCGTCGGGGCCATGCTGGCTGCGGCGCTGACCGTAACCCCGCTGGGCAAGACCATGGGCACCCTGGCCGTGGCCTTGGCTGCGGTCAACGTGTTCGGCGGCTTCCTGGTAACCCGGCGCATGCTGGAAATGTTCAAGAAGAAAGCGCCTAAAGCCGCTGCAGTGGAGAAGCATTGATGAGCATGAATCTGATCACTGTTCTCTACCTCATCGCCTCGGTGTGCTTTATCCAGGCGCTCAAGGGCCTGTCGCACCCGACCACCTCGCGGCGCGGCAACCTGTTCGGCATGCTCGGCATGGGTCTGGCGGTGCTGACCACCGTGGGCCTGATCTACAAGCTCGGCAGCGAGATCGCCACCGCCGGTATCGGCTACGTGATTGTCGGCCTGCTGGTCGGCGGTAGCGTCGGCACCGTGATGGCCAAGCGCGTGGAAATGACCAAGATGCCTGAGCTGGTCGCTTTCATGCACAGCATGATCGGCCTGGCTGCGGTGTTTATCGCCATTGCCGCAGTAGTCGAGCCGCAGTCCCTGGGTATCGTTGCTGCCCTGGGCGATGCGATCCCGGCCGGTAACCGTCTGGAGCTGTTCCTCGGTGCGGCCATCGGTGCCATCACCTTCTCCGGTTCGGTGATCGCCTTCGGCAAACTCTCGGGCAAGTACAAGTTCCGCCTGTTCCAGGGCGCACCGGTACAGTTCAAGGGCCAGCACTGGATCAACCTGGCGGTCGGTCTGGCAATTCTCGGCCTGGGCCTGGTGTACACCTTCACCGGCAACATCACCGCCTTCGCCATCCTGGTTGCCCTGGCGTTCGTGATTGGCGTGCTGATCATCATCCCGATTGGCGGCGCGGATATGCCGGTGGTGGTGTCGATGCTAAACAGCTACTCGGGCTGGGCGGCTGCCGGTATCGGCTTCTCGCTGAACAACTCGATGCTGATCATCGCCGGTTCCCTGGTGGGCTCATCAGGCGCGATCCTCTCGTACATCATGTGCAAGGCGATGAATCGCTCGTTCTTCAACGTGATCCTCGGTGGTTTCGGTGGCGCGACTGAAGCCGCTGGTCCGGCCGGTGCTCAGGAAGCTCGCCCGGTGAAATCCGGTTCCAGCGACGATGCGGCCTTCCTGCTGACCAACGCCGACACCGTGATCATCGTTCCCGGCTACGGCCTGGCGGTAGCCCGTGCCCAGCACGCGCTGATGGAGCTGGCAGAGAAGCTGACCCACCGTGGCGTCACCGTGAAGTACGCGATCCACCCGGTTGCCGGGCGTATGCCGGGCCATATGAACGTCCTGCTGGCCGAGGCCGAAGTGCCTTACGAGCAAGTGTTCGAGATGGACGACATCAACTCCGAGTTCGGCCAGGCCGACGTGGTGCTGGTGCTGGGTGCCAACGACGTGGTCAACCCGGCCGCGAAGAACGACCCCAAGTCGCCAATCGCCGGCATGCCGATCCTCGAGGCCTACAAAGCCAAGACCGTGATCGTCAACAAGCGCTCCATGGCCAGCGGTTACGCCGGTCTGGATAACGAACTGTTCTATATGGACAAGACCATGATGGTCTTCGGCGACGCGAAGAAGGTGATCGAGGATATGGTTAAGGCGGTGGAGTAACCACAGGCCGTTGAGCGATAGCTGATCACTGACCCCCACGGAAGCCTGGCTGCCGTGGGGGTTTTTGTTTGTCCTGAGAAAATATCAGCTACTCAAGTCCTTCTCGCTATTGCGCCAGTAGTGGGTCTTCCGGGTTGATGGCTTGAAGCGTTCTGAGGAGTAAAGCGGTTTTGTCCTTATCCCCGGCTTGTGCGGCATAAGCCAACAACGCTTGGCGAATGGCTCTATTGGTCGGGTCTCGCTTGAGCCCGATGTCGAGCAGTTTTTCTGCTTCGGCCTTTTCCCCACTTTCATGTAGCCCTATGGCATAGGCGTAGAGGTAATCACTGTTGTCGGGGGCCTGGTTGTGGGCTTTTTCCAGGTGGTTCAAGGCCTTGCCGCGTTGCCCCTGGCGAACACTGGCCATGGCCAGGGCATGATGCAGGGCCGCGTCCTTGGCATGGCGTTCATCGGGCTGTTGGAAAACTGACGGGGTTGCTGAAGTGTTGTTGGCGGTAGGCTCAAGGTGCGTATTTATAGCGGATGAACGCTGCTTCTCCGCATAGTTTTCCCTGGCTTCGGCTGTCTCTCCGGGATTGTCTAGCGATTGGTTAAGCCCTTCTTCAAGCAGCTTGATTCCTGCTTGGGCGTCACCTTGCGACTCAAGCCACTGAGCGAGCAGGATTCTGGCTGGCTGGTACCGCCGATCACGTTTCAAGGCTTCTCGTAGCGCGGGTTCCACATCCTTTGTCCTGCCGTCCAATTGGTAAAGCATGGCCAGGTTTACATTTGCCTCTGGGCGCTCGCGGAGGCTGCGTTGCCCCTGCTCGTATTCGCGGATGGCCTGCTCGAAGCCCGCAGGAGCCGCGCGGCCCGTCTGTGGGAGCTGTGCTATTTGCCAGGCTGCGGCGATACGCACCGCGCGTACGGGGTCCTGTAACACGGGACTGAGCGCCTGCATCTGCAGTCTTTCAGGGGCCAGGGCGGCCAGGCTGCTTACTGCCACCTCGCGCACTTGCGGCTCGCTGTGCGCCAGCGCCTGAAGAATGGAGCGCAGCGTGCGTTGCGAAGGGTAGCGATACAGCTCTGCCAGCAAGGTCGCCCTACGAATGGCAGGCAGGTCTTCGCGCTGCAATTGCTCCAGTACGGCCGCCAGTGCGCCTTCCCCTCCGTGCCGGGCGGCGAATAAAGTCGATGCATAGCCGTTATCCCTGGACTGAGGGTTACTGAACAGCTGTTTGAACTGCGTTTGCAGGCGAGCCAGTGGCATCTCCGTATGGCAGCCAAGGCAAGCGTCGCCGTGCCCTAACTTCAGGGCCTGAGCCGGATTTGGCACACTGAAGCTATGATCGTGGCGCTGATCCTTGACCATGAAGTGGCGGGCCGGCATATGGCAACTGATGCATTGAGCCGCCACTGTTTCCTGCTGATGCCGGTGATGCTCCGGCGAGTCGTAATTCTTGGATATCAGCCCGCTGGAGTCGATGCCCGGCCGGGCTGCCTGCCCCGATGGGTTGTGGCATTGCGTGCACAGGGCATTTCCCGTGGTGCGTAGCTCGGCGGAGTGAGGGTTGTGGCAGTCCGTGCAACGCACGCCGGCGGCATACATGCGGCTCTGTACGAAGGAGCCGTACTCGAAGACTTCGTCTTTGATCTTGCCATCAATTTCATTGAGAACTGGGCTAAGGATGCTGGGTAGGTAGTCATCCATCATGCGATTGGCATGCTGGTAACCATCGCTGAGTGCGGCCCTGCGGCTGTGGCAGCGACCGCAAACCTCGGCCTCTCTTCCTGCACTGTCGTCCACGGCCGCGGATGAAAAGCCATAGCCTGCCTTTTCGGTTGGACGCTTCAGCCATTCCAGGTGACCTGCTGCGGGCCCGTGGCAACTTTGGCAGCCCACCCCGAGAGCCTGCCAGGTGCTGGCATAGCGGTCGGTAAGCGGATCGTAGTTGCGTTTGAAGCCTGTGGTATGGCACTCGAGGCACATAAAGTTTGCGTTCTGATTCGGCCCCGCCCAGTGCAAGGCGTTGTCATGTTCGATCTGCTGGTCTGGATAGAGCTCGAACCATTGTTCTTTTTGCGTATCCCAGGCTACGTCGAACGCCTGTAGCCGCCCGTCGGGCAACGCCAGCAGGTACTGCTGCAGCGGCTCTACACCAAAGGTGAAGGCGACAGGGTAGTCAGCCGGTTGTCCATCGGCACCTGTGGTGCTCACCCAGAAGCCATCGGCCTTGCGCTGAAAATGGGTGCGTGCCCGCTGACCGACAAAAGTATGGTCATTGAAGTCCCCCAATACCGAGTGTTCGTTTGCACTCTGCATGGCCAGGTGGTGGTGAGAGCCTTGCCAGCTCTGGTGTTGCGGCTGGTGGCAGGTCTGGCAGCTGTCTTCGGATACCCAGTGGTCGCCCGATATGGGGTGTATTGGACGCAGCGAGTCGGTTCTGAACCAAACGGTTAGCCCTGCCGATAGCAGCAAGAACACAAAACCGTATGCCACTAAGCGACGGTTTGTTCCTAGGCAGCTACCTAGCAAAACAACAAGGCTCGTTCAATGGCTCAAGGTCGATAGGCATAAAGCACCGGTAGGGTTCTAAGTTTTCTGGCAAGCCCGGGAGGTCACAAATTGACATTCGCATAAGGGTGCGACTCGACTCGGAATTGCTACGCTCCCGTGTAATACCTGTGAAAAAAGTCATAGGTAGGCATGGTTGTCTACACATTACCAGCGGCCGAGCTCGGTCTGGGTGACTTGCTCCAAGGCATTGATTTCAGTTGCAGGAAGGGCAATTCTATCCAGCGGTAGGTAAAGGCTGATATAGCCGAAGAGAGTAGGAAGAGGGCTATCCCCAGCAAGGCTGTTTCGCCCCAGCCGTCTGGGTGCCAAGAAAGACGCAAAACCGTATCACCCTTAAGCATAAAGAAAATAACCGAGCTGTGAGTCAGGTATATGGAGTACGACCACTGGCCGAAGCGATGCAGTAAGGGATTCACCAGTAGACGGTATCCCGGAAATCTGAAGTTAAGAAGCGCCAATATAAAAGCACCCCACGCTAAAGCTTCCAGCAAGTAATGCTCATACCAGAACACATGGGCATACATACCAAGTGTGAACGCGCGGTGCTCCACCAGTAAGTTTAAAATCCCTAGTGCAGCAACAACCAACAGTAAGCCCAGCCAACCATGTCCCGACAAGCGCTGCGCCCAGACGGCAATGCGGATATGCGTCCAAGCCAGCACTACCCCAACGGCAAACAGGGGCCATCGCCCCAGAATACTGTCCCTTTGTTCGGCCCAGAAGCCTGGCTCCAGTTTAGAGGTACAAACCTGCCAATAGGCATAGCACGCCACTGGTACCAACAGCCACAACAGGTACTTATAGCGAGGGCTGCGCGCTAACCAGACTGCAACGGGTAATATTAAATAGAACTGCACTTCGACTACCAGGCTCCACCAGACATTACCCATGGGCGATAGAACGCCTACACGAATGCCTTGGAAGAACAGAGCATTTAGCGCTTGCCACCACTGCCCGCTCCACAAGCCAGCCAGCAGAACTAATAGGTAGAACATTGGCAGAATACGCAGGGCTCGACGCAGCAGGTAAGAGCTGGGATTCAGCGGTGCCCCAAGCAAGAATGGGCGGGATAATAAGAAACCGCTCAGAACAAAAAACAGGATGACCCCAGTATTCCCGCCATATAACAGCCCAGCGCCTGCGGGCATGTTGTCATAGGGTTCGTAGCCTCTGAGGGAGCCCAGATAATGAAAACAGAAGACCAGTACAATCGCGATACCGCGCAAAGACTCGCATTCGGGCAAGTGTTCTCGATGACTGACCATATCGCGCCTCATAAAGGTTTACATTGCACCGGAACACAAGGCCTGCTGCAGGTCCTCTAGGCTGTAGCCCGGTTGTTCCCGCAGAAGAAGCTTGTTGATCACGATAGGCTTGCCCAGCAACTTCCCGAGGAAGGGGTGCTTGCCGTCGGCGCTGTTGCCAATCCATGTTGGGTTTTTAAGCAATTTGGCGGTTGCTGGGCGGGTCAGTATGCGGTCGCTGTCGAGAACGACCTGATTATTCCAATAAACCCTTAGAGTTGAGGCTGCCGGTCCCGGGAACGGGAATGTATTAAGCGGCTTGATGTGGGTTGTCACCATCAGGCTATTGCACGCCTGATTTAACTGACTAATAGGGATGCTGAGTTGCTCTTCGCTGCCGATCAGCACTCTAAGCCGTTGGTCGGGTAGCCAGTCGACTCGCCAGACCCCTTCCTGCTCAAGCAGCGTTTGCTGCGCGGCATGCAGTTTTTTGATATCAAGGGACAGGCCCATACTGAATCCGCCAAATGCAGGTGCTCGCTGGAAATCTCGTCCACTCAGGCTTGCCGGTTGATTGACTCCGCCCGGCTGCCAATTCAGGGGGAGCCAGCGCAAATTGCGTTCAGCGATCTTGATCAAGTCGTTAGCACTGGCCCGGTCCATTACCTCGCCGGATCCACCGCTTTGATCAGGTGGCGACCCGAGCGCCGGGGTGATAGGTCCCATCTGGAAACCACCAAACATATCGCGATAGAACAGTCTGGATTGGTCAAATAAATAAGCGGCAAAGCTCATGTTTAGGCCGCCGCCATTCGCCATCCAGTAAAAAGCGGCCGGTTCCGGCAAGACCTTCCCGTCCATCAAAGGACGCAGATTGCGCCCCATTATATTTTCTGACGATTCACCGCCGGCCAGTGCCAGTAGTGTTGGATAAATATCCGTGATATGCGTTGCTGCTGTGATTTCAGCATCTTCATAGTGCCCCGGCCAACGCAGCCATAGAGGGCTACGTACGCCGCCCTCAAGATAAGTGGCCTTTTTCCCTATGAAAGGAAAGTTGTTGTCCTGCGTAATATTGGGGCCGCCATTATCGCTGGCGAATACCACAATGGTGTTTTCTGCTAACCCCTTGCGTTCGAGGCTTGCCAGCAGGCGCTCGACGTTGAAATCGATGTGTTTGAGGATGGACTGAAATTGCCCCTCGGCGGTATCGGGGAATTGATTGGCAAACCTGGGTGATGGTTGATATGGCGTGTGAGGTGAGAACAGCCACAGGTTGATAAACCAGGGCTGCTCGCTGTCTACCATCAAATCAATTGCCTTGTCTGTCAGTAAATCGTCCAGGTAGCCCTGATACTGACGAGGCGGCATACCGTTATCCTGGAGCCAAGGATCTATATGGGTTGGTTGCTGACGCAATATGCTCCCATCTGGCCCAGGACCCCGGAGAACGAAATGATTGAGCATGCCGAACCAGTAGTCGAAGCCGTGATACCCCGGCTGAATCTCTGGGTATTCAAGTGCTTCCCCCACATGCCACTTGCCGACATGAGCGGTTCGATAGCCCAGCCCCTGTAGTGCCTCGGGCAGTGTCTCCAAGTCTTGGGAAAGACCGAGGCCATCTGCTTGAAAGCCGACACTGATTGGGTGCTGGCCGGTCAGCAATGCCGCGCGGCTGGGAGAACAGGTGCTGTCGGTAAAGTGCCGGCGGAATCGCACGGATTGGCGGCTTAACTCATCCAGCGTCGGCGTCGGTGCTGTGCCATCACCCCAACTGGCGATATCGTTGTTGCCGAGATCATCGGTCAGAATCAGCAGGATATTCGGCCGCGGTTGTTGATCCGAGTCATTGCCTGAACACCCCGAGGTCAGCAGAATGGCCAGCAACGACAAGCCGCACAATATGGTTCTGAGAGTAGCCGACACAAAAGGATCCCTGATTAGTGAGTAACGCATCATTTCCAAAAATGATCGGTGATCAAACCGCCATGCCAGCCGACTCGGGCCTGTTGATCAATTATCCGGCGCTGCGGGCGGCTGTAGAGCGGCTGGCTCCTCTCTATCAGGACAATCAGCCATTTCCGCACATTGTAATTGATGACTTCCTGCCCCAGTGCACGCTGCAGAAACTCTTGCAGCAGTACCCCTATGACCAGAACCTGCCTATCTGGAACGATGCCACGCACAAGGACAAGAGCAGCGGCGAGTATGTGCAGAAAGACAAGCGCAATATCCGCGATTGCCTGCAGATGCCGGAGGCATACAGGCAGCTGGTCTGGGAGCTGAATTCGCATTACTTTCTCGACTTCCTTAGCCAGATGACCGGTATCGAAAAACTGATCCCCGACCCTAATCTGCGCGGGGCTGGCATTCATCAAATTGGCCGTGGCGGCTTTCTCAAAGTTCATGCCGACTTCGCGACACACCGCGACTTTGCACTGGATCGCCGCCTCAACTTCCTGCTGTACCTGAATCAGGATTGGCCGGAAGAATATGGCGGCCATCTGCAGCTCTGGGACAAGGACATGCAAGGTCCGCCCAAGCGTGTTCTACCGATTCTCAACCGCTGCGTCGTGTTCAGCACGACTTCGAACTCTTACCATGGGCACCCCCAGCCGGTGACCTGCCCGGAGGGGGTCTATCGCAAATCCCTTGCACTCTACTACTACACCAATGGCCGTCCAGCTGGCGAGGCTGAGCCGGGGTTCGCTACGCTTTGGCAGGAGCTTCCCGATGCATATCGGTGAATAAGATGCGGCTTGATGGGAATCTACAAAAAACTCAAGTCTGCTGCAGGAAAACAAGCCGCGACAGTAGGTAGGTAGCCGGTATTGTCACCACTATTACCAGCGGCGGTGCGAGTGCCTGGGAGATTCCCAGTCTCTCCACTAGTCCCAAGAGTATGCTGATGCCCAGCAGGTACTGCAGCACATAGATGAGGGGAAACAACGCTAGCGAAAACCAGCCGCGGTTGCTCTTGAAGACATAAGCACGATTCAGTACGAATGCCAGGCAAATCCCCAGCAGGTAAACAATCGTGTATGCCCACTGATATGAGATGAACAGGATCAGTAATAGGTAAAGAGCATAAGTCAGTACCGTATTCAATCCGCCCGAAATCAGGAAGCGAAAAAAGCTAGATCGTGCAAATCGTGGTAGCTGTAACAGCATGTTATTTAGCACTCCTGCTGGCCGCGAGCGCGCAGCAAGAAGTCGTCGTAATTGCGAATGTAGTCCGCAGGCTCGTAGTAATCGGAGGCAAATACCAGCAGCATGGCATCAGAAGAGTAGCGGTACTGGATGCCCCAGGTCATGGGTGGAAGGTAGATGCCAGCAGTGGGCCGGTCCAAGACAAACTCCGCACGATTTAAACCGTCATCGGCCACCACGTGCACTACGCCCTTCACCGCCACCAAAAATTGGTGGCATTTTATGTGAGCATGTTCTCCGCGAGTTTCTTCGGTCGGAACGTCGTAGACCATAAAATAACGGCGCACGGTGAACGGAATCTCGCGTTCGAACTCTCCTGCTGACAGGCTGCCGCGTATATCCGATACTTCGGTAAGCCGATGCAAGGTTACGCCCTTGACGGCGGTGTGGCTGAAGCCAACCTCTACTGGGTGGGCTGCCGGCTCGATCCTTGGATCACTCGGACGTGCATCGACATAGCCGACTATTTTTGCCGGATTGCCCACTACAATGGCATTTGGCGGAACTGAGCGAGTCACTACCGCCCCGGCCCCAACCATGGCGTTCATGCCGATAGTCAGGCCTGGCAGTATGGTGGCGTTGGCTCCCAGGGAGGCACCCTTACGGATCAAGGTGCGGGCAAACTGTTCGGGGTATAGCTTGCTGCGCGGGAAGCGATCATTGGTGAACGTGACGTTGGGGCCAACGAACACATCGTCCTCTAGCGTGATGCCATCCCATAGCTGAACCCCGCATTTGAGAGTGACACGATCACCAACGCTGACAACGTTCTCGATGAATACGTGATCACATACATTGCACTCACGGCCCAGGCGCGCTCCCGGCAGAATGTGGGCGAATGCCCACACCCGTGTGCCCTGGCCAATATGATTTGACTCGCACAAGGCCTGAGCATGTACGAAATAACCTGGGTGCTCACTCATGCATCACCTCGTAGCGCTCTACCCGCATAGGGATAGCGAGGGGCCGTTGCTTGGTATTCTCGTAGGTGCGCCAGGCATAGGAGCCGACGATGCCCAATCCCAGCAGGTTTAGGCAACCGAGGAAGGTAATGGTCAACATGGTCATTGCGTAGCCGGGTACATCAATCTCGCCGAACAGTCGGGCGACCAGCACCAGCGTCCCAAGCATGCAGGCCACTATGGCACCGAGCGCGCCCGTACGAATCAGCAACCGAATTGGCAGGTCAGTAAAGGAGAACACGCTGTCCATCAGGTAGTTGACTTTCTTGCGCAACGTCCAGGCAGACTTGCCATATTGCCGCTCCTGGCGCTCGTAACTTACGCTGGCGCGGCGGAAGCCGAGCCAGAAGATCTGCGCGATCAGCGAGCTATGTCGCTCGTCGAGGCTGAGTAAGGTATCGCGGAACGCTTTGTTGCAGGCGAACATGTCCACCCCGCCCGATGGAATCTCAGGCACCACATAGCGGCGGTATAACCCCCAGAATACGCGTGATGCCAGACGTGAAAGGAGCGGGTCCTGACGTCGGGAGCGTACTCCCACTACGACGTCGATCTCCTGCTCGCTGAGAACACGGTTCATCTCCCGCACCAGCTCCGGCGGCTCTTGCAAATCAGCAGCCATTACCGCAAAGCGCTCGCCCTGACCGAACTGCAGGCCGGTACGAATCGCCATAAAGGAGCCGAAGTTGCGAGATAACAGAATTAGCTGAGATCGAAAACATTGCTGCGGCAGGGCTTCACGTAAAAGCTCGTAGCATCGATCCGGACTGCCATCCACGACGAAAACCACTTCCAGTCGGCTAACAAGTGTCTCATTCAGATGGCGCAGAGCCAGCAGCAACTCGGGAAGTGACCCTTCGTTGCGATACACCGGGATGACTAGGCTCAGCATTGCGCTTCCCTTGTAATGAAGTAAGCCCGTACCGCCTCGACAACCTGTTGTATCTCCCCATCATTCATACCAGGGAAACATGGCAGGGAAACGACTTCGTTACAGGCTGCTTCGGTATGTGGCAGGGTCAGCGTATGAGCCTGTGGGTAGGCCGGCTGATGATGGTCGGCAATCGGGTAATGAATGTCCGTGACAACCCCTCGTGCTCGCAGTGCCGCGGCAAACCGCTCGCGATCAGCCAGGCGTAGTACATAGAGGTGTACAACGTGGTCATCCGCAATGGTTGGTAGCTGCAGCTCCAGCCCTTTAAAGGCCGTGTTGTAGCGCGTGGCAATTATACGCCGTTGTTCGTTCCAGCTATTCAGGTGGGGTAGTTTGGTGCGTAAAACCGCTGCCTGTAGTTCATCCATGCGACTGTTGCGACCACCGCGCACGCTGACTCGATATTTCCGGTCCCAGCCATACTGGCGTAGCTGACGTAGGCGTTCAGCCAGGAGCGGGTTATCGGTCAACACTGCGCCACCATCACCCAATGCGCCGAGGTTCTTGGTCGGGTAAAAACTAAAGCAGGCAAGATCGCCGAAGCTTCCGGCTTGTCGTCCATCGCGCCGAGCTCCATGCGCTTGGGAACAATCCTCGATCAGCGGTATTCCCGCCGTACGAGCCATGGCTAACAAGGGCTCAATCCCGGCCAGTTGACCATACAAATGAGTGACGATCAGTGCGTCCGGACGGCTGTCCAAGGCTTTCGCCAATGCCTGCGGGCAAAGAGTTAATGATTCTGGGTCGATGTCGACATAAACGGGTATCGCCCCTATCGCATGAATGGCCGTACTGCCATAGAAGCCGGCATTGGCCACCGTCACCACGCGTTGCCCATAACCAATGCCCAGGGTGCGCAAGGCCAGTTCTAGTGCATCACTGCCACTCGCTACCGATACGCAATGAGCGACCCCAACGTAAGCGGCGAACTCAGTCTCGAAGCCCAGCACTTCCTCACCCAGCACATACCAGTGTCGATCCACTACGCGGGCCATAGGTGTCAGCAAATCCAGCCCAGCATTAGCCTTGGCTGCTGAAAACAGGGGAATAACTTTCCCTTCATTCATTGGAATTGCCCTTTTCCATAAGTGCGCTGGGCGTGAATGCTCGGCAATACACTTCAAACTTGTCAATGAACATAGTCTGCGCGGCCAGCACCGGGTCAAAACGCAATGAGTCGCGGAATCCTTTATCGCTGACGACACGAAAATTAATGGCTTGCTTGCCGGCACTGCGCAGGGGAACCCTCTGCGAGTGCGTCTCGCTGAAGAGCGACTGCTCACCAGGCAGGTAGAATAGTTGGGCAAAATCAGGCACCGACGTTGTTAGTAGTGCATTGACCTCCAGTATTCGGCAACGCGCTAGGGCATCGGCCGCGCCTGTCTCGAACAGAACCCCTGCATCCACGCCGGCCTCGATTTTGATTCGTCCGTCCGCTGTGATTTTGGCCTGTGCATTGCTCCATTCCCCAGGCGGCGTGTTGAGGGACAGGCTGTACAGCGGTAACGGCACCTGCCTTCCGAGAGGAATAGGTTGATAGTTGATATCCCTAACAAATGATGCCTCGGCACCTCGTGCATTGGTCATGGCTTGACGGATGCTCTGCAGAGCAAAGCCGTAGACTTCGGGGCAAATATAGTCACCATCCACCTGCAGATTGGTACGCAAACACTCCAGGCTACGCAGCTTAGGTGCTATGGCCTGTGAGTAGAACGCATCATGTGAGGCAACATTGGTAAATTTGATCGCTAGAAACAAAATGGTAAGGAATGCACCCAAAGCACCGACCTGCAGCAGCGTGGAATTTTGGCGGCGGCGCGACAAGGCCACCAGTAACATTAGTGCGAGCCAGGGCCAGAGCAAATTAACCCAGAAGAAATGAAACCGGTAATAACCCCAGCTGAACACCCCCAGAGCACCATCGTACTGAGGTGGGCGCAAGGTCATTGCCCGACCATAGGCAATTATTCCTAAATAAACGAAAACCACAGCGAGCAAGCTTAGGAATACAACCACGGCTGGTGCATCGACCATCATTACTTGCCGTCGGGTTAGGCGAAATCCGAAAAACGCTGCGATAGTTACCCCCCCAGCCACCAAGCTTAGGGTTAGGGCCAAGGAAAGTGCTGGGTGCTCCAGTGGTAACAGCAATGACCGCGACACTTTGCCGAGCATATAAAGCCAGAAGTCAGCCATCCAGGGATACGTCGCTGCCGTGAGGCCATGCCCTTTTTGTTCGCTTAATTGCAGCATGGCCAGCAGCTGGGCCGTGGCCGCGAGTAGACCAATACCGAGCAGAAGGCTCCCTGTGAGCAACAAGCGTTTCTTGAGTGTATCGGTGAGAAAAAAATGGAGAGTAAGCAGCAGGGCACCTAGCACCAGAATGGCGAAGGCCCCGCTGATATAAACAAATCCAGCCACCAAGCCGAGCAAGCAAAGAGTCGGAATCGCCCAAATATTGCGCCAGCGCTCAGAAAGCAGCACGGCCAGCACCCCCAGCACACAGAGCAAAGGAACTGCCTGGTGATAGGCCATGTCAACCCGCCCCCAATAGCTGTCCGGTTGCAGCATAAAGAGGGTCAGACTGAAAGAACAAGCCAGGATCCAGGGCTGATTGGTGGCGCGGACAAGCAGGTGCCACTGCAGTAGCAGCAGACCACCAAGCACCAGTACCAAGGACAGAAATTGGTAGGCGATGCTATTGCCACCTAATGCATGAAATGCCAGCGAGTCGAGAAATTTACCCACTGGATACAGCGTCTCATTTTCTGGTGCGAAGAGATAATGTAAGTCGAAACTCCCCATCATTCCTTGATCATACTTACGCCAGTCGTCCCAGTATGGGATATCGACGCCATGCTTCAGCCAGAACAGGGCATTTAAGGCGAGGCTAATGATTGGTAATGCAATCAGCCCACGGCACATCCACTTGCGCAGCATTTATTTGCGTTCCATAAAAATAGTCACAAATTCATCCGAATCAATATGACTCTAGGCTGGGCTTAGGAGGCACCATTGGAGGCTTTGTCTTTTTGCAGTCGTTTGACTTTTCTTGTGTTTTCCAAATGCTTGCTGGCATGTACATAGAATGCGCGAATGCGTGCGCAGGAGTCCTCCGTTTGCTCTTCGAACAGCAGTTTTAGTAGTTCTGGATCATTGCTGCGATCACCACCCGGTTTACGCAACACGCCAAGGCCAAAACCATGGTTGAAGGTAAAGGTTTCGTGCTGGCCGCGAATTTCGTCCCAGAACTTCCAGGCCCCGAAATCCTGCAGGCGCGCCTGCACATCGTGGAACAGAATAATGCCGCCCGGTTTTATCTTAGGGTACCAGTTGGCGAAGTCCTCGCTCACCGCCTCGTAAGTGTGAAAACCGTCGATATGCAGCAGATCGATGCTCTCTTCGTTGAAATGCCGCAGGGCATCCTGGAAGTACATACGCATCAGATAGGAAAAACCATGGTAGTGCTGGCGGTTATGGTTATTCACTGCGTTAAACACCGACTCGTCATATTTATCGGTGTGTTCGTCGCCCTCGAAGGTGTCGATTGCATAGCACAGGCCATCAATTTCGTTTTCCTTCATCGACTGGCAGAAGGTGAAATACGACAGGCCTTTGTGAGTGCCTAGCTCCACCAACATCTTCGGGCGTAGGGCTGCGACCAAGTCATAGCCAAAGGGTAGGTGATCGACCCAGGTGCTGAACACCATATGCAAGGGTTCGAAGTGGCGAATCGAGGGCGGCATGTATACGGTACTCATATTTTTATCTCCTGCATAATTCGTGAGTGAGGTGGTTTGTTTTTTAGAGAAAGAAGCAGGTCATTCGATTATCCAGAAGGCTAAAGCGTGGGGACACACGCACCAGCATGATCCACATGATCGCTCCCCAGAGCAAGGCTTCTGGCAGAACATACCATGGGGTATGCCAAATATAAGCTTTTGCCCCCACCTGAGCCGCAGGAATCAATACCAGTGCAAGCAGTACTAGCAGTACTGATAGGGACGCGTTTTTAAATTCTAAATTTCGAGTCGAGTTAATCGATAGAAAAGTGAGAAGAATGCCGACTAAAAAAGTCGTGGAATACGGAAGCGGTATGCCTAGTGCTCGCTGAGGGAAATAATTACTTGGTAATGGTAGCTGTTTGAAGCGCGCAGCCCAAGAAAATAGACAGCTAACTAAAAAACCGCTCAGTAAGAAAAATAAAGTGACTCCGGTGTTACTCGTATAGAGAAAAGAAAAAATGAATAAATCATTTGGTAATTGTGAAAGGCCACTAATGTTCCCCCACACGTGGTAGGCCAATACCAACAAAATAGCTGCACCATAGAGGCCGTCAAATGGCCCGAGTCGTTCTTTGGAGTCCAGTTCACTCTCATGCGCGAACATGGTATTACCTAAGAAAAGTAGTAACAACGCACAGACTCATTAGCATAGAAAGTCCACGGTATGCCGCGTGCCTCATGTTTGATATCCAAAGGCGCTAAAATCCATACCTGTTAATTGAGACAAACGCTTGTTAGAGTCCGAGAAGCGCCCCATGGTCAGGCGCTCAATTTTTTTAGCTAATCTTGTTTCGAGACAGCTGACTAAGTAGTTGGTTTTGCTCAGGGGTGCCCTCCATGTATTGCGCACCAACCTCCAGCTATCACGATCATTAAACCAGCCGCTGTAATTAAAAGGCGTGCGCAGAAAACAACTGTTGAGAAATCGCTGGGCATTGGTTTCGATCGCCGTCTGCCCTTGGTTTACCACTGCATTAAATGGTAAATTCGAAAAATTTACTGAGTTGTAAGTGGTTGGATACAGTTGCATGATTTTTCCGACAAAAGCCGCAGGGTCGCTCTTAAATAATTCATATGGAACGACAACCACTCTGTCCTTAGAGAAGATTTCTTGGTAGTAAGAGACTAAGGCATCGTAAAAAAGATACTCACAGCTGAATTGCGGAGCAATATTTTCATCGCGTGGCGAGAGAAAGTCCTCGATTTTGTGAGGTATACCCCACGCTACAGCCGTACTGAACAGTGAGCGAATCATTTGTCTCTGTTCACGCACCACGATTAAGATTTTTGCTTGAGGAAACGAATGCACCAGCCGCTGCGCAAGCAGCTCCGCATCAAATCCACCGCAAAACATATTGCCTACCAACGCCTCTGAGGTCACCACAGGCACTAATTGTATGGCTTGTGGTGGCGGTAATATTTTATTTGCGCGTGCTATGGCGAAGTTAACCTTTCCCTGAATGGCCTGGCAATCAAACTGAAAGGGTTTCTTAGACACCAGTAACTCGTGAACCAGTTCAGGGTTCAGGCATTTAATAAAACCCATCTCTGGAATAAATAGATTCTTTTGCAGCCACTTTGAGAGGCTCTTCGGGTAGCCGATATGTACCAAAGGGGCATTGTCAAAGAAATCAAGATCTACGCTCATAGTATGCCCGCGATATAGGGTGGTAACCCATTTGTGTTCATGGCGCTGTGTAGCCTAAAGGCTCAGTAGGTATCATCGTCAAAGTGGCGGTTAACTCACGTTGCCGTTTTGCTTTAACCACTGATCCGCATACATATTCTCGTTTCGTGCGGCACAACGCTGCGCTCGATGTATTCCACGCTCTACCGAATGTTTTAAATAGCGAAAAGCTTGGGGAGGAACCCTGCCAAGCAGCACAGGCTCAACAGTGGGTGAGCGATATGGCTGCCCAAGTAATGCGGTCAACTGCTCACTTTGGCTACGCAAAATAGCGTCTCGAGTCTCGACTTCAGAGGTCGTTACGCCGCCATGCAGTTGATGGAAGGAACCTTCGCCGGCCAGCATGAACGCGCGGGTGCGCGGATGCATGGCGGCCTTGCGGTAGATGCAGAGATTCAGTGCGCCGCCGCCCGGCAGGTCGAAACGCTCATCGGCCTGACCGATCTCGCGAAAGACATCGGCACTCAGGAACAGGCAATTGCACTCCATAAAGGGATGGAAGATCCCATTGGGGTTCGCCCCGCTCAGGCAGGAGATGTCGAACAGGGCATAGCCGTTGTTCTGCCAGTCGATTTCGTCGAGCAGGCGCTGCTCCTGTTCCTCGCAGTAGCCGTGGGTCAGGTGGAATTGCTGCTCGTTCTCTCCGAGGTGGTAACCCGGCACTACAACCATGGCATCGTCCGCCATACGCCAGGCCATCAATGCATAGTGCACGACCCCCGGGGTCACCATCCGCGCGCCATCGATCATCAGGCCGATATAGCGGCCCTGGGCCTGGCTGAAGGCGAAGTTGATGGCTGCTGCGGGTGAGACCCCGGGCTCATCGCGAAGAAAGTAGCGGAAGTTTCCCGGCAGGCGGGCGATGGCCTCGGCGTCCATGTTCCGCTTTGAGCGGTTCTCCACCAGGATCACTTCATAGTCGTCGGTACCCACACCCTGCTGGTAGGCGGGGCTGAGGCTAATCAGGGTATTGAGCGCCTGGCGTGGCATGTCGTAAGCGATGACGATAATTGACAGCAGGGGTTGGCTCATTGCGGTTGAACCTTGTCCAGGGAGTGGCGGATAAAGCGATAGACGCTCGGATGCGGCGTACCGAAGAGGATCGGCCTAACATTCGGCGGCGCTCGGTCGTCGCCTCGCAAGGCGCGATCCTGGTCATCCAGCTGTTTGTAGATCAGGTCGCGTTCGGCCTTGCGCGTGCCGGTCGTAACCCCCCCGTGGAACTGGTGAAACGAACCTTCGCCGAACAGCATATAGAAGGCCGTGCCTGGGGATTCGAGCAGTCGCTTGTAGAGGTCGAGGTTGGCGTTGCCGCCGCCAAAGTCGTTGTAGCGAGTATCGACACCGCCCAGCGCTTTCCACTTCTGGGTAGACATGGCGATAAAGTTGCTCTCGTAGTTGGACTGGAAAAAGCCCCCCTGACAGGAGCCACTTAGGACTGCGATATCAAACAGGCTGTAGCCATCCTGAGGCCAGGCGATGCTTTTCAGAAGCTCAGCCTCGGCCTGTTCGTCATACCCCTCATTGACGGCTACTTGTTGCAGCTTGTGGCCGATGTGGTAGCCCGGAGCCGATACGGCGGCCTGTGGGTCGGCCTGAAAGGCGGAAAGCGTCAGGCGTACGACGCCAGGCGTAAGCATCCGCGCACCATCGATCATGATGGCGACATAGCGCCCCCTGGCTTGCGCTGCGCCGAAGTTGATCGCGTTAACCGGGCTGCGCTGGCTTTCCTGGCGATGGTAATAGCGCACATTGGATGCGTGCTGACACGCGCGAGCAGCGCCGAGCAGTCGATCCGAATGGTTTTCCACCACGATGACTTCGTAGTCCTTCTCGCGGACGCCCTGCTGGTATGCGGGGCTCAGCGAGAGCAGGGTTTTCTCGGCCTGGTCGGGCATCTTGTAGACGATCACCACGATCGACAGTTTGGGCCTGGGGCGGAATAGCGACATCAAGGTCTCTCCTGATCAGCGGGCGCAGTCGCGAAGTTCTTGATAGAGCGCTTCATGCTCTCGCGGCAGGGGTAGCGGCTGCTGCTGATGGTGCTTGAGGTCGGCGCTGAAGAAGCGCTCCTCAGTCAGAGGTTCAAGTGCCATCTGCTGCAAGATCACATTCAATTTGTCATGCAGCGTGGCCTCATCCTCGTCGAAACACAGCAATGGGAAGGCGAATTCCCGCTGTAGCTTCAGCAGCTGCTCGTTGTAGGCCTTCCACAGCTTGAGTGCCTGCTCCAGAGGCATGCCGCCGCGGGCTGCGAGAGACTGGGCGACAGCTGTGGGGTGGCGGAATATGCCGACAAACTTGAGGTCGGGGATCAATTCCAGCCAGCCGTCCACGACCAGCAGGGAGCGCGGATCCTTGAACCCCCAGCGTGGCACGCCCTGGTAATCGGCAATCAGCTGTTTAGCCTGATGCCGCTCCTGCGCTGTCCACTTGAGGGGCTCGGCGGGCGGGTTGTCCCAGGCGTAGCCGCGAGCGGCCAGCAGGGCGTCATGGAATGCGACGATTTCCAGGTTTTCCCGATTGCCTTTAAGGTTGTGCGGGTTCCACGCGCTATGTTTGCCTAGCTCGAGCCCGGCTTGCTGCAGCGACCCGGTCAAAAAGCTGGTGCCGCTCCGATGCATGCCCACAACCATGACGGGGGCGGCCGGTTGGGCGGGCATAGGCTTGGACGATTGAACGCGCGAAAGCAGGGTCTGAATAAACCGCATGTAAAGCCTCTTGTTGTCAGCGGCAGGGCCATTTGTCGGAAAGGGTGTGGGCAAGACTTGCGGGTATCTTGCTGAAAAAATACCGCATTGTGTTTAAATGAGCGCCCTATTTCAATCAGGCCAGCATCTAGATGAATTACCGGGAAGTTCTGTGGTACGGGGTTTATAGCGACCTGCGTACGGAGATTGCCAGGCGCTTTCTTGGCTTTCTCTGGTGGATCATTGAGCCGGTCATGTACATGGCGGTCTTCTATGTGGTGTTCGGCATGGCCCTGCGCCAGGGCGGTGACGATTATGTGCCATTTCTGCTCAGTGGGATGATCGCCTGGAAGTGGTTCGATGGCTCGGTGCGCCAGGCCAGTGTATCGATTCCGATGAACGCCGGCCTGGTGCAGCAAATCTATGTTCCCAAGTTTCTATTCGGCCTGATTCAGATTTTCAGCAACACCTTCAAGTTTCTGATCGTGCTGCTGCTGCTTCTAGGCTTCTTGCTGGTGATTGGCAAGAGGCCTTCGCTGCACTGGTTTGGCTTGCTGCCGATCATTCTCAGCCAATTGCTGCTGATCACTGCGTTCGGCTTGTTGCTGGCGGCGTTGATCCCCTTCGCTCAAGACCTGAAGCTGGTGGTGGATAACCTGCTGATGCTCATGATGTTTATGTCGGGCATTTTCTTCAGTGCCGACAGCGTGCCGGAGTCGATGCGCTTTGTCTTTGAGCTTAATCCGATGGTGCTGGTGATCGGTGCCTATCGTGCCGTTTTACTGAGCAACCAATGGCCTGATTGGTCCGACCTCTGTTATGTGCTGTTATTGGCGCTGCCGGTGCTACTGGTCGCTGCTCTGGTCCTGCGACGTAACGAACGTCGTTACCCGAAATTGATGCTCTGAAGGTGCAAGTATGAGTGGCCAGGTCGTTTTCGAGGCGCGCAATGTCGGCCTCTCCTATCGGCAGCGTGCGGGTGTGCTCAGGTTCAACAATTTCTGGGCTTTGGATGACGTAAGTTTCACCCTGCGAGCAGGCGAAACGCTTGGGGTTATCGGTGCCAATGGTGCGGGCAAAAGCACCTTGCTACGGCTGATTGCCGGGATCACCGATCCTGATCGTGGCCATTTATGGCGTCATCCCCACAAGACGGCCAGCCTGCTGGCCCTGAATGTCGGCTTCAAGCCCGAATTGTCGGGGCGCGAGAACGTTGTGATTGGTGGCTTGCTGCTGGGTCTGCGGCTCAAGCAGATCAGATCGTTATTAGACAAGATTCACGAGTTCAGCGAGCTTGGCGACTTTTTCGAGCGCCCGGTCGGTACCTACTCCACGGGTATGCGCGCACGCTTGGGCTTTGCGGTCGCCATCCACGCCGACCCGGATATTCTGCTGATCGATGAGGTGCTCGGGGTCGGTGACCAGAGCTTCAAAATCAAGTCGCATGAAGCCATGAAGCAGAAGATCGGCTCAAACAAAACGGTCGTGCTGGTTTCCCATAGCATGGAAGCCATTCGTGAGCTGTGTGACCGGGTGCTGTGGATTCATGAGGGTAAAAGCCTTCTTTGCGGCCCATCCGATGAGGTTATTAACGCTTATCTGGAGGTCGTACGCCAAGCCGTAAAGCAGGCCAACCAGATGGCCAGAGATGCAGTAAAGCCAAGCCTTCGACCTAGTCAGGCTGCGCTCAATCAATAACAAGAGGGGGAATACCCCCAATAGCCCACGTTCGAGGTGAGCATGAGTGTATCTGCCAGTAAAGTCCTGGTTGTGCTGGGTATGCACCGCAGTGGCACCAGTGCCTTGACCCGAGGCTTGCAGGCTCTAGGCGTGGAGCTGGGTGGCAATCTGATGCCTGCCTTTGAAGGTAATAACAGCAAAGGCTTCTGGGAGGATCTGGAGATTGTCGCCATCAACGACGCCTTGCTGGAGCAATGCGGACAGAGTTGGCACAGTCTTGGCGATCTCGGCCGGTGTGATTGGGCTGCGCTGCTGGCAAGCCCCTATGGGCAAAGAGCCACCGATTACCTGGCCCAGCAAGTCGAGCGTTATCGTCTTTTTGCCTTCAAAGACCCGCGAATGGCGCGACTGCTGCCATTCTGGAAACTGGTGTTCCAACGATTGGGTGTGACGCCGGTTTTTCTTATTGCCAGCCGCAATCCGATCAGCGTGGCCTTGTCGCTTGAAAAGCGCGATGGTTTTCCTGCCGAGAAAAGTCACCAGCTGTGGCTTGAGCACTGTTTACCCAGCTTGCTGGAAACCCAGGGCTATAAGCGCCTGGTGATCAGTTATGACCGATTGCTGGCCAGCCCCCGTGAGCAGTTGCTGCGCATAGCCCGTCTGGGTGGGCTCGAACAACCTTCAGAAGCAGATTTGGTTGAGTATTCCGAGAGTTTCCTTGATGAACAATTGCGCCATTCACATTTCTCCGTGGAGGACATGCACGCTGCTCCTGGCCTGCTCGCCGAAATCCGGTTGTTGTTCGAGTTGCTCGAGCAACTGGCAACTGATGAGCAGGACTTGAACGATAGCAATACCAGTGAGGCATTGAATAATCTGATGCTGCAGTTGCAGAGCTATGCGCCACTGCGCACCTTGTTGGCTATGCAGGCGCATAACGTTGCGGACCAGCAAAGGCAGATCAGTCTGCTGGAGCAGCAGTTGCAGCAAGCCGTTAGCCATCACGCTAATGAGCTGGCGCAACAACATGCAATGCATGCGCAGCAATTCCAGGAGCAAGAGGAGCAGTTGCAACGGCAGGCCACTCAGCAAGAGGAGGCTATGCAGCGCCAGGCCGCTCAGCATGCGGAGCAAGCACAGCTGTCCGCACAGCAGAAAAAGCATCTGGAGCATCAGGTTGCAAGCCTGCAACAAGATCTGTTGAGTACTCACGCCAGCATGGCAGAAATACGCAGCTCGACATCCTGGCACCTGACCCGGCCGTTGCGCGCAGCCGGCAGCTTCGCCAAGCGCCT
Organism: Pseudomonas sp.; assembly: GCF_035512415.1. Lineage (GTDB taxonomy): Bacteria > Pseudomonadota > Gammaproteobacteria > Pseudomonadales > Pseudomonadaceae > Aquipseudomonas. The sequence goes on along the minus strand of NZ_DATKDZ010000020.1, from coordinate 57,062 downwards.
GGTCGGCTGGTCTCGGCGCTCGCTCAGGTCCATCGCTCGCGCGCTCTACTTTCGCTTGCCGCAAAGGTTCCGCGCACCTCTGCTTAATTGGGTGTTTAGCCGCTTGGGGTTTCTGTTCCGGAATTCGATTCACTATGAGAACTGGCAACGGCAGCAGCAGGTGAGTCGCGCCGAGGGTATCCAGGGGTTATATGGGCTGCTTTATGAGGCCGGTGCGGAGTCGCCATCCGCTGGTCGTTATGCGCTGGAGCAGTCCTCCGCTAGCCAATACTGCTACTTGCCACCGCGGCGTACGATCAGCATCGAGCAGGCATTATCCGGATTTGCTCGCCATCCCTTGATTTCAATTATCACGCCGGTATACGGCGTTGCCCCACGTTATCTGGAAAAACTTATCCAGTCCGTAGAGCAGCAGTGGTACTCCAATTGGGAGCTAATTCTGGTTGAAGATGCCGGGCCCAATGAAGAGACCCGACGCTTTATGCGAGGGCTTGATGACCCGCGGATCAAGGTCAGATTCCTTGAGCAGAACGGCGGTATATCCCATGCCAGCAATATTGCCCTAAGCATGGCCCAGGGCGAGTATGTCGCCTTTCTTGACCATGACGACGAGCTGACACTCGACGCATTGTACGAAGTTGTAAAGGTCATTAATGAGCATGATCCCGACCTCATTTATAGCGATGAGGACAAGATTGATGCGACGGGGAACTTCAGTGACCCCTTTTTCAAGCCGGGATGGTCGCCCGATGCGCTGATGAGCATCATGTATACCTGTCACCTGTGTTGCATTCGGTCACGTCTGGTCGAGGCGGTTGGCGGGTTGCGCCTTGGTTATGAGGGGGCTCAGGATTATGACCTTATCTTGCGAATTACCGAGCAGACACCACGCGTCGTGCATATTCCCAAGGTGCTTTATCACTGGCGCATACTGCCCTCATCAATCGCCTCAAGCATAGATGCCAAACCCTACGCCAGTGATGCAGTTCGCCGCGTCAAGGAAGACGCACTGCAGCGCCGAATGCTTTCTGGTTGCGTTGAGTCCGTGGTCCAAATGCCTGGACAGTTTCGCATCAACTACCGGCCCGTAGGCACCCCGCTGGTGTCGATCATTATTCCAACCCGTGACAACTACTCGATCGTGCGGCAATGCATAGAGTCCATTCTGGAGAAGACTCGCTACGGAAACTACGAAATCATTCTTATGGATAACCAGAGCGTCGACGAGGACGCTCTGGCGTATTACCACAGCCTGGACCTGCTTCCGCAGATACAACTGCAGCACTATCCTCACCCATTCAACTATTCAGCCATTAACAACTTGGCGAGTCGTTATGCGACGGGCGAGTTTCTGCTCTTCCTCAATGATGATACGCAGGTCCTAGAGGGCGATTGGCTGGAGCGATTGCTCGGTTTTGCACAGCTTGAGCATGTCGGCGCAGTGGGGGCCAAGCTGCTTTTCCCCGGTTCCGAGCGGATTCAGCATTGCGGCGTATTGAACCTTGCCGATGGCCCTGGCCATGCCTTCTACAACGCGCGCAATGATATGCCGTTGTACTTCGGGCGCAATATTCTCGATTGGAACTGGCTGGCGGTAACCGGTGCCTGCCTGATGGTGGCTCGCCATAAGTTCGAGTCTATCGGTGGTTTTGATGAAGCGCTGCCCATTGCCTATAACGATGTCGACCTGTGCCTGGGGCTGCATCGGGCTGGTTGGCACAATGTGGTGTGTTCTGCTGTAACGCTAGTGCATCACGAGTCAGTTTCCCGTGGGATTGACCACGAGGATGCCGGCAAGCTCAAGCGGCTTGGCCGCGAACGTCGCAAGCTGTTTCATAAGCATCCTGGCTATTTCATGCGTGACCCCTATTACAACAATAATCTTCACCAGAACAGCGTCGACTTTCTGGTGTTGAACTACTGACAAGAGAATCAGGTGCTATGGAACGCTATCAGCTATTGCTGGAAGAGTTTGACAGGATACTGCCCGCTGTCCGGGCTGTTTCATTTGATGTATTCGACACCCTGCTTGTCCGTGTTCTGCATGAGCCGGAAAATCTGTTTGATCTGATGGGGCATCAGTTGGCTGATCGAGGCTTTGCCGAGCAGCGTAAAATTGCCCAAGCGCATGGCTTTAAACAGATGGCTCGGGAGGGGCGCAAAGAGCTGACGCTGGCTGATATTTATGACAACTTGAGCCACGCGCAGCATGACTCCGCCGTATTAGCTGAGCTGGAGCAGAAGCTTGAGCATGCAGTGATACGGCTTAACCCCGAAGTCGTCGCGATGTTTGACGAAGCTCGGAATCAAGGCAAGGTCGTGGTGCTGACCTCGGATATGTACCTGCCGCAGACATTCTTCGAGCAATTGGCTGAGCGCCTCGAACTAAGCGTCGATCATCTTCTGGTCTCCAGCGCATGCGATTGCACCAAGCGAGATAAGGGCGAATTATTCGACCTGCTAAAGCAACGGCTCGGACTCGCTGGCGAGCAGATCCTGCATATCGGTGATAACCCGCTTGGCGATGTACAACGCGCCAAGGAAAAAGGACTGCACACCCTGCACTACCGTCCTCCAGCCTATGCTGCGCAGGTGCTCTTCGACGCCTTGCCGGCTGTTGCTACAAGCGCCTACCTCTGTGCCGGTCTTGCCCGTTATGCCTGCTACCAAGACTCCAAAAACCCCTGGTACCGCCTGGGGTGGCAGTATGGTGGCCCGTTGCTGCATGGGTTTCTTGACTGGATTCAGAATGAAGTTCGCGATGAAGGCATTGATCGTCTGCTCTTTATTTCCCGCGACGGCTTCCTCTTGCATCAGCTTCATCAGCAGCATTCGGTTGGAGCCGTGGAGGCTCGGTACATGCGCGGGTCGAGAGTTGCGTTCACTATGGCCGCGCTCTCCGAGCAGAATTTCCTTGAGTCGGTAACCTTTTTCCTTTCCGGTGCCGACAACATCACGCTGGAGGATCTTTTTACCCGTATCGGCGTTGAACTGCCTGACGCTAGCGTGCTGAATCCCCTGGGTTTAAGCGCGACTACACGCATTACTCCGTGCACCCGTAAGTCAGTCGGGCAGTTCCTGGTCGCCATGCGCCATAAAATTCTCCAAGTAGCCAGGGAGACGCGGCGCGGTCTATATCATCACCTGCTGGAGTTGGGGCTCACCGATGGCATGCGGGTGGCCTTTGTCGATGTTGGTTGGAGTGGTACCACGCAGAAAGCTTTTGAGCGTGCCTTGGAGGGGATGTTTGAACTCGATGTGCAGGGCTACTATCTGGGCCTTTCAGAACCGGCCGCGAGCCTCTCGCAGAAAACCGGTCTGCGCCTGAAAGCCATGAGCGAGACGCTCAGGCTGGACGACAGAAACCGTGCGCTGTTGTACGACAATCGAGCTGTAGCCGAGCTGTTTTTCTCTGCGCCCTATGGCACGACTATCGGGTACCGCCAGGATGCCGAGGGGCACTTATTCTTTGTCGAGGATTGTGAGCGCGGCATCGATTACGACATCGGCTTGCTCGTTGAGTCGATTAACCAGGGCATTAGCGACTATGTCGCGGACGCGGAGCAGCTGCTGCGAACATTGGCATTGCCAATCGAACGATATCTACCGATGCACAATCTCCTGCAGTTGCTGGGTCGACCTTCGGCTGAGCAAGCGGCTCTTATAGGTCGAATCTATAACTGGGATGCCTGGGCGAGTAGCGAAGGCTACCGCATCTACTTTGCCGCCCGGCCCGAAGAGTCGACAAGCCATTGCAAACCGGATTTATGGCCTGCGGGGTGGCAGGTTGTGCGTTCCTTGCCCCCGGAAGCATTGCTGCGCGTGGGCTGCTTGAGCGCCCCGCAAGATAATCAGCCGGTGCCGGTTGTCGAGGCTGCAGCAGTTCGGCGCGCTGTTGAGGTGTCCGCTCAATGAGCCAGTATGAAGATTGTCGTGAACGTTCTGCTGCTGCCCGGAAAGAGTCTCCGACGGTTGCGATTCTGCTGTCCACGCACAATGGTGCCCGCTATTTGGCACAGCAACTCGACTCAATCATCAATCAGTCATACCCACACTGGCAGCTTGCCGTGTCCGACGATGGTTCGTGCGACGGCACGCTGGATATTCTGCTTGAGTATCAACGCCGGCTTGGCCACGAGCGCCTGACGATCCAGCCAGGCCCCTGTCTGGGGTTTTATGCCAACTTCTTGTCTTTGGTACTGGACGGGACGATCACTGCAGACGCCTATGCATATTGTGACCAAGATGATCTCTGGCATCCCGACAGATTAGAACGGGGCCTGGAGTGGCTGGCAGGTGTGCCGGCTGGATTGCCGGCACTGTACTGCGGCCGCACGCGCTTGGTTGATGAGCGAGGCCAGTATTTGGGACAGTCACCCTTATTCGATCGCCCCCCGACCTTTATCAACTCCCTGGTACAGAGCCTGGCCGGTGGCAACACCATGCTGTTTAACCATGCCGCCCGCGGCCTGTTGATTGATGCAGGTCAGCTACCGATTGTTTCTCATGACTGGTGGACATACATGCTGGTCAGTGGGGCTGGCGGGCAGGTTTACTACGATAAGACGCCATCAATTGACTACCGCCAGCACGGGGGTAATTTGATCGGTGCCAATTCCAGCCTGAGCGATCGCCTTTACCGGCTGCGCCGGATGTTCGCAGGCCATTTCAAACAGTGGAACGACATCAACATTGAGTCGCTGCGGTGTTGCCAGCATTTGTTGACCGACCAGCACCGCGAAGTGCTGCTGACGTTCGCGATGGCGCGGAAAAAGTCTCTTCTGTTGCGATGCCGTGGAGTTTTGAGGTCTGGGGTATATCGCCAGACGTTGTTGGGTAATCTGGGCTTGGTAGCCGCTATCCTGCTCGGCAAAATTTAAAGAACTGGCACAAAGGATCACCTAAATGTCCCGCCTCCCTGAAGCGACAAACCTGGTCTGGCAGACTGCCGGCGTGACTCCGGAAGCCCGGGTGCAATTACTCCGGCAGCGCCCGGTCACCCTGTGGATGACCGGCCTGAGTGGCGCGGGTAAATCGACGCTGGCATTTGCCCTGGAAAAGCGCCTGATCGAGCTCGGGCATGCCTGCTTTGTGCTTGATGGTGACAATGTGCGCCACGGCCTGAACGCTGACTTGGGTTTTTCCCCTGAGGCTCGTGCAGAGAACATACGGCGCATCGCCGAGGTTGCCAAGTTGATGAATGCTGCCGGACTGATCGTCATCACCTCGTTTATCTCACCCTATTGCGAGGATCGACGCATGGCACGCACGCTGATCGGTGCTGACGGCTTTCGTGAGATCCATATCAGTACAACCCTCAAGAGCTGCGAGCAGCGCGACCCTAAGGGGCTTTATCAGAAGGCCAGGGCCGGGTTGATCAGCGAGTTCACTGGCATTTCGGCCCCCTATGAAGCCCCCGAGGAGCCCTGCTTGAGTCTTGATACCTCTGAATTGCAGGTGGAAGAGTGCCTGGAGCGCTTACTGGGGGTGCTTTGGCCTTTCATTGGCGAATCTGCGAGTCACCACAGTGCGAACTCGGCAGTTCTGGCGGATCAGGCGAGTAAAAGCTGAACAACAGGTCAGCGCATTCGGCTAATCAATTTGAAACTGTATCGGTATGGTTCAGCTGCAGATCGATTATATTTCAGTGATATATCCTGAATTTTTTGATTGCTCGTGCTGATTCGCTAATGGCAGGTACAGTTGCTGTTGGAATTTGCGTAACAGTTACAAAGCAACCTATCTATTAGCTCTGCAATTTAGTTCAGCTGTGACTATTGAGTGTTGTGCGGCTGGAGGAATATAGGCATCAAGTTACAGCAGCCCCCCAGAACCGCCACAAGCGGAAGGATGACCACCATGGAACGTACACTCAGTTCCGACCTGTTTTTCGATCACAGCCAAGCCAATAACGTAAGCGCCCTGCCGCTGCGTATGTTCAGCACCCTGATGTTATGGCAGCGCCGCGTTGTTAGCCGCCGCCAGCTTGCCCGCCTGGATGCCCGCCTGCTGGCCGATGCCGGTATCAGCGAAGCGCAGCGCCATGCCGAGCTGAGCAAGCCCTTCTGGCGTTGATTGTCGCCAGACACCGATTTCATGCTCCTCCCATTTTTTGGGACTTTTGAAAGCTCCATCGCCCTTGCGCGTTGGGGCTTTCTTTTTATGCCCAACCATCCTTGACGAACACCCTTCGGGCGGTCGCCGCGCGACGTCAGCATTGCTCCCGTCAATTGCTGATCTGTAACAGTCTGCAGGCGGGAGACCGGTACAGTTTGCCTAAGTAGTCGACTGCACCCTGACAATTTCCCAATGCTGTGTCTGCCGCTTGCTCCTGTAGCCGCGCACCATAGGTTGCCATTCCGGGTTTAAGACAAGGAAAGCACCATGGAGCGCCTACTCAAACGCCAACCCTCAGCACAGCGCCGGCCTGCTCACTCACTCTGGTTAAGGCTTTACGCCACCCTCTTGCACTGGCAGCGCAACATGCGCACGCGCCGCCAATTGGCGCGCCTGGATGCGCGGCAGTTGGCCGATGCAGGGATCAGCGAGGCGCAGCGCCAGCAGGAGTTGGCCAGGCCGTTCTGGCGTTAGGTGAATTAGCGCAACCAAGGGAGTTGGACAAGGTCTACACTGGAGTCCGACCGCCTGTCGGTGATTTTTTAGGAGCTCTAGCATGACTTTCGTACGCATTATCAGTCTTGGCGCGCTGCTGACCCTGGCCGGCGCCGCGTCGGCCAGCAGTTTTGTAGTAACCACCGACTCCCTGGTTTCGGGGCTGGCTGCTTCAGCGGAAGCCACTTCCGATATTTCCTCCTCGCTGCGCGATAGCAAGGTCGTGCTCGCTGCGCGTGACGATGCTGCCAGTTTCGTCGCCAGCCAGGGCAGCATTCGCGGCGTGCAATTGGAGGCGGCGCTGCAGCATATCCGCCAGCAAGCGCCACAGTTGCAAGCGGACGATCTGCAGTTGGCTCAGGCCATCCTCAGCCTCTGAGTCGGGTGCTTGTAGCCGTGACGTTAAAGCCCTCCGAGGGAGTTCTCTCTTTTTCCCTGTTGAGCCCGTGCGCCGTGCTGGCAAGTGGCCTTAATTTTTCAGGATGCTGGAACTGAGTCCATTCAGTTGCCGTCCAAACAACGTCCTACCTGCTGTTTTGCTTTTTCTAGGAGATTGCCATGCATCGTTCCCTGCTTAGTGCTGTAGCCGTTGTTGCCCTGTTCGCCGGCAGTGTCCAGGCGCAAACCCTGGTTGCCAGTAGCAACGTCGTTATCAACGCGGTAGCCCGCTCCTTCAACTTCACCTCGGATACCACCACCTCGATTCGCGATTCGAAAATCGTCCTGGCTGCCCGTGACGATGCTGCCAGCTTTGTCGCCAGCCAGGGTGCCATCCGTGGTGTGCAGCTGGAGGCCGCCCTCGGTGCCATCCGTAGCAGTGTGCCCGAAGCTCAGGGTGCCTCCGATCTGGTACTGGCCGAAGCCATCCTGGCGTTGTGAGTTTGCCGCGTGCCTGGCTGTTGATGCTGGCGTTATTGGTCAGCGTCGGCAGCCAGGCCGAACTACGCCTGGTACTTACCGCCAGCGACCTGAGTCCGGCCGAGCGCCGGGCCACTCAGGTGCTGCTCGACGAGGCCATGCAGGCCCTGCCGCCACGCTTCAAGCAGCAACTGGATCGACCGATAAAGCTGCGTTGGCGCGAACTGCCGCCTGAGGTTTATGGTCGTGCCGGGCGCTTTAGTGGTATCGAACTCAATGCTCTGCTGCTGCCGGCCCTCACCGATGGCAGCGCCGCCACTGCGCGCACCGCTCGCCCCCACGGCAGCGTGCGCCGCGAGCTGCTGGCCACGGTGCTGCATGAGCTGACCCACCTCTACGACCGCGCCCAACTCTGGTCGCCTGCGCAGAAAAGCCTGCTGCAGCATTGTCGTCAGCGCCTCAATAGCCACGGCCCGGTGGGCTTGCCCGAGAGTTGTCGCGGCCAGACCGCGCGGCGCTTTAGTCTTAGCGACGACCCTCAGCTGCTCGATCTGGCCGGCTGGCCGCAGCGGGTTGGCAGCCGTGGCCAGCGTGAAGCGAATAATGGCCAGCTGGCGCGCAGCCCCGACAGCTACGAACTGAGCAACCCGCGGGAGTTTGTCGCGGTGAATATGGAGTACTTCCTCCTCGACCCCGACTATGTCTGCCGCCGCCCTTCCCTGGCGCGCTATCTGGCGAGGCACTTCGCCTGGACGCCGCCCGATCAGGCGCAGTGCGATAAAGGCTATGCCTACCTGAATGCCGGCCGCGATTTTGCCCGTCAGCCCCTGGGCAAGCTGGAGCCGGCGCGGGTCTACGCCGTCGACTACCTGCTGGCCGAGGCCAACGATGCCTGGGCCAGCCGCTGGGGCCATAGCATGCTGCGTCTGGTGATCTGCGCGCCCGGCCGGCCCCTCGGCGAAGATTGCCGGTTGGACCTGGACCAGCATCTGGTGTTGTCCTACCGCGCCTTTGTCGGTGACGTGCAACTGTCCAGCTGGGATGGCCTGACCGGTGCCTACCCCTCGCGGTTGTTCGTGCTGCCGCTGGAGCAGGTGGTCGAGGAATACACCAAGATCGAGCTGCGCAGCCTGGCCTCGATACCGCTGCAGCTGACCCGTAAGCAGCTGGAAGGCCTGGTGACCCGCGCCGCCGAACAGCACTGGAGCTATGACGGCGACTACTACTTCATCTCCAACAACTGCGCGGTGGAAACCCTCAAGCTGCTGCGCAGCGGCAGTCAGCATCCGCGTTTGCAGGCGCTCGACAGCATTATGCCCAATGGTCTGCTCGATAGCCTGCTGGCCCGCGGCCTGGCCGACGGCAGCGTGCTGGATGACCCGCAAGAGGCCCTGCGCCTGGGCTATCGCTTCGACTCCTTCCGCGAGCGTTACCAGGCCATGTTCGCGGTGCTGCAGCAGCGTCTGCCGATTGAGCAGGTCCGGGTGGAGGACTGGCTGGAGCAACCCGCCACGGCGCGCCAGCCCTGGTTTGCCAAGGCCGACCTGCGCGCCAGCGCCGCGCTGCTGCTGCTCGAGCAGGCGGCCTTGCGCCGTCAGTTACTGCTGGCCCAGGAGGAACTCAAGCAGCGCTACCTCAGTGGTCGCGCCGGTCAGGAGGCGAGCCTGGACAAGGCGGGTGGCGCGCTGGAGCAGATCCTGGCCAATAGCGGCTTTCTCAGTCGCCCGGCGGAGCTGCTCGAGGGCGGCTATGGCCTGCCGCAAAGCAGCGAATGGCAGCGCCTGGAGGCCGAAAGCCGCAGCCGTCAACAGCACTTGCGCCGGCTTAGCGACGACCTCGATCAGGAGGTGCGCAGCCTACTGGAGCCCCAGCGCCTGGCCGAACTGGAAGCCAGCGAAAACAACCTTGCGCAGCTCGGCGCGCACCTGCGCGGGCTGCACAAGGCCAGTGGCGGCTTGATCCTGCCGTAAGAATGAAGAGGGGCTGCCGCGGGAATAGATCCGCTCGCGACCTGGGCAGCGACTCCAGGGCAATGCGCCAGGCCTTATTCGTAGTCTGGATAAGCCTTGGCGCAATCCGGGAAACATACAAAAGCCAAGGCTGCGCAACGGCCTGTCGCGAGCACCTGTTCAAGCAGCTTACGTCCCCGGACTGCGCTGCGCTTGTCCGGGCTACCCCCGTTATCGGGCCGCTGCTACAGGGTTCTTTTCGGCAGATGTGGCGGCAGGTCGGCTGCCGGCGTAGCGCTTATCTATCGAGCCAAATCAGCTGTTGTCATCCATCACCGCGGATATTCCAGCAAGCGGCCGAATGAGGAGCTCATCGCGAAGATGCTCAACCAATGCCCGGGTGGTGGGTGTGATACTGCGATAAGGGTTAGTCAGCATATACAGCACGCGTGCCTGCGGATGCTCTTCCGGACAAGCTCGGTGCAAATGCCCAGCACGTAGGTCGCTTATGCAGCTGTGCAAGGGGACGCAGGCCAGCCCGAGGCCTGCTCGTGCGCCGTTGAGCAGCGATTGCCAGTCTCGGGCACATAGCGCCGCTTTATGCAGCTCCCTCTTCTTGTTGGCGAGCATCCAGGGCAACAGCTGATCGACGGAGGCGAGGGTCAGAAGATTCAGGTCGTCGACATCGTCCAGTAGCTGAGGTTGTCCCAGTCTGTTGAGGGTCTCTGAACTGCCTACGATTACCATCTCAAGGCGGGCAAGCGCTCTTGCGACTAATTCAGTGCTGTCGCTCGGCACGCTGCATAGGCTCAGGGCGAGATCCAAGCCATTGGTCGCGAGGTCGACTTCACCATCAGCGGCAGTCAAGCAAAACTCGATAGTGGGGTAGCGGGTTTTGAATGAGCGAAGGCAGTGGTACAGCCATTCCGATAGCACCGTAGGGGCGCTTAGATGTACGGGGCCGCTCGGGACGCCATTGGCATTTCTTACTGCCCGCTCGACTGCTTCTGCGGCACCGAGCATGTCGAGGGCGTGACGGTATATGCGTGAGCCGATGGGGGTGAGATGCAAGGCTCGCGGCTTACGAATCAGCAGCTGCACATCCAGGCGTTTTTCAAGTTGAATGATCCGCCTGCTCAGGTTGGATTTCGCCATTCCGGTACGCTGGGCTGCTGCCGAAAAACTCCCCGCCTCGACCACGCGAACCAGCCAGTACAGGTCGGTCAAGTTAGCCGCTTGCAAGGTGGCTTGGCGCTGTGGCTTTTGGGACGACGCGTGGTCGTAAATGGGACGTTGCATCATGTTTATCTATAGGGCTTTGCGTTATCTTATCGGCCTCTTGTTACTCAGCCTTTTGTTGTGGCGGATAACGCTTTTGCTCGCAAGGAAGGTGTATCGACCTATCACTGGTCGTCTGCCGAACCCATGTCATGGATGGGCGTAGTCATGCAGAACAACTTTAATAGTGCACCGCACATTCTCGTCATCGACGACTCCCCCGAGGAGCTGCGGGGGCTGGTGGCCCTGTTGGGCCGACAAGCCTGGCGCTTGTCCATGGCCAGCGACGCCCGCCAAGGCTACCAGCGTGCATTGGCGCTCAAACCCGACCTGATCCTGCTCGATGTGCGCATGCCCGGTATGGATGGTTTTACCCTGTGTCGCCTGTTGCGCGAAGCGCCGGCGACTTGTCGCGTTCCGGTGATCTTTCTGACATCCGCCGGAGCTGTCGACGAACGACTCGAGGGGTTGTCGTTGGGTAGCGTCGATTATGTGCTGAAGGAGTGTAATCCCCACGAGATTCTGGCGCGCATCCGCATTCACTTGCAGTTGGCGTGGCGAGAAACCGTAGCCGCGCAAAGCCCAGAGGACAGCGAACCGGCTAGTGGCGACGAGGTGATGCTGCGCGCGGCCATGCGCTTGATTGCCCAGCATCTTGAGCAGATGCCGTCGTTAGCGGAGATTGCCCGCAACGTGGGTACCCATGAAAAGCGCCTGTCGAGCATCTTTCGTGAGCACCTGGGTTCTACGGTTTTTGCTTATATCCGTGAAGCCAGGCTGCGCCGGGGGCAGGAGCTGCTCGCCGAGAGTGCCATGGATATTCAGGACATTGCCGATCAGGTCGGATTTCGTAGCGCCTGCAACTTCACTACGGCGTTTCGTGAGCGTGTCGGTATGACGCCAAGCCACTACCGCCAGCAAGCCCAGAACAAGGGCTCGGTGCCTTGAGCTGCCGAAGAGCGGGGATGCAAGGGATACCGTCTACTCGCACGATGATTCACCTCGTCCACTCGTTGCACCCTCGCCCTTCTCCGTTTTCGCCAGCGCCGCTGACCTACAGACGCTGGCTGAGCGGCTGTTTACTCTTGCTCATGCTCCTCGGCAGCCCACTGGTCTGGGCTGTTGACGCTTGCCGGACGTCGCAGGTGGATCTGGCACCGCAGGCGCAGGTGTTCGAAGATGTGGATGCGCAGTTGGATGCCAGGCAGGTAATGGCGTTGCCTGCGTCACGATTTCATCCCGCGACGGCCGAGCGGCTTAGCCAGGAGTACAGCCATTCTGCCTACTGGCTACGTTTCGAGCTTAGCAATACCCATGCTGAAGCATGTCGACGCTGGCTCACAGTGGGAGAGCCTCGGCTACACGATATCCAGGTGCATGTCTTGCGCGCAGGGCGCTGGTCTCGGCAGGTCGCGGGAGCGGCTTATCCGTTGGAGCAATGGCCGGTTGCCGAACGTCAACCAACCTTTGAGTTGAGCCTCAAGCCTGATGAGCATATCCAGGTGTTGGTGCGCGTGACCACTCCGACCCATTTTTTGTTACGACCCGTGCTATGGGGGGGAACGGCGCTGTTGCAAGAGCGTCAGCGGGTATCGCTGATTGATGGCATCACCCTGGGCATCGTGCTGCTGGTGGTGCCGTTCAGTCTCATCGTCGGCTGGATAGTACGTTCGCGCTTGCTTGCCGTTCATGCGGTAACAGTGTTCGGGTACGTTCTGGTCACCATCGTTTCCAGCGGCTACCTGATCTTCTGGCCGCCGTTGTTGGCGTGGAGCTTACCGCTGCGGGCCGCGCTGGGCATCATGGCTTTCATGTTGAGTCTGGCTTATACCCGTGAGCTTCTGCAGGTGCGTCAACTGCCTGCTCTATGGGGCTGGTTGTACAACCTGCTTCTGCTCGCATTTGTGTGTGCAGCTGCCTGGGGGTTGCTGATCGATTCGGTCGTGGGGCGACCTTTGGCCGAATGGTGTGTCCGTATATCCGCCTACATACTGCTGCCTGCAACGCTGTTCGCCGCATGGCGGCGAGGCCTGGAGCTCAGTTGGATGGCATGGGCCGTACCAGGTCTGCTACTCGTGCAGTTCGTGGTGCGCTATGTGCTGCAATTGGACGCGCTGCCCATGCAAACGGGTGCGAGGGTACTCAGCTTGGCATCGACGTTACCGGGTGTGGCCATTCTTGTGTGCACGCTGATCACCGAGGTCGTGCGCAGTCGACGCCGTGAGCGGCATGCACTCACGGCCTTGGAGTGGCAGCAGAAGGCAGAGCAAGAGCGCCTGGAAAGTACGGTTGCGATCCGTACCGGGCAGTTGCGCGAATCATTACGGGCACGTAGTTCGCTCATGGCGCGCATTAGCCATGATCTACGCTCGCCGTTGGTCAGCATCATTGACTATGCGCGCCTGGCGCAGGCAGGTGTAGCGCAGGATTTTCCACGCAAAGTGGAGCGCAATGCACGACAACAGCTAGAGCTGATCGATGAGCTATTGGAGTTTTCCCGTAGTGAATTGCAGCAGCTTGAGCTGATCCACGCGCCCGGTTATCTCTACGGATTTCTACACGAGCTGGAGGAGGAGGCTGCGTTTCTGGCCTCACGCCAGAACAACCGCTTCAAGTGCTATTTTGCAGATGACTTACCCGCGCTCGTGCGTGCCGACTTTCGCCGGTTGCGCCAGGTGTTGCTGAATTTGCTGGGCAATGCGGCCAAGTTCACCCATGACGGGTTGATCGTTTTTGAAGTAAGCCATCAAGACACCCCTGCTGGGCAGGTACTGCTGAGTTTCAGCGTTCGCGACAGCGGCATCGGTATCGATGCACAGGCGCGTGATCGACTGCTCAAACCGTTCCAGCGGGGCCATGGGGTCGAAGGTTATGACGGTAGCGGGCTCGGTTTATCCATCGTTACCCAGTTGCTGCAGGGCATGGACAGCGAGCTGGAGCTGCAGCGGTTGGAGCCAGCAGGCAGTCGTTTCAGCTTTCAGTTAGCCCTTGATCGTGCCAGTGAGGATGAGCTGGAAAACAACTTTGTCGAAAGTCACGGTACGCACATCGACGGTGACGGGCGCCGCGTTTTGGTAGTCGACGATTTGCCGCAGAATCGCGACTGGTTGAGTGATTTGCTATCGGGCTATGGCTTCGATGTGCAGGTCGCGCAGAGTGGTTTCCAGGCTCTGGAATGTCTGCACCTTGAGTCGTTCGATCTGTTGATCTCCGACATGCGCATGCCGGGTATGGACGGCTGGGAGTTGCTTCTCGCAGTGCGTAGCAATTGGCCCGATCTTCCCGTGCTGTTGTACTCGGCGGTGCCCGCGTTGCGCCCTATGGGGATGCCGACCCACCTGCGCTTCGATGCAACCCTGCTCAAGCCCGCATCGAGTAACGATCTACTCAGCCGTGTCGATACATTGAGCCAGGCAGGGATCACGCGCCGGGAGCTTTCATGAGCCGCGCTCGGGCGGCGCTCTGCACCCTGGTGAGCTTGTTACCGGTCTGCGCCTTGGGTGAATCGGAAGTGCTGCAGCTCGGTGATGTCACGGTCAGTGCACGTCACCGTGATGAGCCGCTTCAACAGGTGCCGATCAGTATGATTGCAATGGATGGCGAGCAACTGAGCGAAGCGGGTCTGGATCGCCTTGACGCGCTGGCACAGCGTATTCCGGGGTTAATGGTGAGTGCGCCCAACCCACGCTATACAGCCTTCGGCATCCGCGGTCTTGGTTCGAGTTCGGCCAATGACGGGCTGGACGGCAGCGTGGCGGTGTATGTCGATGGGGTCTATCTGGGGCGCCAGGGCATGTCGTTAGTCGACCTCGGTGACATTGAGCGTGTTGAAGTGCTGCGCGGCCCACAAGGTACCTTGTATGGCAAAAACGCCACGGCGGGCGCGATTAATCTATCGAGCCGGGTACCCAGCTTCATCAATGAGGGGCGGGGCGAAATCAGTGTGGGGCAGGATGGGCTGCGTCAGTACCGCACAAGCATTTCCGGGCCACTGATTGACGACGTGTTGGCCGCACGCCTGAGCCTTTACGATGTTGCCCGCGATGGTGACATCGACAACCTCTACAACGGCAAGGTGCTCAACGAGCAGGATCGGCAAGGGCTGCGAGGGCAGCTGCTGTGGGAGCCGAATGAGCGTTTCAGTGCAAGGCTGATCGGGGAATATGCCGTGCAGGACGAGAGCGCGGTGCTCACGGCGAGTCACATCAGCCCGACGACCCTGCGGGGCGCGGCCTTCGTGGGTTATCAGCCGCTGCCTGTCGCGCCTTTTGCTCGACGTGTAGAGCATAACGACCCCAGCGGTCTTGAGACGCTACAGCGTGGTTTGACGCTGCTGCTGGAAAACCGCCTGGAGAATGGCGCGGTCCTGAGCAGCATCACCGGCTATCGCGACTGGGCGTACGACAGCTATCACGATGCCGATAGCACGGCACTCTCGGTGGCCCGTTCGGCGGTGCAGCTCGACCACCACCAGTTCAGCCAGGAACTACGTCTGGCGCAGACGATCGATGAGCAATTCGATTACCTGCTTGGGGTCTATTACCTGCGTCAGCGTCTGCAGCGTGAAATCGATGCGACCTTTGATCGCGACGCCGCTGGTTTCTTTCTTGGCGGCCGCCCGGAAATAACTGCGCTTGGCGTCACCCCCGACATGGTTGCACCATCGTTGTTGCAGGGTGCTCGCCAGCATTTTCGGGGCGGACAGAATGGCGATAGCCAAGCGGTCTTTGGCCAATTTACCTGGCACCCGAGCGACCGTCTGGCGATCACCCCTGGCCTGCGTTACACCCGCGAGCGCAAGAGCGGCACTATCACTCGGACGGTTAGCGGTTTGGCCCCGCAGGGAACGGATCTGGTGTCGCGGTTGGGTGGGGGGCTATTGCGTGAGGTCGCTCTGGGTGGCGACTACGAGCGGCACAATCGTGTGACAGAACATAACCTGTCGGGCCAGTTGGCATTCAGCTACCAATTGAGCAATGAGATGGTCGGGTATGCCACCTGGTCGAGAGGTTATAAGGCGGGTGGCATCAACCTCGAGGTCACCGGTGACAACATTGCCCCGGTATTCGGTGCCGAGCGGGCAACGGGGCTTGAGGTGGGTATCAAGAGCCGTTGGTGGCAGGAGCGTCTGCTCCTCGATGTGGCGCTGTACCAGACGGATGTCGATGACTACCAAGCGCTCAGCAACAGCGAGCCGGCCAATGAGTTTTCGCCACCGTTGCGCGATAGCCTCATCAATGTCGGTAAGGTTCGCTTGCGCGGGGTCGAAGTGGACGGGCGCGTGCAATTGAACGGACAGGTGCAGTGGCACCTAGGGCTCGCGTTAAGCGACGCACGCTACCGCTCGTTTGACAATGCCCCCTGTGCGCCTGGAAGCGAAAGGTGGTCATGTGATCTGGCAGGTAAGCGGCTATTCAATGCGCCGCAATGGAGTGTTGCGACCGGGTTCAAGTACCGCAAGCCACTGGCGCTCGGCCTGGAGCTGTTCGGGGCGGTTGATTACAGCTGGCGCAGTGGCTACTACGGTGTGCTGGAGCGAGGCGTCGGCAGTTACCAGCCGGCTTACGGTCTGACCGATCTGCGCCTGGGCCTAGGGCGCGCCGATCAGCGCTGGGCTGTCGAGCTGTGGGCGCGAAATCTGTTTGATCAAGATTACGCCAGCGCCGTGCATGCGACTCTCGGCTCCGGCAGCTATGGGGTATTGCCCGGGACGCCACGCAGCCTTGGCGTGACCTGGCGAGGGCAGTATTGAGCGGTTGTGAACAACTCCCGCGTCCCTACCCTTTGACCACCCCTCCCAGTAATTCTTCCTAGCTATATCGCGGCAATCTGCACGCTTTGGCAGCGCGCGGTATGGCGTTGCCATGGGCTGTAGATGCACCGTTTGTCACTGTTTTCAAGATTGAACGGTTTTATCCGCTCCGGCAAAACCCCCGTCCGGTCATGCAAAATCGGGTGGTTAGTGGCGTAAGTAGACTCTGCGGGCTCTTCATCTGTCGGGCTGAGGCACGGTGGGTGGTTTCCCTATTTTTATGGAGTTGTACGATGCCAGTTCCTTACAAGGATTGCGTTCGCGCGGGCAAGCATCTGCTGTATTGGGCCGTCGCTCTGGCGGGTTCCAGCGCTGCCCCGTTAGTGCTCGCGCAGAATATTCCCGATGCCGGGCAGTTGCTGAACGAGCACCAGCAGACGCTACCGTCCGAGCCTCGCTCTACCGAGCCACCGCCGGCCTTCGAGCTACCCTCAGACACCAGTCGTCCGGCAGATTCCGGGCTTCGTGTGCAGCTCAAGGAAATTCACTTCAGTGGTGATACCGAACTGGCGGAAGTAGAAAATCTTCAAGAGCTGGTCAAGCCTGTCCTGGGAAAGACGCTCGATCATGCGGGTCTGCAGCAGTTGGTTGACAGTCTCACCCGTTACCTTCGCGGACGTGGCTATATCCTGGCTCGCGCCTACCTTCCCCGTCAGGATCTGACCGAGGGCAAGTTGGAGATCGCCCTGGTTAAGGGGCGGCTGCAATCCGGCACCTCACGCATCGAACTGAACGGCAATACCCGCAGCAGCCATGAGCGCTTGCAGGGAATCGCCGATGCTGCACTCCCTGAAGGTAAGGTGCTGCACGCGGAGGATCTGGAGCGGGCCTTACTGCTGATCAATGACCAGCCCGGCGTCAGTGCCCAGTCTGCGCTCGAGCGTGGCACCGAGCCAGGCACCAGCCGTCTGTTGATAAGCGCCAAGCAAGGTGCCCTGGTCAATGGCGGGGTTTCGGCGGACAACTATGGCAACCGCAGTACCGGTATTGCCCGAGCCAATGCGCAAATAAGCCTCAACGACCCCCTGGGTATCGGTGACCAGCTGAGTATCGGTTTGAGCAAAAGCACTGGCAGCGACATTGTTGGGGGTTCTTACAGCGTGCCGTTGACAGCCTCCGGGCTGCGCCTGAATGCCGCAGGCTCTTATCTGCGCTATGAGGTGGATCAGGAGCAGTTCCGTCCGCTGGATCTGCACGGTACTGCCCGTAGCGGTGCGCTGGGGCTTAGCTATCCGTTGATTCGCTCGCGCCTGCAGAATCTCAACCTGTCCGCCACTTATGAATACAAAGCGCTCGAGGATCGTGGCCTGGGTGCCAACCTGCGTGATCGTGAGCTGGATAATTTTATCGTTGCCATGAGCGGTAACCGTTTTGACAGTTTCGCCGGTGGCGGTGTGACGGATGCCATGCTGGCATTGACCTTTGGTGAGCTTGACCTGTCCGGTAACCGCGACGATCAGTTTGCCGACAGTGTCGGTGCCCAAAGCGACGGTAGCTTCCATAAGCTCAACCTGCGGCTCTCGCGCTTGCAGAGCCTGGGGGCCGCTAGCCCGTGGACGGTGTTCGGCGGCGTTTCTGCACAGTGGGCCGGTGACAACCTCGACTCTTCGGAAAAATTCCTGCTGGGTGGTCCCTCCGGTGTACGTGCCTATCCGGTCGGCGAAGCCTCCGGGGATCATGGCTGGCTGGCCACCCTCGAGCTGCGCCGCAACCTCGATCTGAATCTGCCAGGCGTCACGCTGCAGGGCCTCGGGTTCTTCGACACCGGCCGTGTCTGGCTGAACGAGAACCCTTGGCCGGGCTCGATCAACAATGCGGGCGAGACCAACCGCTATGACCTGCATGCCGTCGGCCTGGGTGCCAACCTGTGGGCGGGCGATTTCAGTTTCCGCACCGCGGTGGCGCGCACGCTGGACAACAACCCAGGGCGGAGTCAGTCCGGGCTGGACGCGGATGGCCGTGCCAGCGACTGGCGCGCCTGGGTCCAAGCCTCATACGCATTCTGATCAAACCCGTTGCGGTCATCTACGAATTTTAGGAGCACCCCATGAAGCGCGCTTCGTTGAACCACCTTTACCGTCTCGTTTGGAGCGATGCCGATCAGGCGTTCGTTGCCGTAGCAGAACATTCCTCCTCGCGGGGCAAGCGCGCGGGTGTAGTCGGTTTCCTCGCCGCTCTTGGCCTGATCGGTAGCGGGGTGGCTCAGGCGGCCGATCTACCCACTGGCGGAGCCATCGTCGGTGGCAGTGGCGCTATCTCGCAGAACGGCAGCCATATGGTCATCGACCAGCACACAGGCAAGCTCGTCACCAACTGGAACAGCTTCGATGTTGGGGCTGATGCCAGCGTCACCTTCCACCAGCCGGGTGCCGAGAGCATTGCGCTCAACCGCGTCATCGGTGGCGGCAGCGCCAGCCAGATTCTGGGCAAGCTCGACGCCAATGGCCAGGTGTGGCTGCTCAACCCCAACGGGGTGGTGATCGGCAAAGGTGCCCAGGTCAATGTTGGCGGTCTGGTGGCGTCCTCCCTGCAGATCAGCGACCAGGACTTTCTCGCGGGTAAGACCACGCTGAGTGGCGGTGCCGGCGCTGGTGCGGTGTTCAACCAGGGCACGGTCAATGCGGCGGCGGGTGGCGTGGTCGCACTGATCGGCCCACAGGTCGGCAACAGCGGAACAATCCGTACCCCAGGCGGCAGCACAGTGCTGGCCGCAGGCGATAAAGTCAGTCTCGATTTCCAAGGCGACGGCCTGGTGAGCGTCAACATCGAGCGCGGTGTACTCGATGCGCTGGTTCAGAACGATGGTCATATCAGCGCCGACGGCGGCATGGTTGCGTTGAGCGCACGCTCCGCCGACGCCGCATTGAACAGCGTGATCAACAATACCGGCCTTATCGAGGCCAAAGGCCTGGTGGCGCGCGGTGGCCGTATCCTGCTTGACGGTGATAGCGAGGGCGGTCTGACCCAGGTCGCCGGCACGCTTGATGCCTCCTCCAAGCATGGCCAAGGCGGTGACATCGTGGTGACGGGTGAGCGTATCGCCCTTGCCGATGCAACGCTCGAGGCCAGCGGGACGAGCGGTGGCGGCACGATCAAGGTCGGTGGCGGCTGGCAAGGCCAGGATGCCAGCGTGACCAACGCCTCGCAGGTGACGGCCGAGCGCAACGTCAAGGTGAGCGCGGATGCGACCGTAGACGGTGACGGCGGTACTGTCGTGTTCTGGGCTGACGGGGATAACCGCTTTGCTGGCGATATTTCCGTCCGCGGCGGTGCCCAGGGCGGCAACGGTGGCAAGGCCGAAGTGTCCGGCAAGCAGACGCTGCAGTACGCCGGCACGACTGATGCCCGTGCAGCCAAAGGGCGGACGGGGGATCTGTTGCTCGATCCGACCAATATCACTGTTTCCGGTGGCAGCGGCGTGAGTGGGGACTGGTCCGCCGGCAGCGGCAACGTGACGGTGTACGAGCAGACGCTTGAGGCACAGATGGCGAACGTGCTGATGCAGGCGACCAATAACATTAACTTCGCGGATTTGAACCTTAATGGTGGTGACGGCGTACTCACCATGCAGGAGAACGTTAGCTTCCGCGCAGAGGTGCTCGGTGGCAGCAACGCAACCATTACCTTCGCCAACCCAAATAATACGCTTGCAGTTTCCGGCACGGGCAGTATCTACATGCAGGCTGGTGGCGGTGGCACCGGCTCTATCATTAACGTGTTCAATCTGTCCGCGTCGGGAGCGGGTGTGAACCCCGCAGTGGCCGATTTACCCGATCACACTGTCACCTCGATCGGTAGCGGTACACCTGGCGCGGGTAGCATCACCTTGCTCGGGGCCGACGGCTTGAGTATTGCCGGCTCGCTGACTACCGCAGGCGGTTACGTCAGGCTGTCGAGCGACTCTGATACCGGTGGCCGTGGCGCACTGACCCTCAATACGCCGATCAACACCAACGGTGGCAACCTCTACTTGTCGTTCGGCGTCGCCTCATTCCCTGAGAGCATCGCTACGCTAAATAGTGATATCACGCTCGGCACAGGTCGGCTGTTTTTCGGCGATGCAATGGGCAGCAAAGGGTTAGGGGGCTCCACCGGAGAGAAGCGTTTAGCTGGCTTGCTCAGCCTGAGCGGCGACGTCAACTTCAGTACGCCACTGACCATGCTTGGCGGGGCCTCGGTCTATACCGATGGGGCTATCAACTTCACCAGCACGGTTAACCTGGACACCGGCAACGACCTGCTGACGCTGCGGGCCAACAACGTCGACTTCACCCAGGCGACCCTGCAAAACCTGACGACTGCCAGCATCCGCCTGGAACCCTTTGATGCGACCACAGACATCCAGTTGAACAGCAGCAGCGGCAATGCCGGTGGCGGTATCTTTCTGGACGCGAACGCGCCAGCTACCGACATCAGCAAGCTGGTGGGAATCAGGAACCTCACCATCGGCCGCGCTGATGGTACCGGCACCACCTCGGTTGAAGCGTCCGGCTTCGGCTTTAGTGCCAACAACAACCTGACCCTGCTCAACGGCGACATCCAGGTTGATGGAGCGCTGAGCAACACTCATGCGGACGGGCACATCATTGCTCAAGCGGGCACTGGGGATGTGGTAATCGGCAGCGCCGGCACAGTCACCGCCCAAGGCACTGGCGATGCCGTCGTACTGGTAGCCGCGGGCAATTTCATCAACCAGGCTGGTGCCAGCGCACTGGTTGCCAACAACGGCCGTTGGCTGACCTATTCCAGCAGCCCGCTGGATGATACCCGCGGAGGGCTGGCTGCCGCCTTCAAGCAGTACGCTGCGCAATTCGGCGACACGGTGTTGGGTACCGGCAATGGCCATCTCTACAGTTTTGCGCCCACGGTCAATGTCGAGCTGCAGGGGGAGGTGCGCAAGACCTATGATGCAAACGCCATCGCGAGTGTGACGGACGCCAACTTTGCCATGAGTGGTGCAATCGATGGCGATACCATCGACGTGCTTTCGTTCGGCGACGCCTATTACGCGGACAAGAACGCGGGTGTGGGCAAGCTGGTAACCGTGGACGACGTCGAAGTGTCCGAAGCGACCAATGGGGCTGTCAAGGTATACGGCTATCAGGTCGATGCCTCTAGCGTCAGCGGTAATATTGGCCAGATCGACCGCAAGGTCTTGACCGCCACCGCCGATGCGGCCAGCAAAACCTACGACGGCACCACCACGGCCAGCCTGAGCAACCTTGCGCTGGTCGGCATTGTTGGCGGTGATGAAGGCAAGGTGGCCACCAGTGGCACTACCGGCAGCTTTATCGACAAGAACGCCGGCCAGAACAAAGCGGTAAGCGGCTCGGGCGTTGGCCTGACCGGTGACGAAGCGAACAACTACGCGTTCGACACCGCTGCGCAGATCGGCACTGCCGATATCGACCGCAAGCAGCTGACCGCCACCGCTGATGTAGCCAACAAAACCTACGACGGCACCACGACGGCCAGCCTGAGCAACCTCTTGCTGACCGGCATCGTCGATGGTGATCAAGGCAAGGTAAGCACCAGTGGTACCACCGGTGCCTTTATCGACAAGAACGCCGGCCAGAACAAAGCGGTAAGCGGTTCGGGCGTGGGCTTGACCGGTGACGAGGCGAACAACTACGCGTTCGATACCGCTGCACAGATTGGCACTGCCGATATCGACCGCAAGGTATTGACCGCCACTGCCGACGTAGCCGACAAAACCTACGACGGCACCACGACGGCCAGCCTGAGCAACCTCTTGCTGACCGGCATCGTCGATGGTGATGAAGGCAAGGTAAGCACCAGCGGTACCACCGGTGCCTTTATCGACAAGAACGCCGGCCAGAACAAAGCGGTAAGCGCTTCGGGCGTTGCCTTGACCGGTGACGAAGCGAATAACTACGCGTTCGATACCACTGCACAGATTGGCACTGCCGATATCGACCGCAAGCAGCTGACCGCCACCGCCGACGTAGCCAACAAAACCTACGACGGCACCACGACGGCCAGCCTGAGCAACCTCTTGCTGACCGGCATCGTCGATGGTGATGAAGGCAAGGTGACCACCAGCGGTACTACCGGTGCCTTTATCGACAAGAACGCAGGCCAGGACAAAGCGGTAAGTGCTTCGGGCGTTGCCTTGACCGGTGCCGAGGCGAACAACTATGCGTTCGATACCACTGCGCAGATCGGCACTGCCGATATCGACCGCAAGGTATTGACCGCCACCGCCGACGTAGCCGACAAAACCTACGACGGCACCACCACCGCCAGTCTGAGCAACCTCTTGCTGATCGGCATCGTCAATGGTGATCAAGGCAAGGTAGCCACCAGTGGTACTACCGGTGCCTTTATCGACAAGAATGCCGGCCAGGACAAAGCGGTAAGCGGCTCGGGCGTTGGCTTGACCGGTGACGAGGCGAACAACTACGCGTTCAACACCACTGCGCAGATCGGCACCGCCGATATCAGCCGCAAGCAGTTGACCGCCACCGCTGATGTAGCCAACAAAACCTACGACGGCACCACGACGGCCAGCCTGAGCAACCTCTTGCTGACCGGCATCGTCGACGGCGATCAAGGCAAGGTAAGCACCAGTGGTACTACCGGTGCCTTTATCGACAAGAACGCCGGCCAGAACAAATCGGTAAGCGCTTCGGGCGTTGCCTTGACCGGTGCCGAGGCGAACAACTACGCGTTCGACACCACTGCGCAGATCGGCACCGCCGATATCAGTCGCAAGCAGCTGACCGCCACCGCTGATGTAGCCAACAAAACCTATGACGGCACCACAACCGCTGATCTGAGCAACCTCTTGCTGGTCGGCATCGTCAATGGCGATCAAGGCAAGGTAACCACCAGTGGTAACACGGGTGCCTTTATCAACAAGAACGCCGGCCAGGACAAATCGGTAAGCGGCTCGGGCGTTAGCCTGACCGGTGCCGAGGCGAACAACTACGCGTTCGACACCACTGCGCAGATCGGCACTGCCGATATCGGCCGCAAGGTATTGACCGCCACCGCCGACGTAGCCAATAAAACCTACGACGGCACCACCACGGCCAGCCTGAGCAACCTGGCGCTGATCGGCATCGTGGGCGTTGATGCAGGCAAGGTAACCACCAGTGGTAACACGGGTGCCTTTATCAACAAGAACGCCGGCCAGGACAAATCGGTAAGCGGTTCGGGCGTTGGCCTGACCGGTGCCGAGGCAAGCAACTACGCGTTCGACACCACTGCGCAGATCGGCACTGCCGATATCGACCGCAAGGTATTGACCGCCACCGCCGACGTAGCCGACAAAACCTACGACGGCACCACGACGGCCAGCCTGAGCAACCTCTTGCTGACCGGCATCGTCGATGGTGATGAAGGCAAGGTAAGCACCAGTGGTACCACCGGTGCCTTTATCAACAAGAACGCCGGACAAGACAAATCGGTAAGCGGCTCGGGCGTTAGCTTGACCGGTGCCGAGGCGAACAACTACGCGTTTGACACCACCGCGCAGATCGGCATTGCCGATATCAACCGTAAGCTACTAAACGCGACGGTAGATATCGCTGATAAGATTTACGACGGTAGAAGTACTGCGACCATTCGAGATATTGCTCTTGATGGTGTGATCGCTGGCGACGCGGTCGGTGCTACGGGTGAAGCGCTCTTTGACACACCCGCTGCGGGTCAGGGAAAGACTGTGAGTGTGATTGACCTGCTGTTGCAGGGCGACGATGCGGCCAACTATCAATTGGCTGATCAACCGCTACTGGGCAGGGCAAACATTCAGCAGCCTTTTGACACGCCGGTCGGGCTGATCAACGCTGCGCAGGGGGCTAATGGCACCGAAGTCGCCTTCGAACGCCTGGATAATGAGGTGGTTGTAGAGGGGCTATTCACTGCGCAGCCGATCCCTTCTACAGCTTTGTTCAGCGATACGCCGAATCTGGCTAACGTCCCTGCCAACTTTGTCGGCGTAAATGATTTAGTCCTGCAGGACGCTGTACTCAGCGGCCATGGCAGGATGAGTCTGGCCCTGGCGGATGGTGTTTCCGAGCCTGCGGTGCGAAAAAGCCTGGCGCTTTATCGCACCCGTGCTGGCGAACCGCTTAGTGGAGAAGGGCAGTATTCCGCGACCGACTTGGGCAATAGCATTACGCTAGAACTGGCCAATGCGGGTAACCGGCAGGCACCTACGCTGCAGCGCTCTGGCACCAACTCGGTCGAGGGTTCAGTCGCGCTGGCCAATGGGAATCGTCTGAATTTCCAGGTGACCTTACTGAACGACGGCGTGCTGCTGGTGCAGGTGCCTCTTATGGCAAGCGACATCGCCAGTGACGAGTTAGCGGCATACGGGCTGGCCGTAGCCAAGAAGCTGCTGGGCACCAGCGTTCGTAGCATCGAAGCGGTGGTCATTGAGCATGCGTTGAGACAAGCAGGGGTTGCTAGCAAGTACATGGAGGTGGTCAGCCGCTGAGGTAACGCCCCCGGTATTGCTTACCGGGGGCGTTTTTCTGATTCATTGGGTCTCGGCTAAGCGGCCATCGCTTAGCCTCCCATAGGTAATAGTCGACCTGCTACCCAAGGGCCGCTTGCGCCCATCTTTGCTACTCCCCTTCCTTTCCCCTCTCGCAAACTCGGGCTGCATCTGCGGCAGTTTTCCGTGTTCTCTATCCGCACACCAACCACTGCTGTGGTGTCTTTAGCATGCTGCCAGGTAACGATTCTGGCGCTCGGAGCGCACCTGCTTGACCCTGCCGTAAGGATGAAGAGGGCCTGCCGTGGGAATAGATCCGCTCGCGACCAGGGCCGCTGCTACAGCGCTCTTTTCGGCAGATGTGGCGGCAGGTAGAGGCTCAGATAGGCATCGAACACGCGCATGCCTTCCTCGGCCATGCGTGGGGTGATCACCCCGTGCAGCTGCACCGAACGGGCATACACGCGGTCGCCCAGCTCCATGGCCAGGGCGAACACATCCACATCCTCCGGCAGTTGCGGCAGGGGGAAGTGGCGGTCGAACAACGACTGCATCAGCCGCCCCAGCTCGATGTCGTGCTGACGATCAGCCTGGGTCACTTCCGCCAGGCCGTGCTGGGCCAGAATCAGCTGGCGCGCCGCCGCATCGGCGGCGTAGATCGCCAGCATGCGCTGTTCCACTAACCGTGACAGATCACGCCAATCGTGCAGCTGATCATGCTCGATGGGCTCCTGCAGGCAGGCGCGAAAGGCCCCGTGAATATCCGCCGTCAGCGCTTCCAGCAAGGCCGGTACGCTGGCGAAGAAGTGATACACCGACGACGGTGGAATCCCCGCGCGCTCGGCCACGCTGTAGATCGACAGGCTGGCCACGCCCTGCTCAGCCAACAACTCACGGGCAGCGGCCAGGATTCCAGCGATGCGGCTCTGGCTACTGGCGCGGGGTTTGCGGGCGATAGGTGGGCGTGACATGGCGAGACTCGGAGCAGGGAACCAAGGGTGGTTGACGTTTCGCCGCCCACCCTACACCGAACCAGTAGCCCGGATGAAATCCGGGAACGGTTTTACTGACAATAAATGTTCCCGGATTGCATCCGGGCTACCAGAGCTATGTAGGGTGGACATGGCAGAGCCTTGTCCGCCGCTTGCAAGGTGGACAAGCCTACGGCATGTCCACCCTACCCCGGCGAGTTAAGGCTGATTAAGCACGCGCGCCGCGTACACCTTCGGCCAGCTGACTGCACAGGCTAAGCACGCCATCCACCGCCTGGTCGCTGCTGGTGGCGTTGGCGATCTGGTCGATCAGCGCCGAGCCCACCACTACACCATCGGCCAATCGCGCGATGGTCGCGGCATGCTCCGGAGTGCGGATGCCGAAGCCGATGCACAGCGGCAAATCGGTGTGCCGACGCAGGCGAGCAACAGCCTGCTCGACGTGGTCCAGCGTCGCCGAACCGGCACCGGTAACGCCCGCTACCGAGACGTAGTAAACGAAGCCGGAGCTGCCGTTAAGTACCTTCGGCAGGCGCTTGTCGTCGGTGGTCGGCGTGGTCAGGCGGATAAAGTCCAGACCCGCGACCTGAGCCGGATCGCAAAGGTCGACGTTATGTTCTGGCGGCAGGTCGACCACGATCAGGCCGTCGACGCCCGAGGCCACCGCTTCTGCAATAAAACGCTCGACGCCGTACTTGTGGATCGGGTTGAAGTAGCCCATCAGCACCAGCGGCGTAGCCTGTTCGCCTTCACGGAATTCGCGGACCATCTGCAGAGTCATGGCCAGGTTCTGACCGCCTTCCAGGGCGCGGATATTCGCCAGCTGGATCGCCGGGCCATCGGCCATCGGGTCGGTAAAGGGCATGCCCAGCTCAATCACATCGGCACCGGCAGCCGGCAGGCCTTTGAGGATCGCCAGGGAGGCGTCGTAGTTCGGGTCGCCGGCGGTGACGAAGGTCACCAGGGCGGCGCGGTTCTGTTCTTTCAGCTCGGCAAAGCGGGCTTGCAGGCGGCTCATCAGTGTTTCTCCTGCGAAGTGTTTTCCATATGGTGCATAACGGTCTGCATATCCTTGTCGCCACGGCCGGACAGGTTGATCACCATCAGGTGCTCCTTGGGCAGGTTCGGCGCGCGCTTGAAGGCTTCGGCCAGGGCGTGGGCGCTTTCCAGGGCTGGGATAATGCCCTCCTGGCGACAGCAGGTGTGGAACGCGGCCAGGGCTTCTTCGTCGGTTACCGAGGTGTATTCAACCCGGCCGACGTCGTGCAACCAGGCGTGTTCAGGGCCGATGCCGGGGTAATCCAGGCCGGCGGAAATCGAGTGGGCGTCGATGATCTGGCCGTCGTCGTTCTGCAGCAGAAAGGTGCGGTTGCCGTGCAGCACGCCGGGTACGCCGCCGTTGAGGCTGGCGGCGTGCTTGCCGGTTTCGATGCCGTAGCCGGCTGCTTCAACGCCGACGATCTGCACATCCTTGTCGTCAAGGAAGGGGTGGAACAGGCCGATGGCATTGGAGCCGCCACCGATGCAGGCCACCAGGCTGTCGGGCAGACGGCCTTCCTGGGCGAGGATCTGCTCGCGGGTTTCCTTGCCGATCACCGCCTGGAAGTCGCGCACCATTGCCGGGTACGGGTGCGGGCCGGCCACGGTGCCGATCATATAGAAGGTATTGTCGACGTTGGTCACCCAGTCGCGCAGCGCTTCGTTCATCGCATCTTTCAGGGTGCCAGTGCCGGCGACCACCGGAATCACGGTGGCACCCAGCAGCTTCATGCGAAATACGTTGGCCTGCTGGCGATCGATGTCGGTGGTGCCCATAAAGATCACGCATTCCATACCGAAACGCGCTGCGACGGTGGCCGTAGCCACACCGTGCATGCCCGCGCCAGTCTCGGCGATGATGCGCTTCTTGCCCATGCGCCGCGCCAGCAGAGCCTGGCCGATGCAGTTGTTGATCTTGTGCGCGCCGGTGTGATTGAGCTCTTCGCGCTTGAAGTAGATCTTCGCGCCGCCGCACATCTCGGTCAGGCGTTCGGCGAAGTACAGCGGGCTCGGGCGACCGACGAAATCACGCTGAAAGTAGGCCAGTTCTTTCTGGAACTCGGGATCGAGCTTGGCCTTTTCATATTCGGCGGCCAGGTCGTGGATCAGCGGCATCAAGGTTTCGGCGACATATTGGCCACCGAACGAGCCGAACAGGCCGTTGGCGTCTGGGCCAGTGCGCAAGGAAGTCATGGCGTTCTCCTCAGAAAATTCGGGCGCGCTTCACGGGTAGGATTCCCCGCTTCTACGGCAATGGGCACAGGATAAAGCTGTGGCGCGCGCGGCAAAAGCGATAAGATCGCCGCAACTAGTCAGGAAAACTCACAGATGAGCCAGGATCTTCCGCCGCTTAATGCTCTGCGCGCCTTCGAAGCGGCCGCCCGTTTGAACAGCATCAGCCAGGCCGCGAATGAACTGTATGTGACCCATGGTGCGGTCAGTCGGCAGGTTCGCGCCCTGGAGGAACACCTGGGTGTGGCGCTGTTCAGCAAAGAAGGTCGCGGCCTTAAACTCACAGATTCGGGTGTGCGCCTGCGCGACGTCAGCAGCGAGCTGTTTGCCCGCCTGCGCAGCACCTGCGCGGAGCTGCAGCAGGGCCAAGCCGATGCGCCGTTTGTCCTGGCCTGTCCGGGTAGCCTGCTGGCGCGCTGGTTTATTCCGCGCCTGGACCGGCTCAATCGTGAATTGCCGGAACTGCGCCTGCAGCTGTCCGCCAGCGAAGGCGAGCTGGACCCGCGTCGCCCCGGTGTGGATGCCACCCTATGGTTCGCCGAGCCACCCTGGCCGGCGGATATGCAGGTTTATCAGCTGGCCGTCGAGCGCATCGGCCCGGTGCTTAGCCCGCGCTATGCACGCTTCGCCGAATTGCACCGGGCTCCTGCCGCGGCGCTGCTGGGCGAGCCGCTGCTGCACACCAGCTCCCGTCCACAGGCCTGGCCCAGCTGGGCCGCCAGCAACGCCCTGGATGCCTCTGCGCTAAAACTCGGTCAGGGTTTCGAACATCTCTACTACCTGCTGGAAGCCGCCGCCGCCGGCCTGGGCGTGGCTATCGCACCGCAGCAACTGGTGGCGGACGATCTGGCCGCTGGTCGCCTGGTCGCGCCCTGGGGCTTTGTCGAAACCTCGGCACGCCTGGCGCTTTGGGTGCCAATGCGCAGCCGCGATAACCGTGCCGAACGCCTGGCGCAGTGGCTGCGCAAGGAACTGGAGCGTTAGCGGCCATCATCGGCAACCGGGCAGGCCAAGTGCGACTAATCTGAACTTTAGCGTTCGCGGGTGGGCCTCAACTACATGACCCACCTGTTCAGCCACCTGGGAGAGCTGCAATGTCCGATCATCACACCTACAAGAAAATCGAAATCGTCGGTTCCTCGAAAGTCAGCATTGAAGATGCCATCGAGAATGCCCTGGCCGAATGTGCCAAGTCGGTACGCCACCTCGAGTGGTTCGAGGTGGTGGAAACCCGCGGCCATATAGTCGACGGCAAGGTTGGCCACTACCAGGTCACCCTGAAGGTCGGTTTTCGCCTGAGCAGCAGCTGAGGGCCTGGGCGGCAATACACCGTCAGTTGCAGAGCCTACGACCTCGTAGGTTGGATAACACAAATCCCGTAGAGCCTTGACGCAATCCGGGTTTGCGACCCCGGATTGCGCTGTGCTTATCCAGGCTACGAGGCCGGATGAACTCCGGCGATCACCCCCGCCTCAGCCCACTGCCCCTTGGAATCCGCAGAACAAGCCCCACTATCTAACTCAGGTATTGGCGCATTGCTGCGCCCACGCAAACGGATAACCCACAGGTAAGCCCGATGAGCACACTCGCCCAAACTAAATTCTCCACCCTCGACCTGGCACCGATCCGCGATGACGGCAACGCTGCCCAGGCCCTGCACAACTCCCTGGCCTTGGCGCAGCATGTCGAGCGCCTGGGTTTCGAGCGCTTCTGGGTGGCCGAGCACCACAATATGGACGGCATTGCCAGCTCGGCCACCGCCGTGCTGCTCGGTTATCTGGCCGCTGGCACTTCCACGATTCGCCTGGGCTCCGGCGGGGTGATGCTGCCTAACCATGCGCCGCTGGTGATCGCCGAGCAGTTCGGCACTCTCGCCACGCTCTACCCCGGCCGCATCGAACTGGGCCTGGGTCGCGCGCCGGGGGCCGACCAGTTCACCGCCCAGGCCCTGCGCCGCGACCGTATTGGCAACGCCGATGACTTCCCGGTGGATGTCGAGGAGCTGCAGCGCTACCTCGGCCCGCGCACGCCGGATCAGCGGGTGATCGCCGTGCCCGGCACCGACACCAATGTGCCGATCTGGCTGCTCGGTTCCAGTCTGTTCAGCGCCCAGCTGGCCGGCGAGAAAGGCCTGCCCTATGCCTTCGCCTCGCACTTCGCGCCGCGCTATATGCATGAGGCGATTCGCGTCTACCGCAATCACTTCAAGCCCTCGGCCGTACTCGACAAGCCCTATGTGATGCTCGGCGTGCCGCTGATCGCCGCCGACACTGATGAGCAGGCCGAATACCTGGCCACCTCGGCCTACCAGCGCATCCTCGCCCTGATCCGCGGTCAGAGCCTGGTGCAGAAGCCGCCCGTAACGAGCATGCAGGGCCTGTGGCTGCCCCATGAGAAGGAGGCGGTGGGCAGCTTCCTCGGCATGGCGATGATCGGCGGCCCGGAGAAAATCCGCTCGCGCCTGGAGGTGCTGCTGGAGCAGACCGGTGCGGACGAGCTGATCTTTACTTGCGATCTTTACGACTTCGCCGACCGCTTGCACGCCTTTGAAATCCTTGCTCAGGTGCGCGCCGGCTAAATCACTGCGAACTTGTCGCGCCTATGGCTCTCTGAACTCTGTAGTCCTTAAAGCAATGGAGAGCTCAGATGAAAAAGACAGCATCGGCCCACTGGCAAGGTGGCATCAAAGATGGCAAAGGCACTATCTCTACCCAGAGCGGTGCCTTGTCGAACAGCC
This sequence comes from Pseudomonas sp., assembly GCF_035512415.1. Lineage (GTDB taxonomy): Bacteria > Pseudomonadota > Gammaproteobacteria > Pseudomonadales > Pseudomonadaceae > Aquipseudomonas. The sequence goes on along the minus strand of NZ_DATKDZ010000020.1, from coordinate 26,089 downwards.
CTTACGGCTTCAATACGCGCTTCGAGGATCAGCCCGGCACCAATCCGGAAGAGCTGATCGGCGCGGCCCACGCCGGTTGTTTTTCCATGGCCCTGTCCAAGGAGCTGGGTGACGCCGGAATGACCGCCGAAAGTATCGAGACCACGGCCGAGGTCACCCTCGACAAGTTTGACGACGGGTTCGCCATCACCGCCGTGCACCTGACCCTACGGGCAAAGATTGCGGGTGCCGACCGAGCGGCCTTCGAGCAGGCGGTTGACGCGGCCAAGAACGGCTGCCCGGTATCCAAACTGTTGAATGCCGAAATCACCCTGGAAGCCGTGCTCGACGCTTGATCCGAGCGTATCCGTAAAGGTTCCCGCAGGCAGTCGCGCAACCGCCGCTGTCTGCTAGAACATCCCGCAACGCAGCACCTTGGCTCGCGCCAGCACATTGCGCTGCTCGTCGTAGAGCCAGGCCTGGGCACTCATCGCCAGCGTCCGGGCTTCGATCCGGTAGCGCTGGCCGGCGGCAAAGTTGTCGTAGCGCACGCGCAACTCACAGGTGCGCTCTATCGGCTCGGCCATCAGGTTGCCGCCGCTCTGCACTTCGAAGCGAAAACGCGCAATCAGCTCATGGCTGCCCGGACTTACCTGAAAGTAACGACCGTCGTTGAGGCGTTTGCCGTCGAGTTCTTCGGCCATCAACAGATCGCTGGCGGGGGTGTATAGATCAACCCAGGCCATCCCGGGGTTGCGTGCAGGCAACGGCGAGGCGCAAGCGCCGAGAAGCAACAGGCTGACAAGCAGGGCCAGGTAACGCATGGGAGCCTCCGGGATGTTGGCGTGATGCAATCAGCTTACGCCTGTTAGTGCAGGCAGTAGCAGCAATGCGCTAATTTGGCGGGCATGATCACTCGCCTTGCTCACCCCCTTATCGACTTCGCCTGCCGCCCTTGGGTTCCACTGGCTGCGGCGCTGCTGCTTGGCGGCTGCAGCACCCTGGATTACTACGGCCAGCTGGCGCGGGGGCACCTGCAACTGCTGCAGGCCCGCGAACCCATCGTCGAACTGCTCGCCGACCCGGCCACCGATACCGAGCTCAAGCACCGCCTGGCCATGGCCCTGCAGGCGCGCCGTTTTGCCAGCACCGCGCTGCACCTGCCGGACAACCGCAGCTATCGTCTGTACGCCGATATCCAGAGACCTTTTGTGGTGTGGAATGTGTTCGCCACCACCGAGTTTTCTCTGGACCCGCAGCTGCACTGCTTCCCGATTGCCGGCTGCGTGGCCTATCGCGGCTTCTATAGCCAGGGCCGGGCCCGTGGCGCTGCGGCGTTGCTCAAACAGCGCGACTTCGATACTTACCTGGGCGGCGTGGAGGCCTATTCCACCCTGGGCTGGTTCGACGACCCGATCCTCAACACCATGCTGCGCTGGAGCGACGAGCGCCTGGTGGCGGTGATCTTCCACGAGCTGGCGCACCAGCAGCTGTATGTCGCCAACGACACCGCCTTTAACGAATCCTTTGCCACCTTTGTCGAGCGTCAGGGCCTGCGCCAATGGCGTGCGGCCCGCGGCCTGGCCCCGGCGGACCCCCATGGCGAACGCCAGCGTGAACAGTTCACCGCTCTGGTGCTGGCCAGCCGCGAACGCCTGGTGCAGCTCTATGCCAGCGGGCAGGCGGAGAAACAGATGCGTGCCGGCAAACAGGCCGAATTCGCCCGCCTGCGCGCCGAATACCATGACCTGCGCGAGAGGGAATGGGACGGTGTCGGCCGTTACGATGGCTGGATGGCCGCGCCGCTGAACAATGCCAAACTGCTGCCGTTCGGCCTCTATGATCGTTGGGTGCCGGCTTTTGCCGACCTGTTCGCGCAGGCCGAAGGCGACTGGCCGCGCTTCTACCAGCGGGTCGCGGCCCTCGGTAAACTGCCCGAAAACGAGCGCCAGCAGACCCTGCAAACCTTGTCTGACGGGGCGAGAACTTGCCCGGCCGCGCAGCGGTCAAAGCCTCAGAACTGCCATTCCGGCAAAGGAGCGATGCAATGAACAAATGGACCCTGGCCATACTGCTTGCTGTGCTCAGCAGCACCGCCCTGGCGGCAGCCAAACCCTGCGAAGAGCTGAAGCAGGAAATCGAGGTGAAGATCCAGGCCGCCGGCGTTGCCAGCTACACCCTGGAGATCGTGCCCAACGACGAAGCCCAAGACCCCAATATGGTGGTCGGCAGCTGCGAAGGCGGCACCAAGAAGATCATCTATCAGCGCAACGACTAAGCCCGCACCTACGCCCTATGTAGGAGCGGTCTTGACCGCGAAGGTCGTTCAGTCACCGTCCCGGCCTAGCCCATAAAAGCCCGATGCAACTCGGCCAGGGTCGAAAAATGGTAGCGCGGAGCCTCGGCCTGCAGCTCCTCGACACTGCCGAAACCATAACCCACCGCCGCCGCATCCAGGCCATTGTGCCGCGCGCCGATCAGATCGTGCTTGCGGTCGCCGATCATCAATGCGCTGTCCGCCGCGAAGCCTTCCTGCTCGAGCAGATAAGCGATCAGCTCGACCTTATCAGTGCGCGTGCCGTCCAGCTCGCTGCCGTAGATAACCTTGAAGTGCCGACCGAAATCGAAATGCCGGGCAATCTCGGTGGCAAACACCGCCGGTTTGCTGGTGGCGATATACAGAGTGCGATTCTGCGTGAGCAGCAACTCCAGCAGCTCGCCAACCCCATCGAACAACCGATTCTCATACAGCCCGACTTCGCGAAAGCGCTCGCGATAGTGATGCACCGCCTGCCAGGCCGTGGCCTCGTCGAAGTCATAGGTATGCATAAAACACTGCAACAGCGGCGGCCCGATAAAGTGCTCCAGCGCCTGCAAATCCGGCTCATCGATACCGAGCTGCGCCAGCGCATGCTGCACCGAACGGGTGATGCCCTCACGCGGGTCGGTCAGGGTGCCGTCAAGGTCGAAGAGGATGTTTTGGTAATGCATGGGCAGCCGTTCCGGGTTGGTTTCAGGAGCATAACTCTGCTGGAATCTTCAGGTCAGCGCGCTGGCTCGATTGGCAATAGGCCGCCAAGACGCGTTTACTATGCTCAAAGCCCCCAGGAGTAAGCGTCATGGACGATATCAGCGCCAGCGACCTCAAGACCATCCTGCATTCCAAGCGCGCCAATATCTATTACCTGCAGCACTGCCGGGTGCTGGTCAATGGCGGGCGGGTCGAGTACGTGACCGATGCCGGCAAGCAGTCGCTGTACTGGAATATCCCCATCGCCAACACCACCACGATACTGCTCGGCACCGGTACCTCGGTGACCCAGGCGGCGATGCGTGAATTGGCCAAAGCCGGTGTGCTGGTTGGCTTCTGCGGCGGTGGCGGCACGCCGCTGTTTTCCGCCAACGAGGTGGATATCGAGGTCGCCTGGTTTTCGCCGCAAAGCGAATACCGGCCCACCGAATACCTGCAACATTGGGTGCGCTTCTGGTTTGACGACAGCCTGCGCCTGGCGGCGGCCAAAGCCTTTCAATGCGCACGTCTGCAGCGCATCCGCCAAAGCTGGCAGAGCCGTGCCCTGCGCGATGCCGGTTTCAGCATCGATGCCGCTGACCTTGCGCGCGCCCTCGATGCCTCGCTGATCGCCATCGAAGCGGCAGCGGACAACACCTTTCTGCTGACCGAAGAAGCGCGCCTAAGCAAGCGCCTGTTCGCCCTGGCCGCGCGGGCGGTCAGTTACGGCGACTTCACCCGCGCCAAGGGTGGCAGTGGCAGCGATCCGGCCAACCGCTTTCTCGACCACGGCAATTACCTGGCCTACGGCTTGGGTGCTACCGCCACCTGGGTGTTGGGCATTCCCCATGGTTTGGCGGTGCTGCACGGCAAGACCCGGCGTGGTGGCCTGGTATTCGATGTCGCCGACCTGATCAAAGACGCCACCATCCTGCCGCAGGCCTTTATCAGCGCCGTGCGCGGCGACGAAGAGCAGGAGTTCCGTCAGGCCTGCATTGAGAGCCTGACCCGCAGCGAAGCCCTGGATTTTATGATCGATACGCTCAAGGCCGTGGCCGAGAGCACTGGCCGATGAATATCCTGCTGATCAGCCAGTGTGACAAACGCGCCCTGGTGGAAAGCCGGCGCATTCTCGACCAGTTCGCCGAACGCCGCGGCGAGCGCACCTGGCAAACGCCGATCACTCAGGCCGGCCTGGATACCCTGCGCAAGCTGCTGAAGAAAACCGCCCGGCGCAACAGCGCCGTGGCCTGCCACTGGATTCGCGGGCGTGACCATAGCGAGCTGCTGTGGATAGTCGGCGACGCCAGCCGCTTCAATGTCCAGGGCGCGGTGCCGACCAACAGCACCCAGCGCGATGTGCTGCGCAAGAGTGACGAGAACGACTGGCACAGCGCCGAGGACATTCGCCTGCTCAGCACCCTGGCGGCGCTGTTGCACGACCTGGGCAAGGCCAGCCTGGCGTTCCAGAACCGGCTCAAACCCGGCGCACCCATGTCGCGTAACCTGTATCGCCACGAGTGGACGTCGCTGCGTCTGTTCCAGGCCTTCGTTGGCAATGATGACGACCCAACCTGGTTGGCGCGCTTGGCCAACCCGAGCGACAGCGATCACGCCAGCTGGCTAAACCGCCTGCAACGCGACGGCCTCGACCCCGGCTGCGACAAACCCTTCGCCCATCTACCGCCTCTGGCCGCGGCGCTGGCCTGGTTGGTGCTCACCCATCACCGCCTACCCCTGATGCCCGGCGAAGATGGCAGCCTGGGCGGCAAAATCCGCAGCTTCCAGCTCGGCATGCTCAAGAGCGTACCGGGCGACATAGACGCCACCTGGAACGAGCACTGCAGCACCCACGACAAAGCGCTGATCGAGCCCTACTGGCAATTCCCCCATGGCCTGCCAGTGACCACCGAGCGCTGGCGCAAACGCGCGAGTAAGCAGGCCGAGCGACTGCTTGCCCTGCTGCCCCGTCGCGGCCAGTGCGACTGGTTACGCAGCCCCTACCTGATGCACCTGTCACGCCTGAGCCTGATGCTCGCCGACCACTATTACTCCAGCCTCACCGGCGCGGGCCGGCTGCAGGGCGAAACCGACTATCCGCTGTGGGCCAATACCGAGCGCAAGAGCGGCAAGCCCAACCAGGGTCTCGATGAACACCTGCTCGGCGTTGAGGCTAACGCCGCGCTGATCTGCCACCGCCTGGCGGATTTCGAGCGCAGCCTGCCACGCCTGGCGCGGCATAAGGGCCTGAAGAAACGCAGCCGCGATGAGCGCTTCCGCTGGCAGGACAAGGCCTTCGACCTGGCCGCCGGTATGCGCGAGCAGGCCGCAAGACACGGTGCTTTTATCGTCAATATGGCCTCCACTGGCTGCGGCAAGACCCTGGCCAACGCGCGCATCATGTACGCCCTGAACGACCCCGAGCGCGGTATGCGCTGCGCCTTTGCCCTGGGCTTGCGCAGCCTGACCCTGCAGACCGGGCGGGCTTTTCGCGAGCGCCTGCGCCTAGGCGAGGACGACCTGGCGATACGGGTCGGCGGCGCGGCCAGCCGCGAGCTGTTCGAACACCATCAGCAGGAAGCCGAGCGCAGCGGCTCGGCGTCGAGCCAGGCGCTGTTCGACGACGATGCCCATGTGCGTTTCGACGGCAATGAAGACGCCCACCCGCTGCTCAACAAGGTAATCCACGAACCCCAGGTGCGCGCCTTGCTGGTCGCTCCGCTGCTGGTCTGCACCATCGACCACCTGACCCCAGCCACCGAGAGCCAGCGCGGCGGCCGGCAGATCGCGCCCATGCTGCGCCTGATGAGCAGCGACCTGGTGCTCGACGAGCCGGACGATTTCGACATCGCCGACCTGCCGGCACTGGCGCGTCTGGTGCACTGGGCCGGGCTGCTTGGCAGTCGCGTCTTGCTGTCCTCGGCCACCTTGCCGCCAGCGCTGCTCCAGGGCCTGTTCGAGGCCTATCGCGCGGGGCGAATCGAATACCAGCGGCACCGTGGCGAGCGTCCTGGCGAGCTGCCGGATATCGCCTGCGCCTGGGTCGACGAACAGCGGCAAACGCGGCTGGACTGTAGCGATAGCGCGGCGTTCAGTGCGGCCCATCACGACTTCGCCCAGCGTCGCCACGCCTGGCTCGGCGAACAGGCGGCGCGCCGCCACTGTCAATTGTTGCCGCTGCGTTTTGCCAGCCCGCGCCCGGAGGAGATTCGCCAAGCCTTCGCCGAGCAGGTGCTCGCCGCCGCCCAGCACCTGCATGGCCAACACGCCACGCTAGACCCGCACAGCGGCAAGCGGGTCAGTTTTGGCCTGGTGCGCATGGCCAATATCGAGCCGCTGTTCGACGTGGCCCTGGCGCTGTTTCGCCTGGGTGCGGCCGAGGGCATGCGGATTCACCTGTGCGTCTACCACTCGCAGTTTCCCTTGCTACTGCGCTCGGCCATCGAGAGCCGGCTGGATGCCAGCCTCAAGCGCGAGCAGCCGGAAGCCGTGTTTGCGCTGCCGGATATTCGCCAGCACCTGACCGACTTCGACGAGCCGGAGCAGCTGTTTATCGTGCTTGGCTCGCCGGTCACCGAAGTCGGCCGCGACCATGACTATGACTGGGCAGTGGTCGAGCCCTCGTCCATGCGCTCGCTGATCCAGCTCGCCGGGCGGGTTCGGCGGCACCGCCCCGAGCCCTGCGCCCAGGTCAATGTGCAGGTCTTCGACAGCAACCTGCGCCACGCCGAACACCGCGACCAACCGGCGTTCTGCAAACCGGGCTTCGAGAACGAACGCCCCTGGCAGTTGAACTCGCATCGGCTGGATGCGCTGCTGGAAGCCGGGCAATACCAGCGCATCGACGCCCGCCCGCGCATCCTCGAACGGCCGGCACCGCTTAACCACAACGGCAATCTGGTCGACCTGGAACACGCACGCCTGCAGGACTGGATGTTGCACAAAGCCGAGCCAGACCCGGCCACGCTGTCAGAGCGCGAGCGGCGGCGACAAAGCAGCCAGAATCGCGAACTCAACGCCCATGACGGCTGGCACCAACCGCAGTTGCACCTCACTGCCATCGCCCAGCAACAACAGCCGTTCCGCCTGGACACCCTGCCGCGTGTCGATCTGGTGTTGCTGCCAACTGAAGACGGCGAGGATTTCCAGCTAAACCGCATCGACCCCGGCCAGCGCCGCTACGAGCAGGTCTATGTGCCGGTGGAAAACAGCCAGCACCAGCGCATCGCCGACAGCGAGCTGGCCGGCCCACGCATCAGCCCCTGGGGCACAACCGACTACCTCACCGCGCTGGATGAACTGGCCCAGGAACTGGACATGCCCCTGGAGGCCTGCGCCAAACGCTTCGGCACCGTCAGCCTGCCGGCCAATGACCGCGGCTGGCGCTTTCACCCGGTGCTGGGGTTTGCCAAGCGTAAATAGCCAAGCAATGTCTCGGTGTTTCCAACCCTGCTGGCTGGTTGCCTTTCGGCAATTGCGGGCTCAAGCTAACTGCCTATCAAACCTTGTTGGGAGGTGTCGCATGAGCACCGAGAAAATCGTCGAACAAGCCCTCAAGCTGCCGGCTACGCAGCGCTTTGAAATTGCACAGCAGTTGCTGCATAGCCTGGACAAGCCCGACCCTGAAATTGAACGCATCTGGGGCGAGGAAGCCGCTCGCCGGCTGCAGGCTTACCACCGGGGTGAGCTGGAAACAGTTGCTCTCGACGAGGCCCTGGTGCGCTCTTGATGCAAGTTCGCTTCGCCCGCATTGCCCGCGGCGAACTGATGGCGGCGTGCACCTGGCTAGACGAACAACAGCCCGGCCTGGGTGACCGACTTATTGCTGAAGTGCGTCAGACCAGCGAACGCATACAGCGCATGCCCCTGATGTACCCCGTCGATCACGACGACATCCGCAAAGCGACATTGCCACGCTTCCCCTACACCCTGCGTTATACGGTGCTTGCAGAGGTGATCCTGATACTCGCCGTTTCTCACCACCATCGGCAGCCGGATTACTGGCTTGATCGCTAGCAGAACGACACCCTGCGGGTTCAAAACCTCGCGGCTAAAGCCCCTCCCACGAGCCCGCGAACCATCGCCCAAGCGGTATCCGTTCAAGCACGTAACCGGCCATCCCTTACAGGTCTTGCCAGGGGTCTTCCACCGTTTCCTTCATCACTGTGCCGAACGGATAGCTGCCTGTGGCTGCGCCCGGGGCATCGGCCGCCAGCAACTGTTCAACCTGACGCATCAGCTCTTTGGGGATCAGCATTAGAGTCGCATCCAGCCCCTCGGCGATCTTGTCCAGGGTGCCCAGGCTGGGGTTGCCGTCTTTTTCGATCTTGCCGTACTGCTGGCGATTCAACCCCACCCGCAACGGCATATCCGTGCCCTTCAGGCCAAGCTGCAGGCGTCGGTGTTTGATCTGGGTCAGCACTGTGTTGCGCATGGGCTATCTCACTCGCTCTATCCAGAGTGCAGCATATAAGGCTCTATTGGATAAAAAGAGCCTTATATACTGCAAATAAACCTACTCGAAGCTTATGTGCTTCATTAGTAAATGAAGCTTATACGCTTCATCTGTATTTATTTGAAGTACAAATGCTGCTTCTCAGAATGAATGCAGCATAAAAGATTCAGTCGGTCTGGGTCAGGCTGTCACTCAAACCTAGTGGCAAAACAATGCTACTTTTCGTGTTGCCTCCCAGCACAAGGACCCGCTGCCATGAACGACCCTTCCCCCCGCCGCCAAAGCGAAATCCGCAGCCTGATCGAAAGCTTTATCGCCGAACGCCTAGCCACCAAGCTCGACGGCCTGGCCGACGATGACCCCAAGCGCGCCACACTGCTTGCCCAATACGCCCCGGTCACCTGGCTGGAAGATGCCGCCCGCCGCGCTGGGCAGATTCAGGCGGTGACGCATACGCTCAAGGCCATCCATCCCGACGCCAAGGGCACCAACCTCTATTGCCTACCTGCCGAATTGCGCGCCCATCAGCTGGTGGGCAGCCATTGCCTGGGCGACGACTTTGCCGGCGATGTGGTGGGTAATGCCGCGGCGCTGGATGTCTACAAGTTGCTCAAGCTGGAGCACGATGGCCAGTCGTTATTGACGCTGTTGCTGGCTGAGGATGGCGATACCCTGGCGGCCTTGAGTCAGGACGCCGAGCAGGCACAAACCCTGGCTGGGGCCTTTACCGGCATCACCCGGCCGCGCGGCGAGCTGGCTTCGCACACCCGCGGGAAACAGCTCTACTGGCTGGTGGGTGAGGACCCGCGCAATGACGCGCACTTCCATCTGCTCGCGCCGCTGTATGCCAGCTCGCTGGCGCACCGGGTTTACCAGGGCATCCAGGCGGATCGTTTCGGCGAGCCGGCCAAGGAAGCGCGGCAGGCGCGGCGCGACAAGCAGTTTCATCCGGGGGTGATCCGCGAGTACCCGCAGCTTGCGGTGCAGAAGCTCGGCGGCACCAAGCCGCAGAATATTTCTCAGCTCAACAGCGAGCGGCGCGGGGAAAACTATTTGCTCGCCTCTCTGCCGCCGAGCTGGCAGCAGCGCGATGTGCGTCTGCCGATCCGCACCCTGGATGGCTCGATCTTCCCTGCATTTGGTCAGCGCCCAGCCGTAGCCGAACTGGTGCGGACGCTGCGCGACTTCTTGCTCAGCGGCCCGCCGCCGAACGTGCATACCCGCAACAGCCGCGATGAACTGCTGACCGAGTTGATCGACGAGTTGCTGCTCTACGCCGCCGAACTCTGGGCCTTCGAGCCGGGTTGGTCGGCCAAGCCTGAGTGCAACCTCAATCGCGCCGAGCAACTGTGGCTGGACTTTCGCCGCGCCGGCCAGGATCAAGCCTTCGCCAGCGAGTGGCGGCGCATGGCCTGGGTCGAGGAAATTCGCGAACGCTTCGCCAACTGGCTAAACGCCCGCCTGGTCAGCAAGCTTTCGGTCGGCGATGTGGAGAACAGCTACTGGGCCAAACACCTCGGCAGCGATGCTCTGTGGCTCGACCTCAACTGGCTGAACAAGGCCTGGCTGGAACAGTTCGAGCGCGAGCAGCGTGACCTGGGAGATGACGACCATGAGTAAACTCGCGCAATCCAACGGCCTGCTGATCCTGCCGCATGTGCGGGTGCAGAACGCCAACGCCATTTCCAGCCCGCTGACCTGGGGCTTCCCCGCCATTAGCGCCTTTGTCGGCCTGATGCAGGCCATCGAGCGCAAGCTGGCCGGCCGCTACCCGCTGCAGTTCGACAGCGTCGGGGTGATCTGCCACAGCCATGAGGCGCAAGTTACCGACGGCTATCAACGCGCCTTCCACCTGACCCGCAACCCGGTGAATGAGCGCGGCGAAACTGCCGCCATTGTCGAAGAAGGGCGCATCCATCTGGAGCTAACCCTGGTCTTCGCCGTCTGTGGTTACGCCGAAGGCGAGCAGCCCGACCCGGTACAGGGCGACTGGCAGCAGCGCCAGCAGATCGCCCGCGATGTCGCCGAGTTGCTGGGCGGTATGCGTATCGCGGGAGGTAGCGTGTTCCTCGACCCGCAGCGCAAGCCCGCGCTGGAGCGCCTGTCGCAAAATGGCCAGGAGCGCAGCGAGCAATTCCGCCGCTTGCGCCGCCGCTGGTTGCCGGGTTTCGCCCTGGTTAGCCGTGACGACTTGCTCGCCGCGCACTTGCAAACCCTGCGTGCCGAGGATACCAACGCCGATTTGCTCGACGCCTGGCTCGACCTCTCCCGGCTGAATATCCGCGCAGAAGAAACCCGCCCGGCCAGCGAAACCCAGGCAGCCAAAGTCGAGTGGCGCGCCCAGCGCGTGCTGCCCAACGGCTGGCTGGTGCCGATCCCGGTGGGCTATGGCGCGCTGGCACCCGTGCAGGCCGCCGGCAGCGTCGCCAATGCCCGGGACGCTGACACCCCCGTGCGCTTCGTCGAGAGTCTGTATTCCATCGGCCAATGGCTTAGCCCGCACCGCTTGCGCGATGTGGACGATCTGCTCTGGTGCGCCAGCGCCGAGCCCGAGGCCGGCCTATACCGCTGCCACAACCACTACGCCCGTAGCCTTTTTGCTGATGACAAGGAGTGACCATCATGACCACCACCACACCCCTGAAGACCGCATCCGTACTGGCCTTCGAACGCAAGCTCGACCCGTCCGACGCGCTGTTTCATGCCGGTGACTGGCAGGCGCGGGACAACTGGAAACCGCTCGCGGTGCGGGAAAAGTCCGTGCGCGGCACCATCTCCAACCGCCTGAAAGCCAAGGATCAGGATCCGGCCAAACTCGACGCCGCCATCGAGAACCCCAACCTGCAGACCGTCGACGTCGCCGCCCTGCCGCACGACGCCGATACCCTGCGCGTCAGCTTCACCCTGCGCGTACTCGGCGGTGCCGGCACGCCCTCGGCCTGCAACGATGCTGACTACCGGCAGAAGCTGCTGGACACCGTGCAAGGCTATGTCGGCGCTCACGGCTTCGGCGAACTGGCGCGGCGCTACGCGCATAACCTGGCCAATGGGCGCTTTCTCTGGCGCAACCGCATCGGTGCCGAACAGGTCGAAGTGCAGATCGCCCATCTGGTCGACGGCAAGCCCGCCAAGCACTGGACCTTCGATGCCCTGGGCCTGTCCCTGCGCCACTTCGACGCTAGCGGCACCGCAGAGGCTGCCCTGGCCGAGCTGGCCAGCCTGATAGCCGACGGCCTGGGCGGCGAGCGCCATGTGCTGCTCGGCGTCACCGCTTACGTGCGTATCGGCGCTGGCCAGGAAGTGTTTCCGTCCCAGGAACTGATCCTCGGCCGGGAGCGCGGCGACAAGAGCAAGACCCTCTATCAGGTCAACCACATCGCCGGCATCCACTCGCAAAAACTCGGCAACGCCCTGCGCACCGTCGATACCTGGTATCCCGATGCCGGCGAACTCGGCCCCATCGCCGTGGAACCCTACGGCTCGGTCACCACCGAAGGCCGCGCCTACCGCCAGCCCAAAGCCAAGGCGGATTTCTACAACCTGCTGGATAACTGGCTGCTCAAGGACAAGGTGCCGAGCGAAGGCGACCAGCACTTCGTCATGGCCACCCTGATTCGCGGCGGCGTATTCGGTGAGGCGGGCTAGCCATGAACCACTACATTGACCTGAAACTGCTGCCCGACCCGGAGTTCCCGGCAACGCAGTTGATGAACGCGCTGTTTGCCAAACTGCACCGCGGCCTGGTCGAACTGGGCTGCGACGATATCGGCGTCAGCTTTCCCGATAGCCCGCGCGCCGACCATGGCTTTGGCCAGCGCCTGCGTTTGCACGGCAGCGCAACGGGGTTGGACCGGCTGCTGGCGCGCAACTGGTTAAGTGGCATGCGCGACCATGTGCAACTGAGCGAGTTGACCGCGGTGCCGGCTGATGCCAAACACCGCGGCCTGCGCCGCGTGCAAGTCGACAGCAACCCCGAGCGCCTGCGCCGCCGCGCCATCAAACGCCACGGCCTGACCGAGGAACAAGCCCGCCAGCGTATCCCCGACCACGCCGGCAAAACCACGGACTTGCCCTTTATCGACCTGCACAGTCAGAGCAGCGGCCAACGCTTCCGCCTGTTTATCGCCCAAGGCCCGATCCAGGACAACGCCCAAACCGGCACCTTCAACGCCTACGGCCTAAGCCGCGAAGCGACCGTACCCTGGTTTTGACCCTTTTTTCGCGGGCCAAACCAAGCTCTTTAAAAACAAGGAGTTAGCGAACAGTAGAAAAACAGGGTAAATAGCTGGAAAAGGCCGCAACGCTTTGCAGGGCAAGGCGCTGCGGCTTTATTGCTCTACTTCACTGCCGCGTAGGCAGCTCAGAAAAGCTCGCTGCCGGCTGCGGCCATGGCCTCGGTCTTCACTGCCGCGTAGGCAGCTCAGAAATGACCGCCAACGCCCCAGGCCATCCGCTAGTGCTTCACTGCCGCGTAGGCAGCTCAGAAAGTATATGTTCCCTGATGAGTCTAGAACGGGGGCTTCACTGCCGCGTAGGCAGCTCAGAAAAGCGCCTGCAGGCCGAGTTTCTGGCCCGATTCCTTCACTGCCGCGTAGGCAGCTCAGAAATCAAATCCAAACGGCGACCGCTGGCAGCGGTACTTCACTGCCGCGTAGGCAGCTCAGAAATTTGCACCCTTACCCTAGGCTTACAGCTGCAGCTTCACTGCCGCGTAGGCAGCTCAGAAAGGAATGACCCGCGACCGCAACGGCGACCCCTTCTTCACTGCCGCGTAGGCAGCTCAGAAATGATCGACTGGGCGGCGCGTCACCATGTAAGCCTTCACTGCCGCGTAGGCAGCTCAGAAATGATGAAAATATTTTCAATGCCGCGCGACCCGCTTCACTGCCGCGTAGGCAGCTCAGAAAAAGGCGCTCGGCGATAGTTCTGCCTTCGTATGCTTCACTGCCGCGTAGGCAGCTCAGAAAAATACGTTCTGATGCCCGGCGTCCCAGGCAGCCTTCACTGCCGCGTAGGCAGCTCAGAAATGTTCGGCTATGACGTGATCAGCGCCCAGGCCCTTCACTGCCGCGTAGGCAGCTCAGAAAAGCACCCGCCGCGCCTGTAGTCGTAATGCCGCCTTCACTGCCGCGTAGGCAGCTCAGAAACTGACTTCCTGCTGATGTGGCGGCGGCGCGATCTTCACTGCCGCGTAGGCAGCTCAGAAAAGTAGGCGAGCTGGGCCGCCTTTCCAGACCAACTTCACTGCCGCGTAGGCAGCTCAGAAAAGGGAGACCTTCTCTTCCTGGGCCTGCTTGAACTTCACTGCCGCGTAGGCAGCTCAGAAATGATAGTGACGTAGGCGAATCGCCTGTTTAACCTTCACTGCCGCGTAGGCAGCTCAGAAACATAGGGTTACCGACTTGCGCCAGGCTTCAAACTTCACTGCCGCGTAGGCAGCTCAGAAATGGCAAGGGTTCGCCTCAGCTCGCTCGAAAAGCTTCACTGCCGCGTAGGCAGCTCAGAAATGTCTAAAACGAAAACGCCAGATAGGTGGCCCCTTCACTGCCGCGTAGGCAGCTCAGAAAACGGCCGCCCCGACGTGCTTAGACAGGATCGACTTCACTGCCGCGTAGGCAGCTCAGAAAATTGCAGATAGCGCTGAAAACTGGCCGTCCGGCTTCACTGCCGCGTAGGCAGCTCAGAAAAAAGAGGCCGATCTGCGCCGGTTGGTCGGGCGCTTCACTGCCGCGTAGGCAGCTCAGAAAATGTGGCCTTTGGTCTCGATGCACTCCGCAATCTTCACTGCCGAATAGGCAGCTCAGAAAAGCTCGCCGACTTCGCCTTCCACCTGGGAGGACTTCACTGCCGAATAGGCAGCTCAGAAACGTTTGGGGCAAGCAAGCCGAGGCGCTAGCACCCTTCACTGCCGAATAGGCAGCTCAGAAAATGAACAAGACCGAAAAGCGGTTTGCCGAGCACTTCACTGCCGAATAGGCAGCTCAGAAAAGAAGGCAGCGTTGTTGCCGTGCGGATCGCTGCTTCACTGCCGAATAGGCAGCTCAGAAATGGATGGCCTGATCGAAGCGTGGAACAAGCCGCTTCACTGCCGAATAGGCAGCTCAGAAAGATCAGCCGGCAAATACGTTGCTGCTTCCAGTCTTCACTGCCGAATAGGCAGCTCAGAAAATGATCACAGAAGCCATCCGCACCGAGCCGTGCTTCACTGCCGCATAGGCAGCTCAGAAATCGCTCAACTCCGGCGCACCGGCGTGCAGCACCTTCACTGCCGCATAGGCAGCTCAGAAAATGTAACGGCCGCGACTAAGCCACGGAGACAGCTTCACTGCCGCGTAGGTAGCTCAGAAAATGTCGCCCACATAGGCCTCGGTGGCGTCGTGCTTCACTGCCGGATAGGTAGCTCAGAAAGCGCACGTTCCGGCGTAAGGGGCGGCGATGATCTTCACTGCCGTATAGGCAGCTCAGAAATTGGAGTAGACCGCCGGCATCTGGTGCACCACCTTCACTGCCGCATAGGCAGCTCAAAAACAGATAACCGTCACCGCTCCCGATTGCCGTGAATCGCCGCGTATAACTCCCCGCTGGGCCGCTCAGCCCAAACTGCGATACATCACATAACAATCCACCAGCCCGTGTCGGGCGTGGCGATAGGCCTTGGGCAGGGTGCCGACGATCTCGAAGCCGTGCTTTTGCCACAGCGCCACGGCCACTTGGTTGGTCGAAACCACGCTGTTGAATTGCATGGCGCTAAAACCCAGTTCGCGTGCTGCCTTCAGTGAGTGGGCGCATAGCGCTCCGGCTACGCCCTGGCCGCGTGCGGACGGTGCGGTCATATAGCCGCAGTTGCACACATGGTCGCCGGGGCCGGCGGCGTTGGGTTTGATGTAGTAGGTGCCGAGAATCTGCCCGTCGCGTTCGGCGACAAAGGTGGCGCGCGGCAGTTTGACCCAGAGGTTCCAGGCGCTATCGCGATCCATCTGCGGGTCGAACGCGTAGGTTTCCTGGGCCTGCACCACCTCGTGAATGATCGGCCAGACCTGGTCGAAGTCAGCGTCGCTGATCAGGCGAATGTTCACCGGCTGGCATAGCCTTCCATCAAATGCTGATCCTTCAGGCGCACGTAGTTGTCGGCGCTGTAGCGGAAATAGCTGCGTTCCTTCTCGGTCAGTGCGCGGGCCTTTTTGGCTGGGCTGCCGACGTACAGGTAGCCGCTTTCCAGATGGCTGCCCGGTGCGACCAGGCTGCCGGCACCGAGCATGACTTCCTCGTCGATCACCACGCCGTCCATGATGATGCTGCCCATGCCGATCAGGACGCGGTTGCCGATTTCACAGCCGTGCAGGGTGACGTTATGGCCGATGGTCACATCGTCGCCGATATTCAGCGGGTAGCCGCGGGGGTTGAAGGGGCCGGCGTGGGTGATATGCAGCACGCTGCCATCCTGAATGCTGGTACGTTCGCCGATGCGGATGCTGTGCATGTCGCCGCGGATCACCACCAGGGGCCAGATTGAGCTGTCCGCACCGATTTCCACATCGCCCAGAACCACGGCCGAAACGTCGACAAACGCCCGCGAGCCGAGCAATGGAGTGAACTGCTGGTAAGTACGTATCGCCACGATAGAAACCTCTTAGAACCTGTTTGCGATTTCGCGAGCTAGAGTCCTGCAAGGCAAAAACTGGCGAGGAAGCGGAGTGTACTGTTGTACATGAGCATTCCGAGCCGGTTTTTAACGCAGCAGGGCCGACGCGCAGCAGATCGCAAACAGGTTCTTAAGCTGCGCCTAGCCTTGATTGTAATTAAGATGGCACCCATGTTCAGAACATCGCCGCTGTTTTTACCACGGCCATTGTTCACTCAAGCCTGCCACCGGGAGCGCTTCGCGGCCACCGGGGCATGGCTGCCAACTCATTCCGTTACAGGTGAATCTTAGTGACTGCCAACAATCCCCTGCTGCAAGCCTTCGACCTGCCAGCCTATTCCGCCATTCGCCCCGAGCATGTGGAGCCGGCGGTGGACGCGCTTCTCGCCGAGAATCGCGCGGCGATTGCCGAGCTGCTCAAGCAACAGTCTGGCACACCAAGCTGGAAAGGGCTGGTTCTGCTCCTCGATGAGTTGAATGCGCGCCTGGGCCAGGCCTGGAGCCCGGTCAGCCACCTCAATGCGGTGTGCAACAACGCCGAGCTGCGCACGGCCTATGAGGCCTGCCTGCCCAAGCTGTCGGAATACGCCACTGAATTGGGGCAGAACCGCGCGCTGTTCCAGGCCTACGAGGCTCTGGCAAGCAGCCCGGAAGCCGAAGGCTTCGAGGTGGCGCAGACGACCATCCTGGAACACGCCCTGCGCGATTTTCGCCTGTCCGGTATCGACTTGCCGGAAGCCGAGCAACAGCGTTACGGCGCGGTGCAGATGAAACTCTCGGAGCTGGCCAGCAAGTTCTCCAACCAGCTGCTCGATGCCACCCAGGCCTGGACCAAGCAGGTAACCGACGAAGCGGCCCTGGCCGGGCTGACCGATTCGGCCAAGGCGCAGATGAAGCAGGCGGCCGAGGCCAAGGGCCTGGACGGCTGGCTGATCAGCCTGGAGTTCCCCAGCTACTTCGCGGTGATGACCTACGCCGACGACCGCGCCCTGCGTGAAGAGGTCTACGCCGCCTATTGCACCCGCGCCTCCGACCAGGGGCCGAATGCCGGGCAGAACGACAACGGCCCGCTGATGCTGGAAATCCTCGCCCTGCGTCAGGAGCTGGCCAAGCTGCTGGGCTTCGCCAACTACGCCGAGCTGAGCTTGGCTAGCAAGATGGCCGAGACCACCGACCAAGTACTGCACTTTTTGCGCGACCTCGGGGTACGCGGCAAGCCGTTTGCCGAGCAGGACCTGCGCGAGCTACAGGCCTTCGCCGCCGAACAGGGCTGCAGCGATCTGCAAAGCTGGGACGTGGGCTACTACAGCGAAAAACTGCGCGAGCAGCGCTACAGCATTTCCCAGGAAATCCTCCGCGCCTACTTCCCGGTGGACAAGGTACTCAGCGGCCTGTTCGCCATAGTCGAGCAGCTCTACGGGATTCAGATCGAGGAGTTGAGCGGCTTCGACAGCTGGCACCCGGACGTGCGCCTGTTTGAAATCAAGGAGAACGGCCAGCACGTTGGGCGCTTCTTCTTCGACCTCTACGCCCGCGCCAATAAGCGCGGCGGGGCCTGGATGGACGGCGCGCGCGACAAGCGCCGCGACGCCGATGGCAAGCTGATCAGCCCGGTGGCCAATCTGGTGTGCAATTTCACGCCGAGCGTCGGCGGCAAGCCGGCGCTGCTGACCCATGACGAAGTCACTACCCTGTTCCACGAATTCGGCCACGGCCTGCATCACCTGCTGACCCGCGTCGAACATGCCGGTGCGTCCGGCATCAATGGCGTGGCCTGGGATGCGGTCGAACTGCCGAGCCAGTTTATGGAGAACTGGTGCTGGGAGCCCGAGGGCCTGGCGCTGATCTCCGGCCACCATGAGACCGGCGAGCCGCTGCCCCAGGACCTGCTGGACAAGATGCTGGCGGCGAAGAACTTCCAGTCCGGGCTGATGATGGTGCGGCAGATCGAGTTCAGCCTGTTCGACTTCGAACTGCACGCCACCCACGGCGACGGCCGTAGCGTGCTGGAGGTGCTAGAAGGCATCCGCAACGAGGTCTCGGTGCTGCGTCCGCCGGCCTACAACCGCTTCCCCAACAGCTTCGCGCATATCTTCTCCGGCGGTTATGCGGCCGGTTACTACAGCTACAAATGGGCCGAAGTGCTTTCGGCCGATGCGTTCTCCAGGTTCGAGGAAGAGGGCGTGTTCAACCGCGACACCGGCAGCGCCTTCCGCGAGGCGATCCTCGCTCGCGGTGGTTCGCAGGAGCCGATGCAGCTGTTTGTCGACTTTCGCGGCCGCGAGCCGAGCATTGACCCGCTGCTGCGGCATCTGGGGCTAAGTCAGGAGGCCGCATAAGCGGATTAACCATGAGTATTTCCAAGAAGCGCTTTATCGCCGGGGCCGTATGCCCGGCGTGCAGCGAGATGGACAAGATCCAGATGTGGGACGAGGGTGGCGTGCCGCACCGCGAATGCGTGGCCTGCGGTTATGCCGATACCCTCGACGAGCGCGGCAACTCGGTGCCCCGTGAGCTGCCGACCCGGGTCAACATCAGCGCCCTGAAACCCAAGGCCGCCGACCCCAAGGTGCAGGCGGTGCAGTTCTTTCCCAATCCCAAGCTGAAAAAATGACCGGGAGTCATTTTTAACGTCGCGCAGCGACGGCCCGTAGGGTGACCGCCAGGGATGGCAGGCCATAAAAAGCCGACGGAGTAGATTTCGCGGAGGACCTTAGTCTCGTAGCCCGAATAAGGCCCGGTGGCCTGGCCAAGTCGGGAGCGCTGCCCCGGATTGCGCTGGCGCTTATTCGGGCTACAGGGCAGCAGGCCTCTTGGGAACAGTCTTGGTCGCGAATGATTGTGCCCATGCTGCAGCGTCTGCGCTTGAGGAGGCTGCCGGCAGGGCGACGGCTGGTACTTGGGGGTGGGGCAAAATAGCTGTATTTATATACAGTATTCTGTCGGAGTTACCCCATGTCCGTTTCTTTGCCGCCGCGTGGTCGCGGCACCGCCAGTAACCCGCACAACCGCTTCGCCCCGACCCGTTCGGAGTCCGAGGACGACGGCTGGTTCCAGGACGAGACGCCGCCCTCGCGCGCCACCGAGGTGCGCAGCGAACTGGCGAAGACGGTGATCAGCCGCAACAGCTCGCCGGATGTCGGTTTCGACCGTTCGGTGAACCCCTATCGGGGCTGCGAGCATGGCTGCATCTACTGTTTTGCTCGGCCCAGCCATGCCTACTGGGATATGTCGCCGGGTATCGACTTCGAGACCAAGTTGATCGCCAAGACCAACCTGGCCAGCCGCCTCGAGGAAGAACTGCAAAAGCCCGGCTATGTGCCGCAGCCGATAGCCCTGGGCATCAATACCGACGCCTATCAGCCGATCGAGCGCGAGCAGCGCCTGACCCGCCAGGCTCTGGAGGTGCTGCTGCGCTACAAGCATCCCGTGCACATCATCACCAAAGGCTCGCTGATCCTGCGCGACCTCGATCTGCTCGGCGAATTGGCCAGTCAGCGCCTGGTCAGCGTGGCCTTCAGCTTGACCACCCTGGACGATGAACTGAAACGCATCATGGAGCCGCGCGCCGCTTCGCCTGGGGCGCGCCTGCGCGCCATGCGCACCTTGCACGATGCCGGGGTGCCGGTCAGCGTGATCTGCGCGCCGATGATCCCGATGATCAACGACATGGAGCTGGAGCACCTGCTTGAGGCCGCTCACGATGCCGGTGCGCGTTCCGCCGGTTATGTGCTGCTGCGCCTGCCGCTGGAAATCGCGGAATTGTTCGAGGGGTGGTTGCAGGCGCACTTTCCCGAGCGCGCCGAGCATGTCATGAGCCTGATCCGCCAGTCGCGCGGCGGCAAGAACTACGACAGCCGCTTCGGCAGCCGCATGCGCGGTGAAGGCCCGTTCGCCGAGTTGTTGGCCCAGCGCTTTCGTCTGGCCAGCCGCAAGCTCGGCCTGGACCGCCGCGATACTCAGGGCCTGGACTGCTCGTTGTTCTGCCCGCCGGGGGCGCAACTAAGCCTGCTTTGATGGGGGTGTCAGCGGCTCTGAAATCTTCGAGGGGCGTCGCCAGGCCGCCTTCAAAGCGAGGCGCGGATAACCAGCGGGCAGTCCACCCGTTGAGTCCCGGTTATCTCAAGGGCCTCGATCAGGTGGCGCGCGGCGCGCTGGCCGATCTCGTAGTAGGGCAGTTGCACCGTGGTCAGCGGCGGCAGGAACAGTTCGGCGATGCCGATCATATTGTCGTAGCCGAGCACGGCGACGTCCGTGGGGATCTTCAGGCCGCGGGCCAGCAGCACCTGGTAGGCGCAGAAGGCGATACGGTCGTTGCCGCAGATAAGGATGTCGAATTGCGCACGGCCCTCGACGATATGCCGGTCGAGGATCGTCAGCGTCTCGCCATAGGCATCATGGGCCGAGAGGTCGTACTGCAGTAGGTCGCCGGGCACCAGGCCGAACTCGTCGAAGGCCCGTTGCATGCCCTTCTGGCGCAGTTCCCAGGCCAGGCTCTGGCTTGGCAGGTTGATGCACAGGGGGCGTCGATAACCCTGGCTGAGGGCGTGCTGTACGGCGCGGTATTGCCCTGCCTCGTCATCCGGCACGTAGCTGGTCAGGCTGCGGTCCTCGGCCAGGCAATTGGCGAGGATCAGCGGTTTGCTCTTCAGGCGCTCGGGAATGTTCACCCGGCGCAGCCCCATGGCGCTGAAGATCAGGCCGTCGGGACGGTGCGAGAGCATCAGGTCGATGCTCTGCTCGCTGGGCGAGTCGCTCAGCAGGTTGAGTACGAAGACGTTCCAGCCGGCCTCTTGCGCGGTCTGCTCGATGGACAGCAGCAGCTCCACGGCAAACGGCGTGGTCGCGGTATCCAGGGCGAACACGCCGATGGTTCGGCTTTGCAGGTTATCGCCGCGGATCTTGCGGGCCGACATGCTGGGCACGAACTGCAGTTCGTCGATGGCGCGGCGCACTCGCTGGTAGGTCTCGGGGCTGAGCTTTTCCGGACTGTTGAGCGCCCGCGAGACCGTCATCAGGGACACGCCGGCCAGCCGTGCAACGTCTTTCACTGAAGTCATGCAATACAACCAGGCAATGTGAGTCGTGAATCATGCCACAGCGCCGCCGCCTGTCAGCAGGCCATTGCAATGGCGATGTACCCGTCCGGTTTTGTAGGGTGGGTCGGGCCGCGCAGGTTAGTGGCGCGGAACCGGGATGGCGAAGCAACTGCGAGGTATGTGCGCCACGTAACCCACCAAGCGGTCTTCGGCCTGGCCCCTTCGTAGGGTGCGCCGTGCGCACCGGCGTCGGCGTAGGTTCCTGGTCCACACGGCGCACCCTACATTGCGGCCTCTGCAAGCAGTGTCAGCAGCCGATCAGAGCCAACCGCTGGACAGCTGCCAGGCCTGGCGCACCGCAACCTGCCCGCCGCCGCTGCCGAACAGTGCCAGCCCCAGGCTATCCGGTTGCGGATAGATGCGGCTGCTGAGGCTGAAGCTGCCATCCGCGGCGAACACCTCGATGGAGGAGCGGTCGAGAAACACCCGTAACCTCAGTGTCGCTTGTGTCGCTGCCAGTGCCACGCTGCGTTGGCCGCTGACCCCCGCGCCCGAGCGGCTGCGGTCGAGCACCAGGCGTTGCAGTTGTGCGTCGTAGTAGAGCAGGGTCTGTTCCTGGCCGTCGGCGCTGCAGCGCAAGGCAATGCCCAGGCGGCCCTCGCGGCACTCGGCCAGCTCCAGTTGCAGCTCGATTTCCAGCCTATCGCCGTTCAACGTGGACAGTGGCTGCGTGCCTGAGCCTTCCCAGCACAGCGCGCCGTCCGCCAACAGCGGGGCTTGGCGCAGCGCCGCCAGTTCGCGTGCGGGGTAGCTGTGCAGGCGACCCTTATGCAGTTGCAGTTCCCGCGGCACACCGAGCATGCCGCACCAGTGCTGGGCCTGGCTCGGCATCGGGCTGTCCCACATGTCCAGCCAGGCCCAGAGCAGACGCCGGCCGTCGGCGGCCAGCAGGGTTTGCGCGGCGTAGAAATCGTGGCCGTTATCCAGCTCGATAAAGGGCCCGCCAGTGAACTGCCAATCGCTGTCGAGCTGGCCGACCCGGTAGCCGGTCTGGAACTTGTTCAGCCGCTCGAAACCCTCGGGCTGCATGCCTTGGGGGGAATACAGCAGCACGTCCTGGCCGCCGAGGCGGAACAAGTCAGGGCATTCCCACATATAGCCGTCGCCCGCGTCGCCGCGGCTCACGTAGGCGAGGAACTCCCAGGCGCGCAGATCCGTGGAGCGGTACAACGGCAGCAGCGGCACATCGCCCAGGCGTGCGCCGGCGATCAGGTACCAATGCTCACCATCGCGCCAGACCTTGGGGTCGCGAAAATGCATGATCGCGGCATCCGGGGCGGCGTCGATGACCGCCCCGTGCTTGACGAAATGCACGCCGTCTTCGCTGGTGGCCAGGCACTGGACCTGGCGGATGCTGCGCTCGTCGCCCACCTCGGCGAGCCAGGTATGCCCGGTGTAGAGCAGCGCCAGGCTGTCACCACAGACCACGGCGCTGCCGGAGAAGCAGCCGTGCTGGTCGAATTCGTCGCCCGGCTCCAGGGCGATGGGCAGGTGCTGCCAATGCACCAGGTCGCGGCTCTTGGCATGGCCCCAGTACATCGGCCCCCAACTGGCATCGAAGGGATGGTGTTGATAGAACACATGGTATTCGCCGCGGAAGTACACCACGCCATTCGGGTCGTTCATCCAGCCGGTTGGGGGGGCGAGGTGGTAGCCGGGCCGATAGTCGGGGGTGGGGGGCGCGCTACCCTCGCTCAGCGGGCGCTGAGCGAGGTCGAGGGAAACAGGCATGCAAGTGCTCGTTGGGTTGATGGAGTGGGTCATGCTCAGCCTTGGCGAACGGCGCGCAGGGCTATGCTGGCGTCGGCTGCTATGGGGCGGTGCGGCAGGGCCTTGTCGTCGGCATCGAACAGATGCAGGTTGTCGATATCCGGACGCAGCTCGACGCGGTCGCCATGACGCCAGTCGGCATTCGCCGCGCAACGGCAGATCAGCGGCTCGTCCTGGCCGACATCGAGGTGCACATAGGTTTCGCAGCCCAGGTACTCGACCCCGACCACAAGCAAGCCGGCGTCACCTTGGGCTTTTTCCAGGCTCAGGTGCTCGGGACGGATACCCAGGGTCAGCGGGCTGCCGACCGCCAGCGCGCTGCTGTCGAAGGGTAAGGCCGTCAGCTGGCCAAGGGCCGGCGTGGCGATCGCGCTATGCACGCCCGGCGTGAGCAGCTGCGCCGGGAGGAAATTCATCTTCGGTGAGCCGAGGAAGCCGGCGACGAAACGGCTGACCGGGCGTTCGTAGAGTTCGCGCGGCGAGCCGACCTGTTCGATGCGCCCGGCATTGAGCACGACGATCTTGTTGGCCAGGGTCATGGCCTCGACCTGGTCGTGGGTCACGTAGATCATGGTGGTGCCCAGGCTGGCATGCAGCCGAGCGATCTCGTTGCGCATCTGCACGCGCAGGGCCGCGTCGAGGTTGGACAGCGGTTCGTCGAACAGCAGGATATCCGGCTCGCGGGCCATTGCCCGGCCCATGGCCACGCGCTGGCGCTGGCCGCCGGAGAGCTCCTTGGGTTTGCGCTGCAAGAGCTTGTCCAGCTGCAGCACGCGCGCGGTTTCCAGCACCCGTTCACGCAGGCTGCGCTTCTCGGTCTTGGCCAGTTTGAGGCCGAAGCCGATGTTGTCGTAGACGCTCATATGCGGGTACAGCGCATAGGACTGGAACACCATGCCGACCCCGCGCTCACGCGGTTCCAGGTCGTTGACCCGGCGGCCGTCGATCAGCAGGTCGCCGGCGCAGATCGACTCCAGTCCGGCGATCAGCCGCAGCAGGGTCGACTTGCCGCAGCCCGAGGGGCCGATCAGCGCAGTCACGCGCTTCTCCGGCACGTCGAGATTGATGTCCTTGAGCGCGGTGAAGTCGCCGTACTTGAAGGCGAGGTTGCGGGCGGAGAGTTTGGCGTCGCGTGCCGAGAGTTCGGCGGCGACCGGCACCACCGTATTGATGGCGATTGGAGCGCTGGTCATCGGGGCGTCAGTCATGGCTCATCTTCTTGCGCAGCAGGAAAAAGCGGGCGGTGATGCTGACCAGCAGCACGAACACCGTGATCAGGAAGGCGCCGGCCCAGGCCAGCTGGTTCCAGTATTCGAACGGGCTCAACGCGAACTGGAAGATGGTGACCGGCAGGTTCGGCACCGCCTGGGTCATGTCCATGTTCCAGTACTGGTTGTTGAAGGCGGTGAACAGCAGCGGCGCGGTCTCGCCGCTGATGCGCGCCAGCGCCAGCAGGATGCCGGTGAGGATGCCCGGCGCCGCGGCGCGGTAGAGGATCTGGGTGGTGACCTTCCACTGCGGGATGCCCAGCGACAGCGCGGCCTCGCGCATCTGGGTCGGCACCAGCTGCAGCATCTCGTCGGTCGTGCGCACGACCACCGGCAGCACGATGAAGGCCAGGGCGATCGCGCCGGCGAACCCGGAGAAACCACCGGTGGTTCGTACCACCAGGGTGTAGACGAACAGGCCCAGCACGATCGACGGCGCCGACAGCAGGATGTCGTTGACGAAGCGGATCACTTCGCCCAGCAGGCGGTGGTTGACGTATTCGGCCAGGTAGGTGCCGGCGGCGACGCCAATCGGCGCGCCCAGCAGCACGGCCAGACCGCTGATCAGCAGGCTGCCGACGATCGCGTTGAGCAGTCCGCCGGTGGCCTGGCCCGGAGGCGGGGTCATCTCGGTGAACATCTGCAGGCTCATCGCGTCCACGCCCTTGGTGAACGTGGTCCACAGGATCCAGACCAGCCAGAACAGGCCGAAGATCGCGGCGGCGCCCGAGAGCACCAGGGACACGCCGTTGACGATGCGGCGCTTGAGGAAAAGTTGGTCGGCGACGCGGGTCATCAGTAACCCTCCCGCTTCTTGAGCTGCATCAGCATGAGTTTGGCGATCGAAAGCACGATGAAGGTCACCACGAACAGCAGGAAGCCCAGCGCCAGCAGCGCCGACTGGTACATCGGCGTGGTCGCCTCGGCGAACTCGTTGGCGATGCTGGCGGCGATCGAGTTGCCGGGATCGAGTAGCGAGGCGCTGATGCGGTGGGCATTGCCGAGCACGAAGGTGACGGCCATGGTTTCGCCGAGCGCGCGGCCCATGCCCAGGAAGATGCCGCCGATCACGGCCGAGCGGGTGTAGGGCAGCACGATGTCCCAGACCACCTCGGTGGTGGTCGAGCCCAGCGCGTAGGCTGATTCCTTCAGGCGGCTCGGGACGGTCAGGAAGACCTCGCGCATCACCGACGAGATGAAGGGGATGACCATGATCGCCAGCACGATGCCGGCGGTGAGCATGCCGATGCCCAGCGGCGGGCCGCGGAACAGGACGCCGAGGATCGGCCAGGGACCGATGTTCTCGTCTATCCAGGGGTAGACGTAGTTGCCCAGGATCGGCGCGAGCACGAACAGGCCCCACATGCCGTAGATGATCGAGGGAATGCCGGCCAGCAGTTCGATGGCGGCGCCGAGTGGCTGCCGGATCCAGGCCGGCGCCACTTCGGTAAGGAAGAGTGCGATGCCGAAACTGACCGGCACGGCGATGATCATGGCGATGGCAGTGGTGACCAGGGTGCCGTAGATGGCCACCGCGGCACCGTACTTCTCCTGCACCGGGTCCCATTCGGTCGAGGTCAGGAAGCCCCAGCCGAATTCGCCGAAGGCCTCGCGGCCGCCCCAGTACATCGAGAACGCGGCCAGCGCCAGGGTGATGAGCACGAACCAGCCGGCGATGGCGACGATGTTGCGGAATACCCAGTCACCGATCCCGTCGACGAAGCGGGACGCGGGTTCGGCGTTGGCGGCGTGGCTGGACATGCGGTGCGCACTCGGGTGGGTGGGCCGGAAACAACCGCGCGCGCCGGAGGGCGCGCGCGGCGGGTGGACGTACCGCTTACTTCAGGTTCTTGGCCCAGTAGGCCT
>NZ_DATKDZ010000019.1:0-13949 GCF_035512415.1 Pseudomonas sp. | reverse complement strand
GACGTTATCCAGCGCCTGGGTGAGGGTGACGGTTTGCGTCGGAGCCGTGGTGTCGAGGGTGATGGCGTAGGTGTTGGACTCCGTACCGCGGTTACCGGCGGCGTCTTCAACGCGGGCGGTGTAGCTGTAGCTTTGGCCATCAACCAAGCCGCTGTCCTGATAGGTCCAGGTGCTGCCACTGACCGTGGCGGTGCCGATAACGGTCCCGTCGCGCAAAATCACCACGGTTTCGCCAGCAACCAGGCTCGCGCTCAGGGTGCCGCTCAGTTGCGGGGTCGCATCGTTGGTGGTGCCGTTGTGGGCAACCGTGCCGGTGACCGGAGCCACGTCATCAGTGACCGCCGTGATCGCGGTGGTGGTGGCCGGGCCATTGGTCTGCAGGGTGATGCTGTAGGCACCCGACGGGGTGCCGGTGTTGCCGGCGGCATCTTCGACGCGGGCGGTGTAGCTGTAGCTGGCGTTGTTGACCAGCCCGGTGGTGTCGGTGAAGGTCCAGCCGGTGCCATTGACGCTGGCGGTGCCGATCTTCGCGCCGTCGCGGTAAATGGCCACGACTTCGTTGCCGGCCAGGGCCCCCGAGAGGGTGCCTTGCAGCTCGGGCTGCGAGTCGTTGGTGGTACCGCCGTTGGCAACAGGGCCGCTCACCGGGTCGACGTTGTCGAGCAGCGTGGTGATCGCAACGGTCTGGGTCGGCGCGGAGGTGTCCAGCGTGATGGCGTAGCTGGTGGAAATCGCCCCGCGGTTACCGGCGGCATCTTCGACGCGGGCGGTATAGCTGTAGCTTTGGCCATCAACCAAGCCGCTGTCCTGATAGGTCCAGGTGCTTCCACTGACCGTAGCGGTGCCGATCACGGCCCCGTTGCGCAGGACAACCAGGGTTTCGTCAGCGGCCAGAGCGGCGCTCAGGGTGCCGCTCAGTTGCGGGTCCGCATCGTTGGTAGTGCCGTTGTGGGCAACCGTGCCGGTGAGCGGAGCCACGTCATCGGTGACGGCCGTGATGCTGACCGATTGGCTCGGAGCCTGGGTGTCGACGGCGAAGCTGATCGGGGTCGATTGCGGGCCTTCGTTACCGGCGGCATCGACGTTGCTGACGCTCAGCGCGTGGCTGCTGTCGGTCAACGCGGTGACGGGGGTGTAGCTCCAGTTGCCGGAGGCGTCAGCGGTTACGCTGCCGAGCAGTACGTCGTTGTCGTAAATATTGACCGTGCTGTTGGCTTCGGCACCCGCGCCGCTCAGGGTCGGCTGGGTGTCGTTGGTGCTGCTGCCAGAACTGATCTGGCCGACGACGAAGGGGACATCGTCATAGATTCCCGAGATCGTTGGCGGGTTTGATGGTGCCAATGTGTCGATGATCAGAGGAGACGGTGCCGACAGCGCACTTTCGTTTCCTGCAGCATCGATGGCTTGAGCTGTGAAAACGTGAGTCCCTTCGTCGAGAGCCTCGGCGGGAGTAAAGGTCCAGCTACCGGTTTCGCTCGATTGAACGGTGGCAATCAGGTTGCCGTTGTCAAATATCTTGATGGTACTGGCAGGCTCGCCCACGCCAGTAAGTGTCGGCGTGTTGTCTTTAGTGACGTCCGGCAGGTAGATGATCGGTGCCGCGGGCGCAACCGTATCAACGATAAAACTGTAGGTGGTGGCGGGGCTCTGGTTCCCAGCGCTATCAACCTGCATCACGCTCAGCAGATGTTCACCATCTGCAAGCTGGGGAAGTATATACCTCCAGTTTCCGTCAGCATCCGGAGTGATGACAGCGGCCATGGTGCCATCAATCAGCAGGGCGATCTGGGCATTTGGCTCTGCATTGCTACCAGAGATGGCGGGGGTTGAATCGCCGGTGACGGCACCCTCTACGATGGGAATTGTGACGGAACCGCGGTCGTCTTCGAGCGCCATGCCAGGCTGTGCAGGTGCTGTAAGGTCTTTTTCCTCACCATTACTGCTGTGGCCGCCGCTATCTTGAGAAAGCAGCCATCCGCCTGCCAGGAGACCGAGCAGTACGGCGATAGCGTCACTGCCATCGTCGGTAAGCAACTGGTATTCGATTAGCTCTTCGGCGATGCCGTCGCCCTGCTGATGCAACGCGGCTGTCATGTCGACAAGCCACTGCTGATCTCCATCAGCAAGTATTAGCTGATTGCCTCCGGTGATGAAGTAACCTTCTATTCGAATGCTCTTTCCGTCATTCAGTTCGATAAGCAGGTCATTCTCAATGCGTGAGAAGTTACTAATGCTCTCCTTCGATACAGACAATATGTAATTGCTTGGCTGCTGCGATGCATGAACGGCCGGGGCGTCAGCGGGAATGGAAACGTTCGCTTTGTTATTGAACGAGGTCATGGCGTACACCTTGATATCCGTTTATATGCAGCTTGGGCATCCAAGCCATTTCATTGAAAAAGAAGGAGCTGGGGATGGGCGGGGCCCATAGGTACCCTTGTCCAATGGTGCAGCCGCCCTCGAGCAGTGCTCGCTTTTGCGCTATTGTTTCGACGCCCTCGGCGATGCATTCAATATTGAGGGATTTTGCAAGTTCGATTTGGTGGCGGCATATGGTCGCGTACCTGTCGTCCTTATCGATAGAGGCGACAAATGAACGGTCCAGCTTGAGTTTGTTGAATGGAATATCAGCTAGAAGTATGTCGTTTGATGAGCCGGTGCCGAAGTCGTCAATGGCGACGTTGTACCCTTCGGTTATGAGGTATTGGACACTTCTTCTCAATGCCCTTGTGTCATTAACCGAGCCGCTTTCAAGCATTTCGAGGGTGATGTATTTCGGGTTGACGACTCTTTCCGTCACGGTATTCTGTAGGCGTTTTATCCAGCGATCATCAAGAAAAAGCAGTGGGGAAGCATTAATGCTGAACTGCAGTTGGATACCTATGCTGGACAGTTTCTGGTTCATGTCCAGGCAAGCGTCCAATATAAGGAAGAACAACGTACTTGAGTGGCCTCGCGCATCTAGCATGGGTATAAAGAAAGATGGCGGGATCAAACCTATTCGTGGATGGTGCCAGCGGCATAACGCTTCGGCTCCAATTGTTTTGCCTGAAGTGATATCAATCTGGGGTTGAAAAACAATATATAAGCCGCTGTTGTGATGGTGCAGAGATGATCTGAGCTTGTCGGCTTTCATAATAAATTACCCTACCAAAAATACGCCGCGGTTAACGTTCTAGAAAGTAACTGTGTACTTTCTTTTTTTTGTTAGCTTTAGGCAGGAAAAGTCCGGCAATGTTTATTCCATTGCGGGCTATTTGGTAGACGCCGTTTCCGCTAAGAGTGACAAACGATAAATGTCCTTTATGGCCCGTCAAGCGCCACATCGTTTGCCCAGATTGGTCATTTTTGGGATGCCCATCACGGATCTAATCATCGGCTTGATCTATAAGATTTAATATCAGGCGTTATTGAATTTTATTACCGTATTTGCTGTATCAGACTTAGTCCGGAGCTGAGGGTGTTTGTAAGGGAATTCCTACAAGGGCAAACCTGCAAGAGCGATGGTCTTGCTCGCAGTCATGCAAGGTTGATCAGGTAGTTAGGGAAACTACGGAAAAGCGCACGTCGGGCTTTGGAAATGCGCCTTCGAAGTGACCCCAACACTGCAGCCAGATCCAGTCGCATGTGAAACGACTCCAGGCCCTTATCACCAAGGCGCACGAGATAGCTGGTGGGGCAAGGTGCCAGCCTTGCTTCGACAGTTGAGGTGCGGCGGCTGGCGTGAAATCTGCATCTGCGCTCTATCCGCCGGTTTTCCGTCACCGGCCGCTGGAGAAACCTGATGCGTAGTCTGTTGCTGATAATGGGTGTGCTGCTGCTTGGCGGCTGTATGAAGGCCAGTGATCTGGCCGATGGCGCTATCTATCAATTGCGCGATGTCGGGATGCTCGATCACAGTCAGATGCGCCGGGCCAGCCCTTGGCGTTTGCAGGCCGACTCTTTCATCTATATCGCCCAGGGGCATTTTGCTCCGCCTGGCGGTGCCAATACGCGGCCCAATGTGGTGGCCGAGGAAGCCTTCAAGGGCTTTGTCGAATATTTCCCCATGGTCCGTCGTGCCCGCGGGCCGTTAGGCCTGGAAGAAGCCCTGGAACAGGCCCGTGCGGCGGGCGCGCACTATCTGCTCTATAACCGTTTTGCCTATGCCGATGACCGCATCGGCACGGTGGAGGAGTGGGAGGATCAGGAGGCGCTGGACCGTCTGGGCACCGATCGCGGGGTGATTCAGTTGATGCTGATCGAGACCAATACCCGTTATATGGTCGATACGGCGCGTATTCGTAGCCGCGGTGGCTTGCTGACGCTTTATGATGCCAAGCCGGAAGAGCTGATCGGTCCCGCGCTGCGGGACTATGCACGGCGGTTACTGGGTTTGAGCGATTGAGGAAGGCTGATGAGTGATACGGGCAAGGCCGGCGACCTGCTGGCACAGATTCCCAAAACAGCGGGCAAGGGTTTGCCGCCGGTGCACCTGTGGCATCCGGAGTTCTGCGGGGATATCGACATGCGTATCGCCCGCGACGGCACCTGGTTCTATATGGGCACGCCGATTGGCCGCAAGCCCATGGTCAAACTGTTCTCCACCATTATTCGCCGTGATGGCGATAAATATGTGTTGGTGACCCCGGTGGAGATGGTCGGCATCCAGGTCGATGATGCACCTTTCGTGGCGGTCGCCTTGCAGGTGATTGGTGCGGGCGAGACGCAGGTGCTGCGCTTTATCACCAATGTCGAGGATGAGGTTGTAGCAGGTATCGAGCATCCGCTACGGGTCGAGCTGGACGCCCTGACCGAGGAGCCTGCGCCCTATGTGCATGTGCGGACCAATCTCGAGGCGCTGATCCACCGCAATGTGTTCTACCAGCTGGTCGAGCTGGCGGTACCGCGCGAGATCGATGGCCAGAGCTGGCTCGGGGTGTGGAGCAGTGGAGAGTTTTTCCCCATCGGTCCGCAGCCGGAATAGCCGTACGTAGCCTGGATGAAATCCAGGGGCTCGCAGGCAGGGTTCAAGATTGGTCCCGGATTGCATCCGGGCTACAAAAGTGTCATGCCCGCGATCCGCGCGCGGCCAGACATTTCGCGGCCATGGGCTAGGCGTCCCCGCCGCTCCTACACATGATTGTCCGGTTAACGCCGACTAGTCCCCTCGCCACATCGTGCCTCCTACAAGAGGCTGCGCCTGCAACAGTTAACGGGTACATAGCCAACAAAAAGGCTCCCGAGGGAGCCTTTGTTTTGCGTCTTACATATTGGGGTAGTTAGGCCCGCCTGTACCTTCAGGGGCCACCCAGGTGATGTTCTGGGCCGGGTCCTTGATGTCACAGGTTTTGCAGTGCACGCAGTTCTGCGCGTTGATCTGGAACTTCTTCTCGCCATCTTCCTTGGTGACGATTTCGTATACGCCGGCCGGGCAGTAGCGCTGCGCCGGTTCGTCGTACATCGGCAGGTTCTTGCCGAGCGGAATGCTCGGGTCGGTGAGCTTCAGGTGGCAGGGCTGTTCCTCTTCATGGTTGGTGTTGGAGAGGAATACCGAGCTGA
Source organism: Pseudomonas sp. (assembly GCF_035512415.1). GTDB lineage: Bacteria > Pseudomonadota > Gammaproteobacteria > Pseudomonadales > Pseudomonadaceae > Aquipseudomonas. The sequence goes on along the minus strand of NZ_DATKDZ010000019.1, from coordinate 8,408 downwards.
GCTTGTCGAAGCTGAGTTTGCCGTCCGGTTTCGGGTAGGCAATCTTCTGCGCCTCGGCAGCCGGCTTCAAGCAGGCGTAATCCGGCTTGGTGTCGTGCAGAGTGAAGGGGAGCTTGCCGCCGAAGATGTTTTGGTCCATCCAGTTGAAGCCGGCACCCATCAGCGGACCGAACTTGTGCATCGCCGGGCCGAAGTTACGGCTGTTAAACAGCTCGTCGTACAGCCAGCTGGCTTTGAAAGCATCGACATAACCGGTCAGCTGGTCGCCGCCTTCCTTGCCTGCAAACAGCGCGTCAGCCACGGCTTCTGCGGCGAGCATGCCGGACTTCATGGCGGTGTGGCTGCCCTTGATCTTGGCTACGTTCATGGTGCCGAGGTCGCAACCGATCAGCGCGCCGCCGTTGAAGACCATCTTCGGTAGCGAATTGATGCCGCCTTTGGCCAGGGCGCGGGCACCGTAAGCGACGCGCTTGCCGCCTTCCAGGTACTGGGCGATCACCGGGTGATGCTTGTAGCGCTGGAACTCATCGAACGGCGACAGATGCGGGTTGCTGTACGACAGGTCGACGATCAGGCCGACTACTACCTGGTTGTTTTCCAGGTGATAGAGGAAGGAGCCGCCGGTGTTTTCTTTTGCGACGATATCCAGTGGCCAGCCGGCGGTGTGTACCACCAGACCTTGCTCGTGCTTGGCCGGGTCGATGTCCCAGATTTCCTTGATGCCGATGCCGTAATGCTGGGCGTCGGCTTCGGAGTCCAGGTTGAATTTCTTGATTAGCTGCTTGCCGATATGGCCGCGGCAGCCTTCGGCGAACAGCGTGTACTTGGCGCGCAGTTCCATGCCTGGGGTGTAGTAACCCTCTTTCGGGTGACCTTCGCGGTCGACACCCAGATCGCCAGTGAGAATGCCGTAGACCGCGCCTTCTTCGTTGATCAGCGCTTCCTGAGCGGCGAAGCCTGGGTAGATTTCTACGCCAAGGTTTTCCGCCTGCTGCGCCAGCCAGCGGCACAGGTTGCCCAGGGAAATAATGTAGTTGCCATGGTTGTGCATGGTCTTGGGCACGAAGAAGTCCGGAACCTTGGTGGCCTTCTCGGCATTGCTGAGCACGTAGATGTCATCGCGCTTGACCGGAGTGTTCAGCGGTGCGCCGAGCTCTTTCCAGTCTGGGAACAGTTCATTCAATGCGCGCGGCTCGAACACCGCACCGGAAAGAATGTGCGCGCCGACTTCGGAGCCTTTTTCGACCACGCAGACGCTGATTTCTTTGCCGGCTTCGGCGGCTTTCTGCTTCAGTCGGCAGGCGGCGGACAAACCAGCAGGGCCGGCGCCGACGATGACGACGTCGAATTCCATAAATTCGCGTTCCACAGGCTATCTCCTACTCAAGGCTCTCTAATTTTATTTGGCTGGCAGGCTCGTTCCTTGAGCGATGCTGGCGCATTATATCCAGACCCTTCGGATGGGCCAATACAAACGTTTGTTTGAATTTTCTGTAGGGCTGTTAGAATCTTACTACATCGCAGACGATTGGCCGGTCCGTTGTATTGACCAGCCTAGGTCCTGCGGTCAAGATACGGGCGGTTTTGTGTCCGCCGTATTGGTTACCCCCCGGTTCCGGCCGGTTAGCAGTTCACGCCATGTTCGCTTCTGGCGACATTCTTATTCACCGGAGAGTAACGAGGAATCCATGAAGGTTCTTGTAGCTGTCAAACGAGTGGTCGACTACAACGTCAAGGTTCGCGTCAAAGCGGACAACAGCGGCGTTGATCTTGCCAACGTCAAGATGTCGATGAACCCTTTCTGCGAAATCGCCGTGGAAGAAGCTGTACGTCTGAAAGAGAAGGGCGTGGCGAGCGAAATCGTCGTTGTAACCATCGGCCCGGCTACTGCTCAAGAGCAGCTGCGTACCGCGTTGGCGCTGGGCGCTGACCGTGCCATCCTGGTTGAATCCGCTGATGAGCTGAACTCTCTGGCTGTGGCCAAACTGCTTAAGGCAGTGGTCGACAAAGAGCAGCCGCAGCTGGTCATCATGGGCAAGCAGGCCATCGACAGCGACAACAACCAGACCGGCCAGATGCTGGGCGCGCTGACTGGTTTCGGCCAGGGCACCTTCGCCTCCAAGGTTGAAGTGGCGGGCGACAAGGTCAACGTAACCCGCGAAATCGACGGCGGTCTGCAGACCGTTGCGTTGAACCTGCCGGCTATCGTGACCACCGACCTGCGTCTGAACGAGCCGCGCTACGCGTCGCTGCCGAACATCATGAAAGCCAAGAAAAAGCCGCTGGAAACTGTTACCCCGGCTGATCTGGGCGTTTCCACCGCTTCCACCGTGAAGACCCTGAAAGTCGAAGCGCCTGCTACCCGCAGCGCCGGCATCAAGGTCAAGTCCGTGGCTGAACTGGTCGAGAAATTGAAGAACGAGGCGAAGGTAATCTAAATGACTATCCTGGTTATCGCTGAACACACCAATGCCGCCCTGGCTCCTGCCACGCTGAACACTGTTGCAGCAGCTGCGAAAATCGGTGGTGACATCCACGTTCTGGTTGCCGGTGCCGCTTGTGGCGCTGCTGCCGAAGCCGCTGGCAAAATTGCTGGCGTGGCCAAGGTGCTGGTTGCTGACAACGCCGCTTTCGCTCACCAGCTGCCGGAAAACGTCGCGCCGCTGGTTGCCGAGCTGGGCAAGGGCTACAGCCACATCCTGGCTGCTGCCACCAGCAACGGTAAGAACATCCTGCCGCGCGTTGCCGCTGCGCTGGACGTTGATCAGATCTCGGAAATCATCGCTGTTGAAAGCGCTGACACTTTCAAGCGTCCGATCTACGCCGGTAACGCCATCGCCACCGTGCAATCCTCCGCTGCCGTTAAAGTCATCACCGTGCGTAGCACTGGTTTTGATCCGGTTGCAGCTGTTGGCGGCTCTGCTGCCGTTGAAGCAGTGGGCGGTGCGGCTGACGCTGGCAAATCGGCTTTCGTCGGTGAAGAACTGGCCAAGTCCGATCGTCCTGAACTGACCGCTGCCAAGATCGTCGTTTCCGGCGGCCGCGGCATGCAGAACGGTGACAACTTCAAGCACCTGTACGCTCTGGCCGACAAGCTGGGCGCTGCTGTAGGTGCCTCGCGCGCCGCAGTTGACGCAGGCTTCGTACCCAACGATATGCAGGTCGGTCAGACCGGCAAGATCGTTGCTCCACAGCTGTACATCGCCGTCGGTATCTCCGGCGCGATTCAGCACCTGGCCGGTATGAAAGACTCCAAGGTGATCGTTGCGATCAACAAGGATGAAGAAGCGCCGATCTTCCAGGTAGCCGATTACGGTCTGGTAGCAGATCTGTTCGAAGCTGTACCTGAGCTGGAGAAACTGGTTTAAGCCGGTTTCCTTAGTGCAGAAAAAACCCGCTCACTGAGCGGGTTTTTTTATGCTCAGCACATCCATGTGCTTGAGCTCTTCGGAGTCTGCGCGCAAACGCTCCCGGCCCTTTTGCGCTAATCCTGCAGCGCTTGAAGAAAGCTCCGATAGTGCTGCGCGGTTTGCTGCGGGCGTTCGATCATGGGGACATGGCCGGTTGCGGGCATAACCACGATGGTGGGCTGGCGCAACAACGGGCGCATGACCTCGGTGCTGGAGACGTGCAGGGCGCGGTCCTCGGCTCCCCAAATCACCAGGGTGGGTACCTGGATCTTCGCCAGTTCGGGTTCCAGCGGGATATAGCGCTCGATCAGGTGGGCGAATACCTGGTCATAGTGGGCGCTGTTGGCGATGGCCTGCTCGGCGAAATAGCCTTTGAGCGATTCCGGCAGGTAGGGTGGCTCGACAAAGACGAACTCCAGCAGGCGCTGGAAATCCTCAGGCTGGCGCACCACCAGTGGGTTGGGTTCGCCACGTTCGAGTATCTGCATCAGCTCGCTGGGTTGCGGCGAGGTGATGCCGGCGTTGTCCAGCAAGGCCAGCGACAGCACCTGGTCCGGGTAGCGCGCGGCATATAGCGCACTGATATGCCCGCCCATGGAATTGCCGATCAGGTGCAGTTTGTCGATCTGCAGGGCCTGCACCACATTGGCCAGACGCTCGGTCTGGGTGCCGACATCGTAGCTGCCGGTTGGCTTGTCGCTGGCACCGAAACCCGGCAGGTCGAGGGCAATCACCCGATAGTCCTGGCTAAGGTGGCGGGCGAAGCGCAGCCAGTTGTCCTTGTTGGCGCCAAAGCCGTGCACCATCAATAGGGTTTGTGCATCGTCTGGGCCGCCCTCGTAGTAATGGATGTTAAGATCGCCCACTGCGATTTGTTCGAGGCTCAGGCCCGCTCGTTGCCGCTCAAACAGTTGCATGCCGGCCAACAGAACGGCAGGCGATAGGTAGAGCAGGGCGGCTGTGGCCAGAAGCAGTGAGAACAGGCCGATAATCAGTTTTTTCATGACAGCTCTTTATCGCGTCGATTGGGACGCGTATTAAGCTAGCACGAAGCCCCTGTCTCCCGGCGCGTGCCCGTAGACGCCCCACCCAAGGTTCAGTCGAGAAGTTTGCCAATGCTTGAGCGTGGTTTAGTGAAGTCCTTTGTGTTGTCGCTTGGTCTACTGGTGTTGCCGGGGCTGGCCGCCGCTGCCGCAGGCAAGTGCGAGCGCCTGGTGGCGACCGGTAATCCAGAGTACCCGCCTTATTTATGGCGCGACCCGCAGAACCCACAGCAGCTGATTGGGGCCAATGCCGACCTGCTCAAGCACCTGGCCAAGGAACTGGGGTTGGTGGTCGATGTGCTCGACAGCGGAGCCTGGCCGCAGCCCCTGGATGAGGTGCGCAGCGGGCGTATCGACCTGCTGGCCGGTGCTGTTCTCAGTGCTTCGCAGCTCGATGCGATGGACTATGTGCATCCCGTCCCCTATGTCACGCCCAGCGTGGTCTGGGTGCGGCGTGACGCGGCGTTCCCCTATGCCGGCTGGGAAGATTTGCGTGAGCGTACGGGCGATACCCTGGCCAGCAACAGTTTTGGTCCGCAGTTCGATGCCTATGCCAAGAGCCAGCTGACCCTGGAGCGGGTTACCAGCCTGACTCAGGCCTTCCAGAAATTGCTACTGGGGCGCACCGACTATGTTCTCCACGAGCGTTATCCCGGCCAGGCGCTGGCCGATACCCTGGAAATGCAAGATGACCTGCTGGCCCTGGAACCAGCGGTTTCCAGCGAGGGTCTGTATCTCGCGCTGTCGCACAACTCCGCCTGCAACGAACCCTGGCTAAGGGGCGGGCTGGCGAAGAAGATGCTCGAAGCGGTGGCCGCAGGGTTGCCCGAGGTCTTGCTGCAGCGCAATCTGCAACTCTGGAAAGAGCAACAGCTCATACCCGCCAGCGACGTTATTCAGTAGGAAAAGCCTTGTGATCTATCGACGTTTTTGCGCAGCGCTCGTGCCGCTGCTGCTCAGTGCTTGTGCCACCGATCCCGCGCCCGTCGAGCAGTTGCGCCTGACTGAGCAGGCGCTTGTCCAGGCTCAGGCCCTGGGCCTTTCGGCGGAGCAATCCGCGGCGTTGCGCCAGGCCGAGGAGAAGTTCGCTTTGGCCCAGGCCGCCATGCAGGACGAAGACTACAAGCAGGCGCGTATCCATGCCGAACAGGCCGAACTGGATGCCCGCCTAGCCGAGGCCCAGTACTTGACCGAGAAAAGCGCGCAGCAGTTGGCCGAGCTGAACAACCGCATCAGCCGTTTGCGCAGACAGCTGGGGGACTTGTGATGAAGACTTTGCCAGCACTGGCTAGTGTGCTTCTGGTGGCGACTGTGCTCAGCGGTTGCGCGTCTTCGCATTTCGCCAGCGAACAGGCACTGCAATCCGCACATGCGGGATTTCAGACGGTCAAGGAGGATCCCGATGTACTGCGCAGCGCGGCCAAGGATCTGATTCGTGCCGGTGAGTCCCTGGCGCGCGCTGATCGCCTGTCGAGCTACTGGGGCAGTGCCGACGATGTGACGCATTACGCCTACCTGAGCCAGCAATACAGCGCGATTGCCGGGCAGAAGAGCGCCCTCAACCTGAATCAGGAACGCGCCGTTAAGTTGGAACTGGAGCGTCAGCGGCTGCAACTGGCCCTGCGTGAGGCCAAGCTGCTTAGCGTGCAGGAACAGAGCAACTGGCTCGAAGAGCAGATGGTCAGCCTGACGACCAGCGAGGGTGAGCGTGGCCTGGTGATGACCCTGGGCGACGTGCTGTTCGACGCCGGGCACGCCGACCTCAAGGCCTCGGCCAATCGCACGGTGCTCAGGTTGGTGCAGTTTCTCCAGCTCAACCCACGGCGCATTGTGCGTATCGAGGGCTATACCGACAGCCGTGGCGATGCCCAGGAAAACCTCGAACTGTCCCAAGCCCGGGCTCAGGCGGTGGCCGATGTGCTGGTCGACCTGGGTATCGATGCCCAGCGCATCGAGGTGCAAGGGCATGGCGCAAGCTTCCCGGTGACCGAAAATGCCTCGGCCAAAGGCCGGGCGCAGAATCGTCGGGTGGAGATCGTCTTTTCCGATGAGCAGGGCCGTTTAGGCTCGTCGCGCTAAGCGCCGCGCTATATACAGAGCCCCGGTTTTCCGGGGCTTTTTATGTGCGCCCAGCATGGGCGCAATCTTGTGGGTGAAAGTCCCGCCGTAAGCTGACCACAGCGAACGAAGTGAAGCGCAACTGCATAAGGGCGACCGAGTGTGGAGAGGAAGCGTGAATCGAAGCCATGAGCCGATGGACAAGAATCGGATAAAAGGCGCGGCCGATCAGGGCGAGCGGGCATAAAACCGCGAAGCTCTTGTGGTCAAGGATCAGGCTGTGTAAATCCGGCGGTTGTGTGGTGAAGGATTGCGTTCTTACCTGGGGAGATCTCGCCTCATGCCTGAAAGGGCGACGGCACCAGCCGGAGCGAGAAGTCAGCAGAGGCCGTAGTAGTCTTTTTTTTTGACGAAGGGCCGAACGAGAGAAAGCGTTATAGGCCATGTTGATGCGAACGACCGGAAGTCAGATGCCTGCCAAACGCGGGGCGGCCGGAGACTGCGAGCGGTGAAGCCGTGAGAAGCTCCGTCAGCGACGAGGTCAATCGCCCGCAGAATGAAACCGACAACGCAGGGCAAGGGCTGCTGGAGCGGGCCTTTGCGCGAGAAAACCTGAAGCGGGCATGGAAGCGGGTCAAGGCCAACAAGGGTGCAGCGGGAGTCGACGGTCTGGATATTGATCAGACGGCCGAATACCTGCTGACGCAGTGGGCCGCGATACGTGAACAGCTTCTATCAGGAGTCTACCGGCCCAGTCCGGTACGACGCGTGGTGATTCCCAAACCCGACGGCGGTCAGCGTGAGCTGGGCATTCCGACGGTCACCGACCGTCTGATCCAACAAGCGTTGCTGCAAGTCTTACAGCCATTACTCGATCCCACTTTCAGTGAACACAGCTACGGCTTCCGTCCGGGACGCGGTGCGCAGGGTGCCGTTTTAGCGGCTCAAGGCTACGTGTCCTCGGGGCGCAAAGTGGTGGTGGATGTGGATCTGGAAAAGTTCTTCGACTGGGTTGACCACGACATCTTGATGGATCGTTTGTGCAAACGGATTGTGGATCGGGCGGCTATCCGGCTGATTCGGGCTTATCTGGATGCGGGAGCGCTGATCAATGGCGTGGTCGAGAAAAGCCGTCGCGGTGCGCCGCAAGGCGGTCCGCTGTCGCCGTTGTTGGCGAACGTGCTGCTGGACGAAGTGGATCGGGAGCTTGAACGCCGAGGCCATTGTTTCGTGCGCTATGCCGACGACGCGAATGTGTATGTTCGCAGTCAGAAGGCGGGGCAGCGGGTGATGGCCTTGCTGAGGCGCTTGTATGAAAAACTGCACTTGAGCGTCAACGAGAGCAAGAGTGCGGTGGCGAGCGCGTTTGGCCGCAAGTTTCTGGGCTATGAGTTGTGGTTAGCCCGTGGCGAAGTCAAGCGAGCTGCATCCTATAGAGCGCAGAAGCAGTTCAAGCAGCGAATACGTTGGTACACCCGACGCTCGTGTGGTCGTAGCTTGCAGCAGGTCGTCGATGACCTGCGACCTTACATTTTAGGTTGGAAAGCTTACTTCGGGTTGTCGCAAACCCCAGCCGTCTGGCGTGCGCTGGACGAATGGATACGGCACCGGTTGCGATCAATTCAGCTTAAACAATGGAAGCGCGGAACGACGACGTATCGTGAGCTGCGAGCACTTGGTGCGAATAACCAGGTGGCGCAGAAGGTGGCAGGAAACACCCGCCGCTGGTGGCGTAACAGCCGTCTTGATCTGAATCGCGTGCTTAATATTGCGTGGTTCGACAGGCTGGGATTAGTGCGTCTCTCATAACCTCAATCTCTCGAACCGCCCGGTGCGGACCCGCATGCCGGGTGGTGTGGCAGGGGAGCGGCCTGTGAAGGCCGTCCCCTATGCCGAT
>NZ_DATKDZ010000018.1:0-10443 GCF_035512415.1 Pseudomonas sp. | reverse complement strand
GGCTACGGCCCGACCGAAACCGTGGTCACCCCGCTGATCTGGGAAGCCTTTGCCGGCGACCAACTGGAGGCGGCCTACGCACCTATCGGCACCCCAGTTGGCCCGCGCACATGCTACGTACTAGATAACGAACTTAACCTGTTGCCCATCGGTGTGGCCGGCGAACTGTATATAGGTGGCGAAGTCGGCCTGGCCCGCGGTTATCACCAGCGCCCGGATCTCACCGCAGAACGCTTTTTGCCCGACCCCTTCGGCGAGCCAGGCGAGCGGATGTACCGCACCGGCGACCTGGTGCGTTGGCGTGAAGACGGTGCTTTGGACTACCTCGGCCGGGTCGACCATCAGGTAAAGATCCGCGGTTTCCGTATCGAACTGGGCGAAATCGAAAGCCAGTTGCTGGCCCTGCCGCAAGTCGCCGAAGCAGCGGTGGTGGCGCGCGATACACCGAGCGGCAAGCAGCTGGTCGGCTATATCGTTGGCCGCGGTGAACTGGACCTGAGCGAGATCAAACAACGGCTGGCGGCGCAGCTACCGGACTATATGCTGCCGGCACAACTGATGCAGCTGGCCAGCCTGCCGCTAACCCCGGCACGCAAACTGGACCGCGCCGCATTGCCGGAACCGCAGTGGCAAAGCGCGGATTACCAGGCACCGCAAGGCAACAACGAACAAATCCTCGCCGCCATCTGGCAGCAGGTATTAGGTGTTGAGCGGGTAGGGCGAACGGATCACTTCTTCGAGCTGGGCGGCGACTCCATCGTTGCGCTGCAGGTGGTCAGTCGGGCGCGCCAGCAGGGTTTGGGCCTGACGCCCAAGGATGTATTCCAGCAGCAGACCCTGGCCGAGCTGGCCGCCGTGGCCCGTGAAGTGGCCGCGCCGCGCGCCGAGCAAACGCCCGTCACCGGGCCCGCGCCCTTGCTGCCGATCCAGGCGCGCTTGCTTGAGCGCGAAGGTCTGGCCGCCTGCAACCAGTACCTGCTATTCGAACTGGGCGAGCCCTTCGAGCCGGCGCTGCTGGAGCAGGCGTTGCAGGCGCTGGTGCGGCATCACGATGCCTTGCGTCTGCGCTACTCGCGCGACGATAACGGCTGGCAGCAGTGGCATGCCACGCCGGCCGAGGCCAGTGCGCAACCGCTGCTGCAGGAGTACCTGGCCCAGGATGACGCCGCCGCGCAAGCGCGTTGCCGCGAGGCCCAGGCCAGCCTCGATCTGCAACAGGGGCCGCTGCTGCGCGCACTCTATCTGCGTCAGGCCGGCCAGCTTGACCGCCTGCTGCTGACTATCCATCACCTGGCCGTGGACGGCGTGTCCTGGAGGGTGCTGTTGGAAGATCTGCCGCGTGCCTATGGTCAGTTGCAGGCCGGCCAGGCTGTGCAGCTGGCGGAGAAAACCACTGCCTTCAAGACCTGGGGCGAGCGCTTGCAGGCCTTCAGCGAAAGCGACGCGGTGCAGAGCCAGCACGGGTTCTGGTTGGCCCAGGAACAGGCGGTTTGCGCTTTGCCGACGGTGACGGCGGCTCCGGGCCGTGAAGGCCAGCGGCAACGCCTGAGCCTCAGGTTGGCGGCCGAGCCGACCCGCGAGCTGTTGCAGGGCGCGCAGCAGGCCTATCGCCTGCGCGCCGACGAAGTGCTGCTGACCGCCCTGGTGCGGGTGCTCTGCGCCTGGAGTGAACAGCCGGCACTCAGCCTGCACCTGGAAAGCCATGGCCGCGCACCGCTGTTCGAGGACATCGACCTGAGTCGCACGGTCGGTTGGTTTACCAGCCTCTATCCGTTAAGCCTGCGGCCGGCGACGGGTCTGCCGGACAGCCTTAAAGCGATCAAGGAACAGCTGCGCGCGGTGGCCGATGGCGGCCTGGCCTATGGCCTGCTGCAACAGCAGGGCGCGCTGGCCGGGGTGACGCCGCAACTGCTGTTCAACTACCTAGGGCAGTTCGAAGGAGCCGGCGCGGGCCCGTTACAGGTGCTCGACGCCGGCCTCTGGCGCGAAGCCGATGCCCCCCTGGATGCGCCTCTGGTGATCAATGCCGAGCAGCGCGACGGCGGCTTGCAGCTGTATCTGGATTTCTGCCCCGGGCATTGGCAGCGCGCTACCCTCGAAGGCCTGCTACAGCAGCTGGAAGCCGAGCTGCAGGCGATTCGTGGTCATTGTCTGACTGTGGCCCGTTGCCTGACGCCTAGCGATGTCGCCCTGGCCGGCCTCGATCAAACGGCCCTCGACGCCTTGCCGGGTGTCGAGGATATCTACCCGCTATCGGCGCTGCAGCAGGGCCTGCTGTTCCACAGCCAACTGGGCGAGTCCGCCAGCAGTTACGTCAATCAATTGGTGCTGCCGCTCAGCGGGCTGGCACCCGAGCGCTTGCGTCAGGCCTGGCAGCAGGTGCTGCAACGTCACGCCATGCTGCGCGTGCGCATCATTACGGGCGAGCCGCCATTGCAGGCGGTGCAGACCCAGGTCGCCTTGCCCTGGCAGCAGCTCGACTGGCGTGAGCCGCAACCGCTCGCCGAGGGGGATTTCCAGATGCGTCTCGACGCCCTGTGCCTGGCCGAGCGCGACCGCGGTTTTGCGCTGAGCGAGGCACCGCTGCTGCGGCTGCTGCTGGTGCAGCGCGATGAGCAGCAGTTTGTACTGGTCTGGACGTTGCACCATTTACTGCTCGACGGCTGGAGCACCGGTTTGCTGCTCGGCGAAGTGCTGGCGCTATATCACGGCGACAGCCTGGCCCCGCCGCGTGGCCAGTTCCGCGAGCATATTGCCTGGCTGGCGCAGCAGGATGGGGCGACCAGCGAAGCCTTCTGGCGGCCGCAGTTGCAGCGCCTCGACGCGCCCACCCGAGTCGCCGGCAGCCTGCCGTGTCGCAGCCCTGGCAGTGGCCATGTGCGCCATCCGCTGGCGTTAAGCCGCGAGATGCAGCAGAGCCTGCGCAGCTTCGCCCAGCGCCAGGGGCTGACCCTTAACAGCCTGATCCAGGGTGCCTGGGCGCTGCTGCTAAGCCGCCTCACCGGCAAACGCGCGCTGTGCTTCGGCACTACGGTGGCGGGGCGGCCGGCTGATCTGCCGGGTGCCGAGCAGATCGTCGGGCTGTTTATCAATACCCTGCCAGTGGTGGTCGAGCTGCCGCCGGAGCAGGCGCTCGGCTCCTGGCTGGCGGCCTTGCAGCAGCACAACCTGGCCCTGCGCGAACACGAGCACACGCCGCTGTACGACCTGCAGCGCTGGGCCGAATTCGGCGGCGAGGCGCTGTTCGACAACCTGCTGGTATTCGAGAACTATCCATTGGGCGATGCCCTCAGTCGCGCCGAGCGTGGCGCGCTGCGTCTGGGCACGCCGCAGAGCCATGAATTTACCCATTACCCCTTGGCCCTGGCGGTATTGCCGGGCGATGCGCTGAACCTGCTGTTGGCCTACGACAGCGCGCGTTTTGACGCGGCGGCTATTGCTCAGATCGAGGCGTTGCTGCGTCAGGCTCTGGAGCAGTTGCTGGGCGACGTATCACGGCCGCTGGCAGCACTGGAATTGCTGGATAACGCCGAGCAACAGCGCCTGGCCGTGTGGAACCAGTGCCGGCAAGCCCATGATTCATCGCGTTTGCTGCCCGAGCTGATCGCGGAGCAGGCACTTCTGCGCCCCGACGCCATCGCTCTGGTGCATGGCAGCGAACGCCTGAGTTATGCCGAGCTGGAGGCCCAGGCCAATCGCCTGGCCCATCTGCTGATCGAGCGCGGCGTCGGCCCGGAAGCGCGGGTTGGCCTGTCGCTGGAGCGCGGCAATGGAATGATCGTCGGCCTGCTGGCCATTCTTAAAGCCGGTGGTGCCTTTGTGCCGCTGGACCCTGGTTACCCGCGCGAGCGCCTGGCCTATATGGTCGAGGACTCAGGCTTGCAATGGCTGATTACCAGCAGTGACTTGTCAGGTCGGCTGCCGGAAGTCGACACGCTGTGCCTGGATCGGCTCGACCTATTGGCTTATCCCACCACGACGCCTGACGTTGCGCTGCACCCGCTAAATCTCGCCTATCTGATCTACACCTCCGGCTCCACCGGCCAGCCCAAGGGCGTGGCGGTCAATCACGCCGGCCTGACTATGCATGTGCAGACCATTGGCCAGCGCTACGGCATGACCCCGGAGGATGTGGAGCTGCATTTCGCCTCCATCAGCTTTGACGGCGCGGTGGAGCGCTGGACGGTGCCGCTGGCCTTTGGCAGCCGCCTGGTGATTCGCGACCAACAACTCTGGAGCGCCGAACAGACCTGCCAGGTGCTGCAGGATGAAGGCGTGACCATCGCCATCTTCCCGCCCAGTTATGCGGTGCAGCTGCTGGACTGGATCGAGTCGCAGTCACTGACGCTTAATGTTCGTTCCTGGACCTTGGGCGGCGAAGCCTTTACCCGGGAAACCTACGAGCGTATGCAGCGGGTGCTCAAGCCCACGCGCATCGTCAATGGCTACGGACCCACCGAAACCGTGGTCACCCCGCTGATCTGGGAAGCCTTTGCCGGCGACCAGCTGGAGGCTGCTTACGCCCCCATCGGCACCCCGGTAGGCCCACGCAAATGCTATGTGCTGGATAGCGAACTTAATCTGTTGCCCATCGGCGTCGCTGGCGAGCTGTATATAGGTGGCGAAGTCGGCCTGGCCCGCGGTTATCACCAGCGCCCGGACCTGACTGCCGAACGCTTTCTACCCGACCCCTTTGGCGAGCCCGGCGAGCGGATGTACCGCACGGGCGATCTGGTGCGCTGGCGTGAAGATGGCGCTTTGGATTACCTCGGCCGGGTCGACCATCAGGTAAAGATTCGTGGTTTTCGCATCGAACTGGGCGAGATTGAAAGCCAGTTGTTGGCCCTGCCGCAAATCGCCGAAGCGGCCGTGGTGGCCCGCGATACGCCAAGCGGCAAGCAGCTGGTCGGCTATATCGTTGGCCGCGGCGAGCTGGACCTGAGCGACATCAAACAACGGCTGGCCGCGCAGCTGCCGGACTATATGCTGCCGGCGCAGCTGATGCAGCTGGTCAGCCTGCCGCTGACCCCGGCACGCAAACTGGACCGCGCCGCATTGCCGGAACCGCAGTGGCAGAGCGCGGATTACCAGGCACCGCAGGGCGACAACGAACGCCTGCTCGCCGCGATCTGGCAGCAGGTGTTGGGCGTCGAGCGGGTAGGGCGTAGCGATCACTTCTTCGAACTGGGTGGCCATTCGCTGCTGGCCACCCAGGTGGTTTCGCGCCTGCGTGCCGAGCACGGCCTGGCGCTGCCGCTCAAGGCGCTGTTCGAGGCGCCGCTGCTGGCGGCTTGCGCCGCTCAGCTTGCCCAGCCAAACCCGCAGCTGCCGAGCATCCGCGCGTTGCCGCGGGGCGCGGATCTGCCGCTGTCCTATGCCCAGCGCCGGTTGTGGTTCCTCAATCGTCTGCAACCGGACAACAGCGCCTACCATATGCCGGCCGGGCTAGCGCTGTACGGCCGCTTGAGCCGAGGCGCGCTGCAAGCCAGTTTCGATGCGCTGGTGGCCCGTCACGAGGCGCTACGCACGCGTTTTGTCGAGGTTCAGGGCGAGGCGCTGCAGCGCATCCTGCCAGCGCAGACCCAGGCCATCGCGCAGCATGATCTGCGCGAACTGCCCGCCCATGAGCGCGAGGCGGCGGCCAAGGCCATCAGCCAGCAACTGCTCGCCCAGCCCTTCGATCTGGCCCGCGATGCGCTGCTGCGCGTGGCCCTGCTGCGCCTCGGCGATCAGGAGCACCGGCTGCTGCTGGTGCAGCACCATATCGTCTCCGATGGCTGGTCGATGCAGCGCTTTATCGCCGAGTTCAGCGCGGCTTATGCGGCCTTTGCCGAGGGTACGCAACCGGCGTTCGCGCCCCTGCCGGTGCAATACGCCGACTACGCCCATTGGCAACGCCAGTGGCTGGCCAGCGGCGAGCGCGAGCGGCAGTTGGCGTATTGGCGCGAGGCCCTGGGCGAACACCAGCCTTTGCTCGAACTGCCCACCGATCACCCACGGCCAGCGCGCACCGGGCTGCGTGGCGCGCGTCTGCGCTTTAGCCTGCCGGAGGGCCTGACCCGCCAACTGCGCGCCCTGGCCCAGCGGGAAAATGCCACGCTGTTCGCCCTGTTGCTGGCGGCCTGGCAAAGCCTGCTGCACCGCTACAGCGGCCAGGACGATATCCGCGTCGGCGTGCCGGTGGCTGGGCGCAGCCTGCTGGAAACCGAAGGCGTGCTCGGTTGCTTCGTCAACACCCTGGTGCTGCGCGGCGCACCGGCTGGCAACAAGCCGTTCCGCCAGTTGCTCGGTGAACTACAGCAGGCCAGCCGCGATGCCCTGAGCCATCAGGAGCTGCCGTTCGAGCAACTGGTCGAAGCCCTGCAACCGCAGCGCAGCCTTAGCCATCACCCGTTGTTCCAGGTGTCTTTCAACCATCAGCAAATCGACTTTAGCGCCCTCGGCAACTGGCCGGGGCTGCGCGTCGAGCCTTTCGATCCGGGCGCGGCCGGTGCCCAGTTCGATCTGGCCCTGGATACCGAGGAGGCCGTCGACGGCAGCCTTAGCGGCTTTATCAGCTACGCCTGCGAGCTGTTCGAATCGCGCAGCATTGCGCGCATGACGCGGCACTTTCAGCGCCTGCTCGAAGGCCTGTGCGCCGCGCCGGATCAGGCCATCGGCCTGCTGCCGCTGCTGGAGCAGGAAGAAGAGGCGCGCATCGCCGCCTGGAACCACAGCGAGCGCGACTACGGTGCCTTCGTTCCGGTCACCCAGCTGATCAGCCAGCAGGCGGCGCGCACGCCGCACGCCACCGCGCTGCTGATGGCCGAACAGAGCCTGAGCTACGCCGAGCTGGAAGCGCGGATCAACCGCCTGGCCAACCGCCTGCGCCGGCTCGGGGTGGTGAAGGGCAGCCTGGTCGGCATCAGCCTGGAGCGTTCGCTGGAGCTGGTGGTCGGCTTGCACGCCATCGTCCGCGCCGGTGCCGCCTATGTGCCGCTGGACCCCGAATACCCGGTAGAGCGCCTGGCCTATCTGCTGGAGGACGCCGGCGTCGAGTTGCTGCTTAGCCATAGCCTGCTGTTGGCCGAACTGCCGCTGCCGGCGCAGGTGCGCACGCTGTGTCTGGACCGCGAGGATTGCAGCGCCGAATCGGCCCTGGCCCCGGCGCTCGACCTGCACCCCGACGACCTGGCCTATGTGATCTACACCTCCGGCTCCACCGGCAAACCCAAGGGCGCAGGCAACAGTCACGCGGCCCTGGCCAACCGTTTGTTGTGGATGCAGGAGGCTTACCGGCTGGACGCCAGCGATACGGTTTTGCAGAAAACCCCGTTCAGCTTCGACGTCTCGGTGTGGGAGTTCTTCTGGCCGCTGATGACCGGCGCGCGCCTGGCCGTCGCCGCGCCGGGCGACCACCGCGACCCGCAGCGCCTGCTCGAACTGATCCAGCGCCATAAGGTGACCACCCTGCATTTTGTGCCCTCAATGCTGCAGGCCTTTGTCGGCCACCCGCAGATCGAGGCGTGCGGCAGCCTGCGGCAGATCGTTTGCAGCGGCGAGGCTCTGCCTGCCGAGTTGCAGACGCGGGTGTTCCAGCGTCTGCCCCAAGTGCGCCTGTACAACCTCTATGGGCCGACCGAGGCGGCCATCGACGTCAGCCACTGGACCTGCGTCGACGAAGGTCGCCACGCGGTGCCCATCGGCCGGCCCATCGCCAACCTGCGTCTGCATGTGCTCGACCCGCAACTGAACCGGGTGCCGCTCGGCGTGCCGGGCGAGCTGTATCTGGCTGGTATCGGCCTGGCCCGCGGTTATCACGGCCGCCCCGAGCTGACCGCCGAACGCTTCGTGCCCGACCCCTTCGGCCCGCCGGGGGCGCGTATGTATCGCAGCGGCGACCTGGTGCGCTGGCGCGAGGACGGTGCCATCGACTACCTGGGACGCATCGACCATCAGGTGAAGATCCGCGGTTTCCGCGTCGAACTGGGCGAGATCGAAGCGCTGCTGCTGGCTCAGCCTGGCGTCGCCGAAGCGGTGGTGGTGGCGCGCGATACCCAGCTCGGCAAGCAGCTGGTGGCCTATCTGGTGGCTGAGGACGCGCAGGTTGGCGTCGACGAAGCGGCTTGGTTGGCCGAGCTTAAGGCCGCGCTGAAAACCCAGCTGCCCGAGCATATGTTGCCGGCCGCCGTGGTGCGTCTGGCGCAGATGCCGCTGTCGCCCAACGGCAAGCTGGAACGCCGCGCGCTGCCCGAACCGCAGTGGCAGGTGCGGCAGTACCGGGCACCGCTCGGCGAGCTGCAAGTGGCCCTGGCGACGATCTGGCAAACCCTGTTGGAAGTACCGCAGGTCGGCCTCGACGACAACTTCTTCGAGCTGGGCGGTCACTCGTTGCTGGCCACCCAGGCGGTGGCGCAGATCCGTCAGCAGCTCGGCCTGGAGGTGCCGCTGCGGGCCTTTTTTGAGCTGGACAACCTCGCCGCCCTGGCCGATTCGCTGCAGCAACAGGCACCGCAAAGCGCCGGGCAGGACGACGCCGCGCTGCGCGAAATGGCTGCACTACTGGATGAATTGGAGTCGCTGTGAGCAATCCCATGATCGACAAGGCCGCCCTGGCGCGGCGCTTTCTGGCCCTGGGCGCGGCTGAGCAGCGGCGCTTTCTTGAGTTGCTGCAGGCCAAGGGCATCCGCTTCGAGCTGCTGCCGCTGGTGCCGGCACCGCGGGGCGAGCGCCTGCCGCTGTCCTTCGCCCAGCAGCGCATGTGGCTGATCGGCCAGTTGGAGCCGGACAGCAGCGCTTACCACATGGTTGGCGCGTTTAGCCTGGAGGGCGAGCTGGACCGCGCGGCGCTGATCGGTGCGCTGGAGCTGATCCTGGCGCGGCACGAGGCGCTGCGTACGCGCTTTGTCGAAAGCGACGGTCAGCCCTGGCAGGTTATCGACCCGCCCGGCGCATTGGCGCTGGAGGAGCGTGATCTGCGTGGCGAGCCGCAGCAGCTTGAGGCGGTAACCCGCGAACAGGCGGCGCGCGCCTTCGACCTGGCCCGCGGGCCGCTGCTGCGGGTGCAGTTGCTGCGCCTGGACGACCAGCAATGGCGCTTGCAGGTGGTCACTCACCATATCGTCTCTGACGGCTGGTCGATTGGCGTATTCAGCGCCGAGCTGGCCCAGGCCTACGCCGCGCTGTGCCAGGGCCAGGGCCAGCCAGCGAGCCTGACCGAGCTGCCGGTGCAGTACGCCGATTTCGCCATCTGGCAGCGCGCTTGGCTGGAGGCGGGCGAGGGCGCGCGGCAGTTGCACTACTGGCGCGAGCGTCTGGGCTTTGAGCAGCCGGTGCTGGCCTTGCCCTATCTCCAGGCGGCAGGGCAGATGCGTCATGCAGTGCGCCTGGCGCAAGCCTTGCCGACTGGGCTGTCGGCGCGGCTGCGCGGCCTGGCCCAGAGCGAAGGCGCAACACTCTTTCAATTATTGCTGGCGGCCTTTCAGCTGTTGCTGGCGCGTTACAGCGGCCAGCGCGATATCCGTGTCGGGGTGCCGGTGGCCAATCGGCAGCGCGGCGAGATTGCGCCGCTAATCGGCTTTTTCGTCAATACCCAGGTGCTGCGTGCCGAGCTAAGCCCGCAGCAGTCGTTTCGCGCACTGCTTGCCCAGGTTCGCCAGCTCGCCCTGGAAGCTCAGGATCATCAGGACCTGCCATTCGATCAACTGGTCGAGGCCCTGGCCCCCGAACGCAGCCTCGGCCAGACGCCGCTGTTTCAGGTGTTGTTCAACCATCAGCGCCGTGACCTCGGTGCCCTGGCCAGGCTGCCCGGCCTGCGCCTGACGCCCCTGGCCCAGGATGTGCCGCATGCGATTTTCGACCTGGCCCTGGACAGCGAGGAAGACGCCGATGGCGAGCTGCGCCTGGTCTTCACCCATGCCCGCGAACGCCTGGACGCTGGCCTGGTGGCGCGTATGGCCAGCCACTTTATTGGCCTGCTTGAGCAGCTATGTCAGACCGCGGATCTGTCCCTGGCGCGCCTGCCGCTGCTCGATAACGAGGACCAGCAACGCCTGGCCGCCTGGAACCAGTGCCAACAAAGCCACGATCCTTCGCGCCTATTGCCCGAGTTGATCGCCGAACAGGCGCGTTTGCGCCCCAATGCCATCGCCCTGGTGTATGGCGGCGAACGCCTCAGCTATGCCGAACTGGAGGCTCAGGCCAACCGCCTGGCGCACTTGCTGCGCGAGCGCGGCGTCGGCCCGGAGGCGCGGGTCGGTCTGTCCCTGGAACGCGGAAATTCGATGATCGTCGGCCTGCTGGCGATCCTTAAAGCCGGTGGTACCTTTGTGCCGCTGGACCCCGGCTATCCGCGCGAACGTCTGGCCTATATGGTCGAGGACTCGGGCCTGCAATGGTTGATTACCAGCAGCGATCTGGCGGGGCGTTTACCGGCCGTGGACACGCTTTGCCTGGATCGGCTCG
>NZ_DATKDZ010000017.1:0-1261 GCF_035512415.1 Pseudomonas sp. | reverse complement strand
ACCAGCCCCAGCAGGATTTTGCCAAAGGGCTCATCAGCCAGTGTTCTCAGCGCCCCGGAAATGTCGGCACTCTTGCTGGCCAACGCGCCCCACGCGATCTGCAACGCCAGCCAGCCGATCAAGAGGTGGACAACGCCGTAAGCGATCAACCCGACGCGGGCGATCACCTCCAGCGACGCGCTGTCACCGGCCTGTTGAGCCTTGCCGCCGGCATTGGTTGCCATCGCAGGGGCCCTCCGCCTCGACGCCGAGCGCAGCGACTACTTGCTACTTCGAGGGCTAGGAAAAACAAACTCACTTCTTGGTCAAACACAAGCCTATTGGCGGTGCAGTGAGTTGTCAAAAGCACAACCCTGGAGGGATTTTATGCTTCGTCGCCCAGCGTCTGTCCGAAAAATGTATACAAATATTGGACAAATGGATATTTTCATTCCGGATGTCCCACCGGCCCTGACTACCGCGAAGTACTCGACGCGCTGGCTCGTCGCGATCAGCTACGCATGGCCGCCGACCGTACGATCTGCACAGGGCGCCTCGGATGACGATCGGCATTTCAGGCTTTCCACGCCGTCCTGCTCAGGCAGCGCGATGAGTTTGCCTTCGCCACCAGATAGGTAGCAGATCGGACACGGCAGGGCAGGTGCGTTGTTCGGCGCCGTCGCCCAGTACGCTCGGGCTTCGTCTATTGCGCCGTCCGACATGCCGCGACCCTTAAGATCGTCGACCATGCGTTCAAACAATTCTGGATCGGCCATTGGTTCGTTTCTATGCACGCCATCAAGTATTGGACCGCTGCGCGCCGCGTCGGCGTTAGTCGCGTTTAGCCCCTTCGGAGTCTAATCGGCGGTGCCATACCGGGCTTCCTAACTGTGCTGCCCGTCGTCGGAATCGTTTACATATTTGGCGCGATCGATTCGTTGAACAAGGGCCTTTTTTCGAATGCAACGGTTAGCGGTGTGCTTTGGTACTGTGCCGGTGCAGTGGCCGGGGAAATCGCAGCTCGTCAACGATGAACTCTAACTCTAGTTCGAGCGGACGCGAGGTCAGCGCGGCTATCGCAGGCGCTGCCCAGCGCCGCTCAACAAGGAGTTAGGCCGCCTAATGATGCGTGCTTTTCTTGTTACTACAGGCTTGATGGTTACAGCCGCTTGTGCGAGTCAGGAGGCGCCTATGCATGAGGCGTCAATAAACTTTGATTTAGAGAATGTTCAGCCGTTCTTGACGCAACTAGATTCCACACTCCTTCTCGGGCTGCCCGCCC
>NZ_DATKDZ010000016.1:0-1223 GCF_035512415.1 Pseudomonas sp. | reverse complement strand
GGCTACGTCTGCTCCACGCTGGCGCTGTTCGGCGCCGCTATCGCGTACTACAACCGCACGGGCAAGGACACGCTGGAAGGCATGCGCGGCATGGCCGAAACCCAGCCCTTCCTCGCCATGGTCATCACCATCTCCCTCTTTTCGTTCGCCGGCCTGCCCCTGTTTGCCGGGTTCGCCACCAAGCTGTTCATGTTCCAGGCCAGCACGGCCGGCGGCGCCCTACTGTGGCTCGTCGGCATCGCCGTGCTCAACAGCTTCATCAGCCTCTACTACTACCTGCGGGTCATGCGCTGGATGTACCTGTTCGAGCCCGCCGAGGGCGTAACGCGCTTCAGGGTGCCGCCCCTGCTCTGGGGAGTCACGGCGGCCCTCATGCTTGGCGTCGTTTTCATCGGCGTCTACCCGCGCCCCGTCTTCGAAGCGGCCGACGAGGCCGTACGTCCGCTGTTCGAAGTCGGCGCCGACATCGACCGGTAAGGTCTTTCTCTTGACACAGCGCCCCATACGAACTGCTATGCTATGGCTAAGGCAGTGTGAACTGGATCACATCCCAGCGGGAGACTGATACAGTGTCGCTGCCGTGCCGAATCTCCCAGTAGGGAGAACGGGGGACCCAACACCTGGGGTGTATCGCGGGCAACCGCGTAGGCGACTCCCATCGCCGAACCCGTCAGCTAACCCCGTAGGCAAATGGGAGAGACTGCCCTTTCATCAGTCTCTCGAACAAACCTGGTGCGATGCTCGCACCGCATTTGCGGTGCGCGGGTGAACACCACGTGAGGTAGACAGGTGCAGGCGGTCAACCAGCCAACCGTGCCGACCCGGCCCAGGGTGCTGTACTTCGCCGCGCGGTTCATGGGCCAAACGTCCCAGAACGTGCTGCTCGCGGCGCTGTTCGTTGCCGCTGCGACCAGCACCCGCGCGGCAATCGACCTTTCCAGCATCTTCGTCGCCATCCTTATCCCGGCCGTTGCCCTGGGACCGCTGATTCCTACTGAGCTCTCCTCATACTATTATTCTTGACATCTCTGATTAGCATATAAAGAGTCGCCTAGGCCATCTCTCCTTCGAATACCCTGGATCGTTGGGGCTGGTCCCCGGCAGGTGGCGACCGAACAGGGACCTCAGGAGGCAATACTCAAAGAGCTGAGCAGACACGAACCACGCAATCAGCAGGCAATAAGCATGGAGCTCAGCAGTGACGAATCATGCTGCTCAACTGG
>NZ_DATKDZ010000015.1:0-210543 GCF_035512415.1 Pseudomonas sp. | reverse complement strand
TCGGCTCATGGCTTCGATTCACGCTTCCTCTCCACACTCGGTCGCCCTTATGCAGTTGCGCTTCACTTCGTTCGCTGTGGTCAGCTTACGGCGGGACTTTCACCCACAAGATTGCGCCCATGCTGGGCGCACATAAAAAAGGCCACCCGAAGGTGGCCTCTTTATCAACCAATAACGCTTAGGCGTTCTTGGCTTCCCAACCGGTCAGCTCGGCCAGGGCCTTGCCGATGTCAGCCAGGGAACGCACGGTTTTCACACCAGCGTCTTGCAGGGCTGCGAACTTCTCGTCTGCAGTACCCTTGCCGCCGGAGATGATTGCGCCGGCGTGGCCCATACGCTTGCCCGCAGGAGCGGTCACACCAGCGATGTAGGACACCACCGGCTTGGTCACGTTGGCCTTGATGTAGGCAGCCGCTTCTTCTTCAGCCGAACCGCCGATCTCGCCGATCATCACGATCGCCTCGGTCTTCGGGTCTTCCTGGAACAGCTTCAGGATGTCGATGAAGTTGGAGCCCGGGATCGGGTCACCGCCGATGCCCACGCAGGTGGACTGGCCGAAGCCGGCGTCGGTGGTCTGCTTAACGGCTTCGTAAGTCAGGGTGCCGGAACGCGACACGATGCCTACTTTGCCTGGCAAGTGGATGTGGCCCGGCATGATGCCGATTTTGCACTCGCCCGGAGTGATAACGCCTGGGCAGTTCGGGCCGATCAGGACCACGCCCAGCTCGTCACACTTAACTTTAGCGTCGAGCATGTCGAGGGTCGGGATGCCTTCGGTGATGCAGACGATCAGCTTGATGCCGCCGAAGGCTGCTTCCAGGATGGAATCCTTGCAGAAAGGAGCCGGAACGTAGATCACGCTGGCGGTGGCGCCAGTGGCAGCTACAGCGTCTTTCACGGTGTTGAACACCGGCAGGTCCAGGTGGGTGGTGCCGCCTTTACCCGGGGTTACGCCACCAACCATTTTGGTGCCGTACTCGATGGCTTGCTGGGTGTGGAAGCTACCCTGCGAACCAGTAATACCCTGGCAGATAACCTTGGTGTCTTTGTTGATCAGGACGCTCATTATTTGCCCTCCGCAGCTTTGACGACTTGTTGAGCAGCGTCGGTCAGGCTGGTAGCCGCGATGATGTTCAAACCGCTTTCTGCCAGTACTTTGGCACCCAGCTCGGCGTTGTTGCCTTCAAGGCGCACAACTACCGGAATCTTCACGCCAACTTCTTTCACAGCGCCGATGATGCCTTCGGCAATCATGTCGCAACGAACGATGCCGCCGAAGATGTTGACCAGCACAGCCGCGACATTGCTATCGGACAGGATGATCTTGAACGCTTCGGTCACGCGCTCTTTGGTTGCACCGCCACCTACGTCGAGGAAGTTGGCTGGCTTGCCGCCGTGCAGGTTGACGATGTCCATGGTACCCATGGCCAGGCCAGCACCGTTGACCATGCAACCGATGTTGCCTTCCAGCGCTACGTAGTTCAGTTCGAACTTGGCAGCGTGGGCTTCACGCGGATCGTCCTGGGACGGATCGTGGAAGGTCTTCAGCTTAGGCTGACGGTACATGGCGTTGGCGTCGATGTTGATCTTGGCATCGAGGCAATGCAGATCGCCGTCGGCCTTGATCACCAGCGGGTTGACTTCCAGCAGGGCCAGATCGTGGTCCTGGAACAGCTTGGCCAGACCTACGAAGATCTTGGCGAACTGGGCAACTTGCTTGCCTTCCAGGCCCAGCTGGAAAGCCAGTTCACGACCCTGGAATGGCTGAGCGCCAACCAGTGGATCGATAGTGGCCTTGAGAATTTTTTCTGGGGTTTCGTGAGCGATCTTCTCGATGTCCACGCCACCTTCGGTGGAAGCCATGAACACGATGCGACGGCTCGAACGGTCAACGACCGCGCCCAGGTAGAGTTCCTTGGCGATATCGGTGCAGGACTCAACCAGGATCTTGGTGACCGGCTGACCGTTGGCGTCAGTCTGGTAAGTCACCAGACGCTTGCCCAGCCAGTTGGCAGCGAAGGCTTTGGCGTCTTCTTTGCTCTTGACCAGCTTCACGCCGCCCGCTTTACCGCGGCCACCAGCGTGGACTTGAGCCTTGACGACCCACTCAGTGCCACCGATTTTGTCGCAGGCTGCTGCGGCGTCTTCGGGGGTGTCTACGGCGAAACCCTTGGATACGGGCAGGCCGTATTCAGCGAACAGCTGCTTACCCTGATACTCGTGGAGATTCATGCTTGTCTACCGTCTTCGTTTAGGTATTGCGCATACGGTGCTGCACTTGTGATGCCGCACCACCTGTGACTGCTTCTGGAGCAATCCGGCTGACGTTCCGCGCAGCAACCTGGGTTGTACGCGGGCGGTCTGCCGTGGTTCTTCCTGCCTGAAACGCCCCCTGCCGGTACACAAGGCCGATAAGGAGGGCGACTCAGGCAACAACTACTTGATTAACGCTTCTTGCGGTTGGCGATGTGGATGGCGTGGCCATTCACTGCCAGGGCAGCTTCGTGCAGCGCTTCGGACAGCGTCGGGTGGGAGAACACCATCATCCCCAGGTCCTCGGCACTGGTGCCGAATTCCATGCCAATCGCGCCCTGCTGGACCAGCTCGGCAGCGCTCGGACCAATCACGTGTACGCCCAGAACGCGGTCGGTGGCTGCATCGGCAATCACCTTGACCATACCGCCGGTATCGTTGGCAGCCATGGCACGGCCGCTGGCAGCGAACGGGAAGGTGCCGACGTTGACCGCAACGCCCTCGCCTTTGAGCTGCTGCTCGGTCTTGCCAACCCATGCGATTTCCGGATGGGTATAGATAACCGACGGGATCAGGTCGTAGTTCATCTGAGCTTTATGGCCGGCGATACGCTCGGCAACCATCACGCCCTCTTCCGAGGCCTTGTGTGCCAGCATCGCGCCGCGCACCACGTCGCCTACCGCGTAAACGCCCGGCACGCTGGTGGCGCACTGGTCGTCGACGTAGATAAAGCCACGCTCGTCCATGTCCACACCACTATCGGTGGCCAGCAGATCGGTGGTCACCGGACGACGGCCGACCGCGATGATCAGCTTGTCGAAGGTCATCTTCTGCTCGCCTTCGGCGTCGGTGAAGCTCACGGTGACCTGCTTCTTCTTCACTTCGGAAGCGGTCAGACGTGCGCCCAGACGGATTTGCAGGCCTTGCTTAGTGAAGGTCTTCAGGGCTTCCTTGGCGATCTGCTCATCGGCGGCCGGGAGGAACTTGTCCTGGGCCTCGATCACGGTCACTTCGGCACCCAGACGGGCCCATACCGAACCCAGCTCCAGGCCGATAACGCCGGCACCGATCACGCCGAGTTTCTTCGGCACGCTCTGGAATTCCAGGGCACCGGTGGAGTCGACGATCACATCCTGGTCGACCGGAGCCGGTGGAATGTCGATCGGCTTGGAGCCGGAGGCGATGATCACGTTCTGCGCGTCAACGATCTGGGTGGTGCCATCCAGCGCAGTCACTTCAACCTGCTTGTTGGCCAGCAGCTTGCCGTGACCTTCGAGCAGGGTCACACCGTTGGCCTTGAACAGGGTGGCAACGCCGCCGGTGAGGTTCTTAACGATATTGCTCTTGCGCGCGACCATGGCCGGCACGTCGATGCTTACGCCCTTGGCTTCGATACCGTGAATGGCGAAGCCTTCTTTGGCTTCGTGGTATTTCCAGGAGCTATCCAGCAGCGCCTTGGACGGAATGCAACCGACGTTCAGGCAAGTACCGCCGAGGGCGATCTTGCCCTCTTTGTCCTGGTACTTCTCGATGCAGGCAGTCTTCAGACCAAGTTGCGCTGCCTTGATGGCGGCTACATAGCCACCAGGGCCGGCACCGATGACTACCACGTCGAATTTCTGAGTCATAACATATTCCTTCTCGAATAAACCGGACGGCCCTGCACCAGGGCCGTCGTGGGAGAAACTGGCTTTTAGATGTCCAGCAGCAGACGCGCCGGGTCTTCCAGCAAGTTCTTGATGGTCACCAGGAAGGTCACGGCTTCCTTACCATCGATCAGGCGGTGGTCATAGGACAGCGCCAGGTACATCATCGGGCGGATTACCACCTGACCGTTGATCGCCATCGGACGCTGCAGGATATTGTGCATACCCAGGATTGCAGCCTGCGGCGGGTTGACGATCGGGGTCGACATCATCGAACCGAAGGTACCACCGTTGGTGATGGTGAACGTGCCGCCGGTCATGTCGTCGATCGACAGTTTGCCGTCTTTGGCTTTCTTGCCGAAGGTGGCGATGCCGTTTTCGATTTCAGCCAGGCTCATCAGCTCGGCATTGCGCAGGACCGGAACCACCAGGCCACGGTCGCTGGACACGGCAACACCGATGTCGGAGTAGCCGTGGTAAACGATGTCGGAGCCGTCGATCGAAGCGTTGACAGCCGGGAAGCGCTTCAGCGCCTCGGTGGCAGCCTTGACGAAGAACGACATAAAGCCCAGGCGCACGCCGTTGTGGGTCTTCTCGAACAGGTCCTTGTACTTCGAACGCAGGGCCATGACTTCGGTCATGTCGACTTCGTTGAAGGTGGTCAGCATGGCCATGTTCGACTGGGCTTCAACCAGACGCTCGGCGACCTTGGCACGCAGGCGGGTCATCGGCACACGCTTCTCGACACGATCACCAGCAGCGAACATCGGCGCGGCGGCAGCCGGAGCGGCCGGTTTGGCAGCAGGCGCAGGAGCCGGGGCGTTCTTCTTGGCTTCAACGGCCGCGACCACGTCTTCCTTGGTCACGCGACCGCCTTTGCCAGTGCCGGCAATGCTGTTGGCGTCAAGGCCGTTCTCTTCGGCGATCTTGCGTGCAGCAGGCGACAGGATGGCGTCGTCACCCGCAGCAGCCGGTGCGGCGGCCTGGGCGGCAACGGCCGGAGCAGCTGCGGCGGCAGCCGGGGCAGCGGCAGCAGCGCCGCCCTCACCCAGGGTACCCAGCACTTCGTTGGAAAGGACGGTATCGCCTTCGTTCTTGATGATTTGCGCGAGGACACCATCGGCCTCGGCCAGCACTTCGATCACTACCTTGTCGGTTTCGATGTCAACGATCAGCTCGTCGCGCTTGACCGCATCGCCCGGCTTCTTGTGCCAGGTGGCCACGGTGCCGTCGGCGACCGATTCCGGGAAAGTAGGGGCTTTGATCTCGATAGCCATTATCAGTGGTTCCTTAAATTCGGTTTCTTCTACGAGGCGGCCTCAGGCGGCCGCCTCTTGCGCGAAGGCGTTAAACAGTAAAGGCGTCCTGCAGGAGTTTTTCCTGCTGTTCGGCGTGCATCGATGCATAACCACAGGCGGGTGCGGCAGACGCATCACGACCGGCGTACTCGAGGAACAGCGCTTTCTTGTGCGCTGTCGCCACGCGACGCATGTGATGTTGGCTGCAGTACCAGGCGCCCTGGTTCATCGGCTCTTCCTGACACCAGACGATATGTTTGAGGTTCTTGTACGGAGCAAGCGCCTCGGCCAGATCGTCTTCCGGGAACGGATAGAGCTGCTCGATACGCACGATGGCGATATCTTCGCGGCCTTCGCTGCGGCGCTTTTCCAGCAGGTCGTAGTAGACCTTGCCGCTGCACAGCACCAGGCGATCGACCTTCTTCGGATCGATCGCATCGGTTTCCGGGATCACGGTCTGGAACGAACCTTCGGCCAGATCTTCCAGGGTCGAGATGGCCAATTTGTGGCGCAGCAGCGACTTCGGCGTCAATACGACCAACGGCTTGCGCAGCGGACGAATCACCTGACGGCGCAGCAGATGGTAGATCTGTGCCGGAGTGGTCGGTACGGCCACCTGCATGTTGTGCTCGGCGCACAGCTGCAGATAACGCTCCAGACGCGCCGAACTGTGTTCAGGCCCCTGCCCTTCATAACCGTGCGGCAGCAGCATGGTCAGACCACAGAGACGGCCCCACTTGTGCTCGCCACTGGAAATGAACTGGTCGAATACCACCTGGGCACCGTTGGCGAAGTCGCCGAACTGGGCTTCCCAGATCACCAGCGACTGCGGCTGGGTGGTGGCATAACCGTATTCGAAGGCCAGCACGGCTTCTTCCGAAAGGAAGGAGTCGTAGAGATCGAACTTCGGCTGACCGGCATAGAGGTTCTGCAACGGCAGGTAGGCACCGGCGTCCTTCTGGTTGTGCAGCACCGCATGACGGTGCGAGAAGGTGCCGCGGCCGATGTCCTGGCCGGTCATGCGGATCGGATGGCCTTCGAACAACAGGGTGGCGTAGGCCATGGTTTCGGCATAACCCCAGTTGATCGGCAGCGCACCGGCCCCCATCTTCTGGCGGTCTTCGAGGATCTTCGCGACCTGACGCTGGACCACGAAGCCTTCCGGAATTTCCAGCAGCTTGTTGGACAGTTCCTGCAGAGTCTTGAGTTCGAAGCTGGTGTCATGACGCGCGGTCCAGGCATGGCCCAGATACGGGCGCCAGTCGACGAACAGCTCCTTGTTCGGCTCCTTGACCAGGCTCTTGACCACGTGCTGGCCGTTATCCAGCGCGGTGCGGTAATCGTCGATCTTGGCCTGCACGTCCTCCACCGAGTGGCGTACGGCGCTGGTCAGGGCGTCGGCATACAGCTCGCGGGTGGTGCGCTGCTTGCTGATCTGCTGGTACATGATCGGCTGGGTGCCGCTCGGCTCGTCGGCCTCGTTGTGGCCGCGACGGCGGTAGCAGACCAGGTCGATGACCACGTCACGCTTGTACTGCATGCGGTAGTCGACAGCCAGCTGAGTGACGAACAGCACCGCTTCCGGGTCATCGCCGTTAACGTGCAGGATCGGGGCCTGGATCATCTTCGCCACATCAGTGCAGTACTCGGTGGAACGCGAGTCCAGCGGGTTGCTGATGGTGAAGCCGACCTGGTTGTTGATCACGATGTGGATGGTGCCGCCCGTCTTGAAGCCCCGGGTCTGCGACATCTGGAAGGTTTCCATGACCACACCCTGACCGGCGAATGCCGCGTCACCGTGCAGAGAAACCGGCAGCACTTTCTCGCCAATGACGTCATTACGACGGTCCTGACGGGCGCGCACCGAGCCCTCGACCACTGGCGAAACGATCTCCAGGTGGGACGGGTTGAACGCCATGGCCAGGTGCACTTCGCCACCGGCAGTCATCACGTTGGAGGAGAAACCCTGGTGGTATTTCACGTCGCCCGAGGACAGGCCTTCGGTCTTCTTGCCTTCGAACTCGTCGAACAGGTCGCGCGGGTTCTTGCCGAAGGTGTTGACCAGCACGTTGAGACGACCACGGTGGGCCATGCCGATGACGATTTCCTTGGTGCCGTAGGAACCGGAACGCTGGATCAGCTCATCGAGCAGAGGGATCAGGCTCTCGCCGCCCTCCAGGCCGAAACGCTTGGTACCTGGGTATTTGGTGCCCAGGTATTTTTCCAGGCCCTCGGCCGCAGTCAGGCGCTCGAGCAGATGGCTCTGCACTTCAGTGGAGTACTGCGGGCGGCCACGTACGCTTTCCAGGCGCTGCTGGAACCAGCTGCGTTGCTCGGAATCGACGATATGGGTGAATTCGGCACCAATGGTGCGGCAATATGTCTGCTCCAACGCATCGCGAATTTCGCGCAGAGTAGCCTCTTCCTTGCCGATAAACAGACCACCGGTACGGAAAGTGGTGTCCAGATCGGCATCGGTCAGCCCGTAATGGTTGATCGACAGATCAGCCGGTGCGGGACGCTGCCAGAGACCAAGCGGATCGAGTTGAGCAGCCTGATGGCCACGCATGCGATAGGCCTGAATCATCCGTAGCACTTCGACTTGCTTCTTTTCGTGCTCACTGCTCACGCTACCGGCGGACACCGGCTGGGCGCGACGCTGGTTTTTAGCGAGCAACACGAAATGATCGCGGATCGTCGAATGCGATACGTCTGTGGCGGCGCTGCCGTCAGTCGGCAACTTCTGGAAGTAAGTGCGCCACTCTTCTGGCACAGCGTTGGGATCGTGCAGGTAAAGCTCATAGAGCTCTTCCACATAGGCAGCGTTACCACCGGATAGGTGGGCACTGTCCCACATGCGCTGCATCACGCTTTCTTGCATGCTTGGTCACCCTCGGTAAGGGGACACCACCGGCGAAGAAACCGCATGGCTTGCCAGTCCTGGAGCAGCGACTGGTAAGCCACTACGGATCCCGCAGATAGTCCGGGCACCAGCCCGGATGCCCCTGCTGGTCGTCATATTTTTCAAAGTTAAGAACCGCCGCTTTGTGAGCTGCGGTTCTTGCTAAAACTACGGCGCGGGGTTGAAGCCTGCGCCGCAGGTGTTACAGGTCTAGCGAACAAACGCTAATCAGATACCGCTTTGCAGCAACATGTTGCGTACGTGGCCGATTGCCTTGGTCGGATTTAGACCTTTAGGGCAAACGTTCACGCAGTTCATGATGCCGCGGCAACGGAACACGCTGAACGGATCGTCCAGCGCGGCCAGGCGCTCATCGGTCTTGGTGTCGCGGCTGTCGGCCAGGAAACGGTAGGCCTGCAGCAGTGCAGCGGGACCAAGGAACTTGTCGGGGTTCCACCAGAAGGACGGGCAGCTGGTCGAGCAGCAAGCGCACAGGATGCACTCGTACAGACCGTCCAGCTTCTCGCGCTCTTCCGGGGTTTGCAGACGTTCGATGGCCGGAGCCGGGGTATCGTTCTGCAGGAACGGCTGCACCTTCTCGTACTGCTTGTAGAAGATGCTCATGTCGACAACCAAGTCACGAATTACTGGCAAACCCGGCAACGGGCGAATCACCAGCTTGTTGTTCTTGACGGTTGCCGACAGCGGCGTGATACAGGCCAGACCGTTCTTGCCGTTGATGTTCATGCCGTCGGAGCCACAGACCCCTTCACGGCAGGAACGACGGTAGGAGAAGGTCACGTCCTGTTCCTTGATCAGCGCCAGCACGTCGAGGACCATGATGTCCTTGCCGCCGGTGTCGATCTGGAAATCCTGCATAAACGGCGCAGCATCTTTTTCCGGGTTGTAACGATAAACGCTTACTTGCAACAGATTGGCTTGCGACATATCAGGCACCCTTAATAAGTCCGAACCTTGGGTTCAAACGCTGGAACTGTCTTCGGCGAGAAGTTGACCGAACGCTTGCTCACGCGCTTTTCACCTGGGATATACAGGGAATGGCACAGCCAGTTTTCGTCGTCACGGTCTTCGAAGTCTTCACGAGCGTGAGCACCACGGGATTCCTTACGAACCTCGGCAGCGATCGCGGTGGCTTCAGCCACTTCGAGAAGGTTTTGCAGCTCCAGTGCTTCGATACGCGCAGTGTTGAATGCCTGGCTCTTGTCCGCGATCTTGACGTTCGCGATGCGCTCACGCAGGTCGGCCAGTTGGGTAATACCCTTCTGCATGTACTCACCGGTGCGGAACACACCGAAGTAGTTTTGCATGCAGTTTTGCAGTTCTTTACGCAGCGGCGCGACGTCTTCGCCGGTGGTGCGTTCGTTGACGCCCGCCAGACGCTTGAGCGACAGCTCGATATCGGTTTCGCTGGCACCACGGACTTCCACGCCTTCTTTCAGCGCTTTTTCCAGGTGAATGCCCGCCGCACGGCCGAATACCACCAGGTCAAGCAGCGAGTTGCCGCCCAGACGGTTGGCACCGTGTACCGATACGCAAGCCACTTCGCCTACCGCAAACAGACCGTCGATGATCTTGTCGTTGCCGTTGGCATCCTGAGTGATGGCCTGACCATGAATGTTGGTCGGCACGCCGCCCATCATATAGTGGCAGGTCGGCACGACCGGAATCGGCGCAACCACCGGGTCGACGTGAGCGAAGGTCTTGGACAGTTCACAGATACCCGGCAGACGGCTGTGCAGCACTTCTTCGCCGAGGTGGTCGAGCTTGAGCATTACGTGGTCGCCATCTGGACCACAGCCGTTGCCGGCAATGATTTCCTTGACCATGGAGCGCGCAACTACGTCGCGGCCTGCCAGGTCTTTGGCGTTCGGCGCATAGCGCTCCATGAAACGCTCGCCGTGCTTGTTGATCAGGTAGCCACCTTCACCACGGCAACCTTCGGTCACCAGGGTACCGGCACCGGCGATGCCGGTCGGGTGGAACTGCCACATTTCGATGTCCTGCACCGGCACGCCAGCACGCAGGGCCATGCCCACGCCGTCGCCCGTGTTGATCAGGGCGTTGGTGGTGGAGGCGTAGATACGCCCGGCACCGCCAGTGGCCAGAACTACGGCCTTGGAGCGGATATAAACGGTTTCGCCAGTTTCGATGCAGATGGCGATGGTGCCAACCACGGCACCGTCCTGGTTCTTCACCAGATCGACTGCGTACCACTCGTTAAGGAACGAGGTGCCCGCTTTCAGGTTGGCCTGGTACAGAGTGTGCAGCAGCGCGTGACCGGTACGGTCAGCAGCAGCACAGGTACGCGCAGCCTGAGTCGGGTTGTTCGGGCCTTTGGACTGGCCGCCGAACGGACGCTGATAGATGCGGCCCTGCTCGGTACGGGAAAACGGCAGACCCATGTGTTCCAGTTCGAATACGGCTTCCGGACCAACGGAGCACATATATTCGATGGCGTCCTGGTCACCGATGTAATCGGAGCCCTTGACGGTGTCGTACATGTGCCAGCGCCAATCGTCATTCGGGTCGGCCGAAGCGATGGCGCAGGTGATGCCACCCTGGGCGGATACGGTGTGCGAGCGGGTCGGGAAAACCTTGGTTACCACGGCGGTCTTGTGCCCGCCCTGGGCCAGCTGCAGCGCAGCGCGCATGCCCGCGCCGCCGCCACCGACGATGATGGCGTCATAAGAAAGAGTGCGAATAGTCATGGATCAGTTACCCCAAAAAATCTGCACGCCCCAGACGAAGAACGTGAACATGGCAATGCCACACGCCGCCTGGAAGAGAAAACGCACTACAGTCGCCCACTTACCCAGCGCCATCGGCGTGAGGTAGTCGGTGGAAATTGTCCACATGCCGACCCAGGCGTGAGCGCTAAGCGCCACCAGCGTCAGCAGACTGAAAATACGCATCGCATTATTGGAGAACAGCGCCTGCCATTCGGCATAACCCATACCCGGGTTACACAGGATATAACCCAGCAGAAACAGCGTGTAAGCCGCGAGAACGACCGCAGACACGCGTTGCGCCATCCAGTCATAGAGGCCCGAACGCGAGAAGTTAGTGACGTTGGTTACCATATCCACACCCCCAGCAGCAGGATCACGATCGCCGAAACGACGAGAACGATTTTCGAGCCCAGCTTGCCGCCTTCCAGCGTCTCACCGATGCCCATATCCATGATCAAGTGGCGTACACCGGCCACCAGGTGGTACAGCAGAGCGGACAGCAGACCCCAGATCACGAACTTGGCCAGCGGGCTGGTCAGGCAATCCTTCACTTGGGCAAAGCCCTCTTCGGACGCCAGCGACTTGTCGAGGCCAAACAGCAGAATGGCGATACCGACAAAGAGGATGACACCGGAGATACGGTGAAGAATGGACGTGTAAGCAGTGACTGGGAGTTTGATAGTCCTAAGGTCTAGGTTTACAGGTCTTTGGCTATTCACGGCTTTTTTATCACACTGAGAGCCCCTAACTATCAGGGCAAAGTTGTCGGGAAGTGCACTGGTCAGGTACCCATCACCCAAGGAGTGACAACCACCAGAATACGGGCGTGTAGCCCTTGGTAGTTGGGCGCAGAGTATAGACAGTTAGGTTACTAATGACAATGCAAAGCCCCCTACCTAAAAGCGCATTGCGCAGCCTTTATAAATGACGTAAAGGGGACGATTTTCACCGCAAAAACCACCCGCAAACCCTTCTGCCGTCTGGGTTTTCGCAAATTGACATTAGAATTTATCCCACTATAGTGGTGCGGGCCCTGCGTGGGGGGCTGTCAGATGATTTCAAGCATAACTAGGAGGCCAAACATGGCTGACAAAAAAGCGCAGTTGATCATCGAGGGCGCAGCCCCCGTCGAGCTGCCCGTTTTAACCGGCACCGTTGGTCCCGATGTAATTGACGTGCGGGGCTTAACCGCCACGGGCCGTTTCACTTTTGATCCTGGCTTTATGTCCACCGCCTCGTGCGAGTCGAAGATCACCTATATCGACGGCGATCAGGGCATTTTGCTGCACCGCGGCTACCCCATCGAACAGCTGGCCGAGCAATCGGACTACCTGGAGACCTGCTACCTGCTGCTCAACGGCGAACTGCCGAACGCAGAGGAAAAGGCCAAGTTCGTCAGCACCATCAAGAACCACACCATGGTTCACGAGCAGCTGAAGACCTTCTTCAACGGCTTCCGTCGCGATGCCCACCCGATGGCCATCATGTGCGGCGTGGTCGGTGCCCTCTCGGCCTTTTATCACGACTCGCTGGACATCAATAACCCGCATCATCGCGAAGTCTCGGCCATGCGCCTGGTCGCCAAGATGCCGACCATCGCCGCCATGACCTACAAGTACTCCATGGGTCAGCCGATGATGTACCCGCGTAACGACCTGAACTACGCGGAAAACTTCCTGCACATGATGTTCAACACCCCGTGCGAGATCAAACCGATCAGCCCGGTGCTGGCCAAGGCGATGGACAAGATCTTTATCCTCCACGCCGATCACGAGCAGAACGCTTCCACCTCCACCGTGCGTCTGGCAGGTTCCTCGGGTGCCAACCCGTTCGCCTGT
The DNA here is from genome assembly GCF_035512415.1 of Pseudomonas sp. Taxonomy (GTDB): domain Bacteria; phylum Pseudomonadota; class Gammaproteobacteria; order Pseudomonadales; family Pseudomonadaceae; genus Aquipseudomonas. The sequence continues at coordinate 197,856 of NZ_DATKDZ010000015.1, read as the reverse complement.
ATCGCCGCCGGTATCGCCGCCCTCTGGGGCCCGGCGCATGGCGGTGCCAACGAAGCCGTACTGGCAATGCTGGATGAGATCGGCAGCGTGGATAACATCGACGCCTATATCGCCAAGGCCAAGGACAAGAACGACCCGTTCAAGCTGATGGGCTTCGGTCACCGGGTCTACAAGAACCGCGACCCGCGCGCCACCGTGATGAAGCAGACCTGCGACGAAGTGCTGGCCGAACTGGGCATCACCAACGATCCGCAGCTGGAACTGGCCATGCGCCTGGAAGAGATCGCCCTGACCGACCCGTACTTTATCGAGCGTTCGCTGTACCCGAACGTCGACTTCTACTCGGGCATCATCCTCAAGGCAATCGGCATCCCGACCAGTATGTTCACCGTGATCTTCGCCCTGGCGCGTACCGTCGGCTGGATCTCGCACTGGAAGGAAATGCTCTCCAGCCCGTACAAGATTGGCCGTCCGCGCCAGCTGTACACCGGCTACCCGCAGCGCGATATGAAGAAGTAATTCAGCTCTCGCCGCATTAAGAAGGCTGCCCTCGGGCAGCCTTTTTTTGTGGCTATGCACCTGTTACCCGCTGTAATACCAGGCGCGGTTTGCTCCCCTCTCCCTCCGGGAGAGGGGCTGGGGGTGAGGGCTTGCAGAGAAGCAAACCAGCTTGACTCAGGCAGCTTTGCCGAAATGTACTGATACCTCCCGAACCAAGAAGCGAAGGGCTGCAAACCGCCAGTTGTAGGACTGGATGGTGCCCCCTCTCCCCAAAGGGGCGAGGGGACTCATCGGCGTAAACCGGACAACCGTGCAACATTATCGGGTACATAGCCTTTTTGTAGCCTGCCACCTCTAGCGACCACACTGCGGGGCGACGACAGAAATCGCTCCCGGCGATTCTTGGCATCTGGCTCAGCCCTTATGGCTGTTCGGCCAACTGGCGCAGCCCCTGCAGGGTATTGAACGGCGCATCCACGACAAAGCTGTTGGCCAGCCAGGCCGGTACGCTGCCGCCCGGCTCGGAATGCACCTGGTAGATCACTTCGATCTCACCCTCGCGCGGCGTAAGGTTCCAGAACCCTTCAACCTTGCTGACCCGCACAAAGCCTGACTGTGGCGGTAAATAATCGGCAACCCCAAGCAAGGTGCGGGTTACCCGGCCATCGGCGTCATGGGTGGTAGTCACCTGCAGGATCGAATCACGCGGCTGCACCGGCCAGGGGGTATGAAAGCGGCTGTAAACCCAGCTCAGATTGCCCTCATGCTTGAGCAGGCGCTGTTCGCTGCACGCATGAACCCAGGCGCACGCCGCGCCGACATCATCCTGCAAGGCCAATAACCGCGACATATCCGTCCCTATACGGGTAACGCCACGAAAGGCCTGAAAATTCGAACCGGGAATCTGCTGCAGATAGATTCGAATACCCGCCTCGTCCTTGACCAGCCGCCATTGCGCGGCCTGCACCTGGGCAACGCCCAACATCAGCAGCGCACCCAGCAACCACCGCCCCAGTCCGTTCATCCGTTCTCCGTCGCCAGGCCATCGATACGGCACAGTATCAGACTGCGATGGCTGTGCTTTGCTCCAGCCAGCCGAGCAGGCGAATCGCCTCCTCGTCGCTCGCGCCGCAGACATCCGGGTCGGCACTGAACGCCGAGCACACCGCCGGACGCCCGGACTGGCCGAATATCGCACAGTAATTTTCTGCAGTTAACTGCACGCAACGTACCCCCGCCGGCTTGCCCTGGGGCATGCCGGGAATCGGCGAGCTGATCGATGGCGCAATGCAGCAGGCACCGCAACCGGCACGGCATTTCATCAGAGGACGACCTCAAAAGACCCAAGCGGGCAATTCTACGTCGCACGCCGGTGTTTTAGCAGCCTGCGCCACGGTGATTCAGACCAGCGCCAGGAGCAGACTGAACTGCGTGCCCTGCCCCGGCGCGCTGCGCACCTGCAACTCGGCACCGAGCACATCGACCGCCAGCTGATGGGTGATATACAGGCCCAAACCAGTGCCGCCGCGCCCCCGGCGGGTGGTGAAGAAGGGATCAAAGATCTTGCCCAGCACCTCGCTGCCGATGCCGCAGCCGTTATCCAGCACCTCGATCAGGCACTGGTGCTTGAGCCGATCATGTTCAACCCGCACGGTCACCAGCCCCTGGCTATCCGGCTCGAAGGCATGGGTCAGGGCATTGTCGACCAGGTTCTGCAGAATCTGCCCCAGGGGCCCCGGGTAGCTATCCAGCAGCAACTGCTCAGGCAACTCCAGGCGGACCTGATGCGGCGATTGCTTCAACTTGGGGGTAAACAGCAGCATGACCTCGTGCACCAGCTCGACCAGATCGAAGCTGCGCCGCTCGGTGCTGGCCCGGTCACTGGCCAACTGCTTGAACGCCCGGGTCAGCTGCGCCATACGCCCCAGGCTGGTGAGGATAATCGCCAGGCCCTGATCGTTGCGCTGTAGAAAATGCTCGAGGGCGGCGCGCTGCAAGCCCTGCTCCAGGTCCCGCTGGATAGCCTTGTTGCCCCTGTCCAGGGTCGAGGCCGCCACGCTGGCCGCACCAATCGGCGTATTCAGCTCGTGGGCGACCCCGGCCACCAGGGTGCCCAGGGACGAGAGCTTCTCCGCCTGCAACAAGGCCCCGCGGGTTCGCTGCAGCTGCTCCACCGTCTCACGCAGCTCATCATTGCTGTGCCGCACCGCCTCGCTACTGGCTTTGAGGGCGAGTTGCACCTCGTCACGGGCCTGTTCGGCCAGCCCTAGGCGCAGCGCCACCACAAAGCCCAGCGACAACATCACGCAGACAAACAACAGCACCTGCCAGAACACCTCGAAACGCAGCGCCAGAACCTGTTCATGGGGCAGCCGTGACACCAGCAGCCAGTGCTCGGCATGGTTATGGTTGCCATGGGTCACCGCCATGGCCTGCCCGGGGTCGAAGTGGTTGTAGGCCCAGTAGCCGACGCCGTCGACAAAAGTGCCGCTCTGCTGCTCCTGCATGCGCCGCCAACTGGCCGGGTGACGACTGACCAAGGTCGCCTCAGGCCGCCCCAGCAAATAGCCCCAGGCATCTTCGGCGGTCGCAGCCAGCATCCAGTAGCCTTCATGATCGAGCAACGCCAGGTTGCCGCCGTAGCGCCTCGACACCTCGCCCAGGCGCTGCAGCAGCACCTGCCCGAGGTAATTCAGCACCAGAGCGCCGCGCCTGTTGCCGTCGCCATCGAACACCGGAGCCGCGCCACGCAAGGTTGGTTTGAGCGGCCGCTCCAGCTCGCCGTATTCCTGATTGAGGTCGAAGCGCGATAAATAGTAACTGCCCTTGGGCAGGTTCATGGTCTCGACGAAGTAGTAGCGCTGCGCCTTGTTCTGCAACTGCTCGGGGCCCACGATCCGCGCCTGGCCATCGCGCCAGTCGACCCGCACCCGTTCGGCACCGGTTTCGTCCAGCCAGCGTATCTGATCGTACACCCCGCTGCTCAGCTCGAACTCGACAAACAGCCGGCTCAGGTCATCCAGATTATCCGCACTGGGCTGCTCCACCGCCTCGGCCAGCAGGGGCTGCTGGGTCAGAAACTGGACATGGCCGCGCAACGTCGCCAGGTGCCGGCTGAGCACACCGATGCCTTCGTTCAGGCTGTTCTGCTGGTCCCGCAGTAGCGGCTCGAGCCGGGCGTCCAGCAGGCGCTCGTAAAGCAAGGCCATCAGCAGCAGAATCAACAACGCCCAAGGCACGAATAACAGCAGAAGGTTGCGTCGGACCGGCCGGGCCAGCATGCGCTCGCCCCAGCGTTTGGGCCTCAAGCCCTATCCCTCGGCCAGTCAGCCAGCCAGCGCAACAGGTCGCTGCAGCCCATGGCTTTGGCGAACAGGTAGCCCTGGGCCTCGCGGCAGCCATGCTCGAGAATCCAGTCCGCCTGCTGGCGAGTCTCGACGCCTTCGGCGATCACCTGCATGCCGACCCGGGCGGCAATCTGAATCACGGCTTCGGCGATCATCTGCTCATTGCTGACCTGGCCGATTTCGAGGACGAAACTGCGGTCGATCTTCAGCCGGTCGGCCGGCAGCAGGCGCAGGTAACTGAGCGATGAAAAGCCGGTGCCAAAGTCGTCGATGGCCACATTCACTCCCATTTCGCGCAACGCCCGCAGCTTCTCGCACACGGTATCGAAGGTGCGCATGGCCACCGACTCGGTGATTTCCACCTCGACCTGCTGGGGGCGAACGCCCGCGGCCTGCAGGTGGGCGACGAAACGCTCGATAAAGTCATGCTGGAGCAACTGCGGCGCGGAGACGTTGACCGCCACGCGGATATCGCCGTAACCGGCATCGGCCAGCTCTTTCGCCGCCTGCAGGGCCAGGCGCATCAGCAGATCGCCCAGCGGCAGGATATAGCCGGTGGCTTCGGCCAACGGGATAAAGCTCAGCGGCGGCACCATGCTGCCGTCGGCCTTGCGCCAGCGCGCCAAAGCTTCGACCCCGGTCACGCGGCGCGTCTGCAGGTCGATCTGCGGCTGCAATTGCACGCTGATATGCCCTGCCTCGACCGCATCGCGCAGGGCCAGCAGCATGCGATAGGCCTCGGCATGGGCACCGAGCAGGCGCGAATCGTAGACCGCGTGCTGGTCATGGCCAGCGCGTTTGGCCTGTTTAAGCGTCAACAGGGCATCCTGCAGCGCCACGCCGGCCGAGCCGGTAAAGTCGCCCAGGTTCATTGTCACGCTGCTCAGGCTGTGCACCTGGCCCAGCTCGTAAGGCCGCGTTTGCCGACGGAACAAGGCGACGATGTCGGCGGCACGGACCTGCGTCTGAGGCCCGAGAATGGCGAACAGATCGTCGCGTACCCGGGCGATCAACACATTGCCATCGAAGGCATCGCACAGCCTCTTCGCCACCAGGCCGAGGATAAAGTCGCCATAACCAGTGCCGAAGGCGGTGTTGGCCCCAGAAAAATTGTCGATATCGATCAATACCAACACCCGCTCGGCCTTGGACTCATCCTTGAGGGTCATGTCGAGCATGCGGATCAGGGCGTTGCGGTTGGGGATCTTCAGCAGATCGTCCTGGTAGGCCATTTCCTCCAGACGGCTGAACAAAGCGACGTTGTACAGGCCGCGGCTGATACTGGCGCTGAACACCTTGAGCAGCTCCAGCTCGGTATCGTCCAGTACCCGCTCGGTGGCAACGTAGCAGGCGTAGTCGGCACCCGCCTGGAAGCGCGGGAAGAACAACACGGTGCAATCGCTCAGGCACAGGGTCTGCTGCCCCTGCAGGCTGCGGCGCAGCACCGCCGCCACCTCGGGGCTGTCCAAACTGTCCAGACTGGCGTCAACGCTGGGCCGAAAGCGCCCGCTGGCGCTGATGATCCGCGCCTTGGCAACGCCACCCTCACCCTCCTCGGCCCGCACACAGACGATGCCCTCGGCCTGCAAATTGAGCAGCACGGCAATTTCGGAAAGGATCTTGGACGACAGTTCACGGGTATTCTTCGAGCAGAACAGCGCATTGCTCGATTCGACAATCATCTGCAGGCCGCGGCGGGCGCTGGCCACCGTCTTGAGCTGGGCATAGCCGCGCACCGCGGCGGTGAGTACCGTCAGCAGGCGTTCGGCGCTCAGCTCGCTCTTGGTCCAGTAGTCGTTGATATCGTAGTCGCGCATCACCTCATGGGCCGGTGCCCGGCCAGGCTCGCCGGTCAGCAGCACCACCCGCGTCTCGCTGTTGCCTATGACCTCGCGCAGGGCCTTGATCAGACGCAGGCCGGCATCCTCGGTCTCCATCACCACATCGAGCAACACCAGGGCGATGTCCCGCTCCCGAGCCAACAGCAGCGCGGCCTCACGGCAGCTGAAGGCCTGCAGCAACTCGATACGCCCACCGAGCAGGTCCAGCTCACTCAGGGCAAACGCCGTAGCCCGCTGAAAATCCACATCGTCGTCAACCGCCAGGACCCGCCAGACAGGTGGGCTGGTACTGCTGGGCTGGTCGTCGGCGCGAAAGGCTAGCTGGTCGTCCATGAGAGATACCCGCCTGTAAAGAAACGCAACCGATCCAAACAGGCTGCCAGCAGCAGTATAGCCAGCAGTGGCCAGGTGCCAGGCTATCTAAGCGTCATTTGCCATCGATATGGCATCAGTCGCTCCGATACCTGGCAACAGGCTGCGAATAGCCTGGCTAGCCGCGTCCCTTCAAGCGGGTCAGCAGGCTGGAGGTGTCCCAGCGGCCGCCGCCCATGGCCTGCACATCGGCATAAAACTGATCGACCAGGGCGGTGACCGGCAACTGCGCACCGTTGCTGCGGGCCTCGTCGAGCAGAATCGACAGGTCCTTGCGCATCCAATCCACCGCGAAACCATGCTCGAACTCGCCGGCCAGCATGGTCTTGTGGCGATTTTCCAGCTGCCAGGACTGCGCCGCGCCCTTGCTGATCACCTCCATCGCACCATGGGCATCGAGCCCGGCGCACTGGGCGAAATGCAGGGCTTCGGACAAGCCCTGGACCAGGCCAGCGATGCAGATCTGGTTGACCATCTTGGTCAGCTGGCCGCTGCCCGCCTCGCCCATCAACCGCGCCATGCGCGCATAGGCCTGAATGACGGGCTCGACCTTGGCATAGGTCGCCGCCTCACCGCCGACCATGATGGTCAACACGCCATTCTGTGCCCCGGCCTGGCCGCCGGACACCGGCGCATCGACAAAGCCCAGCCCCAACTCGCCGGCTTCGGCGGCCAGTTCGCGGGCGACATTGGCCGAGGCCGTGGTGTGGTCGACCAGCACCGCACCGGCCGCCATGCCGGCGAAGGCACCGTCCGGGCCCAGCACCACGCCGCGCAGATCGGCATCGTTGCCCACGCAGACCATTACCAGCTCGGCGGTGGCAGCCGCCTCACGCGGCGTGGCCGCAGAGGTCCCGGCAAATTCGCTGAGCCATTGCTCGGCCCTGGCCGCCGTGCGGTTGTACACGCATACCTGATGGCCGGCGCGCGCCAGATGCCCCGCCATCGGATAACCCATCACGCCCAGCCCGATAAAGGCTACCTTCGCCATACACACCTCCAAATCCATGCGCCCTCAACGGCGCGCCTTTCTCCCCGCTGCACGGCAGACAGGTTTCCGGCTGCAAGCATGCCCGCCACATGGGCCCAACGCCAGTACAGCCGTAGGACAAAACTGTATGGATGCGCCCGACCAACAAGGCTTTACCCAACGCCAAAACTGCTTCCATACTCGCGGCACGCAAAGGAGCGCTTATGCAGCATTGGCTGGTAATAGACCTGGAAGCCACCACCGAAGAAGGCGGCTGGCCGGTCACAGATATGGAAATCATCGAAATCGGAGCCAGCCTGGTCAACGCTGGCGGCCATGAAGTCGAGTACTTCCAGCGATTTGTGCGGCCCACCCGACGCCCGCACCTGACCCACTTCTGCCGTCAGCTCACGCAAATCAGCCAGGCCGATGTCGACACCGCCGCGCCGCTGAGCGTGGTGTGGACGCAATTCGAACGCTGGCTGCTGGCCCATCAGCCGCAACTGGTGGGCTGGGCCAGCTGGGGCGACTACGACCGCCGCCAGTTCGAGCAGGAATGGCGCAGCCATGGGCTCGAGAGTTACCTGAGCCAGATCCCCCATATCAACCTGAAAAAACGCTTCGCCGAAGCCCGCCAGTTGCCCCGCCCGATTGGTCTGAAAATGGCCCTGAGTCTGGCCGGCTTGCAGTTCCAGGGTCAGCAGCACCGCGCCCTGACTGACGCACGCAATACCGCCCGGCTGCTGCCGCTGGTTTTGCCCGCGCAAAGCAGATGACGAAGAAAAACCGCTTGGGCATACTGGCAGGCCTTTTTCTATGGCCTGCCGCTACTGGCAGCCAGCCTTTTTAATCCCCTTCTCGAGGAACTGCAGATGTTCAAGGTCAATGAATACTTCGACGGCACCGTCAAATCCATCGCCTTCGGCATGGCTGAAGGCCCAGCCACCATTGGCGTAATGGCTGCAGGCGAGTACGAATTCGGCACCAGCCAGCTGGAAGTCATGCACGTGGTAGCCGGTGCCCTCACCGTCAAGCTGCCGGGCAGCGACAGCTGGGACACCTACGCCAGCGGCAGCCAGTTCACCGTACCGGCCAACAGCAAGTTCCAGCTCAAAGTCGCCGTTGATACCGCCTACCTGTGCGAATACCGCTAAGCATTCGCCCTGGTGCCTGAAAGCCGGCCCCAGTGGCCGGTTTTTTTATTGCCCTTCAGCCGACGGCCAGGCACCGTTAAAAACTGCTTCAAGCAATCTCTTATTGATGTGGTACGCAAAAGGAATCGCCCATGCCGCGCTCTACGCAATTCTCCCTGGTGATCCTGCCGATCATATTGCTGCTGATCGCCATGACCTCGATCCAGAGCGGCGCATCCCTGGCCAAGGGGCTGTTCCCGGAAATTGGCGCAAGCGGCACCACGGCCCTGCGCTTGAGTCTTGGCGCGCTGATCCTGTGCATCCTGATGCGGCCCTGGCAGGCCAAGCTGACCCTGAAGTCGTGCCGCTCGCTGCTGGCTTATGGTCTGTCTCTGGGCAGCATGAACCTGCTGTTCTACCTCTCGCTGAAAACCATCCCGCTGGGCATCGCCGTGGCCCTGGAATTCACCGGCCCGCTGGGCCTGGCCCTGCTGTCGTCGCGACGCTTGCTGGATTTCGTCTGGATCGCCCTGGCGGTTTTCGGCCTCTGGCTGCTGTTGCCCACCGCGCAAAGCGATGTAGCGCTTGACCCAGTGGGTATGGCCCTGGCCCTGGCCGCCGGGCTGTGCTGGGCGCTGTATATCGTTTTCGGGCAGAAAGCCGGGGCCGAGCACGGCAAGCAGACCGTAGCCCTGGGCACCATAGTCGCCGCCCTGCTGGTGTTCCCGATTGGCCTGTGGCAAGCCGGCAGCGGTCTGTTCTCGCTGGACCTGCTGCCCATCGCCCTCGGCGTGGCGGTGCTGTCCTCAGCCCTGCCCTATAGCCTGGAAATGGTCGCCCTGACCCGCCTGCCCGCGCGCACCTTCAGCATCCTGATGAGCATGGAACCGGCCATCGCAGCCCTCTCCGGCCTGCTGTTCCTTAGCGAGCGGCTAACGCTCAACCAGTGGCTGGCAATCAGCGCCATCATCCTCGCCTCGGCGGGTGCAGCGGCGACTATCAGGCCGAAAGCCAAGCCGCTTTAAACTGCGGCTTCAGCCTCGTTGCTGAACTGCAGTTCAGCAAGGCGTGCATACAGCGGACTACTGTTGACCAGCTCGCTATGGGTGCCGATAGCCGCCAGCTTGCCGTGTTCGATCACCGCGATGCGGTCGGCGCTTTTTACCGTGGCCAGGCGATGGGCGATTACCAAGGTGGTGCGGCCCTCCATCAAAGGCGGCAAGGCTTGCTGAATCAGGTATTCGCTCTCGGCATCGAGGGCGCTGGTGGCCTCATCAAGCAACAGAATCGGCGCGTCCACCAGTAGTGCCCGAGCAATCGCCAGGCGCTGACGCTGCCCGCCGGAAAGCCCTAGGCCGGCATCACCGAGGTGAGTCTGGTAGCCATCCGGCAGCTTCATAATAAATTCGTGAGCATGGGCGGCTTTGGCCGCAGCTTCGACCTCGGCCAGGCTGGCAGTAGTTTTGCCGTAGCGAATATTGTCTTCCACCGAGCCGAAGAACAGCGCCGGGTTCTGCGACACCAGGGCAAAGCTGCTGCGCAGCTCACGAGGGTCGAGCTGCTGGATCGGCACGCCGTCGATCAGGATGCTGCCCTGCTGCGGGTCGAAAAAGCGCAGCAGCAGATCAAACAGCGTCGATTTACCCGCACCGGACGGGCCGACCAGCGCCAGGGTTTCCCCCGCTGCAACCTGCAGGTCGATACCGTCCACGGCAAAACTGCCCGGGCGCGACGGATAGGCGAAACGCAGCCCTTGCAGTTCAATACAGCCCTGCACCGGCTGGGTCAGATGCAAAGCATCCGTAGCCGGCGGAGTGATTTCATTGCGCGCTTGCAGCAGCTCGGCGATGCGCTCGGCGGCACCGGCGGCGCGTTGCAGCTCGCCGATCACCTCGCTAAGGGTGCCGAACGAGCCACCGACGATCAGGCTATAGAAGACAAAAGCCGCCAGCTCCCCGCCGCTGATGCGACCTGCGATCACATCCATACCACCAACCCAGAGCATCACCCCCACCGCGCCGAGCACCAGCACGATTACCACGGTAATCAGCCAGGCACGCTGGGCAATTCGCTGGCGCGCGACATCGAAAGCCGCCTCGGCGGACAGGCCGAAACGGCGCTTATCCTCGGCCTGGTGGTTGTAGGCCTGCACGGTTTTGATCTGCCCCAGCACTTCGCCGACATAGCTGCCGACATCCGCCACCCGGTCCTGGCTCTGGCGCGACAGCGCGCGCACGCGGCGACCGAAGATCAGGATCGGTGCTACCACCAGCGGCAGCGCCATCAGCACGATGCCGCTGAGCTTGGCGTTGGTCACCACCAGCAGCACGCTGCCGCCGATCAACATGATCATATTGCGCAGCGCCATCGACAGCGACGAGCCGATCACTGATTGCAGCAGCGTGGTATCGGCAGTCAGGCGCGACTGGATCTCCGAGCTGCGATTGCTCTCATAGAAGCCCGGATGCAGTTCGATCAGGTGGTTGAATACCCGCTTGCGGATATCGGCGACAAAACGCTCGCCAATCCACGACACCAGGTAGAAACGGGTAAAGGTGCCGATGGCCAGCGCCAGCACCAGCACGAAAAACAGCCCGATCGACTGCTGCAAGGCTGCCGGCGATTGAGTCGCCAGACCCTGATCGACCAGCAGCTTGATGCCCTGGCCCATGGACAGGGTGATGGCGGCGGTAAACATCAGCGCCAGCAAGGCCCCAAACACGCGACCGCGATACGGCGCGATAAAGCGCCAGGCCATACGCAGGGCATTGCGCTGACGGGAAGACAGGATCGAAAGCATGAAGGCTCGCAGGGGCGCTGACGCCCGTTAATTAGGAGGCGATTGCGGCATTTCCGCCCGCCAGGCCACCCAACACAGCGCCAAAGCGGCGAGATTGGTGGTCAGCGGATTGAACGCCTGCAGCAGTAGATGGGGGCTGAATAGCACCACATCAAGCAGCAGCCCAATCAACAGCACGCCGGCCAGCAGCAAGGGCCAGCGCTGACGCCGCCAAAGCAGCAACAGCCCCAAGATGGTTTCCGCCAGACCTGCGATGCGCGCTACCCACTCGGGGGCCGGCAAACCATGGGCCTGGATCATCGCCAGCTCATCCGGGCTTAACCAGAGAATCTTCGGCACCAGGCCGTGCCAGATAAACACCAGCGCCAAACTGATGCGGGCGATCCAGGCGATCTGCCGCAGGCGTGGATCAGTCATGCAAAAAGCGCCGGGCATGATCGGCGTTTGGTATTAGGCAACTGTCGTAGCGACCAAATAGCCGGTAGCGATTTAGCGCAATACGGTCATAGCACCAGTCACGTATGGGCCGTGGAATCAGCCGCAGCCAGGCCAGCAAGCGCCATGGCTTAGGCAGCTGGGCGACGATGCGCAGCACCGCATCCGAACGCAGCAGCATCTGGCCATTCTCGATCAACGCCATGCTGTCGAAATGATCGGTGGGTAAACCACCCCAAGCCAATAGCACCTGGCCCTCGGCAGACTGCACCGAGGCCAGGCGAAAGCGCTGCTCAACGTCATGGCGAATCAGAAATTTCGCCCAGCCGTTACACAACTTGCACACCCCATCAAACAGCACCACGCGCTCACCGGGCTGGATAAGGGGTGGAGGTGTTTGTGCTTGCTCCTGCATGCCCAACTCCTTCTGCCTGGCCTTTAAGCGGCCGGGATACGGTAATGGCCGGTAATTTTAAAACTGAAGAGAATGTCCTCTTCCTGGGTGCCGCGGCCGATATTGTGCAGCACCAGGGGTACGCCGCGGCTGGCCTGGCGGTCGCTGATAATGCCGATATGGGTCAGGCCGCCGCCCAGATCCCAGGTGACGATATCACCAGGCCGATAGCGCTCGGCATCCCGGCCAAGCGGGAGAGCCCAGCCCTGGCGTTTGAACCAGGTCATTAAGTTCGGCACACGACGATGGTCGATATTGCTGTCGGGCCGGCTTAACCCCCAGTTCTTTGGATATAGGCGAAAGTTCGCGCGCATGTCCTGATGCACCGCCTGCTGCAGATCCAGCCCCTGCTGGCGCAGCGCGCGGATCACCACATCGGTACACACGCCGGTAGTCAGCGGCACATCGCCATTGGGGTAACTCAGGCGGCGATAGGCCGGGTCGTAACTCAGGGTCACGCCGACCTGCTCGCGGGCGGCCGTGACCAAGGCATCAGCCTGCAGCGCCCAGGCGTCCAAGGCCAGCAGGCAACCCAGCAGCATACTTAGCCATACACGCATAGAACCTCTCCTTTTGGCGCAGTAGGGTGTACATGGCGAAGCCTTGTACACCGTTCACGAACCGTGTGGCGGACAAGCCTGCGGCATGTCCGCCCTACCTTTGCGCCCAGTATTGCGGGCTACTTGCCCACGGGATAGAGCAGCTCTTCCTTATAACCGGCCCACACGCGCACTACATCGGGAAAGGCATCGTCCAACGCCGTATCGCCGCTGTCCACCAGCAGCGGCCGGCCTTCCAGCGTGCCGAGCTTGCGCTTGGTGGCGACCACACGCAGGTTTTCCAGGCCAATGGCGCGCAGAACACGTGGGCTGATCTGCTGGTTACCGCGGCCAATGATATGGCCTTGGCCGCCAATGGCGGTGACCAGCAGCCGCGCTGGATGACCATCAATCAATTCGAATAGCTGCGTCTCGGTTACATCGCTGGCCAGCAACCGGCCGTTTTCGATCACATCGACGCCGAGCAAGGTAGTCTGCAAGCCGAGGTTTTGCGCCAGGCCATGCAGGGTAGAACCGGGGCCAAACACATAGCGCACATCGGCTTCCCAGCTGTCCTGCAGCCAGTCGGCCAGATCGCCTAGCACCAGCTCTTCGGACTCCACACCGCCCTGCTTGACCTGCTGCACATAGCCGCCTTCCTGCGGCACCGTCAGCTCGCCGTACCAGCGCGCGGTCACTCGGCCTTCGCGCAAGGCGCTTTCATCTATATCGCGCACTTCACCGCTGCTCAGGCGCACCAGACCGCCCTCGACCAGCCGTGCGGTCAATTCGCCGGCAGCGCGCGGGCTGATGGCGTAGACCCCGGACTGGATCTTTACCCCAGCCGGAATCCCCAATACCGGCTGCGACTCGTTCACCACAGAACAAATGTCGCGCGCAGTGCCATCGCCGCCGGCGAACAGAATCAGCGCCACGCCAGCGTCCTGCAGCAGCTCAACGGCCCGACGGGTATCGGCGGCGTTACTCGGGCCGGCACCCAGTTCACCGACCACACGGTGGGTAAAACCCATCTCGTTCAGCAGGTCGGCACCCATGGCACCGGGGAAGGTGACGAATTCCAGGCGCTCACGCAGCGGCAGCAGCACTTCAAGGGCGGTTTGCGTACGCAGCGCCGCTTTGGCCTCAACACCCAAAGCTAAGGCCTGTTCGGCCATGCCATCGCTGCCCTTGAACCCCGCAGGGCCGCCCAGCCCGGCCAATGGGTTGATAATCAGACCAATATGGAAAAGCCCCATAACACCCTCTAATTCAATACCCGACAGCGCCCTGGCACAGTGTCTGCTTAAGCCCAGCTGTGAGGTGAAAAGGCCCTGTATCCCGCGCCGGTTTGTTGCCGTCGCAGTTGTCATAGCGCCTTCATCTAACCCTCATAAACTCGCGCCAACTGACAAGGAGACAAGCCATGCACCGCTCGCAACAGAACTCGCACAAACCCGCGCCCATGCCGATTGGCGGCTTTGTCATCGATGCTCAGGGCCGCGAAATCCCGATCACCGAAGAGATGATTCAACAGGCTTGCAACGCGCTGGAAAAGGCTCAGCAGCCAGCCGCCAAACGTAAGTAACCTTTCCCGCCGGGGCTGTTTTGTAGGGTGGATGACGTTTTTTTCATCCACCATTAAGACCGCAGATAGTGGATGGATAAAGCGCCATCCACCCTACCCCCTCAGCTTCGCACCCAACGCCTGCACCAAGTTAGTCAACTCCGGCGCATCGCCCTTCACACAGACCTCCAACCCGTCGATTTCCCGGCGCATCGGGTAATGCTTGCGCAGGCTGTCAAAGGCCGCACGCCGGGTTGCCGCATCGCCCTGCAGGCTACGGCGAAAGTCCGCATCGTCGCGGCGCGGGTCGTACGCCGCGCGGCAGATAGTGGCCAGCGCCCAGGCCGGATCGGCGCTGGCATCAATAGTCAGATCACTCAACCAGGGCGCGGGCATCAGCTGCGCCAGCTCGATACTGGGCGCAACGCCCAGGTGCTGACACAGCGCCTGGTAGATCTGCGCCGTGCCACGCAGCTTGCCGTCCAGGCTGTAGCCGGCGATATGCGGCGTGGCGATGCGGCACAAGGCGGCCAGTTCGACATCCGCCTGCGGCTCGCCTTCCCAGACATCCAGCACCACCTGCAGATCGCTGCGCTGCGCCAGCAACTCGCGCAGGGCCTGGTTATCCACCACCGCGCCGCGACTGGCGTTGATCAGCCAGCTGCCCGGTTTGAGTGAGCCCAGGCGCGCGGCATCGAACAGGTGATGAGTCGGGTGCTCGCCCAGACGCTCCAGCGGCGTATGCAGGCTGATCACATCGCACTGATCCAGCACCTGCTGCAGGCTGACGAAATCGCCACCTTCAGCCGCCTGTCGCGGCGGATCGCAAACCAGCACACACCAGCCCAGACCGCGCAGCACCTTGACTAGGCGGCTGCCGACCTGGCCTGCGCCGACCACCCCATAGGTACGGCTAGTCAGGTCGAGGCCCTGCTGCTCGGCCAATACCAGCAGGCTGCCCAGCACATAGTCGACCACGCCGCGGGCGTTGCAACCCGGCGCGCTGGCCCAGGCAATACCGGCCTGCTGAAAGTAGTCGAGATCAAGGTGATCAGTGCCGATGGTGCAGGTGCCGACAAATTTAACCGCCGAGCCCTCAAGCAGCGCGCGGTCAACTCGGGTCACCGAGCGCACCAGCAGCAAGTCGGCATCGGCAACAGCGGCCGCATCGATACCACGGCCAGGCAAACGGCGGATCTCGCCAAAACCAGCAAAAAATTCGTCAAGCAGGGGGATGTTTTCGTCAGCAACAATGCGCATGGGAAGCTCCGCAAATCAGGCCGGCATTCTAACCCGCCTGCAGCGCTTGGCTACGCTGAGTAGGGCAATGCGCCCGTCGCGATAAAACACTGCTCAACAAGGTTTCCTGACCAAGCCGTCAAAGCGTAGACTGCGCGGTTTCCCGACACCCTGCCGGATATCTTTCCATGCTCGCCCAAACCCGCCCACAACGCGTCGGCACCGAAGCGTACAGCCTGCTAAAGCTGGCCACGCCGATCATCATTGCCCAGCTGGCCAACACCGCCATGGGCTTCGTCGATACGGTGATGGCCGGCCGCGTCAGCCCGCAGGATCTGGCGGCGGTGGCGCTGGGCAACTCGATCTGGGTGCCGGTATTTCTGTTGATGACCGGCATCCTGCTGGCCACCACGCCCAAGGTCGCCCAACGTTTTGGCGCAGGCTCGCACGGCGAGATCGGCCCACTGGTGCGCCAGGCCCTGTGGCTGGCGCTGGGGGTGGGGCTGGCCGCCGCCGTGTTGCTGTGGAATGCCGAAATCATCCTGACCCTGATGAATATCGACCCCAGCCTGATCGAGCCGTCCATGGGCTACCTGCGCGCCGTGGCCTGCGGCTTCCCGGCAGTGGCGCTGTACCACGTACTGCGTTGTTTCAGCGACGGCCTCGGCCACACCCGGCCGAGCATGGTCATCGGCCTATGCGGCCTGGCGCTGAATATCCCGCTCAATTACATCTTTATCTACGGCAAGCTCGGGCTGCCGGCCATGGGCGGCGTCGGCTGTGGCTGGGCCACTGCGCTGGTGATGGGCTTTATGTTTTTGAGCATGCTCTGGTGGGTGAAGTGGGCCCCGTTCTATAAGCCGAGCAAAATCTTCAGCCACTTCGAATGGCCGCAGTGGCCGGTGCTCAAGCGTCTGTTGTCGGTCGGCCTGCCGATCGGCATCTCGGTATTCGCCGAGTCGAGCATCTTCGCCGTGATTGCCCTGCTGATCGGCGGTCTGGGTGCCACCGTGGTGGCCGGGCACCAGATCGCCCTCAACTTCAGCTCCATGGTGTTTATGATCCCCTACTCCCTGGGCATGGCCGCTACCGTGCGGGTCGGCCAGGCCTTGGGCCGTGGCGAGCCCCGCGAAGCGCGCTTTGCCGCCGGGGTGAGCATGGGTGCGGCCCTGGCCTACGCCTGCCTGTCGGCCAGCCTGATGTTGCTGCTGCGCGAGCAGATCGCGCAAATCTATACCCCTGATCCTGCGGTTATCGCGGTGGCCACCACCCTGCTGGTCTACTCGGCGCTGTTCCAGTTTTCCGATGCCATCCAGGTCACCGCCGCCGGCGCGCTGCGCGGCTACCAGGACACCCGCGTGACCATGATCCTGACCCTGTTCGCTTACTGGGGCATCGGCCTGCCGGTGGGTTATGCGCTCGGCCTGACCGACTGGCTCGGCGAGCCCAGCGGCCCAAGTGGGCTCTGGCAAGGCCTGGTGGTGGGCCTGACCTGCGCCGGCGTCATGCTTGCGGTACGCCTGGCCGGCAGCGCGCGTAAACGCATCCGAGCCGCTAAGATGGCCTGATGATCGCCCGCCTGCTGCTCCTCGCCGCCCTCGCCAGCCTCTGCGCCTGCAGCCCAGGGGACTCGGGGCTGGCGCTGCAAAATGACTACCTGCAGCGCCTGAGCAATGCCCTCGACGAACCCCGCCCCGAAAGCTTCGACAGTGCCGAGCTGCCGCGCTATCGGATGCCGCCCCGGCGCGCGCGACTTATCGCAATTGCCGAGGTGCGCATCAGCCTGCTCGACCTGCTGATCGATGTGCGTCACTGCCCCGCTCTGCAACAACAAATCAGCCAACGCAACAGCAGCCTGGGCAAGCAGCTCACGCCCAGCAGCCGCCTGGCTTATGAAGGCGAATTGCTGCGCGACATAGACGCCTGCGCCGAGCATATGCGCGGCAGCGACGAACAGGCACTGAGCCAGACCCTCGAAACCCTGGCCGTCGCCAAACGCCAGCAACTGCCGGCGGTGTACTGGAATGCCCTCAATGGCAGCGCGGAAGTCGAGCGCTACCTGCGCTTTGCCGAAACCGCGCTGCCGGCCGACGCAAGTGAAGACAACGCTGCCCTGGAGGCCCTGGCGCAACTGGCCGAGATCGGCAGCGCCCTGCCCCAGCGCCTGCCGCCGCCAGCGGCGCAGCTCGACGCGCTGTTCTTTGCCCTGCATGCCAGCGACCAGGGCGGCCAGTTGATCACCAGCCTGGCCAGCCTGACCCACAACCTCGAACAAGGCAGCCAGCTGCTGGAGAGCAGGCAACAGCGGCGGCCGCTGTGCCCCACCGGGCAAGCCACGGCCCGCGCGCGCATCGTGCAGAATATCTTCGTCAAGTATTACGCCGGCAGCCTGCAGCCCTATCTGGCCCAGGTTCATCGCCGCGGGCAGAGCTGGAGCGCCAGCCTGCGCCGGCTCAGCAGCACGGCGCAGATCCCAACGGCAACCCGCGACTATCTGCTGCAACTCAGCGCCGAGGAAGCCTCGCTTTGGGCCGGCTTTGAGCAAGCCACCGCGCGCCATGTGCGCAGCTGGCAGGCCACCCTGAAAAGCTGCGGCCTGGCCCCCGGTCAATCGGGATGGAACGGCAACTCGGCCAACAGCGACCAGTAAGCCTCGGACAACAGCTCGCGGCCGGCCAGCAGGTGGGCCAGGTAATCGGCGCTGGGCAGCAGGCCCTCTGCGCGAAATACCGGATTGGCGATATACACCCACGCCGGCTGCAAGCCGTGGTTGGTCAGAACCGGCATGCACTCACGGCTGTAATAGATCGGCGTGCCTTCGAAATGATCCAGCTTGGCGATCTCGTCAGCGTCCTGCAGGCGATAGAGCACGCCCTCCACCACAGCGTCGCGCTGATGGCGAATATTGGCGTAGGCGCGCCCCGGCGCACGGTCCATGGCGCGTTTGTTGAAACACAGACCGTAGCCGGGCAAACGCCCAGGCAGCGCCTCGACCACGCTCAGGCCGCGGGCCTGCATGCGGGCCGGGTTCATATTCGAGCCGTAGGCGAAGTACCAATTCATTAGGCTATGTACCAATTACCTGTGGCATGGGGTGCCTGGGGAGGAATGACACTGTCGCCGCATTAGGTATGGGTGAGCCGTGCGCACCAAGAATCCGCAGGCAGCCCCACGCCCCTACTAAGTCACGCTTCTTCACACTTATACGCCGACATCTCAGCGCAATACAGTGCTGAGAAAGGGCCCGTCATCAATCAAGTTTCTTGCGGATCAGATACAGATAAGTCGCGCCCTCTTCAGCCTGTTCCACCAGTTCATGGCCGAGAAACACGCAGAACTTGGGGATGTCGCGGCGGGTCGAGGGGTCGGTGGCGATCACCTTGAGCAGGCCGCCAGCCGGCAGATCGCGCACCTTGTTGTGCAGCATCATCACCGGCTCGGGGCAGTTCAGCCCGGTGGCATCAAGGGTGTCATCGGGTATGGCAGTGTTTTGCAAAGACATCGGCAGGCTCCAGTTGCAGGCCGCTATTCTGGCGCAAAGCTGACCCAAAGGTCATCCCGCAAAGCGACACAACCTTGGATGGGCAGCCGCAAGCGGGCCACTTAAGGCAGGCTGCGCAGCGCCAACTATTCCAATAAGAGCCATTTATGCGCCTTGCCTTGCTACTCGCCAGCCTGCTCCTCGGCGGCTGCGCCGCCCGTGACCAACTCCCCGACTTCAGCACCAGCGCGGGGCAGGACCTACCCGCCCGCCACTTTGACGCAGTGATCCATGGCCGCGACGGCACCCGCCTGTCGGCCACGGTGTTCCAGCCGGCGCTCAAGGCCGGCGAACAGGCCCCAGTGATCGTCCACACCCACGGTTGGGGCGGCTGGCGGGTAACCCGCCCGAACGGCTTCTACGGCACCCAGATGATGTCCGGCCGCGCCGCCCTCAAGGCCTGGCAGGCCGGCTACTGGGTGATCAGCTACGACCAGCGCGGCTGGGGCGGTAGCGAAGGCAATATCGAAATGATGGACCCCGAGTTCGAGGTGCAGGACGCCCTGGCGGTGATCGACTGGGCCGCCGCCCACCTGCCGCGCCTGAGCATGGACGGGCCGAACGACCCCAAGGTCGGCATGCTCGGCGAAAGCTATGGCGGCGCAGTGCAGTTGCTGGCCTCGGCCGAGGATCCGCGCATCGACGCCATCGTGCCGATTGCCACCTGGTACGACCTGGGCGAGGCCCTGGCCCCGGACAGCCACCTGAAGGTCGGCTGGACCAGCGTGCTGCTCAGCATGGGCCTGGCGACCGGTTATGACCTGGGCAAGTTTATCCAGGCCCCTTACCTGAAAAGTGTCGATGGCCGCATGCGCGAGCCGGTGCGCGCCGAGCTCAAGGCCCACAGCCTGGCCAGCTACTGCGAGCGCGGCCAACGCCCGCAAGCCGATGCCCTGCTGATTCAGGGCATGCGCGACACCCTGTTCCCGCTCAATCAGGGCCTGGCGATTCGTGATTGCCTACTACAGGGCCCGCACGATGTGCGCCTGCTGGGCATGCAGGGCGGGCATATTCTGCCGCCGCCCGTGCAGCGCTGGAGCGGCCTGCCGCCGTTCAACAACGAAGCGGTGCTGCACTGCGATGGCCGGGCGATCAACCTCTACCAGGCCATAGTCGCCTGGTACGAAGACAAATTGCGCGGCCGCAGCGGGGTTGCCGCAAGCATTCCCGAGCTTTGTGTCAGCCTCGATCTGGACCAGGGCCTGGCCCTGCAGCAACTGCCGGGCAACCAGCGCATCGAGCTGCCCGCCACGGCGATTCGCCCGCTCAGCAGCGGCCTGCTGCAACCGGCACGGTTTATCCCCTTGCAGCAAGTGCAGCAGCCCAGCGCCCTGATTGGCGTGCCGCGCCTGCACCTGGAAAACGCCGAACAGCTGCCAACCCTGTTTGCCGCCCTGGTGGTCCAGCGCGCCAATGGCAAGAGTGAAGTGCTGAGCGAGCAGGTGACCCCACTCAAGGGCCGCGCCAGCACCGAACTGGCCGCCATCAGTACCCAGCTGCAAGCGGGCGACACCCTGGGTTTGCGCATCAGCGGCTTTAGCAGCCAGTACCTGTTCAACGGCTCCTGGCAGCTCGCCAGCAGCACCCTGCAAGGCACACTCGAACTGCCGCGTCTATTGCCCTCCGCGCAACAGCTGGTTAAGAAGTAGGCACCAGGGAGCGCTCGGTGGCAGCCTGGGTGCCGAATCGCCCCCGGATTACGCCAGGGCTGATCCAGGCTACGGGAGCGGTGTAGGGTGGATGACGCCTTTTTCATCCACCATCGATGCTGGTGGATGGGTAAAGCGTCATCCACCCTACGATTCAGCAGACGCGCTGTACGGCACTCCGCCTTGACCGCGAAGGGAGCTGATCGCGGACAAGTCCGCTCCTACAGACCCTGCGTGTAAGCTGCCAGACGGGATAACCCGATGGCCACCTGGGGCTACAGCCCCTGACTTACTTGCCCAGCCGGCGCAGATGGCAGGTCACTTCCTCGCGGTCGTGGTAGAGCTGTTTGCAGGCGATCGAGACCTTGATCTTGCGTTCGGCAAAGCCGTCTTCCAGGCGTTGCAGCAGGCGGCGGACTTCGGCGTAGCGCTGCTTCATCGGCAACTTGAGGTTGACCACCGCCTCGCGGCAGTGGCCCTCGCCTATCCAGGTTTCCAGCAAGGCGGCGCTGCGGGCGGGCTTTTCGACGATATCGCAAACCATCCAATCCACCGGCTGCTTGGGTTTCCAGGTAAAGCCATCGACCATCAGGTGAGTCACCAAGCCGGTGTCCATCAGGCTTTCGGCCATGGGGCCGTTGTCGATGGCGGTCACTAGCATGCCGCGCTTGACCAGTTGGTAAGTCCAGCCGCCGGGGGCGGCACCGAGGTCGACGCCGGTCATCTCGTCCGACAGGCGCTCATCCCACTGCTCGCGGGGAATAAAGGTGTGCCAGGCCTCCTCCAGCTTGAGGGTCGAGCGGCTCGGCGCCTCACGGGGGAACTTCAGCCGTGGAATGCCCATGGGCCAGATCGCCGAGTTATGCGGCTCGGCCATGCCGACAAAAACCTCGCGGCCGCTCTTGAAGGTCAGCAGCAGGCGCGGCTTCTGCGCATCCTCCACCAGCTTGCCGGCCTTGGTCAGGGCGTTGCGCAGCGGCGCTTCGAACTTTTTGCAGAAGTTCGACAGCTCCTTGCCGTCGTTGGTGTCCAGCACCTCCAACCACAAGCTACCGAATACCGGTGAGCCAGCCAGATGAGCCAGCAGTACGCTGATGCGGTCCAGTTCCGGCAGGTCGATAAACACCCCGCGGGCCCACTGCCTTGGGAAAACCAGCTGGTTAAAGCGCACACCGCGTATCAGGCGCTCGGCACCGTCTGCCTCGGTGCAGATAAATTCGGCACAGGCGGTGCTCGGCTTGGCCTTGGCATAGCCGGCCACGTCCAGGCGGGCGGCGTGCTCGGCGACTTCCGCACACACCTCGTTCTCGAAACCGGGGCGGCAGTGCAGTAGCAGGGTAGTAATCGGCGGGGTAGTCATCGGGGCTCTCCTCAAGGCGCGCATCATAACGGACTCGGGAACCCGAAGCGCTTGCAACCTGTCCAGTTAGCAGGCCGTTGAAAAACGTAGGCGAGGTAGGCAAGACAAGGCAAAAACGGCCGAGGAAGCGGAGTTTACTAGCTGTAAATGAGCATTCCGAGGCAGTTTTTAACGCAGTATTGCCAACGCAGGTAGTTTTTCAACGGCCTGCTAGAAGACCCGATGCTTTTGCCCGCCGCTCGCGCCTATTACGACGCCCCTTATCGAGCAGAGCTAACAGGCCGTTTTTATCGCCGTAGCGGTAACCCAGGTCGTTCTTCAACGACCTGCTAGGGTGAAGGCTCTGCAGCAATTCAATCCGGCTTGCACCGTGGCAAGCCTCAGGAGATGCGCAATGCCTTCCTTAGATAGCCTGAACAGCCGCCGCAGCCTCGACGTGGACGGCCAGACCTACCACTACTTCAGCCTGCCGGAAGCGGCCAAGTGCCTCGGCAATATCGACAAACTGCCCATGTCGCTGAAAGTGCTGCTGGAGAATCTGCTGCGTTGGGAGGACGGCAAGACCGTCACCGGCACCGACCTGCAGGCCATGGCCGACTGGCTGCACAGCCGCAGCTCGGAACGGGAGATCCAGTACCGCCCGGCCCGGGTATTGATGCAGGATTTTACCGGCGTACCGGCGGTGGTCGACCTCGCCGCCATGCGCGACGCCATGGCCAAGGCCGGCGGCGATCCGCAGAAGATCAACCCGCTGTCGCCGGTGGACCTGGTGATTGACCACTCGGTGATGGTGGATAAATTCGCCAGCGCCGCCGCCTTCGGCGAGAACGTCGCCATCGAGATGCAGCGCAACGGCGAGCGCTACGCCTTTCTGCGCTGGGGCCAGCATGCCTTCGCCAACTTCAGCGTGGTGCCGCCGGGCACCGGCATCTGCCACCAGGTCAACCTGGAATACCTCGGCCGCACCGTGTGGACCAAGGAGGAAGACGGCCAGACCTTCGCCTTCCCCGACACCCTGGTCGGCACCGACTCGCACACCACCATGATCAACGGCCTCGGCATCCTCGGCTGGGGCGTTGGCGGTATCGAGGCGGAGGCAGCCATGCTCGGCCAGCCGGTGTCGATGCTGATTCCCGAGGTGATCGGCTTCAAGCTCAGCGGCAAATTGCAGGCCGGCATCACCGCCACTGACCTGGTGCTCACCGTTACCCAGATGCTGCGCAGCAAGGGCGTGGTCGGCAAGTTCGTCGAGTTCTATGGCGACGGCCTCGCCGACCTGCCCCTGGCCGACCGCGCCACCATCGCCAATATGGCCCCGGAATACGGCGCGACCTGCGGCTTCTTCCCGGTGGACGACATCACCCTCGGTTACCTGCGCCTGTCCGGCCGCCCGGAGCAAAGCGTCAAGCTGGTCGAGGCCTACTGCAAGGCCCAGGGGCTGTGGCGCGAGCAGGGCGTTGAGCCTGCCTTCAGCGACAGCCTGGAGCTGGACATGGGCAGCGTCGAAGCCTGCCTGGCCGGGCCCAAGCGCCCACAGGACCGGGTCGCCCTGCCCCAGGTCAAACAGGCCTTCGACGACTTTGTCGGCCTGCAACTCAAGCCAGCGGCCAAGGAAGACGCGCGCCTGCTC
Organism: Pseudomonas sp.; assembly: GCF_035512415.1. GTDB lineage: Bacteria > Pseudomonadota > Gammaproteobacteria > Pseudomonadales > Pseudomonadaceae > Aquipseudomonas. The sequence continues at coordinate 174,481 of NZ_DATKDZ010000015.1, read as the reverse complement.
AACGAAGGCGGTGGCGGCACTGCGGTCGGCAGTTCCGAACTCGTCGGCGAGGTCGACTACCACTACCAGGGCCAGACCTACCGCCTGAGCAACGGCGCGGTGGTGATCGCCGCCATCACCTCCTGCACCAATACCTCTAACCCCAGCGTGATGATGGCCGCCGGCCTGCTGGCGAAAAAGGCCATCGAAAAAGGCCTGCAACGCAAACCCTGGGTCAAGAGTTCCCTGGCCCCCGGCTCCAAGGTGGTGACCGAGTATTTCAACGCCGCCGGCCTGACCCGCTACCTGGACGAACTGGGCTTCGACCTGGTCGGTTACGGCTGCACCACCTGCATCGGCAACTCAGGCCCGCTGCTCGAGCCCATCGAAAAAGCCATCCAGCAGCACGACCTGAGCGTGGCCTCGGTGCTATCCGGCAACCGTAACTTCGAGGGCCGCGTGCATCCGCTGGTAAAAACCAACTGGCTGGCCTCGCCGCCCCTGGTGGTGGCCTATGCCCTGGCCGGCAGCGTGCGCCTGGATATCAGCACAGAACCGCTGGGCCTGGGCAAGGACGGCCAGCCGGTGTACCTACGCGATATCTGGCCGAGCCAGGAAGAAATCGCCGCGGCGATCCAGAAGGTCGACACCGCGATGTTCCACAAGGAATACGCCGAGGTGTTCGCCGGCGACGCCCAGTGGCAGGCCATCGAAGTGCCGCAGGCCGCCACCTACGCCTGGCAGGCTGACTCCACCTATATCCAGCATCCGCCGTTCTTCGAAGGCATCGCCGACGCGCCGCCGCATATCGGTGATATCCACAACGCGCGCATCCTCGCCCTGCTTGGCGACTCGGTGACCACCGACCACATCTCCCCGGCCGGCAATATCAAGGCCGACAGCCCGGCCGGGCGTTACCTGCGCGAACAGGGCGTGGAGCCGCTCGACTTCAATTCCTATGGCTCCCGGCGCGGTAACCATGAAGTGATGATGCGCGGCACCTTCGCCAATATCCGCATCCGCAACGAAATGCTCGGCGGTGAGGAAGGCGGCAACACCCTGCACCTGCCCAGCGGCGAGAAGCTGTCGATCTATGACGCCGCCATGCGTTACCAGGCCGCCGGCACCCCACTGCTGGTAATCGCCGGCAAGGAATACGGCACCGGTTCCAGCCGCGACTGGGCGGCCAAGGGCACCAACCTGCTCGGGGTCAAGGCGGTAATCGCCGAAAGCTTCGAGCGCATCCACCGCTCCAACCTGGTCGGCATGGGCGTGCTGCCGCTGCAGTTCAGCACCGGCCAGAACCGCCAGAGCCTGCGTCTGAGCGGCCACGAAACCCTCAACCTCTACGGTCTGGACGGCGTCGAACTGCATCCGCATATGAACCTGATGCTGGAAATAATCCGTGACGACGGCAGCCGCGAAAGCATCGAAGTGCTGTGCCGCATCGACACCCTCAACGAGGTCGAGTACTTCAAGGCCGGCGGCATCCTCCACTATGTGCTGCGCCAGCTGATCGCCACCGCCTGAGCCAAGCCGGGCAGTTAACAGGCGTCTGCCCGGCGCGTTTTCACCTGATCGCAGCTAGAATGCAGCGAACAGTAAAACGATTAAATTTAAGGCTTACGCGGCCGATCAAGTGGTATCGACCTAAGGGACACGTCACCCCATGCGCAATAATCAACCAGTTACCCAGCGGGAACGCACCTTCCCAACCCAGCAACGCCTGATCTCCACCACCGACGTCAAAGGCCAGATCACCTACTGCAACGATGCCTTTATCGACATCAGCGGCTTCTCCCGTGAAGAACTGCTGCGTGCGCCGCACAACCTGGTGCGCCACCCCGATGTACCGCCCGCGGTGTTCCAGCATATGTGGGACACCCTGAAAAGCGGCCGGCCGTGGATGGGCATCGTCAAGAACCGCAGCAAGAACGGCGACCACTACTGGGTTAACGCCTATGTCACCCCCATGCTGGAAAACAACCAGGTGGTGGGCTACGAATCGGTGCGGGTCAAACCCACCGCCGAACAGGTACGCCGCGCCGAAGTCCTCTACCAGCGCATCAACACCGGCAAATCGGCCATCCCCAAACGCGACACCTGGCTGCCGGTGCTCAAAGACTGGCTGCCCTTTATCCTGATCAGCCAGATCGGCTTTCTGATCGGCATGACCCTGGGCCACAGCTGGGGCTTTCTGCTCGCCGCCGGCCTGTCCATCCCCCTCGGCTTGATCGGCCTGGCCTGGCAAAACCGCGGCATCAAGCGCCTGCTGCAACTGGCCGAACAATCCACCTCCGACCCGCTGATCGCGCAGATGTACACCGACAGCAGCGGTGCCCAGGCCCGCCTGGAAATGGCCATGCTCAGCCAGGACGCCCGTCTGCGCACCTGCCTGACCCGTCTGCAGGACACCGCCGAACACCTCACCAGCCAGGCCAAACAGGCCGACGCCCTGGCCCACAGCAGCTCCGCCGGGCTGGAACGCCAACGCCAGGAAACCGACCAGGTGGCCACCGCCATCAACGAAATGGCCGCCACCACCCTGGAAGTAGCCAGCAACGTGGCGCGCACCGCCATCGCCACCCAGGACGCCAACCGCCTGACCACCGCCGGCCGCACCATCGCCTCGGAAACCCGCGAAGCCATTCAGCGCCTCTCCGTGTCCGTGGGTGAAACCGGTGAAACCGTCACCCGCCTGGCCCAGGACAGCAACGAAATCGGCGGTGTGGTTGACGTGATCAAAGGCATCGCCGACCAGACCAACCTGCTCGCCCTCAACGCCGCCATCGAGGCGGCGCGTGCCGGCGAAATGGGCCGCGGCTTTGCCGTGGTGGCCGACGAAGTTCGCTCCCTGGCGCAGCGCACCGCCGAATCCACCGGGCAGATCCACCAGCTGATCGCCAAACTGCAACGCACCGCCGAAGAAGCGGTAATGACCATGGAAATCGGCCGCAAACAAGCCGACGAAGGGGTCGCGCGCGTGCAGAAAGCCGACGACGCTCTCGCTGGCATCAGCGAAGCGGTGGCCAATATCACCGATATGGCCAACCAGATCGCCGCCGCCGCCGAAGAACAAAGCGCCGTGGCCGACGAGGTCAACCGCAGCATCACCACCATCGCCCAACTGGCCGACCAGACCGCCGGCGAAGCCCACAGCACCGCCCTGCTTAGCGAAGCCCTCACCGCCACCGCTCAAGGCCAGTATTCCCTGGTGGAACGCTTTAACCGCTAACCTCCTCAAGTGCGCCGGCCTGCCGGCGCGCCCTCTCTCCCCTCCTTCCAACCGCCTCGCCCACCAGACGACGGCCATTTACCAGCATTCAAGATGGACAGCCCCGTCCCGAATGGAATAGCTTCTGGCAAAGCTGCCGGGCAGAACAAACCGGTTTGCCATCCGCTTACAGGGACGCCCCTTGATCGAACCTTATCCATAACAAGGAGGCCAAATGAACCTGAAACACCATTTCGAGTTACTGGCCTCCTACAACCTGTGGATTAATACCAAGGTTTATAAGGCTGCGAGCGATCTCGCCCCAATAGATTTAGCCAAAGACCGCGGGGCTTTTTTCGGTTCTATCTTGGGCACCCTAAATCACCTCATTGCTGGCGACACTATCTGGCTCAGGCGGTTTGCTACACATCCGTCTTGCGCAACCTCTTTGCGAGCGGTTACAGAACTTCCGGAGCCAACCAGCTTGAGTCAGATTATTTTTGATGACTTTAGCGACTTACATAAGCACCGCAACTGGTTAGATAAGCAAATCATCAACTGGATCGACGAACTCTCCGATGCTGATCTGAATTACGCTCTCAGCTACCACAACACCAAAGGCGTATTTACCCGCAAGTGTTACTCAAGTTTGCTTTTACATTTCTTTAACCACCAAACCCACCATCGAGGGCAGGTGTCTGCTTTGTTATCACAGGCCGGCTCTGATGTTGGGATTACAGACCTGCTGGTACTAATCCCGGAGGAATCTTTATAGCCGGTTGCTGCTGTCGGATAATTCTCCCGCCACTGCGCAGCTCAACAACTTTCGCACATCACCAACAACATCGACGCATTTCCCGTTATTACTAGCATCGCCGATTCCACGCCAATAGCACATATCAAGGAAGAACAATGAAAGGCAGTTGCTTATGTGGTGCAGTCGCGTACGAAATCGACTCAATCGATATGCCTATCGGGCACTGTCACTGCAACACCTGTAGAAAGGCGCATGCCGCCTTGGCATGTTCAAGCGCTGGAGTGCAGCGCGTCAACTTTCGTTGGCTAAAAGGCCAGTATAGGCTTTCTACCTTTGAATCATCACCAGGCAAACTACGCCACTTCTGCTCAGTTTGTGGCTCTCACTTAATAGCCGAACGCTCTGGCCAGGCGCATGTAATTGTCCGCGTAGCAACCCTTGATGACGACCCGGGCATCATCCCAGAAGCACATATCTGGACATCACATGATGTTCCATGGCTTAAACACGAAGGTGTTCCGGTATACCAGGAATGGCAACCTAACCGCATTTGATAATGGCCGCGAATGGAAAGGAATTGACTTTGGCGTTATGGATGAGCTTTTTTGAAAATGGCTATATCAGCGGCCCCAAAGGTAAAAACGAGTCCGTTTACTTGACGCTAGAAGGCATGCAGCTAGCCAAACAATTAGCCGCCAAACACTTCTCATCGTAGTCGGTCTGCATCCGCTGGGCGGCTAGAGTTCACCCGTCAACGCCAGTTCCTATAAAGGATCTACAGCATGAGTTTTACTACCCACCGAACCATCCTGTTCGGGGACTGCGACCCGGCAGGTATTGTCTATACACCGCGTATTTCCTATTTCGTGATCGAGGCGGTGCAGGATTTTCTGACCCATGTGCTCGGGGCTTCGGGTATTCGTGAGATTTATGCCATGGGGATTCTTCCGCCGGCACGAGCACTGGCCATCGAGTTTCTGGCCCCCATGGCCTGGGATGAGGTAATTGAGATTCAGGTCAGCAGCACGATACCGGGCACTTCGTCCTTTGGTTTTCAAGTTGAGGGCCGCAATGCCGCAGCCGAGATAACCTTTCGCGCCACCCTAACCCAGGTGGCCATATCGCCGCAAAACAAGCGCCCGGTGCCGCTGCCTCAGGCACTGCGTGATGCCTTGTCCGCGGCTTGAGCACGATACGCCTTAACCGGCGGCAGTTCTGGGCTTCCCCTTGACGGCGTCGCAAGAAACTCGACAATGCTGCCCGGCAGGTCGGGCAGTCGCTACGGCGCGACGCCTGGCGCTGCATCTATTTATTACAAGGAGGTAACAATATGCACAAAGCCGCAATTCTCTACCCGGTATTCGCCCTGGCGCTGTGGACTTTTCTGGTTCTGCTGCAGATTCCCATTGCCCGCTTCCGCGCTGCAGCCCGCCGCGAGGTGAAGGCCTGCGACTTCAAGTACGGCGAGTCGGCGACGGTGCCCGCCTATGTCTGCATCCCCAACCGCAACTATATGAACCTGCTTGAGGTGCCGGTGCTGTTCTATGTCGCCAGCCTGTTGGTGTATATCACCGAGGGTACTTCGACCGCGCTGGTTGCCCTGGCCTGGGCCTATGTGGCCCTGCGCGTACTGCACAGTCTGATTCATCTGAGCTACAACCATGTGTACCACCGGTTGATGGCATTCGCCGCCAGTAACCTGGTGCTGATTGCACTCTGGCTACTGGCTGCCATGCATGTATTCGCCCAGGTACCTGCCTGACCGGCAGACGCAGACTGCGCCCTTACGCCCCCACCGCTCAAGGAAGACCATGAAATACCCAACGCTCTCACTACTGGCCGTGCTGCTTTGCGCCGCCTCCCATGCTGGCGCATTCGAATCGGAAAAGGACCGCATCAGCAAAAAACAGGCAGAACTCGACCAGGCCTGCGAAAGCGCCCGGGAGGCAAAGCTGCAGCCCCTGCGGGCCCAGGCCTTTGACGAGTGCATGACGGCCAAGCGCAGCACCAATACGGCGGAGGACTGCAGGCGCAAGAGCGCGGATGTTAATGGCAACAGGTTGGGCGGCAGCCCCAGGTTCTATGACCTGCCGGCCTGCGAGGCGGCCTTCAAGCACCGCAAGAGCCATTCAAACCGCTGATACGCCGCCGGGATAAATGCCCGAACCGCCACGCACTGTGGGAGGGGCTTTAGCCGCGATGGTTACGCAAGGTCATGCCGACTGCGATGTCCTCATCGCCGCTAAAGCGCCTCCCACAGGTTTTATCTGTGCACGACCTGCCCGATGTTTGGTCAATAAGCCCGCGCCACCTATGCTGAAAAGGTCATCGGCAGCACGCCCCGCAGGAGCCTGGCATGGCCCAGCCCGTCCCCTTTTTTCGCGAAGCCGGCAACGGCCCTGGCGTGGTCTGTCTGCATGCCAACGCCAGTACATCGGGCCAGTGGCGCAGCCTGATGGACTGCCTGGCAGCAGGTTTTCGCGTATTGGCCCCCGATCTGTATGGCAGCGGGCAAAGTCCGGACTGGCCCTCTCGGGAGGTGATCAGCCTGCATGACGAGGCAGCCCTGATCGAGCCCGTGCTGGCCAGCGCCGGTGCGCCGCTGACACTGGTGGGGCATTCCTACGGAGCGGCCCTGGCCCTGATCGTGGCCCTGGCCAATCCGGGTCGCGTCGCGGCCCTGGTGCTCTATGAACCTACCCTGTTCGCCCTGCTGGACGCCGAACGCGCACCGCCGAACGAGGCAGACGGCATTCGCGGCGCAGTGGCGGCCGCCAGCGCGGCCCTCGACCGGGGCCAGGCAGACAGCGCCGCCCAGCACTTTATCGATTACTGGATGGGCCCCGGCAGCTGGGCGATGACTGCCGAATCGCGCAAACCGGCCATTGCCGCCGCCGTCGGCAATGTACGCCGTTGGGCCCATGCGTTGTTGAGCGAGCCGACGCCACTGGCGACGATGCGCGCCCTGGATATGCCGGTGCTGTTTATGCTGGGCAAGCGCTCCACCGTTTCGGCGCATGGAGTGGCGCGCTTGCTGCTGGGCGCGCTACCGCGGGTCGAACGGCTGGAGTTCGACGAGCTGGGGCATATGGGTCCGATCACCCATCAGGATCAGGTCAACCCGGCCATTGCGCACTTTCTTCAACGCCTGCACGGCGGCTGACAGGCCGCAGCCTGCGGCGCAGAGTCCCCAGCCTTCCCCCGACAAAATGCCGGGCAGCGTCTACGCTTGCCTGGGGTGGGGCCCGACACGTGGCACCCGACACCTCTCTGAATAAACCAAGGAGCATGGATATGGCGGGTTGGTTCGAGCTAGGCAAAAGCAGTGACGGACAGTTTCGCTTTGTACTCAAGGCCGCTAACGCAGAAACCATTCTGACCAGCGAGCTGTACAAGACCAAGGCCGCGGCAGAAAACGGCATCACCTCGGTACAGACCAATTGCGCGCTGGACGAACGCTACGAGCGCAAGACGGCGACCAATGGCAAACCTTACTTCAACCTGAAAGCGGCCAATCATCAGGTCATCGGCAGCAGCCAGATGTATGCCTCCGAAGCCTCGCGGGATAACGGCATCAGCAGCGTCAAAAGCAACGGAACCAGCACCACCATCAAGGACAACAGCTAAGCCTGGCCGGGAAAACCTTGTAGGGTGCGCCGTGCGCACCAAGGCTCCGTGATGTAGCGGGTGCACGCCAGGCGTCCGCGGTTTGGCTGGTGCGCACGGCGCACCCTACCGATTGCATGCAGCCTGGCCAGGTGCGGCATGATCAACGGTCGGCTCCTCGCCCTCTCCCCAGACTGCAATCTTGCAATAGGTAACGGGTACGGAACCTTAGGAATCAGTCTTGGCCCGCAGACAACACGCCTGGGTACAAGTGGATCCGCTTTTGTAGGGTGCGCCGTGCGCACCAAGGCCCCGTGGTGTAGCGGATGCATACCTGGAGCCCGCAGTTTGGCTGGTGCGCACGGCGCACCCTACCGATTGCTTGCAGCCTGACCGGGCGCGGCATGATCGTTAACCGTCCCCTCGCTCTCGCTCTCGCCCTCTCCCCGAACTGATCGGCGTAAACCGACAGGCCTTGCTGTTTTAGCGGTCGGTGAGAAAGGCTGCGATTTCGTCGGCGGCGGTTTGTAGGTGTTGCGCATGGCTGAAGCCTGAGCTTTTCAGGGGTTTCAGGTCGTGGTCGGCCGCCGTCAGCCAGTGCAGCCTGATTGCCGCGGACAGCGGGTAAGCCGCCACGGCCTCGCGGTTGCCCAGGGCATCGCGTTCGCCCTGGATAATCAGCGTTCTGCTGCGCAGGTCGGCCAGGTGGGCGATACGTGGTTTTTCCGGCTTACCCACGGCATAGAAGGGATAACCCAGGCATACCAGGGCATCGGCTCCCAGTTCGTCGGCCAGCAGGCTGGCCATGCGCCCGCCCATGGACTTGCCGCCGACGGCCAATGGCCCTGCGACCCGTTGGCGCACCTGGGTGTAGACCTCACGCCATTGCTGCAACAGCTGCGCCTGCGGATTGGGCGGGCGTTTCTTGCCGTCCAGACGGCGTGCGGCCATATAGGCGAACTCGAAGCGCAGCACCGCAATGCCCCGGACGGCAAGGCTTTGCGCCATCTGTTGCATAAAGTCGCTGTCCATCGGCGCACCGGCTCCGTGGGCCAGAATCAGGGTGGCGCGCACCTCGCCAGCGGGCCGGTCCCATAGCCACGGATCGTCGCCTTGCGGCCGTGCGTATTGATCCCCGTCAATACCGGCACTTTGCCCTTTGCTCATGCTTGCCTCGCTTAAAGAATCTGTCGGACTGCGGCGCTGATGGTACAGGCACGCAGCCAATGATTTTCGATGATCGGCCTATAACCTGGATGGAAGCCCCCCTGAAATGAACATAACCAGGAACACAACCAGCAGTTCCGCCTACAACTACAAGGTGGTCCGTCAATTCGCCATCATGACAGTGGTGTGGGGCATAATCGGCATGGCAGTTGGCGTATTAATCGCCGCTCAACTGGCCTGGCCCGCGCTCAACTTCGACCTGCCATGGACGAGCTTCGGCCGCCTGCGCCCGCTGCACACCAACGCGGTGATTTTCGCCTTCGGTGGTTGCGCGCTGTTTGCCACCAGCTACTACGCGGTGCAACGCACCTCCCAGGCCACCCTGTTCGCACCTAAACTGGCGGCTTTCACCTTCTGGGGTTGGCAGGCAGTGATCCTGCTGGCGGCCATCACCCTGCCCATGGGCTGGACCAGCTCGAAGGAATACGCCGAGCTGGAATGGCCGATCGATATCCTGATCACCGTGGTCTGGGTCAGCTACGCCATCGTGTTCTTCGGCACGATCATGAAGCGCAAGGTCAGCCATATCTATGTGGGTAACTGGTTCTTCGGTGGCTTTATCCTCACCGTGGCCATCCTGCATCTGGTCAACAACATGGCCATTCCGGTGAGCCTGACCAAGTCCTATTCGGCCTATGCCGGTGCGACTGACGCGATGATCCAGTGGTGGTACGGCCACAACGCCGTGGGCTTCTTCCTCACCGCGGGCTTCCTGGGGATGATGTATTACTTCGTGCCCAAGCAGGCCGAGCGTCCGGTGTACTCCTATCGCCTGTCGATCGTGCACTTCTGGGCGCTGATTGCCGTGTATATCTGGGCCGGCCCGCACCACCTGCACTACACCGCGCTGCCGGACTGGGCGCAGAGCCTGGGCATGGTGATGTCGCTGATCCTCCTGGCTCCGAGCTGGGGCGGCATGATCAACGGCATGATGACCCTCTCGGGGGCCTGGCATAAGCTGCGCACCGACCCGATCCTGCGCTTTCTGGTGGTATCGCTGGCGTTCTACGGCATGTCGACCTTCGAAGGTCCGATGATGGCGATCAAGACCGTCAACGCCCTGTCCCACTACACCGACTGGACCATCGGCCACGTACACGCCGGCGCTCTCGGCTGGGTTGCCATGGTCTCCATCGGCTCGCTCTACCACCTGCTGCCCAAGGTCTTTGGCCGCGCCGAGATGCACAGCATCGGCCTGATCAACGTGCACTTCTGGCTGGCCACCATCGGCACCGTGCTCTATATCGCCTCGATGTGGGTCAACGGCATCGCCCAGGGCCTGATGTGGCGTGCAGTCAACGAAGACGGCACCCTCACCTACTCCTTCGTCGAAGCGCTGGAAGCCAGCCACCCCGGCTTTGTCGTACGCCTGCTCGGCGGTGCGATCTTCTTCAGCGGCATGCTGGTGATGGCCTGGAACGTCTGGCAGACCGTGCGTCATACCAAGGCGGCAGAGATGGAAGCCGCTGCGCAGTTTTCGGTTGAAGGAGCCCACTGATGAGACACGAATTACTCGAAAAGAATATCGGCCTGATGGCCCTGCTGATGGTGCTGGCCGTGAGTGTCGGCGGCCTGACGCAGATCGTCCCGCTGTTCTTCCAGGATGTGGTCAATGAGCCGGTGGCGGGCCTCAAGCCTTACACCGCGCTGCAACTGGAAGGCCGCGATATCTATATCAAGGAAGGCTGTGTCGGCTGCCATTCGCAGATGATCCGTCCGTTCCGCGCTGAAACCGAGCGCTACGGCCACTACTCGGTCGCCGGCGAAAGCGTTTACGACCACCCCTTCCTGTGGGGCTCCAAGCGTACCGGTCCGGACCTGGCCCGGGTTGGCGGCCGCTACTCGGACGAGTGGCACCGTGCGCACCTGTACAACCCGCGCAACGTGGTGCCCGAGTCGAAGATGCCGTCCTACCCCTGGCTGGTGGAAAACACCCTGGATGGCAAGGACACCGCGGCCAAGATGAAGGCCCTGCGCACCGTCGGCGTGCCTTACAGCGATGAGGACATCGCCGCTGCCAGCGATGCAGTCAAAGGCAAAAGCGAGATGGATGCCATGGTCGCCTACCTGCAAGTGCTCGGCATTGCCGTAAAGAACAAGAGGTAGGGCTATGTCATTCGAATTTTTTGATATCGGCGCTCTGGATATTGGAACCGTGCGCGGCATAGGTACGGCACTGGTTCTGCTGTCCTTTGTCTGCGTCACCCTGTGGGCCTACAGCGGCAAGCGCCGCACGGCGTTCGATGAGGCCGCCTTACTGCCCTTTGCCGATGAACCCAAGCTGGCTGCACCGAGGAGCAAGACCCCATGAGCACTTTCTGGAGCTGGTACATCACAGTGCTGACTGTCGGCACCCTGCTCGCCCTGTTCTGGCTGATTTTCGCCACCCGCAAAAGCGAAACCCACAAGAGCGAAACCGAGCAGACCATGGGTCATGCCTTCGACGGCATCGAAGAGTATGACAACCCGCTGCCCAAGTGGTGGTTCATGCTGTTTCTCGGCACCCTGCTCTTCTCGATTGGCTACCTGGCGCTGTACCCAGGTCTGGGCAACTGGAAAGGCGTGCTGCCGGGCTATGAAGACGGCTGGACTCAGGTTGGCCAGTGGCAGCGCGAAGTCGATCAGGCCGACGAGCTGTACGGGCCGATCTTCGCCAAATACGCGGCCATGCCCCTGGAAGAAGTGGCCAACGACCCGCAAGCCCTGAAAATGGGCGGCCGTATGTTCGCTACCTATTGCTCGGTTTGCCACGGCTCGGATGCCAAGGGCGCGGTGGGTTTCCCCAACCTGGCTGACAACCATTGGCGCTGGGGCGGCGAACCTGCTGCGATCAAGACCAGCATCCTCAATGGCCGTGTCGGCGCGATGCCGGCCTGGGCGGCGGTAATTGGTGAAGATGGCGTGCAACAGGTCGCCGCCTATGTGCGCAACGGCCTCGCCGGCCTGCCACTGCCAGCCGACAAGAGCTTCGATCTGGAAACAGGCGCGGCCGTCTATGCCGCCAACTGCCTGGCCTGCCATGGCGCAGAAGGTAAAGGCATGGCCCTGCTCGGCGCGCCGGACCTGACCAGCCCGGCGGGCTGGATCTACGGCAGCAGCCTGACCCAGCTGCAGCAGACCATCCGCCACGGCCGTAACGGCCAGATGCCGGCGCAGGAGCAATACCTGGGCAACGACAAGGTGCACCTGTTGGCCGCCTATGTACTGAGCCTGAGCCAGAACAAAGCGCAGTAACCGCTACCCTGCAGGTGCGGGCCAGCCCCGCACCTGCAGCCACCCGGCACAAGCAACCCGATACTCGCGCGACACCCCTTCCCCAGCCCGGCCCGGCCCGGCCGGCGCGCTCGTGCGACCCAAGGTCGCACCCCGACAAGCACCTGCGCGCACACTGCTCGACATGGGCTAATCTTGTCGACAGTCGCCACCTGTCATAACTCCAAGGCGATTCCCATCTTCAGCGCGTGGCCAGTTAGGCCGTTTTTTGCTTGCGGCATTGCACTGCAGAACGCCATTTGCATCCTTGCCAACGGCCCTGAAAGCCCTATCGCGTCGGCTTGTGTCGTTGCAATGAGAAACTGCTTTCCCCATACTTGCCGCCGATTTTTGCCCCCCAGAAACTCCATTAACCGTGGAACCCATAATGAGCACAGCAATCAGTCCGACTGCTTATAACTACAAGGTGGTTCGCCAGTTCGCCGTGATGACGGTGATTTGGGGAGTCATTGGCATGAGCCTGGGTGTTTTCATCGCCGCACAACTCGTGTGGCCTGAACTTAACCTGGGTCTGGAATGGACGAGCTTCGGCCGTCTGCGCCCCCTGCACACCAACGCGGTGATCTTCGCTTTCGGCGGCTGCGCGCTGATGGCAACCTCGTTTTATGTGGTGCAACGCACCAGCCAGGCCCGCCTGATTTCCGATGGCCTGGCGGCATTCGTGTTCTGGGGTTGGCAAGCCGTGATCGTTGCCGCCGTGGTCACCCTGCCGATGGGTTTCACCGGTTCCAAGGAATACGCCGAACTCGAGTGGCCGATCGATATCCTTCTGGGCATCGTCTGGGTTGCGTATGCGGTGGTGTTCTTCGGCACGATCATGAAGCGCCAGACCAAGCACATCTATGTCGGTAACTGGTTCTACGGTGCCTTTATCCTGGTTACCGCGATGCTGCACATCGTCAACAGTGCCGCCATGCCGGTGAGCCTGTTCAAGTCGTACTCGATGTACGCCGGTGCAACTGACGCGATGATCCAGTGGTGGTACGGTCACAACGCCGTGGGCTTCTTCCTGACCACGGGCTTTCTGGGGATGATGTACTACTTCGTACCCAAGCAGGCCGAGCGTCCGATCTACTCCTATCGCCTGTCCATCGTGCACTTCTGGGCACTGATCACCCTCTACATCTGGGCCGGTCCGCACCACCTGCACTACACCGCACTGCCGGATTGGGCGCAGTCCCTCGGTATGGCGATGTCGATCATCCTTCTGGCACCCAGCTGGGGCGGCATGATCAACGGCATGATGAGCCTGTCGGGCGCATGGCATAAGCTGCGCACCGACCCAATCCTGCGCTTCCTGGTGGTATCGCTGGCGTTCTACGGCATGTCGACCTTCGAAGGTCCGATGATGGCGATCAAGACCGTCAACGCCCTGTCCCACTACACCGACTGGACCATCGGCCACGTACACGCCGGCGCTCTCGGCTGGGTAGCGATGATTTCCATCGGTGCGCTGTACCACCTGATCCCGAAGGTCTTCGGCCGTCCACAGATGCACAGCGTTGGCCTGATCAATGCACACTTCTGGCTGGCTACCATCGGTACCGTGCTGTATATCGCCTCGATGTGGGTCAACGGCATCACCCAGGGCCTGATGTGGCGTGCAGTCAACGAAGACGGCACCCTCACCTACTCCTTCGTTGAAGCCCTGGAAGCCAGCCACCCTGGTTTCGTGGTGCGCATGATCGGCGGCATGTTCTTCGTCACTGGCATGCTGTTGATGGCTTACAACACTTACCGCACCGTGCGTGCCGCCAAAGCTTCCGAATATGAAGCTGCTGCACAGATGCCTGCTGGAGTAGCGCACTGATGAAACACGAAATCATCGAGAAAAATATCGGTCTGATGGCCCTGCTGATGGTGCTTGCCGTCAGCATCGGCGGCTTGACGCAGATCGTTCCGCTGTTTTTCCAGGACGTCACCAATGAGCCGGTGGAGGGCCTCAAGCCTTACACCGCGCTGCAGCTGGAAGGCCGCGACATCTATATCCGTGAAGGTTGCGTGGGCTGCCACTCGCAGATGATCCGTCCGTTCCGCGCCGAAACCGAGCGCTACGGCCACTACTCGGTTGCTGGCGAAAGCGTCTGGGATCACCCTTTCCTGTGGGGCTCCAAGCGTACCGGCCCGGACCTGGCCCGCGTTGGCGGCCGCTACTCGGACGAGTGGCACCGCGCGCACCTGTACAACCCGCGCAACGTGGTACCCGAGTCGAAGATGCCGTCCTACCCCTGGCTGGTTGAGCACAAGCTCGACGGCAAGGACACCGCCAAGAAGCTGGAAGTCATGCGTGGCTTTGGCATCCCCTACAGCGATGAAGACATCGCCGGGGCCAAGGACGCGGTGAAGGGCAAGACTGAAATGGACGCCCTGGTGGCGTACCTGCAAGTTCTCGGTACCTCCATCAAAAACAAACGGTAACGCACTATGGATATCGGGACTATTCGCGGCATAGGCACAGCCATCGTCTTTATCGCCTTTATTGGCGTGGTGCTCTGGGCCTACAGCAGCCGACGCAAAGATAGCTTCGACGAGGCTGCTAACCTGCCCTTCGCCGATGATCCCAAACCCCAAGAGCGTGACGCGCAATCTTCCAGGAGCAATGACCAATGACCACGTTCTGGAGTTGGTACGTAACAATTCTGTCCCTCGGCACCATCTTCGCCCTGACCTGGCTGATCTTTGGCACCCGCAAGGGCCAGCGCCAGGAAACCACCGAAGAAACCGTCGGCCACGAGTTTGACGGCATCGAGGAATACGACAATCCGCTGCCCAAGTGGTGGTTTATGTTGTTCCTCGCCACCATCATCTTCGCCCTCGGCTACCTGGCGCTCTACCCGGGCCTGGGTAACTTCAAGGGCTTTCTGCCGGGCTACGACTACCTCGACACCGAGGCCAAAACGCCTTTCGCCACCGACATTCAAGTCAGTGACGGCATGCGTAATGCTGGCTGGACCGGCGTGCACCAGTGGGAAAAGGAAATGGCCAAGGCCGACGCCCAATATGGGCCGATCTTCGCCAAATATGCTGCCATGCCTATCGAACAGGTCGCTCAGGACGAGCAAGCGCTGAAAATGGGCGGCCGCCTGTTTGCCTCCAACTGCTCGGTCTGCCACGGTTCCGATGCCAAGGGTGCTTACGGCTTCCCTAACCTGACCGACAACGACTGGCTGTATGGCGGTGATGCGCAAACCATCAAGACCACCATCCTCAAGGGTCGCCAGGGCGCAATGCCGGCACAGCTGGCAGTGATCGGCGAAGACGGCATCCGCAACGTTGCTGGCTACGTTCGCTCGCTGTCCGGTTTGAAAAACCCGGAAGGTATCGAGGTTGACCTTGCCGCAGGTCAAAACATCTTCGCCACCAATTGTGCAGTCTGTCATGGTGCTGACGCCAAGGGCCAACAGGCCATGGGCGCGCCGAACCTGACCGACAAAACCTGGCTCTACGGTTCCAGCTTCGCCCAGGTGCAACAAACTCTGCGCTATGGCCGCAACGGCAAGATGCCTGCCCAGGAAGACTTCCTCGGCAACGACAAGGTCCATCTGCTGGCGGCTTACGTGTACAGCCTGTCCCAGGAAAAGCTCGAGAAGTGATTCTCCGCCTACCTGTCGGACTCGGGCGTCCCTAGGGACGCTTTCGAGTTCGCCAGGTGCCTGAGCCAGACGCGACCCCCGGTCGCACCTGACCAGGCAATGTCAGGCGTACCATAGCGCAAGAGCCCGTATGACCCCGATTGGCACGTATCGACCGGGGCAGCCAATCAACCGCCGTGGTACGAACTGATGAGCGCACAGATTCCAGTCAAAGATGTCACCCCCATCGCGGCCAAAGTCGAAACTGTCGACCTGTATGCCAACCGCGAAAAAATCTATACCCGCTCCTTCACCGGCATCTTCCGCAACCTGCGCATGCTCGGTGGCGCAGCCCTGTTTCTGTTGTACTTCGGCACCGTATGGTTGACCTGGAATGGCCGTCAGGCCGTCTGGTGGAACCTGCCGGAGCGCAAGTTCTATATCTTCGGCTCCACCTACTGGCCCCAGGACTTTGTCCTGCTCTCGGCGCTGCTGATCATCGCCGCCTTCGGCCTGTTCTTTATTACCGTGTTCGCCGGCCGCGTGTGGTGCGGCTACACCTGCCCGCAGAGCGTATTCACCTGGGTATTCATGTGGGCGGAAAAGGTCACCGAGGGTGATCGCAACCAGCGCATGAAGCTCGACAAGAGCCCAATGACCGCGCGCAAATTCCTGCGCAAGCTGGCCAAACACGGCATCTGGGTGGGCGTGTCATTGGTCACGGCGATCACCTTTGTCGGCTACTTCACGCCGATTCGCGAACTAATTCCCGAGCTGTTCACCCTGCAAGCAGGTGGCTGGGCACTGTTCTGGGTCGGCTTCTTCACCGTCGCCACCTATGGCAACGCCGGCTACCTGCGCGAACAGGTGTGCATCTATATGTGCCCCTATGCGCGCTTCCAGAGCGTGATGTTCGATCAGGACACCCTGATCGTTTCCTACGATCCACGCCGCGGCGAACACCGTGGCCCACGCAAGCGCGATGCCGACTACAAGGCCGACGGCCTGGGCGACTGCATCGACTGCAAGATGTGCGTACACGTCTGCCCCACCGGCATCGACATCCGCGACGGTCTGCAGATCGAGTGCATCGGCTGCGCCGCCTGTATCGACGCCTGCGACAGCATCATGGACAAGATGAACTACCCGAAAGGGCTGATCAGCTACACCACCGAACACAACCTGTCCGGGCAGCAGACCCACCTGGTGCGGCCACGCCTGATAGGTTACGCCGTGGCCCTGCTGGCGATGTTCGCTGTATTCGCCTGGGCCATCGCCGACCGCTCGCTGGTGGAACTGGATGTGCTCAAGGACCGCGTGCTCTACCGCGAAAACGAAGAGGGCCGGATCGAGAACGTCTACACCCTGAAGATCATGAACAAGGCCCAGCATGAGGTGACCTACCTGATCGCAGCCGATGGCCTCGACGGCCTGGTCTACGAGGGCAAGAGCGAGATCACTGCCTTGGCCGGCGAGGTATTATCCCTGCCTATCGAGCTGTCCATCGACCCTTCAAGCCTGCCCTCGAGCACCAATGAAATCACCTTCCGCCTGCACTCGGCGGATGACCCAAGCATCAAAACCGACGCCGCCAGCCGCTTTATCGGCCCTAGCGTGCGCTGATTAGAGAAGCCCATGTCTGAACCCATATCTGAAAAGAACCCCGAGATCATCAAGCCCTGGTACAAGCAATTCTGGCCCTGGTTTCTGATCAGCCTGCTGGCCTACTCGGTGGTCCAGGGGCTGACCTTGCTGACCATCGCCACGAAGAACCCGCCGGGGCTGATTTCCGATGACTATTACGATGTCGGCAAGGGCATCAACCAGTCCCTGGAGCGAGAAAACCACGCGGTCCGCCTGAAGCTCAGCGCCACCCTGGTGCTTGACGATGAAACCGGGGTTGCCAGCCTGCAGCTGCAGGGCAATAGCCGCCCCCAGCAACTGGTGCTCAACCTGATCTCGCCGACCCAGCCGGAACGCGACCGTCGGGTGGTTCTGCAACCCCAGGGCGATGGCAGTTACAGCGGGCAGATGATCGACGCCATTGAAGGTCGCCGCTTTGTCGAACTGATCGGCCAGGAAGGCGGCAAGGACTGGCGCCTGTTCGAAGAAGAAAATGTCGCCAGCGGCAACAGCATCCGCCTCGGGGATGAGCAATAAGCGCAGCGATGGCCAGCCCAACCCCCTGCTACCATTGTGGCCTGCCGGTACCTGCCGGCAGCCGCTTCCAGGCCGAGATTCTCGGTGCCCGCCGCGAGCTGTGCTGCCCCGGCTGCCAGGCGGTGGCCGAAGCCATAGTCGCCGGCGGCCTGGAGCACTACTACAAGCACCGCAGCGAAAGCGCCGCCAACCCGCAGAGCCTGCCCCAGGCCCTGCCCGATGAGCTGGCACTGTATGACCGCAGCGACGTGCAACAGCCCTTTGTCGAACATGACGGCGAACTCAGCGAAACCTGCCTGCTGATCGAAGGCATCAGCTGCGCGGCCTGTGGCTGGCTGATTGAAAAACACCTGCGCGGCCTGCCCGGCGTCAGCGAAGCGCACCTCAACCTGTCCAACCACCGCCTGCAGGTGCGCTGGGCCGACAGCCAGCTGCCGTTGAGCCAACTGCTCAAGGCACTGCGCAAGATCGGCTACGCCGCCCATCCCTGGCAGGCCGATGCCGCCGCCGAACAGTTGCAGCGCGAGAACCGCCGGGCCATGCGCGAGCTGGGCGTGGCCGGCATGCTGTGGATGCAGGTGATGATGGCGAGCATGGCCACTTGGCCGGAATTCAATATCGACCTCAGCCCCGAGCTGGATCAGATCCTGCGCTGGGTCAGCCTGTTTCTCACCACCCCCATCGTCTTCTACTGTTGCGGCCAGTTCTTCCGCGGCGCATTGCGCGACCTGCGTACCCGCCACCTGACCATGGACGTATCGGTGTCCCTAGCCATCGGTGGAGCCTATGTGGCCGGCATCTGGTCGACCGTGACCGGCCAGGGCGAGCTGTATTTCGATGCAGTGGGCATGTTTGCCCTGTTTCTCCTGGCCGGTCGCTACCTGGAGCGCCGCGCCCGCGAACGCACGGCACAGGCTACCGCCCAACTGGTGCAACTGCTGCCGGCGTCCTGCTTGCGCCTGGAGGCCGACGGCCACAGCCAGCGCATTCTGCTCAGCGAACTGCGCACAGGCGACAGCGTGCTGGTCCCGCCCGGTGCCCTGCTGCCGGCGGACGGACGCATTCTGCAAGGCACTTCCAGCGTCGACGAGTCGCTACTGACCGGCGAATACCTGCCGCAAGCCCGCGCCGTCGGCGACAGCGTCACCGCCGGCACCCTCAACGTCGAAGGCCCGCTGACCGTGCAGGTGCAGGCCCTTGGCGACGCCACCCGGCTGTCGGCCATCGTCCGCCTGCTGGAGCGCGCGCAGAGCGACAAGCCGCGCCTGGCGGTGCTGGCCGACCGAGTGGCGCAATGGTTCCTGCTGATCGTCCTGGTGGTGGCGGCCGTGGTCGGCCTGGTCTGGTGGCAGCTCGACCCTTCGCGCGCCTTCTGGGTGGTGCTGGCCCTGCTGGTCGCCACCTGCCCCTGCGCCCTGGCCCTGGCCACCCCCACCGCGCTGACCGCCGCCACAGGGTCTCTGCACAAGCTCGGCCTGCTGCTGACCCGCGGCCATGTGCTGGAGGGCCTCAAACAGATTGATACGCTGATTCTCGACAAGACCGGCACCCTCACCGAAGGCCGCCTGACCCTGAGCGCCATCCACCCCCTGGGCGCACTGGACAGCGATGCCTGCCTGGCCCTGGCCGCGGCCCTGGAAAACCGCTCCGAGCACCCGATTGCCCGCGCCTTTGGCCAGGCCAGCGAGGCTGCCGAGGAAGTCGACAGCCACCCAGGCCTGGGCCTGCAAGGCCGTGTTGGCGGCCGCGTGCTGCGTATTGGTGAAGCTGGTTTCGTCTGCGCACTCAGCGCTCAGGCGGTGCCTGTGATTACCGGCGAACACGGCCAATGGCTGCTGCTGGGTGATGAACAAGGGCCGCTGGCCTGGTTCGTACTGGATGACCGCCTGCGCGAAGATGCGCCGCAACTGATCGCCGCGGCCAAGGCGCGCCATTGGCAAATTATGCTGCTGTCCGGTGACAGCTCACCGATGGTCGGCGAAGTGGCGCGCCAGCTGGGCATCGAGGATTCCCGCGGCGGCCTCACCCCGGATGCCAAGCTGGAGGTGCTGCAACAGCTGCACAACCAGGGCCGCCGGGTGCTGATGCTCGGTGACGGGGTCAATGACGTGCCGGTGCTGGCCGCTGCCGATATCAGCGTGGCCATGGGCAGCGCCACCGACCTGGCCAAGACCAGCGCCGATGCGGTGCTACTGTCCAACCGCCTGAGCAGCCTGGTGCAGGCGCTACACATGGCGCAACGAACCCGGCGCATCATCATCGAGAACCTGACCTGGGCCAGTCTGTACAATGGCCTGGTGCTGCCCTTCGCCGCCATGGGCTGGATTACCCCGATCTGGGCCGCTCTGGGCATGTCGGTCAGCTCATTGCTAGTGGTGTTAAATGCCTTGCGGCTCACGCGCCCGTAGGGTGGATCACGCTTCACCGATCCACCACAACGCTGTAATCGTGGATGTAAAAAGCGCCAGCTACGCGCCCCGATCCACCCTACGTCTCGCCCGAATCCGGAGATTCCATGCCCGCCCTCTATATCCTGATCCCGGTGGCCATTGCCCTGGTCGGCTTCGCCATCTGGCTGTTCTTCTGGGCGGTGGACAGCGGCCAGTACGACGACCTCGACGGCCCGGCCCACAGCATCCTGTTCGACGACGAAGACCCCAAGCACCAGGCCGCCGTCAGCCAGGCCCAGCAGGACAGCACCCCGCCAAGCCCCGAGGACAAGCCCGGTGCCTGAGCTGCTACCGCTGCTGGTTTCAGCGCTGATCCTCGGCCTGCTCGGCGGCGGCCATTGCCTGGGCATGTGTGGCGGGCTGATGGGCGCGCTAACCCTGGCCATCCCGCCCGAGCAGCGCGCCCAACGCTTTCAGCTGCTGCTGGCCTACAACTTGGGGCGCATCTTCAGCTACAGCTTGGCAGGTCTGTTGCTGGGCCTCGCTGGCTGGGCTCTGGCCAATAGTCCGCTGGTAATGGGCCTGCGGGTGGTTGCCGCACTGCTGCTGATCGCCATGGGCCTGTACCTGGCCGGCTGGTGGAGCGGCCTGACCCGTATCGAAGGCCTGGGCCGCGGCCTGTGGCGGCATATCCAACCGCTGACCCGACGCTTTATGCCAGTCACCAGTCTGCCCCGCGCTCTGGTGCTGGGCAGCCTGTGGGGCTGGCTGCCCTGCGGCCTGGTCTACAGCACCCTGCTCTGGGCGGCCAGCCAGGGCAACGCACTGGACAGCGCCGCCCTGATGCTTGCCTTCGGCCTCGGCACCTTGCCGGTACTGCTGGCCACCGGCATGGCCGCCGAACGCCTGACCGCCCTGCTGCGCCAACGGGGCGTGCGCATGGCCGGCGGCATCCTGGTCATCCTGTTCGGCCTATGGACCCTGCCCGGCCCGCACCAGCACTGGCTGATGGGGCACTAGTAGCCCACGGCTCCATGATCCAGGTCAAAACACGCCAGGCAAGGCACTCTTAGACTCCCCGGTACTGATAGCCAAACCGGGAATGCCCGCATGCTCGACGCCATCCAATGGGATACCAGCCTGATCCGTCGCTATGATCAGGCCGGTCCCCGCTATACCTCCTACCCAACCGCCGTGCAGTTCCATGAAGGGATCGGCCAGTTCGACATGCTGCACGCCCTGCGCGAGAGCCGCAAAGCCCTGCGACCGCTGTCGCTGTATGTGCACATCCCGTTCTGCGCACACATCTGCTACTACTGCGCCTGCAACAAGGTGATCACCAAGGATCGCGGCCGCGCCCTGCCCTACCTGGAAAAACTGCAGCGGGAAATCGAGATCATTGGCCGCCATCTCGACCCACAGCAAAAAGTCGAACAGCTGCACTTCGGCGGCGGCACCCCGACTTTTCTCAGCCACGATGAGCTGCGCCACCTGATGGGCCACCTGCGCCAGCACTTCAACCTGCTGGATGACGATTCCGGCGATTACAGCATCGAGATCGACCCGCGCGAGGCCGACTGGTCGACTATGGGCCTGCTCCGCGAGCTGGGTTTCAACCGCGTCAGCCTCGGCGTGCAGGATCTCGATCCGGCTGTACAGCGCGCGGTCAACCGCCTGCAGACCCTGGAAGAGACCCGCGCCATCGTCGAAGCGGCACGCACCCTGCAGTTCCGCTCGGTAAATATCGACCTGATCTACGGTCTGCCCCTACAGACCCCGGAGCGCTTTGCCCGCACCGTCGACGAAGTCATCGCCCTGCAACCCGATCGCCTGTCGCTGTTCAACTACGCCCACCTGCCCGAGCGCTTTATGCCGCAACGGCGGATCAACACCGCCGACCTGCCCACCGCCGGCGACAAGCTGGCCATGCTGCAGGCCAGCATCGAGCAACTGAGCGCCGCCGGTTACCGCTATATCGGCATGGATCACTTCGCCCTGCCCGACGACGAACTGGCCAGCGCCCAGGAAGACGGCAGCCTGCAACGCAATTTCCAGGGCTACACCACCCATGGCCACTGCGACCTGATTGGCCTCGGGGTGTCATCGATCAGCCAGATTGGCGACCTCTACTGCCAGAACAACGCCGACCTGAGCAAGTATCAGGACAGCCTGGCCCAGGGCGAACTGGCCACCCTGCGCGGCCTGCACTGCAACGCCGACGACCGCCTGCGCCGCGCGGTGATCCAGCAACTGATCTGCCACTTCCGCCTGATCTTCGGTGAGATCGAAAAGGCTTATGCCGTAGATTTTCGCAGCTATTTCAGCGAAATTTGGCCGCAACTGCAGCAAATGGCCCAGGACGGCCTGATCCAGCTGGACCCACAAGGTATAGAAGTGCGCCCAGCCGGCCGCCTGCTGGTGCGCTCGCTGTGCATGTTGTTCGATCACTACCTCACCGAACACAACCGCCAGCGCTTTTCCCGGGTGATCTAGGCACGGCCTGCCAAGTGCTCCACGCCCCCGTAGGGTGCGCCGTGCGCACCAGGCCAGGCCGCGGTCTCTTGCTGGTACCCGGTATTCAGGGAACAGGCGGTGGCATAACACACCGGGCTTCGCCGCCTACATGCTCAACGTGGCCACTTCCTGCATCTGCTGAGCGCTCAAGCCCTGCTCGCGCACCGTTTTGAGCAGCATCGCGCTGGCACTGCTCAGCGCGCCCTGCAGCGAAGCCAGTTCCCCCTGCAGGGCCTCAATGCGCAGACGCCGGGTATCCGCATCCAGGCTCTGATCGGCCATCAACGCCGTCAGCTCGGCCTTTTTCTCCGCGATCTGCGCCTTGAGCGCGCGGATCATCTTGAGGATCTGCTTGATCGCGTCTGGCAGGCTGCTCTCATCGATGTCGCGGTTTTTCTGCGCTGCGGCGGAACGCGTCTTGCCCAGCTCGGACAGGCTTACCCGCAAACCATCGCGCAACGCTTGGCCATCCTCATTGCCGCCCTCGGCAGCAGCGTTGCTACGCTGCACTGCTATGCTCAGACGGTTGCTCAGCACAGTCGATTCCACTCGCATGCGGGTGCTCCTTGCAGACCCGGATAAATTTTCCGAAATGTCGGCCGCCAAGGGGCAAACTTGAGCGCCTGGTCAGACTTCAGTCTGACTGGCTGCACACCGAGTCCTGCTGTAACCTTACTGGCATTGTGTGTTTAACCAAGGAAGCGCTGCAGATGTCCGAAAGCATCAAGTTGCACAGCACCCACCATGTTCATTGCAATGACTGCAGCCTGGCCAGCCTGTGCCTGCCGCTTTCGCTGAACCTGGAAGACATGGATGCCCTGGACGATATCGTTAAACGCGGCCGCCCCCTGAAAAAGGGCGAGTTCCTGTTCCGCCAGGGCGATGCCTTCAACTCGGTGTTTGCGGTGCGTTCCGGCGCGCTGAAGACCTTCAGCCTGAGCGATAGCGGCGACGAGCAGATCACCGGCTTCCACCTGCCCAGCGAACTGGTCGGCCTGTCCGGCATGGACAGCGAAATCTACCCGGTATCGGCCATCGCCCTGGAAACCACCTCGGTGTGCGAGATCCCCTTCGAGCGTCTGGACGAGCTGTCGGTAAAACTGCCGCAATTGCGCCGCCAGATGATGCGCATCATGAGTCGCGAGATCCGCGACGATCAGCAGATGATGCTCCTGCTTTCGAAGAAAACCGCCGACGAACGCATCGCCACTTTCCTGGTCAACCTGTCGGCACGCTTCCGCGCCCGCGGCTTCTCGGCCAACCAGTTCCGCCTAGCCATGTCGCGTAACGAAATTGGTAACTATTTAGGCCTTGCGGTAGAGACCGTGTCTCGCGTATTCACTCGCTTCCAACAGAACAAGCTGCTCGAAGCCGAAGGCAAGGAAGTGCATATTCTCGATCCCATCGAGCTGTGCGCTCTGGCCGGCGGTAATATCGAGGGCTGATTTACCTGCAACGGCCAGGATACCCACGATGATTTTCGACGAGTTCAGCATCAAGACCCTGATCCGCCCGGTTAAAGACTTCCCCAAACCCGGCGTCATCTTCCGCGACATCACCCCGCTGTTCCAGTCGCCGCGCGCCCTGCGCATGGTGGCCGACAGCTTTATCCAGCGCTATGTCGAGGCCGAGTTCAGCCATATCGGAGCCATGGACGCGCGCGGTTTTCTGGTCGGCTCGATCATCGCCTACGAGCTGAACAAGCCGCTAATCCTGTTCCGCAAGCAGGGCAAGCTGCCCGCCGATGTGCTCAGCGAACGCTATCAGACCGAATACGGCGAAGCCCTGCTCGAAGTCCATGCCGACAGCCTCTGCGAGGGCGACAAGATCGTCATGTTCGATGACCTGATCGCCACCGGCGGCACCCTGCTGGCCGCCGCTCAACTGGTGCGGCGCATGGGCGCGAGCATCTTTGAGGCCGCGGCAATCATCGACCTGCCGGAACTGGGCGGCTCGCAGAAGCTCCAAGACATCGGTATCCCAACCTTTACCCTCACCGCCTTCGCCCTTAACGACCAATAAATCATGCCCGAATACAGTTTGACCCCAAGTTCCACTACTTGGCGCTTGCGCCTGGCTGCGCTGATGGAAAGCCAGACCATCACCCGCCTGGTCACCACGCTGATCATCCTTAACGCCGCAATCCTCGGCATGCAGACCTCCCCCGGCCTGATGGCGCAATGGGGTGAGCTGCTGCTTGGCCTGGATCAGCTGATCCTGGTGCTGTTTATCCTCGAATTGGGCCTGCGCTTTGTCGCCCGCGGTCTTGGCCTGCTGCGCGATCCCTGGGCGGTGTTCGACTGCCTGGTGGTGGGGGTCGCCCTGGTACCGGCCAGCGGGCCCTTCGCCGTGCTACGTGCGCTGCGGGTCTTGCGCGTGCTGCGGCTGATCTCGATCAATCCGAATATGCGCCGCGTGGTACAAGCGCTGCTGTCCTCCCTGCCTGGGATGGGCAGCATCGCCATGCTGCTGGGTCTGGTGTTCTACGTGGCCGCGGTGATGGCCACCCAGCTGTTCGGCGAGGCCTTCCCCGAATGGTTCGGTAGCCTGGGTGCCAGCCTCTACACCCTGTTCCAGGTGATGACCCTGGAAAGCTGGTCGATGGGCATCGTGCGCCCGGTGATGGAAACCTTCCCGCTGGCGTGGATGTACTTCCTGCCGTTTATCCTGATCGCCACTTTTATGATGCTCAACCTGTTTATCGCCGTGGTGGTCAATGCCATGCAGACCACCCATGAACAGGAAGCCAAACTGGCCCCACCCTCGCCCACCGAGCAATTACTGCTCGATGAACTGCGCGCCCTGCGCACGGAAGTGGCCGAGCTGCGCCAACAGCGCTAAGCCGCACCCTGAGTGCCCGGATTGCGCCGCGTGCTGCGGCGTATTCGGGTTATAGGCTCAGGGGATTCATAGGCCTGACAGCAAGCACGGGCCGCCATCTCGCACGGCAAACTGTCGGACAACTAACCATAAGTTGGCGCTAAAACGGCCACCATGGCCAGGAATGACCTCGCGCCAGAAACGCTCCGGGCTAAAGATTAATCACGGTCACAGACAGCCATCGAGCTGTCGAACCCGCCTGATAACAAGAGCGGTCGCACATCGACCAATATGCCCAGGAGTCGCCCTTATGACAGCCCAAAGCAGCACCCCAAGCGCCAGTTTCCCGGTTCGCCGCATGGATTTCAGCTTTAGCGATAGCCAGAAATTCTGGTTCGCTGGCGACCCCTTTATGAGCCACTTTATGAACAACCTGTCGTCGCTGTTTCCCTATGGCGAGAAGTTTTTCGTCGACAGCGTGCGCGCCGTGCGCGATGAGGTTACCGAGCCGCAGCTGAAAAAGGACATCAGCGCCTTTATCGGCCAGGAGGCCATGCATTCCAAAGAGCACGCGGCCTACAACGACTACGCCGCCGAACACGGCATCGACCTGGAGCGCCTGGAGCTGCGGATCAAGGTACTGCTCGAGTGGGCCACCAAGCTCAGCACCAAAAAACAGCGCCTGGCCGCCACCTGCGCCCTGGAGCACTTCACCGCGACCATGGCCGAGCAGCTGCTGCAGCGCGAAGACCTGACCACCCAGATGAATGATCCCAAGCTGTATCAGCTGTGGATGTGGCACGCCATCGAGGAAAACGAGCACAAGGCAGTCTGCTACGACGTGTATCAGCAGGTCTATGGCGGCTATTTCACTCGCACCATCACGATGGCCATCACCACCCTGATCTTCTTGGGCGTGATCGGCTGGTTCCAGGTACACCTGCTGCGCAAGGACGGCCAGCTGTTCAACTGGCGCAGCTGGGGCAAGGGCCTGAAGATGCTATTCGGCCCGCGTAACGGCTTTCTGACCAAGCTGCTGCTGCCCTATCTGGACTACTACCGTCCCGGCTTCCACCCCCTCGACCACGACAGCAAGGCCTTGGAACAACGCTGGCGTCATCGCCTGGGCTTTAACTAGCAACCAGGCAGGAGCCTGTCGTTTAATCGCGACGGGCTCGGCCACGCTGTTCGAGATCCCGGTACACATGTTCGGCGAGGCCGGCCCCGGCCTCGCTCATGGTCAGGTAGGTACGATCCGCCCCGGCCTGCTGAATACGCCGGGCGATGTCCTCATACATGGCATGGGACACCAGCAAACCAGCAAAGCCACGGGCACGCAGCTTCTCGGTAGAAATGATTTTCGCCTCGGCATCGTTCAGGGCCAGAATCACCGCATCAACCTGCGGCATCTCAAGGTGTTGCCAGAACATCTGATCCTCGCCGTCGGCGAACAGCACCTGGCGTCCGGCCTTGGTGCTCTGCTCAATCACCACGGGGTCGGAGTCGAGCCCCACCACCCGATAGCCCTTCTCCTGCAAGTAATCGTAAGCGGCGCGCCCGGTGCGGCCCATGCCCATCACCAACACCTGCGCATCGCCGAGGGACACCGGCTGCTCATCGGGGTGACGGATATTGCGCTCCAGGGGGATCAGGCGCTTGGCCCAGCGCTCGTAAAGCGGGTGGGCGATGCGGTTAAGCGGTGCGGAAATAACAAACGACAGGGCCACGGTGATGGCCAGCGGAATCATCCATTCCGGCAACACCACGCTGGCCATGATCAGACCGAATTCGCTGTAGTTGGTCAGGCTCACGCCGGTGAGGAAGGCGCTGCGCGCGCGCAGGCGGAACAACATAAACAGGAAGAAGAACAGCATCCCCTTGAGCGGCAGCAGTACGGCCATGACGATGGCGAACAGCAGGGCCTCGCCATCCGGCAGGCCGCCGATGCCGATCTGCAGAAAGAAACCGACCAGAAACACTTCCTTGATGCCCCACAGCGAATTGGACAGCTCGGTGGCGCGCTTGTGCTTGGCCAGCATCGCGCCAAAGGCCAACGCCCCCAGCTCGGAGCTCAGGCCCAGTTGCTCGAAGCCATGCCCGCCCACCACCAGGGCCAGCAACAGGCCAAGCAGCACCATCAACTCCTCGTGGCCACTGGCATCAAGCAGGCGAAACAGCAAGGGCCGCAACAGCGGCAGGCCGAACAGCAGCAACGCCCAGGCCGAGGGAATCTTGCCGCTGGCCAGGCTCATCACCACCAGGGCGATCAGGTCCTGGATGATCAGCACACCGATCGCCACCCGGCCGTGGAAGGCGCGCAACTCACGCTTGCCCTCCAGCACCTTGGCCGCCAGCACGGTACTGGAAAACGACAGGGCGATGGCCAGCAGCAGGCCCTGCTGCCAGGCCAGATCGAGAATCAGCATGATCGCCGGCAGGAAGATCAGACTGGATATGGTGAAGTGCAGCAGACCACCGCCGATCACCTCGCGCCGCACCAAGTTGCCCAACTTGAGTTTGAGGCCGACGGTAAACAGCAACAGCAGCACACCCAGGTGGGCGATATGTTCCAGCGCCACACTGTCGCGCGGGCCAACGCCGATATGGTCACCAAAGCCGGCCAGGGCAAAACCGGCGGCCAGGTAGCCCACCAGCGGCGGCAAGCCGATAGCGCGCGCGCCCAACCCCATGACAAAGGCAAAAGCGATCCAGGTTGCTTCAATCATGGGCGGTCCTTAGCGAAAACACTGAAAAACGGCCTGCAGGCGGCCTGCGCAATGGCGCAGAACCAGGGTAAGCCCAGACCTGTGACAGCAGCTTGATTGATAGCAGTGTGCCAGAGGCCGCCCGCCTACTCGACTGGCAATTTAAGTTGGCCCAGGCTCTGCAACACACTGGCACCGGTAAACAGCATAACGATCTGCTCCTCGGCCAGGGCGCAGATCGCCGTGCGCCGCTCAGGCTGGCCGATATAGTCGAGGGATAACTGAAACAGGTTACGGCTGATCAGGTTGGAGACCTGCAAGACCACGCTGGGGTCGAGCATATCCGGCATCAGCTTGAAGGCCACGATGTCCTCGGCCATATCGGCCCCGAACTCATCCATGATGTTCTGCAGCGCCGTGCGCAACACCGGTGAAGCGCCATGCAGCTCGCGCACACCGATAATAAAGGCCTCGGGGTTCTGCGCGACAAAATCAAAGAACAGCTGCACGGTTTCATGACAGACCCGCCGCCCGCGCTGCAAGTCGATGCCAAACAGCATCGGCGAGCTTGCCTGAGTCGACTGCACCGCTCGCTCGGCCGCCTCCCGACGTAGATCGCGCAAGGGCTGGCGCAACTGGGCGGAGATCTGCCGAATCACCGTCAGGCCCAGATCATCCACATCCTTGAAGTGGCGATAGAAGGTGTTGGGATTGAGCCCGGCCTCGCGCGCCAGTTCGCGCAGGCCGAGATTGCTCAGGCTGCGGCTGGTTGAGGTGAGACGTAACGCTGCGTCCAGCAGCAGGCGTTTGCCCGGGGCTTCGGTGGTCTTCTCCGCGTCCTGCTGACGCTCATCCGAATCGGCGTACATGGCAAACCCTAGCTAAAAGTTGGTTGGTGTTGGAGGCCCTTGCTGGCGAGTATACAACTGTCTACTTTAGTGCACAGCTGTATACGCCAACAATAACCATAACAGGAGCTTGGCCATGAATGCCTCCGTCTCACCTCCCGGTTCTGCCCGTCATTGCAAGGTTGCCATTATCGGCAGCGGTTTTTCCGGCCTGGGTATGGCCATCCGCCTCAAACAGGAAGGCGAACACGACTTCCTCATGTTCGAGAAAGAAGCCGGCGTCGGCGGCACCTGGCGGGTCAACAATTACCCCGGTTGCGGCTGCGATGTGCAATCGCACCTGTACTCCTTCTCCTTCGAGCAGAACCCCAACTGGACGCGCATGTTCGCCAAGCAGCCGGAGATCCAGGGCTACCTGGAAGGTTGCTGGGAAAAATACCGCCTGAGCAACCACACCCTGCTCAATACCGAAATCGCCCGCATGGCCTGGGACGAGCAGGAAGAACGCTGGCACATCAGCGACCGCGCCGGTAACAGCTACACCGCGCAGTTCGTGGTATCCGGCATGGGCGCACTGTCCACCCCGTCGATCCCGGCCCTCAATGGCCTGAGCACGTTCAAGGGCAAGGTGTTCCACTCCCAACAGTGGGACCACGACTACGACCTGACGGGTAAAAAAGTGGCGGTGATCGGCACCGGTGCCTCGTCCATTCAGTTCGTGCCGCAAATCCAGAAGCAGGTTGCCCAACTCGACCTCTACCAGCGCACCGCCCCCTGGATCATGCCCAAGCCGGACCGCGCCATCAGCGATCGCGAGCGTGACCGCTTCAAGCAATTCCCGCTGCTGCAGAAACTCTGGCGCGGGGTGATCTACGCCATGCTGGAAAGCCGGGTGATTGGCTTCTCCATATTGCCCAAGGTGATGACCCTCGCCCAGAAAGTCGGCAAGTGGTACATCAACAAGCAGATCAAGGACCCCGTCCTGCGCGCCAAGGTCACCCCGGATTACCTGATGGGCTGCAAGCGCGTGCTGATCTCCAACGACTACTACCCGGCGCTGACGCAGCCCAATGTCAACCTGATCACCGATGGCATCGAGGAAATCCGCGCGGGCAGCATCCGCACGGTGGATGGCCAGGAGCGCGAGATCGACACCATCATCTTCGGCACCGGCTTTACCCCCAGCGACCCTCTGCCGCGCGGCGTGCTGTTCGGCCGTGGCGGCGTCGACCTGCTCGACACCTGGCCAGAAGGCCCACAGGCCTACAAAGGCACGCTGACTGCCGGCTTCCCCAACCTGTTCTTCCTGATGGGCCCGAACACCGGCCTGGGGCATAACTCGATGGTCTACATGATCGAGTCGCAGATCCATTACGTGCTCGGTGCGCTCAAGCTGATTGGCGAAAAGCAGCTGCAGAGCCTGGAAGTCAAACAGACGGTACAGGACAAGTTCAACGGCAAGCTGCAAAGCAGCCTGGGCAATACCGTCTGGAACGCCGGCGGCTGCGTGAGCTGGTACCTGCACCCGGTTAGCGGGCGCAACTGCACGGTATGGCCCGGCTTCACCTGGCGCTTTCGCCTGCTGACACGCACCTTCGACCCGGCGGCCTATCATTTCAGCCGCAAGCAGGCGGCCCATCCGGCGCAAAGCAACGCCATCCCATTGACTGCCCAGGAGGTCAGCGCATGAAGTCGTTCGAAAACAAGGTAGCCGCCATCACCGGTGCCGGTTCGGG
The DNA here is from genome assembly GCF_035512415.1 of Pseudomonas sp. Lineage (GTDB taxonomy): Bacteria > Pseudomonadota > Gammaproteobacteria > Pseudomonadales > Pseudomonadaceae > Aquipseudomonas. The sequence goes on along the minus strand of NZ_DATKDZ010000015.1, from coordinate 143,680 downwards.
TATCGGCCGCGCCCTGGCCTACGGCCTGGCGCGCCAGGGTTGCCAGCTGGCGCTCTCCGATGTGAATGCCGAAGGGCTGGCGCAGACTGTCGCCCAGGCACGCAAACTTGGAGTGAAGGTCAGCGAAACCCTGGTCAACGTCGCCGATCGCGAGGCCGTGCACGCCTGGGCGGATCAGGTGGTGTCCGACTTCGGCCAGGTCAACGCCATCTTCAACAACGCCGGCGTAGCCCAGGGCGGCACCGTGGAAGGCAATGAATACGCCGACTACGAGTGGATCATGAACATCAACTTCTGGGGCGTGGTCCACGGCACCAAGGCCTTCCTGCCGCATATCAAGGCGTCGGGCAGCGGCCATATCGTCAACGTATCCAGCGTCTTCGGCCTGTTCTCCCAGCCGGGCATGAGCGCCTATAACGCCACCAAGTTCGCCGTGCGCGGCTTTACCGAGTCGCTGCGCCAGGAGCTGGATATGGCTGATTGCGGCGTGTCGGCCAGCTGCGTGCACCCGGGCGGAATCAAGACCAATATCGCCATCACCGCGCGGATGAACGACAGCCTGAGCAAGGTTACCGGCCAGGATGCCGAGCAGGCCCGTACGCAGTTCAACGACCAGTTGCTGCGCACCACCCCGGAGAAAGCCGCCCAAGTGATTATCAACGGTGTGCTGGGCAACAAGCGGCGCATCCTGATCGGCCCGGACGCCTACGCCCTGGATGGCATGCAGCGCCTGTTGCCGGCCTTCTACCAGCGCGTGGTGACCGCCTCCATGCGCCTGGCCGCGCGTTTTGCGCCCAAGGGCAAGGCCAGGGCAGCGCAAACCGCCGAGTAACCTGCCGCAACAGACACAGGGCCGGCCATTGTCGGCCCTGTGCGTTTGTCGGTTCGGGCGCACCCCTCTGCCAGCTGGGTTATGGTGTTAGCAGCCAGTCGCAACTGGCTTTGTCACCACCAGGCTGAACCATCGCCTCGCACTATCCAGTGCCTGTGCCGGGGCCGATGGTCACAGCCCCAGCAAGAGGGCAAGCCCATGACCGTCATGCACTGCGTCCACCGCGACCATCGCATCAGCACCGACATCCTCGAACATCCTGGCATTCCCACTCCCTGGGCCGGCGGCTGTCATATCACCGACCCAGTGGGCCACACCAGCAAGCGCCTGACTCTGCCGGTGGACTATGCCTTCCTCGATGAACTGGACAAGGCCCAACGTGCCTCCCTGGCCCACGGCAAATGGCTGGTGGACCAGAAACTGGATCACGGTCGCGCGCTGTTCTAGCGGCCCCCTTCGTTACCTCGCAACAACAGCCCAGGCGCGGGCCGCTCTTGTGCCCGCGCCTGGGCAATCGCTGAGGTAATCCTCTGCCCGCTTGCAGACACGCGGCGCTGTGCAGATCGCTGAAATCCCCCCTACTTGCCTGAGCGTTACCCGGCCAGGCTAAAGGCATCTCGGTCCTGAGCTGCTATGGTAGACACCTCGTTTACCAAGGAGAGTTCATGTCGACCCACACGCTTTCGCTCAGCCTGCTCCTCGCCAGCACCTTGTTCGCCGCCGGTTGCAGCAGCACCAACACCCCAGCGCCGCAGCCTGCCGTCAACCCGGCACTGGGTTGTACTTCGGCGGCGGTGGAGCCCCTCAAGGGTCAGGTGGCCACCCCCGCATTGCTGGAGCAGGCCCGCTTGCAAGCCGCGGCCAACAGCGCCCGGATACTCACCCCAAGCAGCATGGTGACCCTGGAGTACAACAGCCAACGCCTCAACCTGAACGTCGACGACCAAGGGGTAATCACCCGCCTGTCCTGCGGCTGATTTAACTAAGGTGCGGACAACGGTCTGCACCCGCCTCGACGCACAGCTGGCGCAATAGCGGTTTGCGCGATAGCTTTATGCGTACCACAGACTCTTACAGGCCACTGCCATGACCACTCAAGTGGAGCCCTGCGCCGAACTGCTGCTGGATAACCAGCTGTGTTTCGCCCTCTATTCCACCTCGCTGCTGATGACCAAGACCTACAAGCCGCTGCTGCAGGCCCTGGGCCTGACCTATCCGCAGTACCTGGCAATGCTGGTGCTGTGGGAAACCGAGGGCATCACCGTCGGCGAAATCAGCGCGCGCCTGCTCACCGATCCCGGCTCGCTCACCCCCCTGCTCAAGCGCCTGGAAGCCGAAGGCCTGCTGCAACGTGTGCGCAGCAGCCAGGACGAACGCGTGGTGCACCTGCACCTGAGCGACAAGGGCCGCGCCTTGCATGCCCAGGCCAAAACCCTGCCCGCCTGTATTCTCAAGGCCAGCGGTCTGTCGCTGGAACAGATCGGTACACTCAAGCAGGAACTGGTCACGCTGCGTGGTCAGCTGCAAGAGTCGCTCTAGTGTGCGTTCTCGCAATAATCATTGCTCAATCTGCTGCGGTTGCCCTGTGTAGGGTTGGTCGCCGTTGCGTACGCGACAGGGCTGGCCGCGGCGCTAACTGCGGCCCTGCTCAAGCAGATGGCTCATCGCCGTTTTCAGCTTCATCGGCCGTACCGGCTTGTGCATCAGGGTATGGCCGAGTTCGCGCATCTGCTGCTTGAGTTCGTTGCTGTAGTTGGCGGTGATCATCAGCGCCGGTAGCGGCGTGCTGCGCCTGGAGTTGATCAGGGCCACGGCGTCGACGCCGTTGTGGCCGTCGTCGAGGTGGTAGTCGGCAATCAGCAGGTCGGCGTCGGCGTGGTAGTTGTCGACCTGGCGCGCCAGGTCTTCCTCGGAGAGTGCGGTGACCACCTGGCAGCCCCAGGCTTCGAGCAGGGTGCGCATGCCGGCGCAGATCGCCGCGTCGTTATCCAGCACCCAGATGCGCGAGCCGCTGAGGCGTTCGAGCAGCAGATCGGGGGTATCCTGCACCACCCGCGGCCGTGGCGCGCGGGTGGTCAGCGGCACCTCGATGGCGAACATCGAGCCCTTGCCCAGCTGCGAGCTGACGCGAATACGGTGGCCGAGCATGCGGGCGATCTTGTCGACGATGGCCAAGCCCAGGCCCAGGCCGCGGTCCTGCTTGCGGTGGGTGATGTCGCCGCGCTTGAACTCCTGAAAGATCTCGCCGAGCTTGTTCTCGGCAATGCCGATGCCGGTGTCCCAGACTTCGATCGACAGGCTCTGCCGACGCCGCCGGCAGCCGAGCAGAATGCGCCCGCTGCTGGTGTAGCGAATGGCGTTGCTGAGCAGGTTGCGCAGAATCCGTGCGAGCAGCTGGATATCGCTGCGCACCAGGGCCGAGCTGGGGATAAAGTCCAGGCGCAGGCCTTCGCTGCCGGCGATCTGGTGGTATTCGGCGGCGAGGTTTTCCAGCAGTTCGCTGACCGCAAAGGGGGCGATATCCGGCTTGATCACCCCGGCGTCGAGCTTGGAAATATCCACCAGGGTGCCGAGCAGGCTTTCCACGTCTTCCAGGGAGTTACTGACGTTGCGCACCAGCGGCGCGTGACCGGCCAGTTCGCCCTTCTCCAGCAGCGCACTGGTAAACAGCCGGGCGGCATTGAGCGGCTGCAGCAGGTCGTGGCTGACCGCGGCAAGGAACTTGGTCTTCGACAGGTTGGCCTGTTCGGCCTCGCCCTTGGCCTCGCGCAGGCGCGACTCCATCTGCGTGCGTTCGTCGATCTCGCGGCGCAGCTGCTGGTTGACCGTGGTCAGCTCGGCGGTGCGTTCGCGCACCCGTTGTTCCAGGTGTTGATAGGCCTGATGCAGGGCCTCGGCAGTGCGCCGACGCTCGGTGATATCGCGGATCAGCACAAAGATGCCGACCACCTCGCCGCTGGCCTGCCGGTTCGGCACATAGGAGCGCAGCATGTAGCGCTCCTGACCGCTGTGGTTGGTTTCGGCGAACTCGAAGGTCACGCTCTCACCGGACAGCGCCCGTTCGATATAGGGCTCCAGACGCCGGCAATGTTCCTCGCTGTGCACCGCCCGCAGGCTCTGGCCGAGCATCGCGCCGCGGGGCCAGCAGTACCACTCTTCATAGACCTTGTTGGTGAATTCGTAGACCAGATCGGCGGTCAGGTAGGCGATCAGCGCCGGCACATGGTCGGTGATCAGGCGAATCCAGCGCTCGCTCTCACTCAAGGCCTCGGCATGCCGGTGGCGCTCGGTGATATCGGTAAAGGTGTTGACGAAACCGCCGGTGGGCAAGGCATGGGTGCGCACTTCGAGCATGCGCCCGTCGAACAGGTGCAGCTCCAGTTCCTCGATGGGCTTGCCGTTGGCGTCGCGGCTGTCCGGGGTCAGCAGGGCCAGCTCGCTGTCGGCCATCACCTCGGCAAAAGGCCGGTGGGCGTTGATCGGGGCCAGGCCGCAGAGGTCGAGGAAACGGTGGTTCCACAGTTCCAGCTGGCCCTCGGCATTGACCATGGCCATGCCCTGGGACAGGTTGTCGACGGCGCGCTGCAGCAGGCGCGACTTCTGCGCCAGGGCCTGCTCGCGGCGCAGGGTTTCGTTGAGCTTGACCTCGGTAATATCGGTGTAGAGGATCACCAGGCCGCCCTCACGGGTCGGCCGTTCGCTGACCTGCACCCAGCGCCCGTCGCGCAGGCGATAGAGCATATGCTCGCCGTCCTTGCCGCGCTGCTCCTCGACCACCAGGCCGGTGCTCTTGCTCAGGCGTTTGATCTCCGCCAGGCGGGTGCCGGCGTTGATCCGCGCGCGGCTGTGGGCCCAGAAGGATTTGAAGCGGCTGTTGAACAGGACGATGCGCTGCTCGCGGTCGAACAGCACGAAGCCGTCAGAGATGCTCTCGATGGCGTCGATCAGGTGTTGGTGGGCGGTCTCGGCGCGCAGGCGGGCGTCGCTAAGGAGCTGGTTGCTGGATTTCAGTTCGGCCATGGCCTGGTTCAGCGCATCGGTGCGCTCGCGCACCTGCTCGGCCAGCACCACCGAATGCTGGAAGGCGGCGTAGGCGTCGTCGCCGCGCGAGTGCACCGACTCGACCCGTTCGATCAGGGCGGCGTTGATGCGCTTGAGCTTGTGGTTTTCCTTTTCCAGGGCCTGGCAGCGGGCCTGCAGCTCGGCGACATCAGCCTCGACCGGGGCGGCCAATGGCGACTCCGGTGAAGGTCTGGTTGATGTGCATACCATTGAACTGCTCTCCGTAGGTATTGAAGCCTATGACCGGCTGGCTGCGCAGAAAGGCCGAGACCGGCTCGACACCGCCGTGGTCTTCGATTTCCAGGCGACGCAGAAAACAGTCGCAACCGATGGTCAGGAGCAAGGGGCCGAGGCGCTCGCGCAAGCCGTCGAACACCCCTTCCAGGTTGGGCAGCAAGGGCCCGGGCTGCATGGCGGTGAGCACGATGCCGTTCTCCACCGCGCAGTAGAAGGTCAGGCTGAGGTCTTCGTTGACCCGCTGGATCGAGCGTACGTAGTACTGCTCGCTGATGCGTACGGCCAGGGGGTTGGCGGCGAACACCCGATGATCCAGCGCCTCCAGCGGCACGCCGATCAGTTCGGCATATTCCTGGGCGGCGGGTGCGGCATTCAGTTCATAAACCCGGCGGCTGGCGCTGTCGGCGCGGGTGACCACCAGTTTGTCGCTGCTGGGCTCGATGTGATGGGTGCTGAACACCTCGAAATCCAGCCAGGTGTTGAACAGCACCACCACCGCCGCGCCGGTATGGAACTGGCCGCCGTAGTAGACGTGGGTGTGGGTCAGGTGGTTGTCGTCACCGGCCGAGCCGCCGAAATGCGGAATGCTGCCCAGGGCCGCGCTGAGCGCACCGAGCACCACTTCCTCGCGGCTGGACAGGCCGTCGAGCAGGGTCAGGGCGAAGCTGTGGCCCTTGATCGAGGCCAGTTCGTTGGTGCGGCAGTCCTTGACCAGGCGCTCGACCAGTTGCTGGGCGTCGATCAGGCTGAAGCGCTCCATCTCGTCGATCAGGCCGCTGGCGATGGAGAAACTGCGGTGATCGAAACCCACCGCGCTGACGCAGCCGCGACCATAACCCTGGGTCGTGATCTCGCCGGCCGTGGTGCAGCCCACCAGGTTGATCCCGCCGAAGTGCTGCTCCAGCGCCGCGCCGAGACCCTGCAGGTCGTATTCGGCGGAGCAGAAGAACAGTACGAAGCCCAGGTGGGGATGAATCAGTTGCCGTGCCAGTTCCTGCGCCACCAGTTCGACATCGCTGGCGCAGGACATGGCGGTTACGACGCCGTCGGTCATTTCCTGCTGCATAGCCTGCCCCGCGAATAAACCTAGATAGCCTGGGGTCATTCTACGAAGCTCGGCCCGCGCCCCCCATGCCACTTGAGTAGCGCCGGCCTACTCCCTAAGTAGCAGGCCTGCGCCGCGCCGACTTACAGGCAGCGCCTGAGGAAAATCGGTAAAGCCATGAACAACAGCGTCATCGGCAACAGAATCAGCAACAGATCAAGACTGTAGAGTTCCATATTTACCTCGCAATAGAGCGTGTACATCCAGCAGATTGAAAACCGCGTTCTGCGCCCTGCCCGGCCTCCGTAGCCCGAATAAGCCTTGGCGCAATCCGGGGGGGCCGCCATACCGGATGGCAATGCCCCGGATGGCGCTGCGCTTATCCGGGCTACGGGGCGGGCGGCGTAGGCCTGCGAAGCCCAACAACCGCTGCCGATCCAGCCAGGCAAAAAAATGCCGCTCACTCAAACCAAGTGAACGGCATTCGACGCCAGCCGGAGCTACCGCGTGCTTACCAGTTCAGCACGGCACCCACGGCGAAGGTGTTGGTGTCTTCGTCGAGGCCACTGCCGCTGGCGGCGTCGATCTCGAACTGGTTGTATTCGGCCACCAGCTTGAGGTTGTCGTTGATGGTGCGGAAGTAGGCGATGCCGCGGGTCTCGTAGTCGGCGGCAGTGCCCAGGCCGTTGCCGTCGTCTTCGGTCTTGCCGTAGGACAGCGCCACGCGGTTCTTGCCGAAGGTGTAGGAGGTCTGCAGCAGGTAGCCGTCGCTGTCCACTTCGCGCAGCGTGGCTTCACCGGCGTTGTTGGTATAGAAGGGGTTCATGCCCTCGGCCTGGAAGCCCGAACCGGTTACCGAGAAGCCGCCCATCTTGGCCTGCACACCGTAACCCAGGCCCTTGGAGGTGACCGAGTCGACGTCGGAGTCGGTGTTGTCCGAAGTCTGCTGCGCTGCGTTGATCCAGGAGTAGATCTTCGCGCCGCCCACTTCGAACTCATAGGTGACTTCGGTTTCGAAGCGCGGGCTCTCCTGGTAGGCCTTGCCATTGCCGTCGATCTGGTTGGAGTCGTAGGGGTCCATGATCCCGGCGGCCACACGCAAACCGCTCATTTTCGGGCTGCGGTAGGTGATCTGCGCGGTGGGGAACGGGTACGGGTAGCCGCTGCCGATATTGCCGAAGGACACGCCGCCGAAGTCGACCAGACCCAGGGTGTCGCTGACCTGACCATAACCGGACAGCAGTTCGTCGAGGAAGATGTTGGAGCGGGCGAACAGGCCGAAGTCCTTACCCACCAGCACTTCGCCCCACTCGCTGCCGACGGTGCCGTAGAACTGGCGCACGTCGATGGCGGTGTCGGTGCCGCTCTGCTCGCTGTCGTTGATGGTGACCCAGAACGAGGAGCGGCCACCGAGCTTCAGATCGTCGATCTGCTTGCCGAAGTTGAAGCCGATCCAGTTGGGCAGAAAGCCCATTTTTACCCGCGACTGACGGCGGTCGAACGTGTCGCCCTCGCGATCCACATCGCTGTTCACATAGAAGGCGTTGATATAGCCATCGGTGGAAAACGTGGTGTCGTCCTTATCATACAGGACGATTTCCGCGGCGGCTTGCTGGGCCGTAGCCAGGGCCACGGCGGCAGTCAGTGCCAGAGGCAGGAATCGGGTGCAGGCGATCTTCTTGTTGTTCATAACGCTCTCCGCTTGAGGAACGACTAATCAGTCAGTCGGGTCGGAGGCGATTATCGAAAAGCCCTGGCAGTGGCCATATGCTGCTATGGCACTGCTTGGCTGCTGCCTTGGCCTGGCGCACCGGCGCAGGCGTAAAGGTGTACGACTGCTGCGACCATTGACCCTGAGCAGAAAGAACCAGGCCCAAGGTCGTAATACCCGGGGGCCGCCAGCAGAGGGGTAAACGCACAGAACGGCTAGCCCACGGCAAGGTGGGCTGGCCAAAGATTTAGGCTATGTCTGAGTTAGCTGTTGTCGACACGCTCAGCCTTTGTAGGAGCGGGCTTGCCCGCGAATCGAGGTCAATAGAAGAACATCGCGGCCAAGGACTCGGCGTCCCCGCCGCTCCTACGGGGTTTGCAGAATCCGCCAGCACTGCTGGCAACACTTAATTGGGACATAGCCAATATTTATGTTTTTCAGGGGGAGAAGCGCGGGTCTTAGCCCAGGGCAACCCAGCTTTTGGCCGGCGGCGCGCTATTGGCCAGCACGCGCCAACCGCCGCGACCCTGGCTCAGCAGCGCCTGGCTGCGCAGCAGTATCTGCCGCTCGCAGCCACCCAGGGCCTGCACCACAGCCGGAGCATGGCTGGCCGGCAGCCCGGCCAGATGCAGCAACCAGTGCTGCTCGGCGAAGTCAGCCAGGTTGTCGGCGGCACTCTGCAGCTGGGCCTGTACCTGCGCGGCGGCCTGGGCGATTGCGCCATCGTCCAGGCCCGCCAAGCGTTCGCCCTGGGCCTGCACAAAGTCTTCGATATGGCCGAGGATCTGCTCGGTCGAGGCATGCGGCGACTGCACGGCGAAGAGAATGCCCGCCTGCCCCTGCACCTGGCGAAAACCGCAAAACACCGCATAGCCCACTTGCAGTTCGCTACGCAGGCGCTGAAAGAACGCCCCCTGGTAGAGATGCGCCAGCAGCCGCCAAGCGGCCTCGCTGGCAGCATCCACAGCCGGTTGCGGGCAGAACAGCAGCAGCGCCGCCTCGCTGCTGTCGCACCTGTCATGCAGCCAGTAACGCCCGGCCTCGACGGCGCGCCCTGCGGCAGCCGGAACCAGGGGCGCAAAGCTAGCGAACAGCGCTTCGAGCGCGCGCTGCCCGGACGGCAGCAACCCCACGCCCAAGCCTTCCAGGCGTACCTGGCGGTAGCGCGCCTGCAACGGCTCTAGGCTGGGTAAGTCGGCCACCTTGTCGGGTGTCTGTAGCAACCCGGGCAAGCGCTGCAACAACTGGCGAATCGGCATCTGCCCTTGCTGCAAATTGCCCTGGGCCTGGCGCATCCCCAACTGCCAGGCCGCCTCTGTCGGCTCCAGCAGACCAGGCAACGCCTGCTGCGCCACCCGGACCAGCATCTCGACCGGCCCCTGCAAGACCAGCTGCAGCCCTGCACTCGCGGCGGACAGGTGCAGGCTGACACCCGCCTGGGCGGCACTGGCCTGGGTTTCCCGCAGCGCCTCCTGAGCCACGGCCTGGGCAATCTGCAGCGGCAGGGGTTCGGCAAAACAGCAACGCCAGTACAGCGCGCCCTGCCCGTCCGCCTGACTATCCGGCGCGGCCAGCCAGCGCAGCTGGGCGCTGCAACTCAGCGGCGGTGCCGGCAACGGCTCAGCCGCGAAAAAGGGATTGGCGGCCGGCAGTTGCCAGCGCCAGTCGGTCGTTGCAGCCGAGCAAGGCGGCATGGCGACCATGCGCAGGGCAAAACCCGAGCTAGGCCACAGCGGTTGCACGACCTCGCTTACCAATAGCTCGATCAGCCGCTCTGGCTGGTGCATCTGCCCGAGCACGGCACGCAAGCTGCGCTCGCCCTGGGCGGTCAGCGCGCGATGGGGATTGCCGCCAACGGCCAGGCCCTCCTGCCAGTAACGCGCCAGCGCCAGGGGTTGCAGGCTGCGCCGCTGGCTCTGGCGGATCGCCCGGTAGCTGTCTCGCAGCGTCGCCCAGTCAGCCTCGGCAAAGAACTCCAGCCAGCTCTGCAGCGCCGCAGTAATACCTGAGCGCGCCTGCTCCGCGCCTTCTACCCCGGCAAAGCTCAGTAGCAGCAAGGCCTGCTCGTTATGTTGATACAGCCTGCGCACCTCCTGGCCCTGGCACAGCTGCGCGGCCCGCAGGTTGGCCAGCAGGCCACCTGGCGATTCGCTAAGCAGCCAGGTCTGGAGAAAATCCAGCGCCTCGCTCAGCCCGCCCGCTTGCGTCGGGCGCGGCAGCTCCAGGGCAAAACACAGCTGCAGGCTAGGGGCATCCGCCGGCAGGCATAGCTGCAAGTGCTGCGCCCTTAGCGGCAAAAGTGGCGCAGCCGTTGACTGCAGCGGGCCGTCGCCTTTACCCAGGGCCGCGCCATAGGCTTCGGCCAGGGCATATAGCTGCTCCGCCGGCTGAGGCCCCAGCAGCACCAGGGTCAGGTTCTTGGCCCGGTAGAAGGTCTGATGAAAGGCCCGCAACGCCTGCTGAAAGTCCGCCTGTTCGACCGCCAGGGTTTCTCGATTGCCCGCCTGAAAGCCGGCAAAGCGATGCCCCACCGGCAGGGCCTGGCCCAGTGCCGTACCGATCAGGGTGCCGGCATCCTGACCGCGGGCGATAAATTCGGCGTGCACCACCTCGCGTTCGCGCACCTGCGCCTCGGCCTCGAACAAGGGCTTGGCGAGCATATCCAGCAGCCGTGCCAGGGCGTCTTCGAGACGCTGCGCCGGTACCTCGCAGAAGTAATCGGTGTGATGCGCCTGGGTCGAGGCATTGAGCTGGCCGCCGCAGGCCTGCACAAAGGGCATCAGCCGCTGCTCGCCAGCGAAACCAGCGCTGCCTAAAAACAGCAGATGTTCGAGAAAATGCGCCAGCCCCGGATACTCCAGCGGCTCGTCATGGCTGCCGGCGGCAACCCGCAGGCTGATCGCCGCCTTGGCCAGACCCGGCTGGCTCAGCAGGATCACCCGCAAACCATTGCCCAGCCGCCGGCAATCGGGCTGCGGCTCGGGGTGTTCAGAAGGTGCGGCGCGAGCAGACATGGTTGGTATTGGCCCTGGCGGAGTTCGGCAAGCAAGCATCAATGCCCCAGCCTATGCCGCGCAATAGTGCTTTGGAAGTACGCCGTGGGTTGCCCACGCTTAGGCAGCCCTTAGGCTGCCGAACCCGGCATGAGCTTTCCTGGTTGCCGGACTGGATAAAGGCTCAAACAGAGCAGCACAAGACTGCAGCATCTGCCCTTCTTCCACGGCCTATCAGATCAATCGCGGATCAAGCTTCCCGCTCCAGGCCAGCAATGCGGCCAAAAGAAAGAAGCTGCCACAGGCTGACTCGACCTTCTGTTCCACATCCGCTGCGGTCCGATAGCAGTGTCCTATAAAGCGGCCATCCTCGAAATCTGCGCTACGGACTATCGCCGCCAACAGTTGACCTGCCTGTTGACGCGCGAGCGCCTCTCCGTCTGTCCCTATGGCCAATCCTTGCAGAGCCAATGCCACCATCGCCGCAGAACAGGGGTCACTCCCCCCCTGGGGTTGGTCAAGGCGATTGACCGGTACGGACAGACCTCTACTGAGCAACCAGTAGCGACTTGTCCGCTCGGCATCGGAGCTGAATAGCGCACCGTACAAGCGCGCCCCGGTACCCAGGCCCAGTAAGGCCCAGGCCTGCCCTCGGGACCAGTTTCCCGGGTTGTCGCCGGCCCGCCATTGCCCCAGCTGAGAATATGCGTGGCTGCTCCAGGCACCGTCCGAACCAGCACAGGCGTGAAAGGACGCCTGCAATTGCTGACGGCCAAGACCCAGCAGGCGCGGCTCGGAACTGAGGGAAAATAACTGCAAGGTCGCCGCCAGCGGGTCGATGCTCAGGCTACAGTCACCACGCGAGCCGCCGCCCAGGTCGCGGCCCAGGGGAATGCATCCCAACAAAGGGTTAAAAGCGCGCGCCAGGTGCTCCGAGGCCTGCGCCGCCAACTCTCCGGCTATGGGATTATCCAGCAGGCGCGAGCCTATGCCCGCGCCATACCAGAAAATCAGGCTGCGATGGTGGCTGGCACTATCGAGCTTGCTCCGCAGTCGCTCGGCAATCCGCAGCGCCTGCAACTGGTCCTCGCGACGCCCGCTGTACAGGGCCCGCAACCACCATAGGCCCGCCCAGAAACCACCCATCCAGGAGCCGCCAGCAGAAACCTTCCAGGCCCCCTTAGCGCCTGAGCAATACAGCGGAAAACCCTGTCCACAAACAACGCTGATCTGATCCAGGCGCAGGCAGATAGCCTGAATGGCCTGCCGGGCCTCAATGTCGTCAAGAGGTCGCTCGATCACTTCGAAACCGCTCATTTAACTGTGCTCACCGACGGCTCAAGCACCACTTCTCCGCTATTTCTGTGGCGTCGCCGCAACAGGGACAACAATAGGCTCAGCAAGCCCCCCACCAACAGCACGCCGATCAGCGCCAACCAGGACTGGGCAAAACTCCAGGGCCCTCTCTGCACCAGCCCGAACAACGCCGGGCCCAAGGCAAAGCCGCTGAAAAAGCCTACCGAAAGCAGACCAGCAGCCGGTGCAGGGCTGCCGAAAGCCGGATCGCGCAACACCATGCTCATAGCAATCGCATTGGTCGCCACCGCAGTCAGCCCCATACCCAGGGCTCCGGCCCACAGCGGCCAATGACTGCCTGGCATGGCCAGGGAGGTCAGCCACAAGGCCAGGCTCGACAGCAGCAGGAGCAGCAGCAGCAGCCAGGACTCTTCAGCCATGCGAGCGCCCAACGGCGTAAGAAACGTCCGCGCGACAATGCCCATAACGCCAAAGCCGGCGATCAGACCGCCGATCGAGGTTGTCGACATGCCCTGCCCCGCGGCGAATACCCCGAGAAAGGTCACGAACGACGAAAGCACAATACCCACGCAGAGCTGCACACTCATCAACAGCGTCAGCCGCCCGTTGGGGCGAGCAACGGCAAAACGCAAAGGCTTGTCATGATGTTCCCGAGGTGCAGCTCGCGGACCGAGAAATGCTAGCAGCACGGCCGGCAGCAGCAGGCTCGCCAGGGCTCCACGCCAGCCAAAATTCAGCGCCAATATGGGTAGCAGCAAGCCCGCGAACAGTGCCGACACCTGCACCCCGGATTGTTTCAAACCGACCGCCGCCGCCTTGTGCCGGTGCTCGACGCGCTCGGCAATCAGCAGATTGGTTACCGGGTTGGCCAACGCCTGAGCAATCCCGCAAACCGCCAGGGCCATCATCACGCCGAAGAATCCCGGCAAGCAGGCGAGCAATCCATAAGCGCCCACCGTACTCCAGAACAACAGCGCCAGTGCCCGCCGGCTACCCAGCCAATTAACCAACGGCCCAGCCCACAATGACAGAAGCGCGGCAAAGCCGAACGCACTCATGACCAGCCAACCGAGCCAGTGGGTCGGCACGTCGAGATCTGCCACTATCAACGGACCCAGACTGCCAATGGCGTAGAAGATCAGCATCGGCAAGGCCATGGCGGCAGTCAGCACCAACCGCAACCACCAACCTCGCGAAACAGCACGCCCGGTCATCTAACCACTCCTGCGACCAGTGACGGCCGATCAAAATCCAGCCCAGTGTCGCTGCAGTTGTCCAGTAACTGCCGGCCCACCGCGCTGGTCAGGGCGTCGTCGGTACCATCGAGAATATGGGTGGTACGCGCAGTGCGGTATATCCCCGACAACGGCGACAACTCACTCAGGCCTTCCGCTCCCATGATCTGGATTGCCGAATCCGCCGCCTCGCTCAAGGCCTGTGAGGCAGCGACCTTGGCGATGTTGACCTCGACACTGCTGGCCACTCCGGCATCGTATTTACCGGCGGCGTCCTGCAACAACGCACGAGCGCTGGCAATCGCCTGGTAGACCCGGAACACTCGCTGGCGCACAAGCTGTTTATCCGCCAACCGAGCCTGCTGGCCACGGGCTGAGTGGATACGTGCGCACATCAGATCGAAACAGCGCTGGGCCAGACCCAGCCAGTGCACCGAACGCAAAACCCGCCCCAACCCCAAGCGCTCCTGCATCAACGCCAGTCCTTGCCCTGGCTGCCCCAGGACATGGCTAGGTGGAACCCGCACCTGCTCAAAAGACAGCTCGCCCTGGCCGGTAAAGCGCCCGAGGATCGACAACGGCCGCTCCACCCGAAACCCCGGCGCATCGCTGGGCACCAGCAACATCGACAGGGCGTTGTCCAGGGGGCCGGAACCTGTGCGGGCGATAACCGTGACCAATGCAGCACGCTCAGCGCGACAGATAAACCACTTTCGTCCGTTCAGCAGCCAGTGGCCATCGACAAACTCGGCGTGACTGCTCATGGTCGCGGGGATTGAGCCGATGCTGTCGGGCTCGGACATACCGTAACTGGTGACCTGCGTTCCCGCCGCCAAAGGTGCGAGAAAACGTTGGCAAACCTCCTCGCTGGCATGCCGGGTGAGCATGTGCAAATCGAGAGTGGCATCGTCACCGAAGATCGCCGGAGCGTACTCCGAGCGCCCTTCCTGCTCGGCCACCAGCAGATAGTCGCGCAAGCTGGCGATGCGCCCGCCAAGAGCCTGGGGATAGAAACTGCCCCAGAGCCCGACGTTGCGCGCTTCGGCGCTGAGCTCGGCGATACGCCTGGCGGCCTGTCGGGGCTCCGCCGCCAGCTCGGCTTCCAGCGGAATAATGCGCTCGTCGACAAAGTTCCGGACCTGACGGGCCAGCTCGGCACTGCCCGCGCTGGCGGCCAATGGCTGTGCACTCAACATGCGACGCCTGCCCCGCTTTCGAGAAACGCCACTTCGGCAGCCAGCGATTTCTTGTCGATCTTGCCCGCCGGAGTCAACGGCAGTTGCCGATAGAAGCGCAGGTACTCCGGCAGCTTGTTGACTTCCAGCCCCTGCTCACGCAGGTAGTCGGTGAGTTCGCGGAGGGAGAACCGCGGGGCACCGTCGCGCAGGGACACGCAGATGCACACTCGCTGCCCGAGATCCGGGTCCGGCACCGCCACGCAGGCAACGCTGACCACATCCGGATGGCCGGTAGCCAGGGTCTCGATCTGCACCGGGCTGATATTGGCACCGCCACGGATAATGATGTCCTTCTTGCGCCCAGCCAGAATCAGGTAGCCATCGGCGTCGATATAACCCAGGTCACCAGTGTTGACCCATCCTTCGGCATCGCGGTACTGGGCGTCGAGCTCCGGGGCATTGACGTATTGCATGGGACTCAACGGACCGCGCGCCTTGATTTCGCCAATGCTCCCCTGAGGCAACTCCATACCTTGCTCATCGAAGATCTTGATTGCGCAGACCGCCGGATTCGGCCGACCGACGCTGTAGAACACCACATCCAGAGCATCGTCCAGAGTGTTGTGACAGTTCACCCCGTCCGCCGAACCGTAGAGACTGATAAAACCGCAACCGAAGGCCTCAACACAGCGGCGCACGGTTACTTCATCAATCAGCGCCCCCCCGCAGATCAGGCCCAGCAGGCTGGACTTGTCGACCTGCTCTAGGCGGGCATCAGCGGCGATGCGCTGAAGCATGGTCGGCACTCCGAGAATATGGGTCGGGCGCAATTGCTCAATGGCCTCGATCGCTGCACCGACGTCAAACTGCGGCAACACTGCTATTGAACCGCCCAGCCAGGACAGGCTGCCAAAGGTCGCCGTGGAGCCAAAGGACGAACCCAACGGTACCAGGTACAGACCACAGAAGGTTTCACCTTCTGGGTGAATG
Source organism: Pseudomonas sp. (assembly GCF_035512415.1). Taxonomy (GTDB): domain Bacteria; phylum Pseudomonadota; class Gammaproteobacteria; order Pseudomonadales; family Pseudomonadaceae; genus Aquipseudomonas. The sequence continues at coordinate 128,080 of NZ_DATKDZ010000015.1, read as the reverse complement.
CGCTGCAGGAAACGCCCACGCCCACCCACCAGAGCGTTGTGGGAATAAGCCACCAGTTTGGGTTCGGATTCGGTGCCTGAGGACACCAGCAAACGCACCGGGGAGTTAGGGCAAACCGTGGGTAATTGCGCCTCGCTCAATGGCTCGCCCTGGAGCATGTCCTCAAGGCTAAGCCAGCCGTCCGGGGGACAACCTTCGACGATCAACACCCTTAGCGAGAGCAGGGTCGGACGCAGGGATTCGACGACCTGGCATAGATCGATGCCAGCGTACTGCGCCGGTACTATTACCGCTCGGGCATCGCAGCGGCGCACCAGGGCCTGGATATCCAGGCTGCCTCGCCCTGGGGGAAAGGGCGCGACCACAGCGCCCAGGGCTGCAGCGGCCAGGTCGATGGCGCAGCTGCGCCAGCTATTGGCCAGCTGGTAAGCCACCACGTCGCCGGCAACGATGCCCGCAGCGCGCAGGCTCGCGGCCAGACGTAGCGCGGCGTCATGTAACTCACCGTAGCTGAAACTGCCTTCGGGCGAGAGCACCGCCGGTTTCTGCGGCGCACGCAGGGCATGCGCGCGAAACAGTTGGTAGACCGAACGATTGGGGTAGGTGCCGTCGCGTTCCCAAACACTGCGAACGTCGGCGGGAACCAGATCGATAATGCCTGCGTTATTCATCGAAAACTCCAGTGAGCGTTGACCGAGGTATAGGCATTCACGCTTAAACACGTCTTCAATCGCCTGTCTTGAGCCAGCTCTGACAGGTCTTCTACGGCCACGGAGGCCGGTATGTCAGCGGCACCCAACAGCTGTTGCCAGGTAGCCGCGGGCTGCGACGCCAGGGCACTGCGGATCAGCCCATCACGCCCTTCAGGGTCGCAGTGCAGATCACAGGCAAGGATTTTTTCCAGTTGCTGAAGCTGGGACTGGCTCTGGCAGTCAATGGCCAGCAACCCGGCGCGGGTCGGATAAACGCCCTTGAGCAGACTGCTATTGGCGCTCCCCGTCCCTTGCAGTTGCTGCACACACAGCAAGTTAGCGGCACCAAGCAGCGAGCTATCGACACGTACGCCCTGACCGCTGAGCGCCCGATGCAGCAAGGCCGCGCCGACCCCCTGGGCGGCGACCACACCACCCAGCACATCAAGCACGGTAAACAACGAACCGCCCGAAGTAGCCGATGCCTGGCCAATCTGCTCACCAACCCCGGACCAGGCCTGCACCACGAAATCGGTACCCGGCAAGGCCTCACCCGGACGGTCATGGCCCCAGCCTCCGGCATAGGCGTACACCAGCGCCGGGTTGACCCGAGCAAGGTCGACGCGATCCAGAGCCAGTTCAGCGGCCTTGCCCGGTGCCCAGTTGTGCAGGAACACATCGGCATCGCGCACTCGCTCATAAAGCTCTTCGCGGCCGACGGCAGATTTGATGTCCAGCTCGCGCACCTGCTTGTGCCGATTGAGGGCGTCAAAACGCACCGACACCCCGTCTACACAGGGCGGCATACCGCGTAGCGGATCACCGCCAGGCAACTCGATACGGATTACCTCGGCCCCCAGCAGCGCCAACAGATGACCGGCCAGCGGACCCTGGATCCGGCGACAGGACTCGATCACCGTCAGGCCGCTCAAAGGCAGTGCCGAGCCATTCAACAAGGGCAGCGCCTTGCCGCCCGCACCGCTGGCGTCAAAAGCCCAGGGACCCTGCTCCAGCTGACCGGGCAGGTCGCTGTCGGCACGACGCTCGGCGAGGCTGCGCACTGGGCACAGAGCCATTCCACTCAAGGTGCACAAGGCGCTGATCCGCGCCATCGACAAGCGCGCCAGGGCCTGGCGAAACACTGGCGGCATAGGTGCAACGGCCTTGGCGTAACGCAACAGAAAGGCCTTCCAGCCTTGCCCGGCTTGCTCGGCATCAATGCCCACCGCCGCCCAGAAACGCCGCCAAGGTTCGGCATCCAGGGTTTCCAGCTCGAAAGACACACCGTCGACCGAGACAAAGGGCGGGCGATTCTTCGCGCAGCTAGCCCCCGGCAACAGGCGCTCAGCCTCGCCCCCCGCAGTCGCGCCCGCCAGATACTGGGCAATACCCAGCACCCCAGCCGCGGCCATGGAGGTCTCAACTCTGCTGAAGTCGCCGCCGCGCAACTGTCCCAGTGCTGCGGCAAAGCTCCCTTGCAAGGCCAGGCTCGCGCTCAGGGTCGAAACATAATCCACGCCCAGCCCCTGGGCCTTGCCACTGGCCCGGCCATGCACCGACATCAGCCCGCAGGCGGCCTGCACGGTGTGCTCGGTGACACCCGCAGAGCTGCCGTCAGGCCAGCCATGAATAACCCCGCGCAAAGGTTTTAGGTCGGGATGACGCAGGGTAAACCCCAACCCGTTATCAGTTGGATCATCGCCACTGGTGTGCGGATGCAAACCCAGCGTCGTCGCCTGGTAGTGCAGTGATGCGGCTAGTGCGGAAAACCCGCAAGGAGCGGAGGCAAAGGAGCCGTCGAGGCTACAGCCGTGTAAAAGACGTGACATAAGAGATACGCCAGAGTGGTTGCATATCGCTGCGCAAACGGCCTCGATTGAAGTACGCCGCGCAAGCTCGAGCCATCGGCGGGCAATCAGCCGCCAGCGACCGCCGGGAGAATGGTGATGGCATCGCCGGCCTTGAGGGAGGTGGCCAGGTTGTCGGCAAAACGGATGTCGTCATCGTTGACGTAGATGTTGACGAAACGGTGCACCTGGCCATCGCCGATCAGGCGTTCCTTGACCCCGGGGTATTCCCGCTCCATCTGTTCAATCACTTCGAGAACTGTACTCCCCTGAACTTCGACACGTTTCTGGTCCTGGGTAAAAGAGCGCAACAAAGTTGGCACAATGACGGAAATCGACATGCAGAACTCCCTGAGCCTATTAAGGCTCCTGTATTAATTGATTGATCTATGTTTAATGCACTGCCGGCATCAAGCACTAACGAACTACATAAATACTTTCTTCGGTAACTTTATGATTGACGATGCGAAAACTGCGCACTGCCACATCAATATCCGGCAAGGTTGAAACAATTACGTAGTGCACCGCAGCATCGCCGGCATACTGCACATCTTCCGCACTGGGATAAGCCGCGCTGGCCGTGTGAGAGTGGTAGATCACCCGACACGCCTCGTCCCGCTCATCCAGCTCGCGCCAGACCGCCAGCTGCTGTTTCGGCGCGAAGCTGAAGAAGGTCGTCGAGCGCGACGCGTTATCCATGGCGATCAGCCGTTCGGCGGTCCTGCTCCCGCTAGGCGCGGCGATAATGCCGCAGGTTTCCAGCGGATGATCCCGCCGTGCTTGCTCCAGCATGGCCTCCAACAGGCCGACACGGATTCTCAACATCCCCGCCAGCGCCTCTCAATAACTCGGCAACATCGGCTCGACATCACGCACCCAGGCCAGCACGCCACCCTCGAGGTTGCGCACATTGTCGAAGCCGCGCTGTTGCAACTCCAGCAGGACGGCCTTGGAGCGCATTCCCGACTTGCAATGCAGCACCAGATTGGCGCGCTTGCCGAAACGGCTCTCGATCAGTTCGGCGATCTTCGGTCCCTTGGGGATATGTTGAGCCCCCTGAATCCGTACGATGTCCCACTCGGTGCGTTCACGCACATCAATCAGCAGCACATCCTGCCCGCGCTCACGCAGGGCTTGCAGCTCCCGGGCGCTGATGGACGGAATGTCCGAGGGCTGCACACCCGTGGGCGCGATCAGGCCGCAAAACGCCTGATAGTCGCTAAGGGCGGTAATCGGCTGACGCTGGGGAGAACGCCGCAGTGGCATCTGCCGATAGGACATTTCCATGGCGTCGTAGACCATCAAGCGCCCCAGCAGGCTCTCACCGATGCCGGTGATCAGCTTGATCGCCTCAGTGGCCATGATGGCACCGATGGACGCACAGAGAATGCCCAGCACCCCGCCCTCCGAGCAGGAAGGTGCCAGCTCAGGCGGTGGCGGCTCCGGGTACAGGTCGCGGTAATTGAGGCCAACACCGCCGGGAGCATTCTCCCAGAACACCGAGGCTTGACCCTCGAAACGGAAGATCGACCCCCACACATAAGGCTTGTTAGCCAGTACGCAAGCGTCGTTGACCAGGTAGCGAGTGGCAAAGTTGTCGGTACCGTCGAGGATCAGATCGTACTGACTGAACAGCTGCACTGCGGTTTCCGGCTCCAGGCGCTGATCATAGAGATTGACCTGCACATGGGGGTTGAGGTCGCTGATCGCCGTCGCGGCGCTTTCCACCTTCAACTGCCCGACTGTGGCGACCCGATGAATCACCTGGCGCTGCAGATTGGACTCATCCACACGGTCGAAATCGATAATACCCAGGGTGCCGACACCCGCTGCCGCCAGGTACAACAAGGCAGGTGAGCCGAGACCACCGGCACCGATGACCAGCACCTTGCTGCTCTTCAAACGGCGCTGGCCTTCCAGGCCGACATCGGGAATTAACAAGTGTCGACTGTAGCGGGTTATTTCTTCATTACTTAGGCTGGCAATGGGTTCTACAAGAGCTGGAAGTTTCATGATTAATACCTGCTACTGAATGCAATTGATTCTCAGGCAGAAAGTTTAATTAATCAATTAAACGGTCCTGGATTTTCATATTCAGATGATGCGTTTTTGTATGCATTTCAATAATTCCCGACAGACGCTCGACGAATAGATACAAGCCCTCTAGCGAGGGCTTGTATGGCCCTCCTATCAGTCAGGCGAGAAAAGTCGACATGTCCTTGCACACGGCGCTGAACGCCTCGACAAAATGCCGCGCCTCGGCGTCACTGAGCACCAGCGGCGGTTGGATGCGCATCACCCGATTGTTGTTGGCGGTGACAAAGGTCAGCACCCCATGCTCGCGCGACAGCTTGCTGACGAAGCGCAGGACGAACATCTCCTCGAAGTTCTTTTCCACCTCGCTGATGGCTTCTTCGATATGCCGTTTGGCCTTGCCTGAGAGCATGCGATAGGTGCCTGCAGCATTGCCGGGAATACGACTGGCGAATTCACGCACAAAGGCCTCAACCCCACCATCGAAGCTGTATTCGAACTCAATGGCGATCATCAGCCCAACGCCCCGCACCTCGCGGATAAACGGGTAAGCGCTGACTGCTTCGCACAGCGCCTCCTTGAGCTGCCCGCCGACCCGCGCAGCATTGCCGGCCAGATCCTCGTCGACGATTACATCCAGGGTGGCCAGGGCCGAGGCCGAGGCGAAGTTGCCGCCACCGAAAGTCGAAGTGTGCAGGGCGAAGGTGTCGATGCTGCCATAGGCGCGATTCCACAGCGCCGCGCTGGACAGAGTCGCGCCGATTGGCACGGCCCCGCCAGAGAGGGATTTGGACAGCACCAGGATATCTGGCACCACCGCCTCCCATTCGCAGGCGAAGAGCTTGCCGGTACGCCCGAGACCGGTCTGGATCTCATCGAGAATCATCAGGCAGTCATAGGCACTGCACAGCTCGCGAACCCTCTTCAGATAGCCTACAGGCGGCAGTATTACCCCGCCCTCGCCCTGGATCGGCTCAAGGATGAAGGCCCCGACATCCCCCTGAGCCAAGGCCGCTTCTAGTGCCGCCAGATCGCCGAAGGGGATCGAATCGCAGCGTGACAGCAGCGGTTTAAACGGGTCGCGATGTTTGTCGCGACCGGTCACCGACAACGCCCCCAGGGTCTTGCCGTGATAACCATTGTCGCAATACAGCACCCGCGGGCGCTGCATAGCGGCCATGGCCAGCTTCAACGCGGCCTCGACGGCCTCGGTGCCGGAGTTGCTGAAGAACACCCGCTCCAGATTGCCTGGCGCGAGTTCGCTGAGACGCTGTGCCAGCAGACTGGTTTGCAGCGGCACCGACACGTATTGGACGAAGGTCGGGTGCTGTTGTTGCAGGTACTCCTGCAATGCCTGGCTGATACGTGGGTGATTGTGCCCGGTGTTCAGACAGCCATAACCGGCAACAAAATCCAGATAACGACCACCATCCAGGTCGGTCAGCCAGCAACCACTGCCATGGGTAAATACCCGCTCGATATGGTTGAACTGGTAGAACTCGCGCAGCACCGGATTGATGTGCTGGCCAAAGCACCGCAGGGTTTCGGCGCGCAACGCCGCCGGCTGGTCGACGGCAACGGGAGCCAGGGTATGGCGATGGAAACGCTGCAGCGCCTGGAAGTCCTCCTCACGTAGGCGCTCGCCATAGGAGGCCATCGGCGACGGTGAAAAACCGTGCAACTCGGCGATCCGACCGATCTCCAGCACCCGTTCTTCGGGCAGTTCACGGCCAATGGAAAACGCTTCGGCTCGCCCCTCCAGAGCCAGCACCAAGGTTTCCGCCAGGCAACCGTTGAGGAATTTCTTCGGTGCCAAACCCAGGGTTTCGGTGCCGAAACGCAGGGCTTCGCTGGCGGAGACCAGGCCGCCGTCGATGATCAGGATGTCCTTGCGGTCGTGATTGAACGGCAACACGTCTCGCGGCAAGGCTGCGTCCACCACGACCGACCCTGGAGCCAGTCGGTACGGGTCGATCACCCCGCCACTGGAGGTGGCGGCGACATAGAACCGCACCTCGTCATAACAACTGTCGATGTCGGCAGTCAGGCGCACCTGGCTGTGCACCTCAACCGGCAGGTAGGCCAGACTCTCACGGCCCTGGTCGGCACTGCCACGGTGCACCAGACGCAGACGGCAACCGCTCCGGGCCAGGAGTTTGGCAATAACCAGGGCAATCGATCCCGGGTAGCCAACCACCGCCACCTCAGTGTCGGCTGGCTCCACCCCCAGTCGCGCCATGGCTTCCAGCACGTTTCTGTAGGCCGCATAGGCGGTGAGGGAATTACCGGTGGTCACCGCTATACCGCTACGATCCAGGGTCTGCAAACCGCGATTGCCGACTATCGCAGTAAAACCGCCCAGACCAACCAGTTGCGCTCCCTGCTCTTTCAGGCTTTGCACGCCCTCAAGCACCCGCCCGGCGATGGTACGCGGCTGGCTGAGCATCTGCTCGGCGGTAAGCGGCAAATAATGCAGAATCCCCTCGCAGGTGGCACCGCTGGCACTGACGATGCGCCCGAAATCGGCGAACGGTACCAGGTTGCGTGGCTGCCAGAGCTGGGCCTGATAGCCGCTGTCCTGCTCGGCGAGGGTGCGATCCAGCAGATCAATAATTTTCACCTGGCGCTGCAGGGCAATGGAGGTCGGGTGGGCGATAAAACCGAATTTCATAGAGGGCTGTCCTAGGTTCTGGCTCATTGACGGTTCCAGGCGGTTTCGGAGACCAGGCTCAAGCCGTCACCTTCCGAGTTGTGGGCCAGCAACACGTCGAAAATATTCAGTTGTCCGGGGCGAGTAAGAGCGCTACGCAGGCGCGCTTCATCGAAGGTCTCCAGGCGTTCGCGGTGCAGACTGATGGGCCCGACCCGCTCCAGGGTGGCCGCCAACGGCGCGGCACTGGTCACCGCAACCTGTTGCGCACCGTTGTGGGCGTAGCGTTTATCGAGGTAGGTCTGGATCATCGATAACAGACCGTTGGTGAGGTAGAACAGGGTCACGTTGCGCTTGCTCGCGCCGGGATCATTAGCCAGCTCCTGAGCCAGGCGCGCTTCGATATCCGGTACCAGAGCCCGGGCACCGTCGCCGACAAAAGCCAGTACATTGCCGGTACCCGTCATGGCGATATAGGGCAGAGCCATCAGACCGTCACCCATCAGGGCACGTCCGTACCAGCCGGAAAAGCCCGGGTCGGTACGCGGCACGTTGCGCAGCGCCGAGATACCACAGCGACCCACGTCATAGACGCCGATATAGCGATAATCCTGCTGTTCGATCAGCTCACGAACCAGATTACCCAAGCGACGGAAGAAGTAATTGGAGGTCATCGGCAGGGTTTCGATGTGATCCGCCGCCACGCTCTCGCTGGTGGCAGACAGTGACGCGAGCTTGGCCCGGCGCAAAGCAAGAACATGCGGCTCGACCTGCAAGCCGCGCTCGATATGTTCGAGGAATACATCCAACGGCACGTCCAGGGCCAGATCGGTAAAAGGCGAAAGATGCCGCGGCTCATGGTTGACCTGCACCACCCGCAACTGACGCTTGAGCTTGCCTTCGGAGAACGGCGTGGCGGCCTGGTCAACCTTGCCCTTGAGGAAGAACACGCAATGGCTTTGCGGCCCATTCAATTCATGATTGGTGTGTACGAACTGATAGATCCGGCGACTGAAACCATACAGCGACAAAGGTCCCAGATAATTCGGTACCGGCCTCCCCTCATGGTAGGGGCCAACACTGCCGGGCTGGGTAATGCTGTCGGCCAGGGCAATGGCCCCGCGCTCGGCCAGAGCGTGCACCCGTCGCCGCTGCTCGACGCTGAGCTTGCCGCACTGCCAGAGCAGATGCAGAGGCTGCTGGTTGATCAGTTCCAGAGCTTGGTCCAAAGCCTCGATCTGGCTGTTACTGAGGGCCGTTGCCGGGATAGCCGACGGCTCCGGCAGACGTACATCCAGAGGTACCTTGGGACGCGACTCCAATACCCCTTGGGAAGCGAGGATAAACACGGGTTCGGCCCGCTCTGCCAGCATGGCAAAGGCCTGCTCCAGGCAGCTACCGATCTCCTCGACCTTGCGGATAAACACCTGACGCAGACCTTTGGCCTCGATCACCCGACGCCCGTCGTTGTCACCATCATGGGTGCCCTGAAAGGCATACCAGACACTTTCCGGGCTATCGGCACAGATGATCAGCCCAGGTGCACCGATACGTTTGAGGTTGGCCAGGGTGCCGCGAAACTCATCGATCATCCCCGAGGTCACGGTAATCACATAGGCCCGGCCAAACAGCTGCCAACCCGCCATCGCGCTAACCGCCAGGCTATGTTCATTGCAGCCACTGAGGCAACGCACGCTGGTGCCAACAAGGCTCTGCTGCATGGACTGGATCAGCCCAGCCACCATGGAGCCGGTGTAGAAATGAAAATCCCAGCGTTCCTGCCAGCGACTGCGCATAAAACGCGTTACTTCGCAGGCCAGGCTCACCGGCAGCAGCGGTCCGCCGATGGAGCGCGCCAGCAAACGGTTGAAATAGGCGTGCTCGAGGTGATCGAGAACAATCCGCAGCAGGTCCGCGCGGCGTGCTGCCCGATCCTGGCCCACTACCCGCAAATGGCGATTACCGCCCGTGGTGTTCATCCATCCCGGCAAGGCTGACAGACTGCAATACAGCAACGCCGAATGGGGCGACAGGCGCGGATTGGGTACCGTGGCGATAAGTTCGTCGAAAGGATCGCAATCCCCGGCCTGCAGCTGTTCGCCGAGGTCGAGAATAAACAGCTCACTAGATAGCTGCGAGCCCTGCAGGCGCAGCTGCGCTTGTGCTTCCTTGAGCGAACCGAAAGCCATCATCCACAGATCGGGCAGCGCCGCCGCATTTGCGGTGCAGCCTTGCAGGTAGCGCTGAGCCTGAACCATCAGGGTTTCCAGCACCGCTTCGTTACAGGGCCGCGGCCCCAGGGCGCGATGCATTTCTTCGCAGTCTCCAATCACCAGTGGCCAGTCAGCGACGCGGGCAGGTGGCTGCAAGCCTGCCTGCAACTGCTCGATGACAAAGCTCACATCCTCGATCAGAGGCTGATCCCGGGTAACCAGACAGATACCTAAGGTTGCCTTCATTGACTCATCCCTACTCAAGTCGGACTTACGATTAAATAGCTCGCTGCGTTGGCCCAGAGCCGTCAACCAAACCCGGATCTGCCCTCACTGCCTTGTCGGCACTCGTGTAGAGGCCGGCCGTGGCCAGCGCAATTGAGCGCCGGGCCGCCAGGGCCAGGGCACAGACCACAAACATCGCCAGAGACAGGCCCGCCAGCATGCCCAGGTGGCCGCTATGGTCGAGCAGCACTCCGGCGGCAATCGGCACCAGCATCCGTGTGAGCACAAACAGGCTGGCTTGCAGCCCGTAGTCGGCGGCCTGCCGCTGCGCGCGGGAGAAAAACATCATCAGGGTGAAAACCAGGCTCGACACCGCGCCCATGGCCGTGGCCAATAGAAAGGCCGCAGCCAACAGCCAGGCCATCCCGGCCTGCACGGCCACCGCCGCCGTCAGCGCCAACAAGGCGAACAACGCCCAGAGCATAAACAGCGGAATCGTCCGCCCCGGCCCCAGGCGCTGCACCACACGACCGCCAAGCAGGCTGGCCAGAGCCCCCACCACGCCGCCGCCGATACCGGCAATCAGGGCCACGTGCGGTGCAGTCATGCCTTCATCGAGCAGCAAGGGTTTGAGGTAGAGCCAGGCGGCACCCACAAAAGGAAAACTGCTCAACAACACCCAGGTCCACAGCCGCGCACCGGGCTGACGGAAGTAACCCGCCCAGTCGGCCAGGGAGGGGCCGACTGGCTCAGCGATAGCGCCACTACTGCGACCTTCACGCAGCCAGGTCAGGGGCAGCAACGTCAGCAGCAAGCCTGCGGCCATCAGCAGAAACGGCGCTTGCCAACCCCAGCGGCTCTGCACCAGCAACATCACCCCGGCACCGACAATGGCACCGAGAAACAGCGCCGCCGAGCGGATGCTCCCGGCACGAATCTGCTGGGACTGCGGCAGCAATTTGATCGCCAGGGCATTCACCGGAATATCGGCCCAGGTGGCCAGCACCCCAGCGGCGAAAGCCAGGCCAAACAGGTACCCGCGATTGCTGGTGATCCCTTGCTGGCTAACCAGTACCAGTAACAGAGCCAGCAACAGGCACAGCACCAGGGCCCAGAGTCGGTAGTGGCCGTGTGCCGAGCGGTAGCGCTGCACAGGCAAGGCCAGCAGAAACTTGAACACCGCCGGCAGCCCGGCCAGCTGAAATAGTCCGATATCGGTGCCGGACCAGCCGTGCTCACGCATCACCAGGGGCAAGCCGAGCAGCAGGTAAATGCTCGGCACCACCAGCACGAAGTTCAGCCAGCCAAACAGCAGCTGCAGACGCCAGGCCTCACCCTTGCCAGTCATAGACCACTCCGCCGCGCCACCAGCACCGACACAGGAGCTACGGCGAAGGCCACTTCGGGGTAACTGTCGATGTCGATAAAGCCGGCCTGCTGCAAGGCTTCTTGCAAGCCACCGGCGTGGGTGACCTGGCGTCCGAGCATCTGCATCGACAGGTAGTAAGGCATCACCCGACTGGCGTGCTCGAGATCGGCGGGGATCTCTGCATGGGCACTGACCAGTACGCCGCCCGGGCGTAGCGCGGCATGGATCTTGGCCAGGCTCGCGGCCATGTCCGGGACAAAATGCAATACCGAGGAGCACCAGATCAGGTCATAACCCTCACCGATCGGGTCGCTGGCCAGATCGCCGCCGCGTACCTCCAGGCGCTGCTCCAGGCCGGCGCGACGAATATTGTCCGCGGCCACGTCCACGGTCTGAGTGAAGTCGAAAACCTCACCGCAGAGCATCGGGTTGTCCCGGGCCAAGGCGATGGCCACCAGCCCCGGGCCACCGCCCAGATCGAGCATGCGTCGCGCGTCAGGGAACTCCGGCACCTGAGCCATTAGGCGTAACGCCAGATCCACGGTGACCGCCCGTTGCTCCTGGGCGATCTGCAAGCGCGCGGCAGTGGTCCAGTTGTCGATGTTGCTCGCCACGGTCGCTGCCTGGCCGCTGGGCTGGCCGGCGCACACCTGGTCGCCCAGTTGGCTGCCGAAATAGCGCAAGCCGCGCAGGCGAAAGGTCCAGGCATCGCCGCAGTAATCCGGCGCATCGGCGCGCAGATAGTCGCTGGCCACCGCCGTGTTGCGGTAGCGAGGCGGCTGACGCTCGTCGCGTTCCAGCAGCGCCATGCTCCATAGCGCGTCCAGCCAGTAACCGGTGTTACTCGGGTCAAGCTGCAACTGGCGGGCAATCGCCAGAGCGCTGCTCGGCACCTGCAGCAGATTGAACAGCTTCCACTCCAGGGCAATGCGCAGAGCATCGCCGCGAACTGCCCCCAGGGCCAGGTCCCAGTAGGGTTGCAGGGGGTGAGGTGTTGCCAGGTTGATAGGTTTCATCGTGCGCAGCTCATGCTTGTTATCACTCAGAGTTCGTAACTGACCCGCAGGCCGATTTCGCGCGCAGGGCTGTAAACCCTGGCGCTGCCATTCAGGTAGCCGACCGCGTCGTAGCGCTTGTCGGTAGCGTTTTTTACATAGGCGGAGATGCCGTAGTGGCTGAACGCGTAGCCGGCATTCAGATCGATCAACCCGTAGCCGCCACGGCTGTACTGGTTGGCCGCATCCAGATAGGTCTTGCCGACGGCACTGACGCTGCCCTGGGCGTACCAGCCGGCAGAGGCGTCATAGCGCAGGCCGAGATGGCCGGTGAGGTCCGGCGCATAGGGGTTGCGGTTGCCCTGATAGTCGTTGCGGCCTTCACTGAAGCGCTCGAAGCGGGTGCGATTGAGGCCCACCGCGCTGACCAGCCGCCAGTTGTCGGCGAGCAGGTATTCGGCTTCCAGGTCGAGCCCGGTGGAACGCGCCGAGGCCGCATTGGTGATGTACACCACCCCCGGCTGGATAATCTGCTGCACCTGCATGTCGCCCACGTCCATCCAGTACAGCGCCGCCGAGTAGCGCAGGCGCTTGTCGTCGAGCCAGCCTTTGGCTCCTACTTCGTAGGTTTTGACTCTTTCCGGGTCGTAGCCGGGGTAATTGGCGGCACTGGAGAAGGCATTGAACCCTCCGGCGCGAAAACCCTCGGCGTAACTGGCGTAGAGATAGGCATCGGGCTGCCACTGGTACTGCAGCGTCGCCTTGGGGCTGAAGCGTTGCCATGTATCGCTCTGGCGGCTACCGATGGCCGGGTCGATATGCACCTTGTTCTGCTCGCTACGGGCTCCGAGGGTCAGGCTCCAGCGCTCGGCCAAGGGCAGCAGCCATTGGCCGAACAGGGCCGTGGTATTGCCGCCCAGCTGGACATCGGTCTGAACCAGACGCAGGGGCAATTTCTGCCTGAACGACAGATCGTGGTCATCGCGATCAACGTAGGCACCAAGCAGCCACTGGTTGTCGCGCCACTGCCCCTCCAGACGGAACTCCTGGGACAGGGTATTGATGTGGTAGTCGCGCGCCAGATGGAACAGGTCTTCCGGCATAAAATCCGTGTCCTGCTGCACCCGGTCATAGAAATCATTGCGCGCGGTGATCGAGCGCAACTTCAGCCCGGAATCGAACTCATGCAACACATCCAGCGACAGGCTGCGACCGCTTGAGTGGTTCCAGCTCGACGTCCCGGAGCGCACCTCCTGCCGCTCAGCGCTTGCCGCCCCCCACAACGATCCGCCATCGCGATAATCCTGACGGCTGTAACGCAGGTTGACCTCAGTAGCCAGACCCGGGGTCCAGCGCAGTACCATCCGTGCACTCTGCCGTTCGCGGTCATCGGCCTGGCCGCCGCGATAGGCATTGTCGATATAGCCGTCCTGCTCACGCCACTGCCCGGCCACCCCGGCATACAGGGTGTCCGCCAGTAAAGCGCTACTCGCATCCACCCCCAGAGTGCGCTGATCACGGCTGCCTGCGCCCACCTCGATACGGGCATAGGGTGCGCTGCCAGGCTGGCGGGTGTAGATATTCAGAACGCCAGCTTCGGCGTTTCGACCATAGAGCGTGGACTGAGGGCCACGCAGGATCTCGACGCGCTCCACCCCCAGCAGGTTATGGTCAAAGCCCTGCCCCATCAGAGTCGGAACCCCGTCCACGAGCATCAGCATCGCAGATGAAAACGCTGTCGGGCTGGAGGTAAGTCCGCGCACCACCGGCACGTTGGTCCCGGACTGACCAAAGGGTTGAAAGGTGAAGCCAGGGGTCAAGCGAGCCAGCTGCTGCAGATCGTCGATGGCACCTTTACCCAGGTCTTCGCCACTGAGCACCGAAAGACTGGCCGGCACCGCCTCCTGCATCTGCTCGATCTTGTTCGCCGTGACCACCACTGGCGGCAGCTCTGTCTGCGCGCTTAACGTCGACACGCCGCCCAGCCAGCAGCCGATCAAGAGCACAGCCCCCCTGACGCCCAACACAGACTTGACCATGGTTTTCCCCAGCAATGAATAGGCGCGCCGCCTTGTTTTGCGATGGCAGCTGCAGTGAAAACATGCTATTCATTAATGCGAATACTTATCATCTGTATTCATATGGATTCTGGATCAATCCATATGCGAGGCGGAGCCAAATCAAGGGAGGGCAGTAAAAGTGGCGGTATTGCAGAGGGTTTCCCAGACCTATCGAGTTGCGTCAGCGCACTCGCGACTGGTCAGTAGCAATGAGGGCGTTTGGATGCGCCAGCAGTTGCCGCAAGACGTGGGCGAGTGCTACTCGGAGCGCATGTCTCTGGATGAAGATCTTTCGGTGGTGCGCTTGCGCTACCGTCCCACGCATAATCTGATTGAGGAAACCGTCAGCCCGTATAACCAGCACATGCTGGTAATTACCTTCGGCATGCAGGGCGACTCCGGCTACAAGGGTGCGGATGGGTCGGCGGTGCCGTTTCGCGCCGGCTACACCACCATTACCTCGTTTCAGATGAGCCTCGGCGAACGCTGCTACGAAGCCGGTACGACGGTGTCCCAATTACGCTTGCTGATCGGCGAAAGCATGCTCAGCAAGTACATCGGCGAACAGCGCACCCGCCAATTGCTGGGTAACGGTAGCGTCCGCCAACTGGCATTCCAGAAGACCTCGGCGGCTTCCAGCAGCCATGCCAGCGCCCTGATCCGCTACCTCAATCAAGGCGCAACCAGCACTCTGGACATGCACATTCATACCCTGAGCCTGCTCTCCGAGCAGCTCAAACTGCTGGCCCCCACGGACAGCCCGGAAAATCTGCAATTCAGCGCGACCGACATCGAAAAACTCGACCACGCCCGCGACATCATGATCGAGCAGATGGACCAACCCCTGACCATTCCCTACCTGTGCGCCGCGGTAGGGCTCAATGAATTCAAACTCAAGGAAGGCCTGCATTACCGCTTCAACTCCACCCCACACCGCATGCTTCACGAGATGCGCATGCGCAAGGCCTATACCCTGCTCGAAAGCGGCTGCCAGGTGGCCCAGGCCGCCTACCAGGTGGGCTACAAGTTCCCCAACAACTTCAGCGCAGCCTTTACCCGTTTTTTTGGCAAGACACCCAAATCGGTGTTTGGCAAGCGCCGCTAAGCAGTCCGGGGATATGCCAGGCGCCGTCTCGGCGCAAAGCCCTCGCTCAAACGGAGTCACTCGAGGTGTCAGCGCTAACGGGGCTGCGACCGCCCAGAACCAGAATATTGAAGCGGGCCGCAGCCTCAGTGACGCGCCGATGATCGGCAGTCCCAGAGCTAATCGGCAACCCGCCTGATTTGCCTGGCCATTTCGCGGATAACGATTTCAACCATGGCCCGCAGTAAGCGCATCTCACCGTTCAGCGTTGCGCGAATCTCGGGGCGCGTCTGGATAAGTGCCTCGTTCTGCTGCGCCACCTCCTCCTGCAGCGCCTTGGCCTGAGCGTAGGCATTATCCGCCAGCTGATCGATGTGCTTGTTCGCCGTCGCGGGCTTGATGCCCATATCGACGCCAACTTCAACCAGTAACGCCCTGCTGACTGCAGACAAGTTCGCCACCCCGTTGAGTGGCCAGGCCAGCGCGGCTTGGCCCGGCCATTTGTCCTGATCAAATGCCCGGGTGCCGTAGACCGCCGTGCACAGCAAGTCGTAGAACGGCGACAAGGCCACACCCTTTCTGCCCACGAGGAAACTCAAGTTCTTCAGGTGGGCATCTTCGTTGCCGACCAGGACGTTGAACACCAGCCACTTGAACAGTGCTTCACGGGCCTTTACCGGCGGCACGCACAGCTTGGTGATCGTGTTCAGCCTCGATACGCTGCCAGCGCTGTATTTGAACTCGCGCGACAGCCCGGTCAACTGACAGGCATCGATGCAGTGCAGGCGTCGCCAGTCCGGCTGCTCGGGCAGGCGATCGAAGCGTTCGATCAGATAGACCGGTTGAGGCACATAGAGCCGGGTCACCTGCGGCACATTCAGGCCCAGGCGTTTGGCCAGGGTCATGACGAACCACTCGTTGATCACCGAGTGAGCCCAGGCCACATCCGGGTGGTCGGGCTTGAGGATATGGGTGGACGGCGTGCTGCCGGTGGGTTCCAGAATCTGCCCATCGCGAAGGATCACCGCCACCTTGTGCTGAGCGCCAGCAAGGGACATTTTCTTGGCTGAGCGCTCGGCCAGCGGTACCCGCGGCATGTCCTGTATGCGTGTCGACAGCTCCTCGTACGACAGCGCCCTGAGCCCACCCGCCTCTGGTACTTCCCCCGGAGGCAGCAGGGTCAGGGAGCCTGCCGACTCGGCCCCGAAGTACTCCAGCAGGCCGAATGCATCCTCGAAGGCGCGACCCACCGATTGCGCAATCAGCAGGCGCTGTCCTTCCTCTGGCAGCAGGTTGTCGAAGTACCACTGCACCGGCCGCACACTGGCACCGTCGACATGCTCCTCGCTCTGCAGCGGCAGGCCTGGACACAGGGGATGGGCATCCTCCCGGTTCAACCACTCCTGGCTATAGGCAAATGCCCAGAGGCCGTTGAACTCGCGCAACGCCCCCACCATGACGCTGTTGATCCAGATATTGAGCACCCGCGGCATCACCGCACCTCGTTTTGCGAGGTATCAGGCTGTGCATCCACAGTGCGCTGACGTTTGCGCTGGATAGTTTGGTAGTGCTCCAGGGTTTCAGGGGCAAAGGCTTGCGGGACCTCAAGCGTTACGCTCAGCCCCAGCTCTTTGATCACCTGGAAGAGCTTTCCCCACTGCACCGTTTCGCCGCCGCGCTCGACCTTGCCGAGGAAGTTTTCACTTACGCCGATAGTGCCGGCCGCATCGTCCTGGCGCATATCCAAGGCTTTACGGCTGGCGCGGATAAGCATGCCGAGCTGCTCAGGGGTATCGATTTCAAACTTCATTGAATAAATCCTCACGAGCGAAAGGATAATCGCCATACATATACGGCGAAGCAGAAAATCCTCACATCTGTGCGGATTTTATCCATCAAAAGGGATTTATCAAGTAAATCCTCATGATCGAGAGGATTTTATGGACCGTGGCCCTAGGCAAGTGACCAACGGCCAACGCCAAGCCCCGCGGCTGCCAGGCCCACACAGCGGTCGATAAAGCCGGTGACCTGCGCCGCCAGCCCAACCAGACAAGTGAGATGCTGAAATCAAAAAGAAATATGCCGGCTCTACAGTGCACACACAAATTCAGGAGGACACGCTTGTGAGCCGCACAATACGACACATCTGTAAAACGCTCGACCAGGTAGCCAGCAACAACGAAGCTGCCGCAGTTGCCGTGATGCGCGCGGCGGAAAGGATTGGCGACGAGGTGCTCAGGCAGCAACTCTTCAACGTGATCCATCGCATGAACCTGGATGCCGCTCAACTGCGCTCTGCCCGCGAAGACATGGCCGGCCAGGAATTGAAGCGCGCCTGAAATGGCATTGAGTCCGTTGAGCGGCCTGCCTAAACGGGCACTCAACCACCGCGTCCGGCCCCCCACTCGCCACCGTCAACAGCCAGAAATCCTGGCCGTTGACGCTCGTTTAGATAAGCCGCTCAAGGCTATAGCAGCCCCTGCCCTCGCGGCTTAGCTGCCAATCACCCCGCCATCATTTTTGGTTATCAGCACCGTGGTCGAGCGCGGCCGAGTTTGGCCGTCGCTGGCTGGGTAGCTGATACCGGGGTGTTGCACATTCGCCCACATCGCCTTGCCATCCGGGCTCCAGGCCAGGCCGGTGACTTCGCAGCCGCGCGGGCCGACCAGAAAACGTCTTACCTCGCGAGTGCTCGGGTCGGCGCACAGCAACTGGTTGCAACCCATGGTCTGCATCGCCGTTTCATCGTCGCCGTAGTCGGTCTGTATCCACAAACGGCCGTGGCTGTCGAAGGCCAGACCATCGGGTGAGGAAAAGATATCGCCGTTGATGGTGCCGGTAAGGTTGGCGGGCACCACGTTGCCGTTGGCATCCTTGGCCCCCTTCTGTTCGCCTGCCAGCAGAAACAGCTCCCAGGTAAAGGTTTCAGCGCTAGGGTCGGCACCCTGCTCCTTGAAACGCAGGATCTGCCCATGCAGGTTCTGCGGGCGCGGGTTGGCTTTGTCGGTGGGTTGTTTGTCGCCGCGACCATCGTTATTGGTCAGGGCCACATACACCTCACGGCTGGCGGGATGCACGGCCGCCCACTCGGGCCTATCCATCGGCGTTGCACCCACCAAGTCAGCGGCGGCACGGGCGTTAAGCAGCACCTCGGCCTGGCTGGTAAAACCACTGGCGTTGGTCAGGCCGTTTTGTCCGTGCACCAGGGCCAGCCATTGGCCGGAACCGTCGGCATCGAAACGCGCGACGTAGAGAGTGCCTTCATCCAGCAGGTCGCGGTTGGCCTTGGGGTTAGCCGCATCAAAGCGCCCGCTGGGGACAAACTTGTAAACGTACTCGCCCTTGGCATCGTCGCCGGAGTAGAACGCCATGCGGCCGTCATCGCCCAGGCTCAGGGCCGCGCACTCGCGGCCGAAACGACCAAAGGCGGTGCGTTTGACCGGCTGCGCCTGCGGGTCGAAGGGGTCGATTTCCACCACCCAGCCAAAGCGATGGGGCTCGTTGACGTAGCCGCCATGCGCTTGCTGCGGATCGGGGGTGGCGTTGAAGCGCGGGTCGGCGCTTTCCCAGGCGTAGTTCTTACTGGTGCCTTCTTTGGCCAGGCCATAGCGTTTGTGCGATACCCGCGTGGCGTAGTCGGCCTGATCGCGGTTGATAAAGTAGTTGTGCCAGTTTTCCTCGCAGGTGAGGAAGGTGCCCCAGGGCGTGATGCCGGTGGCGCAGTTGTTGATCGTGCCGAGCACTTCAAGGCCTGTGGGGTCGGCAACGGTTTGCATCAGTTCATGCCCGGCCAGCGGGCCGGCAATGCGCATGGCGGTCAGGGCGCTGATGCGGCGGTTATAGGGCGAATCCATAACCCGCTGCCACTGGCCGTCCACATCTTTTTTCACTTCGATAACCGACACGCCATGGGCGGCCTGTTCCTTGCGCACCTCGTCCAACGGCCGTGGCTTGCTCTGGTCGATCAGGTTGCCGGGGTGCAGCGGTGGGTTGACGTATTCGTGGTTCATCACCAGCAGGCCACGGTCTGTTTCGCCCTCAAAGGCGAAAAAATCCATGCCGTCATGGTTGTCGCCGGCTTGCTTGAGCTGCGCCTGCCAGTCGTCGCTGGCATCCGGGTTCCACTGCGGCGCGCCGACCTCGACCGGGTCGCCCCAGGAGAAAAACGGCGTGGCGCTATAGCCTTCGGCAACCAGCACGCGGTCGAATTGCGGGTCGATCTGCACCGGCACGCCCTTGAAGCCCAGCAGCGGGCTGGCACTGGCACTGCGGCAGGCACTGATACCGCCTGCGAAGAAACCGAGTGCGGCAAGGGTAAGGCCACCCTTGAGCACATTGCGCCGCGCAGGATTGAGCAAGTCGCTCAGCGCCGGGTTGGCGCTGGGGTTGATCGCCACATCGTCGTGGGCTTCAAGGCTGGCGTGAAACTGTTGGTGATCCTGGTTCATCACGGCTCTCGCAAAAAATTGGCGCACACCGGCCCACACCGCTCCAAGAAGAGCAGCCTGGACGGCGAGCAGAGGTTTATTCGATACGGTAGGTAAAGGTGTTCTTCACATTGGGCACGGCAACGGCGCGGCCATCGATCACCCGCGGCTGGTAGCGAAAGCTCTGCGCAGCGGCCAAGGACGGTCGGATAAACAAGGGATGGCAGGCACCCACCACCTCGGGCTGTTCAACCTGACCCTGGGCGTTGACCGTGTAGCTGACGGTGCATTCGCCCTCGATGCCCTTGTCCAGCGCCCGCCGCGGATAAGCCGGTGCCTGCTTGGTAATCGGCAGGTACTGACGGCTGGCCGCCGCAGCGGCTTCGGCCTGGCGCGCCTGCTCGGCAACTGCATCGGCGGCCTGCTGCCGTTGCTGCGCGGCAAGCTGTTCGGCGGCTTGGCGTTGTTGCGCCTGCTCGCGCTCTTGCTGTTCTTGCCGAGCCTGCTCCTGACGCTGATGCGCTAACCGCTGGCGTTCCTGCGCAAGCTTCTCCTGCTCGACACGCTTATGCGCCAGAGCCGCCTGTTCCAGTTTTTGCTGGGCGATACGCGGGTCGATCTGCGGCTGCACCGGCGCACGCACTTCCGGCAAAGGGGCTTCGACCGGCACGGGCACCGGGGTTTCCACCACCGGCGCTGGTGGCGGCAGGCTGAGCAACTGCATGCTGATGGTGTTGATGCTCGGCGCTGCGGGCTTTTCCACCGGCCAGTTGGCCAGCAACAGCGCCAGCACCAATGCATGCAGGACCAAGGTCAGCAAGGCGGCCTGGGCATTGCGCAGGCGCGAGATTGGCAATCTGGGCCAGATAACAGAAGCGGAATTGTCCATCAGCACACTGCTCACTGCGGGGCCTCGGTGATCAGGCCGAGGTTGCTCACCCCGCCCTTCTGCAAGGCGGCGATACCGGCCACCACAGTGGCGTAGTCGGCGGCCTGATCGGCGCGGATATACACCTGGGTGTCGCCGCGCTCGGCGATGATCTGCGTGACCTGAGCGGTCATTTCCTCAAGACCCACGGTGCTGTCGGTCTGCTGTTCGGTGTTCAGCTCGCTGCCCAGGTTCCAGTAATAGCCACCGTCAGCCTGTACCGAAAGGGTAAGGATTTGCTGCTGGGTATCGGTGGGCAGCGCTTCGCTGGCGACCTTGGGCAGCTCGACCTTCACGCCCTGGGTGAGCATCGGCGCGGTGACCATAAAGATCACCAGCAGCACCAGCATCACGTCGATGTAAGGCACCACGTTCATTTCGGCCTTAGGCGCGTGTTTATTTATCGGCTTGCGCATGGCGGGCTCCTCAGGCGGCGGCGCTGACGTGGCTGCTGGCGGCGTGTAGCTTGCGGTGCAAACGCGCCTGCAATTCGTTGCCAAAGCCGTAGTAGCGCGTGCTCAGGGTGGCCACACGGGCACTGAAGCGGTTGTAGGCGATCACGGCGGGAATCGCCGCGAACAGGCCAATGGCCGTGGCGATCAGCGCTTCGGCGATACCCGGGGCGACCGTGGAAAGCGTCGCCTGCTGCACCTGGGACAGGCCGATAAAGGAATTCATGATCCCCCACACGGTGCCGAACAGGCCGATATAGGGGCTGACCGAACCGACCGTGGCGAGAAACGGCAGGCCCTTCTCCAGGCGCTCTTCCTGCTCGCTGATGGCCACCAGCAGCGAGCGCTCGACACCGTCGATCACCAGCTCGCCGGCAATCCCCGGCTCGCGCTTGAGCTGGACGAACTCGTGGTAACCGGCCTGGAAGATCTGCTGCAAGCCGGCATCCTCATCCACCCCATCGCTGCCTTCGCGGTACAGCTGGGCCAGATCGTGGCCGCTGCGAAAACGCAGCTGGAAGTCTTTCATCAGGCGCTCGTTGCGGCGCAATACGGCGCTGCGCTGGATGATCAGGTACCAGCTAAGCAGCGAGGCCAGCAGCAGGATAAGCATTACCGCCTGCACCAGCAGGCTGGCATCACTGATCAGGCTCCAGACGGTCATCTGTTCGAGGGTGTTGTGCATGGGTGTCTCCTTGCATCGCGCGCCGAGGAAAACCCTCGGCCGTTATTCGATTACGTTTGTGTTGCTGGTTGATGACAGCCGTTTTGAAGCCAGTACAGACCGTCTTTTGTAGGGTGTGCTGCTTACTCCAGACCGAGGGCCTCAGCCACGGCGGTCCAGGGCAAGTACTTGTAGTTCTGCCGGTCTTCGGGCATGCGCTTGCGACCGTCCTGCACCACCAGCATGCCGGCGCTCCAGATGCCGCCGAGGTTGGCCGAGGTAACGTCCAGGCCATCGGTTTCCGAGGCACCATCGATACCCAGTTGCGCGTTCAGGCCGATGCGGAACGCGCCGCGCACGGCATAGGGCGCAGTCGCATCGAGCACCACATAGCTGTCGTTGCCCTGGCTGGAGATCACCAGGTAGTTGCGTGTCGCGCCTTGGTATATGGCCAGGCCTTCGATGTCGTCATGGACCACCTCGCCTGCCGCAATCACTTGCTCCAGCCGGGTTGGCGCATCGGCGCGGGCATCCAGCGTCCAGACTGCGACATCCTCTTCGCCAACAAACAGGCGCTGATTGCGGTCATCTGCGACGCAACCTTCCGGCTGGCTCTCAACCTTGAACTGGCGCACCAGCTCACCCTTGATCCGCCCAGCGTCCGCACTCAGGCGGTACTGCAAAAAGGTGCCGTCCTTGGCATTGGGAATCGCATAAATCGCCCCGGCGGCATCCTTGAACATGCACAGGCCATAGATGTCCTTGAGCGGCGTTGGCAGCTGACCGAGGTTGCGCAGCTCGCCGCTACTACGGTCGATGGCGAACAACTGCAGGCTGTTCTGATCGCGGTTGCTGGCCACGGCCAGGTCGACCAGCTGGCCACTGAGATCAAAGCCTGCGCGCACATCGACGTTGTTCATCCGCCCGACGCGCAGGTCTTGCAGCTGCTTGCCAGCCAGGTCATAGGCCAGCAGACCACCCTGTTTGTCGGTGCCCAATACGCGGCTCTTGCGCGGGTCACTCGGGTGCACCCAGATCGCAGGGTCATCGGCGGCATCGCCCAGGCTCGGTACCGGGTCGGTCTGTACCTGCACCTGCAGAATGGGAAGTGCCGCTTGCGCTTCAGGGGCTTGCGCCTGCCAGTTCAACTGCCCGCGCTGCAGACCGTCGTCATCGCGCACCAGCAGCTCCAGACCGCCCGCAACGGCGCGCACGCTGATGCCTTGCGGCTCATTCAGCTTGCCCAGAGGCAGCACCGGCTGAGCCTGCCAACCGGCTTCGCCATGCTGGTAGCGATGCAGCGTGTTGCTTTCCGGATCCAGCGCCAGCACTCCGCCTGGCACCACGGCCATACCGGCAAGCGCCTTGCCGATATCCCCAAACGGCTGCACCAGCCCCACCGGTTCGCGTACCAGATCAGCCTCGGCATGGGCGGCGTAGGCCCACAGGCCGACGCCCTCCTCGTTGACATATAGACGCTCGGCCACGTCGTCGACCTGGCAGTGTTCGCTGGCCGGCGGCAGGCTCATGCCTCGCACGCGCTTGGGCGTTGCCAACGGCACTTCGTGCTGGGCCACCAGCCACTGCTCGCCAATACCTTCCTCGCCGATCAGGAAGACAAACTCGTTGTGCGCCGCATCGCGGTACAGGCACAGGCCGTCGATCTTGTAGGCCGGGCGCGGCAGGTACAGCGGCTTGCCCCAGCGTTGGTTCGCCAGGTTGACCAGCATCGCCTGCTGGCGGTCAACATCCAGGGCCGCCACCAACAGGCCGCGCGGGCCAACACGGTGATCGATGCTGGCAAAGGTGCCGGGCAGTTGGCTCAGGGTCGCGCCCTGGCCATCAAGCACAAACAGGCCCTGCTTCTCACTGCTTTGCAGGCGTTCGGCACCGGGCCAGAAGCTGTCGCTGGCCAGCCATTGCGCCGCCTCGACCGATTTCATGCTCGGGCTGGCAAGCACCTGCAGGTTCAAGGCTGCAGCGGGTTTATCGGCCACCGTGCTCTGGCAGGCGCTCAAGGCGATCAGACTGGCGAGCAACAGGTTTTTCTTAACAAACGAAAGGTGCATACGGGCAAATCCTTACTGAAAACTTAACAGCCAACCGGGCACGCCCGCGGCGCACCCAGCCGGCATACAGGTCAGAAGTGGGTGAAGGTCAGGCCGAGCTTGTAGGTCGGGCCGTATTCCTCGTACTGGGCGTTGAAGTCGCGGCGGCCGCTGTAGACGTAGAAGGACTCGTCCGTCAGGTTCTGCGCCTGGAAGGTCAGTTGCAGCGCAGGGGTGAGGAAGTAACCGGCGCTGAAGTCGACAAACAGTTGCTCATCGGCGTAGAGGTCATGGGCCTTGTCGTCGATGGCGGCGACTTCGGCCAGGTAGGCGGACTTGTAGTTGGCGGACAGACGCAGGCTGAGCTTGTCGTCTTCCCAGCCGAGCATCAGGTTGCCGACCGTGTCCGACTGGTTCGGCAGGTCGATGTCACGACTCAGACCCTGGCCTTCGATGCTCGCATCGGAGCGGCTAAAGGTGGCGTTGGCCCCCACCAGCAGACCGTTCCAGGGTGCCGGCAGCCAGTCGAACTTCTGCGAGTAGGCCAGCTCCAGGCCATACAACTTGGCGCTGTCGCCATTGGCAAAGGTGTTGGCCTCGGCAAAGTCGGCCCAGATGCCAGTGCCGCCCAGGTCGGTGTTGTAGACGAAGCTGTCGATGTCCTTGTAGAACACGAACGCCGACACCACACCCGCACGGCCCATATAGTGCTCAATGCCGAGGTCGAAATTCATCGCCTCCAGCGGGTCAAGCTCAGGGTTGCCGAAGCTGGCCTCGTCACCGTCGATGACAAATCCGGGTGCCAGTTGGCCAAAGGTCGGCCGCACCACGGTATTGGTCCAGGCGGCGCGCAGCTGGGTGCTGGCGTTGAGCTGATAACGCGCATGCAGGCCCGGCAACCAGTGCTCATAGCGCGTGTCGCTGCTGGTGTCCTCGAAAACCCCATCGCGGATGCCGCTGCCCTTGGCCTCGAACTCGGTACCCTCGTAGCGCACCCCGGCGATAAAACGCCAGTCGTCGATGTCGAGGCTGTTCATCAGGTAGGCGGCGTTGATGTCTTCGCTCATCTCGAAGTCATTTACCCGCGACTCTTCTGCGTTATAGAAGTCGTCTCTGTTCAGGCCGCCGAGCAGGCGCTCGATGGCCTTGTCGCTGATACCGGGGCCAAAGCGGCCCAGGCCGTAATCGACGTTGCCCTTGGTGAACTGGCCAAGGTTGAGATCGGCATCGCTCAGGCCGACATCGCCGAGGTCCTCGTACTTCCAGGCTTCCAGATCATTGTCTTTTTCCCGACGGCTGATCTTGCCGCCGAACTTGACCTGGGAGGCATAGCCGCTGAGGTCATAGTCACGCGCCAGGTCGAGCTTGATGTTCTTCTCGGTATCGGTGGTTTTCTGCTTTTCCCACTCGACCTCGCTGAGGGTGAAATTGTTCGGGTCGTAGAACGCCGAGTCGATATTCAGGCGCGGCTTCTTGGTGTTGCTGAAACCGGCATCGGCAAAATCGTCGTTGCCTTCGAAGGTCGCCCCGGCAATACCTTCCGGGCTGTCTTCGCTGGAGCGGCTGTAACCGGCCTGGGCACCGATGGTCCACAGGCCGAGCATGCGTTCGCCACCCAGCACGTAGGACTGCACTTCCTGGGTTTCCTCGCGGCTCTTCAGCTCGCGGTAGCCTTCGGCATCACCGCTTTCGCCCGGCAACTGCGCATCGGCAAATTCGATGCCGGCAGCGTTGCGGGTCTCAGTGTCCTTGTAGCGGCTATAGAGGGTGCGCAGGTAGTAGCTGGAGAGGTCATCGGGCTTGTAGTCGAAGTTCAGGCCAAAGCCGGTGCGCTCGCGGGTAATGGCGTAGTTGCGCTGCTCCAGTTCTTCGAGCCGGGCACCGTTTTCGAAATCCCAGGCACCGCCGGTTTCGACGTTGTCCGAACCAAAGTCGCGCTCCTGCCAGCTCAACGCCGCGGCCACGCCGAAGTTGTCGATGCCATCGCCCAGGCTGAAGCGATCGCTGATCGCGCCGGAGAACTTCGGGCTGGTCTGCTCGGTATTCTCGTCGTAGCTGCCTTCGGCGCTGCCGGTGTAGAACAGCCCTTCGTGATCAAAGGCCGACAGGCTCTCCACCTCTACCGTGCCGCCGAGGGAGTTGGCGTCCATGTCCGGGGTCAGGGATTTGACCACCGTCAGCGACTGCACCAACTCGGAGGGCAATACATCCAGGGCCACGGCGCGGCGGTCACTTTCCGGCGAGGGCACCAGGGTGCCGTTGATGGTCACGCTGTTCAGATCCGGGCCGATGCCGCGCACGCTGACAAAGCGCCCTTCGCCCTGATCGCGCTCAACCGACAGGCCGGGAATACGTTGCAGCGCTTCGGCGGCGTTGTCGTCCGGCAGCTGGCCGATGCCATCGGCATGCACCACGCTTTGCACGTTGTCGGAGCTGCGCTGCTGCTTCAATGCCTTGTCGATGCTGACGGCCTGACCGACCACCTCGACGTATTCGGTGGCCGGCTCAGCCGCCATAAGCTGGCTGCTGGAGGCAATCGCCAGGGCCAGCACGCTGATATGCAAACCCGAATTGCGAGCGGAACTGCTGCGAACCTTCATCACCTACCCTCCCCAAGATTGATCGCTGCCAGGCTGCAATGGCCGGGCTATTGGGGAGCGAAAGCTAGGCAGGAGTGATGACGCTTCTGTGACAGCACGTGCGGCAATACCGCTAAACCAGGGGGTTTCAGCAGGCTGTAGCACGCAATTGAGCTGAAATGACTGCAACAGTGCGGCCAAGCGGCCAAGCTGACGTGCTGGTTACCGTAGCCCTTCATTTATAGCGCGGCAAAAATGCGCCAACGCGCACCGGCAGAAACCGCCTGATCGCCGTGAAACGCAATAAATTGGCGAAGATCCCTGAGCCAAATTGACCTCCCTCACTGCAACCAAACTGTCATATGCATCTGTTGTGCTGGCGGCCATTACCCTCTGCGGAGCCTCTTGGCCATGCCGCCACTGCTGAAATTGCACGTATGGAAACTCACCGGCCTGTTGCTGGCGGCCAACTTCGGCCTGCTCGCCTACCTGGGTGCCGGCACGCTCAAAGGGCTGAGCGAATGGAACTGGACCGATATCGGCGGTGAAGGCGGCTCGGCGCTGCTGGTGCTGGTGTGGATCGGCCTGCTGCTGAAAAGTCGCCCGGCCGGGCAGGTCACCACCCTGCTGTTTTACGGCCTGGCGTGTCTGTTCTTCTCGCTATGGATGGATACCCTCGACGAGTTCGTGCAACTGTCGGAAAGCATCGCCTGGGACAAGTGGCTGGAGTCGGGGCCGATGCCCGTGGGGTTTATCCTGATGACCCTGGGCATCTACCACTGGCACCGCGAACAGCTAGCGATCAGCGGGCAGATGGAAAAACGCGAGCGGCTGTTTCGCGAGCATCGCCTGTTCGACAAGGTCACCCCGCTGGGCGGGGCCGACTATCTGCGTTTGCAATTGCAGCAAGCCTTGCAGGAGGCCCATAGCGAGCAGCAACCGCTGTCGCTGGTAATTCTCGACCTGGACGATTTCAACCTGGTCAATCGTGAATACGGCCACGCCGAGGGCGACCGCGTATTGCAGGTGGTGTCCCAGGTGATGGTGCTCAACCTGCGCCGCCAGGACCTGCTCTGTCGCCTGGCCGGCGACCGCTTCGTGGTGCTGCTGCCCAATACCGGCGAACAACAGGCCCGCCATTTGGCCCTGGAACTGCAAGCCGCCGTGCAGCACCTGGCCTACAAAAGCCACCTGCATGGCGAGCGTCTGCAACTGAGCGCTAGCGTGGCGGTGGCCATGGCCCAGCAGGATAGTCCGGAGGGCCTGCTGCAACGGCTCAACCTGGCGCTGGCACGGGCCAAACAACCGCCGTTTATCAAGCGCGCCTGAGGCGGATGCCATGACCGTGAAAACGCCCTGGTACGAATGCGACAGCCGCTTTATTGCCGGCCATTACCAGCCTGCGGCATTGATCGACCTGGCCATCAGCCGCGAGATCGACACCCATCGCCTGCTGCGTGGCACCGGCTTGTTCTATGACGACATCCTGGCTGGCGAGGTACGCATCAGCCCGCAGCAGTTCCTGGTGCTGATTGATAACGCACAACGCCTGCTGGAGGCCGACGACACCAGCTTCCTCTTCGGCCAGCGCTTGCTGCCTGGCCACTACGGCGCTGCCAGTCAGGCGCTGCAGCAGGCCGGCAACCTGCAGCAGGCGCTGGAACTGCTGATTGAGATGCGCGCGCTGTTCAGCCCGCTGCTGGCACCACGGCTGTTGCTTGATGAACAGCACGCCTACCTCTACTGGGTCGACAGCAGCGGTGCCGGATCGCACTGGCGTTTTCTGATCGAGGCCTGCATGACGGCTGTGGTGGCAATGGCCCGCTGGTTGTCCGGGCAACAACTGCCGTGGCGCTTCCACTTCGCCCACGCGGAGCCGCGCTATGTCGAGCAGTACTGGGTGCACCTGGGGGAAGACCTGCACTTCGACAGCCAGCTGGACATGCTGCGCCTGCCCCGCGAATTTATGACCGCCGTCTGGCCCAACGCCGCGCACACTGCCGGCGCGGTGGCGCGCCAGGAAGCCACGCGGCAACTGCACGGCCTTGGCTACCAGGCCAGCCTGCTGGACCGTTTATATGCCTGGCTGCAAGCCAACGTGCGTCAGTCCCCCAGCCTGGAACAGGCCGCGCACGCCTTCGAAATGAGCCCCGCGACCTTCAAACGCAAGCTGCAAAAACACGGCACGCGCTATCAGGAACAACACGACCTTGTGCGCAAGCATGTGGCGCTCTACCTCTATCGCATCAAGGCCTACAGCAATGAAGAGATCGCCGACTTCCTGAGCTTCCACGACGCGACCAACTTCCGCCGCTCGTTCAAACGCTGGACCGGGCTGTCGCCCAGCGCGTTGCGGCAGTTATTTGAGGCGGGGTAGCCGCGCGTTCAAACAACAAGGCTGAGTAACTCAATCAAGCCGCGCCCGCCACTCTACTGCCAGCGTTGTGCGCGGGCACATCAAGGAGCAGTTAATAGCGCTGCAATGCAGGGACCATCGAGCCCAGACTAGATGCTGGCAATATCCAACAGCGCCAGTTCGTCTGCGCTCAGGGCAAGCTCGGCAGCCTCTACCAACATGCGCAATTGCCAGGCCCGCGAGAGACCGCCAGCTCCCGGCCCCATGGCTGCACCCACCTCGGTGAACAAGGTGAGGCGATCACGTAGCCCTGGGTTGCGTGCAATCCAGAATACATTGCCACCCAGTACGACCGCAGAGGTGGTCAAGCCGGTCTGGCCCAAGGGTTTATCTTGCATGTTCAACTTCCTGGAAACACCGGTATAAGCGCCTGAGCAAGAACAGGAGATACCGATAAGCATCTCCTACCTCCCCCGCTGCATATGACCTATCGGGTTATCGCCCGGTGTAGAGCCAGACTCTGGATAAGTTACATACCGGTACGGATAGTGTTCCAGGTACGCATGCGCATGCGCTCGACGTTTTGCGGCAGCGCCTTGAGCACAAACAGCGAGGGGAGAACATCTTCCGGGATATACATATTCGGATTGTCCCGAATACTGGCATCAACCAGCGCTGTGGCGTCCTTATTGGCATTTGGATAACCAATGGCGTTGCTGGCCTTGGCGATCACATCCGGCCGCATCATATAGTTCAGAAACTCATGAGCTTCATCACGATTGACCGCGCCCTTGGCAATCGCCATCACGTCCGACCAAACCGGCGCGCCTTCCTTGGGCAGAATCATGTCGACCTTGACGCCTTTACCTGCCGCGTCGGCCAAGCGGGTTGCCAGGGCCACACCGCCTGACCAGCCGATACCGACGCAGATGTCGCCATTGGCCAGATCCATGCCATAACGGGACGAGCTGAAGTAGTTGATATGCGGACGAATCGAGACCATCAACTCCTGAGCCTGGCGATAATCGCTTGCCTCAGTGGAGTGCGACGGTAAGCCCAAATAATGCAGGGCAATGGGCAGAACCTCGTTGGCCGCATCAATAAAGCCAACACCGCACTTGGACAGTTTGGCGATATTCTCTTCCTTGAAGATCAAATCCCAACTGTCCAGCTTGGCGTCCGGGCCAAGCGCCTTGCGCACCATATCGACGTTATAGCCAATCAGCGTTGTGCCCCACATGTATGGAATGGCGTACTGATTACCCGGGTCGCCAGAGGTGGCCAACTCAGCCATAAAAGGCTCATCGAGGTGAGACCAGTTTTTCAGCTGGCTGCGGTCGAGCGGCTCGAATGTGCCGGCCTGGATAAACTTGCCCAGGTTGGCCGTGCTGGGAAATACCACGTCATAGCCCGAGTTCCCTGTCAGTAACTTGGACTCAAGCATTTCGATACTGTCAAAAACATCATAGATGGGGCGAATACCGGTTTCCGCCTCGAAGTCCTTGAGAATCTCGCCGGGCAAGTATTCCAGCCAGTTGTAGATTCGAACGGTTCGTTGCTCGGCAAAGGCCGAGCTACTCATCAGGGTGACGGCAATCGCGGCCGCCATGCTACGCATTACAGAATTCATATCAGGCTCCTGGGGTACCCGCCACAGCGGCTACCCGCTCATCAATAACGGTAGGTGAAGTACATTTCAACGGCGGAAAACTTCTTGTCGCCCAGCAGTTCCTTGGCGGCACCTTTGGGCTGCACCCAGTTGTAGGAAAGCGAGGTGAACAGCTGCGGGGTTGCCACCCAGTCAACAAAGATCACGCTTTCGTCGGCGAAGCGCCGGTCGCTGACAGGTGCACCGAAGAGATTCTTCTCGTCGAGAGAGAACTGGTGGTGCATCGCCCCGACGGTGAGCGTTGGCTGAACCTGGGTTTTCAATGACCAGGTATGCACCTTCTGGTTACTGTTATTGAGCAGGTAGTTACCCACCACGTCGCCGACCAGCCAGGTGCCCCAGTCAACAAAGCCTTTGCTCAGAGCGTCCCAGGCTTCTCGTTTGTTGTCAGCCAGGTCTTCGTCGCCAGAAAAATAGGCATAGCGGTAGCCCAGTTTCGGCTGCAGTGGCAGATCGCTAAAGGCGTATTCGGCCCCGGCATACCAGGCTTTGGCGTCGTACTCGATACCGCCGTCGCTACCCGCTTGCACGGCATACTCGGCGTTAAGGGTCAGGTCCTGGAGCCCAGGCAGCTTGGCATTCAGCGCCCGAATGTTGTAGACCTCCATCCCATCGCGCGGTGTTGCGATATTGGAGTCGCGATCTTCCGCTTTCAGCTTCATGGCCATCGCACCGAAGGTGGCAACCCCCTCCACGGCGTAATCGAGGTTCACCCCGTTCATGCGGTAATCGCCAAGGTGGTCATCGGTACGCAGGCTGAAGGTCTGTACCGAGAGCGCATCACGGGACCAGGCCAACACTGCGGAGTCACGGAAGGCCGTACGCGGTGCCAACCAAAAGGCCGCGTCATCGTGAAAGTCGAGGTTGCCATCCATGACAATAAAGCCCGAACCGATCATGTAGTCCTGGCGACCCGCAGTAAAACGCCACTCCCCGGCGCGAAAGCCCACGTAGGCTTCCTCTGCCGACACGCGATTGTCGGAACCGCGGGTAAAGCCGCCTGCGTCGCCATCGCCGAAGGTCGATGCAGCGACGATTGAGCCTTTGGCCAACAGGTCGAAGTCCGGGTTCAGTGCATAGCTGAAACTGACCGCCGGCTTGACATAGACCTCCTGCCAGTCGGCATTTTTTCCGGTGGCCTCACCGCTGCGGGTATCGATACGCCCCGCACCGAAGTTGACGTTACGGGTGAAAATTGCAGCACCACCCGCGGTTAGATTGACCTCGCCAGAAAGATCGCCCTCCTGGAAGGTATAGCCAGCCATTGCCGGCTGGCTGGCCAAAACCGCCGCGGCAAGAAGTGAAGGTACCAAGGGTACTCGGGTCATGGGTTGCTCCTGGTTGATTGTTGTTGTGTTACAGGGCAGCTCGGACGACAACTGTCGCCATCACGCATCCAGCGCAGGGCCGACGGGCAAAAGCCCGTCGGCGGATCTTTTTGTAATCTCTACTCAGCCCTTGAAATGGCGAGCGAGCGCACGCAGTGCGCGAACGTTGTCGGGGTCGAAGAGGCTGACGGCCTCCGGCAACGAAGACTGCTTGACGATCACAAGGTCGGCCTCGCGATCGACGAACAGGTACTGACCGTTGATGCCGCATGCCATCAGGGCCGGGCTGTGATCATTGAACACGTACCACTGGCTGCGGTACGAAGCCCCAGGCGTCCAGGCGCTGAACTCCTCGTTGCCGGCATAGATCGCCGGATCGCTGCCCTGGGCAATGGCATCGATCGCACGCGGATCGAGCACTGCGCGTCCCTCATGCACACCGCGGTTGGCCAGCAGCAGGCCAAAGCGCGCGATATCCCGTGCGGTAGCGTTGAAGCCTGCACCGGCAACACCGCGCCCCCAGGGATCGGCCATAAAGTAACCGTCACGCTGACAGCCGATTTGCCCCCATACACGCGCCAGCAACTCGGGACAGGCAATGCCCCCGGCACGCTCCATCACCCAGGCCAGGGCCTCGGTGGTTGCAGTCACATAGTGGAAAAAGCCGCCGTGCTCGCCACGCTTACGCAGCGACGGCAAGTACTGATAGAGCGAAGCGAACTGGGCGTAGGCCGCAGGTGCCGGCTGGAAACCACAGGCATAGCCGAATTGCGAGCTCTCCGAAGCCGGATCGTCGTAACGCTCGGTGTAGGCGATCCCCACCGCCATATCCAGCAGTTGGCGAACGGTCGCATCAGCAAAGGCGCTGCCGGCAAATTCGGGCACGTAGTGGTCGGCCCTCAGTGCAGGATTCAACACGCCGTCGCAGATCAGTTGTTCGGCCAGCACGCCGATCAGCGACTTGGTCACCGAGAACATGGTGTGGCGGTCGTTCGCGGTCTGCCCGTTGAAGTAACGCTCGTACTTCACCTCGCCTCGATGCAGCACGATAAAGGCATCGCAATGGCTGGCCACAAGGTGTTCATCAAGGCGTACGGTCAGCCCACACAGGCTCTCGAAGCTGAAACCGTCAAGATCTTCCCCTGCCTGCGGCAAGTCGCTTGCGGCATCGTTACCGGCAGCGACAGAAATGCTCGGGCGCAGCCGTGCAAGATGGCGGAAGCCCCATTTGTTGAACGGTGGGCTCATCCAGTTATGCCAGGTAACGCGCTGCGCCTCAGCAGGCGGGAAGCCCGTCATAAAGGCATCAGGCTGGGCCCCGGAGTGCAGCGCCTCATGGGCATCCGCATAGTGGCGAGCCAGTTGGCAAGCGGTGGGAGAATCGGTGCGAAGTGTCATAAATCAGCTGTCCTGACAGATGCTCTGCACACGGCAGATGTGACATAAAAATTAATCCACATAATTTCTTTAGTCAATAAAATATTTTTTAAGGAAAGAGCTTTCCGTTATGCTCCTGCTTCCAAGGCAGGAAAACCCAGGGGGAACCATTGAGCGGCTTGCGAGAACGACAGAAAGCGATGCGCCGACAAGCCATCAGCCAAGCAGGGATAAAACTGTTTGAGCGGCAGGGTTTCCAGAGCACCACAATCGAGCAAATCGCCCAGGAGGCGGGGGTTTCGGCCCCTACCGTGTTCAAGTACTTCGGCTCCAAGCACGAGATCCTGGTCGAGATGCTGCAGGCCGGCGACGAGCGCGCCATCAGCGATGCGCGCGCGCATATTGCCGAGATGGATGACCCGCTGGATGCCTTGTGCTACCTGGAGAAGGTGCTGGTGGATCAGGCCCTGGCCATGATGCCGCCGCCTATCTGGCGTGAGTTGCTGCTGCATGTGCTGGGCGGCGGACAAAGTGGCCTGCCAGACAGCTACAAGCGCATGAATGACGTCCTGCGCGGTGAAATTGCCGCATTCCTGCGCGAGCTACAGAGCGCAGGCAAGCTGCGCGCTGATCTTGATGTGGATCTGGCCGCCTTTCTGCTCAACGACTATTCCCACCTGCAGCTGCTGCGTCTGACCAGCAGCGAGCCGCTCGACCTTGAGACGCATCGCCAGCAGGTACGCCAGACGTCCGGCCTGATTCTCTATGGCATGGCTGCACCCAAGCCCTGACAGGACTTTAAAACCACAGCCTACCTAGCCCCATGCAGAGCACACTCTGGTCCCCTACGGCGGCCCGGGTGAAAGGTTGCGCACCGGCGAGCATCAGAACGTACGGGCGAGGTACTCGTCGGTGCAGAGAACTTCGGCGTAAGCGAATGCCAGCGCAGCCATAAACGCAGCATGCACCTGGGCAGCGGGTACCTTGACGCCGCCGAACTCCAGCTCATGGCTGGCGCATGCGTCTGCAATCACGGTATTGGCATAGCCATAATCGGCGGCCGCTCTGGCGATGGCGTCCACACACATATGGCTCATATTGCCGACGAGGGTGAGTTGCTCGATGCCCTGCTCGTCGAGAATCGACTTGAGCGGGGTATCAACAAAGGCATTGACCTGATGCTTCAGTACCACAGGTTCGCCAGCACGGCTGGCCACCTTGCTGTGGGTCATCGCGCCCTCGCTGCCCGGCGCAAAGAACGGCGCATCGCCTTCGTTGAATTCGTGGCGTATATGCACCACCAACTGACCACAGTTACGCGCATGCGCGAGAATCCGCGCAGCATTATCAGCAGCCGCATCGACGCCTTCGAGCGGCCACTTACCGGTTGCAAAATAGTCGTTCTGGATGTCCACCAGCACAAGGGCTCGCTTAGTCATGACACACTCCATCAATTCATTGAAAGATAAGTGCACAGCCTAGGGGCTTAGCCCCGGCTTGATGGATTGGCAAAACCGACATTCTTGCTGGAAGAACTGACAATGACGAACACAGCACCCAGGGCTCAGGTCGGCATCCTGCTTTACCCTGGCGCGCAGCGGGCGGCCATCTATGGCCTCGCCGATATTTTCGCCGTGGCCAACCAGTTGCGCCGTGAGCACTCGACCGCGAGTGCGCCGGAGATTTATGTCAGCCAGTGGCAACTCGACACTCAGGAACAACTGACCTGCGCTGACGCATCTGCAGCAGCGCATTGTCCAGCCATCCTGATCGTGCCGCCCTGCCTGGGCGATCATCTGGACGCGCAGTCGGCACGGCCATTTATTCCCGCGCTAAAATCCTGGCACAGCGCCGGCACCCTCATCACTTCGGTATGTGCAGGCGTCTACCTGCTGGCGGAGGCTGGTCTGCTGGACGACCGTTCGGCGACCACGCACTGGAGTCTGGCAAGCGACCTGGCAAGCCGTTATCCAGCCATAGCGGTCGATGTCGACAAGATGATCATCGATCACGGCGATGTGATTACCGCTGGTGGGCTTATGGCCTGGACGGACCTGGGCCTGACCCTGGTGGAACGCCTGCTCGGCCCGAGCCTCGCCGCCGCAACGGCGCGCTTTCTGGTGCTGGATCCGGCTCGCCACTCGCAACAATGCTTCAAGCGGTTCGTGCCCAACCTGAGCCATGGTGACGAGGTGATTGTTAAGGCCCAGCACTGGCTGCACGCCCATGCTGGGCAAATTGACGGCATCAGCCAGCTGGCTGCATACGCCAATCTGGGGGAACGCACCCTGCTGCGGCGCTTCCGTCACGCAACCGGCCTGACACCCACCGAATATTGCCAGGCGCTGCGCATCGGCAAAGCCTGTGAGCTGCTGGAGTTGACCAGCCGGACCATTGAGCACATTGCCTGGACAGTTGGCTACCGCGATACAGGGGCCTTTCGCAGACTCTTCAGCAAAATCACCGGCTTAGCCCCCGCCCACTATCGCAGCCGCTTTGGCGTTGCTCACAAAGGCTGAAACCCGACCAGGGCAGCAATGCCCTGACTGGGCTGTAGATCAAACGGCGAAGCCGTAAAGATCCCATTCCACCTCAGTGACATGCAGCGCCAAACGCTGGTACTCCGCACGCTTGATGGCAACAAACGCCTGATGCAGCGGCAGCCCTAGCACCTCGCGCATAAAGGCCGAACCCTCCAGGCGGACGATTGCCTCCAGCCGGTTCTGGGCAGGTCACTGACATGGGCATCGTTGTAACTGTTGCCCTCTGCCGCCGGCCCCGGGTCGCATCCCTCCTCAATGCCCTTGAGCGCCCCGGCCAGGGTGACGGCCGCCACCAGATAGGGATACCCCCGCAACCCGGTGCTCGAAGTGCCGCGCCTTCACCGACGTATTCGGCATCCGGATGGTCACGGTGCGGTTCTCGACCCCCCAGGTATCGGAGGCTGGGGAGTACAACACCGAGGCAAAGCGCCGCCAGGAATTGAGGAAGGGGGCCAGCACCAGCAGGGTATCGCCGATGGTCTGACGCACGCCGCCGATGGACTGGAGCATCAGAGCGCTTAACTGCCCCTTTGCCGTGTCGGCATAGCGGTTGTTGCCCTCGGCATCCTCCAGGGACAGATGCAGGTGCATCCCGGAGCCGGCCTCCTGGCTGAAGGGCTTGGCCATAAAGCAGGCCTCCATGCCGAAGCGTCTGGCCGCCGAGCGCACCAGACGCTTGGCGATCACCAGATCGTCGGCGGCGCGCAGCAGGTCACGGTAGCGGATGGTGAGTTCGTACTGGCCAACGGCGTATTCGGAAATCACCGATTCCAAGGGTATGTCCAGATGCTCGGCACCTGCGTAGATCATCTCGAAGAAGGGGGCCATTTCGTCCAGCTCATCGACCGACATGGTGTTGCGATTCAGTGAGTGCCGCCCGGTCAGGGCATAGCGAGCCGGCTGATAACGACCTTGCGCATCACGCTCGTTATCCACCAGATAGAACTCCAGCTCGAAAGCCCCCATGGGAGAAAAGCCCAAGGCCTTGGCCGTCTCGACCTGGCGCACCAGTGCCTGGCGTGGGTCGGCACTGAATGGCGAGCCATCGGCCTCGAACATACCGACCAATACCTGGCCACGCTTGGCATGAGGCAGCACGCCCAGCGTGCCGGGAATAGGCCAGCAACGTTTATCGCCACCGCCGTCATGCAACACCAGGCCGGTACCGTCAACATCATCACAGGCCACATCCTGGCCGAACATCGAAGCCGGAATCGGCCGGCCGCTGAGATAAAGCGCATCAAGCTCATGCCGGCGAATGGTTTTGCCACG
Source organism: Pseudomonas sp. (assembly GCF_035512415.1). Classification (GTDB taxonomy): domain Bacteria; phylum Pseudomonadota; class Gammaproteobacteria; order Pseudomonadales; family Pseudomonadaceae; genus Aquipseudomonas. Next base: position 91,268 of record NZ_DATKDZ010000015.1, on the reverse strand, counting down.
GCCGATGCCATGGCAGTCGTTCAGCACCACATCGATGCCTGCACATCCGGATACTTGGTGAGGCACTCATGCCCCTCACGCAGCTCTGCCCCTGTGGGCGATTTAACGTTCACTCGAACTAACCATAAAGAGTGGATTAAAACAGCGTCTTACTTCGCCAACCCCAGTCCACGCACATGGGTGTAAGTCAGGTCGGTTGGCAATGGCTGCCGCGCAGGCTGCCGGGTGGCCGGAATAGGTAAAGCCGTGGGCGAATTCATCGCCAAGCTCCAACAGCACATAGCGCTTAACGCAGGCTGCCACCAGCAAATGTCTTAACGCTCGGTCAACGCAACAAGCCATACAGCATGCGCAGCGCTGTCAGAAACAAGAACAACGCAAACAGCTGACGCAAACGGCGCGCATCGACGGAGTGAGCCAGCCTGGCACCATAGGGCGCAAGGAGCATGGTCATGGGTACGATGAGAGCCAGACCCGCGAGGTTGACATAGCCAACCGTGAAGGGAGGACGGTTCGCAACATCAATGCCATTGATCAGGAAGCCGATGGCACCCGGTAAGCTGATGACCATACCTAAGGCCGCGCCTGTACCGACCGCCACGTGCATGGGCGTTTTAAAGGCGCTGAGTATCGGCACGCTGAGCGTCCCGCCACCGATCCCCATCAGGGTGGAAATACCGCCTATCCCGCTGCCTATCAGCGAAGTTCCAACTGTTCCAGGTAGCTCATCGCGTACTAGCAGAGCCTCTTTGCGCAGCCCCATGTTTGCCGCTACCAACAGGGCGATCACGGCAAATACCGTAGTCAGCACTTGGCCGCTAAGCCACTGGCTGGCCACGGCGCCAAGCACAACCCCTACCAGCACCGAAGGGATGAGGCGGCGCAGCAGCTGCTTATCGAGGCTGCCGCGCTTGCGGTGCGCGCGCGCCGAAATGATCGAGGTCGGGATAATGGTCGCCAAGGATGTACCCACTGCAACATGCATGCGCACCTCCGGGTCGACACCGAGCAAGGTGAACAAGTGATAGAGCACCGGGACTATGACGATGCCACCGCCAACCCCCAGCAAACCCGCGAGAAGACCGGCCACGATACCGGTAATCAGCAGCGCGACCGTCAAGCCCACCAACCAGGGCACGCTGTATTGCGCGAGGAAATCGGTCAAACCCATCTGCACCAGAAAATCCATGCTGTCGCTCCTCAATAACCCAATGCACAGCCGTCTTTGCGGGGGTCGGAGCCACCGGTCAGCGTGCCTTTTTCCCAATCGATCCAGATCAACTGGCCTCCGCCCAACGGCTCGGTTTGCTCGGCAAGCTCGTGGCCATAACGGCTCAGCTCCTCTCGCACCGACGCGGGGATGCCGTCTTCCACATGCAGTTTGCCGTCGGCATGGAAGGCGCGAGCGGCATCCAGTGCTTCCTGAGGATCGAGACCGAAATCGATGATGCCGGTCAGCACGTGCACCTGCCCCATCGGCTGGTAGTCGCCGCCCATCACCCCGAAGGGCGCTACGGGACGGCCGTTCTGCATCAGCATGGCGGGCATGATCGTGTGCATCGGCCGTTTGAGGGGCGCGATGCAGTTGGGGTGTTCTGGATCGAGGCGGAAACAGTGCGCGCGGTTTTGCAGCATCACGCCACTGGCTGGGGCCATGACCCCACTGCCGAACTCGTTGTAGATGGAGTTGATAAAGCTCACCGCATTACGCTCATTGTCGACCACGCACAGATAGGTGGTATCGGAGTGCTCCATGATCGGCTCGGGTAGCGCCCTTGATACACGCTGCGGGTCGATCAGCTTACGTGCCTGTTCGGCGTAGCGCTGCGAGAGCAACTGCGCTACGGGCACTTGCGCGAACCTGGGGTCGGCGATGCGCCGATCACGCTCGCGGTAAGCCAGGCGCGCCGCTTCAATTTCCAGATGCAAACGGGCTGCGCTATTGGCAGGCAGTTGGCTCAACTCGAAACCGGCGAGGATGTTGAGCATCAACAGCGCGGTCAGCCCCTGGTTGTTCGGCGGCACCTGGTAGAGGTCATAGCCGCGGTAATGGGCGTGAATCGGCTCCACGTATTCGCCGCGGCAAGTCGCGAAGTCTTCGAGGGTATGCAAACCGCCGAGCCGACGCAGTTGAGCCACCATATCCTCGGCGACCGCGCCCTGATAGAAACCGGCACGACCCTGCTCGGCAATGCGTTGCAGCGTACGGCCGAGCTCCGGCTGTCGATGAATGCTACCGGCCTGCGGTGCCTGCCCGTCGGCTAGCAATATCCGCGCGGCATCTGTGAATTCGGACATCCAGGGCGCGTTATTCGCCCAGTCCCTGGCGACCCTGTCAGCTACCACATAGCCACGCTGCGCATAGCCGATCGCGGCAGACAGCAGCTCACTCATCGGCAGGCGTCCGTGGTCCTCGATCAACTGGCACCAGGCATCGATCGCACCGGGCACAGTGACGGCATGCGGCCCACGCTCGGGAATCTCCGTGAACCCACGCTCGCGATACCAATCCGCGGTTGCCGCGGCCGGTGCACGACCCGAGCCGTTGAACGCCACTACTTTTTCACTGCCACTGGGGCAATAAAGAACAAAGCAGTCGCCACCGATGCCTGTGGCTTGTGGCTCGACCACAGCAAGCACTGCTGATGCGGCGATGGCTGCATCCATGGCATTGCCGCCGCACTTGAGAATATCGAGCGCGGCCTGTGTCGCAAGCGGATGGGAGGTGGCCACCATGCCTTCGGTCGCGCGGACGGGTGAGCGACCTGGGAGTTGCAGATTGCGCATGAACAAGTCTCCGTTCAATTCTTGTAAGGACAGGTGCTTCAGGGGCGCGATACAAGCCTCGAGCAATCCTGTTCTGATGCTGCCCTGATATCCCCGTGACCGATCCTGACTGCCGGCCGCAAGAACGGCAGGGAGGTCGTTACATTTGGGGAGGGGATTTTTTCGGCTAAAGCACGCGGCTGAGAAAGGCGCGGGTGCGTGGGTGTTGTGGCTGGCTGAAGATTTGCTCGGGAGTCCCCTGTTCGATCAGCTCACCCTGGTCGAGCACCACCACGCGATCGGCCACCTCGCGGGCGAAGCCCATTTCGTGGGTGACCACAACCATGGTCATGCCCTCCTCGGCCAACTCCTTCATCACCTGCAGCACCTCGCCGACGGTTTCCGGATCGAGCGCGCTGGTGGGTTCGTCGAACAGCATCGCCTGCGGCTTCATCGCCAGGGCACGGGCAATGGCCACACGCTGCTGCTGGCCACCGGACAGCTGCGACGGGTAGTGATCGGCCTTGTCGGCCAGGCCGACGCGGCCGAGCAGGCGCTGTGCGTCCTCCAGAGCGGCAGCGCGGCTGAGGCCTAGAACCTGGATCGGGGCTTCGATGATGTTCTCCAGCGCGGTCATGTGCGGGAACAGGTTGAAGCGTTGAAACACCATGCCGATGTCACGACGCTGCCGAGCAATGTTGCGCTCGGAATCGCGCACCAGTTTGCCATCTGGCCGCTCGCGATAGCCCATGGCCCGGCCATTGACCCGAATCCGCCCGGCCTGGATGTCTTCGAGCAGATTGATGCAGCGGATAAAGGTGGTCTTGCCGGAGCCGGAGGCACCGATCAACACCACCACTTCGCCGCGCCGCACCTGCAGGGAAATGCCCTTTAGAATCTGCAGCTCACCGAAGGCCTTGTGGATACCCAGGGCCTCGATGATGGGTTCTTCACTCAGATGTGCCATCTCAACGCCCCCTCAACAGTTTCATCGCCTGCCGACCGAACATCCGGCTGCTGGCCGGAGTGCGCTGTTCCGACTGGCTGAAGCGGATTTCGAGCCAGCGCTGGAAGAAGCCCCAAAGCGTGGTCAGCAGCAAGAAATAGATGGCCACTACCAGGTACAGCTCGAAAACCCGGAAGGTTGCCGAGGTGACCATCTGCGTGCTCAGTAGCAACTCCTGCACGCCAATCACACTGACCAGGGTGGTGTTCTTCAGCATCACGTTGAATTCATTGCCGATCGGCGGAACGATCACCCGAAAAGCCTGCGGCAGGACGATGCGGCGCATCAGCTTGCCGAACGTCATGCCCAGTGAGCGCGAGGCCTCGTACTGTCCCTTGTCCACCGCGCCGATACCTGCGCGGATGATCTCGGCCATGTAGGCCCCTTCGTTGAGCCCCAGGGCGATGATCGCCGCCTGGATGTTGCCCGGCAGAATGAACCAGCCCAGGTCGAGGTCCTCGAAGCGGAAGATGCCGCCAGCGGCCAATGCGGTGTAGAGAAAGACAATCTGCACCAGCAGCGGCGTGCCACGCATCAACCAGACATAGAAGCGCACCGGGTACTGCAGCAGCGGATTGCTCGACAGGCGCATCAGCGCCGCAACTAACCCCAGTGCGCAGCCCAACACCATGGACAGTACGCTGATCACACAGGTGAGCCACAGGCCATAGAGGTATATGTCACTGGGTTGCAGCAGATACTGCCAGAAAATATCCCAACTGAAATTCATCGTTCAGGCCTCAGAGGCTATGAAATATCGAGCGCCTCCAGGCGTTCGCGACAACGCGCATTGCGTGAAAAGCAGGGAGCTTAGCGGGCTAAATGCTCCCCCACTTTTCACCTAGCGCACACCACAACAGGCGCTTGCAAACGACCGCAGGGCGAGGGTTTTCACCTGTGCTCAGTCCAGCTTGTCACTTTCGACATGCCACTTGCGCATCAGGGCCAGATAGGAGCCGTCGTCACGCAGGTCTTGCAGCACCTGAGCCACAGCAGCGCTAAGCTCAGGATCGTCCTTGCGGATACCGATGCCGGTCAGGATGCGGCTGAACGCCGGAACCCCTTCCTGGAACAGATCCGGTGCCATGTTCTGGTAGTAGCCGGCGGTTTCCACGGTGGTGCCATAAGCGTCGGCCTGGCCGATGCGCAATGCCTGGAAAGCATCGGTGTCGGTGTTGTAGACCCCCAGCTTCATCGGCGGCTTGCCGGCCTCGGCAAGCTTCTCGTTCTCGGCATCGAGCAGGGTCTTGATGGTCGAGCCGTTGAGTACTGCGACCTTCAGCCCTGCTAAGTCGGACAGCGACTTCACCCCTTTAGGGTTGCCCTTGGGCACCACCACCGACTGGCTGGAGTACATGTAGTTGACGATGTCGATCACTTCGCGCCGCTCGGGCTTGTCGAACAGCTGATCGACGATCATGTCGCATTGGCTGGCCAACAGCGCCGGCAGCATCCCGGAAAAGGGCACCACACGCCATTCCACACGCTTATTGCCCAGCTTTTCGCCGATCAGATTGCCCAGGTCGACGGCCAGGCCGGTGGGCTGCTGCTTGGCATCGAAGAACACCAGCGGTGGCGAGTCCAAGCCCGAACAGTAGGTTAGCTTCTCGGCGTTCTGCAGGCGTTCGGGTAAGGTGGGAGTGGCCAGAGCGGCAGGCACGACGAGACCAAGGGCGAAAGCGGCGAGCGTGTTTCTGTAATAAGACATGACGAAACTCCGGTTGCGTTCAGGGACTGGCAGTACTCGAATCGACACAGCTACAGCAGACGGGTCAGACGCCCGTTTCAAGAAAGCGCACCAGTTCCGTAACGGTGCCTTCAATGTGCTCACGCACGACACGCTCGGCGACAGCGGCATCGCCGGCGCGCAGGGCATCAAGAATCACGGCGTGTTCCTGGCGAGCACTCAGGGGTTTTTCGGCATGCTGCAGCCATAGACGCATGTGCGGCTCTATTACCGAGTAGAGCGCAGTGATCTGGCGCATCAGCCGCGGCCGACCACTGAGGCTGCAGAGGTATTCATGAAAGGCCCGGTGACGGCTGACCCACTCGGCGCTGTCATCGCGGAAGTCGTCCATGTCATCGAGCAGGCGTTCGAGCAGATTCAGGTGACGGGGAGTGATCTTCGCCACGGCGACGCGGATGGCCAACCCTTCCAGCGCACTACGCATCTCGAACACCTCGTGCATCTCGTCGATGTTCAGGCCGCTGACAATCGCACCGCGGTTGGGCCGCAGGGTCACCAAGCCCTCGGCGGCCAGGCGGCGAAACGCCTCACGCACCGGCATGCGGCTCATACCGACGTCTTTGGCGATGTCTTCGGCGATCAACCGGTCACCCGTGCAGTACTGGCCCTTGCAGATCGCATCGAGTAAATAGTTGTAGGCCTCTTCTTCGGCGGTCATGGGCGCACGTTCGACGTAGGTGGGTGTGATTCGCATGGGTCGACCGCCTTAATGTATTTTTGTATCCAATTATCCAAAATACAGCAGGGAGCGTGCCAAGTTCTCCCACAACTTATGCAAGCGCTTGTTTTAAAATGCTATTTATTTTTAGCAGCACTAATTACACGACATCAACACGTCGTAACCTGGGCGGGAGCGCCACAAATCAGGGCATGTGTGAGAAGGAAATGCTGCACACGGTTACCCAACGTAACGTCGAGGTACCCCGCTTGCACTCGCCCCGTGCGCGGACGGCCTTGACTGCCGGGGCGGTTCACTGGCGCATCAACGGAAGGCCCTGCCATTGCGGCGGGCGGCCTCGATCGCGAATGTGCCCAGCACCTGACCCTGATGAGCGAACTGCGCCGGGCGATCGACGGCAACCAGCTGCTGCATTACCAGCCGAAACTGCAAATCGCCACCAATAGGGTGTGCGGCAGCGAAGCCCTGGTGCGCTGGCAGCATCCGCAGCACGGCCTGCTACCGCCCAACGACTTCATCAAGTTGGCCGAAAACGCAGGGCTGATCACCCCGCTCACTTACTGGGTGCTGGACGCGGCGCTGGGCCAGAGCTATGCCTGGCATCAGGAAGGCGACCCTCGACCGATCTCGATCAATCTGTCGGCCCACGACCTGCGCGACCCCAAGCTGATCGAACGGATTCGTGGCGCCTTCTCGACCTGGGGTGCCGAGCCCAATTGGATCGAGTTCGAACTGACCGAAAGCGCGCTGACGGAAGACCCGGTGGCGGCGCGCAAGACCCTGACCCAACTGAGAAACCTCGACAGCCGCCTGACCATCGACGACTTCGGCACCGGCTACTCCTCGCTGGCCTACCTGCAGAAGCTGCCGGTGGATTCGCTGAAGATCGACCAGTCCTTCGTCATTCCCATGCTCAGCGACGACGATGACTCGGCGAAGATCGTGCGTTCCATCTTCGAACTGGCGCACAATCTCGACCTAGAGGTGGTCGCCGAGGGCGTGGGGAGCCAGGAAACCCTGACCCGCCTGGGCGACTTCGGCTGCGACATCGCCCAGGGTTTCTCGATCAGCCGACCGATCCTGGGGACAGCTTCCGCACCAGGGAAGCGCTGTAGACCTCGCACTGACCAACCGCCCGCACGGCCGGCAAACCACACTCACATAGAGGCTCGGTACGTACGGCGCACTCCCAGCCGCTGGCGAGTTGACCATGCAAGCCTTAGACGGAAAATCAGTGACTCAAGAGTTTACGCAGCGGCACACCATCTTTAAGCACCGGCGACTTGATGACGATGTAGCTGAAATACTTGGATATGCCAATATTCTTGTCCAGCAGCCCCTCCATCACCTCTTGGTAGTGCTGGATGCTACGAGTCATGAAACGCGTTAGGTAGTCGTAACCGCCGCTGATCAAGTGGCACTCGAGCACCTCATCGACCAGACGAATGTTGGACTCGAATTTGGCGAAGTCTTCACGTTTGTGGTCATGCAGGGTGATCTCGGTGAATACCGTTACCGACTCGGTGATCTTGGCCAGATTGAGATGGGCACTATAGCCGGAGATATAGCCTGCTGCTTCGAGCCGCTTGACCCGCTGCAGACATGGGCTGGCCGACAGGCCCACGGCATCGGCCAGACTGACGTTAGTGATGCGACCGTCTTTTTGCAGCTCGACCAGAATATTAATGTCGATCCGGTCCAGCTTGACTAAAGCTTCCATCGCGTACCTCTCGATCGCTATTCGTAGGCAGTCTTTCTAGCAAAGTCAGCGCCGCAAAGACAGCTGATGTTGCGCCACCAGGTCGGCCATGCTGTTAATGCAATAGTCCGCCGGACATGGCTGAGTATAGCGGTCATGGTCACGACGAATCAGGCACAACCCAGCTGACACGGGCGACTCGGCGGGATACCTCGACACCTGCAGGACTTCTTCGGCCTTGAGGCCATGGGCGAGCAACCAGGCACGATCCGCCAAAGGCTTACTGGCCGGAGAAAGCAAATCCTCGGAGATGATCCCCAATCGATCGCAGAGTGCCTTGCGATCCGCGGCATCGCGGTCGCCGTGCACCAGCAGCCGATAGAACTTGCGCAGATACAGCATGGCACCAGGCGCGTCTTCGAACAGCGACCAGTTGCGTACCGAACGGGCGAAGGTCATCCCCTCCTCCCAGCTGACCTTGAGCCCGAGGCGCTCGGCCAATTGCCGATGGGCGAAGCACAGTAAGCCACTGAACCCCAGATCGGAGAAACGCGGATAGAGCGCGCGTATCGCCTCGTTGAACTCGCTCAGCACTTCCTCCCGCCCCAAGATGCCGGGACGGTTTTCCAGCAACGGCTGCAAGGCCGTCCAGACGCCGGAATCCCGATCAACCAGGACTTCATCGCAGTCGATCAGCAGCGCACGATAATCAGTAAGGTCCATGGCTCTCGCCTCCTCTGATGCTTTCATCGATCCATGCTCCAAAATCTCCTCAGTCGGCACGAACCAACGAGTGCCGACCGAGGGCTCAACTCAATTCAATACGCGTGCCAGGGCCGCCCCGAGAATTTCCAGGGCTTCGTCGATCTGCGCTTCTTCGGCGACCAGAGGCGCGAGAAAACGCAGCACGTTACGGTACACACCACATTTGATCACCAGCAGACCGCCGTTGCGGGCCTCGTCGATCAGTTGCTGATTCAGCTCTGGATCAGGACTGCACGCCGCGTCGTCCTTGATCAGCTCCATCGCCAGCATCAGGCCGGTGCCACGCACATCACCGATCTGCTGCGGGTAGCGTGCCTGCAGGCGCAGCAGGCCCTGACGCAGACGTTCGCCCAGCTTGTCGCCACGCGCCAGCAATTGTTCCTGCTCGTAGGTGTCGATCACTGCCAAGGCCGCCGCGCAAGCCAGGGCGTTACCGCCGTAAGTACCGCCGAGGCCGCCGGGGGCTGGCGCGTCCATGATTTCTGCACGGCCGACCACGCCCGAGATCGGCAGGCCAGCGGCCAGGCTCTTGGCCACGGTAACCAGGTCCGGCTGAATCCCGGCGTGCTGGAAACCGAACCAGGTGCCGGTGCGACCGAAGCCGGTCTGCACTTCATCGAGAATCAGCACGATGCCATGGCGCGTGGTCAACTCGCGTAGCGCCTGAAGGAATTCCACTGGTGCCGAAAGGAAACCGCCGTCGCCTTGTACCGGCTCGATGATGATTGCGGCGACGCGATCCGGGGAAACCTGGGTGGCGAACAATTCGTTGAGCGCCTGCAGCGCCATCTCGCTGGTGAAACCGCGGTAGGCATTCGGGTACGGCGTGTGGAACACCTCGGGGGCCATGCCGAAGTTCTGCTTATAGGGCTGGCTCATGCCGGTCAGGGTGGTGCCGAGCAAGGTACGACCATGGAAACCGCCACGGAAGGAGATCACCGCCGGACGTTTGGTATGGGCGCGGGCGATCTTCACCGCATTCTCCACAGCCTCTGCACCCGAGGTGAACAGTGCCGCCTTATGCGCAACGCCACTGGAGCCGCCGACCAACTCGCACAAGCGTTGTACCAGATCGAGATAAGGCTGATAGGCCGCCACCTGGAAACAGGCGTGGGTAACCTTCTGCATCTGCGCCTGCACCGCCGCGACCACCTTCGGATGATTGTGGCCGATGTTCATCACGCCGATACCACCGACGAAGTCCAGGTAACGTCTGCCGTCGACATCCCAGAGTTCGGCACCCTGGGCGCGGTCGACGACCAGCGGATGGGCGGTGACCAAGCCACGCGGCACAAACTGATCGCGCTGCTGAAGCAAATGTGGGGTTTTTTCGACTTTACTATTCATGGCATCTCCCATAAGTGAGCCCGGCAACCGGGAGGCGGCTGCGATGTGCTTCAGGTTAAGCCTTCGCCACAACGCTCTAAGCCGAACTTGCCCCCTGAGAAATTCGGATCGACTGTTTTCAGCCCGGTAAACGGCAGAATCCTTCAAACCACGGAATCTGCCGGGATCCGCCCCATACAATCCGATGCCATGCGTTTGCCGTGGCTCTTTCAACAGATCCTGCTCTACCGCTCTGGCATGCTGGCTATTTCCGTTTATATGAGGAAATGCCCATGGCCCTGCTCTATAAAGCCGACCCGGTGCGCGGCGAACAGTGGCAAGCGTTGTTCGCCGAACAAGCCCCGGATATCGAATGGCGCGCCTGGTCGGACATCGGCGACCCGCGCGATATTCGCTACCTGGCGGCCTGGCAGGCACCGGACGATCTCGAAGCCCTGCTGCCGAACCTGCAGGTGCTGTTCGCCCTGTCGGCAGGCGTCGACCAGCTCGACCTCGGCCGCTTGCCGGCGAGCTTGCCGGTGGTCCGTTTGCTCGATCCGGGCATCACTCAGGGCATGTGCGAATACGCCAGCTTCGCCGTACTCGGCCTGCACCGGGACATGCTGCGCTACCGCCAGCAACAGGCCGAAAAGCGCTGGCAAGCGCACCGCCTGGTGCCCGCGCAGAAGCGCCGGGTCGGGGTCATGGGTCTCGGTTTGCAGGCCCGGCAGATACTCGCCACCTTGCAACCTTATGGCTTTGCCCTGTCGGGCTGGGCGCGTAGCCAACACCGCATACCCGGGGTCGATTGTTTTGCCGGCACCGAGCAACTGCCGGCTTTCCTCGGTCAATGCGACATTCTGCTGTGCGTTCTGCCGCTGACCGAGCAGACCCAAGGGATTCTCGACCGCCAGCTGTTTCAGCACCTGCCCAAAGGCACCGCGCTGGTCAATATGGGTCGCGGTGGCCACCTGGTGGAAGAGGACTTGCTCGCAGCCCTGGCCAGCGGCCAGCTCAGCGCCGCAGTGCTCGACGTGCTGCAACAGGAACCTGCCGAGCCGGACCACCCCTTCTGGCATCACCCACAGATTCTGCTGACGCCGCATATCGCCGCGATGACCCAACCGGAAAGCGCGTTTGCCGTGTTGCTGGAGAATATCCGCCGGCATCAACGCGGCGAGCACATGCTCGGCCAAATTGATCGTAGGCAGGGCTACTAACCGCCACACGGTCGACTCTCTGCTTTCAAAATCGGCTGGGCTGAGCATGGCTACCTCATGCCATCCTTGCCGAGTATTGCTACTCATCCGCCCCCGCGCCCCTTTCGCAGAAGATTCTGCCGAACTACGACACATACCAGCAGCCCCCAATCGTTTTCCACGACAGAACGGTAGTGGAATCCTGCCATATCGAGAACAATAGCCAATCACAAATGATTCTTATTAGATATATAATCTCTACTAAGCCAACAAGTCGATCGAAGGACACGACCAACAATGCGTCATACCACCACTATCGGGCTCTACCTTCTGATGGCCGCCTCGCCTGTCGTGCAGGCCGAACAACCAGACAAAGATAAGCCAACGCCTTTGCAGCTCGAGGCCATGACAATCAGCTCGTCCGCGAGCAATTCTGAACGTGCCGACGGTCCGGTGGATGGCTACAGGGCTACGCGATCAAGCAGTGCAACACGCACCGACGTCGCGCTTCACGAAACACCGCAATCGGTCAGTGTCATACCCCGCGATGCGGTCGAGGATAGCGGTGCGACCCGTCTGCGCGATGCGCTCGACTACGCCGGCGGTGTTGGGCGGGCCAACAATTTTGGCGGTCAGGGCCTGACCACCTTCACCGTACGCGGCTTCACCACCGGCGAGTTCTATCGCAACGGCTTCCCCATCAACCGCGGCTACCCGAACTCACCGGACGCTTACACCATCGAGCGTCTTGAGGTGCTGCGCGGCCCGGCTTCAACCCTCTACGGCCGAGGTGATCCGGGTGGTACCTTCAACCTGGTCACCAAACAACCCCAGGCCGAGCGCCAGGTGACGCTCGGCAGCCAGATCGACGACCAGGGCATGCAGCGGGCAACCCTCGACGCCATCGGAGCGCTGGACGAAGAAGGCCGGCTGACCTACCGCCTGAACCTGCTGGGCGAAGGTGGCGAGACCTTCCGCGACCATGTCGAAACCGAGCGCTACGGGGTAGCCCCGGTACTCAGCTGGCAGCTTTCCGATGCAACGCGCATCACCCTGGAAGCGGATTTCATGCGCAACAATCATCCGCTGGATCGCGGCCTGACCCGTTTCCCCAATCAGATTGGCAACGCTTCGCGCGATACCAACGCCTGGGAAACGGGCAGCGACAACCTTCTGCATAACGACAACAACATGGTGCAGCTGCGCTTCGACCATTGGCTCAATGACAGCTGGATGCTGGCCGGCGGCGTGCAGCAGCTGGACGGCACCTTGCAAGGCAATGCAGTGGAGGCCAATGGTCTGCAGGCCGACGGCCGCACCCTGGGACGCAACTTCAGCGAGCGCAAGCTGGAATGGAACGACCGCAATGTGCAGCTCAACCTGACCGGCAATTTCGACGCCCTGGGCCTGGAGCACATGTTACTCACAGGGGCCGAGTACGAGGACTTCCACTACAAGTCGATCATTCGACGCTCCGGCGGTGCGCTCGACGCCTACCCCGTCGATATTTTTGAGCCGATACTGGGCCAGCCGCGTCCCACACTGACCCGCACCACTACCCACGACAACGAAAACCTGCAGACCTGGGCCGCCTTCGTCCAGGATCAGGTGACCCTCAGCGAACGCCTCAAGTTTCTCGCCGGAGTGCGGATCGAGCGCTTCGAGCATGACTATCGCAACCACCTGCCGGGTAGTCGCAGCTGGGACGCGGCCGATACTGCCGCCACACCAAGGGTCGGTTTGATCTACGACCTGAGCGACAGCCTGGCCGTCTACGCCAATGCGGCACGCTCCTACAAGCCCAACAGTGGCGCGAGCCGTCTCGGCGACGGCTTCGATCCGGAGCAAGGCAAGTCCTATGAACTGGGCGTGAAGTGGCAAGCCCTCGACCGGCAGTTGAACGTCGATGCGGCGGTTTATCACACGGTCAAGCAAAATGTCCTGACCCTGGACCCGCTCGACCCGACCTTCAGTATCGCGGCGGGCGAGGTGCGTAGCCGAGGTATCGACCTGAATATCGCCGGCAACATCACCCCCGAGTGGCGGATGATCGGCGGCTACGCCTTCGTCGATGCCAAAGTAAGCAAAGACAACTCGATCCCATCCGGCACGCGGTTGGCCAATATTCCACGCAATAGCTTCAGCCTGCTGAACGTCTACGAGTTCCAGAAGGGAGCGGCGCAAGGCCTGGGTCTGGGCATAGCGGTGAAGTATGTCGACGAGCGCGCCGGACAAACCAGTGCGACCGCTTACGACATGCAGGACTATAGCGTCGTCGACCTGTTGAGCTTCTACAAAGTCAACGAGCATGTACGGCTGAACCTGGACGTGAAGAACCTGTTCAACGAGGAGTACGAAGAAGGGGCGTGGAACCTCTACGCTTACCCCGGCGCACCGCGTACCGTTCAGGCCGGTATCGCCTATACGTTCTGATCTGAGCGGAAAAGCAGCCAGAAACATGTGGCTATTTCAGGCAACCCCTAGATGCCGTCGGCCTGGGAGACCAAAGGGTTCATCAGATCGTAGCGCCTGGCCAGGCGAACGATGCTGCCTTCACGCTCCATGTCAGCCAGGATAGCGTCGAGGCGTTGCTTGAAATCGTCCTTGTAGGGATAAGCGGCCGCATTGACCCGGGTATAACCGAGATGGCCCTCCTCACCGGAGAGCCAGGGGCCTTCAACCACCCAATCGAGCCCTTTGCCGCCGAAGACGCCGTCACGCTGCATCCGGTTGAGCTCCCAGAGGACGGAGCGACGGTCATTGATATAGGCATCCAATCTCCCCCTATAGAGCATGGCCAGGCTGGTGCGGTTGTCCTTGCTATAAATCTGTCGCAGTTCACCCTTGGCCAGCATGGATTGATAGTCCGGGTCGCGAATCTTGATAAAGCCACTGTTCTGGCCGATGCGCAGGCCTCTATAGGCTTGCGGAAATCGCTCCTCCGGCAGCACGCGAGCTACCTCGGCGCGCACGAAAACAACCAGCTTCTCCCGCAATATGGGCCGCGAATAGTCCATCCACGGCCGCTCGCCGGGCCGGAAATACGGCGGATAGAGAGCCAAGGCACGGCCCTTAGCCAATTCCGCCAAACCGCGCGCCCAGGGCACGGGCCGAATATGCACGCGGTACTCCGGCATGCGGGCAAAGGCAGCGCGCAGAATATCGCTGTAAAGCCCCTTGGCTTCGCCTCCCACGTCATAGCTGTACGGCGGGTAGCCGGCGTCGCCGAGGATGGTCACCTCGATAGGCGAACTCGCCCAGCTTATGACAGGCCAGGTGCAAGCCAACAATACGACCAGTAACCTACGCATACGCAACCCTCCTGCATGACGCGACTAAAAACGCACTCGGAGCGGGGCAGCAGCGACCCCGTGCCCGACAAGACGCAAAAAAAAAGCCCGCAGTGTGTACGGGCTATAAGGGGTGACACACCAGAAACTTAGGTAGGCGCTCAGAGCGCCGCGGCGATCGCCTTGCCGACGTCCTGGGTCGAGCCTTGGCCGCCGAGATCGGGCGTGATCGGCCCTCTAGCAATGATCTGCTCGATGGCCTTGAGAATGCCGTCGTGGGCGGCGCGGTAGCGTTCATCGCCATTGCCGAGGAAATCCAGCATCAGCGCGCCGGACCAGATCATCGCGATCGGGTTGGCGATGTTGCGCCCGTAGATATCCGGGGCCGAACCGTGCACCGGTTCGAACAGCGAAGGGAAGCGGCGCTCCGGGTCGAGGTTGGCCGACGGGGCGATGCCGATGGTGCCGGCGCAGGCCGGCCCCAGATCGGAAAGGATGTCGCCGAACAGGTTCGACGCCACCACCACATCGAAGCGGTCCGGCTGCAACACGAAGCGCGCGCAGAGAATATCGATGTGCTGCTTGTCCCAGCTGATCTCCGGGTACTGCTCGGCCATCAGCGCGGTGCGCTCGTCCCAGTACGGCATGCTGATAGAGATGCCGTTGGACTTGGTCGCCGCGGTCAGACGCTTGCGCGGGCGGGTCTGCGCCAGGTCGAAGGCGTACTTGAGAATCCGATCCACGCCACGACGGGTGAACACCGATTCCTGCAGCACGAACTCGTGTTCAGTGCCTTCGAACATCTTGCCGCCCACCGAGGAATATTCGCCTTCGGTGTTTTCGCGGATCACCACGAAGTCGATATCGCCGGGCTCACGACCGGCTAGCGGACACGGCACACCGGGGAACAGCCGCACCGGGCGGATATTCACGTACTGGTCGAAGTCGCGACGGAACTTGAGCAGCGAACCCCACAGGGAAATATGATCCGGCACCTTGTCCGGCCAGCCCACGGCACCGAAGTAGATGGCATCGAAGCCTTTCAGCTGCTCGAACCAATCGGTGGGCATCATCTGCCCGTGTTCCAGGTAGTAATCGCAGTGCGCCCAATCGAGCACTTCGATGCTCAGGTCCAGATCCCACTTGCGCGCCGCCTGCTCCAACACCCGCAGCCCTTCGGGCAGCACTTCCTTGCCGATGCCATCGCCGGCGATCGCGGCGATTTTGAATGTCTTGCTCATGTCGTCACCTTGTCGAATTCGCGTCAATCAGGCCGGTTGGAAAACCTATAGCCCGCCGATCTAGAGCCCGCCGATATGGAAGGCTTTGACTTCCAGGTACTCATCCAGGCCGTACTTGGAACCCTCGCGGCCCAGGCCGGACTGCTTGACCCCACCGAACGGTGCCACTTCCATGGAAATGAGCCCGGTATTGAGGCCGATCATGCCGAACTCCAGCGCCTCGCCGAAGCGCCACGAGCGGCGCATATCCTGGGTGAAGAAGTACGCGGCCAAGCCATAGGGCGTGGCATTGGCCAGAGCCAGCGCTTCGGCCTCGTGAGTAAAGCGCATCAAGGGTGCCACCGGGCCGAAGGTTTCTTCGTTGGCCAGCAACATGCCGGCATGGGCCTCGCCGAGCACCGTCGGCTCGACGAACTGGCTGTCGCCCGCGGGAATACCACCGCAGAGTAAACGGCCGCCTTTACTCAGGGCATCGTCGATATGCTTGGCGACCTTGCTCACCGCGGCCGCATTGATCAGCGGGCCGGTGGTCACGCCCTGCTCCAGGCCGTTGCCGACCTTGAGCTTGCCCACCTCCTCCACCAGGCGCTGGGCGAAGCGCTCGTAGATGCCCTCCTGTACCAGGATGCGATTGGCGCAGACACAGGTCTGCCCGGCGTTGCGGAACTTGCTCTGCATGACCCCGGCCACAGCCTGTTCCAGGTCAGCGTCGTCGAACACGATAAAGGGCGCGTTGCCGCCCAATTCGAGGCTCAGGCGCTTGATCTGATCAGCGCTCTGGCGCATCAGCAAGCTGCCCACAGCAGTCGAGCCGGTGAAGGAAATCTTGCGCACCGTCGGGTTGCTGGTCAGCTCTTCGCCGATCCCCACCGGCATACCGGTCACTACGTTGAACACCCCGGCAGGAATGCCGACCCGTTCGGCCAGCACCGCCAGCGCCAGCGCAGACAAAGGCGTCAGATCCGAGGGCTTAACGATCACCGGGCAACCGGCCGCCAGGGCCGGCGCGCACTTGCGGGTGATCATCGCGTTAGGGAAGTTCCACGGGGTGATAGCGGCGCAAACCCCGACTGGTTGTTTCAGGGTCAGCAGGCGGCGGTCGCCACTGGGTGCCGGAATGGTTTCGCCGTATATCCGGCGGGCCTCCTCGGCGAACCATTTGACGAAGCTGGCACCGTAGCGGATTTCGCCCTGGGCTTCATGGAGCGGCTTGCCCTGCTCGCAGGTCATGATCAACGCCAGGTCATCGAGGTTATCGAGCATGGCCTGATACCAACGTTCGAGCAGCACGGCACGTTCTGCCGCAGGACGCGCACGCCAGGCCGGCCAGGCGCGATCGGCGGCCTCGATGGCGCGACGGGTTTCGCCGCCTTGCATAGCCGGCACTCGGGCCAGGCATTCGCCGTTGGCCGGGTTGACGACATCCACAGTGGCGGCGTTATCGGCAGCGACCCACTGCCCGTCGATGTAAGCGAGTTCTGCCAGCAGGCTGGGGTCTTTCAAACGATTCTTGAGCATGATCGAGTCCTGTTCCGAGACAGCCTTCAGTTTATTCAGCGGCTACAGACGAGGATGCTGAAAGCGCTCGCCCAGCAGCGTTGAATGCTGAATATCGCCCGACGACGGCAGGCTCTACTGGGCTATGCGGAGCGCGGCCCCGGGTGGGGTTGCTGGTGTCGCGACAGGAATAAGGTGTCGCTGCTGTGGGAGGGTCGGGCGGTGTTCAGCTTCGGCTGCGATTCTTTTAGTACCTTCGAGGCCAATCGCGGCTAAAGCCCCTCCCACATCAATACCGCGCAGAAATCTGACGCTACAGCTTCAACGACCCCAACAGCCCCTCGAGAAAGCGCTCGCCGGCGTCCATCTGGCTGACTTCGATGAATTCGTCGGGCTTGTGCGCCTGCTGAATGGAGCCCGGCCCGCAAACCACCACAGGTACATTCAGGCGCTGGCTGAACAAACCGCCTTCGGTGCCGAAGGACACTTTCGTGCTGCCGGTATCCGCCGGGGCGAAGTTCTTCAGCAAGCGCACGGCTTCCACGCTGGGGTGGGTATCGAGGCCGGGGTAGACGTTCAGGGTTTCGATCTCGATATCGGCGACACTGGACAAGCGCTTGGCCTCGCGCACGATCGTCTCGGCCTGTTCGCGCATCTGCTCGAGGAACTGATCGAGGTCGTCGGCCGGCAGATTGCGCACTTCAAAATCCAGGCTGCACAGGTTCGGCACTATGTTCAGGGCCTTGCCGCCGACGATTTGCCCGACATGCACGGTGCTGTAGGGCACGTCGTAATCCGCATCCTGCGCGCCCTGCTCCTGCAAGCGCTGCTGACTCTGGCGCAGCGCGGCGATAAAGTCGCAGGCCACGTGAATGGCATTGACCGAGCGCGGTGCCAGGGACGAGTGCGCTTCCTGGCCACGACAGAAGGCGCGGTAAGAACCCTTGCCCTTGTGCCCTAGAACGAACTGCATCTCGGTCGGTTCGCCAACGATGCACAGGAACGGGCGCAACGGCGCCAGGTGCAGCACGTCGAGCAGGCGGCGCACACCGACGCAACCGATTTCCTCGTCATGCGACAGCGCCAGTTGCAACGGACGGCTCAACGAGCTGTCGGCGGCCTCGAGCATGGCGTCGATCGCCAGGGCGATAAAGCCTTTCATGTCGCAACTGCCGCGGCCATAGAGCCGCCCGTCCTTCAGCGTCACCTGGAACGCCGGCACGCTCCAAGCCTGGCCGGCGGCGGGTACCACGTCGGTATGCCCGGACAGCAGAATCCCGGGTACATCGCGCGGGCCGGTGCTGGCGAACAGGTTGGCCTTGCGCCCGCTCTCGTCCTTGACGATCAAGGACTCGATGCCCTTGCTCAGCAGCAGCTCGCGCACATATTCGATCAACGCCAGGTTCGACTCCGAAGAGACGGTGTCGAAGGCGATCAGCCGTTTGAAAATCTCCAGAACACGGGGTTTCATAAGGCCTTGCTCCGCTGCATAGATGAAGTGGCGAACCGGCGTATATGGCAGGGTTCGACGCTGGTGTGCTTGCCCTGACTGACGCAGCACAGCTGGCCCGGCGTCAGGCTCCATACCGGGGTCAATAACGCAACCATCAGGGTGTCGCCCTGCAATGCCTCGATCGGCTCGCCATCGACCAGCAGCCTGACGCTTGGCCGCTCAGCCTCGGCCAAGCGTACGAAACGCGCTCTCACGCGTAAGTACCCACCAGTTTCATGCTGCTCACACCTTCCTGGGCTTTGAGCAGATCGGCACTGGTGTGATGGCAAAGAATCTCGCTACCGCCAGCGATGTTGCGACGCGGTGGCGCGCTGCGGTTGCACAGGCCGTCGATGCGCACTGGGCAGCGATCGAGGAACGGACAGAGATGCGCGCCGCTGGCCAGCTCGCCGATCGGCGGCAGCGCGCCGTGAGCGGCCCCGCAGGTTTCCAGCCATCCTTGACGCAGCTCCGGCACCGAATTGGTCAACAGGTTGGTATAGGGGTGGAACGGCACCTGGGCGAACGCCTGCTGATCGCCGGCCTCGACCTTATGGCCGCTGTACATCACCACTATGTCGTCGCACAGCGCACGCACGGTGGAGATGTCATGGCTGATAAACAGGTAGGAGACCCCCAGATCTCGGCGCAGATCGCGCAACAGTTCGAGAATCGCCGCACCCACCACCGTATCCAGCGCCGAGGTCACTTCATCACAGAGGATCAGATCCGGTTCCGCCGCCAGCGCCCGCGCCAGGTTGACGCGCTGTTTCTGCCCGCCGGACAACTCGCCGGGCCGGCGTTGCGCAAGGCTGGCCGGCAACTGCACCAGCTCCAGCAACTCGACGACCCGCCGCTGCTGCTGCGCGCCCTTCATGCCGTGGTAGAAACGCAGCGGACGACCGAGGATCTGTTCGATGCTGTGCTTTGGGTTCAGCGCCGTATCGGCGTTCTGGAAGACGAACTGCACTCGACGGAACTGCTCACGGGTACGACCGTTCAGGGTCCTGCTGAGCGGCTGACCGTCCAGCAGGATATGTCCGGCCGATGTTGGTGCCAGGCCGGCGATGGCCTGCGCCAGGGTGGTTTTTCCCGACCCCGACTCGCCGATCACGCCGACTGCCGCGCCGCGCCGGATCTTCAGATCGACATCCTGCAACACCTTCTTGAAGCCATAACAAATCTCCAGACCGCGGATGTCGAGCAGCACATCCTCTTCCGCGCAAGCGGCCTCTTGATCGCCCGCGCCCTGGCGCGCCGCCGGCCTTATCGCTGCCAGCAGGCTGCGGGTATAGGGATGCTGCGGCGCGGCGAGGATCTGTTCGGTCGGATTGTTTTCCTGGATCTGGCCATTGCGCAGCACGACGATACGGTCGGCCATCTGCGCCACCACCGCCAGATCGTGGGAGACGTAAATCGCCGTGGTGCCGCGTTCGCGCACCACCTTCTTGAAAGCCCGCAGCACTTCGATCTGGGTCGTGACATCCAGCGCCGTGGTCGGCTCATCCAGAATCACCAGCGCCGGATCGGTGATCAGCGCCATCGCCGCCATCAGCCGCTGCAGCTGCCCACCCGAGACCTGGTGTGGATAGCGCGCGCCGATGCGCTCCGGTTCCGGCAGCGCCAGCTCGCGGAACAGTTCGACGGCCTTGGCCTGCGCCTGCTTGCGCGACAGCACGCCATGGATCAGCGCACTTTCGATCACCTGATCCATGATGCTCTTGGAAGGATTGAACGCCGCCGCCGCGCTCTGCGCGATATAGGCCACGGTGCGCCCGCGCAGCTTTGCCAACTGGGCATCCGACAGTTTCAGCACGTCGACATCGCCGACCCGTACCGAGCCGCCGACGATACGGCAACCCGAGCGAGCGTAGCCCATCAGCGACAGCGCTATGGTGCTCTTGCCGGAACCGGACTCGCCGATCAGCGCCAGTACTTCGCCTTTGTTCAGGCTGAAATCGGCACCGTGCACGATCGGCACATCGATGCCCTCTTCGTTACGTGCGGCCACACGCAGGCCGCTTACCCTGACGATTTCGTTCATCTCACTTCTCCATCTCGCGCTTGGATCGCCCGCCGAAGCTGTCGATGAGCAAGTTGACCCCCATGGTCAGGGTGGCGATGGCGACCGCCGGTGCCAGCACCGCCGGGGCACCCTGGGCCAGGCCCTCGATGTTTTCCCGCACCAGCGAACCCCAATCGGCGTCCGGCGGCTGCACGCCCAGCCCAAGGAAGCTCATGGCGCTGAGCAGCAGCACCACATAGACGAAACGCAGGCCGAAGTCGGTCATCACCGGGCGCAGCATGTTCGGCAGCACTTCGATAAAGATGATGTAGGCCATGGCTTCGCCGCGGGTACGCGCAACCCGGACGAAGTCCATCGTCATGACGTTCACCGCGACCGCACGGGCGATACGGAAGGAACCCGGCATATAGGCGAATGCGGCCATCAGCAGCAACAGCGGCACCGAGGAGCCGAACGAGGCAACCATCAACAAGGCAAAAATCTTGTTCGGAATCGCGATCAGCGCATCCTGGGTACGGCTTATGAGTGCATCGACCCAGCCACCGGAAGCGGCCGCCACCAGCGCCAGCACCACGCCAGATGCGCAGGCCAGCGCTGTTGCCGCCAGCGCCACACCTATGGTGTAGGGCGCGCCGTGCAATAGGCGGCTGAGGATATCCCGCCCCAGATAGTCGGTACCCAAGGGAAACTCCAGGCTGAGTGGGCCGAAGTAACCGTCGCTGATCATGGCGTTGGCATCATGGGGCGCGAACATGGGTCCGGCGACGGCCATCAGCGCCCAGAAGGCCACGATCAGCAGACCGATGATGCCGCTGAAAGTCAGCGTGAACCGGCGTCGGCGCGCTGTGATGGTCTGGCTCTGCTCGTTCGCTCCGTCCTGTTTCAGCGCGTCATCCTTGCCGCTGCCGATGCTCGCTTTAGGTGAAATACTGTTCGGTTTCATTTGCGCAGCCTCGGGTTGGATAGAATTGCACAGAGGTCAGCCAGCAGAACCAGCACCAGAAAACCCAGGCTGAACAACATTACGCACGCCTGAATCAGCGGCATGTCACGGGTGACCACACCGTTCACCATCAGCGTCGCGACGCCCGGATAGTTGAAGATCGACTCGACTATGACCACGCCGCCCAGCAGGTACGACAGGCTCAGCGCCACGGCGTTGGCGATCGGTCCGATGGCATTGGGCAGCGCATGGCGCAGCACCACCCGGATCGGCCGCGCGCCTTTGAGCACTGCCATTTCGACATAGGAGGCGCTGAGCTGGTCGATCACCGCGGCCCGCGTCATGCGTGCCATCTGCGCCGTCAGTACGCAGCACAGCGTCAGCACCGGTAACGCGTAGACCCGGACCAGTTCGCCGAGCGTTTCGACCTCAACGTTGCGCGACAGCGCCGACAGCCAGCCCAGCTTGACCGCGAAGATCAGCACAGCGATGGTGGCGATCAGGAACTCCGGCACGGAGACGGCGAACACCGCCAACATGTTGCTGTAACGGTCGAAGATTGAGCCGCGGTACATCGCCGACAGAATCCCGATAGTCAGCGCCAGCGGCACCGAGACCAGCGCGGTGACCGCGGCCAGGCTCAGGGTATTGGGCAGCCTGCTGGCGATCATTGCGTCGACCGGCATGCCGTTGACCAGGGAAATACCGGGATTGCCGGTGATCAGCCCGCCCAGCCAGTTCAAGTAACGCAGATGCACGGGTAGATCCAGGCCTAACTGCGCACGTATCGCCGCCAGCGCTTCTGGAGTTGCCTCCTGGCCGAGCTGTTCCTGGACCGCGTCACCTGGCAGCAGGCTGGTGAGGAAAAACACCACGAGCGAGACGATAAGCAGCGTAAGCACGCCTACAGCCAACCGAACACCAACCAGGCGCGCAATAGTGCTGTTCATAATTGATCCCTCTACTTGATGACGCCGCCTGCATGACCCGCAGGCGGCGCCTTGGTTATCGAGCTATCGTCGCAGCATTCGCTCAGGCATCCAGCCAGGCGTGCTCGGCGAACATGTAGCCCATCAACCCACCAAGAGGATGAGGGGTAAGGCCTTTCAACTTGGTGTTGTGGCCATCGAGGCTGCTGTTGAACTGCGAAATACCGATACCGCCGTGCTCATGCACCAGCACCTGCATATCGGCATACATCTGCTTGCGCTTGGCGTCGTCGGTCTCACCGCGCGCGGCAACCAGCAACTGGTCGAACTGCTCGTTCTTCCAGCCCGATTCGTTGTTGCCGGCATCGGACTTGAAGAACAGGCTGAACAACAAGTCGGCGGTCGGACGCGCACCGATGTTGCCGAAGCCCAGCGGATGCTTCATCCAGTGATTGGACCAGTAGCCGTCTGCCGGCATCCGTTTGATATCGAGCTTGAGGCCGATCTGCTGCCCGGAGAGCTGCAGCAACTGCGCGATATCCAGCGAGCCGGTAGCCGCTTCGGAAGCCACGATAGACAGGGGACGTCCGGCCATGCCGGATTTTTGCAGGTGGAACTTGGCCTTTTCCGGGTCGTACTCACGTTGTGGCAGACCGGCCAAATGGTAGCGATTGCTGGGGGCGATCGGTTGGTCGTTGGCGATCTGGCCGTAACCACGGAAGGCAGCTCGATTGATCTGTTTGCGATCTTGCAGATACTTCATCGCCAGGACGAAGTCCGGGTTCTGCACCGGGCCCAGCTCATCGCGCATGATCAGGTTGGTATAGCCACCGGTCGGGGTCTCCATCAACTCGACTTTATCGCTGTCGAGGATGCGCGAAACCGAGCGCGGGTTGACCGGGTTGATCAGGTCCACATCACCAGCGAGCAGGGCACTGATACGAGCGGCCTCGTCGGGGATCGAGAAGAACTCGATTTCGTCGAGGTAGGGCAGGCCCGGCTTCCAATAGCTGTCGTTACGCGCACTGATCGAGCGCACGCCGGGCTGGAATTCCGCGCATTTGAAAGGCCCGGTGCCGTTGGCGATGGCAAAATCGGTGGTGCCGTCACGCACGATATGGAAGTGCGTGGTAGCGAGGATGGCCGGCAGGTCGGCGTTCGGGCTGGCCAAGCGGATCTGCACTTCATGCGGCCCAGTAGCCTTCACCTCCTCGAACTGCTGCGCGATGGTCAGCACCTTGGAGCCAGTCTCCGGCAACTTGTGGCGGGTCAACGAATAGACGACGTCGGCCGAGGTGAATGGCTTGCCATCGTGGAACACCACGTCCTTGCGCAACTTGACGGTCCAGAAGATCGCATCGCTGGTATCGAACGACTCCGCCAGGGCCATCTGCGGTGCCAGCTGCGCGTCCAGGACCGCCAGGCCGTTATAGAACATATTGTGACGGCAGTAGTCGGTGTAATTACCGCCCTTGGCCGGGTCCAGCGTATCTGCGGTCGAGCTGGTTGCAGTGGCGACCTTGATGCGGCCACCGCGCTTGCCTTTGCCCGCGCTGCCAGCCGCTGATGCGAACACTTGGCCGGCCGAGCCGAACAGGCTACCGGCACCGGCCATAGCCACACCAGCCAGCCCCAACATGCGCAGCGCATCACGACGCGACATGCCCCGGTTGAGCCCTTCAAAAACCCGTAGGCTTTCTTGGCCTGTGATCAACTGGGAGTCAACTTTGTTTTTATTGTCAGTCATCTCGGTTCTACCTTTAGAAAGTGCTAAGGCTCGAATGCTCGCTCATTAGCGGAGCGTGTTTTTTCGGTGAAACAACCGCATAAACTCAGTGTAGGTAGTCCTGTAGCCGGTAATACGCACCTACCACCGGCAGGAACCAGGGCTTGCCGAAATGCCCGGGAATGGCCGGCCAGTTCAACTCTCGCCAGGGGTTGGCTTCGACTTTGCCATCCATAACCTCGGCCATCACCTGCCCCATATGCACCGACATCTGCACGCCATGGCCGCTGTAACCCATGGAGTGATAAACCCCGCCATGCTGACCGGCGCGCGGCAAGCGATCGGAGGTCATGTCCACCAGCCCGCCCCAGCAGTAATCGATCTTCACATGGGCCAACTGCGGGAACATCTGCACCATCGCCGCCTGCAGCACCTGGCCGCTCTTGGCGTCAGAGTTCGCACCGGACATGGCAAAGCGCGCACGACCACCGAACAGCAGGCGGTTATCCGGCGTCAGGCGGAAGTAATTACCGATAATGCGGCTGGTGACGTACGAGCGACGGGCCGGCAGCAAGCGCTCGATCAAGGCCTGGGGCAGGACCTCGGTAGCGATCACAAAGCTGCCCACCGGCACGATCCGCCGCCGGTACCAACCCATGTCGCCGTGCTGGCAGGCACCGGTCGCCAGCAAAATCTGCTTGGCTTGCAGCGAACCCTTGCTGGTATTGAGCCGGTAACCACCGGCATTGGCTTGCCAGTCGCTCACCGGGGTGTGCTGATAGATCAGCGCGCCACGCTGTACGGCAGCCTCCGCCAAGCCGACGCCGAAACGACCGATGTGCATCTGCACGCCGTTGCGCTGCAACAGGCCGCCATGGAATTCAGCGGAATCGACTTCGGCGCGGGTTTCTTCGGCGGACAACAGCTCGACGTCGGCGTCGACTTCCCGCCGAATCAGTTCGCAGGTCCGCGCCAGCTTTTCGTAATGCAGGGGCTTGGCGGCCAGTTTGAGCTTACCGTTACGCTTGAGGTCGCAAGCGATCTGCTCCTGCTCCACCAGCGCGACCACGGTCTGCACCGCGCTTTCGTAGGCCTGGTAATAGGCCCGCGCCCTGTCGGCACCCAGACTTGCGCTCAGCGCAGCGTAGTCCTGGGCGACGCCAGTACTGCAGTGCCCACCGTTGCGCCCGGAGGCTTCGCCGATCACCCGGCCGCCTTCCAGCACCACTACCTTGGCACCCTTCATGGCCAGTGTGCGAGCCGCCGACAGACCGGTAAGACCGCCACCGACAATGGCGACATCCACCTGGTCGGGCAGCGCACCGCTCTGCGCACAGGTGAACGCCGGTGCGGTATCTAGCCAGTAGGATTCACTGTGCATATCCAACCCCTTTGCCTTGAAGAGCGACCGTTGTGGATCAGAGACCGACCAAGCCAGGCAGACCGCCGATGTCGGAGATTTGGTGGTAGTTAAAGGCGGCATTGCCCGGCTGCTCGTGGCCACGGGCGACGAAGGCCTTGTTCTTGATCTTCATGTCGTCGGCCGACATCAGGTCGTAACGGAAACTCGAAGACACATGAAGAAGGTCTTCCGGACCGCAACCAAGGTTGTCGAGCAGATACTCGAAGGCTTGCAGGCGTGGCTTATAGGCCTGGGCCTGCTGAGCGGTGAAGACCTTGTGGAAAGGCACGCCCAGCTTGTCGACGTTGGACATGATCTGCTCGTCCATCGCATTGGATAAAATCACCAGGGGAATCTTGTCGGCGATTTTCGCCAGGCCGGCCGTCACGTCGGCATGCGGACCCCAGGTCGGCACAGCGTCGTAGTAAACCTGACCTTCACCGCGGTATTCGATGCCCCAGCGCTTGCACAGCCGCGAGATGGCGGTCTTGAGGATTTCATCATAAGGACGCCAGTCACCCATCACCTGATCCAGGCGATAAGCAGTGAAATCCTTGACGAACTGATCCATTTGCTCAGGGGCAACGCGATCGGCGAACAGTTCGCGGGTCAACGGGCCCATTTGGAAGTTGGTCAGCGTGCCGTAGCAGTCGAAGGTGATGTACTTGGGGCGCAGAAAGCTCATGGGTGCGGTCCTGAAAGTTCGTTGATGAACATGGTGTCACCTGCACGGCCCCTACTCTCAGGAGCGACGATGCGTCGCATCACCATGGCTTTATTACAGCACCATGAAACCAGCAGATGCCGTTAAAAGCGCGCGTCACTCGGTACAAATCACCGTTTTAAGGGTCGGCCTCAGCAGAGGCTGCGGAGCGCTCCAAAAGCGGGCGAATCCTCTATTTATGCACCTTAGCGGGCTATCGAAATGTCCGCCCGGCCACCCCACTCTCCTAGCACCGCAGAACCTACGCCAGCCCCAACGAAAACGGGCGCACCCCTGAGGATGCGCCCGCTTATGTTGCCGTGAGGCTTGACGCCGGCGGCGCCGGCCAGTGGATTCAACCGGCGATATCGATCAGCACACTCTTATGCCGCAAGTTGGCCTCGAAGGCTTCGCTGCCCAGATCCTTACCAATGCCCGAGCGCTTATAGCCCCCGGTCGGCAGGATGTGATCGTTGCTACGGCCGTAGCGGTTGACCCACACCGTGCCGACTTCCAGGCCGCGAATCAGGCGTAGCGCACGGTTGAGATCGGCGGTGTGCACCCCGGCAGCCAAGCCGTAGGTGGGGTGCTCGGCGAGGCGTAGGGCCTGCTCTTCATCCTCGAAGGTCTGCACCGTCAGCACCGGGCCGAAGATCTCCTCGAGCACGGCCGGATTGCTGCTGTCCGCCACGCTCAATAGGGTTGGCTGGTAGTAGGCGCCACCAAGCCCTTCGATTTGGCCACCGCCTTCCAGCACTTCGGCACCGGCCTGGCGCGAACGCTGGACGATGCCGTCGATCCGCTCGGCCTGCTGACGGGAGATGATCGGCGACAGGCTGGTCTGCGTCGACCAGGTGTGGCCAGGGCGCAGCTCGCGGAAGTAGCCCTGCAGGTACTCTACGAAGGGCTCGAGAATCGAGCGCTCGATGATCAGCCGCGACCCCGACACGCAGACCTGCCCGGCATTGCCGGTGATACCCATAGCGACGCTGCGGGCGGTCTTCTGCAGGTCCGGGACATCGGCAAACACCAGTTGCGGGCTCTTGCCGCCGAGCTCGAGGGTCACCGGCTTTGGCCCGAAGTGTGCGCAGGTGGACATGATGCTCGCGCCGGTGGCGGTGGAGCCGGTGAACGTCACCTTGCTGATCCGCGGATGACGGCACAGGGCATCGCCCGTGAGCCGGCCGTCGCCCTGCACCACATTGAAGATGCCTGGCGGGATCCCCGCCTGCACCGCCAGTTCGGCGTAGCGCAGGATGGAGAACGGAGTCAGTTCCGAGGGCTTGAGCACCACCGCGTTGCCGGCCGCCAGGGCCGGCGCGATCTTCCAGTTGGCCATACTCAGCGGGAAATTCCAGGGCGCGATGGCGCCGATCACCCCATAGGGTTCGGCGATCTGCATGCCCAGGCTGTCACGCTGGGTCGCCGCGACCTGGCCACCGTGCTTATCGGCGAGCTCGGCGAAGAAGCGCAGAACCTCAGCCACATAGGGGATGTCCCAAGCCAGCACGTCTTTATGCGGGCGGGTCGAACCGATCGCTTCCAGCGGTGCAAGGGTCGCTGCGTCCGCCTCGATCAAGTCGGCCCAACGGCGCATGGCACGGGTGCGTTCGCGCGGCGGCCGGGTTGCCCAGTCGCTTCGGCAAAAGGCCTGCCAGGCGTTCTCCACCGCCTCGTCGACCAGCGCCGTATCGGCGATTGGCAGTTGGGCGTAGTACTGGCCGTCCGAGGGTCGCACCACCTCCAGCCCCGGCAGGGCATCGCGGTATCTCCCGCCGATGAAATGGGCACTGCGTACCTTGACGACGCTGGGGTCGAAGCTGTTCATAAAGGACTCCAGAAAGGGGCGTGGCACCGGCTCGGTGCATTGCGTGGCCAGGCCTCTATCGTAGAAAAAATCGGCCAATATTTGCTGCCGACCTTAGCCCCCATTTGAGCAGTAGCTGCGGTCTGTCGAGCCGCCATCTATGCAATCTACCGAATGCCCTCGGCGGGCCTGGCGGTAGCTGCATAGCCGCCGCAGCGCGATAGCTGGGGCGCTTTAGTTTCTTTTGGTTCTTCGCGGATGCAGGCGGCTTTTGTAGGGTGGGTTAGCCGCCTGTTGCATTCGTCGATCAAACCGCTGTGCCTGGTGCGGCGTAACCCACCATCGGCGCAACACCGTCCATCGCCTGGTGGGTTACGCGGCGCACGGCCTTCATCTGCGCTTGGAAGATCGGCATTCGGCGCCGCTAACCCACCCTACGGAAGCAGCGCTACGGAAGCAGCGCTCGGCACCTCTTGCCCAAACGGCAACAGCCCCCGGTGATGCATGACGCCGCACTCGATCACTCCCAACTTGGCCTTCCCGTGGCGATAATACTTAGCGGATATCCGCGCTGCTCGAGCGGCTGGCGCAAGACGATGCGGCTGGCGAATTTCTCGATGCCGATATCGTCTTCCAGCATCCGATCCATAAGCGCCTGAAAATAGGCAATGCTGGGGGCCACGATTTTCAGCAGGTAATCGTAACCGCCACTGACGTTGTAGCATTCGACGATTTCGGGGTACTTGCCCGCCCCTGCTTCGAATATACGGAAGTCGCAGGGCCGATGACTGCTGATGGTCACCTCGGAAAACACGATGACGTGGTTGCCCAGCTTCTCCAGTGCGACCTCCGCACGGTAGCCCCGGATAATGCCGATTTCCTGAAGCCGTTTGGTACGCAGGAGGCATGGGCTCTCACTAAGGCCAATGGCCGCGGACAGATCGACATTCGAACAGCGTCCCTCGCGCTGCAGATGCACAAGAATCTTGAGATCGAACGGGTCGAGGGAAACTGAAGGTCGCATAAGTCGTTAGTACCTCGGATGTCGGCCTGTTAGCGCGTTTTTGCCGATTGCGCTTCGGTTAGCGCTTGGTCGAGCGTTTCGATCACCATAGCGGCTTGTTCCGCTGACAGCACCAGCGGCGGTCGAATCTTCAGCACATTGTGTCCCATCGCACAGGCGCTGAGCAGGACACCCTTGTCGCGCATCAGATTGACCACCCGGCTGGTGAGCTCGCGGTCGGGTGTTCGCGATGCGTGGTCCGAGACCAATTCCACGCCGACGAACATGCCCGCGCCACGTACATCACCAATGGCCTCGTGCCGGTTGGCAAGTGCGGCGATACCGTCGTGCAGGATCTTCCCGACCTTGGCGGCGTGCTGCACCAGGCCTTCTTTTTCGATCGTATCCAACACCGCCAGCGCCGCCGCGCAGGATACGGTATTGCCAGCGAAGGTATTGAAGTACCTGGAGTTCTTGCCGAATTCCGCCAACACGTCAGCAGTGGCCAGCAGCCCCGCGACAGGTTGTCCATTGCCCATGGGCTTACCCAGGGTGACGATGTCGGGGATCAGACCGTGACGCTGAAAACCCCACATATGCTCGCCCGTGCGACCGAAGCCGGGCTGGACCTCATCGGCGATGAAAATGCCGCCGGCCCGCTTGATCGCGTCGACCGCCCCCTTCAAGAAGCCCGCCGGGCCCGGGAGGATGCCGTCGCTGGTGAACAGGGAATCGACGATCAGTGCCGCCGGCTTGATGCCGTGACGCTGAAGATCGGCGATCGCCGCCTCGACATCGCGCGTGAAGCGCTCGCCGAGATCGGCACCCTCGGCATGATAGAGGCGCGGTGCCGGGACCAGGCGAACGTGCGCGCCGAGATCGACTGTCGCGCCGAGCGATGGCGAGAATTGCGATACTGCGTCGGTGAAGCCGTGATAGGCGGTTTCGGTCACGATCACGCCCGTGCCACCGGTGCGGACCTTGGCGATGCGATAGGCGACGTCGTTCGCCTCGCTGCCGGTACAGGTCAACATGAGATGCGCAAGGTCAGTTTCGGGCACGGTCGCGAGCAGGCGTTCGGCCAGTTCGAGAATGGTGTCGTGCAGATAGCGGGTGTTGGTCGCCAGCGTCTGCGCTTGCTTGCATATCGCCTCGGTCACCGCCGGGTGACAATGCCCGAGTGAGGCCACGTTATTGTAAACGTCGAGGTAACGGCGACCTTGCGGATCGATCAGCCACACGCCTTCGCCGCGCACGATGTGCAGCGGATGCTCGTACATCAGCCGATAGGCCGGGCCGAGCAAGGCATCGCGTCGCTCGATCATCGCCGCGGTGACGGGGCCCACGTCGGCACGTCCGGGGATATAGGCGTTGACCATGTTGAGGTCAGTGGTGCTTTTCATTGGCTTTTTCCTTTTCGTACTTCGGTGAGCAAGCGGTCGCGCGCAGCATCGCGGGAAAGATCGGCCATCTGGGCCAACGCCTCCCATGCCGCAGGGTTGTGGCGCATGATGTAGGCGCGGTTCTCGGGGTAGCGCGCAGCGCGCCATTCCGAAATCAGCGCGGTGATGAGGTGGCGTGTAGCCATGAGATCGGCGACGATCTCCTGCTCGATCTCGGTCAGCGGCAGCGTCGCGTGATAGGCGCCGACGAACTGCGCCGCGCCCTCGAACGGATCGGCGCTGCCGGTCATATGAAAGGCCGCTGCAGTCGCGACCTCACCGACCAGCGGCGCATGCAGCATGTCGCCGAAGTCGATGATTCCCACTACGCGTTCATGATCGTCGGGGGCGACCAGCACGTTGTAGAGGTGGTAGTCGTTATGGATGACCTGCGCCCTCAGCGAGCCGAGACGCGGCAGGACATGCTCGTTGAAGCGCGCCATGAACGATTCGGCGAGCGCGCGACGCGGGGCGTCCAGGATGCAATCGAGCTTGGCGGTCAGCAGGTGCGCTGCGGAAACATTCCACAACAGATCGTGCGTCGCCGAAGGATGGCTGAAATCGCGCAACGCCAGGTTCAATTCGGCAAGCACCTTCCCCATTGCCCGACGCTGCCCGGCGGTCCGGGGCGTCTCCTTGATCTGCACGCCGTCGAGATAGGTCAGCATCCGCACGGTGGTTTCAACCCCGTCGCCCAGCGCTACGGTGTCGCGCGACCGTCCGCCGAGCGTCCGTACGACACGTGGCACCGGCAGGTCAGGCGATACGCGGGCCATGTGCTCAAGCGCCGCGATCTGGAAATCCACCACCGCAACCGGCTCGGATGGATTGCTGATCTTGAACACGTAACGCGTGCCGTCCGCGGTCTCTATGCAGCAATTCTGATCGCGCTCGCCCACCAGTGATTTGACGCTGCCATCGATGCCGTAGAGACGACCGACCAAGGCCCGCACCTCGTCCAGGGCAAGGTTGGGCACCGCTGTACTCATACTCAACGCCGCTGCCGCAATCGGATGCTCCGACATCATGCGCCTCGTTTCATCGTTGCGGCCTGAGGCGGAAAGTCGAGCCCAAGCAAACCAGGAAGCTGGCGAATATCGGTCAAGCGGTTGACGCCGTAACCCTCGAAACCTTCGAACGAGGGCTCGTGACCGCGATCGATAAAGGCTTTGGCCATGAACCCGAGGTCGTTCGCGGTCATAAGGTCGTAACGATAGCTCGACGAGACGTGCATCATCTGCTCTGGGCCGCAGCCGAGTTGATCGAACATATATTCGAACATCTGCGCCCGTGGCTTGTAGGCGCGCGCTTGCTCGGCGGTGTACACGGCGTGGAAAGGTGCCTTGAGGTGGGCGACGCTATGGGGAATCAGATCGACCATGGAGTTCGACAGGATCACCAGCGGAATATGCGGAGCGATTGCCTCCAGCACCTCGACTACATTCGGATGGGGCTGCCAGGTCGGGACGGCGGCGTAGAGTGCCTGGGCATCGGCTGGGCGATATTCAACGCCGTGTGCCTTGCATGCCCGTTGAATGGAATTCTCAACAACGTTAAAAAACGGTTTCCACTCACCCAATACTTCATCGAGGCGGTAGAAGCCAAAACTGGCTAGAAAGGCCGGCATCCGATCAGTTGGAACACGATCTTCGAAAAGCTTTTTGGCTGTCGGCCCCATTTCGAAGTTAATCAGCGTCCCGTAGCAATCGAAGCTGATGAATTTCGGTTTGTATATCATTGAGTTGATCTCCTACAGGTTGACGGCAACTGGATGTCAGGTGACGAAGAAAGTGTATGGATATCAGCGCAACGGAAATGCTTTATTGCCGCGGGACTCAAGCGGTTTCCACTTCAATCTGGAGCATGCCTGGCATTTTCCGCGGTGCCCGTTAAGGCCGAACTTTGTCGAGGCATGACTGTCCGCTTTCCTGTTGTCGCGACAACTTGGTGGCCAGGTAAGGAGATGCGCATCTCTTATATTGAAACGCTTTGAGCCGCCCTTCGGGGATCAGGCGCTTTTTGTCCGATCGCCTTTCTCGGCGCCGCAAAGCCGAACGCCCTTCCATAAAGGAAGGGCGTTCGGCTGTCGCCGGGTGTTGCAACGATCCGGGCGTCTATACATGCCAGCAAGTTCGGAGAAGAACTTTGTAGCGCTTTGCTCGGTTCAGTAAGCAGTAGACATCGCGAGCCGATTGATGCTTATAGAATGGCGTGTCATTGCGTCCTGCTCGTTGCGCTGGCGCGCGCAAAGCTCAGTCAACTAGTTTGTATATCTCGGCAAGGTCACATAAGTCCCAGTTCCCGCCAGTCAATACCACACAGACCTTTTCATCGGGTCTAACTTTTATGCTGCCGGCCAACAAAGCGCCAATACCAATAGAGGCGGCGGGCTCGGCTATCAATTTCGCATCTTTGGCAAGAGCACGCATACCCGCGATGATGTGCTCGTCTTCAACGAGAACGATCTCATCCACATACTTTTCAATAATGGGATATGGATTTTGGCCTGGGACACTGATTCTTAAACCATCGGCAATGGTGTTTTTCAAAGGCAGCGATGTACGCTCCTTATTAATCCTGCTGTGAAAATATTTCGGGGTTAAGGCAGGCTCTGCGCCTATAACGCGCACCGATGGTTTCGTTTCTTTGATAGCGGTAGCGATCCCTGAAATAAGGCCTCCGCCGCCCATGGGAATAATTACTGTATCCACATCGTGCAAATCCTCCAATATTTCACAGCCGATGGTTCCCTGACCGGCCATTACCAGCGGGTCCTCAAAAGCGTGAACCACTGCATAGTGGTTTTCTTCGGCGATTTCATACACCCTTTTCCATCTGGCAGCGGTATCACCATCAAAAAGAATGACTTCGGCCCCGAGGGCTTTGGTATTTTCAATTTTGATTTTTGGCGTGGTAACCGGAAGTACCAGTAACGCCTTTACGCCCAGCATTCTGGCGGCGTAAGCAAGCCCTTGCGCATGATTGCCCGAAGAAGTGGCAATGATGCCGTTTGCGATCGCTTCTTTTGACAGCGAGAGTGCCTTGTTGAGAGCACCTCGAATTTTAAAGGCACCAGTGATTTGCAGGGTTTCAGGTTTCAGATAGAGCTGACAACCCACAGCTTTCTCGATTTTTTCTGCACGCAACAACGGCGTATGTTTGATATGGGGTCGCAGCCGTTCCTGGGCTTCATGAATATCCTGAATGGTCGGGTAGTTACGCATGTAATTTCCTCTCTCCGTACTGCCGAAAAATCAAAACTCAAAGGAACGAAAATAAAGTTCCGACGTTGTTTTCCAGTGCGTTGCGATAGATTTTTTCGGCGGTGGTGTTGTCCTGTATGGCCATGCCAGTGGAGTCGAAGATGGTGATTTCCTCATCATTCTCCCGACCGGGCTTGGTGCCCAGCAGTACCTCGCCAATCTCGCCGTGGATATCGTCCAGAGTGATGATCTTCTCGTTCAGTGGATGCCAGGTTTCCCCTTTATCGATGCACTGCGAGATCGAGTCGTTGACGATCTTGGCGTGCCTGAATATTTCCGGGTCAAGCTCCTGCTTGCCTTGCATATCCGTGCCTATGGCGACGATGTGGGTGCCGGGTTTCACCCAGTTCGCTTCCACCAGCGAGCCTTTACCACGGGTGGTGGTGATCAGGATATCGGCCTGCTCGACCGCCTCTTTCTTCGAATCGGCGAGGATCACGGGAATACCGAACTCGCCTTCGATATCCATCTTGAAGCGGGCGAGCGTTTCCGGGTTGCGACTCCAGGCATGGATCTCTTCGATCTGCATCACCAGGCTGATGGCGCGAATCTGCATCCGCGCCTGGTTGCCGGTACCGATGCAGGTGATCTTCTTCGCGTCCTTTCTTGCCAGCGCCTTGACCGAGACCGCTCCCGACGCGCCCGTCCGGAGACCGGTAAGCAGGCTTCCGTCCATGACGCAGATCAGCGCGCAGCTCCTGGCATCGAACAGCAGAACGCTGCCCATGCCGTTGGGCACGCCATGTGCCGTCGGGTTATCGAGGAAGCCGCCGGAGGAGGCTTTCATCGAGATGATTTCATTGGTCTTGCAGTAACCGGCCTTGAAGTCGATTTCTCCGCGCGGCTGCGGAAGATGTATCCCCATATAGTCGGGCTGCACCACCTGCCCATCGCTGAAGGCTTTGTAGGCTTCTTCCACCGTGCCTATGACTTCCTTCATGGATATCAGTCTGCCGACTTCTTCTTTGCTTAGCAGCAGTGTTTTCATCTACGCGACCTCGCCATTCTCTGATCAGGGCGTCTGTTATTCGCCGGAATTTGCACCAGCATGATCAAGCCGAGATCGCTCGCCATGTTCGCTGCGAGTACTACGGCCATGCATTGCTGGTTTGCTGTGCTTAGTATGCTGCCGAGCGCTCAGCAGAAAATTTCGGATACCCTGGAAATGCGCAACTTCCAGTTATTTTCAGCGCCATCGGCGAAAGCTAACGCTCCAGCCCTGCAACGTTCGAGCTGACTACGCATGGATCAGGGTGAAGTGCCTGAAGATTCGGTCTTTCATACGCGGCGGGTAAAGAGCGAGCGCAGTCGCCCCTGGCTCTCTGCAAGAGAAGGTGTCTGCGCGCGATGATGCTTGTTAATCGCCGATTGCTCAGGCACCCGCAGCATAAACTTCCAAGCACAGCCCCGAAAACGCCCGATTCTGCGATTGCACATAGCCAATACGACAGCCGCCTTCGGGTCGAGATGCCTAATATGAGCTCAACGCGGCGGCATGGGCGACCGGGCGATACCGGACGCAGTCTATTGCGCTGCTGCGAATCGACCGACATCCAACATAACGCGGCAGCAGACATGGATTTCAATGTCGATAGTCCCGATTGTGTGGGGGCCGATAACTTCATTGTCGAGCAATGGCGGCATCGCCTGCATTGCTCGCTGCATAGCGGTAAAACAATAGATTTCAGGCCAGGAGAATAGAATGCCGGCTCCCTTGATCACCATTGCGTCCACACCGGAGCTGCCAAAAAGCGCCGATGCCGTCGTTATCGGCGGCGGTATCATCGGCGTATGCGCCGCCTATTATTTGGCCCGTCAAGGTATGAGCGTTGCGGTGCTCGAGAAGGGCCGTATAGGTGCCGAGCAATCCAGCCGCAACTGGGGCTGGTGCCGTCAGCAGAACCGCGACGCGCGCGAACTGCCCTTGTCAACCAAGAGTCTCGCGCTCTGGGAAGAGATTACCGCCGACCTCGACGAGGACCTCGGTTTCCGCCGCTGCGGATTGTTCTATCTGTCGGATAACCAGGCCGAGCTGGACGGCTGGGCGAAATGGCGCGATTTCGCGATCACCCAGGGCGTTACCACCCATATGCTGAGCGGTGCCGAAGCCACGCAACGCGGCGCGGCAACCGGCAAGCCCTGGTTGGGCGGGGTGTTTTCACCGTCCGACGGCATCGCCGATCCGGCACGGGCGGCGCCGCTGATCGCCAAGGGGGTGCTCAAACATGGCGGCTCGCTGCATCAGTTCTGCGCAGCCCGCGGTATCGAGACCGAGGCTGGCCGGGTATCGGGGGTGATTACCGAAAAGGGCGTAATCAAGACCCAGCAAGTGGTGATGGCCGGCGGTGCCTGGGCCTCCTCCTTCTGCGCACAGCTGGGCATTCGCTTCCCGCAAGCGTCGATACGCTCCAGCATCCTGTCGGTCATGCCGGGGGCCCAGGGGCTTCCCGATGCACTTCATACCAGTGAGGTAACAGTCACCCGGCGCGGCGACGGCGGCTATACCCTGGCCATTTCCGGCCGGGCCTGCGTGGATCCGACGCCACAGCAACTTCGCTTCTCCTCTTACTTTCTGCCGATGTTCGCCAAACGCTGGCAAATGCTCTCACCGGGTGACCTGCAGGGTTGGCAGTACGGACACGAGACGCGCAGCAAATGGGCGCTCGACCGGCCTACACCGATGGAGCGCGTGCGTATCCTCGATCCGCGCCCGTCGGAGGCGATCCTCAGGGATACCCTCGCCCGTGCGCGCCGCCTGTTGCCCGCCCTGGGCAGCGTGCCCGTTCAGGCAGGTTGGGCAGGCTATATCGACAGCACTCCAGACGGGGTGCCGGTCATCGACCAAGCGCAGAACCTGCCCGGTTTCATTCTGGCCGCCGGCTTTTCCGGCCACGGCTTCGGTATCGGCCCCGGTGCCGGGCGCCTGATTGCCGAACTGGCGACGGGCAAAACGCCCTTTGTGGATCACACGCAATACAGCCTTGCCCGCCTGAACAAAGGGGCTTGGGGCAAAGTCTCGGATTTCTGACCGTCTTCCCGCGCTGTTTTGGCGGGAGCCTCGCTCCCGCCTTTCCCCCTCCTCCGTTCAACACCCCTCGCAGAAAAATAGACAGCTCGAACAAGCGACCGCCTTTAGCGTGCGATATGCGCTTTCTGGCGACACCAGGAAATGTAGTGGTCTACTGATTCCGGACACCCATTTAGGCGAGAATGCTCGCCAGATCGAGGTGTCAGATGACCAAACAACGCCGTTCCTTTTCTGCTGAATTCAAGCGCGAGGCAGCCGCCCTCGTGCTCAAGCAAGAGTACAGCTACATCGAAGCCAGCCGTTCACTTGGCATTGGCGAGTCAGCACTACGCCGCTGGGTCAGCCAGGTTCAGCAAGAGCGCAATGGCGTTACCCCGCAGAGCAAAGCGCTGACACCGGAACAGCAGAAAATCCAGGAACTGGAAGCACGGATCGCCCGCCTCGAACGGGAGAAATCGATACTAAAAAAGGCTACCGCGCTCTTGATGTCGGAAGATCACGAGCGTACGCGCTGATCGATCAGCTGAGCGTCCATGAGCCGGTTGATAGGCTGTGCAAAGTTTTTGAAATCAACCGCTCAAGCTACTACGCCCACCGTCTCAGGCGTCGAACGGCTTCGGTTACGCAGCCGGGTGAGCGAACTGTTCTCGCAAAGCCGCAGTGCTGCGGGTAGCCGCAGCATCCTGTTGATGATGCGTGAAGACGGTGAGCAACTAGGTCGGTTCAAGGTGCGCCGCTTGATGCGTGAGCTCGACATCATAAGTAAGCAGCCGGGGTCACATGCCTACAAACGAGCGACGGTTGAGCGGCTGGATATCCCGAACACATTGAATCGGGAGTTCGACGCTCCCGCGCCGAACCGGGTCTGGTGCGGCGACATCACTTACATTTGGGCTCAGGGAAAATGGCATTACCTGGCTGTCGTTCTTGATTTGTGCGCGCGTCGGATAGTGGGCTGGGCGTTGTCGGAAAAGCCGGATGCCGAGCTGGTTATCAAAGCTCTGGATATGGCCTACGAGCAGCGTGGAAAGCCTCAGGGCCTGCTGTTCCACTCGGATCAAGGATCACAGTATGCGAGTCGTTTATTTCGCCAGCGGCTGTGGCGTTATCGAATGCGTCAGAGCATGAGTCGTCGGGGAAATTGCTGGGACAACGCACCGATGGAGCGTGTGTTCCGCAGCTTGAAAACCGAATGGATACCGACCCTGGGTTACAGAACTGCCCATGAAGCCCAGCGTGATATCAGCCATTTTTTGATGCATCGGTACAACTGGATTCGGCCCCACCAATTCAATGGTGGGCTGGCCCCAGCTCAGGCCGAGAAAAAACTTAACGTCGTGTCCGAGATTAGTTGACCACTACAAAAGCGCGGGCACCCGAAAACTCAGTTCACAGGCATGCCTACCTCGGCCGGGTCGATCACGATGAAAAACTCGGCTCGGTATCGACTTGGGCTTAACGCTTTTCGAACGTCCGTCCTGTCTTTTAACGCTCATGACTTTCGCTTCCGGGTAAAAAACGGCCAAGCAGTTACTGCTGATCGCGAGCGCTGTTCAGGTCAAAAATTTGGCCCATAGCGCCACTAACTGGGGAATCTACCGAATTGCTTCCAGCCCCTTGCCAGGTCCCGGCGGCAGTGGGATACAGACGCCGCGCCCCAGGCGACTAAGGCCCGGCCGCACCAGTTCTACAGCGGTTCTTCTGAACGGCTACGCGAATAATAAAATCACTGGAGTAGACCATGAACGTCGTGAAACCCAGCTTTCTAACCCTGGCGGTCGCCGCCGCCTCGCAACTGGCCGTGGCCGGCCAGCAGCAACAAGCCAATGGCTTTATCGAGGACAGCAGCCTGAAGCTGCTCAACCGCAATTTCTATATGAATCGCGACTTCCATGATGGCGGCAGCAACGGCGAGGGCATCAATGGCTCGAAGCCCGCCAGCGAACGCAACGGTTATCGCGAAGAGTGGGCCCATGGTGCCATGCTCAATTTCGTCTCCGGTTTCACCCAGGGCACTGTCGGCTTCGGTGCTGATGCCTTCGCCTACGGCGGGATCAAGCTGGATACTGGCCGCGGCCGGGTCGGCGCAGGCCTGCTGCCGATCAGCAACAACAGGACTGCCGACGCCGAAGTACCGGACTCCTTCGGCGAGATCGGCGGCGCGGTGAAGGTGCGCGTCTCCTCCACCGAGCTGAAGTACGGCGAGCAGCGCCCGACTGCTCCGGTATTCGCCATGGGTGACAACCGCCTGCTGCCGGAAGTGGCCACCGGCTTCCAGCTGTCGAGCCGCGAGTTCGCTGATCTCTTCCTCGAGGCCGGCCACTTCACCGCGTACAACGGCAGAAACTCGACCAACTCCGACGACAAGCTGACCTCCAGCTACGCCGGCGTCGAGGCCGACAGCATCGACTTCATCGGCGGCTCCTACAAGGTCAACGACAACCTCAGCCTGATGGCCTACGCCAGCGAGGCCGAAGAGGTCTGGCGTCAGTACTTCGGCCGCGCGGCCTACGTACTGCCGCTGGCCGACAAGCAGGCGCTGGACTTCACCCTGGCGGCCTACAAGACCAGCGACGAAGGCGAGTCGCGTGCCGGCAAGATTGACACCACCGCCTGGTCGGCGCGTGTCGGCTACGCCTTCGGCCCGCACAAGCTGAGCTTCGCCTATCAGAAGATCGCTGGCGACGAGACCTTCGATTTCTACGGCGTCGACTCGATCTGGCTGGCCAACTCGGTGCAGTACGCCGAATTCAACCGCCCCAACGAGCGCTCCATGCAGGTCCGTTATGACCTGAACATGGCCGACTTCGGTGTGCCGGGCCTGACCCTTATGACCCGCTACATCAAAGGCGACCAGATCGATTTCACTAAGGCCGATCCGACGGGTGCCTATTTCCGCGCAGGGGTCGAGGACGAGAAGCGTTGGGAGCGCGACGTGGAAGCCAAGTATGTGGTTCAGTCGGGCTCGGCCAAGGATCTGTCCCTGCGCTTGCGCCAGGCTACCTACCGCTCCAGCTCGTTCGACAAGGGCACCGATGAAGTCCGTCTGATCATCGAATACCCGCTGAGCATTCTGTAACGGCAGTTCCCGACCGGCTTTTATCGTGGGCCGCTCGGGAACCTTTTGAAGGTCAACCCATGCTCCTTTGGCCTTAAGACGCCCGTCCGGGCGTCTTTTTTTGTTTTATACCGCAATAGGTCGGGTTCTTCACACTTAAGCGACCAAGCCTGAACGCAACACACTACTGCTACATAGCCAATGCAAAGCCCCTCTATCAAGCGCACCCGTGGGGCAAAGAATCGATCGGTGCAAAGCCTTTGATTCATGTTTCCCCTGAAAAAACAGCCAAGCATTTACTGCTGATAACAACTATCGCTTAAGTAAAAAATAGGGCTCATAGAACCCCCACTTGGGGAATCTACCGAATTGCCTTCACCCCCTTGTCAGGCCGCGCCGCAGGTGGGATACAGCCTTATAGCCGATAAAAATTTCCGCCGCACGCATACAACAACGGAGTTCTGCCATGTCCGTCGCTCAACGCCCTTCCCACCTTTATCGCCCCATGACCGCCGCGGACGTGGCAGCGGCCCATGCCTTGTCCGTACCGTTGAAGTGGCCTCATCGCCTGGAGGACTGGGCCATGCTGCAACGCGTCGCCGAGGGTTTCGTCGTAGAAGACGACGGCCGCCTGATTGGTACCGCGTTCGCTTGCCCACAGGGCGCTTATGCCACCATCGGCCTGGTGATCGTCAGCGATGAATACCAGGGCCTAGGAATTGGCCGCAAGCTGATGGAACTGGCACTCGAGGCCTGCACGCCGCGCACCGCCATACTCAACGCCACACTGGCGGGTGTCCCGCTGTACGCCAGCCAAGGCTTCGTCGAGTTCGGGCAGATCCACCAGCATCAGGGCCAGGCACAAGCCGCCGCTACCCCTGCCCTGCCCACCGGTGAACAGTGCCGGCCCCTGACCTCAGCCGACCGGGTTCGCCAGCTCGAATTGGCCAATGCCGGCAGCGGACTCGACCGCGAAAGCGTATTCAACGACCTGTTCGATGTCGTCGAACACACGGTCGGTATCGAGCGCGACGGCCAGCTGCGCGCCTTCGCGATGCTGCGCC
The DNA here is from genome assembly GCF_035512415.1 of Pseudomonas sp. Taxonomy (GTDB): domain Bacteria; phylum Pseudomonadota; class Gammaproteobacteria; order Pseudomonadales; family Pseudomonadaceae; genus Aquipseudomonas. The sequence goes on along the minus strand of NZ_DATKDZ010000015.1, from coordinate 50,167 downwards.
CGTTCGGCCGTGGCCGCTGTATCGGTCCGGTCATCGCGGAAAATCCTGAACAGGCCAAGCACCTGATAGGCGTGTTGTTGGCGCAGGTGCCGGAGGCTTTCGTCCGCATCGATATTCCGGCCGACAGCGGCCTGTCCGATTGGCTCGAAGCCGCTGGCCTGAAACAGGCCGACAGGGTCGCGCAAATGGCCCTCGGAACGCCGCCGCGCGCAGTCGGCGGCGTCAACCAATTCGCCCTGGTGACTCAGGCCATTGGCTGACCAGCCCTTGCCATGGGCGCTAGCGCCCCTTCCCCATAACATTTCCTGGAGATAACACCTGATGCAACCATCCACCGCCCTACTGCTGGTACACACCGATGGCAGCCGCGCGCCTACGCCCATGACCTCGGCTTCGTTGAGCCCTGCCGACCCGTTCGGCACAGCGCGGGAGATCGCTTACCTCGGGGCAGACGGCATGGCTGCCGGCGTCGTGCAGGTGAGCGGATCATTCACCATCGCTGATTACCCCCAGCTCGAAATGATCGTGGTTCACAGCGGGTACCTGACCCTGCAAGCCGAAGACTGCACACTCGAACTCGGTCGTGGAGCCAGCGCGGTGATCGGCCGTGGTACCGCTCTGCAGATCCAGGCGCAGGCGGATACGCTCTGGGCTTTTTGTGCTCAAGTCACAGACGAACGGAACCCCGGGCTTACCCCGCTCGACCCGCACGCCCACCTCACGCCCTCGACACCGCCCGATGCGCAGATCCTGATCAGCGCCGAGCCCCAATGCCGCTCGAAGAATAGCTACAAGGACAGCGCTAATGTACTCATCGGCGTCTGGGACTCGACGCCCTATACGCGCCATGCACGACCACACAAAGTCCACGAGCTGATGCACCTGATCGAAGGCAGCGTCACGCTGCATTCGCCGGAAGGCGAAAGCCTGCAGGTCAACGCCGGCGATAGCATATTCGTACCGCTCGGCGCGGAATGCGCCTGGGAAAGTGCGGTCTATGTGCGCAAGTTCTACGTCTGCAAATAAACTTGGGTAGTTTTGGGCACCCGCGGACGGTAGCGATCCGCAGGTGCCATGCACACTCGGTCTGCGGCCCAGGCCAGCACGGTACGTACCGCTGCTGGCCTAGGGAATATTCACCCTTCTACCCAACCGATCGACCCCTCATCACGGAGTACACATCATGGGCATAGGCGGAATCAGTATCTGGCAACTCGTGATCATCCTGCTGATCGTGGTCCCGCATGCCCGATAATCCAGCACCTCACTACCCCGCCCGCCGAGTTTCAGAGGGGTACTCACCAAAGAGCTCCCGATAATTCCCAGCAAAGTGACTCAGGTGAAAGAAGCCCATTTCGGTCGCTATCTCACTCACTTTAAATTCACTAGCTGCGGTACTGATTAGCCGACGCCGAACCGCATTCAACCGTAGATTGCGTAGATACTCGACTGGGCGAATACCTGTCACAACATGAAAACTGTTCTGCAACGTTCTGCGACTCACTCGCAGCTGCTCACACAAGTCGAGAATGCTGATTGGTACCTCACCATTTGCCAAGGCTAGTTCCTGGCTTCTCTTCACCAGGTAGGCACACACTGCGAAGTTACCTCGTCGCCCTCGCCCTTCGTCTGAAGCATTACTGAACAGATCGAGAAACGCATCCAGCAAGGTGTCTTCGAGCATCTTTTCCGCGGCCGGACCGACATCCATCGATCGCTGCAATAAGCACTGAAAAATCGGATAGACCCGTTGCTGGAGGCGCTGCAGCACACCTTCGGAAATACTGATCTGCGACATGGTTTTCAACAATTTGAGTTTCTCGGGAGAAAGCTCGAACGCTGCCAGTCTGGCAAACCGCACGACATCAACATTCACGGCGAAAAATTGCATACCTTCTGGAGCATGCAATAGAAAATCCTCACCATCGCGCAGCAACACTACGCTATGGGCCCCAACTTCAAGCCCCTGCACCATCGGAGCGCGGCCAGAACTCAGCGATATGGCGATACAAAGACGTCCCTCAGGGGCGCATCCATGCTGCACAATGCGCTTGTTTAAACTCTCCTGAAATATTTGAAAACGATCGGCTGACACTTGTCGCAGCTCACTCGAAAAGCTGCCACAACTCAATTGATCATAGGTCTGGTGCCAGCCCAATATCGAACTGGCATGCTGCTGAGGATCAGCGAAGGAACGGGTTTCGGTAAGCATAGTCATCGCTCATCTTGCGTCATAATTTTTATTATCAGACCAACAAGTAGTCCGTCATCCATGACGCGGCAGGCAATATCAGTCGGGGTTTAACCCCGACTCGAAGCGTAAAGCCAATTCCATGCCAACCATCTGCAAACGATATTCACCGGGGTTGATGTCCAGCGGTGCCAGCAAGGCCCCCGAGAGGATGACCTGGCCCGCGCGCAACGGCTGGCCGTCAGCCAGTAGTCGACGCAGCAACCAGCACAGGTTCACCAGCGGTGTGTCGATGCGCCCATCGCGATGACCCGCACCACAGGGTTCACCCTCGTGCTCCAGACAATAGTCCACCCGCGCATGCCGCTTTGAATCGAAAGCTTGCCGCGGGCCGAGGCAATACAACGCTGCAGCTGCATTGTCGGCGAGGAAAGCCCCCGCGGCGAAACGCCAGCCTTGCCAGCGACAATCAGCGATTTCGAAGGCGGGTGCCACCTCGGTGATGGCCTCGATCAATTGTTCATCAGTATAGTCCCCCGGAACGATCTCACGCCCCAGCAGGAATGCCAGCTCGATCTCCAGCTTGGGCTGGATCAGGCTGGCCAGGTCGACGCGGCTGCCCGGCTCTACCTGCATGGTAGATGTCAGTGCCCCATAGACTGGCTCACTCAGGCCGAAACGTGCCTGCGCAGCGGCAGCGCTGAAGGCCACCTTCCAACCGCTAAGGAATTCGCCATCCCGCAACCTCAGCTGCAACGCCAGCTGTTGCAGAAGGTAGCCTTGCGCCACATCCGGCGCAGCACCATCCATCAGGGTCGGCAGCACCGTCGCGCTCAGGCCTGCCTGGCGCAATGCGCCAGGCAGGCCCGCAAAGAGGTCCTGGTTCATGACAGTTGCCCAGCCAGCTTGGCCAGCACCCCCTCCAAACGCTCCGGGGTAGTGATGGCAGCGATAAAGCGATCGGGACGGACCACCACAACGTTGTCACGGACCTGGGAGAACCAGTCGTCCAGGCGGTTATCCACGTCCTCCACGCTGATCACACCCTCGGCGCTCAACGGCTGATTACGGTTGCCGCTGCGCGAGCGATTGACCTGGATAAAGCGGGTCTCCAGGCCATTCCAAAACGTCCGCGCCTCGGCGCTAAGCCCCGCAGCCGGATTGGTCCGGTAGCCGATCACCGCGTACCAAGGACCCAGTACATCGTCGAAGCGCACGCGTGCGCCGTCGGCATTCTCGACCTGGGGCTGGATAAACAGTTGGCCGACCAGGTCACCCTCGCGCACATCCGCTCGCTCGTGATAGACCAGCCCTCTGGTGATGGTCGCCTTGGGCTTGAACTTGAACTCCAGCAGGTGCGAACGCAGGTTGTCGACGGTGTTGACCGCCTGGAACAGCCAGTCGCGAACACCCGCCACCAGCGGATTGGTCAAACCCAGTACCGCCCCCATGTTGTCGGCCAGAGCGATCAGGTCGGTGGCATGCCCACGGCGCTCCAGGTCGTAGCTCTGGATGATCGACTCCTTGGCGCGCCCCTTGACCACAGCGGCCAGCTTCCAGCAGAGGTTGGCCACATCACGCAGACCGGAATTGAGGCCCTGGCCAGCCCAGGGCGGGGTAATGTGCGCGGCATCACCGATCAGCGCCACCCGACCAGAGACGAAGCGTTCGGCCACCCGCGAGTTGTGGGTATAGGCACGAATTCGCACGATTTCCAACTGGTCAACCGCATCGCCAATATGGCCACGGATCAGGCGGCGGATATTGCTCTCTTCACACATCTTCGCCTCGTCCTCGCCCTCCAGCAGCATGAACTCCCAGCGGCGCTGACGGTACGGCAAATAGATGCACACAAAAGGCCGCTGCGGGTCAGCATGCAACGCCGTATATGGTGCCTCCAGCGTATCGTTGGCGGCATCAACCACCACCCACTTGCGCGGATGGGTCAGACCAATCAGCTCAATGCCAAGTTGCTTGCGCACGCAAGAGCGGCCGCCATCGGCACCGATCACATACTGGGCGCTGAGCTCATAGGACTCGCCAGCGGCATCCTTGACCTTGAGCGTGACGCCTGTGGAGTCCTGGCTGAGTTCAAGCATTTCATGGCCCTGGCGCAGGTCGACGCATTCACGCTTGTCCAGTTCCTCGCGCAAGGTACCCTCGAGCAACTGCTGCATGAAGATGTTGCGCATAGGCCAGCCATAGTCGGCGATGCTTGGCTTCACCTCGGCGAAACAGACGCCGCGGGCGTTGTAGTAACGCAAAGGCACATTGCTGATCATGTCGCGATGGGCGGGTTCCGCAACGCCCACCGTCTGCAACACGCGTAGCGCCTCGTCATCCATGCCGACCGCTCTTGGGTAGGGCAAGATGCCTTGGTTAAGCTCCAGTACCACGCAGTCGATACCGTAGAGGCCCATGTAATGGGCGGCAGCAATTCCGTTCGGTCCACCACCGACAATCACAATCTGAGTAGTCTCGCGTTTCATGCTTTATCACCGGTTTCTTGTTGTGATCGATCAGCCAACTCACCTAGATAGCCAGCCACGACACTATTGAAGGTTTCACCCTGATCATCATGTACATAGTGACTTGCGTCAGCGATCTCTACCGCCTGGATATGAGGATTGACGTCCTTCACTGCGGCCAGCGTTGCCAACGGCAAGAAATCCGAGCGACCGCCGCGAATAAATAAGGTCGGACAATCCAATGCCCTTACAGCAGGCCAGAGATCGGTCGGAGTAATGCTCAGGCGCGCCTCGGCGATCCCCTGCTGGTCGTGCCGCCAAGTAACCCCTTGCGCGGTTTCTTTCATGGAATACGCCAACCGTGACGCCAGCCCCGCTTCCGACAATCCTGAGCGGGATTTGCGCCAGAACGCGCGGGCGGCATTCCAGTCCACGAACTGCAGGGGCGTCTCGCTCATCTCCCGACGAATCCGCGCAGCACCATCGCCGGTAGTTGACGAGCCGGGACCGATGTCCTCGATCACCAAAGCCAGCAGCCGACCAGAGTTCTGCCGCGCATACTCCAGCGCATTGGTTCCTCCCAGCGAGTGCCCCACGAGCATGAAGCGCTCCAGTGCCAGATGGGCCACCAGATCCTCCAGATCGTTGACATAGCACTGCGTCTGGTAACTCGAGCTATCTGCCCAATCACTCAGGCCGCGCCCACGCTGATCAAGCGCATAACAGCAGAATCTATCGCTCAGGGTGGTGGCCAGCGGCTCCCAGGTCTGCGCATAGGCCCGCAAACCATGCAACAGAATCACTGGAATACCATCCGGCCGCCCCAAGCACAGAAAATGAAGGCGCAGCCCGGAACGAGTGGTGAAGAAGTGGCTTTCCGTGGACATCGGTTCTCTCCGGCCAGCAGTAGTATTCATCAGGTCAGGCCGTTGTCGCCCTTGATATCCTTGGCCTGCAGGCCGCCCAGGCGGGCGTGCAGACGACCACGGCTAGCAAAGGCCCAGATGACAATGACCTCATCCGGAGCCGGACCATCGCCGAAGGACACAGAAACGGTGTCGTACTGAGCGCGCACATACAGCGCATCCTTATGTGCCAGCGGCACATCAATGGTGACACCCGGCGCGCCGCGCTTACCGGTAGACGGCACCCAGGACTTACCGCCACCTAAGGCCTCGCGCACCGGATCGGCCGCGGGATTGGTCAGAAAAGCATTGCCATGCTCGTACTCGCAGTTGCTGCCCACCAGGCAGGCCTTGCCGTAGCTGACGATGGCGCGCCCGCCTGCCAGTTCCTGAATACGCCGGCCGAATTCACAGCCCAGTTCGGGCGAATTCTCGATCAGCTCGCTGAGATCCTCACTGAAACGCCCGGCATAGGGATTATGGATGGCCGCGGCGACCACGTACTTGAACAGCGGTTCGCCATCGGCCAGTTGCCCGCTCTCATTGGCCAGGGTTTCTTCGCTGAAGCTGTACCACTTACGGATGTGGTAATTGGCAAAGTTGCTCGGTTTCATTGTGCAGGTCCTTACAGTGGATCGAGTTTGAAATTACGGCTGGGCGCGCCGGCCGCCTTGAAGCGTGCCTTGGCACGCTCGTCGTCGTGATCCGTTTCGAGAAAGAATTCGAGACGGTTATCGTCGGGGTCGTTGAAGTACACACCGTTGCCGATTTCATGATCGGTGATTTTCACCACCTCGACGCCCTTGCTCAGCAACATGCCGTAGAGCTGACGCAAGGTATCCATGTCACCGGCGATCTCCAGCCCGTAGTGCTGTAGCCCAAGGCCACCCTGATGGGCACCGGGTGCCGCCTTGATCAGCGCGATGTCGTGGTGCTTGGTGCCGAACGCCATCATGATCCAGCTCTCGCCCCGGGCACTTTCGTGCATGCCGAGAACGTCGGCGTACCAGATCGCGGAGGCATCCGGGTCGGTGACGAACAGGGACAGGTGGGTACGCACGATCTCGACTTTCATGGCGGAGCTCCTCACTTCTTGCTGGTGACAGAGGTATGGGCCGGCTTGATCTGCGCCACGGCGGGCGTCCACAGCACGTCAGCGATCTCGCTGAAATCGCGCCATTGCTTAAGCCAGCCGTCACCACCGTTTTCCGAGGTGAACAGGTGGCCGTACTTGGTGCCGGCGATGATCTGCCGCGGGTTGTTGGGGTTGATGCCGATGGCCCAGACACAGGAGTTAGGCTGCTGCGGCAGCGGCAGCAATTCCCAGGTCTGCGCAGCATCGCGCGAGACGAGGATCTTGCTGGTAGTGCCGGGCGTACCGTCGGAGATGCTCAAGTAGACGGTGTCTTCGCTACCCAGCGGCGCGTTCATGGCGCGCACGTAGTACAGACCGAAGTCATCCTTGGCCAGTTGCCCGCTCCAGGTCAGCCCTTCGTCTTCACTGCGGTAGATGGCGTTAACGCACACCACCACCACGGTCTTCTTGCCATGGTTGGACATAACCAGGATGTTGTGGATGTCGGAGTTGTAGTCCCACAACAACCGGTCGTCGACGCGGGTGAAGGTGTCGCCGCCGTCGCGGCTGTGGAACAGGCCGCCCTCTTCCAGGCCAAACCAGACCTGATTGCGGTCGGTCGAATCATAGGCGAAGGCCAATAAACGCGGTTTGCTCACACCGTCGCAGAATTCCGGGATCTCTACCGGCACGCGGTACCAGCTCTGCCCACCGTCGAGTGTGCGCCACAGCACCGCACGAGAAGGCGCGCCGGTACCGACGAAGATACGCAGCGAATCCTGCGGATCGACCGCTACTTTCCACACTGCCTGCCCGTTGAATGGCGAGTCCACCAGTTCCCAGTTACTGCCAACGTCGCGGCTGACGATCAAACCAATATCGGCTCCGGCATAAATCACTTCCGGCTGCTGCGGATCCAGGCTCAGCGAGCGGGTGATAGCATCGAATTCCAGCGGCTGGCCGAGGCCCTGGCGGTGCCAAGTGCTGCCGTTGTCAGCGCTGCGGATGATAGCCTGGCCAACCGTCGCGACCAGAAAGGTTCCGTTGCTCATAGCTGCTTGCTCCTCAGATGAAGATGCCGCGGGTCAGGCCGCCATCAATACCGATGGACTCGCCAGTGACGGCACCGGCCTTGGGCGAGGCGAGAAAACCGATCAACCAACCCATTTCGATGGGCTGCAGGGTGCGACGAATTGGCGTTGCGTCGATGTAACCCTGTTCGACCTGCTGCGGCGTTTTGCCTTGCTTGATGCCCTCACGCTCGTACAGCTCCTGGATATGCGGCGTGTCGACCACACCCGGATGGATCAAGTTGACCGTGACGCCAAACGGCCCCAGCTGGTCGGAGAGCGTCTTGGTCATATGCGCGATGGCCAGGTTGCGCATGCCCGAAAGCACCTTGCTACTGCGCCCGGTCAAGCCACCGATATTGATGATGCGACCGAACCCAGCCGCCTTCATGTGCGGGGTTACCGCCTTGGCGCAGCGGAAGTAGCCGATCACCTTGGTGTTCAGGTCGGACAGCAATTCGTCGTCGCCGGCATATTCGATGTCATTACGCACCACACCGGACGGTGCCGCAGCGCCGTTGACCAGGATGTCGATACGACCGAAATGGGCCTTGGCCGCGCTCACCATGTCGCCAACCGCAGACATGTCGTTGGTGTCGCAGAACAGCGGCAACACTTCATTGCCGGTTTCAGCGGTAATCTCCTCGGCGGCCTGCTGCAGGTACTCCATGCGGCGTGCGCAGATCACCACCTTGCAGCCTTCCTGGGACAGAAAACGCGCTACTTCCTTGCCAATCCCCATGCCGCCACCGGTGACGATGGCCACACGGTCTTTCAATTCCAGATCCATGCCTATTCCTCTTGTCGTTGGTTTGTTCAGGCGAGATCGACGAAGACGCTTTTCGTCTCGGTGTAGGCGTCAATCACGTGCTTGCTCATTTCCCGGCCCCAGCCGGATTGCTTGTAACCACCGAAGGGCGAGGCCGGGTCGACCACGTTCCAGCAGTTGATCCACACCGAACCGGCCTTGAGCTGCGCCGCGACCCGGTGCGCCGAGCGCAGGTCGTTGGTCCAAAGACCGGCGGCCAGGCCAAAGGGTGAGTCGTTGGCGCGGACAACCAGTTCATCTATGTCAGACCAGCTCATGACGGTGAGCACCGGACCGAAGATTTCCTCACGCGCCACGCATGCGCGTTCGGCGCGGTCGAGGAACACGGTCGGCTCAATGAAGTGGCCATGTTCGAGGTGCGTCGGCCGGTTGCCGCCGCAAATCAGCTCAGCACCGTCTTCCTGGCCGCGCTGCAGGTAGCCCTTGACCGTGTCCAGCTGCCGCTCAGAGACCAGCGGCCCCATGCTGGTAGCCGGATTGAGGCCTGAGCCGAGCACGTAAGCCGCGGCATGCCGCGGCAGCTCATCCAGCACCTGATCGAGCACGCTCTCGTGCACATAAAGACGCGAGCCGGCGGTGCACACCTGCCCCTGGTTGTAGAAGATGCCGTCGGCCGCGCCCTTGGCTGCACGCACGATGTCCGCATCCGGGAGGATGATGTTCGGCGACTTGCCGCCCAGCTCCAGCGAGACCTTCTTCATGTTGCCGGTCGCTGCCTGGGCAATCAGGCGGCCGACCTGGGTTGAGCCGGTGAAGGCGATTTTGTCCACATCAGCATGCTGCGCCAGTGGTGCTCCAGTACGAATACCGAACCCCGTGAGCAGGTTGACCACACCCGCCGGGAAGCCGGCTGCCTCGATCAGTTGCACCAGACGCACGGCCACCAGCGGTGTCTGCTCGGCAGGTTTGAGCACCGCGGTGCAGCCGGTGGCCAGCGCCGGACCGAGCTTCCAAACGCACATGGTCAGCGGGAAATTCCATGGCACGATCAGGGCACAGACCCCCACCGGCTCGCGCAACGTGTAGTTGAGCATCGGCGCACCACTGGCCGGGGACACAGGCAATGTGCTGCCCTCGATCTTGGTTGGCCAGCCAGCGAAGTAACGCACGATATTGGCAGCGCTCGCGGCCTCACCCCTGGCGGTAGAAATCGGCTTGCCGTTCTCCAGGGTGATCAGCTGCGCCAGCTCTTCGGCATGGGCATCGATCAGTTCGGCCAGGCGAAATAACAGCAGGCTCCGACGCGCTGGCGACACGTGCCGCCACGGCCCCTCGAATGCAGCACGCGCGGCGGCTACCGCTGCGTCGACATCCGCAACGTCGCCTTCGGCGACCTCGCACAGCACAGCCTCGGTAGCCGGATTCTCTACGGCAAAACGACGACCGCTCGCGGCCTCCTGCCAGCTTCCACCAATAAAGAGTCGGCCAGGGTTAGCCAGGAATTCACGCACTGCAGGCAAAAGTTCGATATCGCTCATAGTCTTGTCCTCAGAGCTCCATTTCGATCAGGCAGGGGCCGGCCGAGGCCTTGGCATCGGCCAACGCGCGCTGCAGTTCGGCATTGCTGCGTACCGTGCTTGCCGGTACGCCGTAACCCTTGGCCAGCGCCTTCCAGTCCACCCGTGGGCGGTCCAGTTCGGTAAGGCTGAGCGCCTGCGGGCCGAACTCGGTCACGCCAAAACGACGCAGCTCGTTCTGCAGGATCGCGTAGCGGTGGTTGGCGGCAATCAGGATCACCACCGGCAACTGCTCGCGGGCGATGCTCCACAACGTCTGGATGGTGTATTGCGCACTGCCGTCGGACTGCAGACAGAACACCCGGTTACCGCGCTCGGCCAGGGCCGCGCCGAAACCGACCGGGATGCCCTGGCCAATGGCACCGCCGGTATTGGTCAACACACGGTGGCGAGCGGCATTGGCCGATGCAGTGAAGAATGGGTACCCGCAGGTTCCCCCTTCGATCGACACAATGCAGTCCTCAGGCAGCGCTGCGGCAAGAACCCGACCGACCGACTGCGGGGTCAGCTGTTCTTGCCCTGGCGGCAGCTCGACCCCGAGAGGGCTGGCCACGAATGCCGGTGCTTCCAGGGCATCGGCCAGGGCGACCAGGGCACCGGTTACATCGTCACCGACGTCAGCCAACGAGAGCAGACGATCGAGCTCGGCCAGGCGAGAGGGAATGCCCTCATAGCCGAAATAACTGATCGGCTCCGGGACGCCGGCGCAGACCACGGCGTCGTACTGGTCAAGAATTTCGATGGCCACTTCGGGGAAGTACGGCAGGCGATCCAGATCCGGCAGACCACCGCCACGATGACTCAGGCGCGGGAAGGTCTCGGCGAACAAACGCACGCCCGGCAGACCGGCCAGACGACCCGCCGCTTCAAGACCGGAAGCAGACAGGCCGTCATCGCCGACGATGAACACCAAGCGCTTGCCGGCACGCAGGCTGCGCGCAACCGCCTCGACCTTGTCGGTGGCAAAACGGCGAACCGGTGGGCGCAAGGCAGAAAAATTCAACCCCGCAGCGACCTCACTCGCTTGCAGATCCATCGGCAAAATCAGGCTGGCGATCTGACCACGTGGTTGCCAGGCCGCCTGTAGGGCGCTCTGTAGATCCTCACCAATAAGTTCTGCCGAACGCGACGTACGCACCCAACCGGACACCGCACCCGCCAACGCAGTGATGTCACTGGCCAGCGGCGGATCGTAATTCACATGCCAGGATGCGTGATCGCCGATGACGTTGACGATTGGGGTATTCGCCCGGCGGGCGTTGTGCAGGTTGGCAATGCCATTGGCGAAGCCAGGCCCCAGATGGGTCAGGGTCATCGCCGGGCGGCCAGCGATACGGCCATAGCCATCCGCCGCCCCGGTACACACCCCCTCGAAAAGCGACAACACCGGCTTCAGCGCGGGCTCGGCAGCCATCGCTGCCACCAGCGGGATCTCGGTAGTACCAGGGTTGGCGAAGCAGTACTCGACGCCGCTGGCGGCGGCAGCCTTGATGAGTAATTCGGCACCATTCATTCGTAGGCCTCACAGTTCTTGCGTTTCTGTTGTGAGATTTATTTCATTAAATATCTTCTAGAACAATATTTTTTTATCAAAAGGCTCAAAATACGAGATTATTGAGATTTTAAAGGGTATATTTACTGCAACATGACCATTCCGCTCCAGCAATAGGTAGGCGCGGACGCGGCACAGCGACGAACGAAACACTCTTTGAACGCGGTAGGCAGAACGCCTGCTATAGAACAAGCGGGCCGCGATAGGCCCGTGGGGATTAAGCAGTAAAGGAGCGCTATGAGCAGCTTGAGCAAGACACTGGGTGTGCTGGACCTCTTCGGTCCACAGCAACTTCAGATAGACCCGGACACCATCGCCGCGCGCATGGGGCTGTCCAGAGCAACCGTCTATCGCTACGTGAAAGATCTTTGCGAAGCCGGCTTGCTGACCCGCGCAGGTGTCGGCAGTTATGCGCTGGGGCCGCGCATCATTGAACTGGACTGGATGATGCGACAGTACGACCCCATCCTGACCGCCGGACGTGAGTTGATGCATACACTCTCTGACGAGACCGGGTTGGCCGTGTTCGCCAGCGTTTTCTACGATGGACGCATCATCAATACTTTCATCACCAAACCCAATGACAGCTATCACTTCGCCTTCGGCCGCGGTCAGCCCCTGCCGCTGTTCCGTGGCGCCCAATCCAAGGTGTTAGTTGCCCACCAAAAGGGCCGGCACCTCCAGAAGCTGTTCGAGGAAAGGATATCCAAGGACCCCGTCAATCCTTGCGCCGCTTACAGCTGGTCAGAGTTCGCCAGGGTAGCCAAGAAGATTCGCAAAGATGGCTATTGCATCACGCACGACGAACTGAACCTGGGGTTGACCGGTATCGCCGCACCGATCATCGACCTCGAAGATAAGGCAGTGGTTGCCAGCCTGTCCGCCGTCGGCACCACTGACAGCTTCAAGTTGCTGCGTCAGGAAACAGTGATCGATATGGTCATCGCAACCACACGGCGTATCGCCGCCAATATGCAGGTACAGCGCACGGCAATCCTTCCGGAACATTCCGCGGAGACTCGGCGGCCTGCAACACAACAGAAGCCGTAACAAAGCCGCCCGATAAGGGGCGGCTTTGACCTTGGCCTGCGCAACATCCAGACGCTAGGCGGCAGGGATTAGAACGGCACGATCACCACCAACTGGCTGTAGACGTTGGTGCCATCACCGCTGACCTGGTTGCCACCGTTGCTGGCATCCTTCTTCGGTTGGTAAAGGCCGACCAGTGGGCTGATGATGAGGTTATCGTTCACTACCCACTCGGCAAACACATCCAGCTCGCGAGCATCCAGGTTCAACGCATTACGCTTGTGCAGGGTGTTGAAGTCAAAGTACAGCGCCCCAAGCGTCAGGTTCGGTAAAGTGTTAACCTTGAACCCCAGGTGATGGATGGCCGTATTGGTGTTGAACGGCCCGGCATAGTTGCCCGCAACCTCCCCCTGGAACCAGGTGCCGTAACCCGTGCTCAGCCCGGTGAACAACGGATCCCAGCTCTCGGAATAGCGGGTGTAGCGATAGGTCAGGTTCGGCGACCAGGCCAGGTCGGCGAAGGTGTAGCCCGCCTCCGCGTACCAGGCCTTCTCGGAGCCGGTGTCCAGGTCCTGCCAGGCATACTCGAAGGCGAAGTTGGCATTCTCGATGCCGGCATCACCCTCACCGCGCAAACTGTAAACATCAAGGTCCTCACGCAGTTTCTGGGCGGGGCTGGCCCACTTGTCGGCGACATCGAGACCATGGACCCAGGTTAGCCCCAGGGTACCCGCCTTGCCTGTGTAGTCCAGGGTGCCGGCGGCCAGCTCGGTCTCGGCCTGGGCGCGGTTGTCAGACTTGAGCCAGACGGCACTGCCGTGCAGGCCCTCTTCCCCACCGATACGGACCACTGCGGTGCGGTCGAAAGCATGCCGTGCGGCTAGATAGTAGGCTCCGCCACGATTCAAGGCACCGTCTGCCGGCCCCTTGCCCAAGTTCAGACCATCGTCGTTGATAAGGAAACCCCGGCCGAGCTTGACAACCTGACGCCCGAAAGAAAGGTCCACACCATCCTGGCCCAGCACCGGAAACATGTCGGCAGAACGCCAGCCCAAATAGGCGTCCTCGATCTTGGTGGTGCGTTCGGAGCCGTCACTGTTGCCACCGGGGTCGCCATCGCCCCAGGTGCCGGAGCTGACCCAGTTGAGTGCACCGTAGGCGGTGCCGGCACCGGCGAGCCCTTGGTCGCCGCTGATACCGTACTTGACGAAGCCCTCGCGCCAGGAAGAACCACCCGCTGTACCGTCGTAGTTCTTGCGGCTATTCATCCAGCCATAAACGGCCAAAAAATCGGCATTCAGGTGAGTGTCTTCATCGGCATACAACTCGTAAGCCTGAGCCTGGCTGGCCATGCCTACCGCTATGGCCAGGGCGAGTCCGCCACGTAAAGCTCCGGTGAATTTTCGATGATTCATGTCAAGGCTCCTATTCTGCCCTTTGGGCTTTTTATTGTTGCTGTTGTGTCAGAGCACCCGCCCACGCGACACCCCAGCGCAGGCGGGTTAGGCAAGCTAGCGATAAGCGCTAATAGCAGTTTCCAAAGCGCAAACAATTAATCCGGCCTCATCAGCCGTGAGGGTCAAGGGAGGCGAAAGAATGATCTTGTTGCCAACTGCGCGAACCAGAACACCCTCACCCCGCGCCACGTCGGCGATGCGCGCAGCATGCCCGGCAGCCGGGTCCAGCGGTTGACGGGTGCGCTTGTCTGCGACCAGGTCGATGGCAATCATCAACCCCTTACCACGGACCTCACCGACAACGTCAAAACGCTCACTGAGCGGTTTGAGCTGCTGGAGCAACTGCGCGCCCACCCGACCAGCATTGCCCGGCAGATCTTCCGCCTCGACGATATCGAGCACGGCCAATGCGGCGGCACAGGCAACCGGATGACCGCTGTAGGTGTATCCATGCATGATCACATTGCTGAAGCCGGGACCACTCTCGATGGCATCGGCTATACGTGCATTGAACACGGTGGCACCGAGCGGGATATAACCGGCTGAAATGCCCTTGGCCAAACACAGGATGTCCGGTGTCACGCCCCAGCCGCGACTGCCCAGGATGCAGCCAGTGCGGCCGAAACCAGTGACCACCTCGTCGGCGATCAGCAGAATTCCATAACGGTCGCAAATCTCGCGCAAACGCGGCCAGTAGTGCTCAGGCGGCACGATCACCCCGCCGGCCCCTTGCACCGGTTCGGCAATGAATGCGGCGATGGTGTTCGGCCCCAGCAAGGCGATCTGGTCTTCCAGCTGGCGGATGCAATGGTCGGTTAGTTGCTCGGGGTCACGGCAATCCCACGGATTGCGGTACAACCAGGGGGTATCGAGCAGATGACAGCCGGCCAGCAATGGACCGTGGTTGTAGTGATACACACCGTTGCCGCCCACCGACGTACCACCCACGTGCACGCCGTGATAACCGTTACGCAGCGAGAGGAAGCGGGTACGACCGGGCTGACCGGAAGCGATCCAGTATTGCCGGGCCATCTTCAGCGCGGTCTCTACCGCATCGGAGCCGCCGGAATTGAAGAGCACGCGCGACATCTGCTCATGGGCGAACATCGAGGTGAGGCGCTCGGCCAAGTCGAACACCCGTGGGTGAGCGATGCCGTCGAAGGTCTGGTAATAGGCCAGCTCATCGAGCTGCGCTGCGATGGCGGCTTTGACCGTGGGGCGGTTGTGCCCGACGTTGACGTTCCATAGCCCGCCCACGCCATCGAGCATGCGGTTGCCGTCGATATCGGTGATGTAGTTGCCATCGCCACGGGCAATGATCAGAGTCTTGGCCCGATTTTCCGGGGACGATGAACTCATTGGGTGCCAGAATTTCTTCTGCGCGGTCTTGTATTTCTCGTACATGATTTCGCTCCTCACACGGTTTCGCGCTTGCGGACGTACAACAACTGTTGGCCGGTACACTCCAGCAGCCCCTCCAAACCGAACTCGACACCAAAGCCGGACATCTTGCTGCCGCCGAACGGTGTATTCGGCTGGATCTGCGCATGGCAGTTGACCCAGGCCACACCACTTTCCAGACGGCTGGCGAAAGCCTGAGCCTGCTCCGGGTCTGCACCCCATACCGATCCGCCCAGACCCATTTCACTGGCATTGGCGCGGCGCAGGGCGTCCTCCTCATCGCGGTAGGCGATCAGTGGCAACACCGGGCCGAACTGTTCTTCATCCACCAGGCGATGGCCGTCGGTGATACCGGTGACTATGGTCGGCGGGTAGAAGAAGCCCGGGCGATCCAGGCGTGCACCACCGCACAGCACCTGGCCACCCTGGGCACGCGCGTCATCGACCAGTTCGGCCACCAGCTCGAGCTGGTCACGGTTCTGCACCGGGCCGAAGTTCACGTCTGCCTCGAGGCCATCACCGATCACCTGACGCCCGGCGATTTCAACCAACGCATCAGCGAAGGCCTGGTACTGGGACTCATGTACGTAAAGACGTTTCAGGGCCGCACAGGTCTGCCCCATGTTGAGAAAAGCGGCCTGAAAAATGTCCTCCACTACGCTCTCGACCGGTGTACCTGGGAGCACGATAGCGGCGTCGTTGCCACCCAGTTCCAGGGTCAGGCGCTTGAGGTTGCCGGCGGCAGCCTGCATAACCCGTTGGCCAGTGGCGGTCGAACCGGTAAACACGATCTTGTGGATGCCCGGATGACTGGATATCGCGCCGCCGAGTCCTCGCTCGCCGGTGACTATGTTGATCACCCCACGCGGAACATGACGGGCAATGATCTCGACCAGGCGCAGGGTGCTGAGCGGAGTCAGGCTGGACGGCTTGCTGATCACGCAGTTTCCTGCGCGCAGGGCTGGCATGATGTGCCAAATGGCGATCATGAATGGCCAGTTCCATGGCGTGATCGAGGCCACCACACCCAACGGCTTACGGTGCAGCTCGATGCGATTAGCCAGGGTGTCCTCGACCAGCTCTACAGGGATTTCCAGATCGGCGGCATAGCGGGTCCAGGCTACCCCACCCATCACCTCTGAAAATGCCAGCGCGAGTGGCTTGCCCTGCTCTGCCACGATCAGTCTCGCCAAGCCCTCGGCATCCTGCTCGATATCATCAGCGATAAGCTGCAAGCACTCTCGCCGGTATGCATGGGTACTGTGCTGCCACCCCTTGAAAGCGGCCTGGGCGGCATTCACCGCTTGATCGAGTTGAGCGCGCGAGCACGCAGTGCATTGCGCGAAAGCAGCCTCCGTAGCGGGGTTAATCACGTCGAAGTGACCGTCCTCGCCCACTACTCGGGCACCGTCGATAAGCATTCGATAGTCGTACATAGGAACCTTCCATTCGCCCACCGGAGGGCAAAGCCCTCGCGGCGGCTGCTTGGTTTTTCAGGGTGAATGATGAGCGCCCGTATGGGCTCAGAGCTTGTGGCTACCCAGTGCCTTGAAGCGCTCGGGGGATATTCTGCGCAGACGCGCTGCCAGCATTACACCGACGATCAGGGCTGCCGGAATGACCGCACAGAGCCCATAGGACAAGGCCTTGCTCGAGCCCGTCAGCACGTCGAAGTGAACCACCGCGATGGCCAGCACGAAGAGCAGCGCGATACAGGAAAATGCCGGCATGACAGTGCTACGAATCAGGTTCAGCTTCAGCTCGGGGTGCTTTCGGAAGTAGACCAGCACGGCAGCCGACGTCAGCGCCATGAGCAGGAGCAAACACAAGGTCGCCAGGCTGGAGAACCAGGCAAAGAGCTGCAGGATTGGATCAGCACCCATGGCAGCAAAGATCAGAACGACCACAGCGGCAATCAGGCTCTGCAAGGCCGAGCCCATGTGCGGACTCTGGTGAATCCGGTGGGTCGTGCCCAACAGGCTGTGCAGCAAGCCGTCGCGACCAATGGCGAAGAAATAACGTGCCGCTGAATTGTGGAAGGCAAGCAGCCCGGCATAGATACTGACCAGGAACAGCACCCGAATAACCCGGGTCAACTCGGGCCCAACAAAGTGGTCGGACATGCCGTAGATAAAGGTGGTCGGATCCTCAAGCGACTGAATGGCAGGCACGATCTTGTCGGCCCCGACACCAATCACCATCGCCCAGACCGACAGTGCGTAGAAACCGCCGATCAGCAGTACCGAGGCATAAGTGGCTATCGGAATGGCGCGCTTGGGATTCTTCGCCTCCTCGCCATAGATGGTAGTGGCCTCGAAGCCGATAAACGCGGCGAAACAGAACAGCAGACCAATCGACGGCGTGCCGCTGAAAACGTGCTCCGGCTTGAAGGAGTCAAGATTGATGCCCGCATCGCCGCCGCTCGTAAGGATGGCGACATCCAGCCAGAGAATGGCCAAGTATTCGGCGATCACGATGAAGGACAGCACCCGCGCAGACAAGTCGATCTTGCGGTAGCCGAGCACGGCGATACTGACCATCGCCAACAGCGAGTAGACCCACCACGGCATGTCTAAACCGAACACACTGGCCATGGTGCCTGCAGCTACAGCACCGAACATGCCGTACAGGCCGACCTGCAGGATGTTGTAGCCGACCATGGCAAGCACCCCGGACGCGCCGCCGGCCAAGCCGCCAAGCCCGCGCGCCGAGAATGCATAAAAACCACCAGCATTGGTCACATGCCGGGCCATGGTGGTGTAGCCCACCGAGAAGGACAGCAGTACCAGCAAGGCAAGCACTAGTAGCGCGGGCATGCCCGCACCATTGCCCAACATGATACCGATGGGGAAGCCACCCGCGAGGACACTCAACGGACTCGCGGCGGACACCACGAAGAAGATGATGAAACCGACGCCGAGGGCACCGCGGCGCAACTCTGTCGAGCTCGCGACCGAAGGGGTATATACGCTCATTTTCTTGACCTTGTTGTATGAGTCAGTCGATGGAAGACCGGAGAGCAACATCGCGCCACTCTTGCCGACCAAAGAATTTGTTGTTGTAGAGCTACCAGCGAAATCGATGCTAGGCCTACCCCGGATAGGCCGCTATCCCAAATCGGCAGCATCGAAGCTTGCGCCCCAAGATGTATCAGGCCCATGACTCCCCCCGACGCGAACCTGCCGATTTGGGATATCGCCCCTGCGCACGGCACTTCTATCATCGACCAAGGACGCCCCCACAAGCGGCCGCCCTACCTCGCCGTGAAGAACAACAAGAAGATCTGAGGCCAGAAAAAATGATCCGAGGAAGCATTGCAGCCCTCGTCACACCGATGACCCATACGGGTCAGGTGGACTACGACAGCCTGGAACGGCTGGTGGCGCTCCATTTAGGCGAAGGCACCGACGCCCTTGTCGTGGCTGGCACCACCGGTGAATGCGCGACCCTGGACTTCGCCGAGCACATCGGCCTCATCCGTCGCGTGGTGAAGCTGGTCAATCGACACATTCCTGTCATCGCGGGCACCGGCAGCAACTCCACCAGGGAGGCGGTGGAGCTCACCGCCGCGGCGAAGGACGCTGGCGTGGACGCCTGCCTGCTGGTAACGCCCTACTATGTAAGACCGACCCAGGAAGGCCTGTACCAGCACTTCCGCCAGGTTGCGACAGCAGTAGCCATTCCGCAGATGCTCTACAACGTTCCGGCACGCACGTGCTGCGACCTGCTCCCGAATACGGTCGTGAGGTTGGCGAAGACCGCTCACATCATCGGCATCAAGGAGGCCACGGGAGATCTGCTCCGCGCCCAGGAACTTCTCGAACGAACCAACGGCACATTTCCCGTTTACTCCGGCGACGACCCCACCGCCCTCGACCTGATGCTCCTGGGCGGCGCGGGTAATATCTCGGTGACCGCCAATGTGGCACCACGCCTCATGGCCAGTCTGTGCGCCGCTGCGCTCAGCGGTGACGAGGACAGCGCACGCGCACTCGATGCCCGCCTGCAAGCGCTTAACGCCGCCCTGTTCATCGAGCCCAACCCTATTCCGGTCAAGTGGGCCCTGCACCAAATGGGCCTGATCGCCAAGGGTATCCGCCTACCCATGACCTGGCTCTCCCAGTGTCATGAAGAACCTCTACGCGCCGCTCTGCAGGCCTGCCTCGCAGCCCCGGCGTCCTGAGTCAGCTACCCACTGCCACTTAGCGCCTCGCCGTACTCCACAGGAGATAACGTCCATGCCCTTCGACCGCCTCAATATTCAGTGGCGCATCAGCCTGCTGAGCGGATTTTGTCTGTTGGCCGTTGTTGTCGTCCTGCTTGGTGCCACCCTGTATCAGACCCACCAGAATGCCGAGCTGCTCAAGCGTGAAGGTGCCCGCATGCTCGGGGAGTCGGCCCAGGCACGCCTGGAAGAGAGTGCTGCGGCTCAGGGGCTGCGCGTCGAACGCTTCTTCGATGAAGCACGGCTATATGGCGAAGGGTTCGCCAATCAGGTGCTGCAACTGCGCGAACAGTCCATCGAAGGCCTGATTTCCGCCGAGCAATTGCGTCACAAGATCGTGGCCAAGACCCAGCATGCACTGCGCGAGAAGCCACAGATGCTCGGCATCTATGTGGTACTGCTGCCGGATGCCCTGGACGACCAGGACTCACGCTTCGTCAACCAGCCTGCCGCGGCGGGCAACGAGACCGGACGCTTTGCCCTCTACTGGTCGCAAAGCGAACCGGGACAACTGGCTCAAGCGGTACTGACCGAAGCGAATATCACCACCAACCACGCGCCACCTGGCAAAGAACCCGAGAACGCCTGGTACGTCTGCCCGATGGAGAACGGCACTCCCTGCGTGGTCGAGCCTTACTCCGTCGAGGTAGAAGGCCACAATACGTTGATGAGCAGCATCTCCCTGCCGTTAATCGAAGAGGGCAAAGTCCTCGGGGTAATAGGCATCGACATCAGTCTGAAGAGCCTGCAGAAGCTGACTGAAACCCTTGGCACCGACCTGTATCAGGGACAAGGCGAGATCAGTATTGTTTCCGCCAGCGGGCTGCTCGCCGGGCATAGCGCCAGTCCCGACGAGCTGGGAAAACCTTTTGCGACCGTTGACTACTC
Source organism: Pseudomonas sp. (assembly GCF_035512415.1). Classification (GTDB taxonomy): domain Bacteria; phylum Pseudomonadota; class Gammaproteobacteria; order Pseudomonadales; family Pseudomonadaceae; genus Aquipseudomonas. Next base: position 29,560 of record NZ_DATKDZ010000015.1, on the reverse strand, counting down.
AACCAGTGCACTCGAAGTGCTTCAGCCACTGCACCCCTCTAACGAGGGTAGATCCTGGGAACTGCGCATCCGCGTTCCGCACAACGTGCTCCAGGCACCCGCACTGGATCTACAGGCGCAACTGGACCAGAAAAACCGCCAGGCCACCTGGCAGAACCTCAGCCTGGGCATCTTCGCGAGCGGCCTGGGCTTATTGCTGATTCGACTCACCGCAGTCGGTATCACTCGCCCGCTACTCCGGGTGGCAGAGGTGTTGGACGCGATCGTCGATGGTGATGGCGACCTCACCCAGCGCATTCCCAACGTCCGCAACGATGAACTCGGCAGGCTCGCCAACGGCTTCAATCGCTTTCTAGAAAAGCTGCAACCCATAGTCGGAGAAATCCAGAAGGTCACGCGGCATACCCGCGACACCGCCGACCGAGGTGCCATGATCGCCAAGGAAATCAATGCCGGCATGCACCGGCAACATCGGGAAGTGGATCAAGCCGCCACGGCACTCCAGCAGATCAGCGCCAATGCACAGGCAGTAGCACAAAGTTCATCGCGAGCCGCCGAATCGGCGACGGCCGCCGAACAGGCCAGCCAGAAGGGCCTCGGCGTGTTCGATAAAACCACGGAATGCATCGCACGGCTGGATCATGGCGTGGAGTTAAACCTGAAGGATATTCAGGCGCTTGCAGAGAGCAGCAAGCAGATCGGCCAAGTACTCGACGTGATCTGCTCCATCGCGGAACAGACCAACCTGCTGGCCCTCAATGCGGCCATCGAAGCAGCCCGGGCAGGTGAGCAAGGGCGTGGTTTTGCCGTAGTCGCGGATGAAGTCCGGCACCTGGCCAGCCACACACAGAACTCGGTCGGGAAAATCCGCGAGGTCGTGGAAACGCTTCAGCGCCTCACCCACAACGTAGTGGAAAGCATGCAGCTAAGCCGAAACCAGGCGCGGCAAAGCGTCGAACTGGTCGCCGAGACACATACAGCCTTGCTCACCATCGGTGACGCAGTAGCCGTGATTGATCAGATGAACCGGCAAATCGCCAGTGCCGCAGAGGAACAATGCGCGGTGGTGGAGGAAATCACCCGGCGCGTGCGCGGGATTCGCGATATCAGCGAAGCGCTGACAACCCGGATAGAAGAATCATCGCAGATGGGCCAGTCACTAAATGACATGGCCAGCCATCAGCAGCGCCTGGTGGAGCACTTCCGGACCTGAAGTGCAAACCCCGTAGCGGCCCGGCATATAAGGAGTCGTCCCATGAAGTATCTGCTCTGCATACTCGCCCTGCTCACCTGCGCCGAATCCCAGGCCGAGGATGTGCTGCGTTTCTACAGTTGGAAGGACTATTTTGATCCGGGGGTACTCGAGGACTTTCAGAAGGCGCGCGGCATCCGCGTGGACTACCACGCCTTCACCACCACCGACGAACTGATCCTGGCGATGAAAAACGGTGACGCCTACGATGTAATCGTTCCCTCGCACTTCATGCTCAGGCAGCTGATTTCCGAGGGGAAACTGGCGCCGATCGACACTCGCCGCCTGTCCAACCATTCGACCCTGGACCCGTGGTTGCTCTCTACGCTCGCAGGCATTGCGTCGGCCAACCAGCATGCTGTTCCCTACCTGTGGGGATCAATCGGCATGGTCGTCAATTCGCAACTGGCTCAACCCGTCTATGGCGAGGCCCTTCCCAACAGTTGGGGCCTGTTGTTCGACGAAAGCAAGGCAGCACGCCTGGCAAGTTGCGGCCTCAGTATGCCGGACGCTCCCGAGGAGTCGACCTCGCTGCTGCTCAACTACCAAGGTCGCCGCCTATCCAGCGCCAGCAGCCGACAAATAGGCCGCAGCTTGCAGGCGCTGGAGGTACTAGCACCGCGACTACGGTCCCTCGACAACTGGGAGCACATTGACGAACTTGCCAACGGAAGGTTGTGCCTGGCCATGAGTTGGAGCGGACATGCCATACACGCAATGGAAAGAAACCCGATGTTGACCTATCGGATTCCAGAGGAAGGGGCAGCGATCTACATCGACACCCTGGCTATACCGAGCAACGCGCCGAATCCAGAACACGCTTACGACTTCATAGACTTTCTGATTGCACCTAAAAATGCCATCCGCAACGCCCGCGCGACCAAATTCTACGCTCCGCTGGCAAGCTCCTCGGCCGAGATGCTGACCTTTGCCAAGGACCACCCCATGCAGGTCCTGAGTACCGAACAACGGCGCCGGAGCTACCTGCTGGAAAGCCTGAAACCTGAACAAAAGCAGGCACTCGATCAGTCCTGGGAACAGTTCAAGGCCGCTCGCCATTGAACCTCTTCACAACAGCTTCCTTATGTCCCTCAAACCGACACTCGAGGGACCGCATTCATCTTTCGGAGAACCTGATGCAACTTACCGATCTGAACCTGCTGCGCGACCAGGCCTACATTGATGGCCAGTGGATCGAAGCCGACGACAAAGCCCGTTTCGCTGTAACCAACCCAGCCAATGGCGAGCTGATCGCCAATGTCGCCTCGCTCGGCAAGGACGAGACCGCCCGCGCCATCGATGCCGCCGAGGCGGCCTGGCCAGCCTGGCGCGACAAGACCGCCAAGGAGCGTAGCGCTGTCCTGCGCAACTGGTTCGAGCTGATTCTGGCCAACCAGGAAGATCTGGCCCGCCTGCTCAGCTGGGAACAGGGCAAACCGCTGGCTGAAAGCCGCGGCGAGATCGCCTACGGTGCCAGCTTTATCGAGTGGTTCGCTGAAGAGGCCAAGCGCGTTTACGGCGACGTGATTCCCCACGACAAGCAGGGGCGCCGTCTGGTGGTGATCAAGCAGCCGATCGGCGTGGTGGCGGCTATCACCCCGTGGAACTTTCCCAACGCCATGATCACCCGAAAGGTCGGCCCGGCCCTGGCCGCCGGGTGCACCGTGGTACTTAAACCCGCCTCAGAAACACCCTTGTCTGCCCTGGCATTGGCCGTACTCGGCGAGCGCGCGGGCATTCCCGCCGGAGTGTTCAACGTGGTTCCGGGCAACAACTCGCGCGCCATCGGCGGCGAACTGACCGGCAATCCCAAGGTACGCAAACTGTCCTTCACTGGCTCCACGGGCATCGGCAAGCTGCTCATGGCCCAGTGCGCCGAGAGCATCAAGAAGGTCAGCCTGGAACTGGGCGGCAATGCCCCCTTTATCGTATTTGACGACGCAGACCTGGATACGGCGGTACAGGGCGCTATTGGTTCGAAATTCCGCAATAGCGGACAGACCTGCGTCTGCACCAATCGTTTCCTGGTGCAGAACGGCGTCTACGACGAGTTCGCGCGCCGCCTGGTCGCGGCCGTCGAAGCGCTCAAGGTAGCCCCGGCCACCGAAGATGGCGCGCAACAGGGTCCGCTGATCAACGCCAAGGCCGTAGACAAGATCCAGCAACACATCGCCGATGCCCTGGGCAAAGGCGCGCGCTTGCTCGCAGGTGGCAAACCGCACGCACTCGGTGGCACCTTCTTCGAGCCGACCGTGCTGGGCGACGTTCGCCCCGACATGCTGGTAGCCCGCGACGAAACCTTCGGCCCACTAGCACCGATCTTCCGTTTCGCCAGCGAAGCCGAAGCCATCGCCATGGCCAACGACACCGAATTCGGCCTCGCCTCCTATATCTACACGCAGAGTCTCGGCCGCGCATGGCGCGTCAGCGAGGCGCTGGAGTACGGCATGGTCGGCGTCAACGAAGGTCTGATCTCCACCGAGGTCGCGCCCTTCGGCGGGATCAAGCAATCCGGTCTCGGCCGTGAGGGCTCGCACTACGGCATCGACGACTACATTGAGCAAAAGTACATGTGTCTGAGTATCGTTTGAAACAAGTGAAACAAAAGAGCCTGTATTTAGCCCCAAACAGGCTCGCTTGATGTTCCCCTACGGACGGAATGACTCGTACTCCCCCAAGTAGCGCTCAATGATTTTGTTGAGCTCTACTTCCTCGAGCAGAACTCCATAACGGCCTTGGTTCTTATCCAAATATTCAAGCACAAGCCAATAGCTCCGAATAATGTTCTTAACGTAAATCTCTTACCCATGAAATTATTTAATAAATTAATAGCTCGAAGCAGCCGTCAACCACTGACATTAAGAGACTTTAAGCCCCCGTCGTGAGACCAATGTCTTGGCTGCTGTGAGCTGAATTGGTTCGCCGGTAAACGTCGGTAAATCCCGCCTTACCCAGGAGCTGTCTTTGCCTTGCCAGGTAACCTCGCCGCTGGCCAATTTTAGATCCCGAGTCAGTTCATTAATAATTGCGCGAACACCGATTTCAGAGCTCACCGTTTCGCCGGGGAATACTTTACGCAGGGTGAAATCGTTGCCCATATACAGCGTCAACAATACATTTCCATCGGGTCGCGGCGTGAGCGTAACGGTATGCCCTGGAAAGGCGTTATAGATTTCGTTGATGACTTTCACGACTGGCTCTCCCTGAGTGAGCCTAGTCATCTGCACTGATTATGCCGATTGCCTACAAAACCTATGCGGTTGTTTTTAATCAGTTATTTAAATGCGCCCATACGCTATATCTTGCAAAACGCATGATTACCTCTAGTTGAGATTGCAAAGTGCACACCCGCACGTCGCGGCTGCCGCGCCTGGGTTTTGCAACGGCCTGCTATTGTGAAATCAGCCCAGGCCAGACGTTCAAGTTATTGGTATGAGTGGCGCAGTTCGGTTTGCGCCATCAGCGTATCCACCACCTCGACCAGCGCTTCTGTAGGGCTGCGCCCCGCTTTCTGCGCCTGCTGATGGCGATTCAGTTGAGCCTGCGCACTGCCGCCCTGCTGAGCCAGTTTCCGCGCATGTTGCGCGGCAGGCTCATCACCCACAGCCGTGTAGTCGGCAAGCTCTTGCAGAACGCCGTCGAGCCACTGGGCAAAAGGCAAAACCCGCTGAGTGACAGGGTCGATAAACTCGCCACGCAAACCATAACGCTTGGCCCGCCAGCGATTTTCCAGGGTGATCACCCGGGTCAGCGGCTCGTCGATCCAGCTTGGCCTGGGTGCGAGAACGGCATAATTGACCATGGCGCGAAACAGCGCGGCGATGCACAGCGCGTCTTCAAGTTGCGGACAGGCGTCCGCAATGCGCAGCTCCAGGGTCGGGTAGCGAAGCGAGGGACGGATGTTCCACCACACGTCGGCCGGGGTGCGTATCGAACCCGTGTCGAGCAGCATGTGCACATAACGTTGATACTCGGCGTCGTTGTCAAAATGCTCGGGAATACCCATCCGCGGCCACTCATCGCACACCGCCTGGCGGTAGCTCATCAGCCCAGAAGGCTGGCCTTCCCAAAACGGTGAAGAGGCGCTGAGGCCGAGCAGCAGCGGTAACCAGGGCGTCACGCGGTTCATCACGCAGATGCGATCAACCTCCGCCGAGACCCCGACATGCACGTGCAAACCAGCCAATACGCTGCGGCTGGCCACCATCTGAAAATCATCAAACAGCTGCTGGTAGTGCGGCATACCCGTGGCCTGCTGCTGCCGCCACTGCGCCAGTGGATGAGTGCCGGCAGCCACCAGGCCGAAGCCAAACTCCCGGGCGATGCGAGCCAGGGTGATGCGGGCGTTGCTTAAACACTCACGGGCGTCATCGAGGTGCTCAAGCACGGGCGTGACCACCTCGAACTGGGCGGCGAACATCTCACGGGTCACCAGGCTGCCCAATGCAGCCTGGGCGGCTTTGGCAAAACCTTCTACGGGCTGGGTGGGAATACTGCGGCTGAGCAAATCCGTGAGGAAATACTCTTCCTCAATGCCGAACGTACGCGGGGAACGAACTGCCATGGTGCTTTCCTTTAGCATGCGAACGACCTGTTACAGGTGTTGATGCCCTGCCCGCGCCGTGGTTCAACCTATTCGTTGCGACGCCTGGGCAGCAATTAGTTGGAATCTTTTCGCTCGCCTCCCCCTCCTAACTTAAAGGCCCAAAATCAGCCGTGATACTGCGCTCTGGTTTTCTGCCGCAGCGGCCAGGAGGCCAAACCCATGACCATTCTCAGCCTTGTCGATACCTCTTCTAACCACGGCACCTCGTCCGCCACGCGCAGCGAATCATGGCAACGTACTTACCAAGAGTTATTGACTGAGCCGAGGGCTGGTAAGCAGCTGGCACGGGATTTTCTCGAAACCTGCCTGCAGGATGCTGCGGCCCTGCCTTGTGATTTGCCGGATTCGCCCAGCGAGCTGCACGCCTGGACATTTCGCGGCATTCAAACAGTCACCAAGCAGTACGCGGCCTACCTCGCCAGCCGCAGGGCTGGTGGCGGACGGCAGTACTTCACCCATCGCGCCCATGCCTTGTGCTTTCTGCGTTCGGTAGCACCGACCAAACTGGTAGATGGTGCCTGGTTGTATGGCACGTTACCGCACTGGCGCGATGTGCGCTTACAGCCCCTGGTACGCACCTATTTAGAAGAGTTGGGCGATGGTGTGCCCGGGCAGAACCACGCGCTAATGTACCGGCGGCTACTGGCCGCAGAGGGTTGCGACGAGTTGAGTAACCTTGACGACTCGCTCTATCTGCAAGGCGCGATTCAATTGGCCCTCGGCCACATGGCCGACGACTACCTGCCGGAAGTCATCGGCTACAACCTGGGCTACGAACAGCTGCCCCTGCATCTGTTAATCAGCGCGTTCGAGCTGGAAGAGCTGGATATCGACCCGTATTACTTTCTCCTGCACGTGACCATCGACAACAGCGCCACCGGTCACGCCGCCAAGGCTGTGCGTGCGGTACTGGACAACCTGCCGCGGGTCGGCGATGCCCAGGATTTTTACCGACGGGTTGCCCTGGGCTATCGGCTCAACGACCTGGGTGAAAGTTCGCACACGATCATCAGCGGCTTCGATCTTGAGCAGGAACTGTTCAGCATGTTCGAACACAAGCGTGCGATAGCAGGCCAGGTGCATTCCGACTACTGCCGTATCGAAGGCCGCACCGTCAACCAGTGGCTGTCTGCCGATGAAGGTATCGGCGGCTTCCTCGATGCCCTGCAAAGCCGTGGCTGGATCAAACGCCACCAGGACCCGGTCAACAGCCGTTTTTGGAGCCTGGTGCAGGGCGAAGGGGCTGAGATGTTCGGCGTGTTCAATGCCTATGAACAACAGCTGATCCATGACTGGATCGCCGGTGATTGGCTGCGCGCGCCAGCAGCTGCTCAGCCGGGCACTCGACCTTTTCAGAAAAACCGTCAACGCAGCGGGGTATTACCGGCCCCGCAGAGCGAACTGCACAGCGAACAGCAGCTTCTGCAAGAGCAGCTGCAACGCTTGGACCCTGCGCAGCAAGAAGCGCGCTTGATTGAACTGCTAGCGCCGGTTTACCACCCGACCTCAGCCGGGCTGACGGCGACCCGAATTTTCTCTGCGCTGACTTACTGAGACAGGAAACCCTTATGCATGACGCTGTTTCCACCCTCACCTCACCCGCTGCCATTGCCTTGCTCAATCTCGGCGCAGCGCTGCAAAGCCGCGGCTACCACTTTACCGCCACAACACCAGCGACCCACCAACACGTCAACCAGCGCCCCGGCAATGAAGAGGCACGCAGCCTGACCGATATCTTCGGTTGGAGCCGGCCCTTTCGCCGTGAAATCCTCGACAGCGAAATTTTTGAGCTGATGGGTAAGGCCAATATTCTTGAGGCGCACGGCGAACACTGGATCAGCCAGGTGCGCTGGGCCAGCCTGGGGGATCAGCTTTACGTGCATTCGCGCTTCCCGACCAGCGACGCCAACGCGGTGTTCTTCGGCCCCGACACCTATCGCTTCGTACGCATGCTGCGCGATCACTTGCAAGGCGATGCCGCGCAGCTGCAGCGCATCGTCGATATCGGTTGCGGTGCAGGCCCCGGCGCGCTGACAGCAGCCAGGTTACGCCCGCAGGCCGAGGTGCTGGCACTGGATATAAACGAGCTCGCCCTGGCCTTCACCTCAGTGAATGCGCATCTGGGCGGCATCTCCAACCTGGTAACCGCGCACAGTGATCTATTGCGTGATGTTGAGGGCACCTTCGACTTGATCATCGCCAACCCGCCCTACTTGCTGGATGCAGAGCAGCGCGTCTACCGGCATGGTGGGGGCAACCATGGCGCGGGCCTGTCACTGAAGATATTCGATGCGGCGCTGCAAAGGCTCGCCCCTGGCGGGACATTACTGCTCTATACCGGCGTAGCCATCTTCGATGGGCAGGACCCGTTTCTAAGTGCGGTTCGCCTGTCTTTGGTCGACCTCGGCTGGGACTGGTTCTACGAGGAAATAGACCCGGATGTATTTGCTGAGGAACTGGAAAAGCCGGATTACATCCACGCTGACCGTATAGCCTGCGTGGCGCTGCGGCTTACCCGCCCCACCACCTAGCCATCAGCCTGAGACTGTGTGTGAGCCCCAGGTGAAGTAGCTATTGGCCCTCAACATTCCTAGAGCCGATAGGCACTGCGTCAGCTCCGTAACTGCCCGTGACCCTCAATCGATTGCACCAATCCCGATAGCGTTGCTGGGCTTGCTCCTGCGCGCGAAGGTCATAGTTAAGCGAAGTCACAGGGGTTGCGTGGGTGTCGTCAGCAGCACCTCGCCTGGCTCCTGGATATAAACATTTCATGTTCATGGCTAGCACCGAAGTAATAGTGGGCAGTACTAAAAGCTGACCTACCCGCTTGGTACCTAGTTCAGAGTTTTTTCACCTTCGGCCAATGCTCCGCACCACAGCGTTGGCATGGGTGCTACCTCAAGGTGCCGACGCTGATACCCACCCAGAGCCGTCCTGCCACAAGAATCAGCCCGTAGGGCGCGCCGCGCGCACCAAGCACGGCAGACGGTCGGTGTGCACTGCGCAGCCACTCCGTAGTGTCAGGAGGTTTGCATTGGGCGTGGCTGGATCAAGCAGGCGTAATGCACCCATTGACCGACTCTTTACTGAACCGGTCACAGCGCCCTACCCTGCAGCCTGCCCAGCGTCCCTAGGACAACCGATGCAAGCACTTGAAAACAGGATTCCACCGCCCCTGGGCGCGACGTTGTTCGCGCTGATTATGTGGGCGCTTTCAAGCGTTGTGCCGGGCATCGAGGTGAGCGATTCGCTGCGTATAGCCATCACGCTAGCCGTGCTGGCGCTTGGCGCGTTCTTCTGCCGGGCGGGTGTGGTGTCTTTTCACCAGGCCAAAACCACGGTCAACCCGTTGAAACCGCAGACGGCATCGGCCCTAGTGAGCTCGGGGATCTATCGGGTTTCGCGCAACCCCATGTACCTTGGCTTTGCCCTGTTTCTCGCTGCCTGGGCGGTGTTTCTGGCATCGCCCTGGGCGCTGGTTGGGGTGCTGGGGTTTGTCCTCTATATGAATCGCTTGCAGATCGCCGCAGAGGAGCGTGCGCTTGAGGCGCTGTTTGGTGCTGAATTTGTTCGCTATAAATCCAGAGTTCGCCGCTGGTTGTGAGCCATAATGCCGGGCTGCAGGTCAGCGTCTGCCCGCGCTGGCGTGTTTGGCTGGTGCGCACGGCGCACCCTACGCGGATCATGCCCGGCACCTGAGCGGTGCTTACGCATCAACCGCACAGCCCATGCGTCTCCCCCCAGCGGCCCAGTATTGCATCACTCAGGAATACCATCGGATGAACAGGTTGTATCTGTTTGGCTTTATAGCCTGCTTTAGCAGTCACGCGGCTCTGGCCGGGACGTCTCCCGCTCTGCTGGATAACAAACAGGCTTTTATCGCCGATTTGATGACGCAGATGACCCTCGAGGAAAAAGTCGGCCAGCTGCGTTTGATCAGCATCGGCGGGGATATGCCGCGTCCGCGCATCCTCGAGGAGATCGCCGCCGGCAATATCGGTGGCACCTTCAATACCGTCACGCGCCGCGACAATCGCCCCATGCAGGACGCCGCGGTGCAGCGCAGCCGGCTGAAGATTCCACTGTTCTTCGCCTATGACGTGATCCATGGCCATCGCACCATTTTCCCGATCAGCCTGGCGCTGGCGTCGAGTTGGGATTTGCAGGCGATTACCCTGAGTGGTCGCATTGCCGCCATCGAGGCCAGCGCCGATGGCCTCGACATGGTCTTCGCGCCAATGGTCGATATCACCCGCGATCCGCGCTGGGGGCGCACCTCGGAAGGCTTTGGCGAAGACCCGTATCTGGTGTCGCAGATTGCCCGCAGCATGGTCAAGGCCTTGCAGGGGCCAACCCCCAGCGCTGCCGACAGTGTGATGGCCAGCGTCAAGCACTTCGCCCTGTATGGCGCGGTTGAGGGCGGGCGCGATTACAACGTGGTGGATATGAGCCCGATGCGCATGCATCAGGACTATCTGCCGCCCTACCGTGCTGCCGTTGACGCCGGTGCGGGCGGTTTGATGGTCGCCCTGAATACGATCAACGGTGTGCCGGCCAGCGCCAACACCTGGCTGATGCAGGATCTGCTGCGCCGCGACTGGGGCTTCCGCGGGGTCACGATCAGTGACCACGGCGCGATCACCGAACTGGTCAGCCACGGGATTGCCCGGGATGGTCGCGAGGCCGCAAAGCTGGCGATCAAGGCCGGTATCGACATGAGCATGGCCGACTCGCTGTATCGCCAGGAGCTGCCCGCACTGGTGCGCTCGGGCGAGGTCAAGGTGCAGGAGATCGACAATGCCGTGCGCGAAGTGCTCGGTGCCAAATACGACATGGGCTTGTTCCATGACCCGTACCGGCGCATCGGCATCGCCGCCGAAGACCCGGCCGACGTCCAAGGCGAAAGCCGCCTGCATCGCGCCGAGGCCAGGGCCGTGGCGCGCCAGTCGATGGTCTTGCTGAAAAATCGCCAGCAAACCCTGCCGCTGAAAAAGATCGGCAGCATTGCCTTGGTTGGCCCCCTGGCGGATTCGCCCATCGACATGCTGGGCAGCTGGTCGGCAGCCGGTAATGCTGCGCAGTCGGTCACGCTGCGCCAGGGCCTGCACGCGGCGCTGGGCGAGCAGGCGCAAGTGATTTACGCCCTAGGGGCGAACGTGACCGATGACCAGCACATTGTCGACTACCTGAACTTCCTCAAAGAGAACAAGCCGGTGGTGGTGCTCGACCCGCGCCCGCCCGCCGAGTTGATCGCCGAAGCGCTGCAAGCCGCCGAACAGGCCGACGTGATAATCGCAGCGGTTGGCGAGGCGCGCGGCATGTCACACGAGTCCTCGAGCCGCACGCGCCTGGACATTCCCCCCAGCCAGCAGGCGTTGCTGCGTGCGCTGAAAAAGACCGGCAAACCGCTGGTACTGGTGTTGATGAACGGCAGGCCGCTGGCACTTAACTGGGAGCAGGCCAACGCCGACGCGATATTGGAAACCTGGTTCAGCGGCACCGAGGGCGGTCATGCGATTGCGGACGTTCTGTTCGGCGATTACAACCCGTCCGGCAAGCTGCCCATCACCTTCCCGCGCACGGTCGGGCAAATTCCGACCTACTACAACCACTTGCGCCTCGGTCGCCCCTATGTCGAGGGCCATCCGGGTAACTACACCTCGCAGTACTTCGAGGAACCCAACGGGCCGCTGTATCCGTTCGGCTATGGCTTGAGCTACACCGATTTCAGCCTTTCCGAGTTGCAGCTTTCCAGCCGCAGCCTGGCGCGCGACGGTACCCTCGACGTCAGCCTGACCCTGAAAAACACCGGGGCGCGTGACGGCGCGACTGTCGTGCAGCTGTATATCCGCGACATTGCGGCTTCCGTGGTGCGTCCAGTCAAGGAATTGAAGCGTTTTCACAAAGTCACGCTCAAAGCTGGCGAACAAACCCAGGTGCGTTTCAGCATCAATGAAGATGACCTGAAGTTCTTTAACGCGCAGTTGCAGCACGTAGCTGAGCCGGGTGAGTTCGAGGTGCAGATCGGCCTGGATTCGCAAGCCGTGCAGACCCAGCGGTTTGAGCTGCTGTAGCGCACTGCAGTGCAAGGAGCACGCTGTCTGTTGGGCTTCGCTGCGCCCAACACCCACCTACGACTGATCGTCTCGGCTACATAGCCCAAACAGGCTATGTAGCCGTTACGTATTGAAGGCTGTGGGCTGCAAGATGACACTCGGCGCGTCAACCAGCCAGGGCTGCGGCCTCCGGTCGAGTGACTGGGTTTACTGATAGACTACTGCCCCACTCCGCCGCAGCCGGATCTGCGCGGTGTACTTAGCCTCCCCGTTTTTGTTACATCGCTGCGTTATCGCCCCTCATGCGTCCCTCAGTGCTAAACGCCCCTTTCGCGGTGCTGAAAGTTAGCACTGACACCGCAGAAACCAGCAAAAACAGTCAAATATCAAGCGTGCACCATGCCTCTAGAATCAGCCTCAAAGCCAGAAACCACGCCACCTGCACTGTCTCGGCGCTTCTCCGTTGCGCCGATGATGGATTGGACGGATAGGCACTGCCGCTTCTTTCTGCGCCAGCTGTCGCAGCACGCCCTGCTCTATACCGAGATGGTCACCACCGGCGCGATCCTGCATAACGACAGCGCGCGGTTTCTGCGCCACAGCGCCGCAGAATACCCGCTGGCCCTGCAGCTGGGCGGGAGTGTGCCGACGGAGCTGGCGGCCTGCGCCAAGCTTGCGCAAGAGGCGGGCTATAACGAGGTCAACCTCAACGTTGGCTGCCCCAGCGACCGGGTGCAGAACAATATGATCGGGGCCTGCCTGATGGGCCACCCGCAGCTGGTCGCCGATTGCGTCAAGGCCATGCAGGATGCGGTGAGCATCCCGGTGACGGTCAAGCACCGTATCGGCATCAACGGCCGCGACAGCTACGCCGAACTGTGCGATTTCGTCGGTACGGTGCGTGACGCCGGTTGCCGCAGCTTTACCGTACACGCGCGCATCGCCATTCTCGAAGGCCTGTCGCCCAAGGAAAACCGCGAAGTACCGCCGCTGCGCTACGACATCGCCGCGCAGCTCAAGCAGGACTTCCCCGAGCTGGAGATCATCCTCAACGGCGGCATCAAGACCCTGGAAGATTGCCAGCAGCACCTGCAGACCTTCGATGGCGTGATGCTGGGCCGCGAGGCCTATCACAACCCCTATCTGCTGGCCCAGGTCGACCAGCAGCTATTCGGTGCCACGCGCCCAGTGCTGAGCCGCCTGGAGGCCATGCAGAGCATGCGCGGCTATATCGCTGCGCACCTGGCCGAAGGCGGCAGCATGCACCATATCACCCGCCATATGCTCGGCCTGGGCCAGGGTTTCAATGGCGCGCGGCGCTTCCGGCAACTGCTCTCGGTGGACATTCACAAGACCGATGATCCGCTTGCGCTGTTCGATCAAGCTGCGCAATTGCTGCAAGGCCGCTGACTCGGGTAAGGTCGCTGCATCTGCAACGACAAGGCTGTGTCATGACCTCCAAGCTGGATCAACTCAAGCAGTTCACCACCGTAGTCGCCGACACTGGCGACCTCGACGCCATCGCCCGCCTGAAGCCGGTCGATGCCACTACCAACCCTTCCCTGCTGCTCAAGGCCGCAGCCATGCCTGGCTACGGCGAGTTGCTGAAAAGCGCAGTCACAGCCAGCCAGGGTGACCTGGGCCTGGCCTGCGACCATTTTGGCGTCGCGGTGGGGGGTGAGATTCTCAAGATCATCCCCGGGCGCATCTCCACCGAGGTGGATGCGCGACTGTCCTTCGACACCCAGGCCACCCTGCGCCGCGCCGAACGCCTGATCAACCTCTATGATCAGGCCGGCATCGGCCGTGAACGGGTGCTGATCAAGATCGCTTCAACCTGGGAAGGCATCCGCGCTGCCGAGCAACTGGAAAAGGCCGGTATCCAGTGCAACCTGACCCTGCTCTTCTCCTTCGCCCAGGCCCAGGCCTGCGCCGAAGCCGGCGTGTTTCTGATCTCGCCGTTCGTGGGGCGCATCTACGACTGGTACAAGAAGGCCGAAGGCCGTGATTTTGTCGGTGCCGAAGACCCTGGCGTACAGTCGGTCACACGCATCTACAACTACTACAAAGCCAATGCCTACTCGACCGTGGTAATGGGCGCGAGCTTTCGCAATATAGGCCAGATCGAGCAACTGGCCGGCTGCGACCGCCTGACCATCAGCCCCGAGCTGCTGCAGCAACTGGCCGATGACCAGCAGCCGCTGGCACGCCTGCTAAGCCCAGGCCAGGATGCAGAGGCCAAGCAGAGCCTGAACGAAAGCCAGTACCGCTGGGCAATGAACGAAGACGCCATGGCCACCGAGAAACTGGCCGAAGGCATCCGCCAGTTCGCCCGCGATCAGGAGAAGTTGGAAAAGCTGCTGACGGCTCTGGCCTGAGAACCTGTTTAGGATCGGCTGCGCGTCGGTCCTAAAGGCTAAGTTGCGTAGCACACTTAGGCTGGATGACACTGCTTGCAGAGGCCGCAATGGGTAGGGCGTGCTGTGTGCACCAAGAATTCACAGCAGGCCCGGTGCGCACAGCCGAGGGCGGCCCCGCGCACCCTACACAAGCTGGCTGCAACACGTGATTGGGATATAGCCAAAAACAAACGGGGCGCTCATTGAGCGCCCCATTTCGTTACCCCCTGCATCACTCAGTGATGTTCCAGGGCATTGACCAGATCGTGGAAGGCTTCGCGGTTGGAGTCGTTCAGGCCCATCAGAATCCGGTGCGCTTCCAGCACCTTGGCCCGCACCACCTCTTCCGACTGGTCCTGCGACGGCAGGTCATCCAGACACTCAGGGCACGGCACCGGGGTATCGACGATATTGAATACCTGATCGAAGCCCATGGACTGCAGCAGGCGGGTGATGTCCTCGTGGGTGGTGACCACGGTGGGCAGCAGGCCGATTTTTTGCCGAGAAAGGATCGACAGCTTGGCCAGCAAGCCGAGGGTGGTGCTGTCGATGCTGCGGGTCTCGGTCAGATCAATCACGATGGCCGAGAAATTCAGCGCGGTGAAGATCTTTTCGATGGTAGCGTCCAGGGCCGAACACAGGGTCAGGCGCACTTCACCGACGAACTTGAGGATAAAGGTTCCGTCTTGTTCGGCGAACTGGATTCTACCGGGGCTTATCCCAGGGTTCATGCAAGGTTCCTGCTTAACACCAGCAAGGCGATATCATCCGGCATCTCACCCAGATTGGCCAGCCCAAAGGCCTTGCGCAAGCCATCCAGGGTGCCTCCGGCGTTACTGATCAATTCTGGCAGCAACGCTTCCTTCTCTTTCAGGGTATCGCCGGACATCAGGTCGAGAATGCCATCGGACATCAGCGTCAGGCTGAACGACTGGGGCAGCTCCATCTGCTGATCCTGATACTCGGCTTCGACGAACAACCCCACCGGCAGGCCGCGGCCTTTCAGGTACTGCGCCTGGCCTTCGCTGTAGAGCACCGGTAGCGGCAGATGGCCGCCAATGCTGTAGGTCAGACGGTTGTGTTCCAAGTCTATTACACCGCCGAGCATGGTCACGTGCTTGCCCAGCTTGCAGTTGATCAGGCCGCGATTGATATGGCCGAGCACTTCCGACGGCTTGAAATCGGGCAAACCGCCGGAGCGGCGCGACTCGTAAAGCAGACGGGTGGTCATGAATTTCAGCAATACGGTGATAAAGGCCGAGGACGCGCCATGGCCGGAGACATCAGCCAGGTAAAAGGCGATGCGGCTGTCGTCGACGCGAAAATAATCGACGAAATCACCGGACAGATAGAGCGACGGGATGATCTTGTGAGCGAAGCTCAGGCCGTCGGCCTGCCAGGGGGTTACCGGGAGCATGTTCATCTGCACCTGGCGACCGGCATTCTGGTCTTCCTGAAGCAGGTGCAGGCTGGCTTGCAACTCGCGGTTGGCGGTTTCCAGCTCTTCGCGATAGCGCTGGTTTTCCAGGCGCAGGTTGGCCCGGTCCAGGGCGCGGCGAATTGAGTGTTCGAGCACCGCCAGATCCGCCAGGGGCTTGATCAGGTAGTCGGCGGCCCCAAGGCGCAAGGCTTCCACAGCATCGCCCATGACCCCGGCACCGGAGACCACGATGACTGGCGTTTCCACTTTCAGGGCATTGATTCGGCGAATCAGCTCGAGACCATCGACCTGGGGCATGCGCAGGTCGCAGATCACCAGATCCGGGTTCTCGCTGTGGAAGACCTCCAGGCCTTGCAGGCCATTGGCGGCTTGCAGCACATGAAAACCACTGTCTTCCAGGTAGGCCGCGAGGCTCGCGCGCACTACATCGTCGTCATCGATTATCAGCAGCGTGGCACTGGTTTTGTGCATGGGGTATCCAGGCAAACTGCGCCGGGTATGGGTTGGCTTATGCGTCAGGAGGGCGTTGCCCCGTACGCGCGAACTCGGCTTGCATCAAGGCGCAGACGGTACTCCCATCCGCACCTCGATTCAAGCGACTGCCGATCGTCGCAGTTCACCTTTACACCCGAAATCGGCCAAGGTTATAAGAGTCGCAGGACAGCCCCGATAATAAGAGGAAAGTGCCCATGAGCCAAAATGATCATGCTTACAGTGAAAAACGCGATTACATCCGTATGCGATTGGAAGCACCGGTCACGTTGCTTTATGCCGGCAAGGAACTCCCGGCGCTATGCCTCGACCTGTCCAGCACCGGCATGCAACTGGAAGCTGAAAGCACCCTGAGCCTGGGCGACAAGGTCAGGGTGCATATCGCCTCCGACCATAACGAGCTGCGTGGGCTGGATGCCCAGGCCGAAGTGGTACGGGTCAACACCCTGGAAGATGGCCGCCAGGCCCTGGGGCTGGCGATTATCTCGATGACCTGAGCCAGGTGGCAAACATGCAAAAGGCGGCTATTAAGCCGCCTTTTGCGTTTGTTGCCGCCGGCTCAGAAGTCGTCTTCGACTTCGCCGTCACGCACCCGAAACTCGCGGTTCTGCAGGTAGGCATTGCGAATAAAGATGTATTTGTCACCACTGATCAGCTTCTCCGCCGAGAGCAGGCTGACGCGCATATCCACGGCATTAACCGCATGCACGACATTGCGCGTCGGTACGTGGTCGATGGTGGACTGAACGGTCAGCATGCTGTCGGGAATCTTGCCGATGGCATCACGCACGGTGCTTGGCCCCAGCAGAGGCAATACCACATAAGGACCGCTGCCCAGCCCCCATGCACCAAGGGTCTGGCCAAAATCTTCATCGCTGCGTTGCAGGCCCATTTGGCTGGCCACATCGAAGAAACCCAACAGGCCGAAGGTGGTGTTGAAGATCAGACGCCCGCTATCCACCCCGGCATCGTGCAGCTTGCCCTGCAGCACGTTGTTGGCCAGGTTGCCGACATCACCGATATTTCTGAAGATATTGTGCACCCCATCCTCGAGCAGTTGTGGGGTGACCGCCTGGTAGCCCTTGGCCAAAGGCTTGAGGGTGTAGGTATCGACATTGTCGTTGATGCGGAACATAAAGCGGTTGTAGCCCTGCCAAGGGTCTTCTTCACTGGCCTGCGCCAGTGCCGGCAGCAGCGCCAAACCGGCACAAACAGCCAGGCAGCCCAGCCGCTCAATCAAACTCGCAGCGATTACACGCATTACAGCCTCTCCTTGACAGCAGTAGTGGGCAGCCCATTGGCGACCTTTCAAAGGCGCGCAGTATATGACTTTGGCCTGATGCTGGCAGCATAGCGGATCAACCGGGCGCAGGAAAATCCCTGACACCCGGCGAAACAGGGCCGCAGGGCTGTCACTGTCACTCAAGGTTCATCTACCTGTCATCTAGCTGCCTTAGGCTGCACATGACGACAAGGACGAACCTCATGACCCTATTCCCCGCCCCGCCCCGCTTCAGCGCCCTGTTGTTCGGCCTATCTGGCTGTCTGGTCGACTTCGGCGCACGCACGGCCCTGGTGGCCTTGCAGCGCCTCTACCCGGATGCCGGCCCGCAGCGCGATCTGCCGCAACTGCTTGGCCGCCCAGCGCAAGCCCATGAACAACTGGCCTATCAGGACGCCTTGAGCACGGCGGCCAGCGAGCACGCCGAAGCCACCCCCGGAGCCCTGACCATTCTGGCCCAGCTGCACCAGCAAGGCGTGCCTTGCGCCTGGCTCGACGAGCTGCCCCGGGATGTCAGCATCCAGCTGGCCAGCGCCCTGCCCGACTGGCTGCCTGCGGCACCGCAGCGGCATGAGCGCCCCTGGCCGGCACCCGACGCCATCTGGCAGAGCCTGATCGAGCTGCAGGTCGAGCACCTCGACGGCGGCGTGCTGATCAGCGGCGAACCGCGCCTGCTCCAGGCCGGCCTGAGGGCCGGGCTGTGGACCGTTGGCCTGGCCATCTGCGGCCCCCTCTGCGGGCAGGCACCGGCGGACTGGCAAAGCCTGGCCTCAGGAGAGCGCGATCAGTTGCGCAGCCAGGCCACCCTGGCCCTCTATCGCCTGGGCGTGCATTCGGTGATCGATCAGTTGAGCGATCTGCCCGCCTGCCTGGACGACCTCGCGCAGCGCCGGCAAAAAGGTGAAAAGCCCTGACCACGGGCCTCTGATACGTATCACCCGACCCGGCGACGGCAGCCGCGTTGATCCAAAGCAAGCAAAGCCCCGGCGCTTGGATTACCCTTGGACACATGCACGTACCTTGCGCCCCGGCGCAAGGTCTATCGATTGGTGTACCAAAAAGGGAGAACCACATGCCCGCAAGCCGCCTGCAGCAACAACTGCAAGACCTGCGCGATCAACTGTCGGAAGAGCCGCCGCTCAGCGAAGAGGAGCGCGCCGAACTGTTTGTCCTGACCCAGGAGATCGAACTGCAACTGGCTCACCAAGCCGCCGCCGCACCGGACGCCACCCTGATCGACGGGGTCAACCTGGCCGTGGAGCGTTTCGAAGTCAGCCATCCGACCCTGGCCGGCACCCTGCGCAATATCATGCAGAGCCTGGCCAATATGGGGATCTAAAGCCACTGCGCCAAGAAAAAACCCCAGCGCTTAGCTGGGGTTTTTCGTTACTGGCGTACCAGCCGGCGATTTTCCGGCGTGATGGCTGCGCTGCTGCGATAGGGGTTGATATCCAGGCCTCCGCGGCGCACATAGCGCGCATAGACCGTCAGCCACTCGGGCTTGAGCAGGCGCTGCAGGTCGAGAAAGATCCGCTCCACGCACTGCTCGTGGAAATCCGCGTGCTGGCGGAAGCTCACCAGATAGGCCAGCAGGCTGGCGTGATCCAGAGCCGCGCCACGGTACTCCAGCACCAGGGTGCCCCAGTCCGGCTGGCCGGTGACCGGGCAGTTGGATTTGAGCAGATGGCTGTGCAGGCTTTCCTCCACCACCTGCGCCGGGTCGCAGCGCAATAGCTCAGGCATTGGCTGAGCGTAATTGCTGATGGCCACATCCAGCTCGTCGATACAGGTGCCTGGCGCTGCCACCACGCCTTCGGCCGTCACCTCTGTCAGGCTGCGCAGGCGCACCCCAACCGGCTTGCCCGCCGCCGCTGAGAGGTCCTTGACCAGCACCGCCAGCAACTCGGCGTTATCGGCAAACACGGTCTGGTTCAGCGAGTTGAGATAGAGCTTGAACGACTTGGACTCGATGATATTCGGCGAGTCGGCAGGTATCGCGAACTCGCCCATGGCCACCACCGGCTTGCCCGAAGGCAGCAGCCAGGACAGCTCGAAGCAGTTCCAGAAATCCACGCCCTGGTACGGCAGGTTCTCGGCGCTCAGGCCCAGCTCGGCCCACTTGGCGGCGCGGGGAATGGGGAACAGCAGGGACGGCGTATAGGTCGCGATATAGTCGCTGGATTTACCCAGGGGCGAATCTTCGGCAGCAGGGTGCATGGCAAAAACCTGATCAAGTCGAATAAAGAACGGGCTGACGCCTCAGGCCAGTTCGGCCACAACGGCCGCCAGCGCCTGGGCCGGGTCAGCAGCCTGGCTGATCGGCCGGCCGATCACCAGATAATCGGAGCCAACCTCCAGGGCCTGACGCGGCGTCAGAATGCGCCGTTGATCGTCCTGAGCACTGCCAGCCGGACGAATCCCCGGGGTCACCAGTTGCAGCGCCGGGTAAGCGGCTTTCAGGGCGCGAGCTTCCTGGGCGGAACAGACCAGGCCATCCAGCCCGGCCTCGGCGGCCAGGCCGGCCAGACGCAGCACCTGCGCCTGCGGCTCGAGATCCAGGCCGATACCGGCCAGGTCCTCGCGCTCCATGCTGGTCAGCACGGTCACGCCAATCAACAGGGGCTTAGCCCCGCTCAGGCCGTCCAGGATCTCGCGGCAGGCCGCCATCATGCGCAGGCCGCCGGAGCAGTGCACATTGACCATCCACACGCCCATTTCCGCCGCCGCCTTGACCGCCATGGCAGTAGTGTTGGGGATATCGTGGAATTTCAGATCGAGGAACACCTCGAAGCCCTGATCGGCCAGCGCACCAACAATCTCCGGGCCGCAACGGGTAAACAGCTCCTTGCCAACCTTGACCCGACACAGCGCGGGGTCGAGCCGGGCGGCCAGGGCCAGGGCGGCATCACGGGTCGGGAAATCCAGGGCAACGATGATCGGGGTCTGGCAGGCGGACATGGGTGGGCTCTCGGGCATGACAAATTCGCCGCGCATTGTAGCGGAAGCCGTACACAATTGCCGGCCCGGCAATCTGCCCGCCTCAGGAAAACTGCCCCCCGCAGCAGCGGCACTGACGGGCCCGGCCCGTAGGGTGCCGCCGTGCGCACCAAGCACTCATTACCTACACGAGACCAAGCGCGACAGCCTGCATATCCTCGGGCGCGAACGCCTGACGGAAGCTAAAGGCCTGCACGCTCGGCCCTTGCTCACGCAGCAAGCGCAGGCGTTCGGCGGCCTCCTCGACGCTGGGCAGATGGCCGGCCGGCACCCACCACAGCACCATATGCGCCTCGCCCATACGCGCGAACCACTCGGCGCGGCGCTTGAGCATCTCGGCATGGGCGGATTTATAGACATAGTCCCTGAGCGCCTCGACATCGCGCCAGAGCGACAGATTAACCAGTACGTCCTCGCCAAAGGGACGTATAGCGGTGGCATCCCCCGCCTCGTCCTGCAGCCGCCAGACAAAACCAGGCGAGGCTTCAGCCAGGGCGTTGATGCGTTCCAGGTTAGCGACGAAATCCGCCATGCCCGGCGACTCCAGCGGTTGCAGCATGTTGGCGATATTCAGTTGTGCGAGTTGGTAAAGGGCCATGCTGTGCCTCTCCTTGTCTTTATCATTCAGCGTAGCGCCAGAGACTGAGGCGCTTGCCCACCCAGGCATGGTTGCTGACCAGCACAATACCCAGCAGCACCAGCACCGCACCCGCAACAAAGTTCAGGCTTAGGGGTTCATCGAGGATCAACACGCCGAAGCTCACCCCGAACAGCGGAGTCATAAAGGAGAACACCGCCATGTTCGATGCCAGGTAACGCCGCAGCAGCCAGAACCAGGCCAGGTAACTGAGAAAGGACACCACCACGCCCTGCAGCAGCACGCTGGCGACGCTGATCGGCGTCCAGTGGATCGGCCCGAGCTGATCGGTCGCCGCGGCGTAGCCCAGCAACAGCACGAAGGAAACCCCCAGCTGATAGAACAGCGTCAGGGTCGGCGGTGCTTCCGACAGGCGCGAGGCGCGCACCACCACAGTAGTCGCACCCCAGGCCATGCCGGCCAGCAGCCCCAGGGCATCGCCCAGCAGCATCCGTCGATCCAGCGCCGCCCAGTCCATGCCCGCGCCGAAGGCCACCGCGATACCGGCGAAACACAGGCCGATACCCAGCCACTGCAGCACGCGCAGACGCTCGCTCGGCAGCAGCAGGTGCAGGCCCAGGGCGGAAAAGATCGGCGCGGTGTAGAGAAACACCGCCATATGCGAGGCCGAGGTGTACTGCAGCCCCAGGGCGATAAAGAAAAACTCCAGACCGAACAGCACGCCCGCAAGCACACCGCCGCCCCAGGTAGAGCCCAGCCAACCCTGCCAGCCGCGCTGCCAGAGCATCAACGCGCCCACCAGCAACGCGGCAATGCCCGAGCGCAGCGCCACCTGCAGCAGCGGCGCGATATCCGCCGCAGCCAGCTTGATCGCCACCTGCTGCAAACCCCAGATGGCGCACAACAACAGCATCAGTTGAAACAGAAATACATCCGCACCCTTGCGCGTACTACTCATGCGCGCACCCTGCTTGCGCCTGGCATACAAACTCCTTCAATCGAACACTCAACGCGACAGCGGATCATCCCAGAATGGCCGCTCAACTTCCTGCATTACATCGCCCCGGCTCAAGCCGAGATCCTTGAGTGCAGTTTCATCCAGCATCGCCAACCGCCGGCGCTGTTCGGCCAGCTGATACCAGCGCTTGAGCTGCCGCCCAAGCTTTCCGGCCCATGCGCCCAGGCTTGGCTGCCGGGGCAAGACTGTTGCAAGTACATAACCTTTTTGACCTTTCATCTCGTCGCCCTCCTGTGGGGATGGCGACAGTCTCGCGCTGGGCTTATGATCAATCCAACGAATGTTTCTTATGCTATGCATCTCGGAGATTGATGAATGGCCAGCCACCCGAGTATCGACAGCGAACTGCTGCGTACCTTTGTCGCCATTGCCGATCACGGCGGCTTTACCCGTGCCGCGGAAATGGTCAACCGCACCCAGTCGGCGGTCAGCATGCAGATGAAGCGCCTGGAAGAAGACGTGATGCAGCGCCCGCTGTTTCAGCGCGACGGCCGCCAGCTCAGCCTGACCGCCGAGGGCCAGCTGCTGCTGAGCTACGCCAGGCGCATTCTCAAGCTGCATGCCGAAGTGATGAACAGCATGCGCGAACCGCATATGGTCGGTACCGTGCGCATCGGCACCCCGGACGATTACGTGATGCGCTTTATGCAGGGCATCCTGGTGCGCTTTGCCGAAAGCTACCCGCTGGTGCAGGTGGAGCTGCACTGCGAGCCGTCCTTCCTACTGCTGCAACGCCAGGATCTGGACCTGACCATCGTCACCCGCGAGCCCGGCACCGAGATCGGTCAACTGCTGCGCCAGGAACACCTGGTCTGGGCCCAGGCCCGCGGCAGTAACCTGCACGAGCGCGATAACCTGCCTCTGGCCATGTTCAATTCGCAGTGTTTCTGCCGCTCCTGGGCGTGCAACGGCCTGGATGCCCTGGGCCGCAACTACCGCATCGCCTACACCAGCCCCAGCCTATCGGCGATCATGGCCGCGGTCAGCGCCGGCCTGGCGATTACCGCGCAACTGCAAAGCCTGATCACCCCGGACCTGCAGGTAATCGGCGAGGCCGAAGGGCTGCCGAGCATGCCCATGGCCAGCATCGTGCTGCTGCGCAATGAGCGCACCCAGTCGCCGGTAACCGAAACCCTGGCCGAGCACATCGTCGAAGGCTTCAGGTTTTAAGCCCCAGTAGCAGCGCACAGAGCAACAGAAAGACGGTAAACAGGCCGCGCAGCACCTGCTCCGGCAAGGCATGGGCGAGCTTCACCCCCCAACTGATGCTGAGCAACCCGCCCAACGCCAGGGGCAACCCCAGCAGCCAGTCGACATGGCCATGCAGCGCATAGGTGGCCAGGGTCACCCCGGTGCTGGGTGCCGCCAGCGCCAGGGACAAGCCCTGGGCCACCACCTGGGTGGTGCCGAACAGGCCGGTCAATACCGGCACGGCCAGCACCGCACCACCGACCCCGAACAAGCCGCCAAGCAACCCCGCGCCACTGCCCAGAACGCCCAGCCAGGGCCATGGATAGCGCAAATGAGTCAGGGCCGGAGCCGGCCGCCAGTACAAGCGCGACAGGTTGTACAACGCCAGCACCAGAAGGAAGACGACAAAACCGAGGCGCATGCGCTCGGCCTCCAGGGTCACCGCCCAGGCGGCCCCGAGCAGGGCGAAGAGCAGGCCGCTCAGCGCCAGCGCCAGGGCATGGCGCGGGTTGATACGGTTGCGCTGGTGATAGCGCCACAGCGCCAGCAGCACATTGGGCACCACCATCACCAGGGCCGTGCCCTGGGCCAACTGCTGATCCAGATCGAACAGCACGCCCAGGGCCGGAATCGCAATCAGCCCGCCGCCGATACCGAACAACCCGCCCAGGGTACCGAGCGCCAGGCCGAGCAGCAGATTCAGGGCAAAGTCGAACAGCGTCATGGGGGCACTCCAGATAATCAGCGGCCAGCCTAAACACTGCTCACTGGCAGGTAAACGCACAGCAGCGCACAATGGCTGTGCCTGCAACGCATAACCGAGCCCAGCCATGAATCCCGATGCCCTGACCGATCAGCTCAGCCTGTTTCTCGACGTACTGGAAACCGGCAGCTTTTCCGCCGCGGCCCGCCGCCACCCTCTGACACCCTCGGCCGTGGCCCGGCGTATTGATAGCCTGGAGCGCTCCCTGGGCAGCAATCTGTTCAGCCGCAACACCCACGCGGTGCGCGTCACCCCGGCCGGCTTGGCCTTTGCCGAGCGTGCGCGACGCATTCTCGCCGAACTGCACCTGGCCCGCGCCGAAGCCGTGTCGCTGAGCAGCGCCCCCGAGGGCCTGATCCGTATCGATGCCCCTGCCCCCTTCGGCCGCCGCCATCTGGCCCCGGCGATTGCCGAATTTCTGCTCGCCTACCCGGGCCTGGATGTGCAATTGCGCCTGATCGACAGCTTCGTCGACCTGCACGGCACCCACCTTGGCGAGGTCGATCTGGTGCTGCGTATCGGCCCGCTGGCCGACACCCGTCTGGTTGCCACTGCACTGTCGCCCATGGTGCGGATCGTCTGTGCCAGCCCGGACTATCTGGCGCGTCGCGGCGTACCGCGCAACCCCGACGAGCTGCTCGAACACGACGGCCTCGACTGGGACGGCCTGGCCCCGCCCTACGCCTGGCGCTTCGAACAGGGCGGCAAGCTGCAGCTGTGCCGACCCAAACGCCTGCGCATGACCGCCAATAACGCCGAGGCCCTGCTGTTCAGCGCCCTCGCCGGCCTGGGCATAGCCCACCTGCCCACCTGGCTGATCAGCGACTACTTGTTACGCGGCGAATTGCTGCCGCTGTTCTGCGAGAACGGCCTGCCCGCCCCCGAGCCCAGCGGCATCTACGCCCTGCGCCTGGAACGGGAAACCGACTCGCGCAGCCGCCTGTTGCTGGAGTTTCTCAAGAACCGCTTCGGCCCGGTCGCGTCTTGGGATCTGGCCCTGCAGAGCGGGCTTAACCGCAACTAAACCCGGTAGTCCGACGGCAACCCTGGGGCCCTGCTTTCCGGATTGCGCCAAGGCTTATTCGGGCTACCGGGCACGCGTTTGTAGGGCGGACATGGCGAAGCTTTGTCCGCCTCTGGGGCTTACCGCAGGCAGCCAGTGGTGGACAAGCCTTCGGCACCTCCACCCTACGATGCCGTATCGCCCCCAGTGGAAAGGGCCTTGGCCGCGACAAGCGCTGCCCGCAGCTAAAAAACCCAGGCAGAAAAAAGCCCGGCACTGAGGCCGGGCTTTCTGCTCGCAACTGAAGCCAGTCTTAGACCGGGGCTTTAGCGCGGGATTTGTATTCGCCGGTACGGGTATCGATTTCGATCCAGTCGTCGATGTTGCAGAAATCAGCAACCTTGACCTCGGTACCGTTGCTCAGCTTGGCTGGCTTCATCACCTTGCCGGAAGTGTCGCCACGGGCGGAACCTTCGGTGTAGGTGATCTGGCGAACGATGGTGGTCGGCAGGTCAACCGAAACCACTTTGCCTTCGAAGAATACGGCTTCGCAGACGTCGGTCATGCCATCGACGATGTACGGCATTACGCTTTCCAGGTCGTCTTTGTTCAGCTCGTACTGGTTGAACTCTTCGTCCATAAAGACGTAGTTCGGCTCGCTGTAGTAGGAGTAGGTCACTGCTACGCGATCGAGGATAACCGGCTCCATTTTGTCGTCGGCTTTGTACACGGTTTCAGTCGAGGAACCGCTTAGCAGGTTCTTCAACTTCATTTTAACGATGGCGCTGTTACGACCGGACTTGGTGAATTCGGCCTTCTGGATCAGCCAAGGTTGGCCGTCGATCAGGGCCACACTGTTGGGCTTCATTTCTTGTGCGGTTTTCATACGAATATCCGGGTTTGGATGGAATTACAGAAATCTTGGCCGCGTATCATAGCCAATTTAGGTAAAACAGCACCAGCGCCTCGGCAAGATCGACCTGCGAGGCCCGTTGCAGACACCAGTTTTCGGCATGCTCGGCCAGTTCCGGCCAGCTTTTGAGCAGGGCCTGCCAGTCGTCGGCGAGTTCCTCGCCGCCATTCCAGGCCCGCCAGAAACCACTCAGCGCCTCGCCCGCAGCAGGCGACAAGCCCTCTTTATACAACGTCAGAAAGGCCTCGAGCTTTTCCAGGTGCGCGGCCTCTTCCTGCCGATAGATATGCCACAGCAGCGGCCGCCCCGCCCACTGCGCACGCACAAAGGAATCCTCGCCGCGCACCGCATTCAGATCGCAACACCAGAGCAGGCGGTCGTACTGATCCTGACGGACAAACGGCAACACCTGGATATGCAGCTGACCGCGCTGCAGCGCCGTCCCGACCGTCAAGGGCACGCCGCCGAGCCAAGCCTGCAGATCGCTTAGGATGCGCCCTTCCGGCACCAGCAACTGGCTGGGCTGGCTAGCGCTGGCCAAGGCATCCAGCCAACTGGCCAAGGCGCTGTTCTCGTAGGCAAACAGGGAAATCCGCCGCGCGCCCGTCACCGGCTCCACGCCAATGCTGCGTAAAAAAGCTTCCTGCGCCGCTGGATCGGCCTGAAAGGCCCGACGCTGCGCCAGCAACTCGCGCTCGCGCAGCAACCCGCCACTACCCGGGGTAAAGCCCGGAAAGAAGAAGAACTTGGACAAACCATTGGCTTGCAGCGACGGCAGCCCGTGACACCCTTCAACCCAGTCTTCAGCACTGAGGTACTCCAGGTTCAGCCACAGCACCTTGTTCGGCCGCGCCGCCATGGCCGCGATATAGGTTTCGGGCAACGCACAGGCGAAGGCCTCGATCACCACATCGGCAGGCTCAACCGGCTGCCAGGGCGCAGGCCACTGACGGATCTCGACCCCAGCCTGCCTCTGCTGCGCCGCCTGCCGATCGGCTTCGGGGCACAGGCGGACAAAAGCGCCGAGGTCATCCACCCACAGGCGCACCGCCTGGTCATGCTCGGCGACCAACTGCCGGGCCAGACGCCAGGTCACCCCGATGTCGCCGTAGTTGTCGACCACGCTACAGAAAATATCCCAGCTCGCCTTCATGCACCGCCCCATCAATAGGCGCGCAGTTTATCAAGACTCACGCACCCGCCGCTCAATCCAGCACGCTGGCTTCCAACTGCTGACGAAACAGAGCCGAGTCCCGTGCCGACGCGACACCTTGCCAACTGCGTTGCACCAGTGCGGCATGGCGCTGGTAAAAGGCCTGCGAATAGGCCAGGTAATAATGCTTTTCCTGCAGCGGCGGCTCGACACGCTCCAGCGCCTCATGAAAATCCAGGTTATGCCGCAGCCAGTAGTCGCCCTCCTGGCCGAGCAACACCACGGCCGCAACCCGGCCCTTGAGCAGCTTGTGCAGATTGGCTTCGGCGCTGCTGGCCCCGCTGTCGATGGTCGCGCCATGGCGCTCCAGCATCTCGATCACCGAGTAGCCCAACTGCACGCCGATCGCGCCCTGCAGGTTCGCAAAACCCTGCTCCGTCCAGCGCACCGCATGGCCCTTGCGCCGGTACAGCACATAGCTTTCGCTGCGCATACGCAGGGCCGTCTGGGGTTGCTGCAGTTGCAGCGGATAAACGGCAAAGGCTCCCCGCTCTTCGGAGTAACTCACCCCCATGGCCGCATCCACCCGACCACGCTGCAGGCTCAGCAAACAACGCTTCCAGGGCAGCGCGACAAACTCGAAGCGCACACCCAGCGGTGCCTGCAGCTGACGTATCAACTCGAAGTCCAGCCCTTGCTGCCCCTCCAAGCGCCAGGGCCGCAACGGCTCGCGGTCATGGCAGACGCGAATGGTCAACGGCTCGGCATGGGCCAGCGGCAGCAATACAAGCAACAGCAAAGGCAGCAGTCTTTTCATCTAAGCGCCTAGCCAAAAGAGGTGTCTCCCAGTCTAGGCCTTAATCCGCAATAAAAACCGACGCAGATCAACGCAGACATGGGAAGCCAAATAGCAACACGAACGCAGGCCGCAGCGGCCTTCTCTGGCCAGTGATTTCGACACTTTATCGACATATAGGCTAGACAGGCCTTAGACCTCCCAGTAGCGTCTAGCGGCAATGGTGCCGTAATCCGGCACGTGGTCTTGTCTTACTGTCGTTTTGCGCCGTACCCGTGTTGCGTTTACCGTTCAGGGTTGTATGCAATTCAAAAGGTTGCGCGTGACAAAGAACGTTATCAGACACCTCAAGGTGCTATATGCGACAGCGATGTCGCCTGATTATTAGTTAGGAGGCGAGTTGAAAGAGCGCGCTAAAGCTGTATATGGCTCCGCACTGGCGTACGCGCGTGCAGCGTCCGCCCTTAATGCAGCAGCGCGATCCGACATGTCGCTGCTGTTGCCAAGCATGGTAAACGCTGCGCTCGCGCTTGAGCTTTGCCTGAAAGCATTGTATGAATTCGAGACAGATATGGAATTCAAGGTGCAAGGACGCTATTCGCATGATTTCCATGCTCTATTTAAGCTGCTGCCGAACGACACAAAATCGAGGATTAACTCTCATTTTGCCAATGCGCTTGCATCGCGCGACATGCGCGATATAAAGGTCTTTGAAAACATGCAGACTGTTGTCTCCCTGAACCTGGAGAGAAACCTTGCCGACTGGGCAAGCATCTTTACCGAGCTTCGCTATGCACATCAATTCGTCGAAACACATAAGGACAAACAAAAGACAATGTTGTTCTTCCCCGAGATCATGGCTGCTGTCTCCGATTCAGTCTCCCGACCTGACAGGAATTGGCTATCCTAACTATTCAATCAAGGGGAACAACCATCACTTCGTGCTGCCTGCCCCTTATCTCAGGTGTTAGGAGTTTTCATTAAAAATGCGTGCACCAAACTCTATCTGTAAAAAGTGCGGTAGCCTAAGCATGAAGTTCTCTAACGACATTTGCTTGGCTAATCGCGGGGACGGTTCTCGTTGCCAGGCAGCCTTGTACGGAATCCTTGATGGCGAGCTGTCCAAGTGTTCATATTGCGGAGGAAGCGGCAGAACTGAAGGATCTAAATGCGAGGTCTGCCAAGGTTATGGCCAAGAGTACAAGTCAAAACATTAACTCAGTGCCAGTAACTTCTAACACTCAAATCGCTCGCTTCGTTCGCTGGGGCGGGCTAAAGCCCGCCCCTTAGCTTAGTCGTTGAGGCTGTAGAAAAACCTGCTGCCCTCCGATTCGCAGGCTGATAATCTCCGACTCATTCAATCGCAGGGAGGCGCGGGGCGATGCCTCGATTCAAAACCGTTCACAAGGGACTGAAACTGCTCCCAATCGACTTCGACAAGCAACTGCTGCCCGGCACCTTCGAGCACGCCTTGTGCTATTTGGTCGATCACGAACTCGACCTGTCCGACTTCCACGCCCGCTACCGCAACAGTGTCGAAGGTGCCCCCGCTTACGATCCGGCGGTTCTGTTAAAAATTGTTCTGCTGGCGTATAGCCGC
>NZ_DATKDZ010000014.1:0-51913 GCF_035512415.1 Pseudomonas sp. | reverse complement strand
GAGCAGTTTCAGTCCCTTGTGAACGGTTTTGAATCGAGGCATCGCCCCGCGCCTCCCTGCGATTGAATGAGTCGGAGATTATCAGCCTGCGAATCGGAGGGCAGCAGGTTTTTCTACAGCCTCAACGTTTGGTTAAGGGGCCGGCTTTAGCCGGTCCCAGTGAGCGCAGCGAGCGATTTGAACCAGTAGTTATGGGAGCCTAACTACTTTTCTTCTGGTTCACGGCTGGCTCTTTAGATTTTTTAACGTATTCGGTGGTTGGAGGTGGTGGTGGTGTTTTGTTGTTGTTCTGAACTTTCTTTTCAGTGCCAGTCATTTTGTAATCTCCATGCATACTGTTAATGAAGCAGCGACAGCTAGCCCCCAAGCACTTATAGCAAGCTCTTGGTAGGCCAATTCAAGATTTTTTGATTTTTCATCAATTACTTTTGCAAGCTGTTCTAACGTGCCGACGTAGCAGTTATAGAGATATGTTGACTGAGACTCTGGATCAACGACGGAAAGATATTCAGCAGCTACTCTGCTGCGCGGAAGTACAGGGCATTCTCCAATGCGCAGTGCCAACAAGGAGTGCCCCCATGCGCAGACGATAGAAAATGCCCCCATTAGAAATGCAGTGAGAACGATCCAGTCCGTAGGGCTTTCTGGGCGGAATATGATTCCTTTGTTGATTCCTGCGATTGCAGTAATTGCGGCTATTATTATGGATACAAAAGTTAGAAGTTTTGCGCACTTATTTTCAAAGTGGTCAAATCGAGATTGCTCTTCACTGTAACGATCTTTTAGGTATTCCAGTGTCGTCTTCATAGTGGCTTTGAAGGAATCCTATAACGTTTAAGCTAAGGGGCTGGCTTTAGCCAGTCCCAGTGAGCGAAGCGAACGATTTGAGCGCATTGTTATGTGAGTTCTCAACATTGAGCTATTTTTATTAAGTGATTGGTTGCTGTGTAAATGACAAATAAAGTAGATATAAAAGCGCCCGTCCAAACTGTGATTTTTTCTCTTTGGAACCCCTTCCATGGGTCATGGTCATCAATAAATGAGAGAGAGTTTTTGCATGTGGAATATTTTCCACGAAGCAGTGATTGAAGGTCGTGCAATGGTGAAGATTTGTATTTGTTTCGAAAAAGGGCTAATAAAAATATTACTAGCGTTGAGATTGTGATGATAAGATTTATCAAGGCTGGTATGGATGATGCTGATAATGTCGCCAGGCAGAACCCAGTGGTGGCTATGAATGTTGTAGTGAGGAAGTTTGTGGTGTCTGCAGTATGTCGATCCTTCAAATTTATTAGTCTTTCAATTTCTTCTTTCGTGATTTTCTTATCTGTCACGGTATGTTCCTTGTGAATGTATTCACATAACGTTTGGTTAAGGGGCCGGCTTTAGCCGGTCCCAGCGAGCGGAGCGAGCGATTTGAACCAATTGTTAGGGGATGCAGGTTCATGACTTAGCAGGTGATTTATGCTTCCCTTCAAGTAAAACGGCAGAAATTGCCATAAGTATGGCAATGCAGGCAGCTGCTGCTGCAAGCTCGAGACCCAAGAATGTTTTACTTATATTTCCAGATACGATAGATCCGCCGTACAAATTCTCAATGCCGTGGGAAAGCAGAGCGCCGCCCATTACGATAATCACCAAGGTGCTGGCAAGTTTAATATTGTTTTTTGCCCATGCTAACCATAGGCACAGAACCCCGACTCCACAGTTCGTAGTCAGTTGCCAGACCTCATGGAAGCGGGCGTGAGGTGGCCACTCGGAGTTAAAAACGTGAGAGCTATTAATTTCTAGGGCCGGCACAACAACCGCAAATATCATTACTCCAAGTGTGATAAGGATTCTAGCTATCATGTATTACCCTAACGTTTGGTTAAGGGGCGGGCTTTAGCCCGTCCCAGTGAGCGAAGCGAACGATTTGAACCAATTGTTATGTGTCACAACAGAGATTCTAGAAGTTCGCTCTTGATGCTTTCCGAGGTGCTGGGTAATTGGTTAAGTAGAGCAGCGCCATCATCGCCACAACTATAGTACAAAATAAATTCTCCAGACTCGAATACCACTTTGAATCCAGATAAAACTTTGTAGCCATAATTGATATGGCAGTCCACGTGAGCCTGTACGCTCGCAATATTTTCACCTACTAAGTGATTTGCGGTTAACGCTGAAAGAAGGTCTTCGGCTTGCCATGAGCATCGCTCACCTACTTGAAGATCGAAAGCCAGAGGTACTTCAGCGGGCAAGGTGTCTGCACCAACACTCTCACCATTTGTGAGCAAGAACATTGAAACAACGGTCCCGTCAGTGCAACGCCACTCAATGTCGCCTATATCATCGGTTACCTTTTCGGACTCGAAGTAATACTGAACATTACTTACGCCTGCTAGGGTTTTTCCAATCAGACTTTGGGCTTGAGCCAGGTCGTGAAACATCCGTTCTTCCGAGAATATTTTCCGATTATTCATAGAGACACATAACGTTTGGTTAAGGGGCGGGCTTTAGCCCGTCCCAGTGAGCGAAGCGAGCGATTTGAACCAGTTGTTATGCGTTAACGCGCAAATCTTCACCATTTAAACCTATGAGCATTTTCTCTTTTATATAGCTCTTAAAGCTCATTTTCTTGTTATAAAATTCCAAGGAGTCATGCCAAAAGTCCAGTATCGTGAACTCCTGCTTGGCATCAAATACCGAAGTGTCTCCAGAAAAATTGTGCCCAAATGCTATGTATCTCTTAGGCTCAAATTCAAAGCCTACCTCGTAGAGCTCTTCGAAGTAACAGGGCGTATCAAAAACCTCATACTGACATTCACGAAATGGCCCTGCTCCAATCTCTACAAGGTAGGTAGTGTAACTTTCAGGAAGCCCAGGGTATTTCATCAGTATGTTATTGATTTCCTCAGTCGAAAAAATGGTTCTTTGTCCATTGGTGTCATCAGCTGGATCTTCATGAGATCCCAAAAACTTTAATTCATCTTCGTACATGATTGTTTACGCATAACGTTAAATAGACACCAAATGGTGTGATAACGCTTTTACGGGCGTGGTGGATAACATTCCGTGTCCTATCTGGCCTGCACTCTAGAATGGGCCGTGCAGCGGATGGGGCGTCACAATGGGAAGTTATACACCATGGACGATAAAGCCTTAATTGCTCGGCCAGACTCACTTGAGTCGTGGCTGCATTGACGCCCGTTATATCGGCTTTTACCGCGATCGTCACCAGCCAGGATGGCAAAAAGATGGCATTTTTTGAGGCTCGGCTGGCCGTGGTGGAAAACGCTTTGCGGTTTCCACCCGTTGAGTCAGTAAGTTTGTCGGCGGGCTCTGGGATCGGCTATGCGCCGCTTACCTGTGCAGGATCTGGCTGCTGGTGCGTGAGCCTTCTCGTGGTAACGAGAGAGGACAGCGACGTCGCAACCCCTAGCGCAAATGCTCCATTGCCCAAACCGCCGCTTCCACCCGCGAGCGCAGGCCGAGTTTGTGCAGCAGGTTTTTTACGTGGACCTTGACCGTGCCTTCGGTGATGCCGAGTTTGTGGCCGATAACCTTGTTGCTATGGCCGGCGGCGATGGTTTTCAGGACCTGGCGTTCACGGTCGGTGAGGTCGACCTGCGAGCTGGTGTGGGGTGAGCGCAGCGCCTGGGCGAGGATGCGGGTGAGGGTAGGGCTGACCACCAGGTTGCCTTGCAGGGCGTCGCGAATCGACTGGATCAGCAATTCGGGCTCCATGTCCTTGAGCAGGTAGCCGTCGGCATCCAGGCGCATGGCGTCGCGGATGTCGTCTTCGGAGTCAGACACGGTAAAGATCAGGATCTTGCCGGGGAAGTTGAGTTCGCGCAGGCGTTTCAGGGTTTGCAGGCCGTTCATGGTCGGCATGTTGTTGTCCAGCAGGATCAGCTCCGGTTGCAGCTGGTCGACCAGTTGCAGGGCCTCTTCGCCATGCCCCGCCTCGCCGATAACCTCCAGGTCATCTTCGAGTTCGAGCAGCTGGCGCATGCCGCGGCGCATCATCGGGTGGTCATCGACAAGCAGGATGCTGTGGCGGATCAGCGAGCTCATACAACGCTACCTTCTTCTTGCCGCCCGAGAAACTCGGGGCGGAATTGCAAGTGGATACGGGTGCCCTTGGGCACGCGGGGTTCGATATCGAGTTGGCCATGCAGGCTGCGCGCCCGCTCCTGCATGATGGTCAGACCGTGGTGCTGATGCGGGTCGAAGCCCGCTACCAGGCCACAACCATCGTCTTCGATGGTCAGTTCGACCTGTTCGCCCATTTGCTGCAAGCGCAGCCAGGCGTGTTTGGCCTGGGCATGCCGGGCGCAATTGGACAGCGCCTCGCGGGCGATCTGCAACAGGTGGATCTGCTCGCTGGCCGAGAGCTGAAAGGCCAGGCGGTCGATCTGCAAATCGGCACTGAAGTCGCCACGTTTGGAAAATTCCTGCAGGGTGTCCTTGAGTTCCTGGTCGAGGCCGCCTTCCTGAATTTGCAGGCGGAAGGTGGTCAGCAGTTCGCGCAGTTGCCGGTAGGCGTTGTTTAGGCCGTCGCGCAGTTCGTCGCTGACGCCGCCCAGGGTTTCGGCGTTCTCTCCACGGCGAATCAGGGTTTGCAGGCGGCTGACTTGCAACTTCATATAGGACAGCGCCTGGGCCAGGGAGTCATGCAGCTCGCGGGCGATGATGGTGCGCTCGTCGAGCAGCAGCAGGCGGTTTTCCTGTTCGCGCTGGCGTTTGAGCGACAGCGCCGTGCCGACCAGGTTGGCCAGGGCCTGGATCAGCGCGGTTTCCCAGGCTTCCGGCTTATGGCCGTCGCGGAAGTAGGCTTTCAGTTCGCCCAGGTCGTTGCCCTGGTTGCTGATGCCGAAGGTGACCTGGCTTGGGTTGTTCTTGCGTTCGCAGGTGTCGCAGTCGCTGCGCGCACAGACTTCGCGGGTTTCGCTGCCATGCAGGGCCAGCAGTTGTTCGCTGGGCGCTTGCACGTTGTCTTGCAGGCACAGGGTCAGGCGCAGGCCGGGCAGACGCTGCTGGAAACGGTTGATCAGCTCGTCGAGGCGTTCGGCGTTGGCCTGGCGGGTGGCCAGGCTGCGGCTGCTCTGGTAGAGCAG
The DNA here is from genome assembly GCF_035512415.1 of Pseudomonas sp. Lineage (GTDB taxonomy): Bacteria > Pseudomonadota > Gammaproteobacteria > Pseudomonadales > Pseudomonadaceae > Aquipseudomonas. Next base: position 46,814 of record NZ_DATKDZ010000014.1, on the reverse strand, counting down.
TTCCAGGGCGGCATTGGTTTGCGCCAAGGTCTGGGTCTTCTGCGCGACCCGGCTTTCCAGGGTGCGGTGCGACTCTTCGATGGCCTCGGCCATGGCGTTGAAACTCTCGGCCATCTGCCCCAGCTCGTCATCCGAGCGGAACTCGACCCGCGCGCCATGATCGCCATTGCGAAAGCGTTCGGCGGCCCGCACCAGTTCCTGCAGTGGGCTGATCACATTGAGCTGCAGTTCGTACATGCCCACCAGCAGGATGATCACGGTAAGCAGCAGGGCCGCGCCCTGGATGCTCTGTTGCCAGCCCTGACGGCGCTCGCTCTGTTTCTGCAGGAGCATGACGAAATGCTCCAGTTGGGCGACGAAGTTTTCGCTGTGCTGCTGGAAGGCGGCTTTGTCGCCGCGATCCAGAGCCGGGCGCAGCTGTTCCTGCCATAGCCGATGAATATCGCGGTAGGCGCTGGGTATTGGCGCGTTCGGGCTGCCGCTGATGTGCTGCTGCAGGCTGCCGTCCAGGCGCTGCTGCAGGTCGTCGCGCAGCGCGGCGATGCTGTCCGCGGGCGCAGCGGCCTCCAGTTTCCAGTTCAGGCGGTAGGTGGCCATGCGCAGGGAACCGGCGGTATTGATCGCCGCCGCATCGTCCTCGCTGAACCAGGCGATCAGCCCGGCGCTGAGCGAGCTGCCCAGGGCCAATATGGCGATCAGGGTCACTGCCAAGCCGGCCCTGACCGGCAGTGAACTGCGCATCCATCTCAACATCGCACTGACTACCTCTAAAGAACTCGAGCGGCCTGCGGGGCTGCGGGCACGGATTTACATTATTTATAACTATATGTTTTTAAAGGACTTCTATTATAAAAATCGGGCTACCACTTAAGAGGTAGACGGGGTTAGGGCTGGCCAAAACCGCTCGGAGTTAATTGACCCAGATCAAGTGAATCGACCCTTTGCCTATCTAGTGTGCCGCCCATGGTTCGGGGATTAGGGGGTCGCTATGGCAAGTCTGAGAACACAACAGGGTCTGGTTCTGGGCATGAGCACCCTGGCGTTCACCATCTGTTTTATGGTCTGGATGATGTTCGCCGTACTCGGCGTTCCGATCAAGGAGTTACTGCAACTCAACGACACCCAGTTCGGTTTGCTGGCCGCCACGCCGGTGCTGACCGGGTCTTTGGTGCGTCTGCCGCTGGGCATGCTCACCGACAGGTTCGGCGGGCGCATCGTGTTCTTCCTGCTGATGCTGGTCTGCGTGCTGCCGATCTACATGATCAGCCTGGCCACCGAATACTGGCACTTCCTGGTCCTGGGCCTGTTCGTCGGCCTGGCGGGCGGCTCTTTCTCGGTCGGTATCGCTTACGTCGCCAAGTGGTTCGAAAAGCAGAACCAGGGTTTTGCCATGGGCATCTTCGGGGCCGGTAACGCCGGTGCCGCGCTGACCAAGTTTGTCGCGCCGGCGATCATCGCCGCGGCCAGCTGGCAAATGGTGCCCAAGGTCTACTCGGCGATCATGTTTATCACCGCGCTGCTGTTCTGGTTCTGCACTTACGAGAACAAGGGCCATCGGGTGCGCAGCAACGTGTCTCTGGCCGATCAGCTGCGCGCCCTGAAAGACCCCAAGGTGATGCGCTACTGCCAGTACTACTCGATTGTCTTCGGTGGCTATGTGGCCCTGGCCCTGTGGATGACCAAGTACTACGTCGAGGAATACGGCTTCAACCTGCAGAGCGCCGCCTTGCTGGCTGCCTGCTTCTCCCTGCCGGGCGGCATCCTGCGCGCCATGGGCGGCTGGATGTCGGACAAGTGGGGCGCGCAAAGCGTGACCTGGTGGGTGATGTGGGTGAGCTGGGTGTGCCTGTTCCTGCTCTCTTACCCGCAGACCGAGCTGTTCGTGCAGACCGTCAATGGCCCGAAGGCCTACAGCATCGGGCTCAACGCCTGGGCCTTCACTGTGCTGCTGTTTATCGTCGGCATCGCCTTCGCCTTCGGCAAGGCCTCGGTGTTCAAGTACATCTCCGATGACTACCCGCACAACATGGGGGCCATCTCCGGCATCGTCGGCCTGGCCGGCGGCCTCGGCGGCTTTGTCCTGCCGATCATGTTCGGTGCCCTGGTCGACCTCACCGGCGTGCGCTCCTCCAGTTTCATGCTGATGTACGGCGTGGTCTGGGTCTCCCTGATCTGGATGTACTTCAGCGAAGTTCGAAAAACTCCCGTTATGGGCCTGGCATCTGCAAAGACCAAGGCTCCTGCTTTCCTGCCGTCTGAAGGAGAATGAGCATGTCCGCAACCAAGAATCCCCCGGTAACCGGGCTGCCCAGCCAGGGGCCGGTTATTCACGACTGGCGGCCGGAAGACCCGCACTTCTGGGGCAGCGTCGGCAAGCGGATCGCCACCCGCAACCTGTGGATTTCCATTCCCGCGCTGCTCCTGGCCTTCGCCGTATGGATGGTCTGGAGCGCGGTGACCGTGCGCCTGAACAGCATCGGCTTCACCTTTACCAACGACCAGCTGTTCTGGCTGGCGGCGCTGCCGGGTTTGTCCGGCGCAACGCTGCGGATCTTCTACTCCTTTATGGTGCCGATCTTCGGTGGCCGCAGATGGACCGCCCTGAGTACCGCCTCGCTGCTGCTACCGGCGCTGTGGATGGGCTTTGCCGTGCAGGACACCAGCACCACCTACAGCGTGTTCGTGATCATTGCGCTGCTGTGCGGCTTCGGCGGCGGCAACTTCGCCTCGAGCATGGCCAATATCAGCTTCTTCTATCCCAAGTCGCAGCAGGGTACCGCTCTGGGCCTGAATGCCGGCCTGGGCAACCTCGGTGTCTCGGTGATGCAGTTCGGCGTGCCGCTGGTGATCGGCGTCGGCCTGTTTGGCGCGGTCGGTGGGCAAGCCCAGGAACTCGGCGAAGATAGCCAGCTGTGGCTGCAGAACGCCGGCTTTATCTGGGTGCCCTTTATCGTCGCGGTGGCCGTGGCGGCCTGGTTCGGCATGAACGACCTGAGCAGCGCCAAGGCGTCCTTCAGCGAGCAGGCGGTGATCTTCAAGCGCAAGCACAACTGGTTGATGTGCTGGCTGTACCTGGCCACGTTCGGCTCCTTTATCGGCTTCGCCGCCGGCTTCCCGATGCTGATCAAGACCCAGTTCCCCGGCGTCGATCCGCTCAAGTTCGCCTTCCTCGGCCCCCTGGTCGGTGCCCTGGTACGCCCGCTGGGCGGCTGGCTGGCGGACAAGCTGGGCGGCGCGCGGGTGACCCTGTGGAACTTCGTGCTGATGATCGCGGCGGTATTCGGCGTGCTGGCCTTTATCCCGGTGGCCGGTACCGAAGGCAACTTCTACGGCTTCCTGGCCATGTTCATGTTGCTGTTCGTCACCACCGGCATCGGCAACGGCTCCACCTTCCGCATGATTCCGGTGATCTTCCGCACCCTGAGCGAGCGCAGCAGCGTCGGCCAGCCTGCGGCGATCAAGGAGCAGGCGAGCAAGAACGCCGGCAAGGAAGCGGCCGCGGTGCTCGGCTTCAGTTCGGCGGTGGCGGCCTACGGTGCCTTCTTTATTCCCAAGTCGTTCGGCACCTCGATGGCGCTGACCGGCGGCCCGCAAATGGCCCTGTATGTGTTCATCGGCTTCTACGTCAGCTGCATCGTGCTGACCTGGTGGTGGTACTCGCGCAAAGGCGCGGAAATTCCCTGCTAACGGACCCTTATCCGGTGCCTGGCACCGGGGCAGGGGACGCGCTAACGAATCGAATCATTGCGTGTGTGGGGCGTAGATCCCGCGGCAAGCCTGAGAGGAAAAAAGAAATGAGTCATTTACTCGACCAACTGCGCTTCTTCAATCGCAAACAAGGTGAGTTCGCCGACGGTCATGGCGAAACCCGCATCGAGTCCCGCGATTGGGAGAACGTCTACCGTTCGCGCTGGCAGTACGACAAGATCGTGCGTTCCACCCACGGGGTGAACTGCACCGGCTCCTGCTCGTGGAAGATCTACGTGAAGAACGGCCTGATCACCTGGGAAACCCAGCAGACCGACTACCCGCGTACCCGTAACGACCTGCCCAACCATGAGCCGCGCGGCTGCCCGCGTGGTGCCAGCTACAGCTGGTACATCTATAGCGCCAACCGTCTGAAGTATCCGAAGGTGCGCAAGCCGCTGCTGAAACTCTGGCGTGAAGCGCGGGCCACCATGGCCCCGGTGCAGGCCTGGGCGAGCATCGTTGAAGACCCGGTCAAGGCCACCAGCTATAAAAGCAAGCGCGGCATGGGCGGCTTTATCCGTTCGAGCTGGGACGAGGTCAACGAGATCATCGCCGCGGCCAACGTCTACACCGTCAAGGAGCACGGCCCGGACCGCGTGGTCGGCTTCTCGCCGATCCCGGCCATGTCGATGGTCAGTTACGCCGCAGGCTCGCGTTACCTGTCGCTGATCGGCGGCGTGTGCCTGAGCTTCTATGACTGGTACTGCGACCTGCCGCCGTCCTCGCCGCAAGTGTGGGGCGAGCAGACCGACGTGCCGGAATCGGCCGACTGGTACAACTCCAACTACATCATCGCCTGGGGCTCCAACGTGCCGCAGACGCGCACACCGGACGCGCACTTCTTCACCGAAGTTCGCTACAAGGGCACCAAGACCGTGTCCATCACCCCGGACTACTCCGAGGTGGCCAAGCTTACCGATCTTTGGCTGAACCCCAAGCAGGGCACCGATGCGGCGTTGGCCCAGGCGTTCAACCACGTCATCTTCAAAGAATTCCACCTCGACAAGCCGAGCGCCTACTTCACCGACTACGTGCGCCGCTACACCGACTTCCCGGTGTTGGTGCTGTTGAAAGATCACAAAGGCGCGACCCCGGAACTCAACGGCTACCAGCCGGATCGCTTCCTGCGTGCCGCCGACCTGGCCGATAACCTTGGCCAGGAAAACAACCCCGAGTGGAAAACCATCGCTCTGGACAGCGAAACCAATCAGTTGGTCTCGCCGTTGGGTTCGATCGGCTACCGCTGGGGCGAGAAGGGCAAGTGGAACATCGAAGCCCGTGAAGGCGGCGAGGGCCGTGAGGTCAAGCTGCAACTGAGCCTGATCGACGATAAAGCGGACGGTGCCGAAGTGGTTGAAGTGGCCTTCCCGTACTTCGGCGGCCAGACCCACGAACACTTCCAGCATGTCGCCGGCGAAGCCGTGCAACTGCGCCGCGTACCGGTGCGCAGCATCACCCTGGCCGACGGCACGCAAGCCAAGGTCGCCACTGTGTTCGACCTGTCGGCGGCCAACCTCGCCATCGACCGCGGCCTGGGTGGCGGCAACGTCGCCAGGGATTACGACGACGCCACTGTGCCGGGCACTCCGGCCTGGCAGGAGCTGATCACCGGTGTCAGCCGTGAGAAGGCGATCCAGATCGCCCGCGAGTTCGCCGACAACGCCGACAAAACCAAGGGTCGTTCCATGATCATCGTCGGTGCGGCGATGAACCACTGGTACCACATGGACATGAACTACCGCGGGCTGATCAATATGCTCATGCTCTGCGGTTGCGTCGGCCAAACCGGCGGCGGTTGGGCCCACTACGTCGGCCAGGAGAAACTGCGCCCGCAGTGCGGCTGGCTGCCCCTGGCCTTCGGCCTGGACTGGAGCCGTCCGCCACGCCAGATGAACGGCACCAGCTTCTTCTATGCGCACAGTTCGCAGTGGCGCCATGAAAAGATGAGCATGCACGAAGTGCTCTCGCCGCTGGCCGACAAGTCGCAGTTCCCCGAGCACGCGCTGGACTACAACATCCGCGCCGAACGCGCCGGCTGGCTGCCGAGCGCGCCGCAGATGAACCGCAACCCGCTGCAGATCACCCGTGACGCCAAGGCCGCCGGCATGTCGCCAGTGGATTACGTGCTCAAGTCGCTGCAGGACGATTCCCTGCGCTTCTCCTGCGAGCAGCCGGACAACCCGGTTAACTTCCCGCGCAACATGTTTATCTGGCGTTCCAACCTGCTGGGCAGCTCGGGCAAAGGCCACGAGTACATGCTCAAGTACCTGCTCGGCACCAAGAACGGCGTGATGAACGAGGACCTCGGCAAGCGCGGCGGCTTCAAGCCGAATGACGTCGAGTGGGTGGACGAAGGCGCGATCGGCAAGCTCGATCTGGTCACCACCCTGGACTTCCGCATGTCCAGCACCTGCGTCTACTCGGACATCGTGTTGCCGACGGCGACTTGGTACGAGAAGGACGACATGAACACCTCGGACATGCACCCCTTTATCCACCCGCTGTCCGCAGCCATCGACCCGGCCTGGGAATCGCGTTCCGACTGGGAAATCTACAAGGGCATTGCCAAGGCCTTCTCCGAGATGTCGGTCGGCCAACTCGGCGTCGAGCAGGATCTGGTGACCATCCCGATGCAGCACGACAGCCCCGGCGAACTGGCCCAGCCATTTGGCGGCATCGACTGGAAAACCGCAGGCGAGGCACCGGTGCCGGGCAAGAACTGCCCGAACATGACCGTGGTCGAGCGCGATTACCCGAACATCTACAAGAAGTTCAGCTCCCTCGGCCCATTGCTCGACAAGCTGGGCAATGGCGGCAAGGGCATCAACTGGAACACCCAGCATGAGGTCGATTTCCTCGGCGAGCTGAACCACAAGGTGCGCGCCGAAGGCGTGAGCCAGGGCCGGCCACAGATCGAATCGGCCATCGATGCCTGTGAGGTGATCCTCACCCTGGCCCCGGAAACCAACGGTCACGTGGCGCTCAAGGCCTGGGCGGCGCTGTCCGAGTTCACCGGGCTGGATCACAGCCACCTGGCGATCAGCAAGGCGCATGAGGCGATCCGTTTCCGCGATATCCAGGCGCAGCCGCGCAAGATCATTTCCAGCCCGACCTGGTCGGGTCTCGAAGACGAGAAGGTCAGCTACAACGCCGGCTACACCAACGTTCACGAGTTCATCCCATGGCGCACCATCACCGGCCGCCAGCAGTTCTACCAGGATCACCCGTGGATGCAGGCGTTTGGCGAGCAGATGATGAGTTACCGGCCGCCGATCAACACCCGCACCATTGACTACGTGAAGGGCAAGCGGCCCAACGGCAACACCGAGATCGTCCTCAACTGGATCACCCCGCACCAGAAGTGGGGCATCCACAGCACCTACTCGGACAACCTGATCATGCTCACCCTGAGCCGTGGCGGGCCGATCATCTGGCTCTCGGAAACCGACGCCAAGCGCGCCGGCATCGAGGACAACGATTGGGTCGAGTGCTTCAACGCCAACGGCGCCCTGACGGCCCGTGCGGTGGTCAGCCAGCGGGTCAAGGACGGCATGGTGATGATGTACCACGCCCAGGAACGCATCGTGAACGTGCCCGGCAGCGAGACCACCAAGACCCGCGGCGGCCACCACAACTCGGTGACCCGCGTGGTGCTCAAACCCACCCATATGATCGGTGGCTACGCCCAGCAGGCTTACGGTTTCAACTATTACGGCACCGTTGGTTGCAACCGCGATGAGTTCGTCGTGGTGCGCAAAATGGACAAGGTCGATTGGCTTGACGGCTCCGACGACGAAGCCCTGCCACAACCCCTGCCACAAGACATTTGAGGATTGATGCCATGAAAATTCGTTCACAAGTCGGCATGGTCCTCAATCTGGACAAGTGCATCGGTTGCCACACCTGTTCGATCACCTGCAAAAACGTCTGGACCAGTCGTGAAGGCATGGAATACGCCTGGTTCAACAATGTCGAGACCAAGCCGGGGATCGGCTACCCCAAGGAATGGGAAAACCAGGACAAATGGCGCGGCGGCTGGATCCGCAACAAGGACGGCTCGATCAACCCGAAGATCGGCGGCAAGTTCCGCGTGCTGGCGAACATCTTCGCCAACCCGGATCTGCCGACCATCGACGACTACTACGAGCCGTTCGACTTCGACTACCAGCACCTGCACACCGCCCCGCTCGGCGAGCACCAGCCGGTCGCACGACCGCGTTCGGTGATCACCGGCAAGCGCATGCAGAAAATCGAGTGGGGCCCGAACTGGGAAGAGATTCTCGGCACCGAGTTCGCCAAGCGTCGCAAGGACCAGAACTTCAACCAGATCCAGGCCGACATTTATGGCGAGTATGAAAATACTTTCATGATGTACCTGCCGCGTCTGTGCGAGCACTGCCTCAACCCGACCTGCGCGGCGTCCTGCCCGAGCGGTGCGATTTACAAGCGCGAAGAGGACGGCATCGTCCTGATCGACCAGGAAAAATGCCGCGGCTGGCGCATGTGCATCAGCGGCTGCCCGTACAAGAAGATCTACTTCAACTGGAAGAGCGGTAAATCCGAGAAGTGCATCTTCTGCTACCCGCGCATCGAGGCCGGCATGCCGACCGTGTGTTCGGAAACCTGCGTCGGCCGCATCCGCTACCTCGGCGTACTGCTGTACGACGCCGACCTTATCCATGAAGTGGCCAGCACGCCGAACGAGCAGGACCTGTACCACAAGCAATTGGAGATGTTCCTCGACCCGAATGACCCACGCGTTATCGCCCAGGCCCTGGCCGACGGCGTGTCTATGTCGGTGATCGACGCCGCGCAGAAATCCCCGGTGTACAAGCTGGCGGTGGACTGGAAGCTGGCCCTGCCGCTGCACCCGGAATACCGCACGTTGCCGATGGTTTGGTACGTGCCGCCACTGTCGCCGATCCAGAACGCCGCGACCGCTGGCACCGTGGGCATGAACGGGGTGATCCCGGATGTCGACAGCCTGCGCATACCGCTGCGTTACCTGGCCAACCTGCTGACTGCTGGCGACGTGCGCCCGGTCAAGCTGGCACTCAAGCGTCTGCTGGCGATGCGTGCCTACAAGCGCTCCGAGCAGGTGGACGGCGTGCAGGACCTGCAAGTGCTGGCCGATGTCGGCCTGAGCGTGGCCCAGGTCGAAGACATGTACCGCTACCTGGCCATCGCCAACTACGAAGACCGCTTCGTGATTCCGTCGGCGCACCGTGAAGACGCCATGACCGATGCCTTCGCCGAGCGTTCCGGTTGTGGCTTCAGCTTCGGCAGCGGGTGCAGCGGTAGTTCGGACACCAACATGTTCGGCGCGAAGAAGGCCAACCAGCGCGACATCCTTAAAACCGTCCAGTTGTGGGAGGAATGAGCATGCAAATTCTCAAAGTGATTTCACTGCTGCTGGATTACCCAACCGAGCAGTTGCTGGAGGCCCGGGCCGAGCTGGCCCAGGCCATCGACGCCGCTCGCGAGATCAGCCCGCAGCAACGCAGTGCGCTGCAGGAGTTGCTGGCGCTGATCTGCGACAACGACCTGATGGATGGCCAGGAGCACTACGGCGCGTTGTTCGGCCGCGGTCGCTCGCTGTCGCTGCTGTTGTTCGAGCATGTGCATGGCGAGTCCCGCGACCGTGGCCAGGCGATGGTCGACATGATGGCGCAGTACGAGGCGGCCGGTTTCGCCATCGGCATCAAGGAACTGCCCGATTACATCCCGCTGTACCTGGAGTTCCTCTCCACCCGCGAAGATCTCGAGGCCCGCGAGGGCCTGGCCGATGTCGGTCATCTGCTGGCGCTGTTGGCAACCCGTCTGGACGAGCGCGAGAGCGCCTATGCCAGTTGCTTCCGCGCGCTGTTGCAGATTGCCGGTGTCGAGCCCCAGCAAGCCATGGCCGAGATGCGCGAACAGGTCGCCGCCGAGGTACGCGACGACTCGCTCGAAGCCCTCGACAAGATCTGGGAAGAGGAGGCCGTGGACTTCCTCCAGGCCGAGCAGCAGGACCGCTGCCCAAGCCAGACAACGATGCCGGGCAAGGCCCGCGAAGAGGTGCCGGTGCCGCTGCACTGGGTCGATTTCAAGCATGCAGAGCCGGCCGCCGAGCCAGTTCAGGAGGTGCGCAATGTCTAACATCAATCTGTTGGCGTTCGGGGTGTATCCCTATATCGCCTTGGCCATCTGCATCATCGGCAGCTGGGCACGTTTCGACCTCTCGCAGTACAGCTGGAAGGCCGGTTCGAGCCAGATATTCGCCCGCTCGGCGGCCGAGCAACGCTATATGCGCATCGCCAGCAACCTGTTCCACGTCGGTGTGTTGTTTGTTTTGGCCGGTCACTTCGTCGGGCTGTTGATGCCCGAGGCGCTTTACCACTCGGTCATCAGCACGCAGAACAAGCAGCTGCTGGCCATGGTTTCCGGTGGCTTCTTCGGCGGGCTCTGCCTGATCGGCCTGCTGATGCTGCTCAAGCGTCGCCTTAGCGACCCGCGGGTACGGGCCAGCTCCAGCACCTCGGACATGCTGGTGCTGGTGGTGTTGTTGGCACAGCTGCTGCTGGGCCTGGCCACTATCTTCGCCTCCGCCAGCCATATGGATGGTTCGGTGATGGTGATGCTGGCCAACTGGGCGCAATACACCGTAACCCTGCAACCGGTGGCCGCTGCCGCCTCCATCGCGCCGGTGGCGCTGGTCTACAAGCTGCACGTGTTCCTCGGCTTGACCCTGTTCGTGCTGTTCCCCTTCACCCGCCTGGTACACATCGTCAGCGCGCCTGTTTGGTACCTGGGTCGGCGTTATCAGATCGTTCGGCAGAAGGGTGTACGCCCGCTAGCACAGCGGCCAGCGACGCCGCGCCAGTTCCAAGAGCCGGTTCGTGAAGCACCGGCGCAAGCGACACCCGGTTATGCCTTGAAGGCCAAGGATGCCTGAGCCGTTGCCCTGGCTGGCGCAAACGCGTCGGCCAGGGGCGCGCCAGGTACTGAATCGAATAATCAATGAGGTAATGATCATGGGATGTGGATGTGGTGGTAGCAATGCGGGGCAGGGCGGTTGTGGTGGGCAAAAGTAGCCCGTCGAACATCCGGCGGATGCACCCGCGGTGCAGCAACAGGCACCCGAATCGCGGCCCTCGGCCGACGAGCCGGAAACCGAGCTGGACAGCGTAAAAACCGAACAAACGAAATAGTCGCAAACAGATGCACACGAGCAGCTGCCGCAACACGGCAGCCGCTCCCCGAATTGAGGAACAGGTCATGGCATGTGGATGTGGTGGTAGCAATGCGGGGCAGGGCGGTTGTGGTGATGTCAAAGTGCCGCCCGCAGCAATGCCCGAAACTGAACTGGCCCATGAACTGGTATCGCCTGCCGTGAGCGCGGTGGTTGAGCAGCCAGCGGCGGCAGATGTCGAACCGCTGCTGATCGCCAGCAGCGAGCAGGAATGGCCGCGCATCAGGGTCAATGGCGTGACCATCGCCCCCGAGGCCATGGCCCAGGAACTGCAATACCACCCGGCGCAAAGCCGCGAAGAGGCGGTGTTTCTTGCTAGCCAGGCGCTGGTGATTCGCGAGCTGTTGCAGCAACGCATCGGCGAACTGGGCTTGCTCGTGGTGCCCCAGCCCGGGCAAAGCGAAGAAGAAGCCGCGACCGCGCTGCTGATCGAGCGTGAAGTGTTGCTGCCCGAGTGTGACGAAGAGAGTTGCCAGCGCTATTACCAGAGCAACAGCGAGCGCTATGCCACCGCGCCCTTGCTGGCTGCGCGGCATATTTTGCTCGAATGCGCTCCCGAGGACGCCGAGGCCCGCAGCCTGGCGAAAGAAAAAGCAGAAAGCCTGCTGGAGTTGCTGCAGGAAGATGCCGGCCGTTTCGCCGAGCTGGCGCAAGCCCATTCGGCTTGCCCGTCCAAGGCCCAGGCCGGCTCCCTGGGGCAGATCAGCAAGGGCCAGACCGTGCCCGAGTTCGAACGTCAGCTGTTCAAACTGCCGGCCGGGCTGGCCAGCCAACCAATCGAAAGCCGCTATGGCTGGCATGTGGTCAGCATCGACCAACGCCTGGAAGGCAAATTGCTGCCCTACGAAATAGTCGCCGACTCCATCCGCGCGCTGTTGCAACAGGGCGTTTGGCAAAAGGCTGTGTCCCAGTACCTGCAAACCCTGATCGGCGCGGCGGATATCGTCGGCATTCAACTGCAAGGCGCTGACTCGCCGTTGGTGCAGTAACGCGTCGCCCGGGTGACACCCGGGCTACCAGGGCAGATGTAGGGCGGACATGGCGAAGCCTTGTCCACCGTTAGGGGCCTAATGGCGGACAAGCCTTCGGCATGTCCGCCCTACGATTTTTCGCAGGCCTTGCAGTTTTGTAGCCCGCATCGGAGAAACCATGAACACACAACTGCAGGATGGCTTTGGCCGCACTATCGATTACCTGCGTATGTCGGTCACCGACAGGTGTGATTTCCGCTGTGTCTATTGCATGGCCGAAGACATGACCTTCCTGCCGCGCCAGCAGGTGCTCGGTCTGGAAGAGCTCTATCGTCTGGCCGCGCTGTTCGTCGGCCTGGGCACAAAGAAGATCCGCCTGACCGGCGGCGAACCCCTGGTGCGCAGCGGCATCGTCGAGCTGTGCCAGCGCATTGCCGCCTTGCCCGGCCTGCGCGAACTGGTGATGACCAGCAACGGCTCGCAACTGGTGAAGTTGGCCAAGCCGCTGGCCGACGCCGGGGTCAAGCGCCTGAACATCAGCCTCGATAGCCTCGACCCCGGCAAATTCCGCGGCATCACCCGTACCGGCAGCTTGCGTCAGGTGCTGGACGGCATCGAAGCGGCGCGCGATGCCGGCTTCGAACGGATCAAACTCAACGCGGTGGTGATGAAAGGGCGCAACTTCGACGAAGTGCTGCGCCTGGTCGACTACGCCATCGCGCGCCAGCTGGATATCAGCTTTATCGAAGAAATGCCCCTAGGCGATGTCGGCCGTTCACGCGGCGAGTCCTATTGCTCCAGCGAGGAAGTGCGCAACCTGATCGCCAGCCAGCACCAACTGCTCGACAGCGCCGAACACAGCGGCGGCCCGGCTCGTTACATCCGCCTGAAACAACATGCCGATACGCGCATCGGTTTTATCTCGCCGAATTCGCATAACTTCTGCGGCACTTGCAACCGCGTACGCCTGACCGCCGAAGGCCGCCTGCTGTTATGCCTGGGTCACGAGAACTCCATCGACCTGCGCGCCCTGGTGCGCCGTTATCCGCTGGACGACCAACCGATCATCGATGCGGTGCAGCAGGCCCTGCAACGCAAACCCCTGCGCCACGAATTCAGCGCCGATGGCGAAGTGAAGATCCTGCGATTTATGAATGCCAGCGGCGGTTGAGTGACCGCTTCAGTAGAAGCGGTCTGGCCGCGATCTGCTGATGGCCGGGAGATGGCGTTCAAGCGATCTTGTCGAAACCAGAGCACACCTCAACCCGGTTCCGACCATTGTCCTTGCAACGGTACAGCGCCTTATCGGCCCGCTTGATTGGGCTCTTCAGCTCATCACCCTCTTCGAATTCGCTGATGCCCACGCTGATGGTGACTGCGACGGGCTTACCGTCGAAACACCAGCTCTGTTGCATCAATGCCTGTCTGACGCGTTCGGCAATAGCCCGCGCCTGCTCCAGATCGGTATCCGGAAGAACCGCCAGAAATTCCTCGCCACCCCAGCGCGCAATCAAATCCTGAGTTCTCAGCTGCGAATTGATGCTGTTCGCCACCTCGACCAACACCTTGTCGCCGACATCGTGGCCATGGCTATCGTTAATGGTCTTGAAGTGATCGATATCCAGCAACAGCACCCCGATTGGATGCCGGTTGCGCTCGAAACGAGCCAATTCCCTCTCGGCCGAATCGATCATATGGCGGCGATTGAACAACCCCGTCAGCGGGTCGGTGGCTGCCATCTGCCGCAGTTTGCGCTGCGCCGAATTGACGATCTTCAAATAGAAGAACGACAGATAACTGAACATGGCGAACACCACGCTCAGATTGAACAGGTGCACTGCCAGCAAGGCACTACGGGAAATTGGCTGCAGCGGCTCAATAGCCCACATGACGGCATCCAGCACAACATAGAACGCCCATAGTGAAACCAGTGACACCAGGGCGGCGCGCAATTGCATGCTGAGAAACAGCGCCGGAATGAACATCAACAGATAGTAGTGAAAGCCACTGTCCCAGCCGATCAACAGCGTGCCCAAGGCGGCATGAACGATTACCTCTGTCCAAATCAGCGCAATGGCCAGCCGATTGCGCCGCCTGGCCAGCGCCTGATAGGCCAGCACGTACATGGAAACACTGATGACATTGACCCACGCCAGGATCGGAGAGCCGAAGGCATGGAAAAGGAAGAAAAACGCCACATCCACCGTGCCGGCAATCTGGCAACAACGCTTGGCCACTCGCCAGAACTGCGGACGCCGTACAAAGACCGGCGCTAGAGGCTTGGATTTATCGCTGCTATTCATAGGTGAAATCCAGAGGCGATAACCCAAGCCTAGGCTGCAATGGAAGGACTTGCGCGCTTGGCATCGCTGAGAACTGCTGACTCGCAGGGTGCGCCGTGCGCACCAGCCTCTGCGGCCGCTGCAAGATTGCCCTAATCCGCCGCCTTGGGCGCGCTGAGGGCTTTGCTGTAGTAACCAGATAGATCGAAACAGCAAACCCGCCGCTTTCCAGAGGCGAGCATGTCGCACGCATTACTAATCCGCTGTGCCCGAGTCTTGGCCTGTTTGGCTGAGGTGATCCAATGGATCCAGTCCAGGCGGGCGATGGTGGTTGTGTCGTCCCAAACGGCTCGCGCCTTGGGGGCAGCCGCCAGGGCTTGTTGCAGGTCAGCGGGGATCTCGGGTTCAGGCTCTTGCTCCACAGCCATGATCTCAAGCGTGGCGGTGTCGCCGACGCTCACGCCTGCGGTTTCTAGTAGCGCCTCATTCACCCGCAGCCAGTGGCTCAATTGGCCATCCGGTTCAAGCGTAGCCTGGAAGCCATGACCGTTGAGGCTGCCTTCCACCGTCGTTCTTCCTCGTCTCGGCAGCTTTTCGCTCGCGCTCTTGGGCAGCACTACAAAAGCCCAAGGAGTATCACTGTCCGACTTGGCCGGGCGCAGCAGCTTCGCTTGGATCCGAGATTTTGTGGCGCTTTGCGTCATTTCGAATCAGCCTCCCAATGCGCCTCACGGCGCGCTAGAAAAATTGCAGCGGCAGGGGAGTCGCTTGCGATGTTTTCTCGGATGGGCTCGGATGTAGTGCTTCCCGAACTAAGCGCCGCCAACAGTGACGCTTCGCCTCGGTCGCTGAATACTATAGCGCGAGAATCCTTTGCCCGCTTCGCCCAGCCGAGTTCCTGGATTCGTGTCAGCAGCGCCGCCCCGAGCGCCCCTGCCAGGTGATGCCGGCGCTCGCTCCAATCGAGACAGGCCCTGCAAAACGACCGTTTTGCACAGGCAACCGCGTCCGTATCTATGCCTAAACGAAGAAACCACAGCCGCCCATGTTCAGTGAGCCGTGGGCCTTCGTGACGGGTTTCGAACACGCCCTGGCGCAGCATCTGCTCGTACGCCAGCACCCCCAACTCGCCGGCAAGATGGTCGTAACAGATGCGCGCCTTGCGCAGGGCTGGGTCGCGTGGGCCCGTTCGCGGGCGGACGCCTTCGCTTTGCACCGCCATGCCCATCAACGACTCCAGAAGTTGCGCGACATCCGGCCCGGCAAGCCGGAAGTAGCGGTGACGGCCCTGCTGGTCGACCTTGAGCAGCCCGGCTTCGAGCAGCTTGCCGAGGTGAAAACTGATGGTTTGCTTGGTGACGCCGGCCATATCCGCCAGCTCGGTAGCGGTCAGCGCGCGACCCGACATCAGGGCGCAGAGAACCTCCGCCCTGGCGTTTTCGCCGATAAGCGCCGCAATGCGCACGATGTTAGGACCTTCACTCATGGTTCGATCCTAGTCGAACCACCCGGGGCCGGCCAAGCGCTAACCTGCCTACGTATTTCAACGGCCTGCTACCAGTTAAGAGGGAGAAGCACATGGGCATCACCTGCGTTATCCGTTACGAGATCGATCCTTTCCAGCGCGATGCGTTCAATGAGTACGCCGAAAACTGGGGGCGCATCATCCCCAGGTGCGGCGGTCACCTGCTGGGCTATTTCCTGCCCCACGAGGGGACCAACAATGTCGCCTGGGGGCTGATCGCGTTCGACAGTCTGGCGGCCTACGAGGCTTACCGCGGCTGTTTGAAGTCCGATCCGGAAGGCCACCAGAACTTCACCATGGCCCAGGAGCGCCGCTTTATCCTCAAGGAGGAACGAAGTTTTGTGGAGGTGGTGAAGGGCACGCTCGGCATGCCAGCTTTGCCTGTGGGAGTCCTGGCATGATCGCAGTCATTTTCGAGGTGCTGCCGCATGCGCAGCGCAAGCAGGACTACCTCGACGCCGCAAGCGCACTGCGCCCGCACCTAGAAGAGATCGACGGCTTCCTGTCGATAGAGCGCTTCGAAAGCCTTAGCAATCCAGGAAAAATCCTTTCGCTGTCGTTCTGGCGGGATGAAGAAGCCGTAAAGCAATGGCGCAACTTCGAACTTCATCGCTCCACCCAGAAGGCCGGTCGGCAGGCAATCTTTGCCGACTACCGGCTCCGCGTCGCTACTGTCATTCGGGATTACGGCCTAAACGAGCGAGACGAGACACCTGAGGATTCGCGTGAAGTGCATTTATCGTAGGGGGAGAAAGGGCTCAAGGGTGGTTGCAGGAGCTGAGTGCACCCGCCCAGCAATGCGATTTGCAGCGCGCGGCGCGGCTGAACGACCCATTCCTTCGCGTTGCTGGCCACTTACGTAGGCACGTGCTGTCTTGAATGGGTTGCGTGGCACACGGGCCTGCGCGCAGTCCGTCGCCGCGTGGTCACCGCCTGCGCATTCTCTCGCTTTGACCAGCCTTCCCTGTTCTTGATCGTAGTCAATCGTACACCCGCTTTTCTCGCGTAACTTTCACTGCATGTTGTGTTTGTAAGAAAACAAATACCTATATGTAGTGTCAGGAGGCGGAATGCTCAGCACGAAGATGGCCCTTCACCCGCAGCAGCTTTGCAAGCGCGACGGCAGCGTAGTTGCGTTCGATCTCGGCAAGATTGCCCAGGCGATTGCCGCGGCGGGGGAGGCGTGCGGGGAGTTCGATCAGGCCCTGGCGGGGCAGTTGGCCGATGCGGTATTGGCGCGCCTGCTGGACTTGCCCAGTGTCGATGTCGAGCAGGTGCAGGATCGCGTCGAGCGGGTGCTGATGGAGGCCGGTTTTTACCAGACCGCCCGCGCCTATATCGTTTACCGTGAGCGCCATGGCCGCTTGCGCCGTGATCGCAAGGCGCTGGTGGATGTGGCGGCTTCGATGAACGAGTACCTGTCGCGCGAGGACTGGCGGGTGCGCGCCAACGCCAACCAGGGCTATTCCCTCGGCGGCTTGATTCTCAATGTCTCGGGCAAGGTCACCGCCAACTACTGGCTGGACGAGGTGTACAGCGAGGCCATTGGTCAGGCGCACCGCGAGGCCGATCTGCATGTTCATGATCTGGACATGCTCGCCGGCTATTGCGCCGGCTGGTCGCTGCGCAGCCTGCTCAACGAGGGTTTCAACGGCATTCCCGGGCGGGTCGAGGCGGGGCCGCCCAAGCACCTCTCCAGCGCCCTGGGGCAGATGGTCAATTTTCTCGGCACGCTGCAGAACGAGTGGGCTGGGGCCCAGGCCTTCAGCTCCTTCGACACCTACCTGGCACCCTATGTGCGCAAGGACAACCTGGGTTTCGCCGAGGTGCGCCAGGCGATTCAGGAGTTCATCTATAACCTCAATGTGCCGTCGCGCTGGGGCACCCAGACGCCGTTCACCAACCTGACCTTCGACTGGGTGTGCCCGGAAGACCTGCGCGAGCAGATCCCCTATATCGGCGGGGTGGAAATGCCCTTCGCCTATGGCGACCTGCAGGCCGAGATGGAGCTGATCAACCGCGCCTATATCGAGGTGATGCAGGCCGGCGACGCCATGGGCCGGGTGTTCACCTTCCCGATTCCGACCTACAACATCACCCATGACTTCCCCTGGGACAGCGAGAACGCCGACCGCCTGTTCGAGATGACCGCGCGTTACGGCCTGCCGTACTTCCAGAACTTCCTCAACTCGGATATGCAGCCCAACCAGGTGCGCTCGATGTGCTGCCGCCTGCAGCTGGACGTGCGCGAACTGCTCAAGCGCGGTGGCGGCCTGTTCGGCTCGGCCGAGCAGACCGGCTCCCTGGGCGTGGTGACGATCAACTGCGCGCGCCTGGGTTACCTCTATAAGGGCGACACCCAGGGCCTGCTCAAGCGCCTCGATCAGCTGATGGAGCTGGCGATGGAGAGCCTGGAGGTCAAGCGCAAGGTGATCCAGCACCATATGGACGCCGGCCTTTACCCCTACACCAAGCGTTACCTGGGCACGCTGCGCAATCACTTCTCCACCATCGGCCTCAACGGCATGCACGAAATGCTGCGCAACTTCAGCGGCGACGAGGAGGGCATGCATACGCCGAAGGGCCGCCAGTTCGCCTTGCTTCTGCTCGACCATGTACGAGCCACCCTGGTGCGCTTCCAGGAAGAAACCGGGCAGATGTACAACCTCGAAGCCACGCCGGCGGAGGGCACCACCTACCGTTTCGCCAAGGAAGACCGCAAGCGCTACCCGGACATTCTCCAGGCCGGCAGTGCCGAGGCACCGTACTACACCAACTCCTCGCAATTGCCGGTGGGCTTTACCGACGACCCCTTCGAGGCGCTGGAACTGCAGGACGAGCTGCAATGTAAGTACACCGGCGGCACCGTGCTGCATCTGTATATGGCCGAGCGGATTTCTTCGGTCCAGGCCTGCAAGCAACTGGTGCGCAACGCCCTGGGGCGCTTCCGCCTGCCGTATCTGACGATCACTCCGACGTTCTCGATCTGCCCGGTGCATGGCTACCTGGATGGCGAGCACGAGTTCTGCCCGAAATGCGATGAAGCGCTGCTGCGCAAGCAGCAAAGCTGCGCCGAGAAGGCCTGCGGCTGATCGCGGGTGACCGCCGGTGTTAGCACTGGATCGCGGCTGAAGCCCCTCCCACAACTGGCCACTCCCCCAAAGAGTGGCGCATATAACAGATCCGCATCTGGATTTTTCCTTTTACCCACAGCAAGGAGCTACACCATGCAAAACACTCAGCAACTCCCAGAAGCACAACGCCAACGCTGCGAAGTCTGGACCCGGGTGATGGGCTATCACCGCCCGGTTACTGCCTTCAACCCGGGCAAGCAGTCCGAGCACTTCGAGCGTCAGCACTTCACCGAAGCGGCGGCGCGAGTGCGCGCTGCGTGAGCAGAGCGTTACGGGTCGGGGGCATGGTGCCCCTGACCACCCTCGACTATCCCGGGCTGCTGGCCTGCGTGCTGTTCTGCCAGGGTTGCGCCTGGCGTTGTCGTTACTGCCACAACCCGGACCTGATCCCAGCCCGTAGCGAGCAGGAAATTCCCTGGCCGCAGGTGCTGGAATTTCTCCGTCGGCGTCAGGGCTTGTTACAGGCCGTGGTGTTCAGCGGCGGCGAGGCGACCCTGCAAGGCGGCCTGGTGCCGGCAATGGATGAGGCGCGCGGGTTGGGCTATCGCATCGGCCTGCATAGCGCCGGGATCAAACCCTGGGCGTTTGCCTGGGCGCTAAAGGCGGTGGACTGGGTCGGTTTCGATATCAAGGCCCTGGCCGAAGATGCCGAGCTGATCACCGGCGTCAGCGGTAGCGGCAAAGCCAACTGGCGCAGCCTGGAACACCTGCTGGCCAGCGGCGTGAACTACGAATGCCGCACCACCGTGCATTGGCACCTGATGGATGTGGATAAGCTCTGGCGCATCGGCCAGCGATTGCATGCCTTCGGCGTCAAACACTTCGCCGTACAACTGGTACGCAGCGCGCACATGCTCGACGCGGCGCTGCCGATAACCGCGACGCCGAGCGAGGCGGGCGAGGCGGGCGAGCTGTGGTTGCGCCTGGAACAACTGTTTCCGGCTTTCGAGTTGCGTGGCCACTGATCACAACGCCGACATCTCTTCTCGCTCCGCCGCCGAACGGGGTCGGTCTGTGCGCGAGAATTGACTCTCGTCAGGTGTGCCACTGGTGCGGGTCCGTACAATCGCAGCATTAGTGCCAGCTATCACGGCTGGCAACGCGGGCGCTCCGCCAGCCGCAGTTGCGGTCATCCTGTTTATGTTGCGAGGTGGTCGAACATGGCCCAATCACTGAGTTTTGATCGTGCCCTGGTCGAGAAATATGACCGTCCGGGGCCGCGTTATACGTCCTATCCGACGGCGCCGCAGTTCCATCAGGCCTTTGCCGTGGACGACTATCAGAGCGCCGCGGCGGCCAGCAACCGGGCCGCCGCGCCCAAGCCGCTGTCGCTGTATATCCATATCCCGTTCTGCAAGAGCCTTTGTTACTACTGCGCCTGTAACAAGATCATCACCCAGAAGACCCACCGCGCGGTCGAGTACCTGGACTACCTCAAGCGCGAGATCGCCATGCAGGCGGCGCTGTTCGACGGCACGCGCAAGCTGACCCAGCTGCACTTTGGCGGCGGCACACCGACCTACCTGACCCGCGAGCAGCTGGCCGACCTGATGGACTGCCTGCACCAGGCGTTCGATATGGACGACAGCGACGAGCACGAGTTTTCCATCGAGGTCGACCCGCGCACCATCAGCACCGAGCAGATCCAGCATCTGCGCTCGCTGGGCTTCAACCGCCTGAGCTTCGGCGTGCAGGATTTCGACCCGCAGGTGCAGGCGGCGGTCAACCGGGTGCAGAGCGAAGAGCAGATCTACGCCCTGGTCGCCGCAGCGCGCGAGGCGCGCTTCAAGTCGGTCAGCGTCGATCTGATCTACGGCCTGCCGCTGCAGACCGTGGCCAGTTTCGACGTCACCCTGAGCAAGATCATCGCCCTGCGCCCGGATCGCATCGCCGCCTACAGCTACGCGCACCTGCCGGAACTGGTACGGGCGCAACGGCTGATCCGCCGCGAGGACATGCCGCCGCCAGAGCGCAAACTGGAGTTGCTGGAGCTGACCATCAAGCGTCTGACCGCCGCCGGCTATGTGTATATCGGCATGGATCACTTCGCCTTGCCGGATGATGAGCTGGCCCTGGCGCGGGCCAATGGCACGCTGCAGCGCAACTTCCAGGGTTATTCCACCCATGCCGACTGCGACCTGATCGGCCTCGGCGTGTCCTCAATCGGCAAGGTCGGTGACAGCTACAGCCAGAGCGTCAAGGAGCTCTCGCAGTACTACGCGCGCCTCGACCAGGGCCTGCTGCCGGTGCATCGCGGCTACCGCCTGAACGCCGACGACCTGCTGCGCCGCGAGGTGATCAGCGACCTGATGTGCCACGGCCGCATCGACTTCGCCAGGATCGAGGCGCGTCATGGCATCGACTTCAAGGACTACTTTGCCGATGCGCTGGCCGCGCTCGACGAGCATGTGGCGGATCGTTTGGTGGAGATCCACGACGACCAGCTGCTGCTGTTGCCCCAAGGCCATTTGCTGATGCGCAGCGTGGCCATGGCTTTTGATGCCTACCTTGGCAACGCGCAGAAGGGCAACTTCTCGCGCACGGTGTAGGTGTTGGGTGTAGGAGCTAGCTTGCTGGCGATCAGCGAGCTAAGGATCGCTAGCAAGCTAGCTCCTACAGAAACCGGCTGAACATTTCGAACCGGCTCACTAGGAATCTGTGATGAGCTATTCGCTACTGCATACCCTGCACCTGCTCGGTGCCATCGCCTTTATCGGCACGCTGTTCTTCGAGGTGATCATCCTCGCCAAGGTCAAGCCACAGCTCGACGTCGGCGCGCTGGTCGAGCTGGAACGGGCCCTCGGCAAACGCACCCGCACCGTGCTGCATTGGGTGGTGCTATTGGTTTACGGCGCCGGCTTCGGCCTGGCCTGGTATCACCGCCAGGCGCTGAGCGACCCTTTCGCCAGCAGCTTCGCCACCTTGCTGAGTCTGAAGATAGTGCTGGCAGTCAGTGTATTTCTCAGCTTCGGCCTGGTCGCCATGCTGCTGCGCTCCGGACGCATGAGCCCAGGCCTGTATCGCAAACTGCACTGGGCCGTGCTGGCGCAGATGCTCGGCATCGTCCTGCTGGCCAAGGGCATGTTTTATATCCAGTGGTAACAGATGATCGCGGCCAAGGCCGCTCCTACGGAATGTTTGCGATCCCGTAGCCCGGATGAAATCCGGGGAGCTTTGGCGCTTGCAACACCGCTCCCGGATTGCATCCGGGCTACAAAAAGCCAACGCCACTACCAGCGTTACCGCCCACGGTAATGATCTCGATCAAGCTTCCTGGCCTACTGCGCCGCTGTGATGGGCACCGATTCAGGCGGTCGAATATCCTGGGTTTTGCCCAGGTGGCGGCCTAAGGTAATGCCTCACTCCGATGATTGATACGAGGCTTGCCATGCACTTTGCCTACAGCCCCCGCACCGAAACACTGCGCCTGCAGCTGCGCGATTTTATGGACGCCCACATAGTGCCGCGCATCGGTGCCTGGCATGCCGCGGTGGCCGCTGGGCAGTTTCCGGTGCCCTTTATGGCCGACCTCAAGGCCCTGGCGCGGGCCGAAGGGTTGTGGAACCTGTTCCTGCCGTCGCTGCATGCGGACGAACCGGGCACGGCCTTGAGCAATCTGCAATACGCGCCCCTGGCGGAGATCATGGGCCGCGTGCACTGGGCTTCCGAGGTGTTCAATTGCAACGCGCCGGACACCGGCAATATGGAATTGCTGCATATGTTCGCCACGCCCGAGCAGCGTGCGCGCTGGCTGCTGCCGCTGCTTGAAGGCGAAATCCGTTCGGCCTTCGCCATGACCGAGCCGGATGTGCCCTCATCGGATGCCAGCAATATCCAGACCCTGATCCGCCGCGACGGCGACGACTACGTGATCAACGGGCGCAAGTGGTTTATCACCAATGCCTCGCACCCCGATTGCAAGCTGCTGATCGTCATGGGCAAGACCGACCCGAACGCCGATGCCCATCGCCAGCAGAGCATGATCCTGGTGCCGTTCGACACGCCTGGCGTGCAGCTGCTGCGCAATATCCCGGTGATGAACCATATCGCCCCGGAAGGCCATAGCGAGCTGCTGCTGCGTGATGTGCGGGTGCCGGCCAGCAATTTGCTGGGCGAGGAGGGTGCCGGTTTTATGATGGCCCAGGCGCGCCTCGGCCCCGGACGCGTCCACCATTGCATGCGCTCCATCGGCATGGCTGAGCTGGCCCTGCAGCTGATGGTCGAGCGCGCTCAGGAGCGCAAGGCTTTCGGCAAGTACCTGCACCAGTACGCCAATATCGGCGACTGGATCGCCGAGTCGCGTATCGAGATCGAGCAGGCGCGCTTGTTGGTGCTCAAGACCGCCTGGATGATCGACGAAGTCGGCACCAAAGCCGCGCGCAAGGAGATTGCCATGATCAAGGCCCTGGTGCCGGGCATGCACACCCGTGTGGTCGACCGCGCCATGCAGGTCTACGGTGCCATGGGTCTGACCCCGGACACGCCCTTGGCCGATATGTGGACCACCGGCCGCGCCCTGCGCTTCGCCGACGGCCCGGATCAGGTGCACCTGCGCAGCATCGCCCGCATGGAGCTCAAGGCCAGCGAAGCAAGCCGTGGAGCGACCGCTGCGTATTTAACCCCGCACAGTGACGTAGGTTGGTGCTGAGCCTGCGAAGCCCAACGCCGCCAACCCGGTTTGGAAAACGCGAAACCGTTGTAAGGCGCAAGATCGGGCCCGGATTGCGCCTAGGCTTATTCGGGCTACGAAGAGCTGACTGAACAGCCTGCGCACCCGCGGCAGGATGTCGCAACTTGATTTTGGTCAAGGGGAGAGAAGCCAGGCATCCCTACCATGGCTGCACGTTCTAACCGCCTGAGGCGGAAAATGCACATGCAGCCTGTCAGCCCTCAAATGGAATGCCCTGGCGTTTCTCTGCCGTTGCTACGGTGGTTAGCCAAAGCGCTTCAAGCAAACCGTTTCCTCTCCCTGTCCGGTGCCTGGCGCTTGGCTGTCGCGGCTTTGTTCGCGTGCATATTGGCAACCACCCAGACCGTGCAAGCCAAGCCATACGGCGAGATAGAACAACAACGCATCGATTCGGTTTTTCCCCAAGCCGATGCGCCGTCCGAACCACAAGGCGAATTCAACGTACGCACCCTGTCCAGTGGCGACAAGGTGCTCGGTTATGTGTTCCAGAGCCTGGATGTGATCGATATCCCGGCCTATTCAGGCAAGCCGATCAATATGCAGGTGATCCTCGACACGGCCGGTGTGATCCAGGACGCCTATGTACTCGAACACCACGAGCCGATCCTGTTGATTGGCATTCCCGAAGCCAAGCTGCACGGCTTCAACGCCAAGTACAAAGGTATCAAGGTCAACCAGCGGGTGGTGGTGGGGCGCTCCAGTGACCCGAATGCCGTGACCGTCGATGCGGTGACCGGTGCCACGGTCACGGTGATGGTAGTCAATGAAGTGGTGATGCGTGCCGCCCATACCGTGGCGGTTTCGCTGGGTCTGGTCGCGGATGATGCCGGGCTGACGCAGAAGCCAGCCACGCTGCGCGAGGGCATTTATCAACCTGCCGACTGGACCCAGCTGACGGGTAACGGAGCCATTCGCCGCCTGCACTTGACCCGTGGTCAGGTCGACGAGGCGTTCAAGAGCAGCGAAGCCGAAGGGGTCGAGGTAGCTGCGCCCGAGCAGGTCGACGAGACCTTTATCGACCTTTACACCGCGCACCTGAATGCGCCGACCATCGGCCGCAATCTGCTCGGCGACAACCAGTACCGTTTTCTGATGGAGTCGCTCAAGCCCGGCGAGCAGGCGATTGCCGTGCTGGGCAGCGGCAGCTATTCGTTCAAGGGTTCGGGTTACGTGCGTGGCGGCATCTTCGACCGGGTGCAGTTGCGCCAGTTTGGCACCACCATCAGTTTTCACGACCGCGATTTCGAGCGTCTGAGCGATGTCTATGCCGAAGGCATGCCGGACTTCAGTGAGATGGCGATCTTTATCGTGCGCGAGCCCTATGGCTTCGACCCTGGCTCCCCCTGGACCCTTGAGCTGCTGGTAAAGCGCCAGACCGGCCCGATCAGCGGCATTTTCAGCAGCTTCGAATTGGCCTACCAGATGCCTGAGGAGTACCTCGACCGGCCGCAACCGAGCGCCGCCGAGCTGGCCGCCATCGAAGAGGCCAACCGGCCGTTGTGGCTGAATATCTGGTATCAGAAGAGCTTTCAGATCGGCGTGATACTGGTCGCCTTGCTGCTGCTTACGGTGATTCTGTTCCTGCAGGACAAATTCACCCAGCGCCCGCACTTTCTGCATTGGCTGCGTCGCGGCTACTTGATCTTCACCGTGGTGTTTATCGGTTGGTACGCCCTGGGCCAGTTGTCGGTGGTCAACGTACTGACCTTCGTCCATGCCCTGGTGCAGGACTTCCGCTGGGAGCTATTCCTTACCGACCCGATCATTTTCATTATCTGGACCTTCACCGCCGCCAGCATCCTGCTTTGGGGCCGCGGCGTGTTCTGCGGCTGGCTGTGCCCGTTCGGCGCGTTGCAGGAGCTGATCAACGAGGCCGCGCGCAAACTGAAAATCCCTCAGTACGAGCTGCCCTTCGCCCTGCACGAGCGGCTGTGGGCGATCAAGTACATCATTCTGTTGCTGCTGTTCGGCCTGTCCCTGGAGTCGCTGTCCACTGCCGAGCGCTTCGCCGAAGTGGAACCGTTCAAGACCGCCATCACCCTCAAGTTCGACCGCCAGTGGTGGTTCGTGCTCTACGCGGTGATTCTCCTGGTGATCAACATTTTCACCCGCAAGGTCTACTGCCGTTACGTCTGCCCGCTGGGCGCGGCGCTGGCCATTCCAAGCAAATTCCGCCTGTTCGACTGGCTCAAACGCCGTAAGGAATGCGGCAACCCCTGCCAACTGTGCGCCAAGGAATGCGAGATCCAGGCGATCCACCCGGACGGCCATATCAATGCCAACGAGTGCCACTACTGCCTCGATTGCCAGATGACCTACCACAACGACGACAAGTGTCCGCCGCTGATTCTGAAGAAGAAGCGCGGCAAGCCGTCGCCCTTACAGCCCGATTTGATACCCCCCGTTTTGATACCAGTAACGCAGGTGGTCGTCCCCTGAGCGCGCCTTTCGGCAACAACGGTACGACCCGCTCGACAGTCAGTTTTATCCAGTCAAGGAGCACAACCCATGAGCGATAAAGAATCGAAGAACAGCAACCCGAAAAGCGCAGCCGAGCAGCAGGAAAAACTCGGTTTGAGCCGCCGCGGTTTCCTTGGTGCCTCGGCCATAACTGGCGCGGCAGTGGCTGCGACGGCGCTGGGCGGCACAGTGATGACCCGCGAATCCTGGGCGGCTGCGGTTAGCGAGTCGAAAACCAAGATTCATGTTGGCCCGGGCGAGCTGGACGATTACTACGGTTTCTGGAGCGGTGGTCACCAGGGCGAAGTGCGAGTGGTGGGGGTGCCGTCGATGCGCGAACTGATGCGCATCCCGGTGTTCAACGTCGACTCGGCCACCGGCTGGGGCCTGACCAACGAAAGCAAGCACATCATGGGTGACAGCGCCAAGTTCCAGAACGGCGACTGCCACCACCCGCACATCTCCATGACAGACGGCAAATACGACGGCAAGTACCTGTTTATCAACGACAAGGCCAACAGCCGGGTCGCGCGTATCCGTCTGGATATCATGAAGTGCGACAAGATGATCACCGTGCCCAACGTGCAGGCCATCCACGGTCTGCGTCTGCAGAAGGTGCCGTACACCAAGTACGTGTTCGCCAACGCCGAGTTCGTTATTCCGCATCCCAACGATGGCAGCACCTACGATCTGCAGGACAAGAACAGCTACACCATGTTCAACGCCATCGACGCCGAGACCATGGAAATGGCCTTCCAGGTCATAGTCGACGGTAACCTGGACAACACCGACGCCGATTACACCGGCAAGTACGCCGCCGCCACCTGCTACAACTCGGAGAAGGCTTACGACCTCGGCGGCATGATGCGCAACGAGCGCGATTGGGTGGTGGTGTTCAACATCGAGCGCATCGAAGCGGCGATCAAGGCCGGCAAGTTCACCACCCTCGGCGACTCTAAAACGCCGGTGGTTGATGGCCGCGAAGGCTCGCAGCTGACCCGCTACATCCCGGTGCCGAAGAACCCGCACGGCTGCAACACCTCGTCCGACGGCAAATACTTCATTGCCAACGGCAAGCTGTCGCCGACCGTGTCGATGATCGAAATCGCCAAGCTCGACGACCTGTTCGACGACAAGCTCAAGGACCCGCGCGACACCATCGCCGCCGAACCCGAACTGGGTCTGGGCCCGCTGCACACCACCTTCGACGGTCGCGGCAACGCCTACACCACGCTGTTTATCGACAGCCAGGTGGTCAAGTGGAACATGGCCGAGGCCGTGCGCGCCTACAAAGGCGAGAAGGTCAACTACATCAAGCAGAAGCTCGACGTGCACTACAACCCGGGGCACATCCACGCCTCGCTGTGCGAAACCAGCGAAGCGGACGGCAAGTGGCTGATCGCCCTGAGCAAGTTCTCCAAGGACCGCTTCCTGCCGACCGGCCCGTTGCACCCGGAAAACGATCAGCTGATCGACATCTCCGGCGACGAAATGAAGCTGGTGCATGACGGCCCGACTTTCGCCGAACCGCACGACTGCACCATGGCGCGTCGTGATCAGATCAAGACCCGCAAGATCTGGGACCGCAACGACCCGTTCTTCGCCCCCACAGTCGAGCGGGCAAAGAAGGACGGGATCAACCTGGAAGCCGACAACAAGGTGATCCGTGAGGGCAACAAAGTCCGCGTGTACATGACCTCGATGGCACCGTCCTTCGGACTGACCGAGTTCAACGTCAACCAGGGCGACGAAGTCACCGTGACCATCACCAATATCGACCAGATCGAGGACGTGTCCCACGGCTTTGTGATGGTCAACCACGGCGCGAGCATGGAAATCAGCCCGCAGCAGACTTCCTCGATCACCTTTATCGCCGACAAGCCCGGCCTGCATTGGTACTACTGCAGCTGGTTCTGCCACGCCCTGCATATGGAAATGGTCGGCCGCATGATGGTTAAGCCGGCGTAGCCGCACAGCTCCGCAAGGGGGAGCTAGCGGGGATCTTCACGGCGGATGCGGTTTGCTCCCCTCTACCTCCGGGAGAGGGGCTGGGGCGGGCCGCGTGCGGATGAGGGTAATCAAGGCCGGCATTGTCGTTGGTTCGATAGCCCAACCCCTCACCCTAACCCTCTCCCCAGAGGGGCGAGGGGACTGATCGGGGGTTAGCCGTGCGATCGTGCAACGGATACATATCCATTAAAAAACCAGGTAAGCGCAGTGCTCAGACCTCAGGCAATCGTTTCGCTTTACGCCGCTGCGCTGTCGCTGCTTATTCTCTGCGGGGCTGCCCAGGCGGCCCCGCAATCCATCACCGCGCTGCCGCTGCAGGCCGAGGGTGACAATCGTTGGCGGCTGCCCGTTGGCGAGTATCAAGGTTCGTTCAGTATTGATCAGCCGATGCATATCCTTTGCGAGCCCGGTGCCGTGTTGCAGGGCCAGGGGCAGGGCAACGGTTTAATCATCAGCGCGCCCGAGGTAACCGTCGAAGGCTGCACGCTGCTCGACTGGGGCCGCGATATGACTGCCATGAACGCCGCCATCTTTATCCAGCCCAAGGCCAGCGGCGCGCTGATCAAAAACAACCGCATGCAGGGGCCGGGCTTTGGCATCTGGGTCGATGGCACGGCGGATGTCAGCCTGATCGGCAATAGCATCCAGGGCGATGCCAGCATCCGCTCGCAGGATCGCGGTAACGGCATCCACCTGTATGCGGTGCGCGGTGCCAAGGTTATCGGCAACCAGGTGCGCGATACCCGCGACGGCATCTATATCGACACCTCCAACGGCAACCTGCTCGAAGGCAACACTCTGGAAGACCTGCGCTATGGCGTGCATTACATGTTCTCCAACGACAATCAGGTGCTTGGCAACATCACCCGCCGCACCCGCACCGGCTATGCCCTGATGCAGAGCCGCAAGCTGACGGTGATCGGCAATCGCTCCGAGCAGGACGAGAACTACGGCATCCTGATGAACTACATCACCTATTCGACCATCCGCGACAACGTCGTCAGCGATGTGCGCAGCGGCTCCACCGGCGACAGCATGATTGCAGGTGCCGAGGGTAAGGCGCTGTTTATCTACAACTCGCTGTTCAACAGCATCGAGCACAACCACTTCGAACGCAGCGCCCTGGGCATTCACCTGACCGCGGGCTCCGAGGACAACCGCATCGCCGGTAACGCCTTTGTCGCCAACCAGCAGCAGGTCAAATATGTCGCGGTGCGTACCCAGGAATGGTCGGTGGAGGGGCGCGGCAACTACTGGAGCGATTATCTGGGCTGGGATCGCAACGACGACGGCCTCGGCGATGTTGCCTACGAGCCCAACGACAATGTCGACCGCTTGCTGTGGTTGTACCCGCAGGTACGTCTGCTGATGAACAGCCCGAGCATCGAACTGCTGCGCTGGGTGCAGCGCGCTTTTCCGGTGATGAAATCCCCTGGCGTGCAGGACAGCCATCCACTGATGCAATTGCCCACCGCCGATTTGCTGCACAACCGTCAGGAGCCAACGCCATGAATGCCGTCGAAATCGAAGGCGTCAGCCAGCAGTACGGCAGCATGACCGTGCTGCACGACTTGAACCTGAGCCTGGGTGAAGGCGAAGTGCTGGGCCTGTTCGGCCATAACGGTGCGGGCAAAACCACCACCATGAAGCTGATTCTCGGCCTGCTACAGGCCAGCAGTGGCACGGTGCAGGTGCTTGGGCGAACGCCCAAGGATCCCCAGGTGCGCCAGCAACTCGGCTATCTGCCGGAGAACGTGACCTTCTACGCCCAGCTCAGCGGCCGCGAAACCCTGCGCCATTTCGCCCGGCTCAAGGGCGCGCCGCTAAGCCAGGTGGACGAGTTGCTGGAGCAGGTCGGCCTGGCTGCAGCCATGGAGCGCCGGGTCAAGACCTATTCCAAAGGCATGCGCCAGCGTCTCGGTCTGGCCCAGGCGCTGCTTGGCGCGCCGCGTCTACTGCTACTCGACGAGCCCACGGTCGGCCTCGACCCCATCGCCACCCAGGATCTCTACCAACTGGTCGACCGTCTGCGCCAGCAGGGCACCAGCATCATTCTCTGCTCCCATGTATTGCCGGGGGTCGAGGCGCATATCAACCGCGCGGCGATTCTCGCCCATGGTCGTTTGCAGGCGGTCGGTAGCCTGGCCAGCCTGCGCGAAGACGCCGGCCTGCCGGCGCTGATCCGCGCCAGTGGGCTGAAACAGAGTGCGCAGTTGTTGCAACGCTGGCACGCCGGCGGGCATCAAGCCCGCTCGGTCGGCGTCGATGGCATCGAAGTGGTGGCGATCAATGGCCACAAGCTTGGCCTGCTACGCGAATTGCTCGGTGAAGGCGGTGCCCAGGACATCGATATCCACCAGCCGTCGCTGGAAGAGCTGTACCGCCATTACATGGATCAGGCCCAGAGCACGCGGGCCGGGGAGGGCGCGGCATGAGTCAGATATGGAATATCGCCCGCAAGGAGCTTAGCGACGGCCTGCGCAATCGCTGGTTACTCGCCATCAGTCTGCTGTTCGCGGTGTTGGCGGTGGGCATCGCCTGGCTCGGTGCTGCGGCGTCCGGGCAGCTGGGCTTTACTTCGATCCCGGCGACCATCGCCAGCCTGGCCAGCCTGGCGACCTTTCTGGTGCCGCTGATCGCGTTGCTGCTGGCCTACGACGCCATCGTCGGCGAGGACGAGGGCGGCACCCTGATGCTGTTGCTGACCTACCCCCTGGGCCGCGGCCAGTTACTGCTGGGCAAATTCGTCGGCCACGGTCTGATCCTGGCCCTGGCCACCCTGATCGGGTTTGGCTGCGCCGCCTTGGCCATTGCGGTGCTGGTCGAGGATATCGAACTGGGCCTGCTGGCCTGGGCGTTTGGCCGCTTTATGTTGTCCTCGACCTTGCTCGGCTGGGTATTTCTGGCCATGGCCTATGTGCTGAGCAGCAAGGTCAGTGAAAAATCCAGCGCCGCCGGGCTGGCCCTGGGGTTGTGGTTCCTCTTCGTGCTGGTGTTCGATCTGGCCTTGCTGGCGTTGCTGGTACTGAGCGAGGGCAAGTTCAACCCCGATCTGCTGCCCTGGCTATTGCTGCTCAATCCGGCCGACGTCTACCGGCTGATCAACCTGTCCGGTTTCGAAGGCAGTGGCAATGCTGTCGGGGTAATGGCCCTGGGCGGCGACCTGCCGGTCGGCAGCTCGTTGCTGTGGCTATGTCTGTTGCTGTGGGTAGAGCTGCCGTTGTTGCTGGCCCATTGGGTATTCCTGCGCCGGCCGACGTGATGGCGAGCAAACCATGTTGCGTAGGTTGGGTTGAGGAGCGCAGCGACGAAGCCCAACGGGAGGCACGCGGTTAACCGGGTCACCGCCGTTGGGCTTCGCCAAGCTCAGCCCAACCTACGCGCCCGCCCAAACCTGCACCGCCATTTTTTCAAGCTTCAAGGAGTAACCATGAAACCCCTGTTAAAACACAGCGCGCGTACCCTGCTGGCGCTATTGAT
The DNA here is from genome assembly GCF_035512415.1 of Pseudomonas sp. GTDB lineage: Bacteria > Pseudomonadota > Gammaproteobacteria > Pseudomonadales > Pseudomonadaceae > Aquipseudomonas. The sequence continues at coordinate 15,281 of NZ_DATKDZ010000014.1, read as the reverse complement.
CGGCCTGGGATTGCTGGCCTGTAGCGAACCCGAAGCCGTGCAGCAAAAACTCGCTCCGGTGGCCTTTCACGACAGCGATGAGTGCCATGTGTGCGGCATGATCATCACCGACTTTCCTGGGCCCAAGGGCCAGGCGCTGGATAAAACCGCGGTGAAGAAATTCTGCTCCGCCGCCGAAATGCTCGGCTGGTGGCTGCAACCGGAGAACCGCATTGGTGCTGCCAAACTCTACGTGCATGACATGGGCCGTAGCGAATGGCTCAAGCCCGACGACAGCCACCTGATCGATGCTAGCAGCGCCTTCTATGTGGTCGGCCTCGGCGAGAGTGGTTTGCAAGGGGCCATGGGCGCGGTACTGGCCTCGTTTGCCGATGAGCAGGCTGCCCGCAAGCTGGCCGCTATCCACGGTGCCCGGGTGTTACGCTTCGAGGAGATCGACCAGGCCGTGCTGCAACAGGCTGCGGCAACGCAGCATATGGGCATGCACTGAGCACTTTTCACCACTCATAAAAAGAGGAAATCCCCATGGGTATCAGTATCTGGCAACTTCTGATCGTGCTGCTGATCGTGGTCATGCTGTTTGGCAGCAAACGCCTGCGCAGCCTGGGCTCCGATATTGGCGGTGCCATCGGCGGTTTTCGCAAATCCATGGGCCGTGACGACGCACCGCAGCAGCCGGAGTCGAAGCAGCCGTAGCTCGCTACGCCACCCAGACCTGCCGCTTTGCGCTGGCCTGGGGCGCAAAGCTGATCGCGGTCAAGTCGTCCAGGCCCTTGCATCCTGTAAAAAGAGCCTAACGGCTGCCAATACCCTCGTAGCTGCAATGCCCCGGTTGTTGCTGCCGGGCGCTTGACGATCTTTTCAGGAGGCTTGCAGTGAACATTATCGACCGGCGTACCGCCCTGAGTATCCCGCCCATCTGGCGGCTGGCCTTTCGCCCATTTTTCCTCGCTGGCAGCCTGTTCGCGTTGTTTGCCATTGTCCTCTGGGTGCTGGCCTGGAGCGGCAATGGGCCGGACTGGCAGCCCGTCGGTGGCTGGCTCGCCTGGCACCGTCACGAAATGCTGTTCGGCTTCGCCGCCGCTATCGTGGCCGGCTTTCTACTGACCGCGGTGCAGACCTGGACCGGTCAACCCGGCCTGAGCGGCACGCGCCTGATACTGCTTGCAGGTCTCTGGCTGGCAGCGCGGCTGGGCTGGCTGTTCGGTTTGCCCCTGGTGCTGCTGATTCCGCTCGACCTGGGCTTTCTGCTCGCGGTGGCCGGCCTGATGGCGCGCATGCTCTGGGTGGTGCGGCAGAAGCGTAACTACCCGATCGTTGCGGTGCTGTGCCTGCTGGCTGCGGCCAATGCCTTGCTCCTGGTCGGCCTGGCTCAGGGCGACGATGAACTGCAGCGGCGTGGCGTATTGGCCGGGTTGTGGCTGGTTGCGGCACTGATGGGCCTGATTGGCGGCCGAGTAATTCCCTTCTTTACTCAGCGCGGTCTGGGTCGCATCGATGCGGTCAAACCCTGGCTCTGGCTGGATATTGCTCTGCTGCTCGGCACCGCTCTGATCGCCGCACTCTATGCCAGTGGTCTGGCCCTGCAGGCTCACGCCCCGCTGGCCGGGTTGTTCCTGGCGGTGGCGGTGGGGCATCTGCTGCGCCTGGCGCGCTGGTACGACAAGGGCATCTGGGCGGTGCCGCTGCTGTGGTCGTTGCACCTGGCAATGCTCTGGCTGGTGCTGGCCTGTATCGGCCTGGCGCTGTGGCATGTCGGCTTGCTGACTACGCCCAGCCCGGCCCTGCACGGTTTGACCATGGGGGCCATGAGTGGGCTGATTCTGGCCATGATCGCCCGCGTGACCCTGGGGCATACCGGGCGGCCGCTAGAACTACCGGCCGGCATGGCGGCGGCCCTGGTGTTGTTCAACCTGGGCTGCGTGGCGCGGGTCTTGGTGTATCCGCTCTGGCCGTTGGAAGGCCTGTGGCTGTCGGCAACCGGCTGGTCACTGGCGCTGGCCATCTATGCCTGGCGCTATGCGCCGATGCTGGTCGCGCCACGGGTGGATGGTCACCCGGGCTGACTGTCCCGGCCGCGAGCCGAATCCCAAAATGCGCAAAACCTTTGCTGATGCAGCGCCACGCTGCCCATCCATTGATATCCGCTTGCCTGTGCTTTGTGCATGGGTGGCCTTACCGCTCGCTATTGCCGAGCACCGGAGAAGCTGATGAGAACCGAATTTCAGGATCGTCTGGCCGTCGTTACCGGAGCCAGTTCAGGTATTGGCCTGGCGTTATGCGCGGCTTTGCTACAGCGCGGTGCCAGGGTGTTGGCCATGTCACGCAGCCTCGGCGGTTTGCAAGGCCTGCAGGAAAGCTACCCAGAGCGCCTGGTCTGGCATGCCGGTGATGTGACCTCGAGTGAGGATCTGGCCAGCCTCGGCCTGCGCGCAGCACAACTGGGCCAGGTGGACTATCTGGTGCCCAACGCCGGTATTGCCGAGCTGGCCGAAAGCCTCGATCTATCAGCATTCGACCGGCAGTGGGCGGTCAACGGTGCCGGTGCATTGAACACCCTGGCAGCGCTACGCGACGCGCTGGCGGCCCCCAGTTCGGTGGTGTTTATCAGCAGTTTTCTTACCCGTTCGACCTTTCCCGGCCTGGCCGCCTATATCGCCAGCAAGGCGGCACTTAGCGCCCAGGCGCGCACCCTCGCAGTTGAGTTCGCGCCACGCGGTGTGCGCATCAATCTGGTTTCGCCCGGCCCCACGGCAACCGCAATCTGGGGCACCCTGGGGTTGAGCGACGAGCAACTGGATGAGGTCGCCGACAGCGTCAGCAAACGCCTGCTGCCGGGCCACTTTCTCGATGCAGCGGCTGTCGCCAGCGTAATCCTGTTCCAGTTGTCAGCTGGCGCACGCGGTGTCTATGGCCAGGATTGGGTGGTCGATAACGGCTATGGCTTGAGCTAGGAGTCTGTCGGACTTAACACTGTTCTGCTGCGGAAAAGCCGGGCTCGGCCATTTTTGCTGCTCTTTCTCGTTAAATAGCTCGCTATTCGCCTCGAAAGACCAGCAAAACTGACTCGATCCGGACTTTCCCTCGCTACGAACGGTCAAGCCCGACAGGCTCCTAGAGCCTGAAAAAATGTAGGAGCCCGAGGGCTCCTATTGAGAAGGAAGGGTAGGGTGGACGCCAGGAGCCTGGCGTCCTTCAGCAGGTTATTTGAGGCTCAGTACCCATTCGGCGAGGATCTTCGCTTCTTCATCGGTGACCGGGTTAGCCGGCATCGGCATCGGTCCCCAGACGCCCTGGCTACCATTCTTGATATGGCCCGCCAGCAATTCGACGGCACCTTCGGTGCCCGCGTATTTGGCGGCGACTTCTTTCAGCGCCGGGCCAACCATTTTCATGTCGACGTTGTGGCAGGCGGCACAGGGCTTGCTCTTGAACAGCGCTTCGGCGTCAGTGGCGAAGGCAGGCTGCACACTCAGCGCAGCCCCCAGAACGAGCAAGGGGAGCAGAATTTTCTTCATGGTGATTATTTCCTCAAGGCTATTGAGAGCAGGGTATATGCCCTGCCAATTTCGCTGCAGTTACTGTTGTGCGTCTTCTTCTGGGCGCTGCCTGAGCCTCTCTGCGTGAACACGGATCTCTACGGTTATAGGTATGGACCCATGCTGCTCGTAAAGGGTTCGGATACGAGGGCTGACAGTAGTCATTGCATGGCTGAGAGGTGAGCCGGCTATATCCGACCACTTCATTCAACGCTAGGGGCAGCATACTCAGGCCGATTGCCGATGGGCTTGACCAGAATCAAGAGTTGCCCGCACGCGGCTTGAGGGCCGTAGTAGGTCGCAGGTAGCGTGCAGGCATGATTAATCACCGCGGTGAGGTACTGACTGTGAATGCGCCTGTGAAACTCGTCGAAACGGCTGCCGTGCTGGATGCACCGTTCTACCAACCCCTGGGTAATGAGCAGGTGCTGTTCGAACAGGCCTGGCAGCACGGCATGCCGGTGCTGATTAAAGGCCCGACCGGTTGCGGCAAGACCCGCTTCGTTCAATACATGGCGCACCGCCTGAACTTGCCGTTGTACACCGTGGCTTGCCATGACGACCTGAGCGCCGCCGACCTGGTCGGTCGCCACCTGATTGGCGCCCAGGGCACCTGGTGGCAGGACGGCCCCTTGACCCGCGCGGTGCGTGAGGGCGGCATCTGCTATCTGGATGAGGTAGTCGAGGCGCGCCAGGACACCGCTGTGGTGCTGCACCCGCTGGCCGACGACCGCCGCGAGCTGTATCTGGAGCGCACCGGCGAAGTGCTGCGCGCGCCGCCGGGTTTTATGCTGGTGGTGTCCTACAACCCTGGTTACCAGAACCTGCTCAAGGGCATGAAGCCGAGCACCCGCCAGCGCTTCGTCGCCCTGCGTTTTGGCTATCCGCCGGTGGCCGAGGAAGAGCGCATCGTCGCCAACGAGGCGCGGGTCGGGGCCGAGCTGGCCGCCCAGGTGGTCAAGCTCGGGCAGGCTCTGCGCCGGCTGGAGCAGCATGATCTGGAGGAGGTGGCCTCGACCCGCCTGCTGATCTTTACCGCACGGATGATCGGCTCCGGCATGAGCCCGCGCGATGCCTGCCTGGCCTGCCTGGCCGAGCCGCTGTCGGACGATCCGCAGACCGTCGCCGCGCTGATGGACGTGGTCGATGTTCACTTCGCTTGAAGCCGTCGCTCGCCCAGCGCGCCATCTGCCGGGCGACCTGGCGATGTGGTTCTTTATCCTCGCCGAGCTGACGGTTTTTGCCCTGCTGATCCTCACCTTCGCGGTGGCCCAGGCCCTGCAGCCACAGCTGTTCCACGACGGCCGCCAGTTGCTCGACAGCTCCACCGGCCTGGCCTTGACCCTGAGCCTGCTCACGTCCGGCCTGTTCGCCGCGCTGGCCCAGGAGCAGGTGCGCCAGGCGCGAGCGCGACGCGCTGCCTGGTTGCTGCTGGCGGCGCTGCTGTCGGCCAGCGTCTATGTGGGGTTGAAGCTCGGCGAGTACAGCCATCTGGCTACTAGCGGGCTGGGCATGGAGCACAACACCTTCTTTACCCTTTACTGGATCCTCACCGGCTTTCACTTCGTCCATGTACTGCTCGGTTTGCTGATCCTCGGCTGGCTGGCCGAGCGTTGCCGACAGCGCGCCTATGGCCCGGGCAATTGCAGCGCACTGGAATCCGGCGTGCTCTATTGGCATATGGTCGATCTGGTCTGGGTGCTGCTGTTTCCGCTGGTGTACGTGCTGAACTGACCGAGAAATTCGCTATGTCCGCTTCGCGCACCCTGATTCTCTGCTGGCTGGGCCTGGCCGTACTGTCGGTTGCCAGCGTGCAGCTGGGCAATGCCGGGGCGACCCTGCTGATGGCCAGCGCGGTACTGCTCTCAGCCCTGGGCAAGGCCTGGCTGATTACCGACGGCTTTATGGAGTTGCGTCATGCGCCGCGCATGTGGCGCTGGCTGCTACTGGGTTGGCCGGTGGCGATGGCGGCAGGGGTACTGCTGGCGTTGCAGTTCTCTTTGTAGCCCGAATAAGCCCAGGCGCAATCCGGGAGCGATTGCGCATTCACCGCCTTTCCCGGGTTTCATCCGGGCTACAAGAGCCTCCATCGGGTTGACATTGCGAAGCCTTGTCCACCGCTGCGGCCCAATGGCGGACAAGCCTTCGGCATGTCCGCCCTACGCTTAATCCCTTCCTCAATTTCCCCTTCGCTATACCCGAGCATAACCATCGGACTTTCTTGATTCTTATCAAGCAGGTTTCGTTAGCAGGCTTCCTAGAATGGACTCGCCAAGCAAAGAGGAAGCGACCATGTCAGAGACCTTCACCAAGAGCATGGCCCGGAATATCTACTTTGGGGGGAGCGTGTTCTTCTTCCTGGTGTTCCTGGCCCTGACCTATCACACAGAGCAGACCTTTCCAGAACGCAGCAACGAATCGGAGATGAACGAGTCGGTGGTGCGCGGTAAAGCGGTCTGGGAAAACAACAACTGCATCGGCTGTCACAGCCTGCTGGGTGAGGGTGCCTACTTCGCGCCTGAACTGGGCAATGTGTTCACCCGGCGTGGCGAGGACGCGGCCTTCAAGCCCTTCCTGCACGCCTGGATGAAGGCGCAACCCCTGGGTATTCCAGGGCGTCGGGCGATGCCGCAATTCAATCTGACCGAGCGGGAAGTGGACGATATGGCGGAGTTCCTCAAGTGGACTTCGAAGATCGATACCAACGACTGGCCACCAAACAAGGAGGGCTGATAGATGAATATTGCCAACCCCCATCTGAAATTCGCCTCGCAAGCCGTGGCCAAGCCGTACTTCGTGTTTGCCCTGTTGCTGTTCCTCGGGCAGATCCTGTTCGGTTTGATCATGGGCCTGCAGTACGTGGTCGGCGACTTCCTGTTCCCGCTGATCCCCTTCAACGTGGCGCGCATGGTGCACACCAACCTGCTGATCGTCTGGCTGCTGTTCGGCTTTATGGGCGCGGCCTACTACCTGATACCCGAGGAGGCGGACCGCGAACTGCACAGCCCGTTGCTGGCGATGATCCTGTTCTGGGTGTTCGCCGCCGCCGGTGTGCTGACCATTCTCGGCTACCTGTTCGTGCCCTATGCGGGCCTGGCGGAGATGACCAGGAACGACCTGCTGCCGACCATGGGCCGGGAGTTTCTCGAACAGCCGACTATCACCAAGATCGGCATCGTGGTGGTCGCTCTGGGCTTTCTCTACAACATCGGCATGACCCTGCTTAAAGGGCGCAAGACCACCATCAGCATGGTCATGATGACCGGCCTGATCGGTCTGGCGGTGTTCTTCCTGTTCTCCTTCTACAACCCGGAAAACCTGGCGCGCGACAAGTACTACTGGTGGTTTGTGGTGCACCTGTGGGTGGAAGGCGTGTGGGAGCTGATCATGGGTGCGATGCTCGCCTTCGTGCTGATCAAGGTCACCGGGGTGGACCGTGAAGTGGTCGAGAAGTGGCTGTATGTGATCATCGCCATGGCCCTGATCACCGGCATCCTCGGTACCGGTCACCACTTCTTCTGGATAGGTGCGCCCGAGGTCTGGCTGTGGGTCGGCTCGATCTTCTCGGCGATGGAGCCGATACCCTTCTTCGCCATGGTGCTGTTCGCCTTCACCATGGTCGGCAATCGGCGTCGGCAGCACCCTAACCGTGCCGCCACCCTGTGGGCCAAGGGCACTACCGTGACCGCGTTCTTCGGCGCTGGCGTGTGGGGCTTCCTGCATACCCTGGCCCCGGTGAACTTCTACACCCACGGCTCGCAGCTCACCGCGGCCCATGGCCACCTGGCGTTCTACGGTGCCTACGCGATGATCGTGATGACCATGATCAGCTACGCCATGCCACGCTTGCGCGGCCTTGGTGAAGCGCCGGATGAGCGCGCGCAGACCATCGAGATCTGGGGCTTCTGGTTGATGACCCTGTCCATGGTGGCGATCACTCTGTTCCTTACCGCCGCCGGTGTGGTGCAGGTACAACTGCAACGCTGGCCTACAGATGGCACCGCGCTGTCGTTTATGAACACCGTCGACCAGATGGCCGTTTTCTTCTGGTTGCGTCTGGCTGCCGGGGTGGTCTTCCTGGTTGGCTTGATCTGCTACCTGTACAGCTTCAAGCAGCGGGGTCGGGCCACGGCCCGCGATGAAGCCGCCCTGGCCGTTTCGGCCTAAGCGGGGACATTAATTAACCTTCGGCCCGGCTGGTAGAGCGGGCCGTTTTGCATTTGGCTCTGCGGAGCACAGCGAACAAGGTGAAGCAGATGGCTTTTACCGTCGAAGTGGAAGAATGGGTGGGCAGCGTCTGGCACCGCTTTATCACCCGCCGCGCCAGCCCGGATTTTCCCGAGGCTCGGGTCGAGCTGGCCAGCATGCAGCGGCCCCTGGCGTTGTTGTTCCGCGCCATGGGGGGGGCCAGCGGGATTGCGGTCGAGGCCGCCAGTGCGCGTGACCTGGTGCTGCGGCGCAACCTGCTGCAACAGGTAGCCGGCACCTGCAAACAAATGCCGGTGGCCTGGTGCGATGCCAGCAACCTGCGCCTGCCGCCGAGCCTGGCGGTGTATCCCGAGGCCGCGCTGAATCAGGATCTCTATCGCTGGCTGGCGTTGCTCGCCGCACAAGCGGGGGAGATGCGCCACTGGGCGCGGGATAACCAGCGCTGGACCCAAGAACTGCTGCAAACCTATCCGGCTCTGCGGCCGCGCTACCAACGCCTGGTCGAAACCCACCTGCAGTTGCGCCCGGACCCAGGCCAACTCGGCAAAGGCGAAGCCGAACTGGAGATTGCGCTCTGTCAGGCCCTGCGCGAGCCAGGTAGCGTCGAGCACTTTCCCCGTAGCGAGCGGGCACCCTGGCCGTTGCCGCTGTGGTTGTACCCGGCGCAAAACCTGGGCGAACCCCAAGCCTGTGAGCTGGGCGAGGAAAGCGAGGGCAACCTGTTGACCCCGCCGGGCGCAAGCCAAGGTGGGCCCAAACGCGCCAAGCGGGTCGAGGAGAGCACCAGCAAGGGCGGCCTGCTGATCTTTCGCCTGGAGAACCTGTTCAGCTGGTCCGAGCATGTCGAGCTGGATCGCTGCACCGATGACAGCGAAGACCTGGACGCCGCGCGGGTTGCCGAGGATCTCGACGAACTGGCGCTGTCCAAGCAACGCCTGCGCAAGGGGGGCGGGCTTAAATTGCACCTCGATCTGCCGCCGGCGGATGTCGACGACATTCCCCTGGGCGAGGGCATCAAGCTGCCGGAGTGGGACTACCGCAAGCAGAGCCTGCGCGAGGATTTCGTCAATCTGCAGATGATGGTGCCACGCGGCAGCGAGGCGCAGCCCTTGCCAGCGCGCCTGGCACCATTGGCCAAGCGCCTGCGCCGGCAGTTCGAGCACCTGCGCAATGATCGCCAGTGGCTACGCCAGCAACCCCAAGGCTCGGAGCTGGATATGCAGGCCTGGCTGGATTTTCATGTCGAGCGTCAGCATGGCCAGTGCGCCGAACGCGGCCTATTTATGGAGCAGCGGCAAACTCGCCGCGATCTGGCCTGCCTGCTGCTGGCGGACGTGTCGATGTCGACCGACGCTCACTTGGATGACCAGCACCGGGTTATCGAGGTGATCAACGACAGCTTGCTGCTATTCGGCGAAACCCTGTCGGCGCTGGGGGACGAATTCGCCCTTTACGGGTTCTCATCCCTGCGTCGCCAGCAGGTGCGCATGCTCGAACTAAAATCCTTCAAGCAACGCTATGACGACAACACCCGTGGGCGCATTCAGGCGCTCAAACCCGGCTATTACACCCGTATGGGCGCGGCTATTCGCCAGGCCACCGTGCTGCTCGGGGCCTGCAAGCAGCGGCGCAAGTTGTTGCTCCTGGTGACCGACGGCAAACCCAACGACCTGGATCTTTACGAAGGCCGCTATGGCGTTGAGGACACCCGTGAAGCGGTGCTGGAGGCGCGGCGTCAGGGCCTGCTGCCGTTCTGCATCACCATTGACAGCGAGGCCGGTGATTACCTGCCCTATATGTTCGGTGCCAATGGCTACACCCAGATCCGCCAACCCCAGCAGTTGCCGCTGCGCCTGCCGCAGTTGTATCGGCAACTGACCCAGGCGTAGCCGGCCGGGTGTCAATGCCATCGCGACAGGGGCTGGTGCGCGCGGCCTAGGCGGCCCCGCGCACCCTACGGCGGGAGGGCCTTAGTGCGCACGTGGAGGATGGGTAGGGTGCGCCGTGCGCACCGATTACCAGCAGAGGATCTTGAGGGGGCAGCTCAGGCAATACTGCGCGGCAACCACACCATCATCACCGCACAAAACACCGTCAGGCCGATGCAGAACCACATAAAGCGCCGTTGCCGGCGCTCGCCCGCGTCGTCGCTCAGGACCGGCAGGGGCATGCCGCAGTTATCGCACTCGGCTTCCCCAGGGGGATTGTCTTGCTGGCAATACAGGCATTTAGGCATGGCAGCCGCTCACGGGCGAAGACAGGTATTTCACTCGAACTGCTCCAGGCGCAGGCGGTCGACAATAACGATCTGGCGGCCTTCCTGGGTGATGATTTCCTCATCGATCAGGCGGCGCATGATCCGCGAAAAGGTTTCCGGCTGGATCGACAAATGGCCGGCGATCAGCTGCTTGGCCATCGGCAACTCGAAGCTGTTGCCCGCATCCGGCTGGCGCGCGAGCTGAGTGATCAGGTAGCGCACCACACGGTGGGTGGCGTTTTTCAGCGACAGCGTTTCGATCTCGTTGACCCGCTGATGCAGGCGCACGCAGAGCTTGCCGAGCAGAGCAAAGGTCAGCCGGTTATTACTCTGCAGCAGGCGCATATAGGTGCTGTTGGCGATGCGGTAGAGCTGGGTAGGGCACACCGCCTCGGCCGACGCGACGTAATTGGGCGTATCCATCAGCATCATGGCTTCGGCGAAGGTCTGCCGATTGCCGATGACCTCGAACACCTTCTCCTGCCCATCCGGGGTCAGGCGGTAGATCTTCACTGCGCCAGCGATGACGAAATAGAACGAATGGGCTGGCTCGCCCTGACGAAACAACGGCTCGCCCTTGTCGATGCTGAGCAGCTGGCTGGTGCTCATCAGCTCATCCATCTGTTCTTCGTTCAACGGCTCGAACAAGTGGTGATTGCGGAGAATCTGGTGATGAACGCGATGAAGCACCATAAAAGGCATCCTGATTGTTTGGCCTGAAGCCTGGAGCGACCTTAAGCCCGACCCTGTGCATGACGGGCTGACGACTCGGGCCTGTGTGGGCAACGCAGTACTGGCAGACAGCTCAGATGGCGGGCTGTTGCAACTCAATGTTGTACGGGCAGCGCCAGGGGCGCGCTGGTTGCGTGCTGATAATCGCTGTTGGCGGCCTATACCGTGACCGAGGCCAAACTCAAAGCAACGCCACTGGCTAAAGCCAGTCCTGAGGTGAGAACCAGGTAGCAGACGATCAGTTGCAGAATTTTTTTCATGGAGACTCCCGGCATGGCGCTCATGCACTGATATTGCGTTATGGACAGCTATCTCTGCTTATCCTGAGCAAGCCGCATGCCATCTACAAGCTATTGAATCTAAAGGATTTAATTGAACTAAATGGTTAATTTGACCGTACATAATCAGGGTTATAAATACCTTTATGGTCGTTTTCACCATAACTCGACTGACAGACTGCTCAATCCACCGCTTGCGTACCCATTTTCTGAGAGAGCAGCGGCTCGCGGGTCACACGCTGAGCCTGGGTGTCGCGTGGATGGCCAAAATCGCTGGCGATAATGCGGCTCATGTCCTCGAATAGCGCGTCGGCGTCTGCCGCGCTGCAGTCTTCCCGGTAGCGTTTGCGCAGGCCATAGCTGCTGAGGGTGATATGCACGTCGGCGCTGATGCCATGCTGAGCCAGACAGGCGCTGACGCAGTGCAGGGGGCAGCCGTCGAGGGCCAGGATCGGCCGGCCGGCACTGGCCTTGTTCACCAGCGCCTGGACATGGCCACCGACGCCGGCGATGCAGGACATTTCCGCCAGGCCGGCACGATCCAGACGCACGGCCAGGGTATTGGCCAGTTGTGCTACGTTGGAGCAGCCAGAGCAGGAATAGACCAGGGGGAGAGTTGTCTTGGACATTGCGTGCGTCCTCCAGGCGTCAAGAGTCTGCCCAGTTTGACCAGCGTACGGCAGCTGACGTTGACCAAAGTCAATTCTGGATTTATAGCCTCTTAGTCATAGTTACTCAGCCCTTGCAGGTCGATGATTTCTATACTTCGCCGCTGTACGGCAATCACTCCCAAGTCGATCAGGCGGTGAAGGATGCGCGAGAACGTCTCCGGCTGGATGCCCAGCCTTGAGGCGATCAGCCGTTTCGGCACATCGAGCATGATCACCCCGTTGCCTTCTTCGTGGGCCTGGGCGAGAAAACGCCTGACCCGGTGGCAGGCATTAGCCAGGGTCAGGGTGTCGATCTCGTTCAAGCGCTGGTGCAGGCGAATGCTCAGCGTGGCGAGAATATCCAGGCAGATGCTCGGGTGTTCTTCCAGCAGGCGGCGGTACTGCGCGCCGTGCAGGCTGGCCACCTGAGAGGTTTTCAGTGCGGTGGCGCTGACCGGGTACTGCGGCACACCGGTGAACAGCAGAGCTTCGGCAAAGGATTCGCCGGCGCGGATGATTTCCACCAGTTTTTCCTGACCGTCGCAGACCACCCGATGCAGCTTTACCTGGCCACTGAAGACGAAATAGAAGCGCTCGGCCTTGTCGCCCTGATGGAACAGCGAAGCGCCAGTAGCCAGACGCTTGAGGTTGGCTGAGGCGCACACCTCCTGCAACGCCGCCTCCGGTAGCCGGCTGAACAGGTGGTGACGGCGCAACTGTGCGACAAGTGATGGTTCGGTCAGCATGGTGTCTCCCACGACGCAGCTCGGGATTGCTCGGGATTGCATGCTAGAAGGCCTACGGGCGCGGCTTCCTTGATTTCAAACAAGTCCGCGCGCGACGGCCCGGATGGGCAACGAGAAGGGCACATCCGCCCTCTGTCGGCACGGCTCAACTCCAGCCCCAGAACTGCAACCACCAGCCATAACCGACCCCGGCAGAACCCAGCGCCAGACAACCGAACGCGGCGAGGCGATTAAGCCCACGCGCGCCATGCCGGCCCAGCACCTGCCAGCCCAACCACAGGCTCCAGACAATAGCGGCAGCAAGCAGGGCGGCGCGAGCAGGTTGCACCCAGGCCAGAGCCAGACCCTCGTAACGCAGCAGCTTGACGGTGGTGGCGCTCAGGCCGAGAAACAACCCGCTGGCACCGAGCGGAATCAGGCTCAAGGCCAGGTGCTCGAAGACATTGCCGGTGCGCGATACCAGCAATGCCGCAGCCCGCAGCAGCAACCACAGACCGCCGCCGAGCAACAACGCGCTGGCCGTCAGGTAAAACAGGATCAGCAGACCATCAAGCCAGCTGAACAGGTCATTGGCCTGCGGGTAATGGGTCAGCAGCCACCAGGGCGCATCGGCTTGCAGCAGCCAGTAGCTGTCATGCTCGACCAGCCAGGTCGCCGCTGCTTGCTTCAGGCTGACGAACCAAGGGCTGACCGTCCATTGAAAGGCACCCATGGCCAGGCCGATCACCCCGAACAGCAACAGGCTGCTGTCCCAATGGCTGGCGTGCTGGGGGCCGACGATCAGTACCTCGGCGTTCGGCGAGCGCGCGCTTAGCTTAACCGCACCGCGTTGCCCGCTGCAGCGCCCGCAGGCGTGGCAGTCGGCGGCACCCTGCATACGCCGGATATCCAGCAGCGGCGCGCAGTTGGGCGGCGGCTGGCGCGGCGGCGGATTGTCCAGCCAGCGCTGCTCGTCGACCTTGTAATGCAGGGGTGCCAAGCGGGCGAGCAGGGCGAACACACCGCTGACCGGGCACAGGTAGCGGCACCAGATGCGCTTGCCGCGTCCATAGAGAAAGCCCACCAGCATCGCCGCAAGGGTCGAACCGCCGAGGATCAGCAAGGCGGCCTGGGCGTAGTCGTAGACGCTGATCAGCTGGCCATAAATAGTAGTGAGGATAAACGCCAGGGTCGGCCAGCCGCCCCAGCGAATCCAGCGCGGCGTCCCGCGGCCCAGACCGCGCCAGCTGATCCATTCGCTGAGCGATCCTTCGGGACACAGCAGCCCGCACCAGAGCCTGCCGAACAGCACGATGGACAGCAGCACGAACGGCCACCAGAGGCCCCAGAAAACAAACTGGGCGAGCAGCGTCAGGTTGTCGAGCATCCGCGCCTGACTGGACGGCAATGGCAGCAGCGCCGGCAGCACCAGCAACAGGCCATAGAAGGCCACCACCACCCATTGCACGCCCCGGATTAGCCGCGCATGTCGTCGCAGGGCATCGCCCAGGCCGCCGAGCAGCCCGTTCAACTTGCGCATGGCGACACGCTGGGCGAGTTACGCCGCAAGCAGCCCCGGTAACCGCTCAGGATGGAACACAAGACAGCTGACATCGCGAACTCCACTGCGCCGCGGCTGTAAGGATCAGTAACCGCCTTTCTTGCCGATGCCGGCGTAGGTGAATTCGTAGCTGAGTTCGCAGCGTTCGAACCAGGGGGCGACGCCGGTTTCCTTGTCGGTGTGGCGACCAAACATGGCGTGGCCGCCAGTGGGCGGCAGGATGCTATAAGTCAGGTGGTACTTGCCCGGGCCGAACAGCTTCAGATTGTCGCCATAGTGCGGGCCATCGTTGGCCACCATCGCGTGGAAATCGCCCTTGAGTGCCTGATCGCTGCCTTCCTTGCGCAGCACGAAAGCGACGTTCAGATAGGGCACAAAGCTGCCTTCCGGGAAACCGTTGGGGTTGTTTTTCAGTGCGCTGATATCGGCTTCCAGGTGCACATCCGAATCGGCGGCGAGGCGCATCATGCCCGGCGGATCCATCACGATCGGCTGCAGGTACACCGCCCCGACCTCCAGACCGCCGCATTGCTGGGGCTCACCAATCGGGTATTCCTTGGCCTGGGCAAATGCAGCGACCAGCAGTAGGGCGAATGAGAATGGCAGTTGTGCGCGCATCGACGATTTCCTCTGAGCATTGGCTTGGATGGGGCCTAGCTTAGGGATATACGCCTTAAATAATAATGATTTGCATCAAGATTGATCTTTGTCGAATGACAATTATCCCAGCCTACCGCCCGTTTGAAGAGGGTGGCGCAGGTAGTGGTGATCAGTGTTTGGGTAAACCGCCAGCAAGGACGCGAATAGCTTGGTTGCTTGCATATGGTGCTAACGGGGCGAGTGTTCGAATCACTCCGTCCCGACCATATAAGTCAATGAGAAAGCCCAGTTCGTAAATGACCGGGCTTTTTATGTCTCTAATTTGCCTCGCTTATTGCCTTGTCTATATAGGTTGGGTGCGTCGGGTGCAGTCTTCCAGTGTGGTGATGGGGTAGGTCCGTATGAATCAGGTATTAGATAAGCCTTGACCTGGCTTCGCTTGCCCCTATAATGCGCACCTCTTCCGGCGCAGATCTCTCGGAAAACTTATTCTAAAACAATAAGTTAGCTTTAAAAGAGAGATTGCAAAGCAGCGCAAGCTGTGTAGAATGCGCCGGGCTGACAGGGTGGTGGTTTGATCCTGTTGGTAGCTTCGATCAGGTAGATCGGCAGCGGTTGAAGAGGTGGTTGACAGCGGTTTGAAACGCTGTAGAATTCGCCTCCCGCTAACGAGAAGCTGGATGTTGGTCGGGGATGCAAGTGGTTGAGTAGAAAGAACTTCTTCGGAAAG
>NZ_DATKDZ010000013.1:0-701473 GCF_035512415.1 Pseudomonas sp. | reverse complement strand
GTGCTTAATATTGCGTGGTTCGACAGGCTGGGATTAGTGCGTCTCTCATAACCTCAATCTCTCGAACCGCCCGGTGCGGACCCGCATGCCGGGTGGTGTGGCAGGGGAGCGGCCTGTGAAGGCCGTCCCCTATGCCGATTTGCGCGACGAAAGGCAACGATTAATCCTTGCTATAAATGTAATAAGAATTATTCTCATCTGACCACTTGAAAGGGAGATGAGCCATGACCTATCTGATCGACGCCTGGCTGGACCGCCCGCAGCCGTATCTACGCATTCTCAACCGCAACACCGGCGAAGTCTGTGCGGTATTAAAGGACGATGCTCTGGACGAATTGCGTGATCAGGGCGATCTGGATCTGCACGAGCTGAATTCCTGCGAGCCGCTGGTGCTTAAGGAATTGGTGCGTAATCTGTTTCTTTATTGCTACGCTAGGGCGTTGCGCCCCTGAAGACAAAAACAGCACCCAGCTCTTGTAGCCCGGATGCAATCCGGGACATCGGTAGAAGCCAAAGACCGCTTCCCCGGATTACATCCGGGCTACAAGGTGATCGCGACTAACCCTAAGGCGGAAGGACACAGGGTCATCCGCCTCAGGAAAGCGCCTTAGAGAACGTCCAGCAGCTCCACATCAAACACCAGCACGCTGTGCGGTGGGATGCTGCCCACGCCTTGCTCGCCGTAGGCCAGCTCGCTCGGCACATACAGGCGCCATTTGCTGCCGGCATTCATCAGCTGCAGAGCTTCAGTCCAGCCGGCGATCACGCCGCCAACCGGAAACTCGGCCGGCTGGCCACGATCGTAGGAGCTGTCGAACACAGTGCCGTCGATCAGGGTGCCGTGGTAGTGGGTGCGCACGCTGTCTTCACGGGACGGCTTAGCGCCTTCGCCTGCGGTCAGCACTTCGTACTGCAGACCGGAAGCCAGAACGGTGATGCCGTCGCGCTTGGCGTTCTCAGCCAGGAAGGCCAGACCAGCACCAGCAGCGGCCTCAGCCTTGGCAGCGGCTTCGGCTTGCATGATGTCGCGGATTACTTTGAAGCTGGCGGTCAGTTCGGCTTCGCTGACGCGGCTTGGCTGGCCGGAGAAGGCATCGGTGATACCGGCAATGATGGCGTCCAGGCTGGCACCCGGCGGCGGGTTGTCACGCAGCTGACCACCCAGTTGACGGCCGATGCCGTAGCTGACGCGGGTTTCGTCAGTCGAGAGATTGATATCGGACATAGCACTGCTCCGCTGGAGGCTAAAAATGGTCGGCCAGCCTAGCACAAACCGCCTGACCGCCCTACCCGCCAGCCACGCCTTGGCGATTGCGCCGACAGCGCTCGGAGCAGTACTTCACCTCATCCCAACAGCGCGCCCACTTCTTGCGCCAGCTGAAAGGCAGACCGCACACCTGGCAGGTCTTGACTGGCAGTTCGGCCTTTTTCACAACGCCTCGCCGGCATCCAGCCGGGCCAATAGCTGCTCGCCGCGCGCCCATAGGCCTTGCTGCTTTGCCTCGCTCATCTTGTCCAGGCCGCGGTAGATCATGCCCAGGCGGTGGTTGCCGGACAGCTGCTGGCGGTGACGCATGAGGAAATGCCAATACAGCGCATTAAACGGGCAAGCCTGCTCACCGACGCTCTCCGTAACCTTGTAGGCGCAACTGCCGCAGTAGTTGGACATCCGCTTGATGTACTGACCGCTGGCGCAGTAGGGTTTGGAACCCAAATAACCGCCATCGGCGTGCATGACCATGCCCAGGGTGTTGGGCAGCTCGACCCAGTCGAAGGCATCCATATACACCGCCAGGTACCAGTCGCAGACCTGGCTGGGCGCAATGCCGGCCAACAGGGCGAAGTTGCCAGTGACCATCAGCCGCTGGATATGGTGGGCATAGGCATGTTCCAGCGTCTGACCGATAGCCTGGCTCATGCATTTCATGCGGGTTTTGCCGGTCCAGTAAAACTCCGGCAACGCCCGGGTATTGCCGAAGGCATTGCGCTCGGCGTACTCGGGCATATGCATCCAGTAGATGCCGCGCACGTATTCACGCCAGCCAATCAACTGGCGGATAAAGCCCTCGGCGGCGTTCAGCGGCACCTGACCGCGCCAGTAGGCCGCCTCCACATCCGCACACAACCGGCGCACATCCAGCAGGCCGATATTCAGCGCCGCGCTGATTCGCGCATGAAACAGAAACGGCTCACCGACCGCCATGGCGTCCTGATAATCGCCAAAGGCCGGCAGGGCAAAGTCGAGAAAATGCTGCCACAGCACCTCGGCCTCGGCGTGGGTCACCGGGTAATCGAAGGACGCCAGGCTGCCGTAGTGGTGACTGAAACGCTCGGCCACCAGCGCCAGCACGTCCTGGGTAATGCCATCCGCCGGAAAGCGGGCGGTCATCGGGGCCTTGATCTGCTTGGGCAGCGCCTTACGGTTTTCCGCGTCAAAGTTCCAGGCACCGCCCACCGGGGTGCCGTCGCCATTTAGCAGCAGGCCGGTCTTACGCCGCATCTCGCGGTAGAAGAACTCCATACGCAGCTGCTTGCGCCCCTCGGCCCAGCGGGCGAACTCGCCATGGCCACAGATAAAGCGGCTATCGGCATGCCAGGTAATCGGCAGGCCGCAAGCCTGCAGCGCCTGCTCCAGCCGCCATTCGCCGCACTCGGTGATATACACCTCGGCGGCCTGCAACTGCGTCGCCCAGCGCTGCAACTCGCCAGGCAGCGAGCCGCTGTTCTGTGCATCGTCCAGCTTGACGTAATGCACGCGCCAACCGCGCTCACGCAGGGCCTCGGCAAAGTGGCGCATGGCACTGAAGATCAGCGCAATCTTTTGCGGGTGGTGCGGCACATAGTTGGTTTCCTCCGCCACTTCAGCGAGCAGCACGGCATCCTGCTGCGGGTCCAAAGCCTGCAGGCTGGGCAGGTCGAAAGACAGCTGATCACCCAGTACCAGAGCAAGCCGGCGAATAGACATAGATTGGGTCGCTACCAGAAAGAGTTGAAGGAAATCGGCACCCGCAGGGTGTCCTGAGTGCCATCCTGCATGCCGCACATTTCGTCATGCACCACTGCATGAACTAGGTGGAACGGCACGCTTGGCAGGTCGTGCAGCAGGTCGCGGGCATGTTCGACCGAGCGCAGGTGCAGGGTCTTGCCATGGCTATCACTGAGCGGGTGGGCACGGCCATCCATGTGCGCTTCCAGCAGGTAGATACCACCCTCGATGGAGATCAGGTTGAGTGCGTCGATATGCCCAGCATGGGCGTGCAACGACAGGTCTTGCAGATTCATGGCGATGTCCTCGGGCAGATAAAACTATACAAAAATCTATACAAATACAATTTTTGTACAAGACAGTAAAAGCACAAGGCAGAAAGCAAACCGCCCGTCCGTTTTGCAACGGGCGGGCGGCGGTGACGCTTGAGAGGGGATCAGCTCGGTTCGTGCTTGGTCAGCTTATCCAGATAGCCCATGGCAAAGGCCGAGAGGACGAAGGCCATGTGAATGATCACGTACCACATCAACTTGCTGTCGGGGATGTTCTGCGCATTCATAAACACTTTGAGCAGATGGATCGAGGAGATCGCCACGATGGAGGCTGCTACTTTCATCTTCAGCGAGCTGGAGTCCATCTTGCCCAGCCAACTGAGCTTCTCGGTGCCCTCTTTGATATCCAGCTGGGAAACGAAGTTCTCGTAACCGGAAATCATCACCATCACCAACAGGCCGCCGACCAGCGCCATATCGATCAGCGAAAGGATCACCAGAATCAGATCCGCCTCGGCCATGCCGAAGACGTTGGGCAGAATGTGGAAAACTTCCTGAAAGAACTTCAGCGCCAGCGCCAGCAGACCCAGCGAAAGGCCAAAGTAGATAGGTGCCAGCAGCCAGCGCGAGGCATACATGGCATTTTCAATAAAGCGTTCCATAAGGGCTCACTCAGGGTTCAAGACTGGCGGCGAGTATACCCAGCACGGCTCGCCAGACAAAGGCGGGGCGCAAGCGCAAAGCAGATGCCAGGGTTATCCCCGACATCTGTGGATAAAACTGTGGACAGGCTCAGGATTGATCAGCACAAGCCGCCTGACTGCAGCCTTTGCGCCGGCGGATCAAATGCTGCGCAGCGAGCGCTCAGGTTTCCGGGCGAAACATATAGTTGCCCAGTTGGCGGCCCCCCTGGTTGTTCAGGCGGCGCAGTTCGGCCTGGATATGCAAGCGCCAGATCGGCAGCTCGTCGCACGCGTCGTAGCCCATGTCAAACAGGCTCTCGGCGATTTCAATGAGCACACCTTCGGCGACGCAAGGCCCGTGGAATGGGCCTTGCGCCTTGATGGTAGAGGGTTGGTTGCCGGCGATTCCGGCGGCACAGATCAGTGTCCAGAGGCCCGCATTGCCCGCCAGCGGCAACACCACGCATTCGATGCGGGTATCCAGGCCCAGGCAATGGCGGGTGAGATTGAGGCTGCGCGACATGGCGGCGATCCTCTCGGGAGCAGGTCTTCAGCCTACACCCGAGCAAGCGCCCGTGGGAAGTCGCCAGTTATCCCCGCACATTGTGGATAACTCTGTGGATGAACCGAGGAAAAGCCGCCCCGAACTGCGCCGTATAAAGGGCCTTGGAATTCGTTCAATGACTGACCAGCCACCGCCCGAATCCCCAGCCCCGGTCAGTCACTCGGCCGCTGGCTTTTTGGCCCGAGGCTTCTTCTCCTTGACCACAGCCGGCGCGTCTTCCTTTTTCGGCTCGTCCTTGTCGTCGTCTTCCATGCCCATGGCGGCGATATCGCGCAGACGCTCGACCACCCGCGCATTGACACTGCCCGCCGGGAATTGCCCCTGCTCATTGGGCGAACCGGCATCCGCGCCAACCAGCAGGCTCAGCGCCTCGTCGACCTGACGCACCGCATAGATATGGAACTGCCCAGCGCGCACCGCCTGCAGCACCCGCTCGTCGAGCATGAGGGTGGTGACGTTGGAATGCGGGATGATCGCGCCCTGCTCGCCCGTCAGACCGCGGGCCTCACAGAGGCGGAAGAAGCCTTCGATCTTCTCGTTGACCCCACCAACCGCCTGCACCTCACCGAACTGGTTGATCGACCCGGTAATGGCGAAACACTGCTTGAGCGGGGTACGCGACAGGGCCGAGATCAGCGTGCAGACCTCACCGAGCGAGGCGCTGTCACCGTCGACATAACCGTAGGACTGCTCCAGGGCGATACTCGCGGAAATTTCCAGGGGAAATTCCTGGGCGTAACGGCTGCCCAGGTAACCGGTAAGGATCATCACGCCCTTGGAGTGGATCGGCTGGCCAAGGTTGACCTCGCGTTCGATATCGACGATGCCACTGCCGCCCGGATAGACGGTGGCGGAAATCCGCGCAGGCACACCGAAGGCTGAGTCACCGACTTCCAGCACGGTCAGACCGTTGCACTTGCCCACGGCCGCGCCGGCGGTGTCGATCAGGATGATCCCGGCCAGCATGTCGTCGATGATCCGTGCCGAAACGCGACCCGTGCGGGTGGCCTTGGCCTTTAGCGCGCGCTCGATATGCCCGGCGTCGGTCACTTCATCCCCAGCCAGGCTGCGGATAAAGTCGGCTTCGCTGACCAGTTGGAACAGATCGCCAATACGCGCCGATAAGCGCCCCTGATGCTCGGCCAGCCGCGCGCTGTAGGTCGCCACGCGCGCCACGGCGGCAGCGGTCAGCGGGGCCATGCCCTCTTCCGAGGTGCGGGTCTTCATCAGTTGGGCGAACTGCTCCAGGCTGTCGTCGGCCAGCGGGATGTCTTCATCGAAGTCGACCAGTACGCGGAACATTTCCTGGAAGTCCGGATCGTGGTCCTGCAACGCGTAATACAGCTGGCGCGCGCCGATGATGATGACCTTGACCTGCAGCGGGATCACCTGAGGATTCAGGGTAATGGTGGCGATGCGGCCGAGATCGCCCAAGGGCGACTCCATCTTCAGCTGGCGCGAATGCAGGGCGCGCTTGAGCGCATCCCAGACAAAGGGCTCGCCGAGCATCTTCTCGGCTTCGAGAATCAGAAAGCCGCCGTTGGCCCGGTGCAAGGCACCAGGGCGCAGCTGGCGGTAGCTGGTGTAGAGCGCGCCCTGGTCGGTGTTGTATTCGATGCGACCGAACAGGTTGTCGTAGGTCGGGTGCGGCTCGAATACCACGGGCGCGCCGCCCTGGGCATGATGGCCGACCACCAGGCTGGGGCAGTACTGCTCTTCAAGCAGCTTGCGGGTCTGGGCGTCGATGCGCTCCACTTCGACCAGCTGATCGACTACGGTTTTCAGCAGGTTGACCTGCATGGCCTGCAGGTAGGCACAGACCCCGGCGTTTTCCGCATACTTCTGCGACAGGGGCGCGAGCAGCGGCTGCAGGGCCACTGTGATGGTTTCTTCGTTAAGCTGACGCAGCTGGTTGCTCGACTCACGCTTCCACTGCGGCAGGCTGGCCAGCTCCTCGTTGAGGCGCTCTTCCAGGGTGGCGATATCAGCGTGGAAACGCTCGCGCTCGGCTTCCGGCAGCTGGGCAAACTCGGCCTCATCCAGGGCCTTGCCGTCGAGCATGGGGGTGAAGGCAATATTGCTGCTGTCGCGATACAGGGCGACGTTCTTTTCCAGCGACAGCCGCTCGATTACATCCAGGGCCTGGTCGTAGCGCTTGTTGAAGGCGCGGTCGATGGCGTTCTTCTTCTGCTGGAACGAGGGGTGTTCGAACACCGCGGGGAAGGTCGCCAGCAGGTTGTCGATCAACTGGTTGATATCGTCGAGAAAGGCACCGGCGGTGCCCGAAGCCAGCTCCAGCGCACGAGGCTCGCGGGGCTCGTCGAAGTGATTGACGTACAGCCGATCGGCCGGGGTTTCCAGGCGCTTGGCTTCGGCCTTGAGGTAGCGTCTGACGAAGGAGAAGCGGCCGGTGCCCGGCTCGCCCATAACGAATACGTTGTAACCGGGGCGCGGCATGGCCACGCCGAACTGCAGGGCCTCTACCGCACGCTCCTGACCGAGTACGCCGCGAAAGGGCTCCAGGTCTTCGGTGCTGGTGAAGTTGAACTGCTCGGGAGTGAAGGGACGGGTAAGCGCTTCAGGTGCCAACCGCAAATGGGCTGCAACGGAGTCTGGCATTGGAAATCCTTGGACGGGGGGCTGGTGAAATCATCGCCGCATCGGCCGGCATCCACAAGCGGTATGCTTGATCCAACGCAAGCGCAGGATCACAGGGGCTTTTTACAATCACAGCTGACTATCGAGGAGTGATGAATGAGCCTGTTCCAGGAAGTGGCGGTACTGCTGGCCCTGTCAGCTCTGGTCGGGGCTATTGCGGTCAAGCTGCGCCAGCCCCTGATCATCGCCTATATTCTCGTCGGCATTCTCGCCGGCCCGGCGGTGCTGGGCCTTAGCAGCGAAAACGAGCCCCTGGAACTGCTCGCTGAAATCGGCATCACCGTGCTGCTGTTCGTGGTCGGCCTCAAGCTGGATATGCGCTTGGTGCGCACCCTCGGTCCGGTGGCGCTGGCCACTGGGTTGGGCCAACTGACCTTCACCATCATCTTCGGCTACGGCCTGTGTTACCTGCTGGGCCTGGAATGGCTGACCGCCCTGTATGTGGCGGTGGCCCTGACCTTTTCCAGCACCATCATTATCGTCAAGCTGCTCTCGGACAAAGGCGAGATCGACTCGCTGCACGGGCGCATCGCCATGGGCTTTCTGATCGTCCAGGACATCGCCGTGGTGCTGGCCATGCTCGGTCTCAACCTCTACCAGCCCAGCAGCGGCGAGCAGCAAGGCATGCATCCGCTGGCCCTGCTGGCGATCCTGCTTGGCAGCCTGGCGGTGCTCTTCCTGCTGATGCGCTACGCCCTGCCACGCCTGCTGGACAGCATGGCCAGCTCGCCGGAACTGCTGATGCTGATCGCCATAGCCTGGGGCATCCTGCTGGCTGCCGGCGCGGACACCCTGGGCTTGTCCAAGGAAATCGGGGCCTTTCTCGCCGGTTTCTCCCTGGCCTCGACGCCCCTGCGCGAAGCCGTGGCCAGCCGCCTGACCAGCCTGCGCGACTTCCTTCTGCTGTTCTTCTTTCTGCACCTGGGCCTGCAGCTGGACTTCGCCCATATTCACGGGCAGATCGGCAGCGCGCTGGTGCTCTCGGCCTTCGTGCTGATCGGCAACCCGCTGATCGTCATGGCGATCATGGGCTGGATGGGCTACCGCAAACGCACCGGCTTTATGGCCGGGCTGACTGTGGCGCAGATCAGCGAGTTCTCCATCATCTTCGTCGCCATGGGCATCGGCCTCGGCCATGTCGGCCCGGACGCCCTGGGCCTGACCACCCTGGTCGGACTGATCACCATCACTCTGTCGACCTATATGATCCTCTACTCCCAGGCCCTATTCGACCGCCTGGCTCCCTGGCTGGGCATCTTCGAGCGGCATATCCCGCACCGCGAGAACGCCAACGACAGCGACCCGCAAAACACTCATGCGCAAATCATCATCTATGGCATGGGCCGCTATGGCCGGCAGCTGGCTCACCAGCTTGAGGCGGGCGGGCTGCGCGTACTGGGTGTGGACTTCGACCCCGGCGCTCTGGCCGAGGCGCGCAATGAAGGCCTCAGCGCCTGCTATGGCGATGCCGAGGACAACGATTTTCTCGAACACCTGCCGCTCAATTATGCCCAGGCGATGATCAGCACCATCCCCCAGCGCGAGGTCAACGCCATTCTGCTGCGAGCGCTACGGGCCAGCACCTTCAAGGGCAAGATCACCCTCAGCGCGTTCCGCACCGGCGATGCCGAAGCCCTGGAAAGAGCGGGAGCCGCCAGCGTACTGCGGCCCTATAGCGACGCCGCGGAAACCGCGGCGCGCCGCCTGCTAAGTGAAATAAGCGAACGCTGATCGGGGATACCGGGGAAGCGGCTGAACGCCGCGACCGGCGGGGATATTCAGTTTTTCTCGGCCTGATCGGCGCAGGCCAGGCAGTATTCGGTGGCCGGCATGGCCGCCAGACGCGCCGGCTTGATCGCCTCGCCGCAGCGCAGACACAGACCATACTGCCCCTCCGCCAGACGCAGCTTGGCCAGCCCGACCTGGCGCATACCCGTTTCGGCCTCCATCAGCAAAGCTTCGAGCACTTCATCGTTCTGCCGCTGCAAGGCCTGCTCAGCGAAATCGGGCGAGTGGCTGCGCGCCAGGTCCTGGCGAATCGCGTTGGCACGGGCGCTGTATTCGTTAAGCAGGGTGTAGAGCGCGGTGTAGGGGTCGAAAGCGGGCATGCGGGCAGTCCTCAGGAATACTGCCTTCAGTGTGGCGCGTGTACGGCGCTTGGCACTGATGCCGGTCAGGAATTCTGTAACTATTCTTCGCCGGCGAGCGCATAAAATAAAAATGCCAGCCCTAAGGCTGGCATACGCAACGAGCGCCGAACCGGCAACAGAGGGTCAGACCACGCCCTGGGCCAGCATGGCTTCGGCCACCTTGACGAAGCCGGCGATATTGGCCCCCTTCACATAGTTGATACGGCCGTTCTCCTCGCCATGGTGCACGCAGGCATGGTGGATGTTCTGCATGATGCCGTGCAGACGCTCATCCACTTCGCCAGCGGTCCAGTGCAGGCGCATGGCGTTCTGGCTCATTTCCAGCCCGGAGGTGGCCACGCCGCCGGCGTTGGAGGCTTTGCCCGGGGCGTAGCAGATGCCCGCCTCGATGAACAGATCCACCGCCTCCAGGGTCGAAGGCATGTTGGCCCCTTCGGCGACGCAGATGCAGCCGCTCTTCAGCAGCGTGCGGGCGTCCTCGCCGTCCAGCTCGTTCTGCGTGGCGCAAGGCAGGGCGATATCACACGGCAGGCTCCACGGACGCTGCCCTGGGAGAAACTGCAGGCCAAAGTGAGCGGCCATTTCGCTGAGGCGACCGCGACGGACGTTCTTCAGCTCCATCAGGTACTGCCACTGCTCCTCGCTCAGGCCGGCCTCGGCATACAGGGTGCCTGCGGAGTCGGACACGGAAATCACCGTACCGCCCAGCTCCATGACCTTCTGCGCCGCGTACTGGGCCACGTTGCCGGAGCCGGAAATGGCCACGCGCTTGCCCTCGAAACCCTGGCCGTCACGCTTGAGCATCTCCTGGGCGAAGTACACACAGCCGTAGCCGGTGGCTTCCGGGCGGACCAGGCTGCCGCCGTAGCTCAGGCCCTTGCCGGTCAGCACCGAGGTGAACTGGTTGGACAGACGCTTGTACTGGCCGAACAGGTAGCCGATCTCGCGGCCACCGACGCCGATATCGCCGGCTGGCACATCCAGATCGGCGCCGATATGGCGATACAGCTCGGCCATAAAGGACTGACAGAAGCGCATCACTTCGCCGTCGCTCTTGCCCTTGGGGTCGAAGTCTGAGCCGCCCTTGCCGCCGCCCATCGGCAGCGAGGTCAGGGAGTTCTTGAACACCTGCTCGAAGGCAAGAAACTTGAGCACACCCAGGTTCACCGAAGGATGGAAGCGCAGTCCGCCCTTGTACGGGCCGATGGCGCTGCTCATCTGCACCCGATAGCCGCGATTGACGCGCACCTGGCCGGCGTCATCGACCCAGGGCACGCGAAACAGAATGGCCCGCTCCGGCTCGACCATGCGCTCCAGAATACCCGCCTGCAGGTAACGCGGATTGGCCTGCAGGAAGGGCCACAGGCTGCGCACCACTTCCTCCACCGCCTGGTGGAATTCGGGCTGATCGGGGTCGCGCTGCTTCAGCGCAGCCAGGAACTGGTCGACGGATTGGGACATGAGCGAGAGCCTCAGCGCAGGGGTGCGCAACAACACACGGGAAAAGAGGCCGGCACTCTAGCAGCAGGGAAAGCCCCATAACAGGGCAAAATGTCGCAATGATGAATCTTTTTGGTGCAAAACTGTAAATAACCGACCCGTATCGGCACTTAAAGCCAGCGCGACTCTCGGCAGAGGGAATGCAGAAACACAAACGAGGCCCGCAGGCCTCGTTTGCTTACAGCAGTAAAGCTGCGAACTTACTGCGCCAGCTTCTTGTGCCGCACGCGGTGCGGTTGCGAGGCGGCGTCGCCGAGGCGCTTCTTGCGGTCGGCTTCATACTCGGTGTAGTTGCCCTCGAAGAACTCGATATGCGAGTCGTCTTCGTACGCCAGGATGTGGGTCGCCACGCGATCCAGGAACCAGCGATCGTGAGAGATCACAATGGCGGCACCAGGGAAGTCCAGTAGCGCTTCTTCCAGGGAACGCAGGGTTTCCACGTCGAGGTCGTTGGACGGTTCGTCGAGCAGCAATACGTTTGCGCCCTCTTTCAGGGTCAGCGCCAAGTGCAGACGGCCGCGCTCACCACCGGAGAGGTCCTTGACGAACTTCTGCTGGTCGCCGCCTTTGAAGTTGAAGCGGCCGACATAGGTACGCGACGGCACCTCGTAGTTGCCGATCTTGATCATGTCGGAGCCATTGGACACCGCTTCCCATACGGTCTTGCTGCCATCCAGGTCCTCGCGGCTCTGGTCGACGCAGGCCATCTGCACGGTTTCGCCGATCTCGATGCTGCCCGAGTCCGGTTGCTCCTTGCCCATCAGCATACGGAACAGGGTCGACTTACCGGCACCGTTACCGCCGATCACGCCGACGATGGCACCCTTGGGCATGCTAAACGACAGGTTGTCGATCAGCGCGCGGTCGCCGTAGCCCTTGCTGACGCCGACGAAGTCGATGACCTTGTCGCCCAGACGCGGGCCAGCCGGGATATAGATCTCGTTGGTTTCGCTGCGCTTCTGGAATTCCTGGGACTGCATTTCCTCAAAACGCTGCAAGCGCGCCTTGGACTTGGACTGGCGAGCTTTCGCGCCTTTGCGCACCCACTCCAGCTCTTCCTTCATGGCCTTTTCATGGGCCGACTGCTGCTTGGATTCCTGGGCTAGACGATCCGATTTGGCTTCCAGCCAGCCGGAATAATTGCCCTCGTAAGGAATGCCGGCACCGCGGTCGAGCTCGAGAATCCAGCCGGCGACGTTATCCAGGAAGTAACGATCGTGGGTGATCGCGACCACGGTGCCGGGGAAGTCGTGGAGGAAGTGCTCCAGCCAGGCCACCGAGTCGGCGTCCAGGTGGTTGGTTGGTTCGTCGAGCAGCAGCATGTCCGGAGCCGACAGCAACAGACGGCACAGCGCCACACGGCGCTTTTCGCCACCGGAGAGTACGGCGACCTTGGCATCCCAGGCCGGCAGGCGCAGGGCGTCGGCGGCGACTTCCAGCTGACGCTCGAGGTTGTGACCGTCACTGGTCTGCAGGATGGCTTCGAGCTTGGCCTGCTCAGCGGCCAGCTTGTCGAAGTCGGCATCCGGCTCGGCGTAGGCGGCGTAGACCTGATCCAGACGCGCCTGGGCGTCTTTAATTACGCTGACGGCTTCTTCCACCACTTCGCGCACGGTCTTGTTCGGATCGAGCTGCGGCTCCTGCGGCAAGTAGCCGACGTTCAGCTCAGGCATCGGACGGGCTTCGCCATCGAACTCGGTGTCGACCCCGGCCATGATTTTCAACAGGGTGGACTTGCCCGAGCCGTTGAGACCGAGCACGCCGATCTTGGCACCGGGGAAGAAGGACAGGGAGATGTTCTTGAGGATTTCCCGCTTCGGCGGCACTACTTTGCTCAACCGATGCATGGTGTAGACGTATTGGGCCATGGATAACCTGGGTTCTGGACAGAAAAACGAGATATAAGGCTGCAGACTGTGACGGGCCGCAGGCTGCCCCGAATGGCAGCTCGGGCACGGATTCGCACAGCCACGCGCGTGCGGCAAAGCTACCGGAATGCGCGATGCAGGGCAAACGACGCTCGTCGGCCACGCTGGCACTTTGCCATATTTATGGCATGCTAGCCGGCTGCCGCGATCCAGACTGGCAAGCGCCTCGCCCGGCACGCTCAAGCGAGCCCGGATAGCGACTGCGGCACTCTAACTAGTGGTTATTTTTTACTCGAATTGGTTAACTCCTCGGGTATGCGCCGCGTTGCGTTATTCGCGATGTGAACCCGGCGGCCTTCGCTACGGATGACGAAGCCGGACACTCCCCCAGATACAGCTCATCCCAGGATTTAGGTCATTGCCTAGAGTCACGCCTCCAACCGCTTCGCGCCTTTCCAGCGAAGCCCTGCTTGCGCCCATGAGCGGCCCAGCCAGGGGCACGCTGGTGGCGCTGGTCATGCTGATGCTGGGCTTGCTGCTGTGGCAACTGCACCTGGAATCGCGTCAACTGCAGGACAACCAGCTGCAGCTCAGCCATGCCTACAGCAACCAGCTGGCCAATCACCTGGGCCTGAACATGGAGCTCAAGGCCAGCGCCGGCCAGGCCCTGCTGCAGCCCCACAGCCGCCCGCCTGCACCGGGCGCAGCCAGCGAGGCCCTGCTTGGCTCGCTACGCGGCGTGTTTCCAACACTGCGCGGGCTGATCTGGCTGGATGCCCGGGGGCAAATGCTGACCAGCGCCGGAGCCCCGCCGCCGAACGTGACGTACCTCCGTGAACTGTTCCAGCGGGGCCAGCCGCACAACTACTTCTATACCTTCAGCGCCCAGGACGGCGGCGAGATCTACCTGATGCTGCGCCAGACGCAAGGTGAGGGTTTCTGGGTCCTGCACCTGACCAACCGAGCGCTGCGCAGCTGGCTTAGCGAGCACCATCAAAGCCCCCAGCAGTGGCTGCTGGAAGACCGCTACTCGCAGCGGGTCATCGCCAGCCAGGGCGACAGCCTGTCGCCGGACAGCCCGATTGCGCCTCCCGTCACGGCCGAGAACCTGGCCCAGACCATCCTGCTCAACCCGCTGGCCGGCAGCGACTGGCAGCTGCGCGCGCTGTTCAACGAGCGCAAGGTGCGCGCCCAGCAACTGCCGCAACTGGCCAGCAAGCTGCTGCTATTTATCCTCTGTGCCCTGCTCACCCTGTTCGCCCTGTATCGCCTGCTGCACGAGCAGCGCAACCTGCACGCCCTCAACACCGCCTCGCGGCGCTCCCTGCAACAGGCGGCGACGGTGCTGGGTGCGATCGAAGAGCGGGTGCTGGTGACCGACGGCAACGGCCAGTTGCAGTACCTCAACCCCCAGGCCGAAAGCCTGTTCGGCCTGAGCAACGCCGAGGCGCACAACTGGCACCTGCTGCAGCTGCTACCGCGCCTCGACCCCATGCTGCTGCACGGCAACGGCGCATCCCATGAGCTGGGTCCGGACCTGGTGGAAATCCGCCAGAACGGGGAGCCACGGCTGTACGACATCAGCCGCAGCGATCTGGGCGAGGAGTCCCCACACGGCGGCTTTGTCTGGGTGCTGCGCGACGTCACCGAAGAGCAGCATGCCAATCAAGTGCTGCGCGAAACCCGCCGGCGCTATCAGGATATTTTCGAAGGCACCGGTACCGCCCTGTGCGTGCTCGATCTGGCCGACCTGCATGCCTACCTGCATGCCTACCTGCAGCACCAGCAGATCCGCGACGTGCCCGGCCTACTGCACTGGCTGGCGGCCGACCCGCAACGGCACCAGGCGCTCTGCCAGCGCCTGCGCCTGACCGAAACCAACCAGGTGGCCCTGCGTCTGCTCGGTGTCGACTCCACCGAGCAGGCCTGGAAGCACCTGTTCAACAGCGGCCCGCTGCACCCCGAAGGCTTCCGCCTGCAGCTGATCAGCGCCCTGCTCACGGGCAATGGCCAGCTGGAAATGGAACGCCAGATCAACACGTTGCAGGGCCAGGAACGCCACCTGTGGCTGCTCCTGCGTCTGCCGGAAAACCCGCTGGAGCTCAATTCGGTAACCCTGAGCATCAGCGATATCACCAGCCGCAAGCGCGTCGAAACCTCGCTGATCGAGCGCGAGCGCTTCTGGTCCGATGTGGTCAGCGCGGTACCGGATACCATCTACGTGCACGACATCGCCGCCAAGCGGGTGATGTACAGCAACAATCATCTGGGTCCGCAGCTGGGCTACAACAAGGTCGAGCTACGCGAAATGGGCGAGCGGCTGTGGGAGAGGATCCTCCATCCCGACGACGTCGAACTCTACCTGCGCATGCGCAATATCCAGCAGGTGCTGGGCAAAGGCCGGCTGATGCAATTCGAGCTGCGCTGGCGGCACCGCGATGGCAGCTGG
Organism: Pseudomonas sp.; assembly: GCF_035512415.1. Classification (GTDB taxonomy): domain Bacteria; phylum Pseudomonadota; class Gammaproteobacteria; order Pseudomonadales; family Pseudomonadaceae; genus Aquipseudomonas. The sequence goes on along the minus strand of NZ_DATKDZ010000013.1, from coordinate 686,342 downwards.
CACTGGTTCGATATCCGCGAGCAGGCCCTGGCCTACGATGAGCGCGGCCGGGTCAGCCGACTGATCGGCGTGGCCAAGGACATCACCGAACAGATCGTGCGCAGCGAATCCCTGAGCACCAGCGAGCAGCGCTACCGGATGCTGGCGGAAAGCATCAGCGATGTAATCTTCTCCACCGACGACAGGCTGCAGCTCAACTACGTCAGCCCCTCGGTCATGCAGGTGCTCGGTTACGACAGCGAGTGGACACTGAGCAACGGCTTCCACGGCCTGGCCACCAACCCGCGGCAACTGACCGGTTTCTATGCCCTGCTGGATCGGGTGAGCGCCGCTCTGGGCGATCCACAGCGCCTGGCCGAACTGCGCGCGCAGTTCCTGCCGCAGCTGTTCGTCTTCGACTGCCTGCATGCCGATGGCAAGAAGATTCCGATAGAGCTGCGCCTGGTACCCATGTGGGACGACAGCGGACGCTTTGAAGGCCTGCTGGGCGTGGGCCGCGACATCAGCCAGCAACGCCGCGCGGAGAAAGACCTGCGCATGGCCGCCACGGTGTTCGAGCACTCCACTGCGGCGATTCTGGTCACCGACCCGGCTGGCTATATCGTCCAGGTCAACAACGCCTTCAGCCGAGTCAGCGGCTACAGCTCCAAGCAAATTCTCGACCAGCTGCCGAGCATGCTTACCGCCGATACCCAGCAGGCCAGCCACCTCAGCTTCGTGATCCGCCAGCTCAACCAGCAGGGCAGCTGGGAGGGCGAGGTGTGGCTGAAACGGCGCAACGGCGAAAAATTCCCAGCCTGGGTCGGTATCACCGCGGTCAAGGACGACGAGGGCGACCTGGTCAGCTACGTGTGCTTCTTCAGCGACATCAGCGAGCGCAAGGCCAGCGAACAGCGCATTCACCGCCTGGCCTACTACGACGCCCTGACCCAGCTGCCCAACCGCACCCTGTTCCAGGACCGCCTGCACAATGCCCTGCAGCATGGCGAGCGGCATCAGGAATGGGTGGTGCTGATGTTCCTCGACCTCGATCGTTTCAAGCCGATCAACGATTCCCTGGGCCACGCCGCCGGCGACCGCATGCTCAAGGAAGTGGCCGTGCGCCTGGCCGCCTGCGTCGACGGTGACGACACCGTGGCGCGCATGGGCGGCGACGAATTCACCCTGCTGCTGCAATCCGATGCCAGCCGCGAGGGCGCGCTGAAACGGGCCATCCATGTCGGCGAGCAGATCCTCGCCAGCCTGGCCCAGCCGTTTATCCTTGAAGGCCGCGAGTTCTTCGTCAGCGCCAGTATCGGCATCGCCCTCAGCCCCCAGGACGGCAGCGAACTGAGCCAGCTGATGAAGAACGCCGACACGGCGATGTACCACGCCAAGGAACGCGGCAAGAACAACTTCCAGTTCTACCAGGCCGACATGAACGCCAGCGCCCTGGAGCGCCTGGAGCTGGAAAGCGACCTGCGCCACGCTCTGGAGCAGGACGAATTCAGGCTCTACTACCAGCCGCAGTTCTCCGGCGACGGCAAGCGCCTGACCGGGGCCGAGGCGCTGCTGCGCTGGCAGCACCCGACCCGCGGCCTGGTGCCGCCGAACGACTTTATCCCGGTGCTCGAAGAACTGGGCCTGGTGGTCCAGGTCGGCGAGTGGGTGCTGCGCGAGGCCTGCCACCAGCTCAGCCAATGGCATCAGGCCAAGGTGCGGGTGCCGAAGATCTCGGTCAACCTGTCGGCCCGGCAGTTTGCCGAAGGCGATCTGGGCCTGCGCATCGCCAGCATCCTCAAGGACAGCGGTATCCCGTCGGCCTGCCTGGAACTGGAACTGACCGAAAGCATCCTGATGGACGACGTGACCAATGCCATGCAAACCATGACCAGCCTCAAGCGCCTGGGGGTGTGCCTGGCCATCGACGACTTCGGCACCGGCTACTCGTCGCTGAACTACCTCAAGCAGTTCCCCATCGACGTGCTGAAAATCGACCGCAGCTTTGTCGATGGCCTGCCCCACGGCGAACAGGACGGCCAGATCGCCCGCGCCATTATCGCCATGGCCCATAGCCTCAACCTCACGGTGATCGCCGAGGGCGTGGAAACCCTGGCCCAGCTGGACTTCCTCCGTGGCCACGACTGCGACGAAGTGCAGGGCTTCCTGCTCGGCCGACCGATGCCGGCCAAGCAATTCACCGCACTGTTTAGCGGCACCGCGTTGTTTATGCTCAGCTAGGCGCAATTTGTAGGATCAGCGCATTAGGCATCCGCTCGGCGCGCAGCGACAGCCCGCCGGCTTTTGTGCCACAGCAGCGAACCAAGGCGCACTGCCTGCGGCGAGTGGCACCCTACGGGTCGCGGGTTGCTCAAGGTAATGGATCGGGATGCAGTCCCGTAGCCCGGATGCAATCCGGGAGATGCCGTTGCGAGCAAAGCTCCCGGATTGCGCTGGCGCTTATCTGGGCTACAAAACTGCAAACATGCAGCTTAAGACTGCCTTGTGCATGAGCCCCACTTGTCCGCCACATGACTGCGCTGCATACCCCTGCCCGGCCGAGATGGGGTAGAATTCGCCCCCTCTTTCTACCGCCCAGCTGCTTTTTCTCAGGGGAATGCCATGTTCAGCCGTGATTTGACTATCGCCCGTTATGACGCCGAATTGTTTGCCGCGATGGAGCAGGAAGCCCAGCGTCAGGAACATCACATCGAGCTGATCGCCTCGGAGAACTACACCAGCCCAGCGGTGATGGAAGCCCAGGGTTCGGTACTGACCAACAAGTACGCCGAAGGCTATCCGGGCAAGCGCTACTACGGTGGCTGCGAATACGTCGATATCGTCGAGCAGCTGGCTATCGACCGCGCTAAGGAGCTGTTCGGTGCCGACTACGCCAACGTCCAGCCGCACTCAGGCAGCCAGGCCAACAGCGCCGTGTATATGGCCCTGCTGGAAGCTGGTGACACCGTACTCGGCATGAGCCTGGCCCACGGCGGCCACCTGACCCACGGTGCCAGCGTCAGCTTCTCCGGCAAGATGTACAACGCCGTGCAGTACGGCATCGACAATGTCACCGGCCTGATTGACTACGACGAAGTCGAGCGCCTGGCCGTTGAGCACAAACCGAAGATGATCATCGCCGGTTTCAGCGCCTACTCGCAGGTTCTCGACTTCCCACGCTTCCGCGCCATCGCGGACAAAGTCGGTGCTTACCTGTTTGTCGACATGGCTCACGTAGCCGGTCTGGTTGCTGCTGGCGTGTACCCGAACCCGGTGCCGTTCGCAGATGTGGTCACCACCACCACCCACAAAACCCTGCGCGGCCCACGCGGTGGCCTGATCCTCGCCCGCGCCAACGAAGCGCTGGAGAAGAAATTCAACTCCGCGGTATTCCCAGGCGGCCAAGGCGGCCCGCTGGAGCACGTAATCGCCGCCAAGGCCGTGTGCTTCAAGGAAGCCCTGCAGCCTGAGTTCAAGGCCTACCAGCAGCAAGTGATCAAGAACGCCCAGGCCATGGCCAGCGTGTTTATTGAAAACGGCTACGACGTGGTCTCCGGCGGTACTGAAAACCACCTGTTCCTGCTCAGCCTGATCAAGCAGGACATCACCGGCAAAGACGCCGACGCCGCCCTGGGTCGCGCCTTTATCACCGTGAACAAGAACAGCGTGCCGAACGACCCACGTTCGCCCTTCGTCACCTCCGGCCTGCGCATCGGCACCCCAGCCGTGACCACCCGCGGCTTCAAGGAAGACGAGTGCCGCGCACTGGCTGGCTGGATCTGCGAAATCCTCGCCAACCTGGGCGACGAAGCCGTTGAAGCGCGCGTGCGCGAGCAAGTCAAAGCGGTCTGCGCTAAGTTCCCGGTTTACGGCAACTAAGCGACACGTCGCTACCGAAAAGCCCGCCCACTCCGGCGGGCTTTTTTGTGCCGCGCGCCAGGTAAACAAACCGTACCCTCGACACCCACCTTGGCTATAGTGGACTAAACCCCGCAGGAGTTTTTTGCATGAGCAATACAGCCAACGAGCGGCGGCGCTTTCATCGCATCGCTTTCGATGCCCCCACCGAGATCCTTCAAGGTGAACGGAGCTGGGCAGTCGAGTTGCATGACGTGTCACTGAAAGGTTTGCTGATCAAGCGTCCCGGCGGCTGGAATGGCGACCCGCACCAGCCCTTCGAAGCCCGCATTCAGCTGGCCGACGATACCTACGTGCGGATGGAAGTGGTGCTGACCCGCACCCAGGACAATCTGCTCGGCTTCGTTTGCCGGCATATCGACCTCGACTCGATCAGCCACCTGCGCCGCCTGGTCGAACTCAACCTAGGCGACGAAAGCCTGCTGGAACGGGAACTGGCCGCCCTCGGCGAAGCGGACTGAGGCTGGACAAACAGGTAGCCCGGATAAGCCTTGGCGCAATCCGGGACTGCGGCGTTCGGCGTTAAACCACCCCCGGATTGCGCTGGCGCTTACTCGGGCTACGAAAGCTCTTCGCTACTCGAACAATGCATCCAGCGCCTGCTCCAGGCGCGTTACTGCAACCACCTGCAAACCGGGCGGCGGATCTTTCGGCGCATTGCCCTTGGGTACGATGGCGCGCTTGAAGCCGTGCTTGGCCGCCTCTTTCAAGCGCTCCTGACCGCTCGGCACCGGGCGGATTTCGCCCGACAGCCCAACCTCGCCAAACACCAACAGATCATGGGACAGCGGCTTGTTGCGCAGGCTGGAAATCACTGCGGCCATCAACGCCAGGTCCGAGGCAGTCTCCAGCACCTTGACCCCGCCGACCACGTTGAGGAACACGTCCTGGTCATAGGTGGGAATACCGCCATGCCGGTGCAGCACGGCCAGGAGCATGGCCAGTCGATTCGGGTCCAGGCCTAGCGTCACGCGGCGCGGATTGGCCATATGGCTGGTGTCGACCAGCGCCTGCACTTCCACCAGCATTGGCCGGGTGCCTTCCCAGGTGGCCATGACCACACTACCGGGGACTTCTTCCTGGGCGCGGGTGAGGAAGATTGCCGAAGGATTGGTGACTTCCTTCAGGCCCTTGTCGGTCATGCCGAACACGCCCAATTCGTTGATCGCGCCGAAGCGGTTCTTTACCGCGCGCAGCAGGCGCAGGCGACCATCGGACTCGCCCTCGAAATACAGCACGGTGTCGACCATATGCTCGAGCACCCGCGGCCCGGCCAGCGCGCCCTCTTTGGTTACATGGCCAACCAGGAAGATCGCCGTACCGCTCTGCTTGGCGAAGCGCACCAGCAGCGCCGCACTCTCGCGCACCTGAGACACGCCGCCGGGGGCCGAGGACAGTTGCTCGGTGAAGATGGTCTGAATCGAGTCGATCACCATCACCTTGGGTTTTTCCAGGCGCGCGGTGGCGATGATGGTTTCGATACAGGTCTCGGTCATGACCTTGAGCTTGTCTTCCGGCAGGCCCAGGCGGCGGGCGCGCATGGCCACCTGCTGCTGGGATTCCTCGCCGGTGACATACAGCGCGGGAAAGCGCGTGGCGATATTGCACAGGGTCTGCAGCAGAATGGTCGACTTGCCGATGCCCGGGTCGCCGCCGATCAGCACCACCGAGCCGTCCACCAGGCCACCACCGAGTACCCGATCAAGCTCGCCGGAGGCGGTGGAAAAGCGCGGCACTTCCTCGACGCTGACCTCGGCCAGGGTCTTGATCTGCGCCTGCTCGCCCGCCCAACCCGAACGCCCGCTAGGGGTGGCGGCATTGGTTTCGAGCAGGGTTTCCACCAGGGTGTTCCAGGCCCCGCAATCGCCGCACTGGCCGGCCCATTTGGGAAAGGTCGAGCCGCACTCGGTGCAGCCGTACATACGTTTGGCCTTGGCCATGCCAGACTCCTCGGAAAGCTGAGCCCGGATGATACGAAATAGCTGGATATATTTACAGCTATAGACCGTGGTTAATCCACGGTCCGCCCACAGCCCTACCCTTTGCAGCAGCCACAGCAGGGCTTGGCAACACTATTGAGACGACGCGCCACTTCATCCTTGAGATCGACGCGGGCCAGCTTGAGGGACGCCAGGTCGTTGTCGGCCAGTACTTCGACGCCGTCCTCGACGCGGCAGATGCGTTTGTCCAGGGCTTCATACTCGTCAGCCAGGCGGGCGAAATGGGCATCGTTAACCCGCAGCTCGTGCAAAGCCGCGTGCAGTTCGGGGAAGTCTTTGTTCAAGGGGTGGTGTTCAACGTGCATGGTGGCGCTCCTCGTGGGATGTATGTTGGCAACCAGCCTATCCCCTGCCCACCAGCTCCCCCTTGACCGGGATCAACACCAACCGATCAAGACCCGCCGCGCAGCAACAGCCCGAGTTCGTCCTTGAGGCTGACCCGCTGCATTTTCAGCCCCAGCAACAGCATCTCGTCCATGGCGATACGTCCGCTCTCCACCTCATAGATACGCTTGTCGAGTTCTTCATACTCCTCGGCCAGACGCGCGAAGTGGCCGTCAGCCGCCAGCAGGGCCCCAAGCTGCGGCTTGAGTTCGGGAAATTCACGGCTGAGCGGATGATGTTCCAATGGCATAGCGGCATCCTCATGGCGGGTCTGTGTTCAGACTAGACCAGCACAGCCGGCTCTGCCGAAGCGGGCCCCTACAGGCCCGCGATACCTGCTATCGTTTGCCGGGTATTAGGTTGTGACCACGATGAGAGTGCTCCATGGATAAGAACCCCGGCTGCACGGCATGTCGCGACGGCAAAGGCCTGGATTTCCCGATCAGCATGGCTTTTCAGCCAATCGTCAACCTCACTACCCGCGAAATCTTCGCCCACGAAGCCCTGGTGCGCGGCAGCGCCGGAGAGTCCGCTGGCAGCGTGCTGGGTCGCCTGACCCCGGAAAACCTCTACCCCTTCGACCAGAGCTGCCGGATCAAGGCGCTGGAGTGGGCCGCCAGGCTGCAGGTGCCGGCGATGGTTTCCATCAACTTTATGCCCAATGCCGTGTACAAGGCGGAAACCTGCATCCGCGCCACCCTGGAGGCGGCCAAGCGCTATAACTTCCCCCTCGAGCGGATCATCTTCGAAGTCACCGAGCAGGAGCAGGTGCTGGATGTCGACCACCTCACCGGTATCCTGCGCGCGTATCGTAAACAAGGCTTTATGACCGCCATCGACGACTTCGGCGCAGGCTATGCCGGCCTCAACCTGCTGGCCGATTTCCAGCCCGACCTGATCAAGCTGGATATGCAGCTGATCCGCAATATCGACCAGGACAGCGTGCGCCAGATTCTGGTCGAAGCCGCCCTGCAGATGTGCCGCAAACTGCAGATTCGGGTGATCGCCGAAGGCATCGAAACCCTGGGCGAACTGCACGCGTTGCGTGACATGGGCGTCGAACTGTTTCAGGGTTATCTGCTGGCCAAACCGGCCTTCGAGTCGTTACCCGAAGTGCACTTTCCTACCTGACAACTGGCTGGCAAGCGTCGCGACCTGGATTACACTTCAGCGCACACCACCTATCAGGGAAAGAAACATGAGCATTATCAGCGAATTCAAGGCCTTCGCCGTCAAGGGCAACGTGGTCGACATGGCCGTGGGCATCATCATCGGTGCCGCCTTCGGCAAGATCGTCTCGTCCTTCGTTGGCGATGTGGTGATGCCGCCCCTGGGCGTGCTGATCGGCGGGGTGGACTTCTCTGACCTGGCCGTGGTGCTCAAGGCCGCCGAAGGCGATGTCGCCGCCGTAACCCTGTCCTATGGCAAGTTTATCCAGAGCATCCTCGACTTCCTGATCGTCGCCTTCGCCATCTTTATGGGGATCAAAGTGATCAACCGCCTCAAGCGTGAAGAGGAAGCCGCACCGAGCGAGCCGCCGGCCCCGAGCAAGGAGCAGGAGCTGCTGAGCGAGATCCGCGATCTGCTCAAGAACCAGCAGGAAAACCGTTGATTCCCACGGGGTAGATGCCGCCCCGCGAGTCACGCCCCAGGAACTGCACCCGTCAGGCCGTGTGCAGTTTTTTTTCGCCTAGACTATTTAGTGACTTGCTTGGTAACCCAGCCCTGTTGGCTGCTCATCCAGGACCCGCAGAGGTCCAACCCAAGTGCCGGCGAAAGCGTCCGCCATACCTTAACAAGGCCTGAACATGAGCGATGTAGTAGAAGACGATCTGTTCGCTTTCGACGACGAAACCCACTCGAGTGATCGCAACCCAGCCGAGCCCTGCTGGCGCATCCTGATCGTCGACGACGACCGGGACGTGCATCAATCGACCTGCTTCGCCCTGGCCAATACCGAGATCCTCGACCGCCCCCTAGAATTTCTGCATGCCTACTCGGCCGCCCAGGCGGTCAGCGTGCTGACCGCGCAGCCGCAGGTGGCGGTGGTGCTGCTGGATGTGGTGATGGAGTCGGAGCATGCCGGCCTGGACCTGGTCCGCCTGATCCGCAAAGACCTGCATAACAGCGAAATCCGCATCATCCTGCGCACCGGCCAACCGGGCTACGCACCGGAGATGGAAGCGATCCGCGACTACGATATCAACGACTACAAGACCAAGTCCGAACTGACCCGCAACCGTCTATACACCGCGCTGACCACGGCCATCCGCTGCTACGACCAGATCCACACCATCAACGCCAGCCGCCACGGCCTGGGCATGGTGATCCGCGCCAGCAGTCAGCTGCTGGCACGCCAGGGAGTCAGCGAATTCGCCGCCGGGATCATCACCCAGATCTGCGGCCTGCTCGGCCTGCCGCCCGAAGGCGTGGTCTGCGCCTACGACCACCAGGCCTCGCCGGCCCACGCCCTGATCGTCGCAGCCGCCGGTAGCCTGATGGGCTGCATCGACAAGCAGCTGGAAGAGTTGCCCGACCAGCAGATCGCCCGAGCGCTCAATCAGGCTCTGGCCGAGCGCAGCAATCACTACGGCAGCCATTCGACCACCCTGTTCTTCCCCGGTCAGAGCCATAACCATATGGCCGCCTACCTGCAGACCGGACGTCCGCTGAACGAGCTGGATCGGCAACTGCTCGAGGTGTTCTGCAGCAACATCATCATCACCCTGGACAATGTGCTGCTGCTCAGCCTGCTCAAGGACCATGCCTACAACGACCAGCTGCTGCACCTGCCCAACCGCCTGGCCCTGGTCCAGGCGCTCGACCAGGCGCTGACCGGTCCGGCACCGGGCGAGACCACCCTGGCGCTGATCGATATCGATGGTTTCTCCGAACTCAACGACACCCTCGGCCACCAGCACGGCGATGCCCTGCTGCTGGCGGTCGCCGCACGCCTGCAGCAGGCACTGCCGCCCGGCACCCTGCTGGCACGGGCCGCAGGCGATGTGTTCGCCATCCTGGCCGGCAACCAGGTGGTCTGCGCCAACAGCCTGCGCGGCCTGTTTCAGCAACCGCTGTACTTTGCCGGGCTGAGCCGGCGCATCACCGCCACCATCGGCCTGACCTGCCTGGACCAGATCGACGGCAACGGCAGCGAGGCCCTGAAGGCGGCCAATATCGCCCTCAAGCATGGCAAACGCCAGCAACGCGGCAGCATCAGCCACTTTACCCGCGCCATGGAGCAGGACACCCGCGCCCGCGTGCAGCTGCTTCAGGAGCTGCGCAGCGCCTTCGAGCGCGAGCGCCTGTTCGTGGTCTACCAGCCGCAGATGGCCCTGGGCAGCCGCCAGCTGATCGGCGTCGAAGCCTTGCTGCGCTGGCGCACCGATGACGGCCAGTTCGTCGCCCCGGCGCAGTTTATTCCTCTGGCGGAAAGCTCCGGGCTGATTGTCAGCCTCGGCGAATGGGTGCTGCGCAGCGCCTGCCGCGACCTGCAGCAGATCATCCAGCACAGCGGCCAGCCGCTGCGCATGGCGGTCAACGTCTCGGTGGCGCAATTTCGCCAGGCCGACTTCCTCGCCACCCTGGAGCGCACGCTCGAGGAGAGCGGCATCGACCCGAGTCTGCTGGAGCTGGAAATCACCGAGTCAGTGGCCATGCTCGACGCCACTTTTATGATCGACCTGCTAAACCGCATCAAGGGCCTGGGCGTGAGCCTCGCCGTGGACGATTTCGGCACCGGCTTCTCCTCGCTCAGCTACCTCGAACGCCTGAATGTCGACCGTTTGAAGATCGACCTCAGCTTTGTCCGGCAGATGGAGCAGAGCGATGGCAGCAAACGCATCGTGGAAACCATTATTCAGCTGGGCCGCAGCCTGCAACTGGAACTGATCGCAGAAGGGATCGAGCAGGAAAGCCAGGCCGCCTCGCTCACCCAGATGGGCTGCCACGAAGGCCAGGGCTACCTGTTTGCCAAGCCCCTAGAACTGGCCGCGCTGCTGAGCTTTATCACGACACCGGAGCCGTGACGGAGCGGCTGGCCCTGGCCCGCGACAAACGCCTGAAACACCCCGCTGCGCCCGCGCAAATATGCCGACCTGCGGGGCCCGATCCACTTCGATGCCTTGGCCCCCGAGGCGCGACCTACCTGACGGTTATCCGCCATGCCCAGTATGACGACACCCGCCAGGACACAACTGCACGGGCTGCTGGTACTCTGCACCGCCCTGCTGTTGGCCGCGTGCGAGGAACAAGCCAGCGCGCCGACGCCCATTCGCCTGGGGGTAATAGTCGATGTCTCCGGACCCGGTGCCAGCCTCGGCCTGGCCGGGCGCAATGGCATGCAGCTGGCCGTCGAAGAAGCCAATGCCGCTGGCGGTATTCAGGGCCGGCCCATCGAGCTGCTGTACCGCGATGACGGCTTCGACCCGCAACGGGCCCGACAGGCGGCTGCAGAACTGATCGCGGTGCCCGTCGAGGCCGCCATCGGCCCCATGACCAGCCTGATCGCCGAACAGCTGGCCCCACTGTTTACCGAGGCCGGCATCCTGCTGATGGGAGGAACGCCGCTCAGCCCACTGCTGGCCGGGCGCGACGACCAGTTTTTCCGCACCCTCAGCCACACCAACCCGGACGCCCGCGATATCGCCAACCACCTGGGACAGCGCCAGGGCATACAGCGGGTCAATGTGATTATCGAATTGCGCAACCGCAGCTACACCCTGCCCTGGCTTGCCGACTTCAAGCGCCACCTGCAGGCCAGCGGGGCCGAGGTCGGCCTGACCGTGGAATTCAGTCGCGACCAGCAGACCGACTTCGCCGACCTGGCGCGCCGCGCCCTGGCCGACCAGCCCGCCGCCGTGGTGCTAATCAGCAGCGCCCTGGACACCGCCCTGCTGGCCACCCAGCTGCGCCAGCAGGAGCCACAGCTGATACTCGCCACCCCGGCCTGGGGCGCGGCGGACACCCTGATCGAAATGGGCGGCCGCGCAGTCGAAGGCATGATCACCGCACAGGCCTTCGACCTGAACGACAACTCCGCCGACTTTGTCGCCTTCAAGCAGCGCTACCAGGCGCGTTTTGCCCAACATATAGATACCGCCGCACTGACCGGCTACAACGCCACCCGCGTCCTGCTCACGGCCCTGCAGCAGCGCCAGCCCGGCGAACAGCCCAAGCAGACGCTGCTGCGCATTCGCCAGTTCCAGGGCCTGCAACACCCGATCGTCTTCGATGATTTTGGCGACAGCGACAGCATTCTCTACCCCATGGTGGTGCGCGATGGCCGTTTCAGCAGCCCTGAGTAAGCTGGGCGCGGCCCGCCCCCTGCTGCTGATCCTGGCCAGTCGCTTTATCCTGGTGGCCTGCATCCCGGTGCTGGCGGTCGGCCTGTTGTTTCGCCTGTATTACGAACCGCTGATGATCAAGGAGGTGGAAAACCGCCAGCGCTTTGCCGCCGAGGCCATCACCCACCAATTGGAACGCCATTTCAGCATCGCCAACCGCGAACTCGGAGCTCTGGCCGAACTGTTCCACAGCAGCCCGAAGCTGGATAACCAGCAGGCCCAGACCCTGCTTGACGCCTATGCCGATAGCTTGGATTTCTACGAGGCCATCTACCTGACCGACGAAACCGGCCGGATCAAAGCCATCGGTCTGCCGGCCAGCCGCCGCAAACTACGGCAGAACCTGTACGGCCTGGATATCTCCGCCCGCGACTTCGTCCGCCAGGCGCAACTGAGCCGCCAGAGCGTCTGGTCCAACAGCTTTCTCTCCACCGTCAGCTCACGCCTGGCGGTGGCCCTGGCGCAACCCCTGGGCCCGCGCACCCTGGTCGGCGAACTGGCGATCAGCCCGCTCCCCGAACTGGCCCGCCAGCTGAGCCAGGACAGCGACCTGCAAATCCGCATGCTCGATCGCCAGTATCAGTTGATCGCCGATTCGCAAAGCGCCGAGCCCGGGCAACAGCTCAACCTCGGCCACCTGCAGGTGCTGCACAACCCATCGGTACGCAGCTTCAACCTGGACGGCCAACAGCTGCTCGGCCTGGCGCGCAAGGTCAAGGGCCCGGACTGGCAGGTACTGGTGACCCAGCCACAGCAGCAGGCCTATGCCTTGATCGAGGGCACCTGGCGGCGCATTCTCAGCGCCCTTGGCCTGGCCCTCGCCATCGCCCTGCTGATCGCCGGGCGCACCAGCTGGATCCTGGCGCGGCGCATTTCGCAGTTCACCCGGCATGTCGGGGAAATCGCCAACGGCCACTATGACCTGCCCATGGAGCCCAGCCGCATTCGCGAGCTCAATACCCTGGGAGCCAGCCTGCGGCGCATGGTCGGGGCCATCCTCGAGCGTGAGCAGGCGCTGCTGGACACCGCCCAGAGCCTGCGCGAAAGCGAGGAGCGCCTGCTCGCCACCCTGGAGTACACGCCCAACGTCGCCGTGCAGTGGTTCGATGGCAACGGCTGCATCCTGCTGTGGAACCATGCCAGCGAGCGCATCTACGAGATCCCCCGGGAAGTCGCTCTGGGCAAGACCCTCGACCAGCTGTTCCACACCCCGGCGCAACAGGCGATGTTTCTCGCCAGCCTCGCCCAAGCCGCCAAGGGTACGTCGGTGGGCCCCTACCTGAGCGAGCTGCAGCTCAACCCGCAGCGCAGCCTTTGCGTGCTGACCACCACTTTCAGCATTCCCGCGGCCGATGGCAGCCTGCAGTTCGTCAGCATGAACATCGACGTCACCGACCAGAAGCGCGCCGAGAATGCCTACCGGGAACTCAATGCCACCCTGGAGCAGCGCGTGGCCGAGCGCACCGAGGCCCTGAGCAAGAGCAACAAAGAATTGAGCACCGCCATGGCGACCCTGCAGCGCGCGCAGATCGACCTGGTCCAGAGCGAGAAGCTCGCCGCCCTTGGCTCCCTGGTCGCCGGTATCGCCCATGAGCTGAACACCCCGGTCGGCAATAGCCTGATGGCCGCCAGCACCCTGGAAGACCACAGCCGGGAGATTGCCGCCGCCGTCAGCGCCGGGGCGCTCAAGCGCTCGGTGCTCGACCAGTTCCTACAGGACAACAAGACCGCCACCGACATCCTGGTGCGCAACCTGCGCCGGGCCAGCGAACTGATCACCAGCTTCAAGCAGGTCGCGGTCGACCAGGCCAGCGCTCAGCGCCGCACTTTCCAGCTCAGCGAGGTGGTCAAGGAAATCCTTATCACCCTGGGCCCGACACTGAAGAAGACGCCCTTCGTCATCGACAGCAATATCGACGACCAGATCGAACTGGACAGCTACCCCGGAGCCCTCGGCCAGGTGCTGGTCAACCTGATCAACAATGCCCTGACTCATGGCCTGCAGGGCCTGGAGCACGGCAAGATCGGCCTGTACGCTTTCCCCTATGAGCCGGGCTGGATCGAGCTGGCCGTGTCCGACAACGGTCACGGCATCGCCCCGGAACACCTGTCGCGGATTTTCGACCCCTTCTTCACCACCCGTCTGGGTCAGGGCGGCAGCGGCCTGGGCCTGAATATCGTGCACAACCTGGTCACCGGGGTGCTCGGCGGCAAGCTGGAAGTAGCCAGCCAGCCAGGCTGGGGCGTGCGCTTCGCGATCCGCCTGCCGCTCTGCGCGCCCCGCGCCGAGCCGCCCCCGCCCAGCCCGCCTGAACCCGCGCAGTAACCGGCTGGCTTACCAGTAGTTCTCCACCGCCACCTGCCCCGGCCGACGGCTCAGGCTGAGCTGCAGATCGCGCTGTTTCAGCAGGGCTCGCGTGTCGTCGATCATCTGCGGGTTGCCGCAGAGCATCACGCGCGAGTGCTCCGGGCCCAGCTTCAGGCCGGCGGCGCGTTCCAGCTCGCCGCTGGTCAGCAGGCTGGTGATGCGCCCGTGCAGGCAGCCCTGGGCCTGCTCGCGGGTAACCAGCGGCAGGTAAACCAGCTTGTCGGCGTATTCGGCCAGGTGCGGCAGCGTTTTCAGGCCATGAATCAGCGGCTGATAGGCCAGATCCGCAGCAGTGCGCGCGCTGTAGACCAGCACGATGCGTTCGAAACGCTGCCACACCTCGAAGTCCTGCAGAATCGAGAGAAAGGGAGCCAAGCCGGTGCCGCTGGCCAGCAGCCAGAGATCGCGGCCATCGACAAAGCGCTCGAGGGTGAGAAAGCCAAAGGCCTGCCGCTCCAACAGCAGGCTGTCGCCGGCCTTGAGTCGGCTCAGCTCGCCGGTGAACTCGCCGCCGGGCACGACGATGGAGAAGAATTCGAGAAACTCGTCATGGGGGGCCGAAACCATCGAATAGGCGCGCCAGACCACGCTGCCGTCGGCCTTTTGCACGCCCAAGCGGGCGAACTGCCCGGCGCGGAACCGAAACCCCGGATCGCGGGAACAGCGCAGGCTGAACAGGCTGGGCGACCAGACCCGCACATCACTCAGAATCTGCCGGGTGAACTTGTCTTCACTGGCGGTCATACTTCACTCCCTCTGCTGCGCCGACTATCTGCCAGGCCGTTAAAAAACCTAGCGCGCGAAGGCTAACTTCAATGCCGCATAGCCGAGCGCAGTAGTTTTCCAACGACCTGTCACAGTGTCCCGCAAAGCGCCGCCCACAAACACCAGTAGTCCATATGCCTATATTCGTTACGCCTTTTGCCCAGCTCGACCTGATCCGCCAGCCCGAGCAGCAGGCCGAGCCCCTGCAAGCCTTCGACGCCGCCGACGAGTACCTGCTCAACCATCTGCATGAGCAGGGCTTACCCGCGGATGCCCGAGTGCTGGTGCTCAACGACAACTTCGGAGCCCTGGCCGCCAGCCTGGCCGGGCACGCCCAGGTCACCAGCAGCGGCGACTCGCACCTGGGCTACCTGGGCCTGCAAGCCAACCTGGCGCGTAACCATTTGCCGGCAGAGGCGGTGCGCTTCGTGCCGGCCAGCGCCACAACCGAGGGGCCGTTCGATCGGGTACTGATCCGCGTGCCCAAGACGCTGGCGCTGCTGGAAGAGCAGCTGATCCGTCTGCATGGTCAGCTGGCCCCAGGCGCGCAGGTGATTGCTGCGGCGATGATCAAGCACCTGCCGCGCGCCGCCGGCGACCTGCTGGAAAAATATATCGGCCCGGTGCAGGCCTCGCTGGCAGTTAAAAAGGCCCGCCTGCTGCTAGCCACGCCTGCAGCCAAACCAGCCGCGGTATCGCCCTACCCGACGCGCTATCGCCTGGAAAAACCGGCCATCGAGCTGCGCAACCACGCCAATGTGTTCTGCCGCGAAGACCTGGATATCGGCACCCGCGCCTTTCTCCCGCACCTGCCCAAACACCTGGGCCGCGTGCGCGTGGCCGATCTTGGTTGCGGCAACGGCGTGCTCGCCATCGCCTATGCCCTGAGCAGCCCGCAGGCCGAAGTGACCCTGGTCGATGAGTCCTATATGGCGGTGCAATCGGCCGAGGAAAACTGGCGCGCCGCCCTGGGCGAACGCCCGGTAGAAATCCGCGCCGGCGATGGCCTGGCCGAACAGGCGGCGGATTCGCTGGACCTGGTGCTGTGCAACCCACCCTTCCACCAGCAGCAGGTGGTCGGCGACTTTCTCGCCTGGCGCATGTTCCAGCAGGCCCGCGCGGCGCTAGTGACCGGCGGCGAGCTATGGATAGTCGGCAACCGCCACCTGGGCTACCACGCCAAACTCAAACGGCTGTTCCGCGGCGTCGAACAGGTGGCCGCCACACCGAAGTTTGTAGTGCTTAAAGCGATCAAATAAACCCGGCACGCCGCGAATCCGTAGGGTGGGTTAGCGGCACTGAACACCTTAATGCACAAGCAACAGCGCTATTCGGGTGCCGCGTAACCCACCAGACACAAGCCCGCGTCGACGCCATGGTGGGTTACGGCGCAGCAAATACAGGCGCAACGCAGGACCATCCCGCCATGCGCCTAACCCACCCTACGCAAACCCCACATATCGCCGGCCGATCAGGGCGTCCCCATCCCCGCGGCCTGCATAAACAGCCGTAGCAGATAGGACACCGCGCCCAGGGCCAGCACGCTGCCGGCCCAGATCGCGACCAGCCAGCCGAGCCGCTGCCATAGCGGTTTTTTTTCGCCTGCATCGGTCATCCTGCGCTCCTCAGTGGTAGCCATCTTCTTCAGTGACCTTGCCGCGAAACACGTAATAGCTCCAGGCGGTGTACATCAGGATCACCGGGATGATGAACACCGCGCCGACCAGGATAAAGCCCTGGCTCTGCGGCGGCGCGGCGGCTTCCCAGATGCTGATCGACGGCGGAATGATATTGGGCCACAGGCTGATGCCAAGGCCGCTGTAACCGAGAAAGATCAGCGCCAGGGTCAGCAGGAACGGTGAGTAGTGGGCGTTGCTGGCCACCGCGCGCAGCAGCGCCCAGGTGCACAGCAGCACCAGCAGCGGTACCGGTATCAACCAGAAGATATTCGGCAAGCTAAACCAGCGCTCGGCGATTTCGGCGTGGGCCAGCGGCGTCCA
This sequence comes from Pseudomonas sp., assembly GCF_035512415.1. GTDB lineage: Bacteria > Pseudomonadota > Gammaproteobacteria > Pseudomonadales > Pseudomonadaceae > Aquipseudomonas. The sequence continues at coordinate 669,583 of NZ_DATKDZ010000013.1, read as the reverse complement.
CAGGCTGACGATGCCGGTCACCGCCAGCACCACCAACACCAGTGGCCGCGCCATATCGTGCATCTGCTGCTGCAGACGGCCTGCGGTCTTCATGATCAGCCAGGTGCAGCCGAGCAAGGCGTAGGCGGCGACCAGGGCCAGACCGCAGAACAGCGAGAACGGCGTCAGCCAGTCCAGCGCACCGCCGACGAACACCCGGTCGACCACCTCGAAGCCGTCGATATAGGCTCCCAGGGCCACCCCCTGGAAGAAGGTCGCGGTCAGCGAGCCGCCGATAAAGGCCTTGTCCCACAGGTGGCGTTTGGCGGCCTTGGCCTTGAAGCGGAACTCGAAGGCCACGCCGCGAAAGATCAGCCCCAGCAGCATAAAGATCAGCGGCAGGTAGAGGGCGCTGAGTACCACCGCATAGGCCAGCGGAAAGGCCCCGAACAGCGCAGCGCCGCCGAGCACCAGCCAGGTCTCGTTGCCGTCCCACACCGGTGCCACGGTGTTCATCATCACATCGCGCTCACCTTCGCTTTTGACAAAGGGGAAGAGGATGCCGATGCCCAGATCGAAGCCGTCCATGACCACATACATCATCACCCCGAAGGCGATGATCACGGCCCAGATCAGCGAGAGATCCATACCCATATTCAATTCCTCTCAGCCAGCGAGTCAGTGTCGCCTTCTTCCAGGCCCTCTTCGGGCGCGGACAGCGGACGGGACGGCGTACGTTTCTGCCCAGGGCCGCCCTCGGCGGGTTCCTGGCCTTCATCGGTGACCGGGCCCTTGCGCACCAGGCGCAGCATATAGCCGATACCCGCGCCGAACAGGGCGAAGTAGACCACCACGAACAGCGCCAGGGTCAGGCTCATCTGCGCGAAGCTGTGTCCGGAGGAGGCATCGGCGGTGCGCATCAGACCGTGGATGATCCACGGCTGACGACCGATCTCGGTGGTGTACCAGCCGGCGAGGATGGCGATGATCCCCGAAGGCCCCATCCACACCGCCAGGTGCAGGAACGGCCGGCTCTGGAACAGCTTGCCGCGGCTGCGCAGCCACAGGCCCCAGAGGCCGGTGAGTATCATCAGCATACCCAGGCCGACCATGACCCTGAAGGTCCAGAACACGATGGTCGAGTTGGGCCGATCTTCCTTGGCGAACTCCTTGAGCGCCGGCACCTGCTTGTCCAGGCTGTGGGTCAGAATCAGGCTGCCGAGGGCGGGAATCTCGATCTTGAAGCGGGTCTCTTCGGCGTCCATATCCGGCCAGCCGAACAGGATCAGCGGGGTCGGTTCGTCACCATGGTTTTCCCAGTGGCCTTCGATGGCGGCGATCTTCGCCGGCTGATACTTGAGGGTATTGAGGCCATGGAAATCGCCGATTACCGCCTGGATTGGCGCAACGAGCAGGGCCATCCACATGGCCATCGACAGCATCTTGCGGATCGCCGGGTTGTCGCGCCCGCGCAACAAGTGCCAGGCCGCCGATGCGCCGACAAAGAACGCCGTGGCGAGGAACGCCGCCGTGGCCATATGCGCCAGGCGGTAAGGGAAGGACGGATTGAACACCACGGCGAACCAGTCCACCGGGATTACCCGCCCATCGATAATCTCGAAGCCCTGGGGGGTGTGCATCCAGCTGTTGGAAGCGAGAATCCAGAAGGTCGAGATCAGCGTGCCGATGGCCACCATCACCGTGGAGAAGAAGTGCAGGCCAGGGCCGACGCGGTGCCAGCCGAACAGCATCACGCCGAGAAAACCCGCTTCGAGGAAGAAGGCGGTGAGCACTTCATAGGTCAGCAGCGGCCCGGTGACCGCCCCGGCAAAGTCGGAGAAGGCGCTCCAGTTGGTGCCGAACTGATAGGCCATGACCAGGCCGGAGACCACACCCATGCCGAAGTTGACCGCGAATATCTTCGCCCAGAAGTGATACAGGTCGCGGTACACCGTTTCGCCCGTCTTCAGCCACAGGCCTTCGAGCACGGCCAGGTAGCTGGCCAGGCCGATGGTGATGGCCGGAAAGACGATATGGAAGGAAATGGTGAAGGCGAACTGCACTCGAGCCAGGTCGAGCGCCTCTATACCGAACATGGAGCATCCTCATCAGGTTATTCGGGGCACAGCCGTGTGCGCGCCTTTGCTATAGGAGCGCAAAAAGAGTCGTTTGTTCTTGTCATGGGCAGGAAAGCCAGTGGCCGGGGCCAAGGTGGCCCGCAGGAAAACCCAATGCGGGCTTTGACCTGGATCAAGCATAGGTAAAAGACTACCCCCTCACCCGAGCCTTGCTGCTGTGGTTATTTGTCGCGCACAGCCCTTGTTCGGGGGCGCAGCCATGCTAGGCTGCGGCATCTTCAGTAGCTAGCTATCTAATAATCATGTCAGTCCACGGCAAACTACTTCTTCGCCACCAACGCCCCTTTATCGCCTTCTGGTGCGCGCGGGTGCTGACCGCCAGTGGCTTCCAGATGCTCGCGGTTGCCATCGGCTGGCAGATGTATGCCCTGACCGGCAACGTGCTCGACCTGGGCCTGGTCGGCCTGGTGGAGTTTCTGCCGCGGGTGCTGTTTATCCTGCTGACCGGGCATGTCGCCGACCGCTTCGACCGGCGCAAGGTGGCCGCCCTCTGCCAGGCGGCCCAGGGTCTGGTCGCGCTATGCCTGTTGCTGGCCAGCAGCCAGGGCAGCCTGACCCGGGAAATGATCTTTCTGATCGCCTTCGCCCTGGGCACCGCCCGCGCCTTCGAGATGCCCACCACCCAGGCGCTGCTGCCCAATATCGTGCCGCCGGGGCTGTTTCCCGCCGCGGTGGCCGCTTCCGCCTCGGCCATGCAGACCGCCACCATCGTCGCCCCGGCGCTCGGCGGCCTGCTCTACGCCATCGACGCCGGCTGGGTCTACGGCCCGGCGTTGGCGCTGTACCTCGCGGCCCTGACACTGATGCTGAGCCTGCCGGGGCGACAGTTGCCACTCAAACAGAAAGTCTCCCTGACCTCGCTGCTGGCCGGCTTTCGCTTTATCCGTAGCCGCCCCGAGGTCTTCGGCGCAGTGTCGATGGACATGGTCGCGGTGCTGCTGGGCGGAGCTACGGCGCTGCTGCCGGTGTTTGCCAAGGACATCCTGCTCACCGGCCCCTGGGGCCTCGGCCTGCTGCGTTCGGCCCCGGCGGTGGGCGCACTGCTGATGTCGTTGTGGCTGGCGCGCTTTCCCATCGAGCGCCGGGTCGGCCCGGTGATGTTCAGCGCGGTGGCGATCTTCGGCGTGGCGACCATCGGCTTCGGCCTGTCCACCTCACTGTGGTTCAGCCTGGCTACCCTGGTCCTGCTGGGCGCGGCGGATATGGTCAGCATGGTGATCCGCGCGGCCTTCGTGCAATTGCAGACCCCGGACGAGATGCGCGGCCGGGTCGGCGCGGTCAATGGCCTGTTTATCGGCGCATCCAATCAGCTCGGGGATTTCCGCGCCGGGGTCAGCGCCGCCTGGTTCGGCAGCGTACCGGCGGTGCTGATCGGCGGCGTTGGGGCCATCGTGGTCTGCGGCCTGTGGATTCGCCTGTTCCCGGCGCTGGCCCGGCGCGACCACCTGCACCCGCAGGACCCACCCAACGCCGCCTGAGGCGCGCTCAGGGCACCAGCATGGCCTCGGCGACTTCCTTGCGCTTGGCCTTGCCAGCCAATTGCTCGACCAGGCACAGGGCGAACTCCAAGGCAGTGCCCGGGCCCTGGCTGGTGATGCAGTTGCCGTCGACCACCACCGGCTGATCGACAAACACACAGCCGCTCAGCCGATCACTGAACGCCGGATAACAGGTCATCCGGCGCTGCTTGAGCACGCCGTAATGCTGCAGGGCCACGGCCGGGGCCGCGCAGATGGCGGCGAACAACTTGCCGGCCTTGGCCTGCTCACGCACCCGCTCGGCCAGCGGCTCGTGCTCGGCCAGGTGTTGCGCGCCCGGCATGCCGCCGGGCAACACGATCAGGTCGAAGGCCTGGGCCAGCACGTCCACCAGCATGGTGTCGGCGGTCAGCCGGGTGCCGCGGGCGCAGGTGATCATGCGCCGGCCTTCGATGCTGGCCACCACCACTTCGATCTCGGCGCGCCGCAGCACATCGATCAAGGTCACGCACTCAAGGTCTTCGATGCCGTCGGCAACGCTGATCAGGGCCCGTGCGGTCATAGTGCTCTCCTTGGTGTTAAAACTGTCTGTTCGGTCATAAATTCACCCCTCTCGGGTGAGCTGATATGATGCGCGCCTTTTCCCGGATCGCCAGCAAAATCCTGCACCTGCGCGCGGATGTGCTTTGCTTTCTTTTTGCATAAACACGGCACCGCCGCCGTTACGGAGAGTTCCGCATGCTGGAAAGACTGTTCCAACTCAAGGCCCATAACACCACGGTGCGCACCGAAGTGCTCGCCGGCCTGACCACCTTTCTGACCATGGCCTATATCCTCTTCGTCAACCCGGAGATGCTGGCCAAGACCGGCATGGACCATGGCGCGGTATTTGTCGCCACCTGCCTGGCCGCCGCCATCGGCTCGCTGATCATGGGCCTGGTCGCCAACTACCCGATCGCCCTGGCACCGGGCATGGGTCTCAACGCCTTCTTCACCTACACCGTGGTCATGACCATGGGCCATACCTGGCAGGTGGCGCTGGGCGCGGTGTTTCTCTCCGGGGTGATCTTCTTTCTGCTGTCGATCTTCAAGATCCGCGAGTGGATCATCAACAGCATCCCCCTGGCCCTGCGCGCCGGCATCGCCGCCGGTATCGGCCTGTTTCTGGCGATCATCGCGCTGAAGAACGCCGGCATCGTGGTCGACCACCCCGCCACCCTGGTGACCCTCGGCGACATGAGCCAGGGCGGCACGCTGCTGGCCTGCCTGGGCTTCTTCGTGATCGCCGCCCTGGCCTACCGCAAGGTCACCGGCGCGGTGATGATCGGCATTCTGCTGGTCACCGGCCTGTCGATTCTGTTCGGCCTGTCGCAGCTTACCGGCGTGGTATCGATGCCGCCGTCGCTGATGCCGACCCTGCTGCAACTGGACATCATGGGCGCACTGGATATCGGCCTGATCAGCGTGATTTTCGCCTTCCTCTTCGTCGACCTGTTCGACACCTCCGGCACCCTGGTCGGGGTCGCGCAGAAAGCCGACCTGCTCGACAAGGAAGGCAAGATGCCGCGCCTGGGCCGCGCACTGATGGCCGACAGCACGGCCACCATGGCCGGTGCCGCGCTGGGTACCAGCACCACCACCAGCTATATCGAATCCGCCGCGGGCATCAGCGCTGGCGGGCGCACCGGCCTGACCGCCTGCGTGGTCGCCGCCCTGTTTCTGCTCAGCCTGTTCTTCGCCCCGCTGGCCGGTGCCGTACCGGCCTTCGCCACCGCACCGGCGCTGCTGTTCGTCGCCGTGCTGATGATGAGCAGCCTGGCGCAGATCGACTGGGACGACCTGACCGTCGCCGCCCCCGTGGTGGTCGCTGCCCTGGCCATGCCGCTGACGTTTTCCATCGCCAACGGCATCGCCTTCGGCTTTATCACCTGGACCCTGGTCAAGCTGCTGGCCGGCCGCTGGCGCGAACTCAACCCGGCACTGGTAGTCTTGTCGCTGCTGTTCGTGGTCAAGCTGGGCTGGTTTGCGTAAAGAACCGTAGGGTGGGTTAGGCGCGTAGACGATATCTGGCAACACCGCCAATATTGACGCGCCGTAACCCACCATCTCCTTGCGTCGCAGGCCTACGAGGCCAGCCCCAGCCTACGGCTGCAACTTATTCACTGTTCGAGTCCCCCCATGAGCCGCTCCCAGTTCGATCCCGCCAGCTACGCCAGCCAACTCGCCGAAAAGAAGCAGCGTCTGATCGAGCTGCTGGCCCCCTTCGACGCTCCCGCTCCCGAAGTGTTCGAGTCGCCCCGCGAGCATTACCGCCTGCGCGCCGAATTCCGCTTGTGGCGCGAAGGTGAAGACCGTCACTACGCCATGTTCGAAGCCGGCGACAAACACACGCCGATCTTCTTCGAAGACTTCCCCATCGCCAGCGCGCAGATCAATGCCCTGATGCCGCGCCTGAAAGCCGCCTGGCAGGCCTCCAAGGCCCTGGGCTTCAAACTGTTCCAGGTCGAATTCCTCACCACCCTGAGCGGCGACGGACTGATCACCCTGTGCTACCACCGCCCACTGGATGCGGCCTGGCAAGCCGAGGCGGAGAAGCTCGCGGCGGATCTGCAGGTCAGCATCATCGGCCGCTCCAAGGGCAAGCGCATCGTGATCGGACGGGATTTTGTCGAGGAAAAACTGCAGGTGGCCGGTCGCACCTTCAGCTATCGCCAGCCGGAAGGTGCCTTTACTCAACCCAACGGTGAGGTGAACCAGAAGATGCTCGCCTGGGCCTTTGCTGCGCTGGGCGAACGCCAGGATGACCTGCTGGAACTGTATTGCGGCAATGGCAACTTCACCCTGCCGCTGGCCACCCGGGTGCGCAAGGTACTGGCCACCGAGATCAGCAAATCCTCGGTCAACGCCGCCCTGGCCAACCTGGCCGACAACGGCGTGGATAACGTCAGCCTGGTGCGCCTGTCCGCCGAGGAGCTGACCGAAGCGCTCAACGAGGTGCGGCCGTTCCGCCGCCTGGCCGGCATCGACTTGAAGAGCTACGACTTCGGCAGCGTGTTCGTCGACCCGCCGCGCGCAGGCATGGATCCGGACACCTGCGAACTAACCCGGCGCTTCGAGCGCATCCTGTATATCTCCTGCAACCCGAAGACCCTGGCCGCCAATATCGCCCAGCTCAGCGACAGCCACAAGGTGACGCGCTGCGCGCTGTTCGACCAGTTCCCCTACACCCACCATATGGAGTCGGGTGTGCTGCTGGAGCGGCGGTAGGGCACAACTAGTCGCGCTGCAGCCCCCGCAGCGCCCAGAAACACAGCCCCACCGACACCACCTCCAGCAGCAGCGCGTAAAGGTTGAAGGTCTGCTGAGCACCGCCGTCCAGCCACAGACCGCCGATACGCGCCAAGGCCAGGGCGCTGTAAACCAGCACCAGCAGGGTCAGGGCGGCGCGGATCAGGTCATGGCGCACCAGGGACAGGCCGATAAAGGCCGCCAGCCCCAGTTGCAGGCCGCCGTAATAGGCACGCACATCGGTCGCCGCCGCCGGAGCCATCAGCAGCATACCGCTGAGGTTGGCCATCTCATGGGGCAGAATAAAATACGCCAGGCCCAAACCCACCAGAGCCAGCACTTGAAGCAGTAGAACCACGCGCGCAAACAGCATTGCCAGCATCCTTTGTTATCGATTGTCAGCGCAGCATACGTCATCCGCAGCGACAGGCAGCAGTTACGGTGCCCCCGGCAAGCGCGCTATGCTCAACCCGCCCTCAAGAGGATCCTTACCATGCGTCTTTCCGCCCTGCTTCTCTGTTGCTTCGCCGGCCTGACTCAGGCTGCCGAGGTGCTCAGCATCGACGTACACCGCGACCCCAACTGCGGCTGCTGCAAGGCCTGGATCAGCCACCTGGAAGACAACGGTTTCCAGGTCAACGACCATGTCGAAAACGACATGAGTGCGCTCAAACAACGCCTGGGCGTACCGCCGCGCCTGGCCTCCTGCCATACCGGGGTGATCGACGGCCAGTTTATCGAGGGCCATGTACCCGCCGCGGACATCCTCAAGCTGCGCCAACGCCCGGACCTGCTCGGCGCAGCCGTACCGGGCATGCCGACCGGCTCGCCGGGCATGGAATACGGCGACGTGCGCCAGGCCTACGAAGTGATCGGCCTGGACAAGCAGGGCCAGGATCAGGTGCTTAGCCAGTACCCGGGCAACTGATCCAGCGGCGACAGGCCAATATTCGAATAGCGATACATAGCCAGGGATAAACAGATGCGCTGGAAACGCGGAAGACGCAGCGACAACGTGGTGGATGCACGGGGCAAGAGCGGTGGTATGCGCGGCGGCAAGGGGCTGACTCTGGGCGGCGTTGCCATCGTGGTGATCGTTGGCCTGCTCAGCGGCCAGGACCCGATGCAGATTCTTGGCCAGCTGGCCGGCCAGGCCATGCAGGGTGGCTCGGTTAGCGCGCCGCAAAGCTCCGCGCCGGCCGCCAATGACGAGCAGTCGGAGTTCGTCCGCGCTGTACTCGGCGACACCGAAGACACCTGGCGGGAAATATTCCAGGGAGCCAGTCGGCAGTACAAGGACCCGACCCTGGTGCTGTTCCGTGACGGGGTCAATTCCGCCTGCGGCTTCGCCAACTCGGCGGTCGGGCCCTTCTATTGCCCGGGCGATCAGCGGGTGTATATCGACCTGGCATTCTTCCGCGAGCTGGAACAGCGCTTTGGCGCGGCGGGCGACTTTGCCCAGGCCTATGTGATTGCCCATGAGGTCGGCCACCATGTGCAGACCCTGCTCGGCGTCTCGGCCAAGGTCAATGCCGCCCGCCAGCGCGGCGAGCGGGTGGAAGGAGCCACCGGTCTGCTGGTCCGTCAGGAACTGCAAGCCGACTGCCTGGCGGGCGTGTGGGCCTTCCATGGCCAACGCCGGCATGACTGGCTGGAACCCGGGGATATCGAGGAAGCCCTGAACGCCGCCAACGCCATCGGCGATGACCGCTTGCAGAAGCAGGGCCGCGGCCAGGTGGTGCCGGACTCCTTCACCCACGGCACCTCGGAGCAGCGCGTGCGCTGGTTCAAGACCGGTTTTGACGGCGGTGATGTCGGCCGCTGCGATACTTTCAAAGCTGCGCGGCTATAGCCTTAGCCCTACGCTCATGGCGCGGTCCCCGTAGGGTGGATGTCGCTCCACCCATCCACCACCTCGCATCCGGATGGTGGATGAAAAAAGCGTCGGCTACGCGCCCCGATCCACCCTACAGACTGAACACGGGCAGTCATGGATAACTGACATAAAAAATGCCGCTCACCTGATCAGGTGAGCGGCATTTTTGTCGGCAACGATCTCAGCCTATTGCGCCCAGGGCGGCGGTTCTGCGCCCTGGGGTTCGTCGTCGGCATTGAGCAGCGCCTGGCGACGTTCTTCATCGGCCAGGGCCGCCTTGATTTCGCGCATCACCGCATCGATATCGGCCGACTCTTCCGGGTCGTCGAATTCGCCGGTCAGCGGCGTCTCGGGGGTCAGCTTGCCCTCTTCGTAGAGCGCCCACATTTCCTTGGCGTATTTGGTGAACTTCAACTCCGGGGCGAACTGGCCGAAATAATCGGCCATATTGCCGACATCGCGCTCCAGCATGCTGAAGGCATGGTTATTGGCCGCCGCATCCACCGCCTGGGGCAGGTCGATAATCACCGGGCCTTCGGGGCCGAGCAGCACGTTGAATTCCGACAAGTCGCCATGCACCAGGCCGGCGCAAAGCATCTTCACCACTTCGCGGATCATAAAGGCGTGGAACTCGCGGGCATCGTCCGGGTGCAGGTCGACATCGTTGAGACGCGGTGCCACCGCGCCCTCGTCGTCGGTGACCAGCTCCATCAGCAGCACGCCTTCGAGGAAGTCATAGGGCTTGGGCACCCGCACCCCGGCACTGGCCAGGTGAAACAGGGCCGCGACCTCGGCGTTCTGCCAGGCATCTTCCTGGCCTTTGCGACCGTACTTGGAGCCTTTGGCCATGGCCCGGGTGTCGCGGCTATTGCGCACCTTGCGGCCTTCCTGATACTGCGCGGCCTGACGGAAGCTACGTTTATTGGCTTCCTTGTAGACCTTGGCGCAACGCAGCTCTTCGCCACAGCGCACCACATACACCGCGGCCTCTTTACCGCTCATAAGCGGGCGTATCACTTCGTCGACCAGACCCGCTTCGACCAGGGGTTCAATACGTTTTGGCGTCTTCATCAGCTTTAATCAGGGGTCCTGTGTTGCCCAATGCGCATATGCCGCCCGTTATACGGCAATCTTTGGGCATCGCCCACCCTCCCGTCGGTAAGTCCCGCTTCCCGAAGGGCTTCTCCGGTCCCCTCCAGGGTGGCGCGAACCGCTCAACCACGGCCCCTGACAGGGGGCCAGCGGTGACCAGCCCAAGCAAACCAATCGCTACAAGCAGATCTTTGATGCAACCAAAAGGAATTAAGTGCAGTCCGATGGCTACATATCAGCTGCTAACGCCGAAAGGTGTGCGACACGCACTGGACTTTATCTTCACCCGCGAAGGCACCTTTGCCTTAGCCAGCAGTGATTGGGGGAATACCCATGAAATATGCCCAATCTGGCATCCGCACCCAGACTCAGAGGCCAGCCCTCTACCCGCACCCTATGCAGCCGGTACGCGACACCCTGGCCGCCCAGCGCCATGCTCACTTCAACCGCTGCAATGGCATCAGCGCACCCTGCATCGCCTCCAGCTATGTCGTCACCGCTACGCCGGCGCGCTATATCAGTAGCCTGTGCGAACAGTTCGCCCACAAGCTGCCGGTCAGTTTCGATGAGCAGCAGGGCCGCATCGAGTTTGCCTTTGGCCTCTCGCATCTGCATGCGGACAGCACAGGCCTGCACATCACCGTACTGAGCAATAACCAGCAAGACCTGACAAAGCTCAAGCACCTGATTACCGCTCTCTTCGAGCGCTTTGCCTGGCAAGCCGAGCTATACCTCGACTGGCAATAGCGCCACACCCTACCGCCTATCAGAGTGCCTGCAGATGCTGGCGCAGCGCCGCGATGGCATAGCGCACCTTGGCCGGTTGCGCATCGCGGCGCGGTGTGACGATATGCAGGCCGATGGGCTCTGGATGCCAATCCGGCAGCAGATTGAGCAGCTCGCCACGGGCCAGCAGCTCGCGAATTTCCGGTTCTGGCTGCAACGACACGCCCATGCCCGCCAGGGTGAACTGGCGCACCGCGAGAATATTGTTGCAGGCAATCCGGCTCTCCAGCCGCAGGCGCTCCTCGCCACCGGACGGCCCGCGCAGCTGTAGATACTGCGCGCGGTCGGTGTTGAGCCCGATCCAGTCAAGGCCGAGCAGCTGCTGCGGCGTAGCGATCCAGCCGCAGCGCGCCAGGTAGGCCGGTGCCACGCACAGCAGCATGGGCCAGTCGACCACATGCCGGGCCACCAGGCTGGAATCCTCCTGGCGGCCGACGCGGATGGCCAGATCGATACGTTGCTCGACCAGATCGATCTTCTCGTCGTGGAAAAATAACCGCAGGCTCAGCCCAGGGTGGGCACTCAGCAGGGGTGCCAGCGCCGCGCTAAGCAACTTGCCGGGCAACCCCACCGGCGCGGCAATCCGTAGCTCGCCCACCGGCGCATCGCGCAACTCGGCCAGGCGCTGTTCAGCCTGCTGGGCCAGCGCCAGCACCTGGGCGCAGCTCTGGTAGAAGGTCGCGCCCGCCTCGGTCAGGGTCAACTTGCGCGTGGTGCGGTGCAGCAGGCTGACCTGGGTGCTTTCTTCGAGTTTGCGAATCTGCTGGCTGACCGCCGAGGCCGTCATACCCAACACCTCGGCCGCCGCCACCATGGAGCCGCGATCGACCACGGTGGCAAACACTGCCATACGTTTTAACTGCCCCATTCGTAAGCCCTGCTTAATGGTTAAAGCCTTTTTAGCCTATTTTTCCGAGCGTTATCCAGCTGCGATTATCTGTCTCACTTAATCCCATCTGGAGATACCCATGAAACTCGCTCTGATCGGTGCCAGCGGCTTTGTTGGCGCAGCTGTTCTACAAGAAGCCCTGGACCGCGGCCATCAGGTCACCGGCATCGTCCGTGATCCCGCGAAACTGCCGCAGCACGCGGCGCTAACCGCAGTAGCCGGCGATGCCTACAACGCCGACGCACTAGCCGTGCAGCTCAGGGACCACGACGCGGTGATCCACGCCTTCAACCCCGGCTGGGGCACGGCGGATATCCGCGAACGCTTTATCCAGGGCAGCCAGGCGATCATCGCCGCCAGTAAACAGGCCGGCGTGCAGCGCCTGCTGGTGGTCGGCGGCGCGGGCAGCCTGTATGTCGCCCCAGGTCTGCAGCTGATCGACACCCCGAACTTCCCCGCCGAATACAAGGAAGGTGCCGAAGGCGCGCGGCAGACCCTCAACCTGCTCCAGACTGAAACTGTGCTGGACTGGAGCTTTATCTCGCCACCGGCGCTGTTGCAGCCCGGCGCGCGCAGCGGCCAGTTCCGTCTCGGCGGCGACCAGTTGCTGATGAATGGCGATGCCCCGGCAGAGATCTCGGTGGCCGACCTGGCCGTGGCCATCATCGATGAGCTGGAGCGCCCGCAGCACCTGCGCCAGCGCTTTACCGTCGGCTATTGAACCCTCCCTTATTCAGGAGAAACCCATGCAATTGAACGCCAGCGCCCATGTCGCCACGGATACACCGGCCCGCTATATCAGCCGGCTGTGCAAACACTTCGCCCACAAGATTCCGGTGAGTTTCGATGAGCAGCAGGGCCGTATCGAGTTCGACAGCGGCCTGGCGCTGTTGCAGGCCGAAGCCGACGGCCTGCGCCTGAGCGTGCAGAGCGCCAGCAGCGAAGGCCTGGAAAGCCTGAAGAAGGTGGTGACCAGCCATTTCGAGCGTTTCGCCTGGCAGGCCGAGCTGAGCCTCGACTGGCAGTGAGGACGAGTGGCGTTTGAAAGCCTGATTCGGATTGGCGCAGCGCCGGCAAAGGTCGACAATCGGCCCATAGCCAATGGGAGCCAAGCGATGCTCGACCCTGATAGCTGCTGGCAAGCCGTCTGCAGCCGCGATAGCCAGTACGACGGCCAGTTTGTCTTCGCCGTGCACTCCACCGGCATTTACTGCCGGCCGAGTTGCCCGGCGCGCCGGCCGCTGCGGCGCAATGTCAGCTTCCAGCGCACCCCGGCCGAGGCCGAACAGGCCGGCTTTCGCCCCTGCCGGCGCTGCTCGCCCCAGGGCCTGAGCCCTGCCGAACAGCTTGACCAACTGGTAAGCGCCGCCTGCCGCCTGCTCGATAACAGCGACAAGCCACTAACCCTGACTCAACTGGCCGCCCGTATCGGCCTGTCCGCCTCGCACCTGGCGCGCGCCTTCAAGGCCCGCACCGGGCTGACGCCCAAGGCCTGGAGCGAAGCGCAACGCCGTGCGCGGCTGGAGCAGCAGCTGCCCGCAGCAGACAGCGTGCTGGACGCCGCCCTAAGCGCCGGTTACTCCGGCACCCGCGCGCTGTATCAGCAGCCAGCGACCCTGACCCCGGCGCAACGACGTAAACAGGCCGCCGGCGAGCAGCTGCGCTACAGCATCGTGCCCTGCCCGCTCGGCCACTTGCTGCTAGCCAGCAGCGCCAAGGGCATCTGCGCGCTGCTGTTTGGTGACGACCCGGCCGCCCTGCTGACTGAACTGCAGCAACGTTTTGCTGCCGCCGAGCTGTCCATGGATGACGCAGGTCTGGGCGACAGCTTGCGCCAGGTATTGGCGCAGATCAGCGAACCGCAGCGCGCCGCCCAGCTGCCGCTGGATATTCGCGGCACGGCGTTTCAGCAGCAGGTATGGCGCGCCCTGCAGCAAATCCCAGTTGGGCAGACGCGTAACTACGCCGAACTGGCCGCGCAACTGGGCAGCCACCCCCGCGCCGTCGCCCGTGCCTGCGCCAGCAACCCGCTGGGCCTGCTGGTGCCCTGCCACCGGGTGATCGCCAGCAACGGCAGCCTCAGCGGTTACCGCTGGGGCCTGGCACGCAAGGCCGCGTTGCTTGAGGGCGAGTCTGCTGACCAGACGCAATAGTGCTCGCCCTCCTGTGAAGTCAGCTTGGCTGAGGGAAATTCCCCGTCGCGCAGCAAACTAGAGGCATCGCGTCTATTGGCTTGTAGGCACCTGTAAAAACGGGGTTGGCCTTCGATATCGGCGCTGGCCTCGATCGCGGGCATGGCCCGCTCCTACAGAAAACGCAATAAGCCATAAAATCAATGGTATACGGGCAGTTTTGTGGGAGGGGCTTTAGCCGCGACAGACCTTGGCGGCGCTACAAGTCGCGGCTAAAGCGGAGTGCCGCCCAACCCCTGCCACGGAGGACGCGCGGCCATCGAATGACGCGCCATAAAAAAGAGCGGCACCACCTGCGTGGGCCGCTCTAAATCACGGAGTTGCATACATCAGTACCCGCACAGCGTGCGAATACGACTGTTTGATTACTTTTCCAGGATTGCAGTCACACCCTGACCGCCAGCGGCGCAGATCGAGATCAGGCCGCGGCCTTCCTGGGCCACCGAGAGCAGCTTGGCCAGGTTGGCGACGATGCGCCCGCCGGTGGCGGCAAAGGGGTGGCCGGCAGCCAGGGAGCTGCCCTTTACGTTCATCTTGCTGCGGTCGATGGAACCCAGCGGCGCATCCAGGCCCAGACGGGTCTTGCAGTAGTCGGCGTCTTCCCAGGCCTTGAGGGTGCAGAGCACCTGGGCGGCGAAGGCCTCGTGGATTTCGTAGTAATCGAAGTCCTGCAGGCTCAGCTTGTTGCGCGCCAGCAGACGCGGCACCGCGTAGGCCGGGGCCATCAGCAGGCCTTCCTTACCGCCGACGAAATCCACCGCCGCCGCTTCGCCATCCTTCCAGTAAGCCAGGATCGGCAAACCACGGGCCTTGGCCCAGTCTTCGCTGGCCAGCAGCACCAGGGACGCGCCATCGGTCAGCGGCGTCGAGTTGGCGGCGGTCATGGTGCCGCGCGGGCTGCGCTCGAAGCAGGGCTTGAGGGTGGCGAGTTTTTCCAGGCTGATATCGGCGCGCAGGTTCTGGTCGCGGGTCAGGCCACGGAAGGGAGTGAGCAGGTCGTCATGCCAGCCTTCGGCGTAAGCGGCGGCGAGTTTCTGGTGGCTGGCCACGGTCAGCAGGTCCTGCTCGTCACGGGGAATGGCCCAGGCCTGCGCCATCAGCTCACAATGCTCGCCCATGGACAGCCCAGTGCGCGGCTCGCCGTTGCGCGGAACGGCCGGGGCCAGATGGCGTGGGCGAATCTGCAGCAGGCTCTTGATCTTGTCGCCGTTGCTCTTGCCGCGGTTGGCCTGCAGGAGAATCTTGCGCAGCCCTTCGTTGACCCCGATCGGCGCGTCCGAGGTGGTGTCGACGCCGCCAGCGATACCGCATTCGATCTGCCCGAGGGCGATCTTGTTGGCCACCAGCAGCGCCGCTTCCAGGCCAGTGCCGCAGGCCTGCTGCAGGTCATAGGCCGGGGTTTCCGGGGCCAGGCGCGAGCCCAGCACGCATTCGCGAGTCAGGTTGAAGTCGCGCGAATGCTTGAGTACCGCACCGGCCACTACCTCGCCGAGGCGCTCGCCGTGCAGATTGAAGCGCTCGACCAGACCATCCAGCGCGCTGATCAGCATTTCCTGATTGCTCGTGGTGGCATAGACGGTATTGGAGCGGGCGAACGGAATGCGGTTACCGCCAACAATGGCGACGCGGCGCGACTGGGTCATGGAGAGGTCCTTGGCTAGTGAGGCAGATGAATGGGGGCCAAGGCTAGCCTATACCTGGCCACCCGCATTGGCCGCCTTGCCAGCGCGGCAGGCGGTGCGGTCAATTGCGCATTGCCGTGGCCTGCGTAGAGTGGGCGCACTTTCGATCCATGCGCAGGAGCCATTCCATGTCCGACCGTTATCTCGCCTTCGCCAACTCCAACGCCGGTCGCCGCCTGGTCGGCGCGCTCGGCCTGCCCGCTCCGCTGCTGCTGGAGCGCTGGATGGCGGGCCGCAGCCGGCCGGTGGACGGTGCCCTGCTGATAGGTGGCGACGGCAGCCTGGCCAGCGCCGTGCTGCCATTTGCCAACAAGCTGACCGACGCTTTGTTCGCCCCTCAAGAAGGCCAGTTCGAGCTGCCGCGCTGGACCGCCGAGCACGGCCCCAAGCTCAAGGCCCTGGTGTTTGACGCAAGCGGGCTGACCCGTTTCGAGCAGCTGATCGAGCTGCGCGACTTCTTCCAGCCGGCCCTCAAGGGCCTGGGCAAATGCCCGCGGGTGGTGGTCCTGGGCCGCCCCCCGGAATCCCTGAAAGACCCGATTGCTGCCAGCGTGCAGCGCTCACTGGAAGGCTTTACCCGCGCCCTGGGCAAGGAAATCCGCCGCGGCGGCAACGTTCAGCTGATCTATGTCGGCAAGGGTGGCGAAACACAACTGGAAGGCGCGCTGCGCTTCTTCCTCTCACCGAAAAGCGCCTATGTCTCCGGCCAGGTATTGCGCCTGAATGCCTGCAGCGAGCAGGTCAAGGACTGGACCCGCCCACTCGCCGGCAAGAAGGCCCTGGTCACCGGTGCCTCGCGCGGCATCGGTGCGGCCATCGCCGAAACCCTGGCCCGCGACGGTGCCGAAGTGGTGCTGCTGGACGTACCGCCCGCCAAGCAAGCGCTGGATGCCCTGGCCGCGCGCCTCGGCGGCCGCGGCTTGGCCCTGGATATCTGCGCTGCCGATGCTGCCGCGCAGCTGATTGACGCGCTGCCGGACGGCGTCGATATCGTCGTACACAACGCCGGTATCACCCGCGACAAGACCCTGGCGAAGATGAGCGACGAGTTCTGGAACTCGGTGATCAACGTCAACCTGAATGCCCCGCAGGTGCTGACCCAGGCCCTGCTGGACGCCGGCAAGCTGCACGACAACGGCCGCGTGGTGTTGATCGCCTCGATCAGCGGCATCGCCGGCAATATGGGCCAAACCAACTACGCGGTGAGCAAAGCTGGCGTGATCGGCCTGGCCCAGGCCTGGGCACCGATGCTGGCCAAACGCGGCATCAGCATCAACGCCGTTGCCCCCGGCTTTATCGAAACCCAGATGACCGCCGCCATCCCGCTGACCATCCGCGAAGCCGGCCGGCGGATGAACTCCATGGGCCAAGGTGGCCAGCCCCAGGACGTCGCCGAAGCCGTGGCCTGGTTCGCCCAGCCAGGTTCCGGCGCGGCCACCGCGCAGGTGATGCGTGTCTGCGGGCAGAGCCTGATCGGGGCCTAACGAGCGCTGTCGTAGGGTGGATGACGCTTTATCCATCCACCAATTGTGCTTGTGGTGGATGAAAAGAGCGTCAGCTACGCGCCCCGATCCACCCTAGGGCTCTTGATCAGGGCCAGCAGATAGCAAAAGGCCCCGCAGTGCGGGGCCTTGTCTTTTGTAGGAGCGGGCTTGCCCGCGATCAGGACGACAGATAGGACGAACGGGTCAACCCCAAACGCAGCGCGTCAAGGAACTGGGTACGTTCACGCGGGCTGATCTTGGCGCTGGCGACCTTGTCGCGGTAGTGAGTCATCAACTCCTCGGGCGACAGGTGCACGTAGCGCAGCATGTCCTCGATGGTGTCGTGGGTCTCGATACCGGCGTGGTACACGCTGCCATTGGGGTTCTGGTAGATATTCACCGAGTCGGTATCGCCGAACAGGTTGTGCATATCACCGAGAATTTCCTGATAGGCACCGACCAGGAAGATCCCCAGCAGGTAGTCCTCGCCCTCGCGCACTTCGTGCACCGGCAGGCTGGTTTCGATGCTCTGCTCGTCGACGTACTGGCGGATCTTGCCGTCGGAGTCGCAGGTCAGGTCCTGCAGCACCGCGCGACGCATGGGCTCTTCGTCGAGGCGGTTGAGCGGCAGGATCGGCAGCACCTGGCCGATGGCCCAGGTATCCGGCAGGCTCTGGAACACCGAGAAGTTGCAGATGTACTTGTCGGCCAGCTTGTCGTTGAGCTCATCGAGCACCTGACGGTGCGAGCGTTGACGGGCTTTGAGCGAGTTGTGCAAACGCCGGCATACGGCGAAGTAGCACTGCTCGGCCAGGGCCTTTTCGGTCAGGCTGAGTTTGCCGTCGGCGTACTGGCTGGCCACGTCACTCATATAGTGGGTGGCGCGCCAGTAGGTTTCGGTGACCATCTCGATATCGGTCGGGCCGAGCAGCTCGACCAGGTAACGCACGGTTTCCGGCAGGCTGGTGACATCCTCGATCCGGGGGATCTCGTCGTTGTGTTTTTCCACATCGGTAACCTGCACCACCAGCATGGCGTGGTGCGCGGTCAGCGAACGGCCGCTTTCCGAGAAGATATGCGGATGCGGCAACTCCTGGGCATCGCAGAACTCCTTCAACATGCCCACCACCACACCGGCGTAGTCGTCCATGTCGTAGTTGATCGAGCTGGCGTTGCGCGAATGGGTGCCGTCGTAATCCACCCCCAGGCCGCCGCCGACGTCGATATGGTCGACCGGCAGACCCAGACCACGCAGCTCGCCGTAATAGCGGATGGCTTCCTTGAAGCCGTGCTGGTAGTCGGCCAGGTTGGCGATCTGCGAGCCCATATGGAAATGCAGCAGGCGGATGCCCTGATCCAGACCCGCGGCGCGGAAGCGCTCGACCACAGACAGCAGCTGCGCCGCGGACAGGCCGAACTTGGATTTTTCACCGCCAGTGTCCGCCCACTTGCTCGAAGCCAGGGAGGACAGACGCACGCGCAGACCAATCTGCGGGGCGACCTTGAGTTCGGCCGCCTCCTCAATCACCAGCTGCACTTCGGACTCTTTCTCGATCACGATAAACACGTTGTGACCGAGCTTCTGCCCCATCAGGGCCAGCTTGATAAATTCGCGGTCCTTGTAGCCGTTGCAGACGATGGTGCCGCCCTTGGGTGCCAGCGCCAGCACCGCCATCAGCTCCGGCTTGGAGCCGGCTTCGAGGCCAATGGAGACGTTCTGCGTGGCGATGATGTTCTCGATCACCGCCTCCTGCTGGTTGACCTTGATCGGGTAGAGCGCGGTGTACTGGCTCTGGTATTCCAGGCGCGCGATATTGGCATCGAAGGCACCGGTGAGCCGACGCACGCGGTCTTGCAGGATGTCCGGAAAACGCACCAACAGCGGCAGGCTAAGGCCACTGGAGCGCAGTTCTTCAACCTGTTCATACAGGTCAATGGGCGTGCTCTCGGGTCCGTTCGGACGCACCTCGACGCGGCCCTGGTCATTGATCGCGAAATAACCCGCGCCCCAATGGCGAATGCCATAGACGCTGCGGCTGTCCGCTACGGTCCATTGGCTGCCGTCATCTTTGCGTGTGCGTCGTGCAGACATCGAAGTCTCCCTTGCTGGCGATAGTGGCCTTGGCAGTGCCAAGACGCGTACAGATTAAAGTCTGGAAATGACGATTGCTCGGCTGTGACCCCAAGGGGCTGCTGTCGTTTCAGCGCAAGCGATGAAACGACAGCAGCCCCTTAGCCGAGGAAGTTTAGAAAAGACTGGATCAGCCGCCGGACTTCTTGGCTTTAAAGCCACGCTTGATCAGCTCGGCGATCAACAGTTCGACATGCTCGCCCTGAATCTCGATCACCCCGTCCTTGAGCGAGCCGCCGCAACCGCAGCGCTTCTTCAGTGCGCTGGTCAGCTCCTGAAGCGCATCGATGGCCAGCGGCACGCCACTGATGGTGGTCACCGTCTTGCCGCCGCGGCCTTTGCTTTCACGGCGCACGCGGGCGATACCATCCCCTTCGGGGATCAGGGTCTGTTTACAGATGCAGGCGTCCACTGGCTGACTGCAATCCGGGCAATGCCGGCCGCTGTCGGTGGAATACACCAGGCCGCTCAGGGCGGCAAATGAGGAAGCTTTCTTGACCACCGGTTGGTCCTCGAAGGGGTCAGGATAGCGACTGATCGACTGAGCATTCATAGTCGACCGCGAAGCCCCACTCAGGCAGGGGCAGCGCACCCTGGCGATACACGGCCAGGGCTTGAAGGCCGCGCAGTGTAACGGCAAAAACCTGCGCTGCTAAGTGTAAAAATGCGCCATTAATCGGTGGATTGGCGACGTTGTTCAGGATGCCGAACAAAACGCCCAGATATCCTGCACAAAGCCAGGACTGACGCGGGGTTTGGCTGGTATTGAGGACCTAGCGAGTGGCCGCCAGATAACGCTCAAGCGCCGCCAGCGAGTCGGGGCAATACGGCAGGTGCTGCGTCTCGGCCAGAGCCTGGTCGATGGAGATAAACCGCGCCTCCAGCACTTCCTCAGGCTGCAAGCGCAGCGGCGCATCGGACACCGCCGAGTAGGCCATGCACCACAGGCGGCTTTCCGGGGCGTCGTAGAAAAAATGCGCGTGCTCGATCAGCGGCGCACCTTCGATGCCCAGCTCCTCAGCCAGTTCGCGGGAGGCGGATTCGGCGTAGCTTTCGCCTTCGAGCACCATGCCGCCAGCCGCCACATCCCAGTAACCGGGGTACAGCGCCTTGCTCAGGGTACGCCGGTGCACGCACAACTGGCCGGCACCGTTGAACAGCAGGATATAAGTGCCCCGACCGATCAGCCGGCGCTCGCGCAACTCGCCGCGCAGCACGCCGCCCAGGGGCTGGTCCTGCTCGTCGACCCAGGCGATCAGCTCGGCGTCAGAGGCGGCGCGGTGCGCCACCTCGGCCTCGGACCAGGCCATGGATCAGCCCTGCGACAACAGCTGACGTAGGTCGATCAGGCCGGCATTGGCCCGCGAGATGTAGTTGGCCATCACCAGCGAGTGGTTGGCCAGCAGGCCGTAACCGCTGCCGTTGAGGATCATCGGGCTCCACAGAGTTTCCTGCGCGGCCTCCAGCTCACGGATGATCTGGCGCACGCTGACGGTGGCGTTCTTCTTCGCCAGCACATCGGCGAAATCGATTTCGATGGCGCGCAGCAGATGGGCCAGGGCCCAGGCCTGACCGCGCGCCTCGTAGAACACGTTGTCGATCTGCAGCCACGGGGTTTCGTAATTCACCCCCTCGACAAAATCGGCCGGCGCACCACCACCCAGCTGGCTCGGATCGACCACTGCGGTATTCAGACGCACCTGACCGACACTGGCCGACAAGCGCTGCGACAGCGAACCCAGACGCGTAGCGGCATCGCCAAGCCAGTTGTTGAGGTTATCGGCGCGGGTATAGAACTGCGCATTGGACTGGCTCGGATCGGCCAGACGCGCCAGGTAGCGGTCCAGCGACTTGATGCCTTCGGCGTATTCAGCCTCGGAGGCCGGCAGCGCCCAGCTCTTGTTGTCGAAGTGGAAGCGCGGTTCGGCCTTAGCCAGGTCCGGATCTTCGGTGGACTGCGACTGCGAGCGGGTGAAGTCCTTGCGCAGCGCGCGGGACATATCACGCACCTGCACCAGCACGCCAAACTCCCAGCTCGGCATGTTATCGAGCCACAGGCCCGGCGGTGCGAGGTCGTTGGACAGGTAGCCACCCGGCTTGTCGAGCAGGGTATTGGCCACCTGTTTGAGGGTTTCGGCAGTGGTGTAGCCATTGACCAGCTTGTGCCCGCGCGCCTGGGAGGCGGCTTCGGCACGTTGCTGCACGGAGAACTGCGCCGGTTCCTGGCTCCAGTACCAGCCCACGATCACAGCCAGCAGCAGGTAGAGCCCCAGCAGACCGCCCACCACACGGACGGCCCAGCCGCCGGCGAAATAGCTGCGTACGTTATCGACGGAGTCCGCAGCACCATTGCGTGCGCCGGCAGTTCGGTTCTTCCAATCCAGCATGGCCTTGTCCTTTGTTTACTCAACTCGGTGATTCGACCGCAAGCCCTGCACAGGGTTGCGAACAGATCCTAAGGTTTATTGCCGCGCCATCACGACCGCGCGGAAGCGGCAACAGACCCTAGCACTATAAGGGAAGCGCGACGTGCTGCGCAGCGTCGCGCGGCAAACTTACTACCGGTTGCCGTTGTCACATAGTGTGACGTTCTAGACAGAAGGCCGCCGCCAATAGATCGACGGCACCCGCAGAGGCAATTGTCGGTGGTAGCATTACTGGCAATGCGCCATTACCCGCGACCGCCAGGCCGCCTAATTAGACCAAAGGCCATGACCGAACACGAAGACCCCAGCAGCGACCGTCTCAAACAGCACTTCGCCCAGCGCGTGATCAACCAGGCACGCCAGCTGCTTGAGGTTTGGCAACGCCTGCAGCGCAGCGAGTGGAATGACAGCGGCATGCGCGAGCTGGACCAGGCCAACCAACTGCTGCTGCGCTATGCCGGACGCTTCGAGCAGGCCGAGCACAGCCAGCTGGCGGGGGAAATCGGTCATTGCCTGGAGCAGGTCGCGAGCAATCGCGGCCGTCTCAATAGCGAACTGATCAGCCAGCTCAACCTGCTGATGCAGCGCCTGTCGCGTACCGGCCTGCGCCATGGCGACCGCTTCGAGCAGACCGTCCTGCCGCCCCTGCGCAAGCCGGTCTACCTGGCCCTGCAGCATCTTGACCAGGCCGAGCAGCTGGCCCAGCGCCTGGAGTTCTTCGGCATGACCGCGCTGCCCTTCGACAGCGCCAACGGGTTTCGCGACGCGGTGCTGGAGCGCCACCCGGCAGCCATTCTGATGGACGTCGACTTCTCCGGCCCGGGCTGCGGCCTGGAACTGGCCCAGGCGGTACAGGAAGGCCTGGAGCACAAGATCCCGCTGCTGTTTTTCAGCCGCCAGGACACCGACACCCCCACTCGTCTAGCGGCAGTACGGGCCGGCGGCCAGGAGTTCTTCACCGGCAATCTGGATGCCTCGAACCTGTTCGAGCGCATTGAAGTGCTCACCCACGTGGCCCAGTACGAGCCCTACAAGGCGCTGATCATCGATGACTCGCGGGCACAGGCCACCCACACCGAACGGGTGCTCAACAGTGCCGGCATCATCACCCGCACCCTGATCGAGCCGATTGCCGCCATGGGTCAGCTGGCTGAATTCCAGCCGGACCTGATCATCCTCGACATGTATATGCCCGAGTGCAACGGCCCGGAACTGGCCAAGGTGATTCGTCACAACGACCGCTACGTCAGCGTACCGATCATCTACCTATCGGCCGAAGACGATCTGGACAAGCAGCTCGACGCCATGAGCGAAGGCGGCGATGACTTCCTTACCAAGCCGATCAAGCCGCGCCATCTGATCGCCACGGTGCGCAACCGCGCCGCCCGCGCGCGTAACCTTAAGGCGCGCATGGTGCGCGACAGC
Organism: Pseudomonas sp.; assembly: GCF_035512415.1. Taxonomy (GTDB): domain Bacteria; phylum Pseudomonadota; class Gammaproteobacteria; order Pseudomonadales; family Pseudomonadaceae; genus Aquipseudomonas. The sequence continues at coordinate 646,717 of NZ_DATKDZ010000013.1, read as the reverse complement.
CTGACTGGCCTGTTCAACCACACCCACACCCTGCAACTGCTCGAAGATGCGCGCTTTCGTGCCGAGCGCGATAGCCAGCCGCTGAGCTTTGCCATGATCGATATCGACTTCTTCAAGAAGGTCAACGACACCTACGGCCACCCCATGGGCGACCGGGTAATCAAGAGCCTGGCCTTGTTCCTCAAGCAGCGCCTGCGCAAAAGCGACCATATCGGCCGCTACGGCGGTGAGGAGTTTGCGGTGGTGATGCCAGACACCGATGCCCAGTCGGCCAAGCTGGTGCTTGACGAAATCCGCCAGCGTTTCGCCGAAATCCAGTACTCGGCGCAGCCCCACGAACTGTCCTGCACCTTCAGTTGCGGCATCTCCCAACTCGCCCCAGAACTGGACGGCAAACTGCTCTCGCAGCAGGCCGACCAGGCGCTTTATGTGGCCAAACATGGCGGGCGCAACCGGGTGGAGATTTACCAGGGCGACTGAAGCAGACCGCCGAGCAACCGGCAGAAAACTGTGACGCAGCACGCGCCGTCATATTACGGTCATGAAAAAGCAATAAACTCCCGGACTTAGCGGTCACCCCGGAGGTGGCCCGTACCGTTCCCCATCGGTCGAGCCCTATGCGCCTTAAATCCCTTACCAACCTCAACACCCTGTTGCTGGTCGCCGTCTGTGTGGCCCTGACGGCGACGCTCTGGTGGTCGCAGCGCGCCCTGGAGCGCCCCTACCAGCTGATGGAGCGCTACCTGAGCCTGTCGCAACAGTTTCAAGGCGAGAGCGCACAGAACATTGCGGCATACCTGGAAAGCGGCGACGCCCTGCGCCATAGCGCCGCCCTGCAATCCCTGGCTGCCCTGGAGCTGGCGCTCGCCGACCTGCCAACACAGCTGGCGGAAAACCTGCGTCCCAGCCTGAGCGAACTGCAGCGTTTCAGCGCCAACCAGCTGCTGGCCGCCGGCAAGCTGTCCGGCGATCCCCAGGGCCTGCTGCTGCAAGCCGAACGGGAAATGGAAGCAGCACTGGAACAACTGGCGAACTACGCCGACAGCGGCGAACCCGCCGCAGCCGCTGGCTATCGCCGCCCGCTGTTCAGCGCGGCCCGCCATCTCACGCGCCTGGGCCATGCCCGGGCCAAGCTGGTCAGCAGCGGCCGCGGCGAACTGGTCAGCGAGGTCGAGCGCGAACTTACCGCACTGCAAAAACAGGCGCAGGCACTCAGCGATTTACCGCTGCTCGGCGTGGCCGAGACCGAGCAGTCCGCCAGCAACAGCTTTGCCGGCCTGCTGGGCCTAGACGAAAGCAGCGAAAGCAGCCAGGCCGAAGACCGCGGCATTGCCCTCAAGCGCGACCTGGCCAACCTGATCAAGCGCTACCCGGCCGAACTGCAGCGCACCCGTGAGCTGATCGAGCAACGCGGCGTGCTGGCCAGCAGCACCCGCGCTCAGGTCGATCAGGTGCAGCAGGCCCTGGCCGCCCTGGAGCCTCTGGTGCGCGCCGAACACGGACGTATCCAGGGCGAAGTGCAACTGATTCTGGGCCTGATGATCGGCCTGATTCTGCTGATCGCCCTGATCATCGACACCATCCAACGCCGCCTGACGAAGATCCTCACCCACCTGGTGCCGTCCCTCTCCGCCTGGGCCCAGGGCGACTTCGCCACGGATATCCACCTGGGCTCGAAGATCCGCGAGCTGGCGGATATCGAAGCCTCGCTCAATCGTCTGCGCGCCTACCTGGTCGACCTGGTCGGTACCATCCGCCAGCACGCCGAACAGGTGGTTGGCTCCAGCCGCACCCTGGCCGAGCTCAGCGGCGGCCTGCACGGCGGGGCCGAGCGCCAGGCCGGCGATACCGCGCAGATTCACGACGCCCTCGGCGAGCTGCAGGCCACCATCCAGCAGGTGGCCGGCGACGCCAGCCAGGCCGCCGATGCCAGCCGTGATGCTGACCGCGCACTGGGCCAGGGCCAGCAGGTGATCGGCCAGAGCCTGAGCGGTTTGCACTCACTGGTCGGCGAGGTGCAGGGCAATGCCCAGGCCATCGAACGCCTGGCCGAGGAAACCGCCACCATCGACAAGGTGCTGACGGTGATCCGCGGCATCGCCGAGCAGACCAATCTGCTGGCCCTGAATGCCGCCATCGAAGCGGCGCGGGCCGGCGAACTGGGCCGCGGTTTTGCCGTAGTGGCTGACGAGGTGCGCTCGCTGTCGCAACGCACCAGCGGCGCGACCGCCGAGATTCAGGCGCTGATCGGCCGCCTGCAACAGGCCGCCCTGCAGTCGGTGCAGGCCATGCGCGCCCAGGTCCAGCATGCCGAACATACCGCCAGCCAGGCAGAAGCGGCCGATGGCGCGCTGGACGAGATAGTCGCAGCGATCCGCACCATCGCCAGCATGGCCGAACGCATCGCCGACGCCACTGCCCAGCAGAGCGGCGCGGTCAGCGAGATCCGCGGCCACAGCGAGCGCATCCACAAGCTGGGCGGCGACAACCTGTTGCGCATCGGCGAAGGGCGCAACCAGGGCGAGCAGCTGTTGCAACTGGGCGGTCAGTTGCATACCGCGGTGCAGGCCTTCAGGGTTTGACGGCCGCTGGCGCGGCAATCTGTCGCGCACCATCCGGCCTGCAGACAAGACCGCTTACAGGCTAAGGCATGCGCGCAGCCTTGCGCCTCCGTTATGATGCGGCGATTCCCGCATCACGAGCCTGCCATGCACCGTCTACTCAGCCTGCTTCTGCTTCTGTTCGTCCTGCCCGCCAGCGCCGGTCTGCTCGACCAGCGCCCTGCGCCTGCGCAACTGGGTGCGGCACTGAACAACAGCGCGGATTTTCTGCCGGTAAGCGAAGCCTTCAAGCTCAACCTGATCGACAGCTCGAGCGAGTCGATCAAACTGCGGTTCGTCGCCGCCGAGGGCTACTACCTCTACCGTCATCGCTTCAGTTTCAGTGCTGAACCGGCGAGCGTGCGCCTAGGCGAGGCCGTGCTGCCGGCCGGCCAGGCCAAGACCGACGAGTACTTCGGCGAGGTCGAGGTATATTACGAGGTGATGGACATCGAGGTGCCGGTGGCGAACCCGGACAACCTCCCGTTCAATCTCAGTGTCAACTACCAGGGCTGCGCCGACAAAGGTCTGTGCTACCCGCCGGAAACCATAGTACTGGCCATCGGCGGCGGTGCAGCGCCCGGCAACGCCAGCGCGGATGCAGCGACATCCTGGAGCTGGACCGATCTGGCGTTGTTCTTCCTCGGCGGCCTGGCCCTGACCTTCACGCCTTGCGTGCTGCCGATGCTGCCGATCCTCACCGGCGTGGTGCTGCGCGGCCAGCCAGGCGGCCTGCGCAGCCTGGTGCTGTCGCTGGCCTACGTGCTGCCAATGGCCCTGAGCTTTGCCATTCTCGGCGCGCTGATGGGCCTGTTCGGTGCCGAACTGAATCTGCAGGCACGCCTGCAATCGCCCTGGGTGCTGGTGCCGTTTGCGATTTTCTTCGCCCTGTTCGGCGCGGCCAGCCTGGGCTTTCTCGAACTGCGCCTGCCGGCAGCCCTCGACGGTCGCTTGCAGCGTCTGAGCCAGCGCCTGCACGGCGGCACGATTTTCAGCGCGGCGGCCCTCGGCGTGCTGTCCAGCGTGCTGGTATCGCCCTGCGTATCCGCGCCACTGGCCGGTGCCCTGCTGTATATCAGCGCCAGCGGCGATGCCCTGGGCGGCGGCCTCAAGCTGCTGGCCCTGGGCCTGGGCATGGGTGCACCGCTGGTGTTGTTCGCCGTCGGCGGCGGCGCGCTGCTGCCGAAATCCGGGCCCTGGATGCTCACCGTGCGTAACCTGTTCGGTGCTCTGCTGCTGGCGGTGGCCATCTGGCTGCTCGAACGCGTCGTACCGGGGCCGGTCAGCCTGGCGCTGTGGGGCCTGCTGGCCGCCGGCGTGGCCCTCTGGCTCGGCGCGCTGGAGCTGACCCCCAAGACTCATCACCAGAAGCTCGCCCAGCTGCTGGGCCTGCCGCTGCTGGTCTACGCCCTGGTGGCCTGGGTTGGCGCGCTGCAGGGGCAGGATGATCCGCTGCGCCCACTCGGGCGGATGGTCAGCAGCGCCGAGGCGACTCAGGTGCAATCAGGCCAGTGGCAAGCCATCAGCACCCCAGCTGAGTTGGACGCGGCCCTGCTCGCTGCAAAAAATAACGGCAAACCGCTGCTGCTCGACTGGTACGCCGACTGGTGCATCAGCTGCAAGGTGATCGAGCGCGAAGTGCTCAGCGCCCCGCAGGTCGGCAGCCAGCTGGGCGACTATGAGTTGGTACGTTTCGACATCACCGAAAGCAACCCCGCGCAACGCGCCCTGCTCGACCGTTATCAGTTGTTCGGGCCACCTGCGATCCTGCTGTTCGACGCCAAGGGCAACGAATGGCGGGATTTGCGCGTCGTCGGCGAGATCGATGCCAGCGGTTTTGCCGCCCGCCTGATCCAGGCACGCGAACGCTTTTAAGCAAAGCGGTCACATTAATGGCGCAAACTACGGTCATCGTGCAGGCTATTGCACAGAACTGGACAGTCGCAAGGCGACTCCGGCATAGTCCGGCGAGTGTAAAAACAAGGACTCAGGATCATGGCTACCCTCTTGGTGCTCCACGGCCCCAATCTCAATCTGCTCGGCACCCGTGAACCAGGCACCTACGGCTCCACCACCCTGGAGCAGATCAACCTGGATCTGGAGCGCCGCGCCCGCGAAGCCGGTCATCACCTGCTCTACCTGCAGAGCAATGCCGAGTACGAGCTGATCGAGCGCATTCACGCCGCACAAGGCGAAGGCGTCGACTTTATTCTGATCAATCCCGCCGCTTTTACCCACACAAGCGTCGCATTACGTGACGCATTGCTGGCGGTGAGCATCCCATTCATCGAAGTGCACCTGTCCAACGTGCACAAACGCGAAGCTTTCCGCCATCACTCCTACTTTTCCGATGTAGCTGTAGGAGTGATCTGCGGCCTTGGCGCCAGCGGTTACCGACTGGCCCTGGAGGCTGCACTCGAACAACTTGATCTTAAGCGCCCCTGACCTCACCGGGAGTTGAAAAACTATGGATATTCGTAAAGTCAAAAAACTGATCGAGCTGCTGGAAGAGTCCGGCATCGACGAGCTGGAAATTCGCGAAGGCGAAGAGTCGGTACGCATCAGTCGTCACAGCAAGCAGCCGACCTATATGCAACAGCCGATGTACGCCCCAGCACCTGCGCCAGCAGCTGCTCCGGCTGCCGCGGCTCCGGTCGCTGCTGAAGCCGCCGCTCCGGCTGCTGCCAAGCTCAACGGCACCGTGGTGCGCTCGCCGATGGTTGGCACCTTCTACCGCGCCTCCGGCCCGGACTCGGGCAACTTCGTCGAAGTTGGTTCGAGCGTGAAGAAAGGCGACATTCTCTGCATCGTCGAAGCGATGAAGATGATGAACCACATCGAGGCAGAAGCCAGCGGCACTATCGAATCCATCCTGGGCGAGAACGGCCAGCCGGTGGAATACGATCAGCCTCTGTTCACCATCGTTTGAACCGAGGAGAGCCTGCGATGTTGGAAAAAGTTCTGATCGCCAACCGCGGCGAGATCGCCCTGCGCGTCTTGCGCGCCTGTAAAGAGCTGGGCATCAAGACCGTCGCGGTGCATTCCACCGCCGACAGCGAACTGATGCACCTGGGCCTCGCCGACGAGTCCGTATGCATCGGCCCGGCCTCCGGCGCACTGTCTTATTTGAATATTCCGGCGATCATCAGCGCAGCTGAAGTCACCGGTGCCACCGCGATTCACCCCGGCTACGGCTTCCTTGCGGAAAACGCCGATTTCGCCGAACAGGTGGAAAACTCCGGCTTCGCCTTTATCGGCCCGAAAGCCGAGACCATTCGCCTGATGGGCGACAAGGTGTCGGCCAAGCACGCCATGATCAAGGCCGGTGTACCGGTAGTACCCGGCTCTGACGGCCCGCTACCGGAAGACGAGGAAACCGCCCTGCAGATTGCTCGCGACGTCGGTTACCCGGTGATCATCAAGGCCGCTGGCGGCGGCGGTGGTCGCGGCATGCGTGTGGTACACAAGGAAGAAGACCTGATCAAATCGGCCAAGCTGACCCGCAGCGAAGCCGGTTCGGTATTCGGCAACCCCATGGTCTATCTGGAGAAGTTCCTCGGTAATCCACGTCACGTGGAAGTCCAGGTACTGTCCGACGGCCAGGGTAACGCCATTCACCTGGGTGACCGCGACTGCTCGCTGCAGCGCCGCCACCAGAAGGTATTGGAAGAAGCGCCAGCGCCGTTTATCAACGAAAAATCCCGCGCCGAAGTGCTTAAGCGCTGCGTCGATGCCTGCATCGAGATCGGCTACCGCGGTGCCGGCACCTTCGAGTTCCTCTACGAAGACGGCAACTTCTACTTTATCGAGATGAACACCCGCGTCCAGGTCGAGCACCCGGTCTCGGAAATGGTCACCGGTATCGATATCGTCAAGGAGATGCTCAGCATCGCCGCCGGCAACAAGCTGTCGTTTACCCAGGAAGACGTAGTGATCCGCGGCCATTCCCTGGAATGCCGGATCAACGCCGAAGACCCGGACAACTTCATGCCCTGCCCCGGCAAGGTCAAGCACTTCCATGCCCCGGGCGGCAATGGCGTGCGGGTCGATTCGCACCTGTACAGCGGCTACACCGTACCGCCGCACTACGACTCGCTGATCGGCAAGCTGATCACCTACGGCGCAACCCGCGAAGAAGCCATGGCGCGCATGCGCAATGCCCTGGAGGAAATCGTGGTCGACGGCATCAAAACCAACGTGCCGCTGCACCGCATGCTGGTCCGCGACAAGGGCTTCTGCAAAGGCGGCGTGAATATCCATTACCTAGAGAAAAAGCTAGGTATGGATAAGCACTAAGCTTCGGCATAGCGCGATCAGAGCCTGTTTAGGATCTCGCGAGCTAGAGTCATGCAAGGCGCTACGTTAGTAACAGCCTCCGGCTGGTCAAAACGGCGAGGAAGCGGAGTTTACTGGTGTAAATGAGCATTCCGAGCCTGTTTTTAACGCAGCAGGGCCGACGCGCAGCAGATCATAAATAGGCTCTCAGACAAGGGCCGCCATTGGGCGGCCCTTGTCGTTTCCGCCGACCGCAAGCGGTGGCAGCCGCCCCACCGCTTCAAGTAAGCTGCGCGCCAATTTGCACCATCACGCCACAGCGCTCACGAGGTTTCCCATGCCCTGGCTACAAGTCCGTCTCGCCATTACTCCGGATCAGGCCGAAACCTATGAAGACGCCCTGCTGGAAGTGGGTGCCGTTTCGGTGACCTTTATGGACGCCGAAGACCAACCGATTTTCGAGCCGGACCTGGGCACCACGCCGCTGTGGTCGCATACCCACCTGCTCGCCCTGTTCGAAGCCGAGACCGACGCCAATGCAGTGTTCGCTCACCTGCAACTGCTGACCGGTGCCGAATTGCCCGAGCACCAGGCCGAGGTGATCGCCGATCAGGACTGGGAACGTAGCTGGATGGACGGTTTCCAGCCCATGCGTTTCGGCCAGCGCCTGTGGATAGTGCCCAGCTGGCACGCCGCGCCGGAGCCGGACGCGGTCAATCTGCTGCTCGATCCGGGCCTGGCCTTTGGCACCGGCACCCATCCGACCACCGCACTGTGCCTGGAATGGCTGGACGGCCAGAACCTGCAGGATTGCAGCGTGATCGACTTCGGTTGCGGTTCGGGCATCCTGGCGATTGCCGCCCTGCTGCTCGGCGCGCCCCACGCGGTGGGCACCGATATCGACATCCAGGCCATCGAAGCCTCCCGCGATAACGCTGGGCGCAACGGCATCGACCCGGCGCGCTTCCCGCTTTACCTGCCGGACGCCATGCCGCAACAGCCGGCAGACGTGGTAGTTGCCAATATCCTCGCCGGCCCGCTGGTGGCGCTGGCCCCGCAGATCACTCGCCTGGTCAAGCCGGGCGGCCGCCTGGCACTGTCGGGCATCCTCGCCGAACAGGCCGAAGAGGTGCGCGCCGCCTACAACGACGCCTTTGACCTCGACCCCACCGCCGATAAAGACGGCTGGGTGCGAATTAGCGGTGTACGCCGCTAGGTGCTGCATTACCGAGCACTTACGTTAGACTAGCCGCCTTGTTTAGCCGGATCGCCGCATGACCCAGAGTTTCGTCACCCAGTGCCCCCATTGCCGCACCAGCTTCCGCGTCAATCTCGCGCAGCTGGGTGCCGCCCATGGTGCCGTGCGCTGCGGGGCCTGCCTGCACGTATTCAATGCGGCGCAGCAACTGCGCGAACAGGGTGAGCAACTGCCGGTCGCCGCACCGCCACCGAACAAACCCGCGCCAGCGCCCGTAGCCCCCGCAGCACCGCCGGCACCCGCCCGCGCGGCCAGCGCTGCGCCGAGCGGCAAAGCCGACGAAACCCTGTGGATCCACGACGATCTGGATCTCGACAGCCTCGATCTGGATGAAGAGCTGGCCAAGCTGGAAGAACAGGAACAGCAACTGTCCCGGCAGTTTCTCGCCATCGATCAGGCCCCCAGCCGCAGCGAGAGCTTCCCGGCGGCCGAACCGGACGAGGCCGACGCTCATGACGAGCGCTGGGCCGAAGCATTGCTGCACGAGGATGCGAGCAAACCCGCCCCCGCAGCAGCACCCGTAGCGCCAGCCACCCGCGCAGCGCCGACACCAGCCCCCCAGCCAACGGCCGAGCCGCCAGCCGGCCCGCCCGAAGTCAAACTGTCCGCCACGGCCGTGGATGACGAAGAGCCCGCCCAGCCACACGTCGACCTGCGCGCCGAGCGCGAAGAACCACTGCCGGAGCAGAACCAAGACCAGAACGAAGAGCCAGCCGACCCAACGCCTGTCGCGCCGCACAAGGCGGCGACCAGCCCGGCAACACGCAGCGAACCCGAACTGCGCGACAGCTACCACTTCGACCTCGACGAAGACCCCCTGCAACTGGACTGGCAGCCGGCGCAAAAGCCCTGGGGTCGCTGGCTCGGCTGGGGTCTGCTGAACCTGCTCGCGGCCAGCGCCCTGGGCGGCCAGTATCTGGCCTACAACTTCAACGAACTGGCCCGCCAGGACCAGTACCGCCCCTGGTTCGAACAACTCTGCCCGCTGCTCGGCTGCCAGCTACCGTCCAAGGTCGATATCACCCAGGTCAAGAGCAGCAACCTGGTGGTGCGCAGCCACCCCGAATTCAGCGGTGCACTGGTGGTCGACGCCATTCTCTACAACCGTGCGCCGTTCTCCCAGCCCTTCCCGCTGCTGGAGATGCGCTTCGCCGATATCAACGGCCAGCTCCTGGCCAGCCGCCGCTTCAAACCCAGCGAATACCTGGCAGGCGAGCTGGCCGGCAAGGCCGAGATGCCGCCGCAAACCCCCATCCATATCGCCCTAGACATCCTCGACCCAGGCACCCGGGCCGTGAACTACAGCCTGAGCTTTCACTCGCCGGAATAAGGCGCACCTGGCGCAATGGTTGGAAATCCGCCCCCAACCAAACCCTTCGCGATAAGCCGATAGCTGTTCAGAATTTGTTCAAAACAGCCTTTCTCCGGTCATCCAGAGCGGGTATCATGCCCACCCTTTTTCGCACTCTCCTATCGGCCTCAATAGCAGATCTCTTCGCAGGTCTCTTGAGCAGGGAAGCCCTATGTCGGCGCTACGCATCGGCCCCTATACATTGCCCAACCAGCTGATCCTCGCCCCCATGGCGGGCGTCACCGACCAGCCATTCCGCCAGCTGTGCCGGCGGCTGGGTGCCGGCATGGTGGTGTCGGAGATGGTCACCAGCGATATGCGCCTGTGGAATACCCGCAAGTCGAGCCTGCGCATGGTGCACGAGGGCGATCCCGAGCCCCGTTCGGTGCAGATCGCCGGTGGCGACGCGCAGATGCTCGCCGAAGCGGCCAGGCGCAATGTTGAACTGGGCGCGCAGATCATCGATATCAATATGGGCTGCCCGGCCAAGAAGGTCTGCAACAAGGCCGCCGGTTCCGCCCTGCTGAAAGACCAGGCCCTGGTTCGCGAGATTCTTCAGGCGGTAGTCGCCGCGGTAGACGTGCCGGTGACCCTGAAGATCCGCACCGGCTGGGACCGGCAGAACAAGAACGGCGTCGAGGTGGCGAAGATCGCCGAAGACGCCGGCATAGTGGCCCTGGCCGTACACGGCCGGACCCGCGCCGACCTGTACACCGGCGAGGCCGAGTACGACACCATCGCCGCGATCAAGCAGGCGCTGTCGATACCGGTGCTGGCCAATGGCGATATCGACTCGCCCCAGAAGGCCAAGGCCGTATTGGCTGCCACCGGCGTCGACGGCCTGCTGATCGGTCGCGCGGCCCAGGGCCGGCCGTGGATATTCCGTGAGATCGAGCACTACCTGCGTACCGGTGAACAGCTCCCGGCACCAGGCCTGTTCGAAGTGGAACGTATTCTGCTTGAGCACCTGACGGCACTGCACGCCTTCTACGGCGATGTAATGGGCGTACGTATCGCCCGTAAGCATGTCAGTTGGTATCTCGCAACCCTGCCGGGCGCCAGGGAGTTCCGCGCCCACTTCAATCGTCTGGACAGTACGGACGCGCAGTGCGCCAACGTTCGCGAGTTTTTCGGCGAACGTCATAACAATGGAGAAGGGGTGGCCGCATGACGATGTTGACCGAGACTTTAGAGAGTGGAATGGCTCCCGTGAGTGACAACAGCAGTTTGAAACAGCACCTCAACACGCCGAGCGAAGAAGGCCAAACCCTGCGCGGCAGCGTTGAAAAAGCCCTGCACAACTACTTCGCCCACCTCGAAGGTGCCGACGTCACCGACGTCTACAACCTGGTCCTCACCGAAGTCGAGGCTCCCTTGCTGGAAACCGTGATGAATTACGTCAAGGGCAACCAGACCAAGGCCTCCGAACTGCTCGGCCTGAATCGCGGCACCCTGCGCAAGAAGCTCAAGCAATACGATTTGCTGTAACCCCCGAACTCCCGAAAAGGGCGGCCCACATAAGCCGCCTTTTTTGCTGATAGCTCTTTTTTGCCGATACCTTCGCCTGATGGACTCTGAAATGACCGACCAGACCACCCGCCTCCCCGTTCGCCGTGCCTTGATCAGTGTTTCCGACAAGACCGGCATCCTCGAATTCGCTCGCGAGCTGTCCGCCCTTGGCGTGGAAATCCTCTCCACCGGCGGCACCTACAAGCTGCTCAAGGACAACGGCGTAGCCGCAGTGGAAGTCGCCGACTACACCGGCTTCCCGGAAATGATGGACGGCCGGGTCAAGACCCTGCATCCGAAGATCCACGGCGGCATCCTCGGCCGTCGCGCCCTCGACGGCGCGGTGATGGACGAGCACGGCATCAAGCCAATCGACCTGGTCGCGGTCAACCTCTACCCCTTCGCCGCCACCGTGGCCAAGCCGGGCTGCTCTCTTCCCGACGCCATCGAGAACATCGACATCGGCGGCCCGACCATGGTCCGCTCCGCGGCGAAGAACCATAAAGACGTGGCCATCGTGGTCAACGCTGGCGACTACGCCGGCATAGTCGAGTCGCTGAAAGCCGGTGGCCTGAGCTACGCCCAACGCTTCGACCTGGCCCTGAAAGCCTTCGAGCACACCGCTGCCTACGACGGTATGATCGCCAACTACCTGGGCACCATCGACCAGAGCCGCGACACCCTGTCCACCGAAGACCGCGGCGCGTTCCCGCGCACCTTCAACAGCCAGTTCGTCAAGGCCCAGGAAATGCGCTACGGCGAGAACCCGCACCAAAGCGCGGCGTTCTACGTGGAAGCGCAGAAGGGCGAAGCCAGCGTGGCCAGCGCCGTCCAGCTGCAGGGCAAAGAGCTGTCGTTCAACAACGTCGCCGACACCGACGCCGCGCTGGAATGCGTGAAGAGCTTCGTCAAACCCGCCTGCGTAATCGTCAAGCACGCCAACCCGTGCGGCGTGGCCGTGGCCCTGGACAGCGAAGGCGGCATCCGCCAGGCCTACGAACTGGCCTACGCCACCGACACCGAGTCTGCGTTTGGCGGCATTATCGCCTTCAACCGTGAGCTGGACGGTGCCACCGCCCAGGCCATCGTCGAGCGTCAGTTTGTCGAAGTGATTATCGCGCCGAAGATCAGTGCCGAAGCCCGCGCCGTAGTCGCCGCCAAGGCCAATGTGCGCCTGCTGGAATGCGGCGAATGGCCGGCCGAGCGCAGCGCCGGCTGGGACTTCAAGCGGGTCAACGGCGGCCTGCTGGTACAGAGCCGCGATATCGGTATGATCAAGGCTGAAGACCTGAAGATCGTCACCCAGCGCGCACCGAGCGAGCAGGAAATCCACGACCTGATCTTCGCCTGGAAAGTGGCCAAGTTCGTTAAATCCAACGCCATCGTCTATGCCAAGGGCCGCCAGACCATCGGCGTCGGTGCTGGTCAGATGAGCCGGGTGAACTCTGCCCGTATCGCCGCGATCAAGGCCGAGCATGCCGGCCTGCAAGTCGCCGGCTCGGTCATGGCCAGCGACGCCTTCTTCCCGTTCCGCGACGGCCTGGATAACGCAGCAGCCAATGGCATCACCGCGGTGATTCAACCGGGTGGTTCGATGCGCGATGCAGAAGTCATCGCCGCGGCCGACGAGGCCGGTATTGCCATGGTGTTTACCGGCATGCGTCACTTTAGGCACTAAAATCGGCCGCACTCGGACAGGCATCTGCGGCGTTGTCCGGCCCTCCCCCCATGCTCATTGCCAGAAGGCAACTCAGCTGGGTGAAGGGCCGGACGCCTTGCATCTACCAGCCCGATCGCGACCTCGAAATTTGTAGGGTGGATAACGCTTCGCTTATCCACCAAACGGCCATACGCCGGCCTCCATTGGGAGAGAAACATGAACGTATTGATTATCGGCAGCGGCGGTCGTGAACACGCCCTGGCCTGGAAAGTTGCGCAAGACCCGCGCGTGCAGAAGGTCTTCGTCGCCCCCGGCAACGCCGGCACCGCCACTGAGGCCAAATGCGAGAACGTCGCCATCGACGTGCTGGCCATCGAGCAGCTTGCTGATTTTGCTGAAAAGAACGTGCAGCTGACCATCGTCGGCCCGGAAGCGCCACTGGTGAAGGGCGTGGTCGATCTGTTCCGCACACGCAAGCTGGATATCTTTGGCCCTACCGCCGCCGCTGCGCAGCTGGAAGGTTCCAAGGCCTTTACCAAGGACTTCCTCGCTCGCCACGCGATCCCCACCGCCGACTACCAGAACTTCACCGAAGTCGAGCCGGCCCTGGCCTACCTGCAAAAGGTCGGCGCGCCGATCGTGATCAAGGCCGACGGCCTGGCCGCGGGCAAGGGCGTGATCGTGGCCATGACCCTGACTGAAGCCGAAGACGCGGTGCGCGATATGCTCGCTGGCAATGCCTTTGGCGAAGCCGGTTCGCGGGTAGTGATCGAGGAATTCCTCGACGGCGAAGAAGCCAGCTTTATCGTTATGGTCGATGGTGCCAACGTGCTGCCGATGGCCACCAGCCAGGACCACAAACGCGTCGGCGACGCCGATACCGGCCCGAACACTGGCGGCATGGGTGCCTACTCGCCAGCCCCAGTGGTCACCGCCGAGGTGCACCAGCGGGTGATGGACGAGGTGATTTACCCCACCGTGCGCGGCATGGCCAGCGAAGGCAACGTCTACACCGGCTTCCTCTACGCCGGGCTGATGATCGACAAGGCCGGCAAGCCCAAGGTTATCGAATTCAACTGCCGCTTTGGCGACCCGGAAACCCAGCCGATCATGTGCCGCCTGGAATCTTCCCTGGTGCTGCTGGTCGAAGCCGCACTGGCCAAGGCGCTGGACAAGGTCGAAGCCAAGTGGGATCCGCGCCCGACTGTCGGCGTGGTACTGGCTGCCGGTGGTTACCCGGGCGACTACGCCAAGGGCGAGGTGATCGCAGGCCTGGACGCCGCCGCGCAGATCGACGGCAAGGTATTCCACGCCGGCACCGCCCTGTTGGATGGCCAGGTGGTCACCGCTGGGGGCCGGGTACTCTGCGCCACTGCCATCGGCCGTACGGTTGAGGAAGCCCAGCAGCAGGCCTATCGCCTGGCGCAACAGATCAGCTGGAATGGCTGTTTTTATCGGCATGACATAGGTTACCGTGCCATTGCCCGTGAACGCGGCGAAGGCTGAAGGCCGATTCAGCGCTAAAACCCTGTAAAGGTGGCCAAATGGCCACCTTTTTCATATTTCGCTGGGTAACAGCTTGGCTATAATCCGACCACTTACTTTCGAAGGGAATTCACCGTGCGCCGGCTGAGGAATGCCATACACCTGTTGCTCAGCAGTCTGCTGCTGATGGCGCTCGCTGTAGCCTCCGCCCAGGCGGAACCACAGGCTATCTGGTCGCAACTGGCCGACCCCGGGGCCGAGCTGCAACTGGATGACGTTCGTTCACCGCGGCATATGGCGCGCTTTGCCCGCACCGATCTGGCCGCGGTGTACACCCCCGGCAACAATGCCGCGCTGTGGCTGCATCACCGCCTGCCGGCCAGCCCCGACGCGCAGATGCTCAGGGTCTTCGCCCCCTACCTGGCCTACCTCGATCTCTATGTGCTGCACGGCGACCAACTGATCGCCCAGACCCATACCGGCAGCCACCTGCCCTTCTCCAGTCGCCCGCTGGCCAGCCGTGACTTCCTCCTGCCGCTGCCCCAGTTCGATGCCCCTGTGGATATCTACCTGCGCCTGGCCTCCGAACACGCCCTGCGCCCGACCATCGGCCTGCACCACGCACAGAGCATGGCCGCCGACGACAGCCGCGGCACACTCTACGGCCTGCTGCTCGGGGCCATGGTCATGCTGGTGCTCTACAACATCGTGCGCTTCGTCTATACCCGCGCCACCAGCAGCCTGTGGCTGGCCGCGACGCAGACCTGCGTGCTGCTGAGCGCCGTCAGCCTGCTGGGCATCAGCACGCGCTGGCTCGGCGAGATGCAAAGCCTGCAGCCGCAGATCGCCAACCTGTCGATGCTCGCGGCCATGCTCTGCGCGCTGACCTTCACCGCCAGTTTCTTCCGCCAGGTCTGCCCGCGCACGCCGCTGAACTACCTGCTGAGCATCGAGGTGGGGCTGATCGGGCTGCTCTGCGTAGCCCTGCTGGTAGCCACCAGCCTGCAGTTCAACCAGCTGGTCTACCTGCTGACCGCGCTCTCCGGGCTGAGCATCCTGCTGGTCGCGCTGACGCACTGGCACCATGGCTACGGCCCGGCCCGCCTGTTCAGCCTGGCCCTGCTGCTGTTCTGCGTGGCCTTTATTGGCTCGTTACCGATTCTGTTCGGCTACTGGGCAGTACAAACCGACTGGCTGGTCTACGGCCTGCTAAGCGTCACCGTGGTCAGCGGCTTTATTCTCAGCATGGCCCTGAGCGAGCGACAGCGACGCATCATGCAGGACCAGTTCAGTACCAGCCGCGCCCTGGCCGCCAGTTCGGCGGAGTTGAAAGCCAAAGCCGAATTCCTCGCCAAGATCAGCCACGAAATCCGCACCCCGATGAACGGCGTGCTGGGCATGACCGAGCTGCTGCTCGGCACGCCACTCTCAGCCAAGCAACGCGATTACGTGCAGACCATCCACAGCTCGGGCAACGAGCTGCTCACCCTGATCAACGAAATCCTCGATATCTCCAAGCTCGAGTCCGGCCAGATCGAGCTGGACGACGTGCAGTTCGACCTCAATGCCCTGATCGAAGACAGCCTGGATATCTTCCGCGCCAAAGCCGAGCAGCAGAAGGTCGAACTGATCAGCTTTATGCAGCCGCAGGTACCGCGGGTGATCAGCGGCGACCCAACACGCCTGCGCCAGACCCTGCTGAGCCTGCTGGACAACGCCTTCAAGCAGACCGACGAAGGCGAGGTCCTCCTGGTGGTGGCCCTCGACACCAGCAGCGACCTGCCACGCCTACGCATCGCCGTACAGGACAGCGGCAAGCCGCTGGATGCCAGCGAACGCGATGCCCTGCTCAACGCCGAGCTGCATAGCAAGGACTTTCTCGCCGCCACCAAGCTCGGCGGCCGCCTGGGGCTGATCATTGCCCGCCAGCTGGTACGCCTGATGGGCGGCGAATTCGGCATTCAAAGCGGCGGCAATCAGGGCTCGACCCTGTGGGTCAGCCTGCCGCTGGACAGCACCCGCCTGGAGCAACCACCCGCCGATCTCGACGCCTCGCTGCAGGGTGCGCGGCTGCTGGTGGTCGACGACAACGACACCTGCCGCAAGGTCCTGGTGCAGCAGTGCAGCGCCTGGGGCCTGCAGGTCAGCGCCGTGCCTTCGGGCAAGGAAGCCATGGCCCTGCTGCGCACCAAGGCGCATCTGCATGAGTATTTCGATGCCGTCCTGCTCGACCAGGACATGCCCGGCATGAGCGGCATGCAGCTGGCCGCGCGGATCAAGGAAGACCCCAACCTCAACCACGACATCCTGGTGATCATGCTCACCGGCATCAGCAACGCGCCGAGCAAGATCATCGCGCGCAACGCCGGGATCAAGCGCATCCTGGCCAAACCGGTGGCCGGCTACACCCTGCGCACCACCTTGGCCGACGAGCTGGCGCAGCGCGGCAAAGGCGACTCGCCGCTGTTTACCCCGGCTCAGGTCAGCCAGCCGCTGAATGTGCCCAGCGACTTCCGTATCCTGGTGGCCGAGGACAACAGCATCTCCACCAAGGTGATCCGCGGAATGCTCGGCAAGCTCAATCTGCAGCCCGACACCGCCAGCAACGGCGAAGAAGCCCTTAGCGCCATGAAAGCCCAGCAGTACGATCTGGTGCTGATGGACTGCGAGATGCCGGTGCTCGACGGTTTCTCCGCCACGGAGCAATTGCGCGCTTGGGAAGCCGCCGAACAGCGCAACCGCACCCCGGTGGTGGCCCTGACCGCGCACATCCTCAACGAACACAAGGAGCGCGCGCGCCAGGTCGGCATGGACGGCCATATGTCCAAGCCGGTGGAGCTGTCGCAGCTGCGCGAACTGATCGAACACTGGGTCGCCGAGCGGGAAATTCGCCGCCAGCGCAATGCCCTACCGTTATAAGCCCCGAGCCTGCCTCCAGGCTCTAATCCACCCATTCCAAGAGACGAGTCTTCCATGGCGTCCGCGCTGTTCAGCCTGTATTTGAAACTGCTGGTGCTCTATAGCCCCTTCTTCGTGCTGTCGTGTTTTATCGGCCTGAGCCGCGGCTATACGGTCAAGGAGCGCAAGCGCCTGGCCTGGAAAGTCGCCCTCGGCGTACTGATCGCCAGCGTGCTGCTGTACCTGTTCGGCAAGCACATCTTCACCCTGTTCGGCATCACCATCGACGCCTTCCGCATCGGTGCCGGCAGCGTGCTGTTTATCTCCGCCCTGGGCATGGCCCAAGGCAAACCGGCGGTGCAGAGCGACAACGTGCAGCAGGACGTGACCATAGTGCCGCTGACCATCCCGCTTACCGTCGGCCCCGGCACCATCGGTGCGCTGCTGTTGATGGGGGCCAGCCAGCCGCACTGGGACGACAAGCTGGTGGCGGTATTGGCCATCTTCCTGGCCAGCCTCACGGTCGGCGTGGTGCTGTACCTGTCCAACCAGTTCGAACGCCTGCTCGGTGATCAGGGCCTGCAGATCGTCAGCCGCCTGATGGGCCTGTTTGTCTGCGCCCTGGCTGCGCAGATTATCTTTACCGGGGTGAAGAATTACCTGGCGCTCTAACTCGGTGCACTCTCGCCACAAAGCGCCGTTTCGGCCAGGCTGGCGCACCAAAGCAGCGCACCTGCCAACCCGGCGATTACCTCCTGATCGCGCCAAAACCTTCTAAAACAGGGCTTTGCGGCGCTTGGCACGGATGCTGCCATTGGACTGACGACCTATAGGAGCCTGCCAGGCTCAACGCTGTTCTACTGCGGAAAAGTCGGATTGGTCATTTTTGCTGCTTTCCCTCGTTAAATAGCCAGCTATTCGCCTCGGAAAAGCAACAAAACTGCCTCAACCCGGACTTTCCCTCGCTACGAACGGTTAAGCCCGACAGGCTCCTAGGTCTCTCCCAATCGTTGCGCACGGAGCCATAAGAATGAAACGTCGTCCTTTTCTGAAATCCACCTTTGCCGCCAGCGCCCTGCTGCTCAGCGGTCTGTTCCCGTTCACCGCGCAGGCCGCCGAGACCATCAAGGTCGGCATCCTCCACTCGCTGTCCGGCACCATGGCTATTTCCGAAACCTCGTTGAAAGACATGGCGCTGATGACCATCGACGAGATCAATGCCAAGGGCGGCGTACTCGGCAAGCAACTCGAACCCGTAGTGGTCGACCCGGCCTCCAACTGGCCGCTGTTCGCCGAACGCGGTCGCCAGCTGCTGACCCAGGACAAGGTCGACGTCACCTTCGGCTGCTGGACTTCGGTGTCGCGCAAATCCGTATTGCCGGTCTATGAAGAGCTGAATGGCCTGCTGTTCTATCCCGTGCAGTACGAAGGCGAAGAGCTGTCGCCGAACGTCTTCTACACCGGCGCCGCGCCAAACCAGCAGGCCATCCCGGCGGTCGAGTACCTGATGAGCGAAGACGGCGGTGCCGCCAAGCGCTACTTCCTGCTCGGCACCGACTATGTCTACCCGCGCACCACCAACAAGATCCTGCGCGCCTTCCTGATCAGCAAGGGCGTGGCTGAAAAAGACATCGAAGAGGTCTACACCCCCTTCGGTCATAGCGACTATCAAACCATCGTCGCCAACATCAAGAAGTTCTCCGCTGGCGGCAAGACCGCGGTGATCTCCACTGTTAACGGCGACTCCAACGTGCCGTTCTACAAGGAACTGGCCAACCAGGGCCTGGAAGCCACCGACGTACCAGTCGTGGCCTTCTCCGTGGGCGAGGAAGAACTGCGCGGCATCGACACCAAGCCGCTGGTTGGTCACCTGGCCGCCTGGAACTACTTCCAGTCGGTGGAAAACCCGGTCAACACCGAGTTCGTCAACAAGTGGAAGGCCTATGCCAAGGCCAAGAACCTGCCAGGTGCCGACAAGGCCGTGACCAACGACCCGATGGAAGCCACCTACGTGGGCATCAATATGTGGGCGCAAGCAGTCGAGAAGGCCGGCACCACCGATGTCGACAAGGTGCGCGAGGCGCTGGCCGGGCAGACCTTCGCCGCGCCGAGCGGCTACACCCTGACCATGGACGCCACCAACCACCACCTGCACAAGCCGGTGATGATCGGTGAAATCCAGGAAGACGGTCAGTTCTCGGTAGTCTGGGAAACCAGCAGCCCAATCCGCGCCCAGCCGTGGAGTCCCTACATCGAAGGCAACGACAAGAAACCGGATTACGCGGTGAAGTCTAACTAAGGCAAAAGCCCTTCCCCTGTGGCGACACGCTAAGTGTGTCGCCCCTTTCCTGCACCTAGGAGAGGGCTAGGGGAGAGGGTCGCTGTAGCCCGGATGTAATCCGGGAAGACCGCTCCCGGATTACATCCGGGCTACGCCAAGGAACCCCCATGCCCACTGCCCTTACCCGAATTCTGCTGAGCCTGCTGTTGCTGCTGCCCATGGCCGCGCACGCCGGTGACGCCCAGGACTTTGTCGCCGCCAGCCCGGCCAAGCAGGCCAGCCTGCTGGAAAGCTGGTCCGCCGCGCCGGATGCCGCGCGCCTGCCGCTGCTCGAAGCCCTGCAACAAGGCCGCGTCGCCGCCGACAGCACAAAGACCGCCTTTATCGAAGTGAGTGGCGCTTATCAGCCAGCCGAAGGCGAAGCTGCGCCCACTGAAACACCGCGCAAACTGCGCCTGAACAATCGCCTGCGCGGCCTGATCAGCACCGCCATGGCCAGCCACCAGCTGCTGGCCGAAGACCCGGCGCTGCGCCTGAGCGCCGCCCAGCAATTGCAGAAGAGCGCCAAACCGGCGCAGCTGGAATTGCTTAACGCTCGCGTCACCAGCGAAACCGATGATGGCGTGCGCGATGCCCTGACCCTGGCCCTGGCCAACCTGCAATTGGTCGACAGCGACCCGGCCGTGCGCCTGGCTGCGGTACGCCTGCTCGGTGAAACCGGCGACCCGCTGGCGCGCACCCGCCTGGAAACCCTGCTGGATCCGGCCGTAGAAAGTGACGCCACGGTACGCACCGCTGCCGAAACCAGCCTGGCCCAGGTCAAACGCAAACTGCTGGTCGGCGAACTGCTCGGCCAGGCCTTTAGCGGCCTGTCGCTCGGCTCGATTCTGCTGCTGGCCGCGCTGGGTCTGGCCATCACCTTCGGCCTGCTCGGCGTGATCAATATGGCCCACGGCGAGATGCTGATGCTCGGGGCCTACTCCACCTATATGGTGCAGGTGCTGTTCCAGCGTTTCGCCCCAGAGGCCCTGGCGCTCTACCCGCTGGTGGCGCTGCCGGTGGCGTTCTTCGTCACCGCCGCCATCGGCATGGCCCTGGAACGCACAGTAATTCGCCACCTCTACGGTCGCCCGCTGGAAACCCTGCTGGCCACCTGGGGCATCAGCCTGATCCTGATTCAGCTGGTGCGGGTGATCTTCGGCGCGCAGAACGTCGAGGTGGCCAACCCCTACTGGCTGTCCGGCGGCATCCAGGTGCTGCCGAATCTGGTGCTGCCGTACAACCGCATCGTGATTATCGGCTTCGCCCTGTTTGTGGTGGTGCTGACCTGGTTGCTGCTGAACAAGACCCGCCTCGGCCTTAACGTCCGTGCCGTCACCCAGAACCGCAATATGGCCGCCTGCTGCGGTGTGCCGACTGGCCGGGTGGATATGCTGGCGTTCGGTTTGGGCTCCGGTATTGCCGGCCTCGGTGGCGTCGCCCTTAGCCAGATCGGCAACGTCGGTCCCGATCTCGGGCAGAGCTATATCATCGACTCGTTCCTGGTGGTGGTACTCGGCGGCGTCGGCCAGCTCGCCGGTAGCGTGATGGCGGCCTTCGGCTTAGGCATCGCCAACAAGATTCTCGAACCGCAGATCGGTGCCGTGCTGGGCAAAATTCTGATCCTCGCGCTGATCATTCTGTTTATTCAGAAACGCCCGCAAGGTCTGTTTGCTTTGAAAGGACGGGTGATCGACTGATGACTATGCCACTCAACCAAACGTTGCTGGCGCGTGCCAGCGCCAAGCTCGGCCCTCAGGTATCAATCGCCATCGGCCTGCTGGTGCTTGCCCTGCTGATCGCCATGCCGCTGCTGCACCTGCTGCCCGCGGACAATGCTCTGCATGTGTCGGCCTATACCCTGACCCTGGTTGGCAAGATCCTCTGCTACTGCATCGTCGCCCTGGCGCTCGATCTGGTCTGGGGTTACGCCGGCCTGCTGTCGCTCGGCCACGGCCTGTTCTTTGCGCTGGGCGGTTACGCCATGGGCATGTACCTGATGCGCGAAGCGGCCGGCGACGGCCTACCGGCCTTTATGAGTTTTCTCGCCTGGACCGAGCTGCCCTGGTACTGGTACGGCACCTCAAGCTTTCTCTGGGCCATGTGCCTGGTGGTGCTGGCACCCGGTTTGTTGGCCCTGGTGTTCGGCTTCTTCGCCTTCCGTTCGCGGATCAAGGGCGTGTACTTCTCGATCATGACCCAGGCGTTGACCTTCGCCGGCATGCTGCTGTTCTTTCGCAACGAAACCGGCTTTGGCGGCAACAACGGCTTTACCAACTTCAAGACCATACTCGGCTTCGATATCACCTCGGCGCACACCCGCGCGGTGCTGTTTCTCGCCACAGTCACCTTACTCGTGGCCAGCCTATATCTGGGCTGGACGCTGGCGCGCAGCAAGTTCGGCCGCGTGCTAACCGCGCTGCGTGATGCGGAAAACCGCCTGATGTTCTGCGGCTACGACCCGCGCGGCTACAAGCTGTTTATCTGGGTGCTCAGTGCTGTGTTGTGCGGCCTGGCCGGCGCGCTCTATGTGCCGCAGGTGGGCATCATCAACCCCAGCGAAATGTCACCGACCAACTCCATCGAAGCCGCCGTGTGGGTCGCCCTCGGCGGGCGCGGCACGCTGATCGGTCCGCTGCTCGGCGCAGGTTTGGTCAACGGTATGAAAAGCTGGTTTACCGTGGCCTTCCCCGAGTACTGGCTGTTCGCCCTGGGCTTCCTTTTCATTGTCGTAACCCTGTTCTTACCCAAGGGCGTAATCGGCCTATTGCGTAAAAAAGGAGAGCAATGATGCGCGCCACTCCAGTACCCGAATTTATGCTCGAACCTGCCTTTGACCCCGCCGGCAGCGGCCGCGATGCGATAGGGGCAAGCACCCTGGCGAGCAAGGGCCTGAACGTTCGTCACGGCACCATCCTGACCCTCGAAGATATCAACGTCAGCTTCGATGGCTTCAAGGCCCTGACCAACTTGACCCTGTATATCGGCGTCGGTGAACTGCGCTGCATCATCGGCCCCAACGGTGCCGGCAAGACAACCATGATGGACGTGATCACCGGCAAGACCCGCCCGGACAACGGCGTCGCCTACTTCGGTGAAACCCTCGACCTGACCCAGATGAGCGAAGTGGAAATCGCCCAGTCCGGCATCGGTCGCAAGTTCCAGAAGCCCACGGTATTCGAGGCACTTAGCGTGTTCGAAAACCTCGAACTGGCGCAAAAAACCAACAAGTCGGTGTGGGCCAGCCTGCGCGCCAAACTCAGCGGCGAGCAGAAAGACCGCATCGATGAAGTGCTGCAGACGATCAAGCTCGACAGCTCGCGCCAGCGCCCGGCTGGGCTGTTGTCCCACGGCCAGAAGCAGTTTCTCGAGATCGGCATGCTGCTGGTGCAGGACCCACAACTGTTGCTGCTCGATGAACCGGTGGCGGGCATGACCGATGCCGAAACCGAGTTCACCGCCGAGCTGTTCAAGTCCCTGGCGCGCAAGCACTCGCTGATGGTGGTGGAACACGATATGGGCTTTGTCGGCAGCATTGCCGACCATGTCACCGTGCTGCACCAGGGCAGCGTGCTGGCCGAGGGATCGCTTGAGCAGGTGCAGAACGATGAGCGGGTGATCGAGGTTTATTTGGGCCGCTAAATACCGAGGATCGCGAGCAAGCTCGCTCCTACACGGGCAGCGCTGAACCTGTAGGAGCGGCGGGGGTGCCTAGCCTTGCTCGCGATAACGGCCTACCAAACTCCACAGAATTGAGAGCCTGAACATGCTGCAAGTTGAGCAACTGCATCAATACTACGGCGGCAGCCATATCCTCCGCGGCCTGTCGTTCGAGGCAAAGGTCGGCGAAGTCACCTGCCTTCTCGGGCGCAACGGCGTGGGCAAGACCACCTTGCTGAAATGCCTGATGGGTCTGATTCCGGCCAAGCAAGGCGCAGTGAGCTGGGAAGGCCAGCCGATCACCGCGTTCAAACCGCACCAGCGCGTGCACGCTGGCATTGCCTACGTGCCCCAGGGCCGGGAAATCTTCGGCCGCCTGACCGTGGAAGAGAACCTGCTGATGGGGCTGTCGCGCTTTCCCGGCAGCGACGCCAAGGTGGTGCCGGAATTTATCTACGAGCTATTTCCGGTGCTGCGCGAGATGAAGCAACGCCGCGGCGGCGACCTCTCCGGCGGTCAGCAGCAACAGCTGGCCATCGGCCGCGCACTGGCGAGCAAGCCGCGCTTGCTGATCCTCGACGAGCCCACCGAAGGCATCCAGCCCTCGGTGATCAAGGAGATCGGCGTGGTGATCAAGAAGCTCGCTGAGCGCGGTGATATGGCCATTCTGCTGGTCGAGCAGTTCTATGACTTTGCCGCCGAACTGGCCGACCAATACCTGGTAATGAGCCGTGGTGAGATCGTTCAGCAGGGACGAGGCGAAACCATGGAAAGCGATGGCGTTCGCGGCCTGGTCGCCATCTGAATGGCGACGCCGCACCTGCATTTTGCGCATAATCAGCCTTTCGCTCATGGACTCGAGGCCCCAATGCCACCCTTGCGCACGCTTCTTCTCCCGCTTACCGCACTGGTCGGTATGGCACTGGTGATCTGGGCCGGCAGCCAGCCGGATTACTGGATGCTGCGCGCCATGCCGGTGGGCAGAGAAGCGGTCTATCCGCTCAAGCCGGTGCTAATTTTCTGCGCCATAGTTCTGGCCGAATGCAGCGTGCTGCTGGCGGTATTGCGCCCGCGATCCTATTGCCGCTCCTGGGGCCGTGCCCTGTGTGCCAGCGCGCTGGCCATGGGCCTGGCGCTGGTGTGGATACAGGGCATTCTGCATGCCCCGCCCTACTACGGCATGCACCTGCAATGGTGGCTGTCGGTTTGCCTGGGCCTGGTGCTGCTGAGCGTTTACTCCGCAGTTCAGGCCTGGCGACAGCGCCACCGCAGGGTGGCGACATGAACGCCCCCGCCACCGTATTTACCCCCAGCTGGCATGCCGAGCTGGAGCTGGGTTATGGCCGTGACGGTGACTGCACACGGCCGACATTGCGCCGACATAAAGGCCCGCTGCGGGTGCAGAAGCACCTGTATGCCGAAGGCCCGCAGGTGTGCCAACACATCATCGTCCACCCACCCGGCGGCATTGCCGGCGGTGATCGCCTGGATATTTCGGCCACGGTCGGCACCAACGCCTGGGCGCAACTGACCAGCCCCGGCGCGGCCAAGTGGTACCGCGCCGCCGGCCCGGCTTACCAGAGCCTCACGCTGCGCGTCGAAGCCGGTGCCACCCTGGAATGGCTGCCGCAGGAAACCATCGTCTACGCCGCCGCCCAGGCTGAACTGACCACCGATATCGAACTGCACGGCGATGCCAAGCTGCTCTACTGGGATATCGTCGCCCTCGGCCGCCCGGCCAGTGGCGAACGCTTCGAAGCGGGCCACTTTCAAGCGCAGCTGAATATCCGTCGCGACGGCCAGCTGCTCTGGCATGAACGCCAGCGCGTGGTCGGCGGCGATGGCCTGCTCGACTCGCCCATCGGCCTGGACGGCAAACCGGTCTTCGCCACCCTGCTGATCAGCGGCGAAATCGACAGCGAACTACTGGAGCACTGCCGCAGCCTGAGCACGCCGGTGCGCGGCGATCTGAGCCAATTACCCGGCCTGCTGGTGGCCCGCTGCCTGGCCGACGAGACCTTGCACGCCCGCGCCTGGCTGATCGAACTCTGGCACCTGCTGCGCCCGGCCCTGCTCGGCCGCACTGCCGTCCCCCCAAGAATCTGGAGCACCTGAACCATGGACCTGACGCCCCGCGAAAAAGACAAACTGCTGATCTTCACCGCCGGCCTGGTGGCCGAACGGCGCCTGGCCCGCGGGGTAAAACTCAACTACCCGGAAGCCATGGCCTATATCTCCGCCGCCCTGCTCGAAGGCGCGCGCGACGGTCGGACCGTGGCCGAGCTGATGCACTTCGGCACCACCCTGCTGACCCGCGACCAGGTGATGGAGGGCATTCCGGAAATGATCCCGGAGATCCAGGTCGAAGCCACCTTTCCCGACGGCACCAAGCTGGTCACCGTCCATCAGCCGATAGTGTGACGCCATGAGTATTTCGATTCGCGATGCCCGCGACGACGACCTGCCCGGCATCCTGGCCATCTATAACGATGCGGTGCTACACAGCACCGCGCTGTGGATCGAAACCCTGGCCGACCTGGCCAACCGCCGCGCCTGGCTGATCGAGCGCGAGACCGCCGGCTTTCCCGTGTTGGTGGCCCACGACAGCAACGGCGAGGTGCTGGGCTATGCCAGTTACGGCGGTTGGCGCAGCAACGAAGGCTTTCGCCATACCGTCGAGCACTCGCTGTACGTACGCGCCGACCAGCGCGGCCGTGGCCTCGGCGTGCTGCTGCTCAGTGCGCTGATAGAGCGAGCGCGCGCGGCCGAACTGCACGTAATGGTTGCCGCCATCGAGAGCGGCAACCTCGCCTCCATCGGCCTGCACCAGCGCTTCGGTTTCAGCACCACCGGGCAAATGCCCCAGGTCGGCTGCAAATTCGGCCGCTGGTTCGACCTGACTTTTATGCAACTGACGCTTACCCCCGAGAGGAGCGCGCCATGATTCCCGGCGAATACCAGATTCAGGACGGCGAGATCGAACTCAATGCCGGCCGCCGCACCCTGACCCTGAATGTGGCCAATAGCGGCGACCGGCCAATTCAGGTCGGCTCGCACTACCACTTCTTCGAAACCAACGATGCGCTGACCTTCGATCGCAGCGCGGCGCGCGGTATGCGCCTGAATATTCCGGCCGGCACCGCCGTGCGCTTCGAGCCGGGGCAGAGCCGCGAAGTCGAACTGGTCGACCTCGCCGGCCATCGCCGCGTGTTCGGCTTTGCCGGGCGAGTGATGGGCGAGCTGGATTAAGCACACCCACAGGGAAATGCGCTCACCGGTAGGAGCGGGCTTGCCCGCGATAGTGAGCGCAGCGAACGGTTGCAAACCCAATTGAATTTGAAGGCGAACCCATGAAAATCTCCCGCCAAGCCTATGCCGATATGTTCGGCCCCACCGTCGGCGACAAGGTGCGTCTGGCTGATACCGAACTGTGGATCGAAGTGGAGCAGGACTTCACCACCTACGGCGAAGAAGTGAAATTTGGCGGCGGCAAGGTGATACGCGACGGCATGGGCCAGGGTCAGCTCTGCGCGGCGGACGTGGTCGACACCCTGATCACCAATGCACTGATCATCGACCACTGGGGCATCGTCAAGGCCGACGTCGGTCTCAAGGACGGCCGTATCGCCGCCATCGGCAAGGCCGGCAACCCGGATATCCAGCCCGACGTGACCATCGCCATCGGTGCCGGCACTGAGGTGATCGCCGGCGAGGGCATGATCCTCACCGCCGGCGGCATCGACAGCCATATTCACTTTATCTGCCCGCAGCAGATCGAAGAGGCGCTGATGAGCGGCGTCACCACCATGATCGGCGGCGGCACCGGGCCGGCCACCGGCACCAACGCCACCACCTGCACCCCCGGGCCCTGGCATATGGCGCGCATGCTGCAGGCCGCCGACGCCTTCCCGATGAACCTGGGCTTTACCGGCAAGGGTAACGCCAGCCTGCCAGAGCCTTTGATCGAGCAGGTCAAGGCCGGCGCTATTGGTCTCAAGCTGCACGAAGACTGGGGCACCACCCCGGCGGCCATCGACAACTGCCTGAGCGTGGCCGACCAGTACGACGTACAAGTGGCGATCCACACCGACACGCTGAACGAGTCCGGCTTTGTCGAAACCACCTTGGCCGCCTTCAAAGGCCGCACCATCCACACCTACCACACCGAGGGTGCCGGTGGCGGCCATGCGCCGGACATTATCAAGGCCTGCGGCTTCGCCAATGTGCTGCCGAGTTCGACCAACCCGACCCGGCCGTTTACCCGCAACACCATCGACGAACACCTGGACATGCTGATGGTCTGTCACCACCTCGACCCGAGCATCGCCGAAGACGTCGCATTTGCCGAAAGCCGTATCCGCCGCGAGACCATTGCCGCCGAAGATATCCTGCACGACCTCGGCGCGTTCTCGATGATCAGCTCCGACAGCCAGGCCATGGGCCGTGTGGGCGAGGTGATTACGCGCACCTGGCAGACCGCCGACAAGATGCACAAACAACGCGGCCCGCTGGCAGGTGACGGCCCCGGCAACAGCAACTTCCGGGTTAAACGCTATATCGCCAAGTACACCATCAACCCGGCGATCACTCACGGCATCAGCCATGAAGTGGGCTCCATCGAAGTGGGTAAATGGGCCGATCTGGTGCTCTGGCGGCCGGCGTTTTTCGGGGTTAAACCCAGCCTTATTTTGAAGGGCGGGGCCATTGCCGCCAGCCTGATGGGCGACGCCAACGCCTCAATCCCAACGCCGCAGCCGGTGCATTATCGACCGATGTTCGCCAGCTACGGCGGCAGCCGCCACGCTACCAGCATAACCTTTATCAGCCAGGCGGCATTTGATGCCGGCGTACCTGAGCAGCTGGGGTTGAAGAAGAAGATCGGCGTGGTCAAAGGCTGCCGCGAGGTGCAGAAGAGCGACCTGATCCACAACGACTACCTGCCGAACATCGAGGTCGACGCGCAGAACTATCAGGTCAAGGCCGACGGCCAATTGCTCTGGTGCGAACCAGCCGACGTGCTGCCGATGGCGCAGCGCTATTTCCTTTTCTGACCTGCGGCACTGGGCAATCACCGCGCGGAGCTAGACTGCACATTCCAGTACTCGCGCGGGAGGTGCCCCATGTACCGATTCTCGACACGGCCCAGCCTGTTCGGCTGCGTATTGCTGCTCAGCCTGCCGCTCGCGCAGGCGCAAACCATCACGCCCTTGCAGGGCCAGAACCCGCAACAGATCCAGAGCGATATCGCCGCCTGCCAAACCCAGGCCGGCACGCCCCCAAGCAACACCAGCACCAGTAGCGACACTCGCGGCGGTGAGCGCTTGCGCGGAGCTGCCAAAGGCGCGGCGGTCGGTGCAGCAGCGGCGCAGATACGCGGCAACCAGCATGACGAGATCTATGACCGGGTGGATGACGATATCAAGCAGGAGTACCGGCAGAATCAGGCCCGCGATGCAGCCGCTGTCGGCGTAGTAGTCGGCGGCTCGCGCCAGCGTCAGGACCGCCGCGAAGATCGGCGCAACGCCGACGCAGCCGCCCAGGCGCAGAACAGCGCGAGCCAGGCCTACGCCAACTGCATGAGCGGCCGCGGTTATTCCGTCACACCCTGAATCAACGCAGCTGACTGTCCTTGCTGCCGCGGCGGTTATAGCCGCTGAATCTGGCCTGCTCCTTGTCGCGCTCGGTCTGGCAGGCCACGCACAGATGCACGCCGGGGATGGCCTTGCGCCGCGCCTCGGGAATGGCTGCGCCGCACTCTTCACAGTGGGTCAGGCTCTCGCCGCTCGGCAGCTGGCTGCGCGCACGCTGGATGGCGTCCTCGATGCTGTTGTCGATCTGTTCCTGTACCGCACCGTCATTTGCCCAGCCACCGGCCATGGCAACCTCCGCAGGTGATTCACGCTTAGCGCAGGTATGAGCCGGTCGCGCCGGGTTTACAAGCGCGGCTGACCAGCGGCGACTACTCCTTCACATCCATAAAGGTTTCGGCCCAGACGAAATACTCCTCGGGCAGGGTGTATTTCAGTGCCAGTTCGGAAGCGCTGAGGTCGCTGGCGTCGACGCCGCGCTGCTCGCGCAGGCAGTCGTAAGTAGCCTTGATCGCGGCGAAGTAGGCCGCGTGGCCGTTGACCACGATACGCACACCGAGGCCGGCCAGGCGGGCGTTGTCGCGCAGTTTGGGGTTGCCGTAGGTGACCAGCATCAGCGGCACGCGCAGTTGCTCGGCAATCTGTTCCAGGTGGGCGAAATCCTCAATGCCAACAATGCAGATGGCATCGGCACCGGCGGCCTGGTAGGCCAGGGTACGGCGAATCACCTCGCTGACATCCAGCACGCCGGCATGGGTCCGGGCGATGATCGCCAGCTCCGGATCGACCCGCGCCTGCAGCGCCGCACGGATTTTGCCGACGCCCTCCTCGACGCTGATCAGGTCGGTGGATTTGCGCCCGAATTGCGCCGGCAGCAGGGTGTCCTCGAGGGTCAGCGCGGCGATGCCGGCACGCTCCAGTTCGACCACGGTGCGCATCACATTGAGCGCATTGCCATAGCCGTGGTCGGCGTCAGCGATCACCGGCAGGCGGCTGACCCGGCCGATACGGGTGGCCTGCTCGACAAATTCGCTAAGGGTGATCAGGGCAAAATCGGGGGCGGCCAGCACCTGCAGCGAGGCCACCGAGCCGCCGAGAATGCCGACTTCAAAGCCCAGGTCGGCGGCAATCCGGGCCGACATCGGGTCGAATACCGAGGCGGTGTGGTAACAGGCATCGGTGGCCAGCAGGGCGCGAAAGGCACAACGCAGGTCGTGGTGGGAAGCTCGTTGCAGAATCGGCATAGGGGTTCCAGGACAGCGGTCAATCGGAGTTCGAGCACCGGGTGCGGCGGATCGCCAAACGACCGGTAAATGCAATTTGCCCGCCAACCTGTGACCCCGGTCGGCGACGGCGGGACACACCGCCCCTGCGCAGTCATGGCTCACCAGGCCCACTCGCCTGCGGCGGAAAGTCGCCGCAAGGCGGCCCACCTGGCGCATTTCCGCCAAGACAGGAACGGCAACAGCCCCTAACGCTCCCTGAGAATTTCCGCCAACTCGGCCTCACTGGCATGAACGAACCAGCGGCGATGAATGCGCTCCAGGCTGCCGTCGCGGCGCATGGCATCCAGAGCCTGCTGCCAGGCGGCGATCAGCTTGCCGTCGGTCTGGCGGGAAAAGGCGATATAGGTGGTGTTGTCCATCAGCGCGTACTGCCACTCGACCTGCTCACGACTCATGCCCTGGCTGGCGAGCATTTCGTCCAGAACCAGACTGTTGGCCAGCATCAGTTGGGTTCGCCCATGTTTGAACATCTTCAGCATATGCTGCGGGGTGGGCACGCCGTAGAGGGTCTTCAGACCCTGCTCCTTCAACACCTCGTAGGAGTACCAGAGTTTGGGCACCGCCAGGGTGCCAAGCTGTTCAACATCCGCCAGATTGCGCACCCGCACCCCTGCACCCTGATGACTGTAGAAGCTGGTATGGCCCGCGGCTACGGGGCCCACCCAGTGGAACTTGTCTTCACGCAGGGCAGTGCGCACAGTGGGGAACACCGCCGTGTCGGCTTCACGCTGAGCCTGCTGATAACCCCGCGTCCAGGGCACCAGTTCGATGGTCGCAGGCTGGCCGGTGCGCTGAATAAGCGCTTCGACCACCTCGACCACCATGCCGGTCAGCTGGCCATTGTCCATATAGCTCAGCGGTCGATAGTCCTCGGTGTAAAGGCGCAACTGCGCACCGGCACAGGCCGCCCAGCAGCTCGCCAGTAGCAAGGTTGCAATCTTCAACCCCATAGCCATCACTCGACACCTGTATAAAACGGCGGCATAGCCCGCGAGTGAATCGCAAGCAGCGCCAGCCACGCCTGCGCACTGGAAAAAACTATTATCGCAGGTCGGTGCCCGCGCCCTCAGGGTGTGGCGGGCGCATCCTGCAATTGCTCATGTAACTCGCCCATATTGGCGCGGGTAATCAGACGCACCTCGAGGGGGATATAAATCGGGGCCTGGGCCACGCCACTGCGGCGCATCTGCCGGGCCAGCATAACCGCCCGGTAACCGATCAGACGCGGCTGCTGCACCAGCAAGGTGTGGATATCGCCCAGACGCAGCGCCTCGAGCAGCACCTCATCGCCATCAAAACCTATATGCAGCAACTGCCCGGCTTTGCCCAGGCGACGCAAGGCCGCCAGCGCCACGCGGGTACTGCTGCTATTGGGGGTGAACAGCCCATCGAGTCGCGCCATCTGCTGCTTCAGGGTCTGCAGCGCCAGCTGACTGTCGTCCCCCACATAGGCATCCAGCACAACCTGCAAGCCGCCCGCTTCGGCCCCCTGACGGAAACCCCGCTCGCGCTCGCTGGTCGACTGCAGGTCTGGACGCAAGCGTAACAAGGCTACCCGCCCCCGGCCCTGGAGCTGTTCGGCCATATGCTGGCCGGCGCGCAAGCCGGCGGCAAAATTATCGGTCGCCACCAACCCCAGCAGTGGGCCGTTCCCCAGGGCGCGGTCAATATAAATAGTGGGAATACCCTGCGCCAGCAGTTCAGCCGCCAGCGTACCCACCGCCTTGCCACTGGGGGCTACGACCAGGGCCGTGCAGCCGCGGGCAACAAAGCGCTCGATCAACTGCAACTGGCTGTCCACGCCGCCTTCACGCCTTGGCCCGCGATAGAGCACATCGATGTCGAGTTCCTGCGCTGCCTGCTGCGCGCCCTGCTCCAGCTGCGACCAGAAGGCCGAGGCCCCCGCAGGGACCACACCAATGCACTCGCGGGCCCAGGCCGGCGCATTCAGGCAGACAAGCAGCGCGAACCCTTGCATGGCTCGCCACCACAAACCACGGTTGTACATCAAGGTACGACTCCCAGACACCGTCCAGAATCTGGCACCCAGCCTAACTGGCACCACCAACAAGATCCTCCCTCGGTGAAACGCCCTGCAATATCAATTTAGCATCAACCCTTTAGCGGCGCTGACGGATTGCCCGCCGAGACGCTGCCAGAAAATCGCCACTCGTGCTCGACAGCCGTCCTGGAGCCCTAGTACTCATACTTTTTCACATTCCAGGCGACCGCCGGGCTAGCAGCCGCAGCCCAGGCAGGCGATGATCGGGGTTCTTTCCTGCACGCTGAATAACATGACCGATACCACACAGACCGCCCACGCCACACATAAGCCGCGCCCGCTGATCGATTTGCTGATCAGCATCCTGATTCCCTCGCTGATTCTGATGAAGCTTAGCGGTGAAGCCAGGCTCGGAGCCGATGGCGCGCTGATGCTGGCGCTGGCCTTCCCGCTTTGCTGGGGCAGCTTCGAGCTGATCAAGTACCGCAAATTCAACTTTATCGCCCTGCTTGGCCTGGTCAGCGTGCTACTTACCGGCGGTATTGGCCTGCTCAAGCTGGACAACCAGTGGCTGGCGATCAAGGAAGCGGCTATCCCAGGGCTGATCGGCATCGCCGTGCTGGTGTCGACCCGCACCCGCTACCCACTGATCCGCACCCTGCTGTTCAACAAGACCGTGCTCAACGTCGACAAGATCCATGCGCGCCTGGAACAAGGCGGCAATACCGAACAGTTCGAAGCGCGCCTGCTCCGGGCCACCTACTGGCTGAGCGGCACCTTCTTCTTCTCCTCGGCAATGAACTACGTGCTGGCCAAGTGGATCGTGATCAGCCCGTCCGGCAGCGAAGCCTTCAACGCCGAACTGGGGCGGATGAACCTGCTCAGCTACCCGATGATCGCGATTCCCTCGATGATCATGCTGATGGCGATCTTCTACTACCTGTGGCGCACCATCCATGGCCTGACCGGCCTGAAGCTGGAAGAAGTGATGGCCAATGCCGAGCAGGACCAACAGCCCTGAGCGAGCAGGGCCAGGGCTGCGCCAACACACCTGAAGCGACCCGCTGCGGCCATTTATGTTGAGCCTATCGGCCTATCTGGGCCTGTTCCTTTCCGCCCTGGGCGCGGCCACCCTGCTGCCGCTGCAATCGGAAAGCGTGCTGGTGGCGCTGCTGCTCAGCGAGGCCTACCCGTTGTGGACCTTGCTGGCGGTGGCCACGTGCGGCAACGTACTCGGCTCCCTGCTCAACTGGCTGCTGGGCCGTTACCTCGAACATTTTCGCCATAGGCGCTGGTTCCCTGTCAGCGACGCCCGCCTGCAACAGGCCCAGCATTGGTATACGCGCTATGGCCGCTGGTCGTTGCTGCTCAGCTGGGTACCGATTATCGGCGACCCGCTGACCCTGGTCGCCGGGGTGATGCGCGAACGTCTGTGGGTCTTCCTGCCGATCGTCAGCCTGGCCAAGGGCGGCCGCTACCTGGTACTGGCGGCGCTGACCCTGGGCCTGATGTAAGCACTGCGCCTTACCTGCGACTGGCCTTGCGCCCCCAAGGCCAGGCAAAATGGCCGCCGTTTTGTCTGGCCCGCTCCAGGCCTTCCCCATGCCCACCCAGCATGCTCACCAAGGAGCTCTTTTGAATCCCCTGGAAACCATTGCCCTGGCCCTGATCCAGGGTCTGACCGAATTTCTGCCGATTTCGTCCTCCGCCCACCTGATCCTGCCGTCCCAGGTACTGGGCTGGGCTGACCAGGGCCTGGCCTTCGATGTGGCCGTGCACGTCGGCACTCTGCTGGCGGTGGTCTGCTACTTCCGCCACGAGGTCAAACGCCTGCTGGTCGCCTGGTACGGCTCATTTGGCGGCCAGCACAACCAGGAGTCGCGCCTGGCCTGGCAGATCGCCGCGGCGACCCTGCCGGCGATGGTATTCGGCCTGCTGGCCAGCGAACAGATCGAGCATTACGCCCGCTCCGCCTGGGTGATCGCCACCACCACCATCCTCTTCGGCCTGCTGTTGTGGTGGGCGGACAGCCGCGCCCGGCAAACCAAGGATGAATACCAGGCCAGCTGGAAAGACGCCGCCATCATAGGTTTCGCCCAGGTCCTGGCGCTGATTCCCGGCACCTCGCGCTCGGGTATCACCATGACCGCCGCCCTGATGCTCGGCCTCAGCCGCACCGCCGCTGCGCGCTTCTCCTTTCTGATGTCGATCCCGATCATCATCATGGCTGGCAGCTATGAAGGCCTCAAACTGGCGGAAGCAGGCGACGCGGTGAACTGGATGCAGATCGGCCTGGGCACCCTGGTGTCCTTTGTCAGCGCCCTGCTGTGCATCCACTGGTTCCTCAAGCTGCTGGAGCGCATCAGCATGCTGCCCTTTGTCATCTACCGGCTTTGCCTGGGCCTGGGTTTGTTCGCCTTTCTCAGCCTGGCTTAGGGTCTGTTGCCGTTTCGTCGCGCCGCCCCAAAAGCCACAAGCGCAAAGCGCGGCACTCGCATAGAATGCGCGGCCGTTTTTGCGCTCAGCAGTCCTCCCATCTGGGCTTGCGGGCAAAACTCCCGGTCATTTTTTCAGGAACAGCGCGCCGCATGACTCTCTCCACTCCCGCCCGCGCCTGCGGCATCGACTTCGGCACCTCCAACTCCACCGTCGGCTGGATCCGACCCGACGCCGAAACCCTGATCGAACTGGAAGACGGCAAGATCACCCTGCCCTCGGTGGTGTTCTTCAATCTCGAAGAGCGTCGCCCGGTGTATGGCCGCCTGGCCCTGCAGGAATACCTGGAAGGCTACGAAGGCCGCCTGATGCGTTCGCTGAAAAGCCTCCTCGGTTCCAAGCTGCTGAAAAGCGAAACCACCGTGCTGGGCAGCTCCCTGCCGTTCAAGGACCTGCTCGGTTTCTTTATCGGCGAACTGAAAACCCGCGCAGAAAACACCGCCGGCCGGCCGTTTGAGGAAGTGGTGCTGGGGCGCCCCGTGTTCTTCGTCGATGATGACCCGGTGGCCGATCGGGAAGCACAGAACACCCTGGTGGCCGTGGCGCACAAGCTCGGCTTCAAGGACGTGTCGTTCCAGTTCGAGCCGATTGCCGCGGCCTTCGACTATGAGTCTGGCATCAGCCGCGAAGAGCTAGTGCTGATCGTCGATATCGGCGGCGGTACCTCGGACTTTTCCCTGGTGCGCCTGGCCCCGGAACGCCGCGCCATCGCCGACCGGCACAGCGACATCCTCGCCACCGGCGGCGTGCATATCGGCGGCACCGACTTCGACAAGCAGCTGTCCCTGGCCGGGGTGATGCCGCTGTTCGGCTACGGCAGCCGGATGAAAAGCGACGCACCCATGCCCACCAGCACCCACCTCAATCTGGCCACCTGGCACACCATCAACGCGGTCTACTCCGCGCAGTCGCAGCGCCAGCTGCAGAGCATGCGCTACGACATCGTCGACCCCACCGGCATCGACCGCCTGTTCCAGCTGATCGAACGGCGCGACGGCCACTGGCTGGCCATGCAGGTGGAAGAAAGCAAGATCGCCCTGACCGAGCAGGATGCGCGCCCCATCGACCTTAGCCGCCTGGAAGACGGCCTGGTCGCCGAGCTGACCCGTGAGCTGTTTGAAGGGGCCATCGAGCCGCTGCTGGAGCGTGTGCGCGCCAGCGTCACCCAGCTGCTAAGCGATGCTGGCGTGAGTGTGGCGCAGGTCGATACGGTGTTCTTTACCGGCGGTTCCAGCGGCATTCCGGCCTTGCGCCAGAGCGTCGCGGCAATGCTACCCAACGCCCGCCATGTGGAAGGCAACACCTTCGGCAGCATCGGCAGCGGCTTGGCCATCGAAGCGCAGAAGCGTTACGGCTAAGGCCGTAGGATGGGTTGAGCGAAGCGATACCCATCAAAACCCGAAGACCGACCGATGGGTTACGCCGCTGCGCGGCTAACCCATCCTACGAGAATGCCAAGCTGGATCAGCGCGGCGCGACGGGCTTCTTCGGCGGCTTCTTGCCTTTGCCCTTGGCGGCATCCGAGCGCTCTTTGGCGGCTTGCTGGTTACGCACCTGAGCCGCTGCCTTGGCCTGTTCGCGCTTGTCCCAGGGGTTGCCGCCCGCCGCACCAGTGTCGCGCGGCGGCAGGCCGGTGTGCTGGGTCAACAGCGGCCGGGTTTTGTCGCCCGTGCCGCGAGCTGCAGCAGCCCCGCCGACCTTCTTGCTGCCAGCCGGAGTGGAGTTCTTGCGGCGTGCGCTCTGGTAGCTGTCGGTGGCCGGCTGGTGCAGCGGGATCAGCTGGTTCTTGCCCGGCCCGATCAGATCGCTGCGGCCCATGCGCTCCAGCGCCTCGCGCAGCATCGGCCAGCCTTTCGGGTCGTGATAACGCAAGAAGGCCTTGTGCAGCCGGCGCTGCTCTTCGCTCTTGACGATGGTCACGCCGTCGCTCTTGTAGGTGACCTTGCGCAGCGGGTTCTTGCCCGAGTGGTACATGGCGGTGGCGGTGGCCATCGGCGAGGGGTAGAAGGCCTGCACCTGATCGGCGCGGAAGCCATTGCCCTTGAGCCACAGGGCCAAGTTCATCATGTCTTCGTCGGTGGTGCCCGGGTGCGCGGCGATAAAGTAGGGGATCAGGTACTGCTCTTTGCCCGCTTCTTTCGAGTACTTCTCGAACATGCGCTTGAACTTGTCGTAGCTGCCAATGCCCGGCTTCATCATCTGATTGAGCGGGCCTTCCTCGGTGTGCTCCGGGGCGATCTTCAGGTAGCCACCGACGTGGTGGGTGACCAGTTCCTTGACGTACTCCGGCGACTCGACAGCGAGGTCGTAACGCAGCCCCGAGGCAATCAGGATCTTCTTCACCCCCGGCAGGGCGCGAGCCGAGCGGTACAGCTGAATCAGCGCCGAGTGATCGGTATTGAGGTTCTCGCAGATACCGGGGAACACGCAGGACGGCTTGCGGCAGGCGGACTCGATTTCCGGGGTCTTGCAGGCGATGCGGTACATATTCGCGGTCGGCCCGCCGAGGTCGGAAATCACTCCAGTGAAGCCCGGCACCTTGTCGCGGATCTCTTCGATCTCGCGGATGATCGACTCTTCGGAACGGTTCTGAATAATCCGCCCCTCATGTTCCGTAATGGAGCAGAAGGTGCAGCCGCCGAAGCAGCCGCGCATGATATTCACCGAGAAACGGATCATCTCGTAGGCCGGGATTTTCTCCTTGCCATAGGCCGGGTGCGGCACCCGCGCGTAGGGCATGCCGAACACGTAATCCATCTCTTCGGTGGTCATGGGGATGGGCGGCGGGTTGAACCACACATCCACCTCGCCATGCTTCTGCACCAGGGCGCGGGCGTTGCCCGGATTGGTCTCCAGGTGCAGCACGCGGTTGGCGTGGGCGTAGAGCACCGAGTCGGCGCGCACCTTCTCGAACGAGGGCAGGCGAATTACCGTCTTGTCGCGCTCCAGGCGCGGGTGCGGCAGCAGCTGCACCACCTTGGCCTCGTTGGGATCTTCCACCGGGCCGCCCTTCTCCTGCTCGATGGCGCAGGCCTGGGTGTCCTGGGTATTGACGTAGGGGTTGATGATCTTGTCGATCTTGCCCGGACGGTCGATACGGCTGGAGTCGATTTCCAGCCAGCCCACGGGGGTGTCGCGGCGGATAAAGGCGGTGCCGCGCACGTCGGTGATGTCTTCGATCTTGTGGCCGTAGGACAGGCGCTGAGCCACTTCGACGATGGCGCGCTCGGCGTTGCCGTAGAGCAGGATATCGGCGCAGGCGTCGATCAGAATCGAATGACGGACCTTGTCCTGCCAGTAGTCGTAATGGGCGATACGGCGCAGCGAGGCCTCGATGCCGCCGAGGACGATCGGCACATGCTTGTAGGCTTCCTTGCAGCGCTGGCTATACACCAGGCTGGCGCGGTCCGGACGCTTGCCGGCCAGGCCGCCGGGGGTATAGGCGTCGTCGGAGCGGATCTTCTTGTCGGCGGTGTAGCGGTTGATCATCGAGTCCATATTGCCGGCGGCGACGCCGAAGAACAGGTTGGGCTCGCCGAGCCTCATAAAGTCGTCTTTGCTGGTCCAGTCCGGCTGGGCAATGATGCCCACGCGAAAACCCTGGGACTCGAGCAAGCGGCCAATAATCGCCATGCCAAACGACGGATGGTCAACGTAGGCATCGCCGGTGACGATGATGATGTCGCAACTGTCCCAGCCAAGCTGATCCATCTCTTCCCGGCTCATCGGCAGGAAAGGTGCCGGCCCGAAGCACTCGGCCCAGTATTTTGGATAATCGAATAACGGCTTGACTGCTTGCATGGGAATGACCGGCGCTGGCTACAGGAACGAAAAATCGCGGGCGCGGAATATAGCACAATTTTTAACCAAACCCGACCCCTCCGCTCGGGCTTTTACCTCCCCTCATCCCTTACTCACCCACCTGCACCCCTATCCAAAAGTTGGCGTGCACGGCCAGGCATCGCAGCTATTGGGTCGTTTGGCAGCACACCGCCCAAGGCGGGAAACAACACAGCGCACAAGTTCCCCGCCGCCGAACTTTGGATCAATGGTCCCGCCCTGCCGCCAATTGAACACTCTCCACCGTGCACATTTCGACAAGACCGGTGCCCCCCCGACGACTCGTGTTTGGCGACCCGTCGCGGTATGCAGGCCCCCCAGCAATTTGCGGCGGCACCTGCCCTAGACAATAAGAACAACGAGACCATTGAGGGCATCTTTCATGCTTGAACCTGCGGAAAAACTGAGCAGCCGCTATGTACCCTTGCAGCGTTTGACGCCTGCTGATACCCAGCAGATGTACGCCATCCTCGCGCAGTACTACCAGAACACCACGCAGCAGACCTTCCTCGACGACCTGTCACGCAAGAGCGGCGTAATTCTCGCGCGTACCCGCAAGAGCAAACGCATCGTCGGCTTCTCGACCCTTACTGACTTCGACATCACTGTCGACGGCAAACGCGCCAGGGGCCTGTTCAGCGGCGACACCATAGTCGAGCCGGCCTACTGGGGCGTTCGCTGCCTGCACGTGGCGTTCTACCTGCAACTGATGCGCGTACGTATGCGCCATCCACTGACGCCGCTCTACTGGCTGTTGATTTCCAAGGGCTACAAGACCTATCTGCTGCTGACCCGCAATTTCTATGCGTACTACCCCGACCGCAACACGCCCAACAGCCCTCTGCAGCAGGTCGTTTCGGCCTACAGCCAGCAGCTCTTCCCCAAGGCCTTCGACCCGCAACGCATGCTCCTGGACTTCGGCGAAGGCGCGCAGCATCTGAAGGAAGAAGTCGCCGGCATTACCCCCGAGATGTGCGCAGAGGACGCCGATATCGCCTATTTCGAGCAGTGCAACCCGTCCTGGCGGCGTGGCACCGAACTGCCCTGCGCTGGTGAAGTGTCCTATTCCGCCCTGCTGCGCTATTGCTCCCGCCTGAGCCTGAAGCTGTTGCGCCGCAACCTGAATTGGCGAGCGGCCGCGACTGCCCCGCAGAATCAGGCACAGGCCAACACCACAAGGGACGGCTCGACCGAGCTGAGCCGATGACCGCAGCGATTGCCAGCCGTGGCGGCCACCGCCTGCTCAAGGCATTTATGCACAGTGGGCTGCAGCGTTTCGAACGTCAGGCCCACGACCTCGAAGCCGTGCAACGCCGCCTGCTGCGCGACTGGAGCCAACGCTTCGTACGCTCCCCGCGTGGCCGCAACAGCGGCATCCGCCCCGAAGACAGCTGGGAGCAGGTGACCGCACGCCTGCCCAGCAGTCACTACAGCGACTACCAGGACGACCTCGAACGGCAACGCCGAGAGAACAGCCAACACCTGATCGACAGCCCGGTCAGCCGCTACCAACCGACCAGCGGCTCGACCTCGGCGATCAAGTGGATTCCCTACACCCGAACCTTTCTCGCCGAACTCGACCGGGCGATCAGCCCCTGGATCGGCGACCTCTATCGGCAATATCCGCAGATCGCCCAAGGCAGCCACTACTGGTCGCTGTCATGGATTCCCAGCGCACTACGCGACACCAGCAGCGCCGACCTCAACGACGATATGCAATTGATGTCGCTGGGCAAACGCCTGATCGCCGGCC
This sequence comes from Pseudomonas sp., assembly GCF_035512415.1. GTDB lineage: Bacteria > Pseudomonadota > Gammaproteobacteria > Pseudomonadales > Pseudomonadaceae > Aquipseudomonas. The sequence goes on along the minus strand of NZ_DATKDZ010000013.1, from coordinate 606,736 downwards.
TGACCCAGACCGCGCCGCCGGGCATCGCCCTGGCCGGCAGCGCCGACGACTCGCTATTCGCCACGCTGGCCTTCCTCGCCGCGGATGCACGGCTGAGCGTGATGTCGATCTGGAGCCCGACCTTCGGCCTCGGCCTGCTGGAGCAACTGGGCCACTGCCGCGAAGAGCTGGCCGAGGTGCTCAGCCGTGGCCATTGGGGCCAACGTAGCGCCGCCATGGCCGCGCTGCGTTGCCCGCGCTCAACGGCCGCAGCCCAGCGTCTGCGTGCCTGGAATGGCGCAGTCGACCCGGCATTCTTCGCCGAACTCTGGCCGCAACTGGCGCTGGTCAGCGCCTGGGACACCGTCGCCGCCGCGCCCTGGGCCCAACGCCTGCAACAGCTACTGCCGCAGGCACGCTTTCAAGGCAAGGGCCTGTGGGCCACCGAAGGGGTGGTCACCGTGCCGTTTCGCGGCCGCTACCCACTGGCCTACCGCAGCCATGTCTACGAATTCGAAGACCTCGACAGCGGCAGGATTCTGCCGCCCTGGGCCCTGCGTCAGGGCCAGCAGGTGATGCCGCTGCTGACCACCGGCAGCGGCTTCGCCCGCTACCGGATGAACGATGTCCTCGAGGTCAGCAGCCACTGGCGCACGCTGCCCTGCTTCCGCTTTCTCGGGCGCAACGATGGCGTCGACCTGGTCGGCGAGAAGATCAGCGCAACCCTGGCGCAAACCGTGCTCGACCGCCTCGACTATGCCGGCCGCCTGCCGATCACCCTGCTGGCCCTGGACGACAGTAGCGGCGGCCGCCCCGGCTATGTGTTGCTGCTCGAAAGCAGCGCCGAGCAGAGCTTGCCCGCCCTGCAGAGCCTGGCCCAGCAGCTGGAAACCGGTTTGCTCGACAACTTCCACTACCGCCTGGCCCGTGACCTCGGCCAGCTCGCCCCCGCGCGTTGTATCGCCCAGCCGCAGATGCGCCAGCTGTACCTGGAGCAGGCACGGGCGCGCGGCATGCTGGAGGGCAATATCAAGCTCGAAGCCCTGCGCCACTGGCCCGGCGAACTGCCCGCCAGCCTGCGCCACCTGTTGCAGGTGAGCTGATGCCGGACACTCACGAGATCCTGGTACGCCCGGCCCGCCCCGAGGACAACCCGGCGCTGCTCGACCTGCTGCGGCGCACGCCGCAGATGGGCAGCGTTACCCTGACCTTCGAACGCGAGACGGATTTTTTCAGCGGCGCGCGGGTGGCCTGCGAAGTGCCGCGGGTACTGGTCGCCGAGCGGCGCGAGCACCCAGGCCGGTTGCTCGGCATGGTGGATATCGGCCAACGCCAGCAGTACCTCGACGGCCAGCCATGCACGGTCAGCTACCTGCATGACCTGCGCATCGCCGCCGAAGGACGCGGCGGCCGCGTGCTGGCCGCACTGTTTCGCGCCATCGCCACGGCCATGCAGGCACCCGGCAGCTGGATGGAGGCCGTGATTCTCGAAGACAACCTGGTGCCCCTGGGTATCGTCGGCCGCGGCCGCACGGGCCTGCCCAATTTCTATCCGAACGGGCGCATCACCACCAGCCTGCTGCCCGGCCGCCAGTCCCGCAGCCGAGCCGACAGCGGCCTGCAGATCCGCGCCGCGACCGCCGCGGATGCGCAGCAGTTGCAACAGCTGTGGCAGCAGGCTGGTAGCCGTCAGGGCTTCCCCGTCTATCAGGTCCGCGACCTGCTGGAGGGCAGCCCGTACTACCAGGGGCTGCGCATCGAGGACTACTGGCTGGCCTGTATCGGCCAGCGTGCGGTCGGCGTGGTCGGGGTATGGGACCAGAAGGCCTTCAAGCAGACCCGCGTGGCCCGCTACAGCCCCTGGCTGGCCGCCCTGCGCAGACCCTACAACCTCTACAGCCAGTTGTTCGGCGGCTTGCACCTGCCCGCCGTCGGCAACACCTTCAGCTACCTGAGCCTGCACGGGTTGAGCGTGCTGAACGACGATCCGCTGATTTTCCAGGCGCTGCTCGAGCATGTTCTGGCCCACCAGGTACAGCCCCAACAAAGCCTGGTGTGCGGCTTCTTCGACGACGACCCACTGGCGCAAGTCGTACGCCCTTACCGGCGCCAGACCCTGCACAGCTGTCACTTCCTGCTCAGCTACGACCACGATCCGCGCCCGGCACAGGCGCGCGGCCCGCGCCATGTCGAAATCGCCCGCCTGTGAGACTCGCCCGACCATGACCCACGCCGAACCTGCCCGCCCCCTCGCAACCACACCGGTCGACCTGGACCCAGGCTACGCCATGGATGCCAAGACCCTGCGCCGCCTGTCCCTCTTCGCCGCCGTGCTGCTCTGCATCGCCCTGGCTTTCGGGGCCTACTGGATGCTCCACGCGCGCTTTCTTGAAAGCACCGACAACGCCTATGTGCGCGCCGATATCGTGGTGGTCTCCAGCCAGCTTGCCGCGCGCATCACCCGCGTGCAGGTGGAGGACAACCAATGGGTCGAGGCCGGCGACACCCTGGCCAGCCTGGATGACGCCGACTTCGTCTATCAGGAGCAGCGCATCCAGACCCAGATCGACGACCTGCAGGTTCAGCTGCACAGCCTGACCAATCAGCACGCGCAGCAGCAGGCACGGATCGAGGCGCAGGCCGCCGAGGTCCAGGCCAGCAGTGCCGAACTCGGCCGCCAGCAGGGCAACCTCGAACGCATCCGCACCCTGCGCCGGGGTGGCTTTGCCTCGGAGCAGCAGTTCTCCAGCCTCGGTGCCAATGTCGCGGTGGCCCGCGCCAGCGTCGACAAGGCCAAGGCCGGGCTAAAGGGCCACCGCCTGGAACTCAGCCAGCTGGATAACCGCCGCCAGCAACTGCAGAACCAGCTTGACGGTGCCCGCAACGACCTGGCCCAGGCACGCCTGAACCTGGCCCGCACGCAAATAGTCGCGCCGATAGCCGGACGCGTCGGCAACCGCTCGCTGCGCGAAGGGCAGTACGTGCGCCCGGGTGAGGCGCTGCTCGCCCTGGTGCCGCGCAGCGTCTGGGTGCAGGCCAACTTCAAGGAAACCCAGGTCGCGCGCATGCATCCGCAGCAAAAGGTCGAGCTGCGCTTCGATGCCCTCCCCGAGTTGCGCCTGCAAGGCACCCTCGACAGCCTGTATCCCGCCACTGGTGCCGAATTCAGCCTACTGCCGCCGGACAACGCCACCGGCAACTTCACCAAGGTGATCCAGCGCGTGCCGGTGAAAATCCGCCTGCCGGAGAACATTCCCGAACTGGAGCGCATTCGCCCCGGCATGTCGGTAGTGGCGACGGTGGACAGCCGTGACTGAGCAGCCGATAGCGCAACGTGAACCCAGCCTGCGCGACTGGATAGCGGTCCTCAGTGCGATGCTCGGGGCCTTTATGGCGGTCATCGACATCCTTATCACCAACGCCTCGCTCAAGGAGATCCAGGCTGCCCTCGGGGCCACCCTCAGCGAAGGCTCGTGGATCTCCACCTCTTACTTGGTCGCGGAGATCATCGTCATCCCGCTGACCGTCTGGCTGGTCGACCTACTTGGCGCGCGCCGCCTGACTGTCTGGCTGACGATCGGTTTTATCGGCTCCTCGCTGCTCTGCTCGATGGCCTGGTCGCTGCACAGCATGATCACCTTTCGCGCCCTGCAAGGGCTGTGCGGTGGGGCCTTTATTCCGCTGGCCTTCAGCATGGTGCTGACGCGTCTGCCGCCCCATCGCCGCCCCATCGGCATGGCACTGTTCGCCGTCACCGCCACCTTCGCCCCGGCCATCGGCCCGTCCATCGGCGGCTGGCTGACGGAACACCTGGGCTGGCAATACCTGTTCTACATCAACCTGCCGCCGGGCCTGCTGATGCTCTGCGGGCTGCTCTACGGCCTGGAGAAACGCGCCATCGACTGGCGGCAGATACGCCGCGCCGACTACGCAGGGATCTGCAGCATGGCCATCGGCCTGGGCTGCTTGCAGGTGTTTCTCGAGGAGGGTTACCGCAACGACTGGTTCAGCTCGCGGATGATCGTGGTGTTGGCGCTGATCGCCTTCGTCAGCCTAGGCTGTTTTGTCATCATCCAGCTGTCTCGCCAGCATCCGCTGCTCAACCTGCGTATTCTCAAGAACCGCAACTTCGCCCTCAGCTGCATCGCCGCCGTGGGCCTGGGCATCGGCCTGTATGGCTCGATCTACGCGCTGCCGCTCTATCTGTCGCAGATCCAGCACTACAGCCCGCTGCAGATCGGCGAGCTGATCATGTGGATGGGCCTGCCGCAATTGGCGCTGATCCCCTTCGTACCGCTGCTGATGCGGGTTATCGACCCACGCCTGTTGTGCGCCATTGGTTTTATGCTGTTCGGCTATGCCAGCTTTATCAGCGGCTCGCTCAACCCCGACCTGTCGGGGCCACAGCTGCTGCATATCCAGCTGATCCGCGCTATTGGCCAGCCGCTGATCCTGATCACCTCGTCGCTGATCGCCACCAGCTACATCGAACACAAGGATGCCGGGGCCGCCTCGGCGCTGTTCAATATCCTGCGCAATCTCAGCGGCGCGATCTTTATCGCCCTGCTGATGACCATGCTGCAGAACGACACCAGCCGTAATTACCATTACCTCAGTGAGTCGGTCAGCAACCTCAACCCCGAGGCCCTGGCCCGGCTCGAGTGGCTCACGGAGAAGCTCGGCAGCAGCCAGCGCGCCCTCGCCGTGCTCAGCCAGGAAACCCGCGAACAGGCCTCGATCCTTGCCTACAACGAGGCCTTCCATATCATGGGCTGCGCGCTGGTAATCAGCGTGCTGGCGATGCTGTTCACCCGCCGCCTGCCGCCCGGCCTGAAACCTGGAGAGGTGCACTGAAGCAAAGCGCCAGGCATCAGCCGCGAAGAGCAAGCGCTGGTCGTCAAGATCCGCGGCACGACCTCATCCATTAGCCCTACCCGGCCCAAGCTCATCACCAGAAAAGGCCGGGCCGCAGGTGACACTGCGAGCCCCACCTCGATTATCCTGCTACTGCGTCTGGCCGTAGGGGCTGAAACGCAGTGCAAATTCAACAGCGCCTCTCCTCGGAAGGACATAAAAGGACTCATATATGCTCACCCGTGCCTGGCTCTGCTTAGGCCGCCTGCTCGGCAAACTCCTGGTACTCCTGCTGATCGTCGGCCTGGCCGGCTGGGGCCTCAGCAGCGCCTACTACGCCTGGAAATTCTCCGGTCCAGTGTCCATCGATGAACAGATTCCACTGGGAGAGGCTGACCTTACCCAAGGCATCATCGAAGACGCCATCCGCATCGCCGACCAACACCGGGACAACACCCGTGTCCTGCGCGATGCCCACGCCAAGGCCCACGGCTGCGTAAGGGCCGAACTCAGCGTCCTGCCAACCCTCGCCCCTGAACTACGTCACGGTGTACTAAGTGAACCGGGCAAGACGTGGCAAGCCTGGATGCGCCTTTCCAACGGCAATGCGCTCCAGCAGTTCGACAACGTCGGCGACGCCCGCGGTATGGCGATCAAGCTGCTCGACGTGCCCGGCGACAAGCTCCTGACCAGCGACCAGGGTGCCACCGACCAGGACTTCGTGATGATCAACCATCCGGTGTTCTTCGTTCGCGATGTCGCCGAGTTCAAACAGTTCTTCGCTGCCAAGGCCAGCGGTAAAAGAGTCCTGGCCTTCTTCCCCAGTTGGGACCCGCGCACCTGGGAACTGCGCCACCTGATCATCGCCCTGCAAACCCTGGCCCCGGCACCGGCAAGCCCGGTGGCTACCACCTACAACTCCATCACTCCGTTCAAGCTCGGCCCGCACAACATAAAATACCGCGTCATTCCCGCCCCGCAGGACTGCCCGAGCTACCAACTGCCCAAACAGAACCAAGACCTGCCCAACTTCCTGCGCAGCGCCCTCCACCAACAACTGGCCCTCGACCGGATGCCAGCCTGTTTCGCCCTGCAAGTACAGCGGCAGAATCCCCAGCACTACATGCCCATTGAAGACACCAGCGTGCAATGGGACGAGTCCATAGCCCCGTTCGAAACGGTGGCAACCATCAAGGTGCCAGGGCAGGACTTCGATAGCACCGAACAGAACCTGTTCTGTGACAACCTTTCGTTCAACACTTGGCATTCACTGCCAGCGCATCGCCCGATTGGCGGAATCAACAGGCTGCGTAAGGAAGTGTATGAGGCGGTGAGTGTTTTTCGGCATCAACGCAATAGCGCCAATTGAACCTGAGACATACCCCTGAGCGCTCGCCTGGAACCGACGCGTGAATAAACTGAGCATAACTGGCAGGCGTTCGGGCAGCACTGCTCACGCCTTCCCCTGGACCTAGGTAGCAATGTGCCAGAGGCTCTCTGTTCATAAGCGCAATTGTGCTTATACTTCGTCAACTATCTGCCCTCGAATGCAGGATATGTGCGGTGCAGCGCTTAATCTCTACGATCATCATGTTCCTGAGCCTTGTCGGCTCGGCCAGCGCCGCACCACTACTGCTGTCCGCCACCAGTAGCGGTACGTCATTGAACGACCAGATCGAGCTACTGGAAGATGTCGGTTCGCAGCTAACCATTGCCGATATGGCCGACCCAGCCGTACAGAGCCGCTTCAACCCCGCCAATGGCCGCGCCAGCGTCGGTCAAAGCCGCAACCCCTGGTGGATCAAGGTCACCCTACAACGCACGACCGATGCCCCCAGCCAGTGGTGGCTGGAAGTGAGCTCGGTAACCCTGCTCGACCTGCGTCTTTATCTACCCAACGAGAACGGTGACTGGCAGGCGCGTGAATCAGGCGAACTCGTTGCACACCAAGAAGGTCGCGACCATGACTTCCGCCACATGCTGTTCAAGCTGCCGCCCCTGAATCAAGAGCCACTGACCTTCTACCTGCGCAGCTATGACCCTGCCGGCAATTCATTCCCGATGCGCGCCTGGCAGCTGGACCACCTGACCCAGGCCGCCGCAGAAGAGAATCTCGCCCTGGGCGTGGTTTACGGCATCATCGCCGCGCTGCTTCTGTACAACCTGTTTATCTTCATCAGCCTGCGTGACTCAGCTTATTTCTGGTATGTACTGACCACCGCCGGTGCCTTGCTGATGATCCTCAGCATGAGCGGCCATGGCTTCCAGTACCTCTGGCCAGGCAGCCCAGTGCCCTTCTGGCTGGATCGTATTACCTTGCCGTCGCTATGGGGCTTCTGCGCCTGCCGGTTTACCCAGTCCCTGCTGCAAACCCGCAGCCATGTGCGCTGGGCCCATCACCTGCTGAGTTTTGCCTGTGCCTGCTATGTACTGGCAGTCAGCCTGGAGGCATTAGGACAACGCCATATCGCCGCCTGGCTCATTGCCTTGCTGTCGCTGACCAGCATCCCCGCGGCGCTGGGCTCAGCACTGATTCGCTGGCGTCAGGGCTACTTCCCGGCACTACTCTATCTCTGCGGCTACGGCCTGGTTCTTGGCAGTATCAGCCTGGCATTGATGCGCGCCACCGGCCTGGTGCAACCCGCCACCTGGAATTCCTATGTGTTCCCACTTTCGGTCGCCGCCGAATCAATCCTGTTCTCCTTCGCCCTGGCTTATCGCATTCAGACACTCAAACAGGAAAGAGCCAAAGCACAAGAGCAGGCCGACCGGGAGAAAACCGCACGCCTGGCGCAGATGCAGGGCAGCGCCGACGACCTGCAAAACGCCGTAAAACTGCGCACGGCCGAATTGGCCCAAGCCAACCTGAAACTCTGCGAGCGCGAGCGCGAGTTGCAGCACGCCGCCTTTCACGACCCGCTGACCGAGCTGCCCAACCGCCGCTACCTGGTCGAGCGCTGCGAAGCTGCCTTGGCCGAGGCCAAACGCCACAACCAGGCGGTGGCCCTGCTGCTGATCGACCTCGATCACTTCAAGCCGATCAACGACAGACACGGCCACGATGCCGGCGACCAGATGCTCCAGACCATCGCCCAGCGCCTGCGCGAGCATGTACGCGCAGGCGACGCCGTGGCGCGCCTGGGCGGCGATGAATTCGCCGTGCTGATCTGCGGCGCGGATGCCGAAGAGCATGCCCGTGATATCGCCAGCCGGCTGCTCGCCGAGCTGGCGCAACCGGTCAGCTACCGTGCCGAACGCCTCACCGTGACCATCAGCATTGGGGCGGCGCTCTATCCGCAACATGCCCACAACTTCACCTGCCTGTACAAGGCCGCGGACGAGATGCTCTACAAGGTCAAGGCCCGCGGCCGCTCCGGCTCGGCCGTATGCGGCGAAGATGGTGAACTGAGCAGCAGCGCCCGCCTGCAGGTGGACGTGCTGAATGTGCCCAGCGGTCTGGGCTGATTGCACAAAGGCAGTGGCCGCTGACAGCGTCCCGGTGATCGCCAAAGCAAGGACTGTGAACGAGTGCCCGGCTGCGCCTATACTCGCGCCAAACGCCACTCGACATCGGGAAGTCCGCAGTGCAGCGCCTAACCTTAGCCATCCTCCTGTTTCTGAGCCTATTTGGCACCCTGGCCTGTGCCAGCCCGGTACTGCTGAGCGCGCCGAGCAGCGGCAGCGTGCTCAATGGCCAGATCGAACTGCTGGAAGATATCGGCGGCCAGCTGAGCATTGCCGATATGGCCGACCCCGCCGTGCAAGGCCGCTTTCAAGCGGCCGCCGGGCGTACCAGCGTTGGCCAGAGCAGCAACCCCTGGTGGATCAAGCTCAGCCTGCAACGCGCCAGTGACGCCCCCGCGCAGTGGTGGCTGGAAGTCGGCGCGGTGACCCTGCTCGACCTGCAAGTCTTTCTGCCCGACGCCCAAGGCGGCTGGCAAACACGCCAGGCCGGTGAACGCGTCGGCTTTGCCGAAGGCCGCGACCACGACTACCGCCGCGCGGTATTCAGCCTGCCGCCGCTAGGCGAGCAACCACAGACCTTCTACCTGCGCACCTACGACCCGGCCGGCAACTCCTTCCCGCTGCGGATCTGGCAGCTGCACGACCTCGAACAACTGGCCAAGCGAGAACACCTGATCCTCGGCCTGATCTACGGGGTGATCCTCGCCCTGCTGCTGTACAACCTGTTTATCCTGCTGGCCCTGCGTGACCGCGCCTACCTCTGGTATGTGCTGACCATGGCCGCCTCACTGGTGTTTATCGCCAGCATGAGCGGCCACGGCTTCCAGTACCTCTGGCCCAATGGCCCGGTGCCCGCCTGGTTGGACCGCATCACCCTGCCCATTCTGGTCAGCCTCGGCATCCTGCGTTTTGCTCAGGAGCTGCTGTCCACCCGCGCCACCCTGCGCATTGCTCACACCATCCTCAACGGCTGTATCGCGGTCTACCTGCTGGCCCTGGCGGTCAACCTGGCCGGCTATCGCAGTGAAACGGGGTTGCTGATCGGGCTGATCCCGATTATTACCGTACCCACCCTGCTGCTCAGCGCCGCCATCCGCTGGAAGCAGGGCTTTACCCCGGCGCTGTTCTACCTGCTGGGCTACGGCAGCGTGCTATTGAGCTTTGTGATTCTGGTGCTGCGCGCCGCCGGCGTGGTGCAGCCGGGGGAATCCACGGCCTATCTGTTTCCACTTGCCGTCGCGGCCGAAGCGATCCTGTTCTCCTTCGCCCTGGCCTATCGCATCCAGATGCTCAAACAGGAAAAGGCCGAGGCCGTCCTCCAGGCCGACCGCGAAAAAACCGCACGCCTGGCCCTGGCCCAGGCCAGTGCCGCCGACCTGCAACGTTCGGTAGAGCTGCGCACCGCCGAGCTGGCCGCCACCAATGAACGCCTGCGCCAACGCGAACAAGAGCTGCAGCATGCCGCCTTCCACGACCCGCTGACCGAGCTGCCCAACCGCCGCTGTCTGGTCGAGCGCTGTGAAGCCGCCCTGGCCAACGCCAAGCGCCATAATCAGACAGTCGCCCTGCTGCTGATCGACCTCGACCACTTCAAGCCCATCAACGACAGGTATGGCCACGACGCCGGTGACCAGATGCTTCAAGCCATCGCCCAGCGCCTGCGCGACCATGTGCGCGCAGGCGACGCCGTAGCACGCCTGGGCGGCGATGAATTCGCCGTGCTGATCTGCGGCGCGGATGCCGAGGAACATGCCCGCGATATCGCCCGCAGGCTGATTGCCGAACTGGCCAAACCGGTCAGCTACGGAGCCGAACGCCTGACCGTGACCATCAGCATCGGCGTGGCGCTCTATCCGCAGCATGCCCACACCTTCACCAGCCTGTACAAGGCCGCCGACGAGATGCTCTACAAGGTCAAGGCCCGCGGCCGCTCAGGCTCGGCGGTCTGCGGCGAAGGCGGCGAACTGAGCAGCAGCGCACGCCTGCACCTGGATGTGCTGAATGTCCCCAGCGGCCTGAGCTAGCTCAGTTGCGATAACGCCGCGGCACCCGCGCGGTGACCTTGCTCAGCAGCTCATAACCAATGGTGCCGGCGGCCTGCGCCACTTCATCCACCGGCAACTGCGCGCCCCACAGCTCGACCGCATCACCCACGGCGGCAGCGGGCAAATCGGTCAGGTCAACCGTCAGCATATCCATGGACACCCGCCCGACCAGCGCCACCCGCTGACCCTGGATGACCACAGGAGTGCCGGCCGGCGCATGGCGGGGATAGCCATCGGCATAGCCACAACTCACCGTACCGATGCGCGACGGCCGCTCGGCACGCCAGCTGCCGCCATAGCCAACCGCTTCACCCACCTCGACATCGCGACAGGCAATCAGCTGCGCGGTCAGGGTCATGGCCGGCTGCAGTCCTAGCTCGGCCGCGCCCAGATCGGCAAAGGGCGTCGCACCGTAGAGCATGATGCCCGGACGCAGCCAATCCATATGCGCAGCGGGAATGGTCAGGATCGCCGCCGAGTTGGCCAGCGAACGCTGGGCGAAATCCAGATCCAGCAGGTCGAGAAACTGCTCAAGCTGCAGTTCGGTGGTCTCGCTGCCGCGCTCATCGGCGCAGGCAAAGTGGCTCAGCAGATTCAACTCGGCCACCTGCTCCGCCCCCTGCAAACGCCCATGCCATTCACGCACAGCGGCGGCGCTAAAACCGAGGCGGTGCATGCCGCTGTCCAGCTTCAACCACAGATTCAGCGGCCGCGTCAGGTTGGCGGCGAGCAGCTGTTGCACCTGCTGCTCGCTGTGCAGCACCACATCCAGGCCCAGTTGCGCGGCAAACTGGTACTCGTCCGCCTCGAAGCAGCCTTCAAGCAACAGAATCCGCGCCGTACCGTGCAGCGCGCGCACCTCGGCGGCCTCCTCCAGGCTGGCCACGGCAAAGCCCTCGGCTTCATCGTGCAGCGCCGTCACCACCTCACGCACGCCATGCCCATAGGCATTGGCCTTGACCACCGCAAACGCCTGCCGCCCCGGCGCGCAGCGTTTGGCCAGCGCGTGGTTGTGGCGAATGGCGGTCAGATCGATGCTGGCAACAAGAGGACGCATGACGGGGCTCCACGACAGACTAAAGCCGAGCATCTTAAACCTCAGATCCCGGGCTGCAAGCGTCAGCTAGCCAACTACACCCCACATATCAGCGGCAGCGCCGTTAGCGACTTAAATTTAATCGCGCCGAGGCGAAGGCTACTGACAATAAGCTGTCAGTAGCACTCCCCTAGAGTGGGCTCCACAGGCTAAAACGCGCCGTCCGATACTGCCGTTGCCTGTCGCACCCTGACCTTCAAGGAGAGAGAAAATGAATGCGATCAACTGGTTCGAACTATTCGTCAGCAACTTCGAGCGTGCCCGAGGCTTCTATGAACGCGCCCTGGCAACGCCGCTGGAGGTAATGGAAGGCATGGGCGGGCGCATGGCCCTGTTCCCCCATGCCCAGGAAAGCGGGGTCGGCGGCTGCCTGAGCGAGTCAGCCGAGCAACAAAGTGGTATTGGCGGTACCCGAATCTACCTGAACGTCGAGGGCCAACTGGATGCCGTGGTGAACCGGGTTCCAGCGGCAGGTGGCGTAATCATCCAAAGCAAGATGTCCATCGCGCCCCATGGCTTTATCGCTGTGATAAAAGACAGCGAAGGTAATGAAGTGGGCCTGCACAGCATGTCCTAAACCCAGCATTCCGGGCGTGTGTCAGCGCGCCCGGTAATCCCGAGCGAGAGCAGCTGAGACCACATGAGGCGCGCCGACCGTCTATTCCAAATCGTGCAGTTTCTGCGCAGCCGTCGCCTGACCACCGCCCAGTGGCTGGCCGAACGCCTGCAAGTATCGGTGCGCACTATTTATCGCGATATCCAGGACCTCTCTCTTTCCGGAGTCCCTCTGGAAGGTGAAGCCGGTGTCGGCTACGTGCTGCGCCAACCGATGGATCTGCCGCCCCTGATGTTCGAGCGCGAGGAGATAGAAGCGTTGCTCGTGGGCGCGCGCATGGTCAAAGCCTGGGCGGACCCACAACTGCAAAGAGCGGCCGAATCGGCACTGGCGAAGATCCACAGCGTGTTGCCCAACGAGCTGCGCGACGAGCTCAATCGCAACCAGCTGTTTGCCCCCGAAACCAATCCGTATCCAGTGCACTGGCTCGGCCAGCTGCGCCAGGCCATACGCCAGCGCCACAAACTGCTGATCAGCTACCGCGATGAGCGCGGAGACGCCAGCAAACGCTGCGTCTGGCCGCTAGGACTGTTCTTCTGGGGGCAAACCTGGACCTTGTGCAGCTGGTGTGAGCTGCGCAACGACTTTCGCAACTTCCGCATCGACCGCGTGGAGCAGCTGCAGGACCGTGCGGAAAGCTTTGAAGCGGTGGAGGGCCAACGCCTGGAGGACTACCTCAAACCGTATCTAGGCGAGCACGCCACCGCTCCGTTGTACAAAAGCTAACGCCTGAAGATCGCGGCTCAGGGCCCGCCAAATCACTCGTCGTCGAACTGATAGCTACCCGGTGCGAGGTTCTCGAAGCGCGAGAACTTACCGAGAAACGCCAGCCGCGCCGTACCCAGTGGGCCGTTACGCTGCTTGCCGATAATGATTTCGGCCACGCCCTTGTACTCGGTCTCGGGGTGATACACCTCGTCGCGGTAGACGAACATGATGATGTCGGCGTCCTGCTCGATCGCGCCGGATTCACGCAAGTCGGAGTTGATCGGGCGTTTGTTCGGGCGTTGTTCCAGACCACGGTTAAGCTGTGACAGGGCGATCACCGGGCAGTTGAATTCCTTGGCCAGGGCCTTGAGCGAGCGGGAGATTTCGGAAATCTCATTGACTCGGCTGTCGCCGCTGGAGCCGGGAATCTGCATCAGCTGCAGATAGTCGACCATGATCAGGCCAATCTCGCCGTGCTCGCGGGCCAGGCGGCGGGTCCGCGCGCGCATCTCCGAGGGCGAGATACCGGCGGTATCGTCGATAAACAGCTTGCGGTCGTTAAGCAGGTTGACCGCCGAGGTCAGGCGCGGCCAATCGTCGTCATCCAGGCGACCGGCCCGCACCTTGGTCTGATCGATGCGCCCGAGCGAGGCCAACATACGCATAACGATGGAATCGGAAGGCATCTCCAGCGAGTACACCATCACCACCTTGTCACTGCGCATCAGCGCGTTTTCCACCAGGTTCATGGCGAAGGTGGTCTTACCCATCGACGGTCGGCCAGCGACGATGATCAGGTCGGCCGGCTGCAGGCCGCTGGTCAGGTCGTCCAGATCGGTAAAGCCGGTGGACAGGCCGGTGATCGCGTCGCCGGCATTGAACAGGGTGTCGATGCGATCGATGGCCTTGACCAGAATATCGTTGATCCCCACCGGGCCGCCGGTCTTTGGCCGCGCCTCGGCAATCTGGAAGATCAGCCGCTCGGCCTCATCGAGAATCTCGGCACCGGTACGACCTTGCGGCATATAGGCGCTGTCGGCGATTTCACCGCTGATGCCGATCAACTGGCGCAGCGTGGCGCGCTCACGAATGATCTGCGCATAGGCCTTGATGTTGGCCACCGACGGAATGTTCTTCGCCAGCTCGCCGAGATAGGCCAGGCCGCCGACCTGCGACAACTGCCCCTCCTGGTCCAGCTGCTCGGATACGGTGACCACGTCGAAGGGGTGATTACGCTCGGCCAGCTTGAAGACGGCGCGGAAGATCAGGCGGTGGTCATGCCGATAGAAGTCGCCATCGGACACCGCATCGAGCACCCGTTCCCAGGCATTGTTGTCGAGCATCAGGCCGCCCAGTACGGCTTGCTCCGCCTCGATCGAGTGCGGCGGCACCTTCAGGGCAGAGGTTTGCAGGTCGTACTGTTCGGGCAGGCTGATGTCGTTCATAAGGCTCTGGGAAATAAAATCTGTGTTTGAAAAACAAAGGGCACGGCATCGCTTTCGCAATGCCGTGCCCGATGTTAGCGGGCCTGCACCTAAGTGCAAGACCGTTTAGCGGCCAGTTAGGCTGCTACTACGACAACCCGTACGGTTGCTTCAACGTCGCTGTGCAGGTGCACGGCTACGTCGTATTCGCCGATTTGACGAATGGTGCCGTTCGGCAGACGCACTTCAGCTTTGGCCACTTCAACGCCGGAGGCGGTCAGGGCTTCAGCGATGTCGTGAGTACCGATAGAGCCGAACAGTTTGCCCTCATCGCCCGCGGTAGCGGTGATGGTGACTTCCAGTTCAGCCAGCTGGGCAGCGCGGGATTCGGCGTAAGCCTTCTTCTCGGCAGCCAGCTTTTCCAGCTCGGCGCGGCGGGCTTCGAAAGCCGCAACGTTGGCCGGGGTAGCGGCAGTGGCTTTGCCTTGCGGCAGCAGGAAGTTACGACCGTAACCGGACTTAACATTCACTTTATCGCCCAGGTTGCCCAGGTTGGCGATTTTTTCCAGCAGGATCAGTTCCATTTGGTAATAACCTCTTAACTTTTAACCTTCACCGTTCGCGGGACCCGAGCCGTGCTTGCGCTCGAAGCGACCACGAAAATCAAACAGACTGTCGACAATGGCCAAAACCACCAGTAACGGATAAGTCAGCTGCATAAACAGCAGCAGCGTGATGTACAACCCAACCAGCCAGAACTTGCCTAGCCGACCTTGCGCCACCAGCCCATGCAACAGGGCGATGCCCGCAAACACCAGCGGCACGCTGCTCAGCGGGGTCAGCATGGCCATCTGCGGCCCCAGATTGGGCCCCAACAGCATGCACCCCAGCAGCAACATCGCCAGCGGTATCGGCAGTCGCAACGCGCGAAACTCGCGCCCGAAACCACCCGGGTTATACAACTGCGCCTGCCAAAAACGCCCAAGCATCAGGCTTAGCAGGCTGACTATCTGCAGCAACGCCGCTATCAAACCGGTCAGCACCGGTGCAATCAGGCTATCCAGGCGCGCTCGCTCGTCCACCGACATCTGCTGGTGAACCCCATCGAGCATTTGCGGCATCAGCTTCTGCAGCTCAAGCGCCATTGCTTCGATGGGTTCGCGGAACACCGCACCCAAGACCAACCCGTACACCAGGCCCAATGCCACACTGCATAGCAGCACGCGATTCCAGGACGGGTTGGCGCGCAACACCAACGCCAACCCCAGCGCACCGAGCAACACCAACAGGGTGCGCGGCTCACCAAAGTACCACCAGCCTATGGCCGGCAGCAGGGCCCAGACGAGGATGCCCAGGGCATCACTCAAACCGCGCCGCAGGAGCACCAGGCATCCGGCGGCAGCACTTAACCAGAACAGCAGCGGCAATGCCGCAGAAACGACCACCACCAGGGTGGCCTGCATACGGCCGCGCATAATAAATTCAGCTAAGGCGCGCATGCGATTTATCCCTTACTTCTTGTCGAACATCTGGTCTCAGCGGCCGTGGCTGTCGGTGTAAGGCAGCAGGGCCAGGAAGCGGGCGCGCTTGATAGCGGTAGCCAGCTGACGCTGATAACGAGCCTTAGTACCGGTGATACGGCTAGGAACGATCTTGCCGGTTTCCGAGATGTAAGCCTTCAGCGTGTTGAGATCCTTGAAATCGATCTCTTTCACTTCTTCTGCGGTGAAACGGCAGAATTTACGACGACGGAAGAAACGTGCCATGAGATTGGCTCCTCAATAGATCCGTGGATTACTCGTCAGCGTTATCGCTGTCGCTGTTGTCGCTGTCATCGCCATCGGCGGAGTCAGCGCTTTCAGGACGATCACGACGCTCGCGGCGCTCGCTACGATTTTCCTCAGCCTTAAGCATCTCGGACTGATCGGTAACAGCTTCGTCGCGACGGATGACCAGGTTACGGATCACGGCATCGTTGTAACGGAAGTTGTCTTCCAGCTCGGCCAGGGCCTTGCCGGTGCACTCAACGTTCAGCATCACGTAGTGAGCCTTGTGAACATTGTTGATTGCATAGGCCAGCTGACGACGGCCCCAATCTTCCAGGCGGTGAATCTTGCCGCCGTCTTCTTCGATCAGCTTGGTGTAACGCTCAACCATGCCGCCGACTTGCTCGCTCTGGTCCGGGTGAACCAGAAAGATGATTTCGTAATGACGCATAAATGCTCCTTACGGGTTGTAGCCTGCCGCCAAATGCGGTCAGGCAAGGAGTGAATGACACTGTTTGTCTTGCTCGATCAGAAGGGCGCAATTGCGCCTGCCGGAGCGGCAAGGGGCGACATTCTAGTGAAGCCCCAGGACACAAGCAAGGTGAACTGGTGATTATTTGAACAATCCGCAGCGAATGCGCGGAAAGGGAGGCTGTTGTTCAGGGAGCAACAGCAGCGGGCACCCACAGGGTGCCCACCACAGAGTTACTTCTTGCCGCCAACCTTGCGCTGACGCAATGCCTCAAACAGGCAGACCCCGGTGGCTACCGAGACGTTCAGGCTGCTGACGCTGCCGGCCATCGGCAGCTTGACCAGGTAATCGCAGTGCTCGCGGGTCAGGCGGCGCATGCCCTTGCCTTCGGCCCCCATGATCAGCACGGTCGGCCCGGTCAAGTCGTGATCGTACAGCTCCAGCTCTGCCTCGCCGGCGGTGCCGACCACCCACAGACCGCGCTGCTGGAGTTTCTCCAGGCTGCGCGCCAGGTTGGTTACGGCCACCAGCGGGATGACCTCGGCGGCCCCGCAGGCGACTTTACGCACCGTGGCGTTGAGGGTGGCCGACTTGTCCTTCGGCACGATGACCGCCAGGGCACCGGCGGCATCGGCAGTACGCAGACAGGCCCCGAGGTTATGCGGATCGGTGACGCCATCGAGCACCAGCAACAGCGGCGGGCCCTCGGCGCGGTCGAGCAACTCTTCGAGCATGGCCTCGCCCCACACCTGGCTGGGGCTGACATCTGCCACCACGCCCTGGTGCACACCCTCGACCCAGGCGTCCATCTCGCGCCGCTCACACTGGCCGACGCTTACCCGGGCCTCCGCCGCCAGACCCAGCAGGACCTGTACCCGCGGATCGTTACGACCCTCGGCCAGCCAAACCTGCTTGACTCGCTTCGGGTGATGACGCAACAGGGCTTCTACGGCATGCACACCGTAGATCTTCTCCAGTTGGCTCATGATTTCGCCTTAGGTTTGCGCGCTGCACCCGCGCCACCCTTGCGATGACTGCCGGCCTTGGCAGCGGGCTTGGCCGCCTCGGCCTTACCGGTGCGCGCCTTAGCCCCCTTGCCCTTGGATTCGGACAACAGGGCCTTTTTCACTTCACGACTCTTGGCTACATCGGTATTGCCGGCTGCACGCTCACTGCGCCGCACGCCCTTACCCGCCGACTCGAAGCCACCACGACGCGGACCATCCGGCGCGACCGCCTTGCCTTCGGCCAGTTCGAAGTCGATCTTGCGTTCGTCCAGATCGACGCGCATGACCTTGACCTCGACGCTGTCGCCCAGACGGAAGCTGCGACCGCTACGCTCGCCGGCCAGGCGATGGTGCACCGGGTCGAAGTGGTAGTAGTCGCCCGGCAGCGCGGTGACATGCACCAGGCCTTCGACGTAGATGTCCTTCAACTCGACGAACAGGCCAAAACCGGTCACCGCGGTAATCACCCCGGGGAAGGTTTCGCCGACGCGGTCCTTCATAAACTCGCACTTGAGCCAGTTCACCACATCGCGGGTGGCCTCATCGGCGCGCCGCTCGGACATCGAGCACTGCTCGCCGAGCTGCTCCAGGGCCGGCTCGTCGTAGGGGTAGATGCGCGCCTTGGGCATGCTCTGCGCACCAGCACGCTGGACGTGTGGAGTGTCCTGCTTGGAGCGGATCACGCTGCGAATCGCCCGGTGGATCAACAGATCCGGGTAGCGACGAATCGGCGAGGTGAAGTGGGCGTAGGCTTCATAATTCAGACCGAAGTGACCCTGATTGTCGGCGCTGTACACCGCCTGGCTCAGCGAGCGCAGCATCACGGTCTGGATCAGGTGATAGTCGGGACGCTCGCGGATGCTTTCCAGCAGCAGCTGATAGTCCTTAGGGCTAGGGCCGTCCTTGGACTTGCCGCGATGCAGGGACAGACCCAGCTCGGTGAGGAAGGCCTTGAGCTTCTCAACCCGCTCCGGCGGCGGACCGTCATGCACGCGATACAGCGCCGGGATCTCATGCTTCTGCATAAAGGCCGCGGTGGCCACGTTGGCGGCCAGCATGCATTCTTCGATCAGCTTGTGGGCATCGTTGCGCTGGGTCGGACGGATCTCCGCGATCTTGCGCCCGGTGCCGAAAATGATGCGGGTTTCCTGAGTCTCGAAGTCGATGGCACCGCGCTCGTGACGCGCCGCCAGCAACACCTGATACAGCGAGTAGAGCTGCTTGAGATGCGGCAGCACCTGCTTGTACTCACTGCGCAGGGCCTTGCCGTCGCCACCCTTGGGGTCCTCAAGCATGGCACTGACCTTGTTGTAGGTCAGGCGCGCATGGGAGTGGATCACCGCCTCATAGAACTGGTAATCGGTCATCTTGCCGGTCTTGGAGATGCTGATCTCACAGACCATGGCCAGACGATCGACCTGAGGATTGAGCGAACACAGACCGTTGGACAGCTCCTCCGGCAGCATCGGGATCACCCGCTCGGGGAAATACACCGAGTTGCCGCGCACCTGGGCCTCGGCGTCCAGCGCCGAATCAACCTTGACGTAGTGGGAGACGTCGGCGATGGCCACATAGAGCTTCCAGCCACCGGAGAAGAGCCGCCAGTTGCTGCCGTTCTTCTCGCAGTACACCGCATCGTCGAAGTCGCGGGCGTCTTCGCCATCGATGGTAACGAACGGCAGATGGCGCATATCGACGCGCTTCTCCTTGTCCTTCTCCTCGACTTCCGGCTTGAGCTTACGTGCCTCTTTGATCACCGCTTCCGGCCAGACATGGGGAATGTCATAGCTGCGCAGAGCGACATCGATCTCCATGCCCGGCGCCATATAGTTGCCGACCACTTCGACCACATCGCCCTGAGGCTGGAAGCGCGGCGTCGGCCAATGGGTGATTTTCACCTCGACGAACTGACCCTGCTTGGCCCCGGCATTACGCCCCGGAGTGACCAGCACTTCCTGCTGGATCTTCGGGTTGTCGGCAACCACGAAGCCGATGCCGCTTTCTTCGTAGTAACGACCGACGATGGATTCATGGGCGCGGGAGATCACCTCAACCACACCACCCTCGCGCCGACCGCGACGGTCAAGCCCGGTGACACGGGCCAGCGCACGGTCGCCATCGAACACCAGGCGCATTTGCGCCGGGCTGAGGAACAGGTCGTCGCTGCCGTCATCGGGAATCAGGAAGCCGAAGCCATCGCGATGGCCGCTGACCCGCCCAAGGATCAGATCGAGCTTGTCCACCGGGGCATAGGTGCCGCGCCGGGTATAGATCAGCTGACCGTCGCGCTCCATGGCCCGCAGGCGACGGCGCAAGGCTTCCAGTTGATCATCCGTGCTGAGACCGAACTCCTGGGCCAGCTCTTCGCGGGCGGCCGGGGAGCCGCGCTCGTCCAGATGCTGCAGGATCAGCTCACGGCTTGGGATAGGGTTTTCGTATTTTTCCGCTTCACGTGCGGCCTCGGGATCGAGGGATTGCCAATCGGCCATTGAGTTGGGGCTACCTTTGCTTATGTATATATAGGTGAGTCATGTGCCTATTGAAGCGCGAAAAAGGCTTCTCGGTCAGCTTTTCCAGCGACAATATTTTTTTCGACAGCAGGGCTTTACAAGGCAAAAGGTCGCCCGTATAGTTCGCGCCCACAGCGTCGAACAGACGTTGTAACACGGAACTGATGAGTAATCATCGTTTCAGTGCCCAGGTGGCGGAATTGGTAGACGCGCTGGTTTCAGGTATCAGTGATCGCAAGATCGTGGAAGTTCGAGTCTTCTCCTGGGCACCAAATTCAAGAATCGAGTCGATGACTCGATTCCTGTAATAAACGGACGCAACGCTCCGTGTCGGTAACGACAAAGCCTGCTGCAATGCCCAGGTGGTGAAATTGGTAGACACGCCAGCTTCAGGTGCTGGTGACCTTACGGTCGTGGAAGTTCGAGTCTTCTCCTGGGCACCAATTCAAAAACCGAGCCAAGTGCTCGGTTTTTTATTGCCTGCGGTTTACCCCAGTAAACCGCCGGGACCATGCCCGGCAGTTACTGGACCACAGCGCTAAACGCGGAACTGCCCCAGACTGGCCTTCAGCTGTCGGGCCAGACCATCCAACACCCGTCCACTGTCCGCCGTGGCCGCGACGGCCTCGGCCGCGCGCTGGGCTTCGGCATGAATCACCTCGACCCGCCCGCGCACCGCATCGGCACCCTCAGCCTGATGAGCCGCTGCCGCAGTCGCCGCATTGATCGCGCCATGCACCTCTTCCACCGCCGCCTGCACCGACTGCTGCACCTTGGCGCTTTCACGCAATGCCGCCAATCCAAGATCCGCCTGCTGCCCGGCCTGGGCGATGGCCCCAACCGCCTCATGCGCGCCCTTCTGCAAGGCCCCGATATGCGCCTGAATATCGCCGGTGGATTGCTGGGTCTTGCTCGCCAGGGCCCGCACCTCGTCAGCCACCACGGCAAAGCCACGACCGCTCTCGCCGGCACGCGCCGCTTCGATGGCCGCATTCAAGGCCAGCAGATTGGTCTGCTCGGCAATGCCATGGATCACCGTCAGCACCACCTCGATCTGCTCGCTTTGCTTGGCCAGCCGCTCGATCACCGCCGCACCGGTGCCGACCCGCAGCACCAGCTCCTCGATCGCCCCGCCGACCCGCGTCGCGATGGCCGCGTTGTCCTGGGTCGCCTGACGAATCGCCGCAACCCGGCGCAAGGCCTCCTGCATCGCCTGGCTTTCTGCCTGCGCTTCGCCGGCCATCTGCGCCAGAGCCTGCAAGCTGCCCGCCACCTCGTCACGCTGACGCCCCGCGGCCGACTCGGCCGCCGCACTGCGCGAGGCCAGGCTGGCGATTTCCTGCCCGGTACGTACCGCCACCTCACCGGCCTCACGCACGATGGGCTGCAGCTTGGCCAGGAACTGATTGACCGCTGCCGCCATATCACCGACCTCATCGCCGCTCACCAGCTCGACCCGCCGGGTCAGATCGCCCTCGCCCGCCGCCAGGTCATGCAGCGCCGCCACCAGCAACTGCAGACGACTGAGCACCCGCCAGCCAAGCACCAGCGCCACCGCCAGCAAAGTCAGCACGCCCACCACCAACAGACCCAGGGCGATGCGCCAGCGCAGATTGTCCGCCGCCACCTGCACCGAACCCAGACTGCTCTGCGCCATGCCCTCGGCCGCCTGCTGCGCCTCAAGCAGCCGCCGCTGCAGCGCCTGAGCACTGTCGCGCGACGCACCAGCCAGACTGCTGTCAACCAACTCGCCGGCATCGCCGACCAAGCCGGCGAAACGCTGATCCAGCGCCTGCAGCTCCTGCTCGATGGCCGCCCGGGACAAGCCCAGCTGAACCTTGCCGATCTGCGCCCCCATGGGATTGATGTCCATTTCCAGCATATACACCTGCGGATCGCGCGACGCCGCATCGATCAGCTTGTCCAACGGCGTATCGCCCTGCCCCGTCGCAACCAGCGCCCTGATTCGCGCATCGCTGCGATTGAAATGCCGAGTCAGGCGCTGCCCCGCCGCGTCGTAGTAAATCGCAAAGAGCACCGCCGGATCGCGCTGGGCAATCCGCGCAAAGGCGGTCAGGGCCGGCACATCGTCATCCCAGATGGCCTTGGGCGCGACACCCGCCAGCAGTTGCGCCATGGCCATGCCGGACTGCTTGAGATTGGCCTCCAGCACGCCACGCAACTGTTCGCGCTCGGCCTGCAAACGCCCGGACAGGGCCGCCCCAAGACTCTCGCGAGTCTTCGTCGACAGCGCTTCAAGGCCCTGCACCACCTCGCGCTCGGCCGCAGCCAATTCAGCCCCCAGACGCTGACTGTCGTCCTGCATGCGCGCCGCCAGATCGGTCACCAGGTCGTCCACCGTCGTTCGGGTCAGCCAGACCGCCAGCAGCACCTGCAACAACATGGCAACACCCAGGGCGATAAACACCGGACGCAACAAGCGACTATGCAGTAGAGAGAACAAGGCACCACCCCTTCAAAATCAGAACGACCGATACCCCATGAATCGACCGCAACAGGCAAAACTGTAATCGCCAGAACGACAAAGGGCCGCCCATGGCGACCCTTTGTTGCACAACCGATGGCTATCAGGCAAACGGATGACGAAGCACGATGGTCTCGTTACGGTCCGGGCCGGTGGAAATGATGTCGATCGGCGCACCCACCAGCTCCTGCACGCGCAGGATATAGGCACGGGCATTGGCCGGCAGCTCTTCCAGGGTCTTGGCCCCAAGGGTCGACTCGCTCCAGCCCGGCAGCTCTTCGTAGACCGGCTGCAGACCCAGGTAGCTGTCGGCATCGGTCGGCGCATCGACCAGCACTTCGCCATGCTCATCCTTGTAGCCGACGCAGATGCAGATGGTTTCCAGACCGTCGAGCACGTCGAGCTTGGTCAGACACAGGCCGGAGATGCTGTTGATCTCGATGGCGCGACGCAGGATCACCGCATCGAACCAGCCGCAACGGCGCGCACGACCGGTGGTGGAGCCGAACTCATGGCCACGCTTGGCGAGGAAGGCACCGGTTTCATCGAACAGCTCGGTAGGGAAAGGACCGGAACCGACGCGGGTGGTGTAGGCCTTGGTGATACCCAGGATGTAATCCAGGTACATCGGACCGAAACCGGAACCGGTGGCGATGCCGCCCGCCGTGGTGTTGGAACTGGTGACGTAGGGGTAGGTGCCATGGTCGATATCCAGCAGCGAACCCTGAGCCCCCTCGAACATGATGTCCTTGGATTCGCGACGCATCTCGTGCAGCACCGCAGTGACGTCGGCCATCATCGGCTTGAGCAGCTCGGCGTATTCCATGCACTCATCCAGAGTCTTCTGGAAGTCGATGGCCGGCTCTTTGTAGTAATTGACCAGCACGAAGTTGTGGTAGTCGAGCAGCTCACCGAGCTTGGCGGCGAAACGCTCGCGATGGAACAGGTCGCCAATGCGCAAACCGCGCCGAGCCACCTTGTCTTCATAGGCCGGGCCGATGCCGCGACCGGTGGTGCCGATCTTCAGATCGCCACGGGCCTTCTCGCGGGCCTGATCCAGGGCCACGTGATAAGCCAGAATCAGCGGGCAGGACGGGCTGATACGCAGACGCTCGCGCACCGGCACACCCTTGGCTTCCAGCTTGACGATCTCGCGCATCAGAGCGTCGGGAGCTACCACCACGCCGTTGCCGATCAGGCACTGCACGTTCTCGCGCAGGATGCCCGAGGGGATCAGGTGCAGAACGGTTTTTTCGCCGTCGATCACCAGGGTATGACCGGCGTTATGGCCGCCCTGGTAACGCACGACGGCTGCAGCCTGTTCGGTCAGCAGGTCGACGATCTTGCCCTTGCCTTCATCGCCCCACTGGGTGCCCAGGACTACGACATTCTTACCCATAACACTAACCCTCTTCGCGCAAACTTGATGCCGGCCGCAGCCGACGGAAACATTTCAGGACGAGCAGCCCGACAATCCTTCAGGACGCCAGCGCCGCCAACTGCCAACGGCCGTCACGCAACAGCAGCTGGCGATCACAACCCGCCGCGCCGGCATCGGCAACCGTCTGCCCAGGCAACGCCTGGACCACGCGTTGACCGGCCAGGCGCAAGCGCTGAATCGCCTGCCACAAGAACACATCATGATTATCCGGAGCCCAGACACTCGCCGGCATCTCGTCCAGCTGCATCTGCCCCAGGCCAACCAGGGTTTTCAGATCGGTGGAAAAGCCGGTAGCCGGGCGGGCGCGACCGAAGTCGGCACCGATGTCGTCATAGCGGCCACCCTGGGCGATGGCATAGCCAACCCCAGGGACAAAGGCAGCGAACACCACGCCGGTGTGATAGTGATAACCGCGCAGCTCGCCCAAGTCGAAATACAGCGGCAGCTCCGGGTAACGCAGGCTCAAGGCATCGGCAATCGCCATCAGATCATCCAGCGCCGCATGCACGTCGTCCGGCGCTTCAACCAGACAGGCCTGGGCCAGATCCAGCACTTCACGGCCGCCGCACAGCTCGCTAAGAGCACGCAGCATCTTGCGCAACTCTTCCGGCAGCTCCGCGGTCAGCTCGGCCACTTCATCCACGGCCTTGCGCTGCAACGCATCGAATAGCTGCTGCTCGACTTCGCCGGACAATTCGGCGGCCCGAGCCAGACCGCGGTAGATACCAACATGGCCAAGGTCCATGTGCACATCCGGCACCGCCGCCAGCTCCAGGGTATTGACCAGCAGGCTGATCACCTCGACATCGCTGGCCGGGCTGGCGTCGCCATACAGCTCGGCACCCAGCTGGATCGGGCTGCGCGAAGTCGTCAGCGCACGCGGCTGGGCGTGCACCACGCTACCGGCGTAGCACAGACGGCTCGGCCCTTCACGGCGCAGGGTATGCGCATCGATGCGCGCCACCTGCGGCGTGATGTCGGCACGAAAGCCCATCTGCCGACCGGACAGCGGGTCAGTCACCTTGAAGGTACGCAAGTCGAGATCCTGGCCCGCGCCGGTCAACAGCGACTCCAGGTATTCGATATGCGGCGTTACCACGAATTCATAGCCCCAGCGCTGGAACAGATCCAGCACCTGACGACGTGCCACTTCGATACGCGCCGCATGCGGCGGCAGTACTTCTTCGATGCCATCTGGCAGGAGCCAGCGGTCTACCGTTGCCATTTCGCCATTCCCCTCTTGAACCGGGCGGCACAAGCCTTCAGTGAAGCCAATAAAGGAAGGTTGTGCCCAGCAGCATGCTGGCCAACCCCATCAGACGTAGCTGTCGATCAGACAGCTGCGCCAACTGTACGAGCGCCCCGCGCCAAACACGCGGACCGAGGAAGGGCAGGATGCCTTCCAGCACCAGCAATAGACACAATGCGATGCCAAGTTCCTGCCACATGGCTCCCACAGACGCAAAAAAGCCGGGATTTTCCCGGCTGCCGCATGATACCACGCTAAAAGCTTCAGGCCACAAGCCCCAAGCAACAAGTGAGCGTCACACGCTGACCTGCGGCTTGTAGCTTGTGGCGTGCAGCTGCCTTTACGGCTTGGATTTCTCCAGATAACGGAAGAAGTCGCTGCTCGGATCCAGCACCAGCACATCGCGCTTATCGGCGAAACTCTCGCGATAGGCCCTCAGGCTGCGATAGAAGGAGTAGAACTCCTGGTCCATACCGTAGGCCTTGGAGTAGATCGCAGCGGCCTGGGCATCACCATCACCGCGCAGCTCTTCAGCCTGACGATAGGCATCAGCCAACAGCACGCGGCGCTGACGATCGGCATCGGCACGAATCCCCTCAGCCAGCTCTTTACCCTTGGCGCGGTGCTCGCGAGCTTCACGCTCACGCTCGGAACTCATCCGATCGAACACGCTGCGGTTCACTTCCTTCGGCAGGTCGATGGCCTTGACCCGTACATCCACCACCTCGATGCCCAGCTCACGCTGCGCAGCACGGTTGAGCGACGCAGTCACGTCGGCCATCAGCGCATCGCGCTCGCCGGATACCGACTCGTGCAGGGTGCGCTTACCAAACTGGTCACGCAGCGAAGCTTCAAGACGACGAGCCAGACGCTCGTCGGCAATCTGCTTCATACCGGACGTCGCGGTGTAGTACCGCTCGGCATCCAGCACGCGCCACTTGGCGAACGCATCGACCATCAAGGCCTTCTTTTCCAGGGTAAGGAAACGCGAGCTGGTGGAGTCCAGCGTCAGCAGACGCGCGTCGAACTTGCGCACCTGGTTGACGTAAGGAACCTTCACATGCAGGCCAGGCTGTACATCCGGCTTTACGATACGGCCGAACTGCAACAGCACCGCCCGCTCGGTTTGCGCCACGATATAGAAGCTGTTCCAGGCCACCAGCGCCACGACCACGCCAACAATCAGGGCGATCAGCGATTTATTGCTCATCAGCGGCTCTCCCTTGCGCGCAGCTCAACCTGACGCGGATCGATACTCACACGCGACCCCGCATCACTGGCACCCGCACCCGAGATGGAGCTGGGTGCAGACGAGCTGCGGCCGTCGATCATCTTGTCCAGCGGCAGATACAGCAGGTTGTTCTGCCCCTTGTCACCGGTCACCAGGACCTTGCTGGTGTTGCTCATCAACTCCTGCATGGTGTCCAGATACAGACGCTCGCGGGTGACTTCCGGTGCCTTGCGGTACTCGGTCACCAGAGCCGTGAAGCGATCCGCCTCACCCTGGGCACGGGATACCACTTCCTCGCGGTAACCGCTGGCATCCTCAATCAGGCGCTGAGCCTGACCGCGAGCTTCCGGCACCACGCCATTGGCGTAGGTTTCCGCCTGGTTCTTCTCGCGCTGCTCGTCTTCACGGGCACGGATCACGTCATCGAAGGCTTCCTGCACTTCGCGCGGCGCGGCCGCACTCTGCAAGTTGACCTGGGTGACGTTGATACCGGTGCGGTAGTTGTCGAGGAAGCGCTGCAAGCGATCCTTGACCTCGCTGGCCATCAGTTCGCGACCTTCGGTCAGCACCTGATCCATCTCGGTGGAACCCACGACATGGCGCACGGCACTGTCGGTAGCGTGCTGCAGGCTGACTTCCGGTTGATCAACGTTGAGCACGAAATCCTGCAAATTGCTGATCTTGTACTGCACGGTCAGCGGCACTTCGATGATGTTCTCGTCCTCGGTCAACATCTGCCCCTGCTTGCTGTAAGCACGCTCGCGGGTGACGTTTTCCTGGAACTTGCGATCAATCGGCGGGAAATAGATGTTCAGGCCCGGCCCTACGGTTTCGTAGTACTTGCCGAAACGCAGCACCACAGCCTGCTCCTGTTCATCGACCACATAAATGGCGCTGTACAGCCAGACCGCAGCCAGCACCGCCAGGCCCACTAACAGCAGGCCATAACCACCGCCACTGCTGGAGCCGGTATCGCTGCCACGTTTCTTACCGCCACCGAACAGCCCGTTGAGGCTCTCCTGTAGCTTGCGGAAGGCCTCATCGAGATCCGGTGGCCCCTTGCGGTCACCGCCTTTGCGGCCACCCCATGGATCCTGATTATTCGAGTTGCCACCCGGCTCATTCCAAGCCATAGCGCTCTCCATCTGATAAAGCAAAGACGCGCCCACGGCGCGCCCGCCAATGCTACCGAATGCATGCAGCCAGCGGCAAAACCACTGACGCAGGCTTTATTGCAAAGTGTGTTGCTCAATAAATTCCAACGGCTTCAAACCCGCTCGGGTGACCAGTCGATTCAGCTCGATGCGCGGTAGTCGAACCGCCAACAGACTGCTGCCATCCTCGGCATGGGCCTCGCTTTGCACCGCCCCCAGAGCGAAAAACTGTGCGCGCAAACGCGCCAGGTCCTGCGGCAACTGCAATGTAGCGACAAACAGGTCATCGCCCAGCAACTCGGCGATGGCCTGCTTCAATAACGGCAAGCCGCGCCCGTCACGGGCCGATAACCAGACCCGCTGCGGTTTGCCGTCGGCATCGCGCTGGATCTGCGGCTCGACACCTTCCAGCAAATCCAGCTTGTTGTATACCTCGAGCATCGGCAGCTCATGAGCCCCGATCTCGCTCAGCACCGCCATGACCTGCTCGATTTGCTGATCGCGCTCGGGCTCATGGGCATCGATAACGTGCAACAACAGGTCGGAGTTGCTCGATTCTTCGAGGGTGGCGCGAAAGGCTTCGACCAGTTTGTGCGGTAGATGACGGATAAAGCCCACCGTATCGGCCAGCACTATTGGCCCCAGATCGTCCAGCTCCAGACGGCGCAGGGTTGGATCCAGGGTGGCGAACAGCTGATCGGCGGCGTACACATCCGATTCGGTCAGGGCATTGAACAGGGTCGATTTGCCGGCGTTGGTATAGCCGACCAGGGACACCGAGGGGATATCGGCACGCTGACGCCCACGCCGCGCTTGCTCGCGCTGGCTGCGCACCTTCTCGAGTTTCTGCTTGATCTGGCGAATACGCACACGCAACAGGCGACGGTCAGTCTCCAACTGGGTTTCCCCCGGACCGCGCAGACCGATACCACCCTTCTGCCGCTCAAGGTGAGTCCAGCCGCGCACCAGGCGCGTACTCAGATGATCCAGCTGTGCAAGCTCGACCTGCAGCTTGCCCTCATGGGTGCGCGCGCGCTGGGCGAAGATATCGAGGATCAGACCGGTACGGTCCAACACCCGACACTCGAACACCCGCTCCAGGTTGCGTTCCTGACTGGGCGTCAGCACGTGATTGAAGATCACCAGGTCGGCCTCGGTGGCTTTGACCTGATCGCGCAATTCTTCAACCTTGCCGCTACCAATCAGGTATTTGGCGGTCAGCCGATTGCTCGGCACATTGAAGAAGGCCACCGTATCGGCACCTGCCGAAATGGCCAGCTCCTGGAATTCTTGCGGATCTTCACGCGCCGCGGAATCCTGACCGTCCAGATGAACCAGGAGAGCCCGTTCCCCACCTTCATGGCGCTCGAAGAACAATACAACCTCCTAGATCAGGCGTTACCCGGCTCTGCTTCTGCCAGCTCGGTCTCGGCTGCACTCGGCAGACGCACCGGACGGCTTGGCACTACGGTGGAGATGGCGTGCTTGTAGACCATCTGGCTGACAGTGTTCTTCAGCAAAATCACGAACTGGTCGAAAGACTCGATCTGACCCTGCAGCTTGATGCCGTTGACCAGGTAGATGGAAACCGGGACGCGCTCCTTACGCAAGGTATTCAGGTAAGGGTCTTGTAGCGAATGCCCTTTTGACATGTGCCGCACTCCTTTAAGGATCAATTTTCAATAATTTTTAGTAAAACCAGTAAACGGTTCAAACCGCCCCACTTCTCAGAGTAGACGGCTAACGGCAAGGTCTCAGGTCAATATGGAGACCGCTGCCAGGTATTTCAAGGCGCGCGGCAGATTGTCACAGTCCAGACTGTCCAGCCAATGTGCATCGCCCCAACCGCGCAACCAGGTGAACTGCCGTTTGGCCAGTTGGCGCGTGGCAATAATGCCCTGCTCCTCCATCTGCGCCCTGCTCAGGTTGCCGTCGAGGTAATCCCACACCTGGCGATAACCTACAGCTCGTATAGACGGCAAGCCGGGATGCAAGTCACTTCGTTGGCGCAGGCCTTCGACCTCTTCGAGCAAACCCTGTTCCAGCATCAGGCGAAATCGCTGAGCGATTCGCTCGTGCAGAATCGAACGCTGGGCCGGAGCGATAACCAATTGCGCGACAGTATAGGGGAATTGCCCCGCCGCCGATGCGCCGGCTGCGGTATTTTCTGCAGCCTGGCGCTGACGGTGTGCGCTCATGCTCAGGCCGCTGAGGCGGTAGACCTCCAATGCACGGATCAGACGCTGCGGATCGTTGGGGTGAATCCGCGCCGCAGACTCAGGGTCGACCCCGCGCAGCTCGTCATGCAGCGCCTGCCAGCCTTCACGCTCGGCACGCGCCTCCAGCTCTGCGCGCAGCAGCGGATCGGCACCAGGCATATCCGCCAGGCCTTCCAGCAACGCCTTGTAATACAACATGGTGCCGCCCACCAGCAGCGGAATCCGCCCGCGCGCCGTGGCCTCGGCCATGGCCGCCAGGGCGTCACTGCGAAACTCGGCCGCTGAATAGCTCTCGGCCGGATCGCGGATATCCACCAGACGATGAGGAAATTCGGTCAGGGTCGCCTTGTCCGGCTTGGCCGTGCCGATATCCATACCGCGGTAGACCAGCGCCGAGTCGACGCTGATCAACTCGCAGGGCAGCACCCGCGCCAGATCCAGGGCCAGATCGGTCTTGCCGGCGGCCGTCGGTCCCATCAGGAAGATGGCCGGCGGCAATAAGTTGCTCACTTAACGCCCCCGCAAGAACAGCTTGTCGAGATCGTCCATGCCCAGCTGGGTCCAGGTCGGGCGACCATGGTTGCACTGGCCGCTGCGCTCGGTGTGTTCCATATCACGCAGCAGCGCGTTCATTTCCGGCAGGGTCAGACGGCGATTGGCCCGCACTGAACCGTGGCAAGCCATGGTGCCGAGCAACTCGTTGAGGTGGGCCTGGATGCGGTCGGTGGTACCGTACTCCAGCAGATCGGCCAGTACATCGTGGACCAGGCGGGTCGCTTCGGCCTGCTTGAGCAAGGCGGGAATCTGCCGGATCGCCAGGCTTTCAGGACCCAGGCGCTGCAACTCGAAGCCCAGGCGCTGGAACCACTCGGCATGTTCCTCAGCGCAATCGGCCTCGCGCTGGCTGACCGCAATAGACTCCGGCACCAGCAGCGGCTGACCGCGCAGGCCCTCACTGGCCATAGCCACCTTCAGCCGCTCATAGGTGATGCGCTCATGGGCGGCGTGCATATCCACCACCACCAGGCCCTGGACGTTCTCGGCAAGGATATAGATGCCTTTCAGCTGGGCGATGGCATAGCCCAACGGCGGGATATCGCCCTGCGCTTCCGGCAGAGCGGGCGCTGCAGCACCGCCCGTTGGCAGCGGCGCGAAGTATTCGCGGTAGGCCCCCTGGGCCTCCGCCGCGGGCAGGGCTGGCTCGGGGCGCACGCCCTGATAGCCGGCACCTGGGGAGCGCCACACCGAAGCGGCGGGCGCAGCTTCGAGCAAGCTGGCCGCCAGGCCGATTTCGCCCTGGGGGCCGAACTCGCCGGCGGACTGCCCGGTGGGGCGCACCATCTCGCTAATGCCGGCCGGAGCCGCCAGCTGATCTTCCGGGCGTACCTCACCCAGTGCGCGGTGCAGGGTGCCGTAGAGGAAGTCATGGACCATGCGCCCGTCACGGAAGCGCACCTCATGCTTGGTCGGGTGCACGTTGACATCGACCACCGAGGGATCGATCTCGAGAAACAGCACAAAGGTCGGATGACGACCGTTGAACAGTACATCGCGGTAGGCCTGACGCACCGCATGGGCAACCAGTTTGTCGCGCACCATGCGGCCGTTGACGTAGAAATACTGCAAGTCCGCCTGGCTGCGGGAGAAGGTCGGTAAACCAACCCAGCCCCACAAATGCAGGCCGTTGCGTTCGATGTCGATAGGCAGGGCCTGCTCCAGGAAGGCCGGGCCACAGACCGAGGCCACGCGCCGCGCGCGGCTGAGTTCATCCGGGGCCTCGTGCAGGCCGAGCACGGTCTTGCCGTTATGGCGCAGATGGAAGGCCACATCGAAACGGGCCAGGGCCAGACGCTTGATCACTTCCTGCAGGTGGTCGAATTCGGTCTTCTCGGTCTTGAGGAACTTGCGCCGCGCGGGGGTGTTGAAGAACAGGTCGCGCACCTCGACCGAAGTACCGACCGGGTGGGCAGCAGGTTGTACCCGCGGCTGCATATCGCGACCTTCGGTTTCCACCTGCCAGGCCTGCTCGGCATCTTCCGTGCGCGAGGTCAGGGTCAGGCGCGCCACCGAGCTGATCGAGGCCAGGGCCTCGCCACGAAAGCCCAGGCTCATCACCTGTTCGAGGTCTTCCAGTTCGCGGATCTTGCTGGTGGCGTGGCGGGCCAGAGCCAGAGGCAAGTCATCCGGGGAGATGCCGCTGCCGTTGTCGCGGACCTTGAGCAGCTTGACCCCGCCCTGCTCGACATCCACCTCAATGCGCTTGGCACCGGAGTCCAGGCTGTTCTCCAACAATTCCTTGATCACCGAAGCGGGCCGCTCGACCACTTCTCCGGCGGCAATCTGGTTGGCCAGCCGCGGACTCAGCAGCTGGATACGACTGACTTGACTCATGGCTGCGCCGCCAGAGCCGTCGCCGGCACTTGCAGCCTTTGGCCGACCTTGATCACATCGCTTTTCAGCCCATTGGCGTTGCGCAAGGCCGCCAGGCTGACCTGATAGCGCTGGGCGATCAGCGCCAGGCTTTCGCCGGAACTGACCACATGCTCGCGGGGACCGAGGGTGATCTTACCGTTATCACGCAACCAAGCCACATAGCTGCCCGGTGGCGGGTTTTCATGGAAGAACTGCCGCACGCCGCTGACAATCGAGCGCGCCAATGTCTGTTGATGGCTGGCGCTGGCCAGCTTGCGCGCTTCATTGGGGTTGGAAATAAACCCGGTTTCCACCAGGATCGACGGAATATCCGGCGATTTGAGCACCATAAAGCCGGCCTGCTCGACCCGACGCTTATGCAGCGGAGTGACCCGGCCCATATTGCCCAGCACCTTGTTGCCGACATTCAGACTGGAGGACAGCGAAGCGGTCATCGACAGATCGAGCAGCACCCCGGCCAGCATGCGGTCCTTGTCGTCGAGACTTACATTGCCGGCACCGCCGATCAGATCGGACTGGTTTTCCGAGTCGGCCAGCCAGCGCGCGGTTTCCGAGGTGGCACCGCCCTCCGACAGGGCGTACACCGACGCGCCAAAGGCCGCAGCCCGTGGCGCGGCGTCGGCATGGATGGAGACGAACAGGTCCGCGCCCTTCTTGCGGGCGATCTCGGTGCGCCGACGCAGCGGAATAAAGTAGTCGCCGGTACGCACCAGCTCGGCGCGAAAGCCCTTCTCGGCATTGATCTGCCGCTGCAGTTCCTTGGCTATCGCCAGGGTCACGTGCTTCTCGTACTGGCCCTTGACTGGCGACAGGGCCCCCGGGTCTTCACCGCCATGGCCGGCGTCGATGGCAATCACGATCTCGCGCTTGCCGTTCGGCACCGGGGTCAACTTGACGGGCGCCCGAGTCGGCGTCACCGGCACCGGTGGCGCAGTGGCAACCGTGGTGCTCGGCAAACGCGGCGCAGCCCCCGACTCCTGGTCGAACAAGTCGACCACCAGGCGATGGCCATATTGCTGATTGGGGGCCAGGGTAAAGCTCTTCGGTGTCACCGGGGCCGACAGATCAATTACCACTCGCAGGTCGTCGGCGGTGCGCTGGGCCGAACGCATCCCGGTGATCGGGGTATTGCTCAGGGCCAGCTGATCGAAGCGGGTGGCCAGCTTGGCTCCACCGACATCGATAACGATACGGTCGGGAGCGGACAGCAGAAACACGCTGTGCTGCACCGGCCCGGACAGGTCGAATACCAGGCGGGTGTTATCCGGTGCCCGCCACAGCCTGACGCTGCGCACATCCGAAGCGGCCAGTACATCGGCGGCCAAACCGGCCAATGCCACTCCAAGTACGATGAAACGCGCGCCTATGCGCATAGCCAACCCCATATTCTGATCATGCCCCGGAAGCCAAAATGGCACACCAGGTTTCACCGCGCACGCTGTGTGCCTGCAAACGCAGCGCACGGCCGGTCGCTTGCGGGCTAATGGTAATGTCCAGGTCCGCCTTTGGCAAAACGCCGGCACCGCGCTCGGGCCACTCGACCAGGCACAGGGCGGCACCGTCGAAGTAATCGCGGATGCCGAGAAACTCCAGCTCCTCGGCATCTATCAGGCGATAGAGGTCGAAGTGGAAGGCTCGCACACTGCCGATCTCGTAGGGCTCGACCAGGGTAAAGGTCGGGCTTTTCACCGCCCCGACATGCCCCAGGCCACGAATAATGCCGCGCGACAGGGTGGTTTTGCCGGCCCCCAGGTCGCCATGCAGATAAATCACCCCAACCCCGGCCGTCGCCTTGGCCAGCGCCGCGCCCAGCACCAGCATCGCCTCTTCATCGGCGACAAACAGTTCTAACTCAGACACTCGGACTGCTCCTGCAATAACTGACGAATAACCGCACACAAATCACTGGCCGCCAGGCCACGACCCTGTTCAGCCAGCACCTCGCCCGCACGGGCATGCAGGTAGACCGCCAGGCTGGCTGCGGCAAAGGCGGGCAACCCCTGGGCCAGCAGCGCCCCGATCAGCCCCGCCAGCACATCCCCCAGCCCGGCACCGGCCATCACCGGATGGCCGTGCTCGCAGAGCAGCAAGGTCCCAGCGGGGTCGGCAACCAGGGTACCCGCGCCTTTCAGCACGCACACCGACTGATAACGCTGAGCCAGAGCCCGAGCGGCGGCTGGACGATCCGCCTGTACCGCGGCGCTGTCGAGCCCCAGCAAACGCGCGGCCTCCCCCGGATGCGGGGTAATCACCGCAATGGATGGCATACTGATACCGCCCAAGGCCAACAGGTTCAACGCATCGGCATCCCACACCTGCAGCGCCTGACTGCACACCGCCGCCGACAACAGGCTGCGCCCCCAGGCCGCCTGCCCCAGCCCCGGCCCGACCACCCAGACGCTGGCCTGCGCGCCCAGGGCCCGCAGCTGGTTGGCCGACGCCACGCCAGCGGCCATGACCTCGGGTACTCGGGCCTGGGCCGCCGCCAGGTGCTCGCTGCGGGTGGCCAGGGTAACCAGCCCAGCCCCAGCCCGCAGCGCGCTCTGCGCCGCCAGCAGGCCGGCCCCGGCAAAACCGCGGTCGCCGGCCACCACCAGCACATGACCCAGCTGGCCCTTGTGCACACTGCGCGGGCGGGGCGGCAACTGCGGCACATTGCTTCCGGCCAGGCGCTGGGCGGTAAAGGGCTGCGCGGCAACCAACTGCGCATCGGCCTGCAGGTCAACGAACTGCACCTCGCCCACCCAGTCGACGGCAAGCCCGGTGAACAGCCCCAGTTTCAGGCCGATCAGGGTTACCGTCAGCTGCGCCCGCACCGCCACGCCCAGCACCTGGCCGCTGTCCGCGCACAGCCCCGAAGGGATATCCACCGCCAGCACTGGCAGGCCGCTGGCGTTGAGCAGGGCAATGGCCTGGGCATAGGGTTCGCGCACCGCGCCGCTGAGGCCGGTACCGAGCAGCGCATCGACCACCACCCCGCTCAGCGCGGCGCACTCACTCCAGGGCTGAACACACACACCGGCGGCCAGCGCCTCGTCGCGCGCCTGGGCCGCATCGCCCTGCAGCAGCGCCGGGTCGCCCACCGCCAGCACCTGCACCTGCCAGCCGGCACGCAAGGCCAGCGCCGCGATCAGGTAGCCGTCGCCGGCGTTATTGCCGCGCCCAACCAACACCGTAATCGCCCCGGCAGCCGGCCAGCGCTGGCGCAAGGCACGCCAGATGGCATGGGCGGCGCGGGTCATCAGCTCGAAACCGGGGGTGCCGGCGGCGATCAGCCGAGCATCCAGCGCGCGCACTTGCGCCGCGCTGTACAGAGCCAGGGGAAGATTGTCGGGAGAATGCGGCATGCGTGAGCTCCGTTGTCTGGCAGAATTATACGCACCCCAGCCCAGGTTGCCCGCTCAGTATGTCCAGCGCCTCACTCGATCTTGCCGCCCTCGCCCAGTCGATCAAAGACTGGGGCCGCGAGCTGGGTTTTCAGCAAGTCGGTATCGCCGATGTGCAACTGGGCGAACACGAGGCGCATCTGCAGCGCTGGCTGGACGCTGGCTACCAGGGCGAGATGGACTATATGGCCGCCCACGGCAGCAAACGTTCCCACCCGGATGAACTGGTACCCGGCACCCTGAGGGTCGTTTCGCTGCGCATGGACTACCTGCCCGGCGACACGCAGATGGCCCAGCGCCTCGCTCAACCCGAGAAGGCCTATGTATCGCGCTATGCCCTGGGCCGCGACTACCACAAGCTGATCCGCAAGCGCCTGCAGCAACTGGCCGAACGCATCCAGCAGCAGATCGGGCCGTTCGGCTACCGCGCCTTTGTCGACAGCGCGCCGGTGCTGGAAAAAGCCATCGCCGAACAGGCCGGCCTGGGCTGGATCGGCAAGAACACCCTGGTGCTCAACCGCAAGGCCGGCAGCTACTTCTTTCTCGGCGAACTATTCGTCGACCTGCCGCTGCCTGTCGACCCACCCCATGCCAGCGAACATTGCGGGCGCTGCACGGCCTGTATGGACATCTGCCCGACCGCGGCCTTTGTCGGCCCCTATGTGCTGGATGCGCGGCGCTGTATTTCCTACCTGACCATCGAGCTCAAAGGCGCGATCCCGCTGGAGCTGCGCGCGCCGATCGGCAACCGGGTGTTCGGCTGCGACGACTGCCAGATGGTCTGCCCCTGGAACCGCTTTGCCAAAGCCACCGAGCAAGGCGACTTCCAGCCGCGCCACAGCCTGGACAATGCCGAGCTGGCCGAATTGTTTTGTTGGAGCGAGGAGGAATTTCTCAGCCGCACCGAAGGCTCGCCGCTGCGCCGCGCCGGCTACGAGCGCTGGCTGCGTAACCTGGCGGTGGGCCTGGGCAACGCGCCGTCGAGCATCCCGGTGCTGGAAGCGCTCAAAGCGCGCCGCGAGCATCCGTCGGAGCTGGTGCGCGAGCATGTCGAATGGGCGCTGGCTCGCCATGGCCTGTAACGAATACAGCTGTGTTCGCAGGTCGTGGATGGGTGGGGCCGCCTAGGTGATAACCCATCAATTGGCTGATGGGTTATCACCCATCCTACGCGCTGAGCGCAAAAAAATTCCGCTTCCCTAGCAAGGGAGTGCGGCATTTTTCTTAGGTGAACAGCGCTCCCGCATTAGCGGGCTTTTTATGCATCACACCTTGAGGAAGTGCTGGCGGTAGTGCTTCAGCTCGGCGATGGACTCGCGGATATCGTCCAGCGCCTGGTGCGTGCCCTGTTTCTGGAACGACTCCTTGACCTGCGGTGCCCAGAGGCCGGCAAGAATCTTCAAGGTCGAGACATCCAGATAGCGGTAGTGGAAGTAGGCTTCCAGGTTCTGCATGTACTTATAGAGGAAGCGCCGATCCTGGCCGATGCTGTTGCCGCAGATTGGCGACTTGCCCTTCGGCACCCACTGCTCGAGGAATGCGATAGTCATGGCTTCCGCTTCGGCCGGGCCGATCTTGCTTTCCCGTACGCGCTGGGTCAGGCCGCTCTGGCCATGGGTGCGGGTGTTCCACTCATCCATGCTGGCGAGCAGCTCATCGCTCTGGTGCACGGCAATCACCGGGCCTTCGGCGAGGATATTGAGGTCGCTATCGGTGACGATGGTGGCCATCTCGATAATGACGTCGGTTTCGGGTTCCAGACCGGTCATTTCCAGATCGATCCAGATCAGGTTCTGCGAATTTTGCATGCGTGGCTCCTCGACTAAGGCGGCCAGTTTAGCAGCCTGGCATCTGCCACAAGAGTAATCGTGAATTGCGCCAATCGTGCAATTCGACCTGCCGATCGGCCGGCACCCCCGGCACCTCGAAGGTATTGCTGACAAAGTGGCTGCCCGCCGGCATCTGCGCCCGGGCCTTGGCCCACAGCCGAGCCATGGGCGCGGGTGAGAGAAAGCAATAGACCACATCGAACTGCGCCAGGTCGGTGCGCCAGAGATTCTCGTAGCGAATCCGGCAGTTGCTCCGGGGTAATGCTCGCAACCAGGCGATGGCGAAGGACAGCGGCGCGGTTTCCACACCGACAAACTGCGCCTGCGGATAGTGGCGAGCTAGACTCAGCAACGTGCCGGCCGGACCGCAACCCAGATCGATAAAGCGAAACTGCGCGGGCTGCTGGTCAAGCACCGCACGCAGATGCTGACGCGCACCGGCAGCAGTCAGGTACAGCGGCACCCGCTCGCCAAAGCTGTTCCAGTTGAGCAGCAACAGCAGCACAAAACCGCAGAGAAACACCCAGGACGGCAGCGGCGCACCACTGGCCAGCAACAGCGCCGGGACGAACAGCAAGTTCAGCCAGCACCACCAGCGCGACAACCCCAGGTAACGCGCCAGAGTGGCAGCCAGCAAGCCTTGCAGCAGGCCGGTAGCCAATAAAGTAGGCCGCCAAGGTGACAGCTGAGCCGCCAGATACAGCACCAGGCCGATCAGCAACATCGCACCCAACTGGGCAGACAACGCCAGCAACGCCGGGTATTGCCGGACAACGCGCAGCATGCGGAACTCCTGAAGCGCCCGATCAATGATACGCCGCAGTTTAGCCGCGCCAGCAGCTCAATAGGCAGCCCGTGCTAGACTCGCGACCGTTTATTGCGCAATTCAACTCTCGGAAGACCCATGGCCAAACGCCAACTCAACCGCCGGCAAAACTGGCGTATCGAAAAAATCCAGGGCGAGCGTGCCGCCCGCGCCGCCAAACGCGAGTCGCAGGCTGTACAGATTCTTGAAGGCGGTGACCTCGGCCCAGAACAGACCGGCCTGATCATCGCCCACTTCGGCGTACAGATCGAAGTCGAAGCGCTGGATGGCGAACTGGCCGGCCAGGTATTCCGCTGCCACCTGCGCGCCAACCTGCCGACCATGGTCACCGGCGACCAGGTGGTGTGGCGGGCCGGCAACCAGGGCATCGGCGTCATCGTCGCGCAGCTGCCGCGCAGCACCGAACTATGCCGCCCGGACACCCGCGGCCAGCTCAAACCGGTGGCGGCCAACGTCGACCTGATCGTGATCGTCTTCGCCCCGCTGCCCGAGCCTCACGCCAACCTGATCGACCGCTACCTGGTGGCCGCCGAACACGCCGGCATCCGCCCGCTGCTGCTGCTGAACAAGACCGACCTGCTGGATGAGCAGAATGCCGTGGCCCTCAACCGCATGCTCGGCGTTTACCGCGAACTCGGTTATCCGCTGCTGGAAGTGTCCGCTCACGGTGGCGATGGCATGGAGCAGCTGCAGCTGCAACTGGACGGTCACGTCAGCGTATTCGTCGGCCAGTCCGGGGTCGGCAAGTCGTCGCTGGTCAACAGTCTGTTGCCGGAAGTCGATACCCGCGTCGGGCCGCTCTCCGAACTGACCGGCAAGGGCACCCACACCACCACCACCGCGCGACTGTTCCACTTTCCCCGCGGCGGCGAACTGATCGACTCCCCAGGGATTCGCGAATTCGGCCTGGTGCATGTCAGCCGTGATGATGTCGAAGCCGGCTTTATCGAGTTTCACGACCTGATCGGCCAATGCCGCTTCCGCGACTGCAAACATGATCGCGAACCCGGCTGCGCCCTGCTCAAGGCTCTGGAAGACGGCCGCCTGCACCCGCAGCGCATGGCCAGCTACCGGCATATCCTGGCCAGCCTGCCGGAAACCGAGTACTGAAAAAATCGCCGGGAGCGATTTTTAACGTCGCACCGCTACGGCCCGCCGGGTGGCCGCCAGGGATGGCAGGCCATCAACATAAAAAGGCCGCGACATGTCGCGGCCTTTTGCTGGCGATTGCCGTTTACTCAGTGGGCTGATCGAACTGCAACACGCCTTCCTCGAAGATATTCAAGCGCTCGCGTAACTGCCCATCGGGCAGCGGCTCACCTGGCGCGACAGGTGCTGCCGCATCCGGCGCAATAGGCGCAGCCGCAGGTTCTGCAGGCGCATCGTCTGCGGCGGCATCACTCTGCTCGCCCTCGATGGCTCGCTGGGCCTTCTTCGTCAGTACCACGATATCGATACGGCGGTTGACCGGGTTGAGCGGACTCTCCCGATCAAATAACGCCGAAGACGCGTAACCCACCACCCGCGCCACCTGTTCATCGTCATAGCCACCGGCAATCAGGACGCGCCGCGCCGCATTGGCGCGATCGGCGGACAGCTCCCAGTTGCCATAACCGCCGCGCCCGACGAAGGGTTGAGCATCGGTATGACCGCTGACACTGATCTTGTTCGGCACCGCCGCAATGGTGTCGGTGAGGGCCAGCAGGATGTCCTCGAAATAGGGCTGCAGGCGCGCACTGCCGGAGGCAAACATCGGCCGGTTCTCGGCATCCATGATCTGGATGCG
Source organism: Pseudomonas sp. (assembly GCF_035512415.1). Classification (GTDB taxonomy): domain Bacteria; phylum Pseudomonadota; class Gammaproteobacteria; order Pseudomonadales; family Pseudomonadaceae; genus Aquipseudomonas. The sequence goes on along the minus strand of NZ_DATKDZ010000013.1, from coordinate 566,755 downwards.
CAGACCGTCCTGGGTGATCTCGAACAGTATCTGGTCCTTGAAGCGCTGCAATTGCGGATTCTCGTCGACCTTGTTCTGCAATTCCTGCAGCAGCAGCTCAAGGCGCTCTCGCTCTACTTCTTCAGCTATTGACTCGGCCTGCTGCAGGTCGACTTCCGCGTCCGCCGCATCCACCGCGTCCGCAGGGTCCTGCTCTTGCTGATTGAGGGTGCGGTCGGGAGCCGGTGTCGGCGAGCCGCCGAGGTCGATCACATAGGGGCTGGCACTTTCGGAAAAACCGATAGGGTCCTTGAAATAGCCCGAGATCAACTTTTTCTGCTCAGGCGTGGCCACCGACATCAGCCACATCACCAGAAAGAACGCCATCATCGCCGTGGCGAAGTCAGCAAAAGCGATCTTCCAGGCACCGCCATGATGGCCACCGGCAACCTTCTTGACCCGCTTGACGATAATCGGCTGATTGTTTTCCATGCTTGGCTTTAGCTCCCGCGCATGGCCTGTTCAAGCTCGACAAAGCTCGGACGATGCGCCGGATACAGCACCTTGCGCGCAAACTCCACCGCCAGCGACGGCGGCATGCCGGAGGCCGAAGCCACCAGACCGGCCTTGATCGCCTCGTAGACGTTCAACTCCTCCTTGGCATCGTGCTCCAGAGCAGCCGCGAGGGGGCCGAAGAAGCCGTAGGAGGCCAGAATCCCGAGGAAGGTACCGACCAGCGCGGTGCCGACCTTCTGGCCGATTTCAGCGTTGTCCGCTTCGGCGAGAATCGACATGGTGATCACGATACCCAGCACCGCCGCGACGATACCCATGGCCGGCATGCCGTCGGCCACCTTGGCCACAGCATGCGAGGGGTGTTCGAGATCTTCCTTGAGGCTGGTGATTTCCATGTCGAATAGCCCTTCCAGCTCGTGGGGGGCCATATTGCCGGACGACATGATGCGCAGGTAATCGCAGATAAAGGCGGTCATCCGCTCATCCTTGAGGATGCCCGGATACTTGCTGAAAATCGGACTGGCCGCGGGGTCTTCGACATCCGCCTCGATGGCCATCATGCCTTCGCGGCGACTCTTGTTGAGGATCTCGTAGATCAGCTTCAGCACATCGAGGTAGTAAGCATGGGTAAAGCGCGAGCTGAACATGCTCAGCGACTTCTTGGCCACATGCACAAAAGCGCTGCCTGGGTTGGCCTGGAGAAAGGCCCCCAGCGCCGCACCGCCGATGATCAAGACCTCGAAGGGGTGCACCAGGGCCATAAACTGGCCGCCGGAGAGCATAAAGCCACCCAGCACACTGGCGAGCACAACGATGATGCCGATGATTTTTACCATAGAGAAAACATGCCAAAGCTAAGGGGAGATGGGGCCGGAAAAAACAACCCTTCTATTTATCGGAAGATTTGCGCGAGACTATAGCCAGTTAAGGTCAAAAGCCAGCTTGGCTCAACCCGAATGCCCACACCACTACCACCCCCGCGCACCCTCCCGAACTGGCTGAAGCTGCTGGATGGGCAGCTGTTGCCCGTGTCCAGCGAAAGCCAGCAACGCTTGCGCCGCGGCCTGGCCGACAGCAACAGCTCAATACGCGAGATTGCCGAGCTGATGCAGCACTGCCCGGCGCTGGCGCTTAGCGTGTTGCGCGAGGCCAACCGCCAGGGCGCGGCCAACAAGGAGCCGACGGAAAGCCTGGAAGGGGCGATCAGCCGCCTGGGCCTGAAACGCACGGAAACACTCCTGGAGCAGCAACCGGCCCTGGCCGAGCAGGAACTGCCCAAAGCCCTGCGGCAAATCCAGCTGATCAGCCTGCATGCCAGCCAGCAGGCCAACGGCCTATTCGCCGGTCGCCTGGCCCGCCTGTGGCATGAAGTGCACTGGGGCAGCCTGCTGTTCCTGGCACCTATCTGGACACTGCTGGCGGCTCACCCCGAGCTGTTCGAAATCTGGGAACAGCGCGTGCTGGTCAAGGGTGAACCGGCGGCGCGAGTCGAACAGGAGGTCCTCGGCGTGCCCCTGCTGCAACTCTGCCTGGCCCTGAGCGAGCGCTGGCGCTTGCCCGAGTGGATCACCCAGGGCTACCGCCTGCTGCTCAACGACCGCCGCCTACTGGTCAAGGCCCTGCATATCGCCCGCAATAACGAACATCCGCTGCAACAGCAACAATGCCTGGACGCCGACAGCAACCTGCAGCGCTGGCTGACCCACCCCGCCAATAGCATTCTGCTGGCCAACGGCATGGCCCTGTCCGCCCATTACGCCTGGAACGGCCAGCACAGCCTGCGCTGGCAACGTCTCGCCGGCCTGTTTCTCCAGCTGCCCCTGGCCGAGGTGCAGCAGGCCCTGCACCAGCAAGCCGTAAACAGCGCACGCCAGCACTCGCACACAGGCCTGTGGCATCCGGCCGAGGCCCTGCTCTGGCCCTGGCAGGCGCGCCACCTGCAAGCCACCATAGAGCAGACCAAGACCCCGCCGCCCAGCGCCTGGCGTCAGCACTGTGCTCAGCTGCTGGCCCAGCCCAGCCCATTCAGCAACGTGCTGCAGCTCACCGCCTGTGCCAACCAGGCCCTGCAGGCCTGCGGCATGCAGCGCCTGCTGATCCTCCTGGGCGACCGCAACCACAGCCGTCTGATGGTACAACAGCACTGCGGCCTGGACCCGGCGGCCGACCAACTGAGCCTCGACCCGCAACAGAGCCAGGTCTTGCGCCGCCTGCTTAGTGCCCCGGCGCAGCTGCGCCTGAGCCCCGCCAACGTCGCACAGTTTTCGGCACTGCTACCCGGCTCGCTGAAAAGCCTGTTTCCCAGCGAACACCTGCTGATCCGCTCGATTGCCAGCAACAACCGCGTGGTCATGCTGGTGTTCGCCGACCAAAATGGTCGCCCCCTCAGTGACGGCCTGGTGCAGGGCTTTGGCAAAACCGTGCAATGCATTGAGCGTGCCTTGACCAGCTTTGCCAACCGCGGCCGCTAGGGTCTGTTGCCGTTTCGTTCGCGGCCGCGCCGGAGCCTGTTTTAGCGCGAGACAAGGCACGAGACGCGAAGTTTGGTTGTTCCAAATGAGTGTCGAGAAACGCAGTATCGCGCTAAAACAGGCCCGGCCCTTCGGGTTGCGCGGAAAATCTCGCCATGCGGTGTTGGAGGACTTGGCAAGGGAACGACCATTACCTGCGTCCTCCGCCTAGCCTGGCGAGATTTTTCGCAGCAACGCGGCTCGCGACGAAACGGCAACAGGCCCTCAGCTTCCGCTACAATCCGTCCCTTTCCCGTCAAAAGAGGCCCGGCATGACCGCCTTCGCTGAGTTGCCCTTGCTGATCGAACCGGCCCAACTGGCCAGCCGCCTGGATGCACCCGAGCTGATTCTGGTCGACCTGACCAGCAGCGCGCGCTACGCCAGCGGGCATATCCCTGGCGCACGCTTTGTCGACCCCAAGCGTACCCAGCTGGGTCAGCCACCGGCACCCGGCCTGCTGCCCGAACAGGCGCAGCTCGAGCAGCTGTTCGGTGAACTGGGCCACCGCCCCGATGCCGTCTACGTGGTGTATGACGATGAAGGCGGGGGCTGGGCCGGGCGCTTTATCTGGCTGCTGGACGTGATCGGCCACACGCACTACCACTACCTGGACGGCGGCCTGCATGCCTGGCTGGCGGAAGACCTGGCCCTCAGTACGGAACAACCCGCCGCCGTGCAACAGGCGCTCAGCCTGACTCTGAACCAGGAACCCACGGCCAGCCGCGAGTACCTGCAGAGCCGACTCGGCGCGCCCGACCTGGCCATCTGGGATGCCCGTTCGCCCGCCGAATACCGCGGAGAGAAGGTCCTGGCGCAGAGAGGCGGGCATATTCCCGGCGCAGTCAACTTCGAATGGACCGCCGCCATGGACCAGGCCCGCGCCCTGCGCATCCGCCAGGACATGCCCGAGATTCTCGACACCCTGGGCATCAGCCCCGACAAGGAACTGATCACCCACTGCCAGACCCACCACCGCTCAGGTCTCACCTATCTGATCGCCAAAATACTGGGCTACCCGCGGGTCAAGGCCTATGCAGGCTCTTGGGGCGAGTGGGGTAATCACCCGGACACGCCGATCGAGCAATAAAGCGCTACCCGCTTCTCACATTTGAAGGAACACCAATGAAAGACCGCCTGTTTATCCTCAGCCAGTACCTGCTGCCCCACCACCTGCTGTCGCGCCTGATCGGCTGCGCGGCCGAATGCCGTGCTGGCTGGTTCAAGAATCGCCTGATAGGTTTATTCGCCAAGCACTACCAGGTGAACATGAGCGAAGCGCAGATTGAAGACCTGACGGCTTTTGCCCACTTCAATGACTTCTTCACCCGCGCCCTCAAAGACGGCGCGCGCCCCCTGGACCCGACCCCCGGCGCGGTGCTGTGCCCGGCCGACGGCGCGGTCAGCCAGCTGGGTAAAATCGAGCACGGGCGGATTTTCCAGGCCAAGGGCCACAGCTTCAGCCTGGTCGAACTGCTCGGCGGCGACACCTCGCGCGCCGCGCCCTTTATGGGCGGCGAGTTTGCCACCGTCTACCTGTCGCCCAAGGATTACCACCGCGTGCATATGCCGCTGGCCGGCACTCTGCGCGAGATGGTCTATGTGCCGGGCCGCCTGTTCTCGGTCAACCAGACCACCGCGGAAAACGTCCCCGAACTCTTCGCCCGCAATGAGCGCGTGGTTTGCCTGTTCGATACCGAGCGCGGTCCCATGGCCGTGGTGCTGGTCGGTGCGATGATCGTTGCCTCAATCGAAACCGTCTGGGCCGGCCTGGTCACGCCACCCAAGCGCGCCCTGAAAAGCGTCAGCTACGACGAGGCCGCCCGCGCGCCCATCGTCCTGGACAAGGGGGCCGAACTGGGTCGCTTCAAGCTCGGGTCCACCGCCATCGTTCTATTCGGCCCGCAGCAGGTGCAGTGGGCCGAACAACTGACTGCCAACAGCAGCGTGCAAATGGGCCAGCGCCTGGGCGACGCCAGCTGACGGGTTGGCGGTGAACCCCTGCTGGCCTTTGGAGGTCAAACGTTCAACCTGCAAGGCCACAGGACACGCGGCAATCTTGTGGCCCGCTACACACCCCCGACCCTCTGCTGGCTGCGACTGCGGCGAGATGCTGCTAGAGTCGGAACATAACGTATAAAAACGCCCGCCGTGGCGGCGCGCCGGAGTAGCCGAGCTAGATGGATAAACAGAACTCTCACCTGATGCTCCGTGTCACCACACCGGATAAACAGAGTCTGTCATTCTGCAATGCCAGCCCGCGCGACCTGAAAACCTGGATCGCTGGCCTGCCCAAGGCCAATATCGGTGAGACTGCTCGCCAGCTGTACCAGGCACTGGTGGAGATCAACCAGCTGCTGACCCCCTCGGACAACCGCCTGCAACTCCTGGAGATCCTGCGCCCCGAGGTTTATTTCGTCTGCAAGCAACTGGAACGCCACTTCCTTAACCAGGCCATCGTCCTCGACGAGCGCCCGCGCAAGGTCGCCAACCTGTGCCAGGCCCTGCAAAACCACCTGGCAATCGGCTACAAGCTGATCGTCACCCGCCTCGTTAGCCAGGCCGGCCGTGAGCGCAACCAGCTCCTCAACGTTGCCTTGCAACGCGCCACCCACAGCCTGTGTGGGCCGCTGATTCGCGCCAGCCAACTGTACTGCCCGGTTCCCGAAGGCCTGTGGCTGGAACTGCACCAGCTCTACCAGATTGCCCGTCAGCGGGGCCTGCAGAAAACCCTGATACGTGACCCGCTGGCCTCCCATGCCCAGGGCCTGAGCGTCGAACAGAGCTATCTGGTCGCCCTGCTTCTGGGCTGCGCACGCTGCAACCAGATGCGCCAAAACGCCATTGCCCGCCTTGCCGAAGTCCTCGAGCCCTGGAGCACCCTGGTCACCCTGCAAGCCGGCGAGACCCCATCCAGTCTGTTCGCCATCGCGCCCCTGCAAGACGGGCCACCTCGTTACACCTCCCTGTTTCAAACCAAGGAACTGCCCAGCACACTCGGCATAGACCCCGGCAACCTGGTCGACGCGATCAAGGAACACCTGTTGCTGCCGGCGGAAAACCTGGGCAAGTCGCGCCTCGTCGCACCCGAAGGCTTTAGCCAGGACATGCTGCAACACCTGGCCGCCGCCTGGGGCGATATCGCCGAGCGCACCTTTCAGCGCAGCCAGGCCAGCGGCCAGCTGACGATCTGTATCGGCATGAGCGCCCTGCATTTCTTCCTCGCTGGAGAGCGCCCCTTCCATGAAGTACTGAAACTGCCTAACCAGAAAACCACCCCGGTATTCAAGGTGGATAGCGGCGCACCGGACATCTGGTCGAACGCCTTCGATGTGCAGAAGATCAGCGAATGGGACCAACGTCTGCCCATGGAGGAAATCCAGTACAGCAAACCGCAGCAGACATCGGAACCCGGCGAAAGCAGCGGCCCGGAAAGCTACCCGATTTACCCGCTGTCGATCGTCAATATCAGCCCCGGCGGCTACTGCCTGTCCTGGCCCAAGGACGTTCCCAATCAGCTCCAGGCCGGCGAACTGCTCGGCATCCAGAGCCTGCCGCAACAGGGCTGGAGCGTCGCGGTGGTGCGCTGGATCCGCCAGGTACGCGGTGGCGGCACACAAATGGGGATCGAACTGATCGCCCCGCACGCGCAGCCCTGCGGCCTGCAACTGATGCGCAAGGCCGAACAAAACAGCCAGTACCTGCGCGCCTTGCTGCTGCCGGAAATCAGCGCCATCTCACGCCCAGCCAGCCTGATTACCGCCCGACTGCCGTTCCAGGAAGGCCACAAGGTGCTGATTAACAGCAACGGCCAGGAAACACGCGCCATACTCAGCCATCGGCAGACCAGCACCGGCAGTTTCAACCAGTTCGAATACCGCAGTGTTGAACAACCGCCCAGCGACCACGGGAAGCCCGTCACAGCGGCGAAAAGCCACGGCGCAGGCGGGGAGGAAGACTTTGACTCACTCTGGAAGTCGCTGTAGATTGCCGACGCACTCCCTTTTGTCGCCTTTTCGCGCCCGTTCGGCGCAGACTTGATCTAAGCCATGGCCATCGAAAAAAAAACTATTCGGCTACTGATTCTCGAAGACTCGCAGAACGAGGCCGAGCGCCTGGTCAGCCTGTTCCGCAACGCGGGCCGGGCAACTCGGGTGCATCGCCTGAGTTCCAGCGATGACCTGCTCGACGTCCTCCAGCAAACCTGGGACCTGCTGATCTGCGCGCCAAGCAGCGAGCAGCTGTCGCCCGGCGAAGCCATCGGCTGCATTCGCCGCCTAGCCAAGGACATCCCGGTTATCCAACTGCTGGCCGACAACGACTCCGACAGCGTTACCGAAGCACTGATGCTCGGTGCCCAGGACGCCCTGCCGCAAGGTGAGGATGAGCGCCTGGTACTGGTGGCCAAACGCGAACTGACCAATCTGGAAGAACGCCGCGCCCGGCGCGCCTCCGAAGTCGCCCTGCGCGAAGCGGAGAAGCGTTGCCAGTTGCTGCTCGACAGCTCCGTCGATGCCATCACCTATGTGCACGACGGCATGCATATCTACGCCAACCGCGCCTACCTCGAGCTCTTCGCCTATGAAGATGCCGACGAGCTGGAAGGCATGCCGATGATCGACCTGATCGGCAGCAGCGACCAGGCCAGCTTCAAGGACTTCCTGAAAAACTATCAGAGCGTCGAAGGCCACGCCGAGCTGGCCTGTACCGGAATCAAGGCCAACGGCCAGGGCTTCCCGGCGCAGATGAGCTTTTCCCCGGCCACCTATGATGGCGAGCCGTGCATCCAGGTGGTGATTCGCGCACAAAGCGGCAACGCCGAGCTGGAAGAGAAACTGCGCGAGATCAGCAGCCAGGATCTGGTCACCGGCCTGTTCAACCGCACCCACTTCCTCGAACTGATGGACACGGCGGCAGAGCGTGCGGTCAACGCCGGCCAGCCCGCCTGCCTGGCCTATATCCGCGTCGACCGCTATGCCGCCCTGCTCGCCGATATCGGCCTGGCGGGCATCGACTTGCTGCTCACCGACCTGGCCAACCTGCTGCGCGCGCACTTCAGCGCCGAAGCCCAGATTGCCCGTTTCGGCGACGATGTGTTTGCCGTGCTGCAGCCGGGCCAGGTGCCGGAAAAGTGCCAGGAACATCTGGCTGCGCTGCTGAAGAAGGTCGAGGGCCACCTGTTCGATGTCAGCGGCCGCACCGTGCAGACCAGCCTGTCGATTGGCGTCGCCGGCCTCAACGAGAAAACCGCCAAAGCCCAGGAAGTCGTCGACCGCGCGCACCGCTGCGCCGACGAGCTAAAAGAAGGCAACGCGCTGAAAGTCTTCAACCCGGCCGACGAACTGGCGGCGGCCGCCAGCCGCGGCAATATCATCGCGATGATTCAGCAGGCCCTGGAAAACAACAGTTTCCGCCTGCTGTTCCAGCCGATCATCAGCCTGCGCGGCGACAACTTCGAACACTACGAGGCGCTGCTGCGCCTGGTCAGCCCGCAAGGCGAAGAAATCCCCCCGCTCGAACTGTTCGCCGCGGCCATGGGGGCCGGCATGGCGGAAAAAATCGATCGCTGGGTCATCCTCAACTCGATCAAGCTGCTGGCCGACCACCGCAGTAAAGGCCACAACACCCGCCTGTTCGTGCATCTGTCGAGTGCCAGCCTGCAGGACAAGACCCTGCTGCCCTGGCTCAGCGTGGCCCTGAAAGCCGCGCGCCTGCCTTCCGATTCGCTGGTCTTCCAGTTCAGCGAACCGGATGCCATTGCTTATCTGAAACAGGCCAAGAGCCTGACCCAGGGCCTCAACGAACTGCACTGCAAGGTAGCCCTGAGCCAGTTCGGCTGCTCGCTCAACCCGTTCAACACCCTGAAGTACCTGCATATCGATTTCGTCAAGGTCGACAGCTCCTTCTCTCAGGACCTGAGCAATGCGGAGAACCAGGAGGCGCTGAAAACCCTGCTGGCCAGCCTGCACTCCCAGGCCAAGCTGACCATCGTGCCATTCGTCGAGACCGCCAGCGTGCTGGCCACTCTCTGGCAGGCAGGGGTCAACTATATCCAGGGCCATTACCTGCAGGGCCCAAGCCAGTCGATGGACTACGACTTCTCGGCCGGCGACGAGTAAGACTGCGCAGGTACAAAAAATGGCCGGGAGCCATTTTTGACGTTGCGCAGCGACGGCCCAGAAGGGATGGCCGCCATGGATGGCAGGCCACAAAAAAAGCCGCCCGAGGGCGGGTTTACTCCAGGCCGTCGCGATCGCGAAAGCCCAGCAGGTACAGAATACCGTCCAGACCCAGGGTGGAGATCGCCTGCTTGGCCGACTGCTTGACCAGCGGCTTGGCCCGGAACGCCACGCCCAGGCCGGCAATCGCCAGCATCGGCAAATCGTTGGCCCCATCGCCCACGGCGATGGTCTGCTCCAGACGCAGCCCTTCCTTGGTCGCCAGCTCGCGCAGCAGGTCGGCCTTGCGCTGGGCGTCGACAATCGGCTCAACCGCCACACCAGTGACCAGGCCATCGACTATCTGCAGTTCGTTGGCGAACACATAGTCGATGCCCAGCTTGGCCTGCAGCTGCTTGGCAAAGTAGGTAAAGCCGCCGGAGAGGATCGCCGTCTTGTAGCCCAGACGACGCAGCTCGCTGAACAGAGTTTCCGCGCCCTCGGTCAGCCGCAACGAAGCGCCGATATCGGCCAATACGGTTTCCGGCAGGCCCTTGAGCAGCGCCAGGCGCTCGCGAAAGCTGGCGGCAAAATCCAGCTCACCGCGCATAGCCCGCTCGGTGATTTCCGATACTTGATCGCCGACCCCAGCGGCCTTGGCCAGTTCGTCGATCACCTCGGCCTCGATCAGCGTCGAGTCCATGTCGAACACCGCCAGGCGGCGGTTGCGACGGAACAGCGAGTCACGTTGAAAGGCGATATCGACGTTCAGCTCCTGGGCCACGCTGAGAAACTCAGCGCGCAAGGCGGCCGGGTCGGCGGGCTCGCCACGCACCGAGAACTCGATACAGCCCTTGCCCTGCTCGGCCGGCATATCCAGCGGCATACGCCCGGAAAGACGGTCGATATGGTCGATATTGAGGTCATAGCGCGCGGTGATCGCACTGACCCGCTGTAGCTGTTCGGCAGTGACCTTGCGCGTCAGCAGGGTAACGATATGCCGGGCCTTGCCCTGGCCGCCGACCCACTGCTGGTAATCCGCCTCGGAGACCGGGGTGAAGCGCACCTGCTGATCGAGCTTGTAGGCGGTAAACAGAATGTCCTTGAGCACCGAGGAGGCGCGCTCGGTATCGGGGATCTCCACCAGAATGCCGAAGGACAGGGTGTCGTGGATCACCGCCTGGCCAATGTCGAGGATATTCACCCCGCCTTGGGCCAGCACCCCGGTGATGGCGGCGGTCAGGCCGGGACGGTCTTCACCGGTGATATTGATCAGGACGATTTCGCGCAAGGCGCACTCTCCGAGACAGTATGAATTGCAGGCGACCTGGCAAACACGTAACAAGCCGCACAAAAGGCGCACATTCTACCCAATATCACTGCCAAACAGCCACGCACAGCGCTTTGCCCGCCGCGGGGTGGCCGTTATACTGCGCGCCAACTCCAGTCGACAAGAGCCGAGCCCCCGTGAACCGGCCCGCCCCCGTTAAACCCGATAATTTCTTCCTGTTGCTGTTCCAGGCCCTGCGCCAACGGCGCATTCCCCTGGCGCTGCGCATCGTCAGCCATAGCTTGCTGCTGGTGGCCTTGGCCTTGGTGATCTACGGCTGGGTGATCGGCATGCAGTTCAAGCACGCCATGCAGCAGCAGGCCGAAGCTCTGGGCACCAGCCTGATCACCCAGACGGCGACCTCGGCCACCGAGCTGCTGGTATCCAACGATATTCTCAGCCTCAACGTGCTGCTCAATAATCTGGTGAAAAACCCGCTGGTGGCCCACGCCGCCATCTACAGCGTGGACAACCGCATCCTCGCCGAGGCTGGCTCACGCCCAAGCAAAAGCATGTTGGGGGAGACCGAAGGGCTGTATTCGACCCCCATCACCTTTCAGGAGGTGATCGCCGGGCAATTGCGTATCAGCCTGGATATGCAGCAGTTCCAACAGCCGATGACCATCAGCCTGCAAAGCATGGGCATTCTCAGCATAATCCTGCTGGCCCTGACCCTCAGTCTGAGCATGCGCCTTGGGCGGCATATCTCCACCCCGCTGCTGCAACTGCGGGTCTGGCTGCGTGACCCGGACGACCCGGCCCCTGGTGCCGGGCGTCAGGATGAAATCGGCGACCTGGCGCGCCAGCTGCAAGCCCGCCTGGTCCCGGAAAAACCCGAAGTCCAGGCCCTCGATGAGGAGCCGGACAGCGACGACTACCTGGACGAGCAGTTTGACGAGGAGCCCGATTTCCAGGTGCCCGACCTGCGCGAGCCGGATTTCGACGACCTTGATGAGCAAGAGCCCGTACCTGCCGGCCTGAATGCGGACAATGCATTTGAGGAAGATCCCTTTGCCGAGCTGCGTGTCGACGACGAGGATGATCTCGACGAGGCTCCCGCCCCTGTCAGCGCTCCCGTTGCCAGCAGCGAGCCGCAGCCCAGTGCCGTCCTGGCCATCCAGCTGGGTGCCCAGGAGCAACTGCGCTGTCTGCCACGGACGCGCCTGCTGGAGCTGCTGCAGCATTACCGCGACTGCCTGGATCAGGCCGCGGCACTCTATCAGGGCGAACTGCATACCCTGAGCGACGGCAGCAGCCTGATGCTGTTCCACCGCCAGGACAGCGGCGAAGACTACCTGACCCATGCCCTCTGCTGCGGCGAGCTGATGCGCGCCCTGGGCCACGCCCTGCAGATTGAAGTGGCCGACAGCGGCATCACCCTGCAATTGCAGCTGGGCCTGACCTTGGGCGAAGACCTGCTGGACCTGAGCCAGGGCGACCTGCTGCTGAGCGAAACCGCCCAGAATGCTCTGGCCCTGTCGCAGCACAGCCGTAACCTGCTGCTGGTCGAGCGCAGCGTCGCCGACGATCCGCTGGTGCGCCAGTGCGCGCGCATACGCGCCATCGCCAGCCCGCAAGGGGCATGCTGCGTGGAACGTCTGCTGGACCCTTACCCAGCACTGCTGGAACGGCAACTCGCGCGCATGCACGAGAGCCACTGAGGCCACGGGCCGGCCTGGCGGCGGCCCGCTTCAAGCGCCTTCACTTAGAAACGGAAGACTTCGCCTTCGATACGCTGCGGCTCGGCCACCGGAATCTTCGGTTCCGGCGGCTGCGGCGCAGGCTTGGTCGGCTTGCGCTTGGGCGCAGGCTTTACCGCCACCGGAGCCGGCACGGCGTATTCTTCGACGGCCAGCGCCAGCTGCTCGACCAACTGCTGCACCACCAGACTCTGCGCCCGCACCTGATCGGCGATGGAACCCTGATGCCCTTCCTCCAGGCGTACCAGACGGCCATCAAGCAGCTTGCCGTCGGCCGCCGAAAGACGCCATTGCGCCTCCAGCACTGCGGGGCGCAGCGGCCCCGAGTCGAGCCGGGTAATCGACAGGGCAACCTTTACCTGGGGGGTGAAGCCCGGAGCGGCAGGAGCCGCAACCAGGCGCTGGCTGTTGAGCCGCGAAGCCAGCTGGCGGAGTAACTGCTGATCCAGTTCAGCGGCCAGATTACCGGCCCAGCGGGCACTCTCGGCCGAAGTCAGGCTGCCGTCCAGCTGACGCTGCAGCAGGGCCTCACGCTGCAGATAATCGGCGATCGAAACCGGCCCGAGCAGCACTGCCAGCCCCTGATGGGACGTCGGCACAGTCAGGTTGCCGCCATCGAGCTGGTACAGCGCCGTCTGCTGGTAGCGCGCGCAGCCCGTCAGGCCAAGCACCCCCGCCAGCAGCAGGACAATAGGGAAACGCATTACAGTCATGACCACACCCCGCCGGCAAACGCGCCGGCATGTCTAAATAAATGGCAGATGCGCATAACGGAGCGACGCACCACACGGCCGCCTATCATCCGCCAAAGCGGCGCTCGACTCCAGCGCAGTACATCAGCGCCAGACCAGCCGCGCCCTGACAGCGCGGCCTGTCTGACAATCAGGCAAGTACCTCGACCAGCAGGCTGTCGACGCGCTGGAAGCCGCGCGGCAGCTTGTTGCCACGCCGGCCGCGCTCGCCCTTGTAGTGCTCCAGGTCATCGGCCTTGAGCGACAGGGTGCGCTTGCCGGCTTGCAAGACCAGGGTGCTGCCGACCGGCAGTACGGCCAGATCGGTGAGGTATTCCTCGCGTGAAGCGACCCGCTCGCCAGGGATGCCGATGATCTTGTTGCCCTTGCCCTTGCCCAGCTGCGGCAGATCGCGCACAGGGAACAACAGCAGCCGGCCTTCGGTGGTCACCGCGGCCAGCCAATCGTCTTCACGATTGGCCAAAGGTTTCGGCGGCACCACCAGCGCGCCCGCTGGCAGGCTGAGCAACGCCTTGCCGGCCTTGTTCTTGGCCTGCAGGTCTTCACCCTTGACCACAAAGCCATAGCCGGCGTCAGAGGCGATCACATACAGCGCACTGTCATCGGGCAGCAGCACGCACTCGAAGGTCGCCCCCGGTGGCGGCTGCAGGCGACCGGTCAGCGGTTCGCCCTGGCCACGGGCCGAGGGCAGCGAATGGGCCGCCAGCGAGTAGCTGCGGCCGGTGGAGTCGATAAACACCGCGTACTGGTTGGAGCGCCCCGGTGCCGAAGTCTTGAAGCCGTCGCCGGCCTTGTAGGACAGGCCGGTGGCGTCGATATCGTGGCCCTTGGCGCAGCGCACCCAGCCCTTTTCCGAGATCACCACGGTGACCGGCTCGGTCGGCATCAGCTCGGTTTCGCTCAGGGCCTTGGCTTCGGCGCGGGCGACGATGGGCGAGCGGCGATCATCGCCATAGGTCTCGGCGTCCTTGATGATTTCGTCACGCACCAGCTTCTTCAGCTTGGCTTCGCTGCCGAGCAGGGCCAGCAGCTTGGCGCGCTCCTTGGCCAGCTCGTCCTGCTCGCCGCGGATCTTCATTTCCTCGAGACGCGCAAGCTGGCGCAGGCGGGTGTCGAGGATGTAATCGGCCTGAATATCGGTCAGACCGAAGCGCGCCATCAGCACCGGCTTGGGCTGATCCTCGGTGCGGATGATATGGATCACTTCATCCAGATTGAGGAAGGCCACCAGCAAGCCTTCCAACAGGTGCAGGCGCTTCTCGACCTTGTCCAGACGGAACTGCAGACGGCGGCGCACGGTATTGACCCGGTACTGCAACCACTCGGTCAGCAGGGTGCGCAGGTCTTTTACCGAGGGCTTGCCGTCCAGGCCGATCACGTTGGCGTTGACCCGGTAACTGGACTCCAGCTCGGTGGTGGCGAACAGGTGCTGCATCAGCTCATCGGCATCCACGCGGTTGGAGCGCGGGATAATCACGATACGGCACGGGTGCTCATGGTCCGACTCGTCGCGCAGGTCGGCGACCATCGGCAGCTTCTTGGCCTGCATCTGTGCGGCGATCTGCTCCAGCACCTTGGCCCCGGAGACCTGATGCGGCAGCGCGGTGACCACCACATCGCCGTCCTCGACGCGGTACACGGCGCGCATACGCACCGAGCCCTTGCCGGTCTGGTAGATCTTCAGCAGATCGGCGCGGGGGGTGATGATTTCCGCCTCGGTCGGGTAATCCGGACCCAGCACGTGCTCGCACAGCTGCTCGACCGTGGCACTCGGCTGATCGAGCAGACGCACGCAGGCCGCGGCGACTTCGCGCAGGTTATGCGGCGGCACGTCGGTGGCCATACCCACGGCGATGCCGGTGGTGCCATTGAGCAGAATGTTCGGCAGGCGCGCCGGCAGGGTAGCCGGCTCATTCATGGTGCCGTCGAAGTTCGGCACCCAGTCCACGGTGCCCTGGCCCAGCTCGGTAAGCAGCACCTCGGAATAACGCGACAGGCGCGCCTCGGTATAACGCATGGCGGCGAAGGACTTGGGATCATCCGGCGCACCCCAGTTGCCCTGGCCGTCGACCAGGGTGTAGCGGTAGCTGAACGGCTGCGCCATCAGCACCATGGCTTCGTAGCAGGCACTGTCGCCGTGGGGATGGAACTTGCCGAGCACGTCACCGACGGTACGCGCTGACTTCTTGTGCTTGGAGTCGGCGTCCAGGCCTAGCTCGCTCATGGCGTAGACGATGCGTCGCTGCACGGGTTTGAGGCCGTCGCCGATATGCGGCAGGGCACGGTCCATGATCACGTACATGGAGTAATTGAGGTAAGCCTGCTCGGTAAAATCGGCAAGGGAACGGCGTTCGACGCCGTCCAGGCTCAAATCGAGGGATTCGCTCATGCGTGCCTCATTGCAAGGTGGATTGGCGCAGCATCAGGGTGCCGCCGCGCTGGGTAAATTCGAGTTGTTTCAGGGCACTCATGCCCAGTAATACGTCATCGCCGCCCATACCGGGGGCGATCAAAGCATCTACATCGGTCAGGACGATATCGCCCAATTGCAGGCGCTCAAGCCGGGTGCGATGGGCCGTGGCGCGGCCATTGGCGGTGTTGATGACGATCGCCGCGCCGGCCTGCAGGCCCAAGCGCTGCGCCACCTGAGTGGGAATCGCCACCTGGGTCGCACCGGTATCGAGAAGGAAGCTCACCTCCTCGCCGTTGATCTTGCCGCCCGCCATATAGTGGCCCTGCCGGCTGCTGGCCAGGTGCACTTCGACATAGCCGCTGCCATGCAGCGACTCAGGCGTGCGATTTGGGTTGCGCCGGCCCTCTTCCCAGTCGCCGAAAAACTTGGTCGCCAGCAGCAAGGCTGCGCCCCAGGCGAGCACCAACATCACTCGCCCGGCCCGCTTGCCCGCCGGCTGCTCGCTCACGGCTTGCCGCCCCAGCCGCCTTTGGGTGCGGCGAAGCGCCAGACAATCGGCTGCGACTCACCATCGGCGCGGCTGAAGCGGCCGTTATCGACCCCGACCCAGGCCCCGTCGGCGTCGACCCACAGGGCTTCCGCCAGGCCATAGGACGGCGGATAGCGGCGCTCCGGGGTCAGCGCCTCGGCGGCAAACGACCAGCAACGCTCGACCGCACCATCGCTCAGCTTGCGCCGACAGATGCGGTGAGTCTGACGTTCGAGGGTAAAGAGTTTTTCGTTGTGGAAGGCCAGCCCGGAGAAATCCCGCGGCTCGTTACCCTGCGCGCCCAGCTGCGCGGGCCCGGCCTCACTGCCCGCCTCGCTAAACAGCACGCAACCGCCGGTGCAGCGCCAACCCGCACGCTGCCGATGCACCACCAGCACGCCGCGGCGCATGCGCTCGGCTGCCAGGTACAGGCGCTCGCCGGCCGGATCAACGGCAACCCCTTCGAGCAGCGAGTTGTAATGCAGCAACATCCCGCTAGCCCGCGCCTGGCGCAGCATGCCGCTGGGCAAGGCCAGCCACTGCGGCTCGCCCACCAGGGGCAGCTGCAACACCGCGGCGCGGGTTTCGCTGACCAGGTAGCGATTGCCCATGGCATCGCAACTCAGGCCTTCGAAATCCAGCTTGCCGCCGCGCAACATACCGGCCACCCAGCCGCGCATACGCAGCCCCCAGGGCATGCGCGCCTCGGGCGGCTGCGGGGCGATAAACGACTCGGCTTCGGCGCGCATAAGCCCCGCCTCGGGTTCCAGCCGGTACAGGCGGTCGTCCTCGCGGTCCGATACCGCCCAGAGTCCGTCGTTGCACCAGGCCAGCCCGGAGAGGTTACCACCGGCAATGCCGGCGACCGGGTACTCGTCGAGCAGTCGCAGCTCTTCCAGCTCCGGCTCTGCGGCCAGGGCTGAGGAACCACAGAGCAGCAAGGCGACGCATAGTCGCCGCATCAGAGCAGCACCTCGGCCAGGTTGCCCTTGGACTCCAGCCAGGATTTACGGTCGCCGGCGCGCTTCTTCGCCAGCAGCATGTCCATCATTTCCTGGGTGCCGGGGTAATCGTCCAGGGTCAGCTGCACCAGGCGCCGGGTATTGGGGTCCATGGTGGTTTCGCGCAGCTGCGGCGGGTTCATCTCACCCAGGCCTTTAAAGCGGGTGACTTGCGGCTTGCCGCGACGCTTCTCGGCCACCAGGCGGTCGAGGATGCCGTCGCGCTCGGCCTCGTCCAGGGCGTAGAAAATCTCCTTGCCCAGGTCGATGCGGTACAGCGGCGGCATGGCCACATAGACGTGCCCGGCATCCACCAGCGGGCGGAAATGCTGGACGAACAGCGCGCAGAGCAAAGTTGCGATATGCAGGCCGTCGGAGTCGGCGTCGGCGAGGATGCAGATCTTGCCGTAACGCAGCTGCGCCAGATCGTTGGAGCCGGGGTCGATACCGATGGCCACGGCGATGTTATGCACCTCCTGGCTGGCCAGCACTTCGCCGACATCCACTTCCCAGGTGTTGAGGATCTTGCCGCGCAGCGGCAGGATCGCCTGGAACTCCTTGTCCCGCGCCTGCTTGGCGCTGCCGCCGGCGGAATCGCCCTCGACCAGAAACAGCTCGGAGCGCATCGGGTCCTGCCCGGCGCAGTCAGCCAGCTTGCCGGGCAGCGCCGGGCCCTGGGTGATGCGCTTGCGCTCGACCTTCTTGCCCGCCTTGAGGCGGCGGTTGGCGTTGCTGATCGCCAGTTCGGCGAGCTGCTGACCCAATTCAGGGTGGGCGTTGAGCCACAGGCTAAAGGCGTCTTTCACCACGCCGGAGACAAAGGCGGCCGCCTCACGGGACGACAAACGCTCCTTGGTCTGCCCGGAAAACTGCGCGTCCTGCATCTTCATCGACAGGACAAAAGCGATGCGCTCCCAGATATCTTCCGGAGCCAGCTTGACCCCGCGCGGCAGCAGGCTGCGGAACTCGCAGAACTCGCGCATGGCGTCCAGCAAGCCCTGACGCAAACCATTGACGTGGGTGCCGCCCTGAGCCGTGGGAATCAGGTTGACGTAGCTTTCCTGCACGCTGTCGCCGCCTTCCGGCAGCCACAGCAGGGCCCAATCGACTGCTTCCTTGTTGCCCGCCAGGCTGCCGCAGAAGGGCTCATTGGGTAGACGTTCAAATTCGCTGACCGCATCCACCAGGTAGGAACGCAGGCCGTCTTCATACATCCACTCGACTTTCTCGCCGCTGGCCTTGTCCTCGAAACTGACCGCGAGCCCTGGACACAGCACAGCCTTGGCTTTCAGTACGTGCTTAAGGCGGCTAACCGAGAACTTGTGCGAATCGAAATACTTGCCGTCCGGCCAGAAATGCACGCTGGTGCCGGTATTGCGCTTGCCCACCGTACCGACCACTGCCAGATCGCTGGCCTTGTGGCCATCGGCGAAACTCATCTGGTACTCGTTGCCGTCGCGCTTGACCTTGACGATGACACTGGTCGACAACGCGTTGACCACCGAGATGCCCACGCCGTGCAGGCCGCCGGAGAACTGGTAGTTCTTGTTGCTGAACTTGCCGCCGGCGTGCAGCTTGGTGAGGATCAGCTCGACACCTGGCACGCCCTCTTCCGGGTGAATGTCCACTGGCATGCCGCGACCGTCGTCGAGCACTTCCAGGGAGTTGTCCTCGTGCAGGATCACCTGGATCGATTTGGCGTGGCCAGCCAGGGCTTCGTCGACGCTGTTGTCGATGACTTCCTGGGCCAAATGGTTGGGGCGGCTGGTGTCGGTGTACATGCCCGGGCGTTTGCGCACCGGGTCGAGGCCGGAAAGGACTTCGATGGCATCGGCGTTGTAAGAGCTAGAACCTTGCTGGGCCATGGGGTCTCTTGTTCGTCAATTGAGAGCGGAAAAGTCGATATCTTGCCACAGCTGGCGGGAAATACCGGCGAAAGCGAAGAGCATCGGCAGGCGTTCGGCAAAACCCTGGAAGCCATGATCGCCGCCGGCCTGGATACGCAGGGCGCAGGCGCGGTAGTAACGCTGGGCATCGCGGTAATCGAGGGTTTCGTCGGCGGTCTGCAGCCACACCTGGTAACGCGCCGGATCCTGCAGTGCCAGCACATCCAGTTCGGCCAACGCCGTTACATGGTCGGCCGTCAGGTCCCAGGTCTCATCGCTGTAATAGTTCTTCTGCGGGCCCAGGTAACCATCGAAACGCAGGTGCGGGCGCACTGCCGGGTTGATCAGCAGCGCCGGCAAACCATGGCGCTCGGCCAAAAAGGTCGCATAGTAGCCGCCCAGCGAGCTGCCAACCAGCACGGGGCGACCCAGCTCGGCAATCAACGCCTCGAGCTGGGCCAGCGCCTGACGCGGATGGTGATGCAGGGCCGGCACGCGCAGCTGCTCGGCCAGGCCCAGTTGCGCCATGGCGCGCGACAACTGGCTGGCCTTGAGCGATGCCGGCGAGCTGTTCAGCCCATGAATATAGAGAATGGATGCGGTCATAAGGCGGGAGGCTAACCGGTAGCAGCGACCGGCTGCAACCGGTTAGCCAAGCGGCTCAATAGCCCTTGATGGTGTAATCGATTTCGAACTTGATGCCGGTCACCCGCGACACACCGGTTTCCAGGCGGCCGTCGTCATGCAGGCGCAGCCAGCGATAGCCCGGCGCGGTTTTATCGACCTGAAACTCCTCGCTACCCGGGGCGAACTGCACGCAGGTGGACGGCGAGGCGAGCAGGCGGATCGGACCGCGCTGCTGGTCGAGTTCCTGATGGATATGCCCCCACAGCACTGCACGCACCTGATCGAAGCGCGCCAGCACGGCAAACAGGGCATCGGGGTTGCGCAAGCCAATGGGCTCCATCCATTTGCAGCCGATGGACACCGGGTGATGGTGCAGGCAGACCAGATGGTGACGTTGCGGGGCCTCGCTCAAGGCGCGCTCGAGCAAACCCAGTTGCTGATCGCTCAGGTAGCCGGGTACGGCCCCCGGGATCGAGGAGTCGAGCAGGATGATCCGCCAGTTGCCCAGATCGACCACCGACTCCAGCAAATCGCTGTCGGCGCACACGGCCTGCATCGCCGGGACATCGTCATGGTTGCCGGGAAACCAGCGCGCCGGCGCGGGAATGACCGCGGTCATCTCGCGAAAGCGCTGGTAGGAGGCCTGGCTGCCGTCCTGCGACAGGTCGCCGCTGGCCAGCATCAGGTCAATCTGTGGCTGTTCCTGCAGCACCCGCTCGATCACCCGCTGCAGGCTGTCCTGGGTATCCAGGCCCAGCAATCTACCGGCCGCTTCGGCAAATAGATGGCTATCCGACAGCTGCACCAGCAGTACCGACGATTCAACGGGGGTAGTCATAACGGTAGGCTTGCTTGGCAAGACCGTCTCCTTGAGCGCAATGCGTGGATTATGCTGGCTAGGCCCGGTGGCGGTAAACCTGGGAAATGGGAATAGTTCACAGAACGCCCGCTACGACTCAAGCGCCCGCCCTAAGGCTAGCCCGTGCGGCGCATCCGCGCTGGAGCAACTTAGGGAGTCTAGCGAACCGGCACCAGCTCATGACCACAGGCCAGGCAATGGCTTAGCCACTCACCGAGAAACAGGTTGAGCTGGGTCTTCTCGTCGGGCTGGTGCATGTCCGCATTGGGATAGGGGTAGATGCCGCGAAAACGTCGGGCGCTCTGCGCGCCGATAACTTCGGCCATGCGCGCATCGTGATACACCCGCACCTCCAGCTGCGGCACCGGCAGCCAGGCCAGGCTATGTTCCTGGCGTACCCTGATGGTCGAGGTGTAGGGACAACTTTCCACCACTTCCAGGGCCAGCACGCCAAGCAAGTGTTCGCCCTGGCTGAGGGCCACGCGGCGCGCCTGTGGCTGCTCGCGCATAGCCGGCAGCAGTTGCATCAAACGCGCATAGTTGAGCTCACAAGCCGCCTGCAGCTCGACCAGGTCGACCCGATAGCGCTCGCGCAGCAGGTTCATGACCACAGCCCCCGGACTTCGGCACGGTTCAGCGCCAGCCACTGCAGAGCGATAATGCTCGCGGCATTGTCGATACGCCCATCCTTGACCGCATCCAGGGCATCTTCCAGGGGCCAGACGTGCACCCGGATATCCTCGCCCTCTTCCGCCAGACCATGCACGCCGCCCGCACCTGCACTGTCGCAGCGCCCGACAAACAGATGCACGCGTTCATCCGAGCCGCCTGGCGAGGGGTAGTACTGGGTGATCGGCCACAGGGACGTCAGGGCCAGATCGGCCTCCTCGATCGCTTCGCGCAACGCCACCTGCTCCGGCTGTTCGCCGTCATCGATCAACCCGGCAACCAGCTCCAGCAGCCAGGGGTTGTTGCTCTTGTCCAACGCACCGATACGGAACTGCTCGATCAACACCACGCAATCGCGCTGCGGATCGTAGGGCAACACACACACCGCATCGCGGCGCACGAACAGCTCACGACTGAGCACCGGCCCCATGCCCCCGGCAAACTGGCGATGGCGCAGCTGCAGGCGATCGAGCTGATAGAAGCCACTAAAGCAGACTTCACGCTCGCTTATTTCAACGTCATCCCGCTGCATATGACCCCCTAAAACGAACGGGCCCTAAGGCCCGTCCTGGTTACTCTTATACTGCTATGCAAAATCGCCTAGCAGACGCTCTTTCACACCTTGTGATAGAGCTGCGCCCCCTGCGCCTTAAACTCCTCAGCCTTAGCCTGCATGCCCGCCTCGGCATCCAGATCGAGAGCGGCGATGCGTTGCTCTTCAGCATAGACCCGAACTTCCTGGGTAATCTTCATCGAGCAGAACTTCGGCCCGCACATGGAGCAGAAGTGCGCCACCTTGGCCGAGTCCTTGGGCAGGGTCTCGTCGTGGTAGCTACGCGCGGTATCCGGGTCCAGACCGAGATTGAACTGGTCTTCCCAACGGAACTCGAAACGCGCCTTGCTCAATGCATTATCACGAATTTGCGCGCCCGGATGACCTTTGGCAAGGTCGGCGGCATGGGCGGCGATCTTGTAGGTGATGATCCCGGTCTTGACGTCGTCCTTGTTCGGCAGGCCCAGGTGCTCCTTGGGTGTAACGTAGCAGAGCATGGCGCAACCGAACCAGCCGATCATCGCCGCACCGATGCCGCTGGTGATGTGATCGTAACCCGGTGCAATGTCGGTGGTCAGCGGGCCGAGGGTGTAGAACGGCGCCTCGTCGCAGCATTCCAGCTGCTTGTCCATGTTCTCCTTGATCAGCTGCATCGGCACATGGCCCGGGCCTTCGATCATGCACTGCACATCGTGCTTCCAGGCGATCTTGGTCAGCTCGCCAAGGGTTTCCAGCTCACCGAACTGCGCTTCGTCGTTGGCATCGGCAATCGAGCCAGGACGCAGGCCATCGCCCAGCGAGAAGCTGACGTCGTAGGCCTTCATGATTTCGCAGATGTCTTCGAAATGGGTGTAGAGGAAGTTCTCTTTGTGGTGTGCCAGGCACCACTTGGCCATGATCGAGCCGCCACGGGACACGATGCCGGTGACGCGCTTGGCGGTCATCGGCACGTAGCGCAGCAACACGCCGGCGTGGATGGTGAAGTAATCCACGCCCTGCTCCGCTTGTTCGATCAAGGTGTCGCGGAACAGTTCCCAGGTCAGGTCTTCGGCCGCGCCGCCAACCTTTTCCAGAGCCTGGTAGATCGGCACGGTACCGATCGGCACCGGCGAGTTGCGGATGATCCATTCGCGGGTTTCGTGAATATGCTTGCCAGTGGACAGATCCATGACTGTGTCCGAGCCCCAGCGAATGCCCCAGGTCAGCTTGGCCACTTCTTCTTCAATGGAGGAGCCCAGCGCTGAGTTGCCGATATTGCCGTTGATCTTCACCAGGAAGTTGCGGCCGATGATCATCGGCTCCAGCTCGGTGTGGTTGATGTTGGCCGGGATGATCGCGCGGCCGCGGGCAATCTCGTCGCGAACGAATTCGGGGGTGATGATCTTCGGCACGCTGGCACCGAAGCTGTGACCGGCATGTTGCTGATCGAGCAGGCCGGCGGAGCGCGCCACTTCCAGCTTCATGTTCTCGCGGATGGCAACGTATTCCATCTCGGCGGTGATGATGCCTTTGCGCGCGTAGTGCATCTGGCTGACGTTGGCCCCGGCCTTGGCGCGGCGCGGGTTGTTGACGTGGGCGAAACGCAACTTGGTCAGCTCGGCATCGGCGAGGCGCTGCTGGCCGAAGTTGGAGCTCAGGCCAGGCAGGCGCTCGGTGTCGCCACGCGATTCGATCCACGGAGAACGCACATCGGCCAGGCCCTTGCGCACGTCGATGATGACATTGGGATCGGTGTAGGGGCCGGAGGTGTCGTAGACCACCACGGGTGCATTGATCTCACCACCGAAATCAGTAGGCGTGACGTCCAGACTGATTTCTCGCATCGGCACCAGGATGTCCGGGCGCGAGCCCTGCACATAGACTTTCTGCGAACGAGGGAAAGGTTGGATCGACTGCTGGTCGACCTGGGCGGACTCACTCAGGGTCGGATTGATGTTTTTTTCTTGTGTGCTCATCGGCGGCTCTCCAGGGCTATATGTCGGAGCGAACCTGGACGGATGAGCGGCGAAAGGCGCACCAGGGGCGGTGCCAGAGGCTCGCCAGGGGAAAGGCGAGCACATCTTGTTCCCTACGCAGGCCTTAACCTGATCAGGTTCAACGGGATCCGGCAGCTGCCAATCTCAGCCCCGCAATTGGGGCACCCCGACAAGAACCCGGCCAGTCTAATCAACCCCCGTCAATAAAACCAACCCGCGAGTCAATTTCAAATGACCCATGCGTCGGAAAGTGACGAAACGAAAAAAGCCCGATCCTGTGTGCTATGCCTTTTGCAAACTACATTCACTGCGCTATAAGACAAATCTTGACCCTCTAGGCAGCGCCCCTTAGCCTTGCCGATTACCGCCAAATTCAGGATCTCCCTAATGTTGCGCAGACTCTCTCTGGCTTTAGCCGTGGCCGCCGCCTCCAGCGGATTTGCCTGGGCCGAACAAGCCCCCGCATCGAGCAAAACCGACCTGGTCACGGTTTACCAGGAAGCCGCCGCCAACAATGCCGATCTGGCCGCTGCCCGTGCAGATTATGAAGCGCGCAGCGAAGTGGTGCCCCAGGCCCGCGCCGGCCTGCTGCCGAACCTGTCTGCCGGAGCCAACCTGAGCGACACCCGCACCGACGTAGATACCTCGCTTGGCTCACAGTCCATCTCGCGCAGCGGCATGGTGTATCAGGCCAACCTCAGCCAGCCGCTGTTCCGCGCCGACCGCTGGTTCCAGCTGCAGGCCGCCGAGGCCACCGATGAGCAAGCCGCTTTGGAGCTCTCGGCCACCGAACAGAACCTGATCCTGCAAAGCGCCGAAACCTACTTCACAGTACTGCGCGCCCAGGACAACCTGGCCTCGACCAAGGCCGAGGAAGCGGCGCTCAAGCGGCAACTGGACCAGGCCAACGAGCGCTTCGATGTCGGCCTGTCGGACAAGACCGATGTACTGGAAGCCCAGGCCGGCTTCGACACCGCCCGCGCCAACCGGATCATCGCCCAGCAGCAGGTGGAAGACGCCTTCGAGGCGCTGATCAGCCTGACCAACCGCGATTTCGCGGCCCTGGAAGGTATCGAACACAGCCTGCCTATCCTCGCTCCGACGCCCAACGACGCCAAGGCCTGGGTCGACACTGCCGCCGCGCAGAACCTCAATTTGCAAGCCAGCAACTACGCCGTTGAAGCTGCAGAAGAAACCCTGCGCCAGCGTAAAGCTGGCCATGCACCGACCCTGGATGCGGTGGCCAGCTTTCAGAAAGGCGACAACGACAGCCTCGGCTTCAGCAACTCGGGAACCCCGCCGCGCTTTAGCAGCGATGTCGAGCAGCGCTCCATTGGCCTGCAACTGAATATCCCGCTGTACAGCGGCGGCCTGACCAGCTCCCAGGTCCGCGAGGCCTACCAGCGGGTCAACCAGAGTGAGCAGCTGCGTGAAAGCCTGCGCCGTCAGGTGGTGCAGAACACCCGCAACCTGCACCGCGCGATCAACACCGACGTGGAAACCGTGCAGGCGCGCAAGCAGTCGATCATCTCCAGCCAGAGCGCTCTGGAAGCCACCGAAATCGGCTACCAGGTCGGCACCCGCAATATCGTCGACGTGCTGGATGCCCAGCGCCAGCTGTACAGCTCGGTGCGCATCTACAACAACGCCCGCTACGATTACATCATCAACAACCTGCGCCTCAAGCAGGCCGCCGGCACCCTCAGCCCGGCCGACCTGGAAGCCCTGAAGCAGTACCTGAAAGCGGACTACGACCCGGACCGCGACTTCCTGCCGCCGGACCTGGCCAAGGCCGCCGAAGCCCAGCTGCGCGGCAACCCGCAGTACTGAGTTGAGCAAGACGAAAAAGCCCGCTGAATTTAGCGGGCTTTTTTATGGGATACGCCTTTGTAGGAGCGGGCCATGCCCGCGATTGCGGTATCACGGGCACGGGCTAGGCCCCCCCGCCGCTCCTACACCCTCTACCGCTTGCTCTTTAACAGACGCTCCAGCCCCGCCAGCAACCGCGCCAACGCCCCCTGATTGGCCCGCATTACCGCCAACCCAGCTGCACGCATGGTCTGCGCCGCCTCAGGCGCGCGCCACAGCTGCTCGATCTGCTGCGCCAGACCGTCAGCATCCGCCACTTCGCGCAACGCCCCGGCCTCGCGCAGCTGCGCGGCAATCTCGAGGAAGTTGAACAGGTGCGGGCCGCTGAGGACCGGCTTGCCCAGGGCCGCCGGCTCCAGCAGGTTATGCCCGCCATTGGCCACCAGGCTGCCGCCGACAAAGGCGGTATCGGCCAGGGCGTAGAGAAACAGCAGCTCGCCCATGGTATCGCCGAGCAACACCTGATCGCCCGCCAGCGCCAGCTCGCCGCTGGAGCGACGACGCGTGCTAAAGCCCTGGCGTTGGCACAGCTCGAACACCGAGCCGAAGCGCTCGGGGTGGCGCGGCACCAGGATCAATAGCGCATCAGGACTTTGCTTGAGCAGCTGGCGATGGGCGGCGAGGACGATTTCATCTTCACCAGCATGGGTACTGGCCGCGATCCACACCGGGCGCGACTCGGCCTGCCATTGCCCGCGCAACAGCGTGGCGCGGCTGAGCAGCTCGGGATCAATACTCAGGTCAAACTTGATCGAGCCGGTGACCTCAACACACTCGGCCCGCGCGCCAAGGCTGCGAAAGCGCTCGGCTTCCAGCGTCGTCTGCACGGCAATCAAGTCCAGCTCGGCGAGCATCGGCGCGGTCAGTTTGGCAAAGCGCGCATAACCGCGCGCCGAGCGCTCGGAGAGCCGCGCATTGGCCAGCGCCACGGGGATACCGCGCCGGTGGCACTGGTGAATATGGTTGGGCCACAGCTCGGTTTCCATAATCACCGCCAACCGCGGTTGCACCCGGTCGAGAAAACGCGCCGCGGCCCAGGGCAGATCGTACGGCAGGTAGCAATGCTGCACCCGCCCGGCGTACTCAGGGCCGCCGAACAGGGCCTGGATGCGCTCCGAGCCGGTCGGGGTCATGCAGCTGACGGTGATCGGCAGCTGCGGATAGCGCGCCAGCAACTCGCGCACCAGAGGCGCGGCGGCGATGCTCTCGCCCACCGACACCGCGTGCAGCCAGATACCGCCCGGTTTGAGGGGCGGCAGACCGAGGGCAAAGCGCTCGCCAATGCGTTGGGCATAGGCCGGGGCCTGCCAGGCACGCCAAGCCAGACGCCCGGCCACCAGCGGCAGACCGAGATGAAACAACAGGGTGTAGAGGCTTCTATTCATGGGGGCGCAGCTTATGCACTTTGGCCAATATCGTCGAGTAACGCGCAGGCCGCATCAGCAGGCCGTTGAAAAACTACCTACGTTGGCAATACTGCGTTAAAAACAGGCTCGGCAAGCCGCTTGCGGCTAACGCGCTTTAGCGCGACCCGAAGGGCGAGTGAAACGAGTACTGCTCATTTACAACTCGTAAACTCGAGTGCGAGCCCAGTCCGCTTCCTCGCCTGTTTTTGTGGGGCCGCCATCGGTATTGTCTTGCCTGCCTCGCCTACATTTTTCAACGGCCTGCTAGCCAATGGCCTGCAGATGCTGGGCAAAACATTCCGCCAGCCACAACGCGGCCGGCCCCAGGGCTTCGTCGCGGCGGCAGACCAGTTCCACCACCAGCGGCGGCGGGGTCCAGTCGCTGCTCAGTTCCACCAGCTGGCTCTGGTAAGTCGGGTACTGCACCACATGGCGCGGCAGCCAGGCCCAACCGAGGTTGCGCATCAGCAGCTCGGCCATGGCGTAGAAACTATCTGTGCGCCACACCGACGGGCTGATCTGCTCGCCGCCGGGGTACTGCGGAGCCATCAACAGCTGGCGATGCCGCGCCAGTTCGCGCCGATCAACATGCCCCGCCGCCGCCAGGGCATGCCCGGCACCGCACACCGTGACCATTTCGATGGTGCCCAGGCGCTGACGCTCCAGGGCCTCGGGCATCTGTTCATGATGGAACAAGAGGCCCAGATCGGCGCGACGCTCCAGCAGCTTGCGCGCCACATCGCCCTGGGCCCCGCTGGCCAGTTGCACCTCCAGCAACGGAAAGGCCTGGGCCAGCGCCTCCAGACTGTCGAGTACCGGCTGATAGGGCATGGCCTCGTCCTGGGCCAAGCGCAGGCGAACTTCTTCGCCGCGCGCCAGGCCCAGCGCCCGCCCATCCAGACGCTGGCACTGGCGCAGTACCTCGCGGGCCTCCTCCAGCAAGGCCGCGCCGGCGGCGGTCAGGCGCGGCTGGCGGCCGCTGCTGCGCTCGAACAGCAGCACGCCAAGGTCGGTTTCCAGCATGGCGATGGCGCTGCTCACAGCCGATTGCGCGCGGTTGATGCGCCGCGCCACGGCGGAAAACGACTGACCTTCGGCCACGCCGACAAACAAGCGAATCTGCTCCAGATTCCATTGCACAAGCCATCTCCTTTACAGATAGGTAATCACTTTATCCCATCAGCCAGACCACTAGAATAGCCGGCAGACTACCCAAGGAGGCCCACCATGAGCGGCTATCTCTATCTCGCCATCGCCATTACCGCCGAAGTCATTGCCACCACCTCGATGAAGGCGCTGGATGGTTTCAACAAACCCCTGCCACTGCTGCTGGTGGTGGTCGGCTACGTCATCTCGTTCTGGATGCTCAGCCTGGTGGTGAAAACCATCCCGGTCGGCGTCGCCTATGCGGTCTGGGCGGGTTTGGGCATCGTCCTGGTGAGCATCGCCGCGGTATTTCTCTACCAGCAGCGCCTGGACCTGCCGGCAATGCTCGGCATGGCCCTGATCGTTGCCGGCGTGGTGGTGATCCAGCTGTTCTCCCACAACGTGGGCCATTGACGGCGCGTTAAGTGGCAAGCGGCTCGTAACCCCACTGCGCCGTCAAACTTGCCGCGGATGGCTTACCGCTGACCGCTTGCCGTTATACTGCGCGCCTGTTTTCCCGGCGAGATTCGCGCATGTCCCAGGCCCTGAGCACTGATGTCTTGATCGTTGGCGGCGGTATCGCCGGCCTCTGGCTAAATGCGCGCCTGCGCCGCCAGGGCTTTGCCACCCTGCTGGTGGAAAACGCCCGGCTCGGCGGCGGGCAGAGCGTGAAATCCCAAGGGATTATCCACGGTGGGGCCAAATATGCCCTGCATGGCGCACTAACCGGAGCCTCGGAGGCCATCGCCGATATGCCGCGGCGCTGGCGCGAAGCCCTGCAGGGCAGCGGCGAGCTGGATCTCACCGGCGTACGCCTGCTCTCCGACGCCCACTACCTGTGGTCCCCCGGCAGCCTGGCCGGCAATATCACCAGCTTCTTCGCCAGCAAGGCGGTGCGCGGCCGGGTCGATCAGGTCAAGGGCGAGCAACTGCCGCCTGCCCTGCAACATCCCAAATTCAAGGGCAAGGTCTATCGTCTGGCCGAGCTGGTGCTGGATGTGCCGAGCCTGATCGAGCGCTTGGCCGAGCTGGCTGGCGACGGCCTGCTGGCCGCCGAACATATCGCGCCGCTGCATGAGCAGGGCGAGCTGGTCGGCCTGCGGGTCGATGGCCGGGAGATTCGCGCCCAGCGCATCGTTCTCAGTGCCGGCCGCGGCAATGCCGAGCTGCTCGCGGCCCTCGGCCTGAGCCAGCCCGCACAACAGCTGCGCCCGCTGCATATGGTGCTGGTCAAGGGGCCGACCCTGAAACCGCTGTATGCCCATTGCCTGGGCGGCGGACCGAAGCCGCGGGTCACCGTCACCACTCATCCGGCCGCCGACGGCGAATGGGTCTGGTACCTGGGCGGCGACCTGGCCGAAGCCGAGGGCGTGGCCCGCGACGAGGCGGCGCAGATCAAGGCTGCGCAACGTGAGCTGAGCGAGCTGCTGCCCTGGGTCGACCTGGCCGCCGCACGCTGGGCCACCCTGCGGGTCGAGCGCGCCGAGCCGGCGCAATCGGGCCTGGTCCGACCGGACAATGCCTTTCTCGACGAACAGGGCAAGCTGCTGGTCGGCTGGCCGACTAAACTGGCCTTAGCCCCGGACTTTGCCGACCGTGTGCTCGCTGCCCTGGCCCGCGATGCTATCCAGCCCGCAAGCCACACGCCGCTGCCCGCGCTGCCGCGTCCGGCCGTCGCCCTCGCTGCCTGGGAGGAACTGTTCTAATGCACGCACTGCATAGCCTGCACAACCTGCATCGCCCGCTGGGCGCAACCGAACTGCTGGTTTCGCCGCTGGGCCTGGGCACGGTCAAACTCGGCCGCGACCAGGGGGTGAAATACCCCAACGGCTTTAGCATTCCCGACGATGCAGCAGCGCGGCAGCTGCTGGCCCTGGCCCATGACCTGGGCATCAACCTGATCGACACCGCGCCGGCCTATGGCACCAGCGAAACCCGCCTCGGCCCCCTGCTGCGCGGCCAACGTCAGCAGTGGGTGATCGTCAGTAAAGTCGGCGAAGAGTTCGAAAACGGCCAGTCGCGCTTCGACTTCAGCCCCGAACACACACGTTTTTCCGTGGAGCGCAGCCTCAAGCGCCTGCAGACCGACTTTATCGACCTGGTGCTGGTGCATTCCGACGGCAACGATGTCGCCATCCTGCGCGACAGTGGTGTGTACCAAACCCTGGCTGAACTCAAGCGCGAGGGCAAGATTCGCGCCTTCGGCCTTTCCGGCAAGACCGTGGAAGGCGGCCTGCTGGCCCTGGAACAGGGCGATTGCGCCATGGTCACCTACAACCTGAGCGAGCAGGCCGAACTGCCGGTACTCGACTACGCCGAGGCCCACGGCAAAGGCATCCTGATCAAGAAGGCCCTGGCCAGCGGGCATGCCCTGCAGACCGGGGAAGACCCGGTACGCGCCAGTTTCGAGCTGATCTTCGCCCACCCGGCGGTCAACAGCGCGATTATCGGCACCATCAACCCCGAGCACCTGACCCATAACGTCGCCACCGCGGCGGCTGTGCTACAGGATATTGCTTAAGCGTTCACGCCTGCCTAACTATGCCAAGCTGTCCGGCCACAGCCACGTCAGCAAGGAGTTGCCATGCCGCGCGACCTGATCCGCAAGGACCCCAGCAGCTTCAAAACCCTGCAGCTGTTCGTCGAAGCCAGCCCGGAAGGCCTGAGCTACCAGGGCCTGGGCAGACCGCTGAACTTCAGCCAGATGCTGGAAAAACGCCAGCCGGTCACGATCGACGACACCCAGCGCTTTGCCGTGGAACTGGCCAACCTGGGCGTCTCGGTGCGCCTGACCCTTAGCTGGCAGGGCCGCGACTACTGGCTGCTGGTACGCCAGCGCCGCGCCGATCGCGGCGATGTGGTGCTCAAGCTGATCTCCGGCTACGTGCCGGCCCACGAGCTCAACCTGCCGCTGCTCACCGCCATCCAGGAGGTGGCCGAAGAGTGCCTGCTGGAAACCCCGGAAGGCTGGCTGAGCGGCCGCTTTGGCAGCACCTGGCTGCCAACCCCCTATCAGGCCAGCCTGCGTTACCGGGAAACCGCGCATTTCAGCCTGAGCCCGCTGTCCGGTGCGGCGCGGCCGGTGCAATGTGGCAACCTCAAATTGCTGGAGCGGCCGCGGGCCTACGTGCACCTGCCGACCGCCTCGCTGCAGCTGGTGTACGACCTGCACCTGCAATTGCCCAAGGAAATCCGCCAGCTGAGCCTGCTGCATGTCGATGAACATCTGCAGGAGGGTCAGCTGATCGCCCGCCTCGACCGCTCGCGCCCCGACCTGTTTCTGCTGCCGTTGGTGCAGGGCCAGCCGAGCGCCGAACTCTTCACCCTCAACCAAGGCCAGCTGCGCCCGGCCAGTACCCGCGGCCTGTGGCTGGCGGAAAGCTTCGCACCCCAAGACGGCTGGCTGGTACGCGACGAGCGGATCAGCTGGAAGGACTGGCTTAGCCAGCAGAACCTGCAGCAAGCCAAACGCGCCGCCAAGGCCTAGGAGCCGGTCGGGCTCGTTTGTCGCACGCAGACCCAGTCATCCGGGACGCGGCCATCCCGGATTGCGCCAGGGCTGGCCCGGACAAGCGCAGCGCAGTCCGGGAGCTTGCGCATAAGCACGGAGGCTACAAAAAAAATGCCGCTCACTCGGTCAAGTGAACGGCATAACCGTCAACACGGGCAAAGAGGGACGGCTTAAAAACCTGCCGTGCGCGCCGGCTATTTCAACTCGCTGGAACTCTTGCCCAGCAGACGCCGCGCCACGATCAGCAACTGGATCTGCTGGGTGCCTTCGAAGATGTCGAGAATCTTCGAGTCGCGCGCCCACTTCTCCAGCAGTTCATCCTCGCCGTAGCCCAGGGCTCCGGCCAGCTCCACACACTTGAGGGTAACCTCGTTGGCCACCCGCCCGGCCTTGGCCTTGGCGATCGACGCCTCCTTGGAATTGGGCAGCTTGTTGTCGGCCATCCAGGCGGCTTTCAGGGTCAGCAGACGCGCGGCTTCCCATTCGGCCTCCAGGCGATACAGCGTCGCCTCGGCATGGCTGACGCTGAGCAGCGGCTTGCGGTAATCCAGCTTGCAGACCTTCTTCAGCAGCTCGCGGGTACGATCCAGCGAGGCCTTGGCCACGCCGACCGCCATGCCGGCGACCAGCGGACGGGTGTTGTCGAAGGTCTCCATGACCCCGGCAAAGCCCTTCTGCACATCGATTTCTGGGTTGCCCAGCAGGTTGGCCGCCGGCACGCGGCAGTCGCTGAAGCTGATCGAGGCGGTATCCGAGGCCTTGATGCCGAGCTTCTTCTCCAGCCGCGTTACGCTCATGCCCGGGGTGCCGTGCTCGACCACAAAGGACTTGATCGCCGCTCGGCCCAGGCCCTTGTCCAAGGTGGCCCAGACCACCACGGAATCGGCACGCTCGCCAGAGGTTACGAAAATCTTCTCGCCGTTAAGCACGTAGTGATCGCCATCCTTGATCGCCGTGGTGCGAATCGCCGCCGAGTCCGAGCCGCAGCCCGGTTCGGTAATCGCCATGGCCGCCCAGGTGCCGCCGAAACGCGCCAGCTGTTCGTCATTGGCCACCGCGGCGATGGCCGCATTGCCCAGGCCCTGGCGCGGCATGGCCAGAAGCAGGCCGACATCGCCCCAGCACAGCTCCATCACCCCCAGCAGTGCGGACATATTGCCGCCGTTCTTCACCCCCTCCTGCTGTTCGCGGGCCGCGCCACGCTTGCTCGCCGAGGTGGCACCGATGGCGTCCGGGGAGCCGGCGTTCATGCCGTCGAGCAGGGCCGCGAGCAGATCCAGCTCCTTGGGGTAGGCATGCTCGGCCTTGTCGTACTTGCGCGAAATCGGTCGGAAATAATTCTCCGCCACCTGATGAGCCTGGTTGACCAGGCCCTGGAATTTCTTTGGGGTTTCCAAATTCATGCGTTGTGCCCCTTCAAAGTTGCAAGCCGCCGGCCATGACTGCCAGCGCTCTCAGATCGCGGTACCAGCGCTCGACTGGATGTTCTTTAGTGAAGCCGTGGCCACCGAGCAGCTGCACGGCATCGGTGCCGATCTTCATCGCCTTTTCGCTGCACAACAGGCGCGCCAGATAGGCCTCGCGCTGGAACGACAGGCCCTGTTCGGCACGGGCACAGGCACGCCAGACCATCACACGCATGGCATCCACTTCCACCGCCATGTCCGCGACCATAAAGGCCACGCCCTGGCGATGGCTGATCGGCTCGCCGAAGGCCACTCGCTCGTTGCAATAGGGAATCACATAGTCCAGGGCCGCCTGGGCCGTACCGACAGCCAAGGCACACCAGGCCAGCGAGGCATGATCGACAAAGCTCTGGTAGTCGAAGCCCTCGCCCGACAGGCGCGCCTCCTTCGCCACCTTGACCTTGTTCAGACGGATGCGCGCGGTGCTGCCGGCTTTCAGGCCCATGGCCGGCTGTGGGCTGCGCTGCAGCCCCTTGGCACCGGCCTCGACGATAAACAGCCCGGGACCATCGGCGGCCTGGGCCGCGACGATCAACTGACCGGCATCCAGGCCGCGCAGCACCAGGCACTTCTCGCCACTGAGCAGGTAGTGTTTGCCGCGCTTGTGCGCGCGGGTCTGCAGCTTCTGGGGGTCAAATAACGGCGTGGGTTCATTGACCGCAATGGCCATCACCGGGGCCGGCTCATCGGCGACAAAGGCCGGCAGCCAACGCGCCTGCTGCGCGGCATTGCCCCAACGGCGGATGCAGTTGGCCGCCGACAGCGGCACCAGCAGCGCCGCGGCCAGGGACAGATCGCCCTTGCCCAGGGCTTCGGCGATCAGGGCATTGCTCAGGGTGGTGCGCTCCCCGGCCATGCCGCCCTGGGCCTCGCTCACCGCGTAATGGGTCAGCCCCAGCTCATGGGCCTGATTAAGCAACGCGGCAGGCAGCGCGGCCTGTGCATCGGCATCATGGGCCAGGGGCCGCAGTATTTCGCTGGCGAAGGCTTCGAGCATCTCCACCAGCATCTGCTGCTCGTCGGACAGCGACAGATCGAACAGGCTATCCGGGGCAGCCGGGCGCGGCGTACTGCCCGCTTTACCGGTACGTTGCGCGGCGGCGCGAAAACTCGCGCGGCTACCGTTGTAGATAAGTTTCTCGACGGGCTTGCGCAGTTTCAGACGATCCGGCCAGTCGGCCTGGGCGAATCGATTCAACATGGCCAGGGCACGGCCCTGGATATCGGCAGTCATGACATCTCGCTCCATACGGGGGATGCCACGATAATGCGCGCCAGCCTGGCGAGCGGCTATGACCGCCGTGCCACCTGGCTACGGCAGCAAAGCCAGCAGAGGAATCAGTCGAACAGCGTTTTGAACAACGGCAACAGCAGCCGATTACCGTACTCGCTGAGGTGGTCGTCATCGTAGTACAGCGGTTTGCCATCACGGCTGCCATAACAACGTTGTTTATCGCAGAGGTAGGGCAGCGGGTCGAGGATCTGCGCGCCGCACTCCTCGCGGGCCTGATCCTGCACACTCCAGACAAAGGCATTGCGCTGGTGATAGGCCTCAAGACTGATGGACAGCTCACGGGACTTGCCGAGCAGCAGCGCCCGCCCCATGGCCAGCGGCACATTGATGCCCATTTCAGGAAGGGGACGCATCAGATACAGGGGCCGGATGGCCGTGAGGCGACACGCCGTGGCCACATACTCCTGGCGAAACTCCTGCAGGAACTCGGGCGTGGTTTCTTCGTATTTCTGCGAGAAATACACCCCGGGGCTGCCCAGGGGCTGTTCCTCATCCGGGTCGAGCCCGCCCCACACATGGAACGAGGTTCGCTCCACACGCAGCATCGGCACACCCGGATACAGGGACTCCTGTTCGGCGATCATCCACTCGTTGAGCTGCAGGCAGCCCGTGCGCTCAGGATCGATATCCTTCGCCCCGGTGACCATCAGGCACCCCGGCAGGCCGCGAAAGAACAGGCCATCCTGCGCGCTCGGCAGGCTGTCGACGATGGCTGTGACCAGCGTATCGGCGTGACTGTCGCCCAGCAGCAGCAGGCGGATGCGCTCCCCGCCGTAGAGGCAGGGTTCGCCCGAATTCAGGCATTCTTTCTGGCGGGGATTGCGGTTCTGCCGTTGCGCCTCCAGCTCGATGACCGCTGCGGATAATCGCTCGGGCACCCCGGTCTTGCGCACCAGCTGCCCCATCAGCGCCACCAGCAGCAAGCTGCAACACAGCACCAGTATCTCCCAACGCGGTGCCCAGACTCGCCCGCCCTTGCGCACCGGCTCCTCGACCAACACGTAGGAAAGATGCCCGAGCAGCACACTCAACAGCACACCGGCCACCAACCACAGCGGCTGTTCCAGCAGCCCCATATAGGCCAACCCCACCACCAACGGCCAGTGCCACAGATAGATCGAGTACGAGCGACTGCCCAGCCATTGCGCCACGGCGGTGCCGCTCAACCATGAGCGCTCGCGGCCCGCCAGCAGTACGAGACAGGTACCGCCGACCGGCAACAGCGCCAGCCAGCCCGGCCAGAGCGCCTGCGCATCGACCAGCAGAAAAGTCGCGACGATCATCGCAAAACCTAACCACTCGGCACTTTTGGCAAGGGCGGCACTTGGACGAAAGCGCTGGGCGAGGAAAAACAGCAAGCCACCTGCCGCCATTTCCCAGGCCCGGGCCTGCAGTTGATAGAAGGCCCGGTCCGGCTCATTCAGGGTCCAGACAAGACATACCAGCCATGAGGCGACAAACAGCGTGGCCAGGGCGATAAAGGCGGCGCGGCGACCTGGGAACAGCTTCCACACCAGCAGCAACAACACCGGCAACGCCATGTAGAACTGCCACTCCACCGACAGCGACCAGGTATGCAGCAGCCACTTCTCATGGGAGGCTGCGTCGAAGTAACCCGACTCCTTGAAGTAGCGGATGTTGGACATAAACAGCAGGCTGTCGCGTACATGCCGGCCCAGCTGCTGGTACTCGTCCAGCATCAGCACAAACCAGCCCACGGCCAGCACCACCAGGCATACCACGAGCAAGGCCGGGAAAATCCGCCGGGCTCTGGCCAGGTAAAAGCGCCACAAGGAAAAGCGCTGGTTCTCCAGACCCACGAAGACCAGAGAGGTCATCAGAAAGCCGGAAATAACGAAGAACACATCGACGCCAGCAAAGCCACCAACCAGGCCCGGTACAGCAAAGTGATAAAGCACCACGGCCATTACGGCCCAGGCTCTCAATCCATTGATGTCGCTACGAAACCCAGTGTTCATACAATACGTGTTCCTTGGCCTGTGCTACCTGCGGGCCGACGCCCGCCGAGTGATTAGGTACAAAAAGGAAAATGCCTGCCGAAACAGCCAGTCTGTGGGTATTGGTCAATGCGCAGGGCGGCTGCGGTGCAGCAGCGCCGCCCTGCCATGCAGTCGCGCACCCGAAGAGGTGGGCGCGCAGAGGCGTCATCGGGAGCGGTCGAGAATCTTTTCGACTATGGCCGTGGTCGAGCTGTTTTCCACCAGCCCCAGCACTCGTACTTCGCCGCCGTAGGCGGTGACGATCTCGGCCCCTACCACCTGCTCCAGGCCGTAGTCGCCGCCCTTGACCAGCACATCCGGCTTGACCGCGCGCAGCAGGTTTTCCGGCGTGTCTTCGCTGAAACTCACCACCCAGTCCACCGCGCCGAGGCCCGCGAGCACCGCCATGCGCCGGTCGACCGAATTGATCGGTCGACCCGGTCCCTTTAGACGGCTGACAGAGGCATCGTCGTTGACCGCCAGCACAAGGCGATCACCCTGGGCCCTGGCCTGCTCCAGATAGGTCACGTGGCCGGCATGCAGAATGTCGAAACAGCCATTGGTAAAGACGATTTTCTCGCCATGGGCGCGAGCATCCTCGATGGCCAGCAACAGTTGTTCCAGGCCCAGCACGCCGCGCTCGGAACCGGCTTCGCGCTGAATCGCGCGGCGCAGCTCCGGCGCGCTGATAGCCGCCGTACCGAGCTTGCCGACCACGATACCGGCCGCCAGGTTGGCCAGAGCCACCGCATGCGGCAGTTCTTCGCCCGCTGCCAGGCTGGCGGCCAGGGTGGAAATCACCGTATCGCCGGCACCCGTGACGTCAAACACCTCGCGGGCTCGGGCTGGCAGATGCAGCGGCGGCTGTTGCGGGCGCAGCAGAGTCATGCCGTGTTCGCCGCGGGTCACCAGCAGTGCGCCGAGCTCCAGCTCCGTCATCAGCGCCGCGCCCTTGGCCACCAGTTCAGCCTCATCGCGGCACGGGCCGACGATGGTTTCGAACTCATGCAGATTGGGGGTAATCAGACTAGCGCCGCGGTAGATGGAAAAATCCTTGCCCTTGGGGTCTGCCAGCACCGCAATGCCCTTGCGCCGCGCCAGCTGCACCAGGGTCTGGTGGTTCTGCAGCGCACCCTTGCCGTAGTCCGACAGCACCAGCACCTTGATACCGTCCAGCAGCGCCTCGACGCTGGTGGCCATAGCCGCGCTGTCGGTATTGAAAGACTCTTCGAAATCCATGCGCAGCAATTGTTGATGACGGCTCATGACCCGCAGCTTGACGATGGTCGGCTGATCGTCGATGCACTGGAAATGGGTCTTGACCCCCACGGCCTGCAGGCTATTGCTCAGGCTCGTCGCGGCCTCATCGCGGCCGGTCACGCCCACCAGCACGGCCGGCGCGCCCAGGGCGGCAATGTTCAGCGCGACGTTGGCGGCACCGCCCGGACGGTCCTCGATCTGCTCGACCTTGACCACCGGCACCGGCGCTTCCGGGGAAATCCGCGAAGTGCCGCCATGCCAGTAACGATCGAGCATGACATCGCCCACCACCAGCACGCTGGCCTGGTCGAAACGCGGCATGGACAATTTCATAAACACCCCGAAAGCAGCAGAAAATCTGCGCGGATCATAACATTGGTCACGCCAGCCAAGCCCGTGGCCGTCACCGGCCACACAAGCCCGCTGATATTCAGATCGCCGACTCTGGGAGCGGCTGCAGCGCATCGACAAAATCCTTCTCGTGCAGGCGCGCGTAATAGCCATTGAGCGCCAGCAGCTCGGCATGGGTGCCACGCTCAACGATCCGCCCCTTGTCCATCACCAGAATCAGGTCGGACTTCTCGATGGTGCTGAGGCGGTGGGCGATCACCAAGGTGGTACGCCCTCTCATCACTTCGTCCAGCGCGCTCTGGATATGCCGCTCGGACTCGGTATCGAGGGCCGAGGTGGCCTCGTCCAGAATCAATAACGGTGCATCCTTGAGCAGTGCCCGCGCAATCGCCAGGCGCTGGCGCTGACCGCCGGACAGCAGTACGCCGTTTTCGCCCACCAGGGTCGCGTAGCCCTGCGGCATCTGTTCGATAAACTCGGCGGCGTAGGCCAGTTCGGAGGCCTTGCGCACATCATCAAGCGGCGCACCCGCCAGATCGCCGTAAGCGATATTGTTGGCCACCGTATCGTTGAACAGGGTCACATGCTGGGTGACCAGGGCGATATGACGCCGCAGGTCGCGCAATGTGTATTCCTCGACATCCACCCCATCGAGCAGGATCTGCCCCTGATCATGGTGGTAGAAACGCGGAATCAGGTTGGCCAGCGTCGACTTGCCGCTGCCGGAACGGCCGACCAGCGCCACCATCTGCCCGGGCTCGGCAACGAAGCTGATGTTATCCAGTACCGGTTTGTCGGTGCCCTCGTACTGGAAACTCAGATTGACCACTTCCAGCCGCCCGCTGACGCGCCCCCGCTCCTGGGTGCCGCGATCGATCTCCGGGGCCTCGTCGAGCTGCTCGAAAATGCTTTCGGCACCGGCAATCCCCTTCTGCACCGTGGAACTGACCTCGGATAGCTGCCTAATCGGCTTGGGCAACAGCCCCGCCAGGGTGATGTAGGCCACCAGATCGCCGGCCGAGGCATCCCCGCGCAACAGCAATACCAGGAACATCAACACCGCCATGGCGCTGTAGATGACCAGCTGAAGACTTGGGGTATAGACCGCGCTGGTCTTTACCATTTTCAGCTGCTTTTGCCGGTTCTCGGTGCTGGCGCTGCAGAAACGCTGTTGTTCGTAGTCTTCGCCGCCAAAGCTGCGCACCACCCGGTAACCATGAATGGTTTCGGAGGCGACATGGGTCACATCGCCCATCGCCAGCTGAATCTTCTTGCTCTGCTTGCGAAATTTCTTGCTCGCACTGACGACCATCAGGCCGATGATGGGCAGAATCGCGACCATCACCAGGGTCAGCTGCCAGTTCATCCACAGCAGCGTGGCAAACAGGAAGATGACGGTCATGCCTTCACGCACCACCACCTTGATCGCATCGGTGGCCGCCCCGGTGACCATGGTCACGTTGTAGGTAATGCGGGAAATCAAATGGCCGGAGTTGTGATTGTCAAAATAGCGATTGGGCAGGGTCAGCAGGTTATTGAACAGCGCAACGCGCATATCATGGACCAGGCCCAATGAGACTTTGGCGAGAAAATAGTTGCCGAGAAAGGACCCGATACCCTGCAACAGCGCGATCAGCACGATCAGCATCGGCACGGCCTGCAACAGCTTCAGCTGGCTCAACCACGCAATGTCACGTAAGTACGGCACAGTGGCGAAGAAGCTCGCCTCCGGGTTGTTCAACCCGTCCACAAAGAACTTGAGGATATAGCCCAGCATCGGCTGAGTGGAGGCGAAAATCAGGAAGCCAAGAATACTGATGGCGAACAGCCCCCAGTAGGGCAGCACATAGCGCAGCAACCGTAAGTACACTTTCAGACTGGATTGCTGGGTAGAATTGGCCATTCGGCAAGCCTCATACGACTGGCTAGAGAGACAAAGATGCGGATTGTAACAGCGAACGAATTGCAAGGCTGGCTGAGTGCCGGCGATGTCCTGGAAAAAGACAGCAAAGGCCCCAAGGTGATCCGCTTACCCGAGGGCGACATCGTCAAGATCTTCCGCAGCCGGCGTCTTCCGCTGATCGCCCGCCTACGTCCCGACTCGCGCCGCTTTGCCGAACGTGCGGAGCATCTGCAGCGCCTCGGGATCAAGACACCCAGCATCCGCGAGAGTTGCTGGATCGACCGCGACCAGGCTGTAAGCGCCTGCCTCTACCGCCCCCTGGAAGGCACGCCGCTGGACAAACTGTTCCATAACTCGCGCGCCCAGTTCGATGCCTTGTTGCCGCAACTGGGCCGCTATATCTATCAGCTGCATCAGCGCGGTATCTATTTCCGCTCCCTGCACCTGGGCAACGTTCTTTACACCCCGGACGGCGATTTCGGCCTGATCGACTTTCTCGATATCCGCTTTAAAAATCGCCCCCTGCGCCCCACCCTGATTCGGCGTAACTTCGAGCACCTACGCGGATATCTGCTGCGTCGCAGCGTGCAGAACTTCCCCTGGGACGATCTGATGCGCTGCTATGACGAAGCCAGCAAGGCATCCAGCTGATTCAAATCGATGACCGGGACCAGATCGCCCGGCAGCCGACTGGTTTGCGAAAGATTGAACACCTGAAACGCCGGCCCGACGACCTGCTCGGCCAGTAACTCGAAGCTGGGCAAGATGTAATCCTCATAATCTTCATCGAGCCGGGTCGGCAACGCGGCCTCGCCCTGTTCGTAAAAGCGCCCAGGCTGCGCGTTCATATCCACCCCGACCAGAAACACCTGCGAGAACCCCAGGTGATAGGCCAGCTGCAGGGCCGCGAAGGGTATGGTCCTGCCGCCAAAATAGCCCTTGCTCATATTGCGACTGAAGCCCACGCGGTTCGGCTTCTGCCGGAGCAGGGAAAAGCGGCAGGCGATATCCGGATCATTGCGCACGCTCCAGGCATAGCGACGGTCCGACAGCGCCAGCCCGTTCACCGGGCGATTGCTGCGCTGCATCAGGTACACGGAGTGGCCGTCAACCGCCTCGGGAGCCGCCTGCAACAGCACCTCCAGCGCGCCGTAGCCCAGGGCTGCGTGCTGAG
The DNA here is from genome assembly GCF_035512415.1 of Pseudomonas sp. Lineage (GTDB taxonomy): Bacteria > Pseudomonadota > Gammaproteobacteria > Pseudomonadales > Pseudomonadaceae > Aquipseudomonas. The sequence goes on along the minus strand of NZ_DATKDZ010000013.1, from coordinate 525,919 downwards.
AGCGGGCAATACCCTGGCTCACCAGCGACTGGCGCAGACGGACAAACCCGCGGTCGTCGCAGATATAGAACAAGGGGCTGAGGTCCGCCTCGACAAAACGCATGATCGAGCCATTCATGGCAATCATCGGTATATGCCGATAACGCTCCACCGGGAAGTTCGCGGCCGATGGCCCGGATGCCACCACAAAGACCGCCCCGGAGCAGCTGCCACGGCAAGCAGCGAAGGCCTGCCCGTTATCCCAATACCCCTGCAGTTGCTGCTCCAGCGGCAGCTGCCGATCAACTCTACTCATACGTTGCTGCCATCCGAATCGTCCCTGCCCGCCCTTGTGCGGCCAGCCACTTCTCCAGCACGGCGCGCGTCCAGGCTCCTGTCACGGGCGCACCCGCAGGCTCAGCACGCACCATAGCGGATGCGGCTCCATAGCCGGCGCAAGGTCTTGCGCGTCTTGAATTCCGGCCTGCGCTCCACCGACTCGATATCGCTCATATCGAGCAAACGCTGATAGGCCAGAACGGGACGCAGCAGAAAGCACTCGACCTGGGACTGCAGCATCTCGGAATAGTACCAATCGATCGGCAGACCGGAATGCTCGCACTCATTGAGAATGCGGTCATAGAGCCGCGCGTTGACCACATAGGCATGCCCCAGGCGGATACGGCTGACGCGCTCCAGGTTCGCGGAGTAACGACGGCGCTTGCCCCCCTTCTTGAACGTGCCGCCCAGGTAGAGCATGTCCCAGGGTTGCGCCGCCAACTGCTCAGCAGCACGGCGCAATACCGGCAACGCGTAGGGTTCAAACTCGCAATCGTCCTCGAGAATCAGCACATAGGGCCAGCCCTGCGCCTTGGCTTCGCGAATGATGCCCAGATGGCTAAGCATACAACCCCAGGTCGCGCGCAGCTTGCCATCGAGGCGCTCACTGCTGCCGTCGACTCGCGTCAGAAACTCGCGCAGCGGCTTCAGCGCCGCCTGCTCGACGACCCCTGCTCCCGGCCTTATCGCCGCAAACCGCTGCACGCCCTGGATGCCCAGACGCTTAAACTGCCGCTGCATGGCATCCCAGCGATCGGCGCGCGTGTCCAGGTTAATCACACGGGCATGCTCGAAGAAGGGCCAACTCTCCAGCCTATCGTCCACCAAGCACTCCCTCACTCTTCTCGATATTCGGGCCAACAGGTCCGTAAAGGCCGCAGGCAAGATAAACAACCACTGTCGCTAGCGCTAGCGCCACGAGCCCCAACTGGCATTTGTCCGGCCGGATCATTGGACTGGCCTGGCCAGCTCGCCAAGCATCAGAGCCTGCGGAGCATCGTCATGCAGGGTGCCTTCACCATTGATCAGGCACAGATCGGCACGGCGGACATCCTCTTTCAGCTGCTCGTTCTTGCGCCAGTCATGGCGCATCGGGCAGGCGCGGCTGATGGTGATGCCAGCCTCCTTGGCCAGCGCGTAGATCTGCCGCACCACCAGCTGCGAGCCATGATGTTTTTCATAGGACGTATCGTTGAACAGCAAGGCATTGATCACGACCCGCACTCCGTAATCGTCGTATCCAGGCGCTTCCAGGCAAGCCCATCCACACGTTGCCCATGCAGGGCACAGAGGATCTGGGCGCTCGCCTCAAGGCCGGCAAAGGCATTTTCCAGATGAAATTTCGAGAAGTCCTGCGCCCGGGCAATGGACGCCGCGTAAGCGCCCTCGACCTCGGCCAGCCGCCGAGCCAGCTCGTCGACACTGCGCACGGCGGGGCCGAAGTAGCGCGCCTGGGCCAGGACATCCTGGTCATTGGTGCAATTCATATAGATCACCGGGCGCGCCGCCAGGCCGGCTTCGATAACCGCATTGGACATGATATTGACGACTATCGACGCCTGTTCCAGCGCCGCCGCCAGGGAGCAATCGCCGGGCAGCAGGACAATATTGGGGCAGGCCTCGACCGCCTCCTGCCAGAATTGCGCACGGCTGCGCGGGTGTCGCTTGACCAACACGCGATAGCTCGGATTCTCCCTGGCCCAGCTCACCAGCAGGGCATAGGTGGCCAGGTAGTCGGGCTGCTTTTCCTTATCCGGACCCACGCCGAGCAGCAGCACGCTGCGCTGCTCGACCGCGGCCGGCGGCAGCTCGAAGGTGCGGTCGATCATATGCGAGCCGGCTAGAATCACCCGCGATGAGCCAAAACGCAGTGCCCGCGCCTGCAGGGCCTGCAGCGAACTCTGGCCGAACAGCAGGTAATAGTCGTAGTCGTTCATCCCCAGCCGCCGCGAGCTTTCCACGGTGCTGGCATGGGCCAGATGCACCAGCAGACGCCCCCGGGTATTCAGGGCCAGACGCAAGAAGGGCGAACAGATACTGCCGTTGCGATCGTTGATCAGCAGCTGCGGGTCATGGCGCTTCACCAGCCATTCGGCATAGGCCGCATAGCCGAAGTAACGCAGCGGCACGGGCTGCGTTGGCCGCGCCAGCATGCGCCCGGCGATGATATGGCGCGGGTCCTCCTGGCCTGATTCGACCAGGTGGTAGCCCTGGGCGCGCAGGGTCTCGATCAGGCGTTTTTTCCGCTGCAGCGGAATAACCTTGGGCGCGCCTTGCAGCAGCAGGAAATCGCAGGGCTCCGCAACCACATCGCCCGCGGGCAAGGCCAGCCGGGCGCGGATACCGAAGAGCAGATCCAGCAGCGCATCACGGCCATAGCGCACGGCGGCACCGAGGTAGCCATGGTGTTCGCGCAACAGCAACCAGCGATAGCGATCCAGCGCTCGCGCCTTGGCGGCCCAGGCTCCCGGGCCTGGTACGGCTGGTTTACTCTCGCCCATATGCGCCATCCCCGAGGGCAGCGGTGACCATCGGCAGGCTCCAGAACCGGCGCGTTATCGCCGCATCGGAGAAACGTTCGAGCAGCGCCTGGTACATTGCCGCCTCGCATGCCTGGCGCTGGGCTTCATCGAGCTGCGCCAGATGGCACATGCCCTGAGCCAACGCATCCGCGTCCGCCAGGGGAAACAGGATCCCCAAGCCCTCGACCACTTCACGGGCCCCGCCACACGCGGTGGCGAGCAAAGGCACACCAGCGGCCATGGCCTCCAGCAGCACCATGCCAAACGGCTCGTGGTCGGAGCTCAGCGCAAATACATCAAAGGCCTTGAAGTAACGTTTGGCCTCTGCGACCTGGCCGAGAAACACGACCTGACGCGCCACGCCAAGCTCTCTCGCCAGTCCCTTGAGGGCATCTTCCAGGCGGCCGCTGCCGAGTATGGCCAGCAGGCTGCCGGCTGGCAGCTGCGGCAGCGCGCGGGCGAAGCCACGAATCAGCGTGGCCTGATCCTTGTCGGGGTGCAGGCGCCCGACATTGCCCACCACCCAGGCTTGCGCGGGCAACCCCAGCGCCTCGCGGGCCTGGACGCGGTCCAGCTGCTGCGCCTGCAGCTGCTCGACATCGATACGGTTGTACAGGGCTTCGATGCGCGCGGCCGGCCAGGCTGGCAAGCAGCGACGAATATCGTCGCGCACCGACTCGGATACCGCCAGAAGGCTCAAGCGGCGACGAAATACCTGGGCGAACAGCCGCCGCGGCCAGCGCTGATACACGCCGAAGGCGTGGTTTATCCCGATAACCGGCAAGCCTGTTGCCAGGCAGGCGATATAGGCAGGTTTGAAGCGGTGGGCGATGCACAGGCGGAAACTCCGGGTGCGCACAAGCGCACGCAGGTCCTGCATCGCGCGCAACTTGAGGCCACGCACAGCCTTGGAGCTGTAATCGAGAAACAGCACCTCGTCGGAGGCGCAGCCCGCCACGACGTCGGGATCGGGCGCGCCGGTGAGAAACACCGTGCACACCTTGTAGCGCGTCCCGGCAAACAGGCTGGCGTACTGCCGAGCACAGTCCAGGAATGGGCCGTCATAACCGTGGCAGAACTGCAGCACCCATTGAGGCTGAGCGCTGCCGGCCTCAGATGTTGTCATACCAGTCCTTGCCGTCCTTGACCACAAGGATGTCTTCCATGATCAGGTACTGCAGGTCGGAGCCGTAGAACATGTTCAGCGCGTCGGTGGGCGAGCAGATCATCGGCTCGCCGCGGCGGTTGAGCGAGGTGTTGAGCGACACGCCGTTGCCGGTGAGTTTTTCCAACTCCAGCATCATGTCGTAGTAGCGCGGGTTGTATTCGCGCTTGAGCACCTGGGCGCGCGAGGTGCCGTCTTCGTGCACCACCTCGCCGACACGGGTCTTCCATTCTTCGTTGACTTCGAAGGTGAAGGTCATAAAGGGGCTCGGGTGGTCGACCTTGAGCATCTGCGGGCCGACAGTATCGAGCATCGACGGACAGAAAGGGCGCCAGCGCTCGCGGAACTTGATCTGTTCGTTGATCCGGTCAGCCACGCCCGGCACGCTCGGGCAGCCAATGATCGAGCGACCGCCGAGGGCGCGCGGGCCGAACTCCATGCGGCCCTGGAACCAGGCCACCGGGTTGGCGTCGACCATGATCTTGGCGATGCGCTGCGGCATATTGTCGATGCGCTTGAACACCGGCTTGCTCGGGTGGCGAACGCAAGCGGCAATCACCTCTTCGTTGGAGTAGGACGGGCCGAGGTAGACGTGCTCCATCTTCTCCACCGGCACCCCGCGCTGGTGCGAGATATAGGCGGCAGCGCCAACTGCAGTGCCGGCGTCACCGGAAGCGGGCTGAACGAACAGCTCCTTCACATCGTCGCGGGCAATGATCTTCTGGTTGAGTTTGACGTTCAGCGCGCAGCCGCCGGCGAAGGCGATCTTGCCAGTTTCGCGGATGATGTCGCCCAGGTAGTGCTCCATCATCTGCAGCGCCAGCTTCTCGAACAGCGCCTGCATGCTGGCGGCGTAATGGATATAGGGGTCATCGGCGATATCGCCGACGCGCTTAGGCCCCAGCCACTCGATCAGCTTCTTGGAGAAGTAGAAGCCCTTGCCGTTTTCTTTATAACGGCGCAAGCCGATGACGTTGGCATACTCGGTGTTGATGATCAGCTCACCGTTTTCGAACTTGGCCAACCGCGAGAAGTCGTACTTGCTGGCATCGCCATAGGGTGCCATGCCCATCACCTTGAACTCGCCGTCGAGCATCTCGAAGCCGAGGAATTCGGTGATCGCGCCGTACAGACCGCCTAACGAATCCGGATCAAAAAACTCTTTGATCTTGTGAATCTTGCCGTTCTCGCCGTAGCCGAAGAAGGTGGTGGCGTACTCACCCTTGCCATCGATGCCGAGGATCGCGGTCTTCTCGGTAAAGCCCGAACAGTGGTAGGCGCTGGCCGCGTGGGCCAGGTGGTGCTCGACCGGCTCGATCTTGATCTTTTTCAGGTCGAAGCCGAGCTGCTGCAGGCACCACTGGATATGCTTGTAGTAACGCTTGTAGCGCCGATTGCCCATCAGGATCGCGTCGAGCGCACGGTCCGGTGCGTACCAGTAGCGCTTGGCGTACTGCCAGCGGGCCTTCTCGAAGATGCTGATGGGCGCAAACGGAATGGCCACGACGTCGACGTCAGCGGGCTTGATCCCGGCCTGCTCCAGACAGAACTTGGCAGACTCGTAGGGCATGCGGTTCTTCGCGTGCTTGTCGCGCACGAAGCGCTCTTCTTCGACGGCCGCGATCAGCTTGCCGTCGATATACAGGGCGGCGGATGGATCATGACTGAGGGCGCCGGAAAGGCCGAGAATCGTCAGTGCCACTGGTTTTGCCTCTTTTAGTCTGCTGAGCCGACGGCGGGCGTCAGCGGTATACGTTGGTCAAGCAGCTTGAACAGCTGTGAGTCAGCCGGCCAGTTGCGCAAAAAGCGTGCACGGTCGCGGGCATAGGCCCGGGCGAAACTGCGTGCGCTGCGGTGCTGCTGCATGGCATCGAGGTCGATCAACGACCAGCGGCCCTGGCCTTCATCCTGCGCGTTAATCCAAAGCAGGTTGCTCCCCTTGAAATCGCCGTGGCTGATGCGTTCGCGCAGCAAGGCGGCGAACAGGCGATCCAGCGCCAACAGGTCGGCTTCAGGGGGCGATCCGTCCCCATCTTTATCCAGATAGGGCTGAAAACGCGCGATTATATCCTGCCCGCCGCAGTATTCGGTAATCAGGTAGGCGCGCCCGCGCAACCAGCACCAGCGCCGTTCCAGCACGGCCAAGGGCTGCGGGGTGGCGATACCCAGCAATTGCAGGCGGTTGCCCTCGACCCAGCTGTGCCAGGCGCGGCTGGGCCGCCAGAAGCGTTTCAGCCAGTGGCCGAGGTTTTTCACGTTGTAGCGTTTGACCACCAGCTCACGCTCGCCCTGGCGAACCTGGGCAACCGTGGCGGAGCCGCCCAGCTTCAGGGCCCGCCCCTGGGCCAGCAGCGCATCGGCCTGATCCAGCAGCGGCGCGAGCTCATCGAGGGAGTCGCGGCGTATCACGCGCAAGCCAAACGCACCGATCCTTGCGTTGAACAGGCTGCAATCGCGGGCGATCTTGCGCATATAGTCACGCAGACGCCAGCGCCGCACCTTGGCCACCTCGGCCAGCAGCGCTTCCAGCGGCAACGCGTGCTCGCCATTGGCCAGCAGGTAATGCACCAGCAGCTCTTCGATAAAGGGCTGTACCTCGGCAGGCAGCTGGGCGAAGAACATGCCGAGGTTTTCCAGCACCCGCGCCCGTGACAGCGGCTTGCCGGCGACTTCGACCGACACCGCGCCGCCATCGATAATCGACACCTGGCCGGCATGGCGCAGCAGGTTGTCCAGATGCAGGTCGGCCTGCCACAGGCCCCTGGCGTGCATCTGTGCAATCGCGCTCAGGGCCTCGCCCAGCACCGCCTGCTGCGCCGCATCCAGGGGTGGCCGAGTGGCCACCGCCTGCCAGGCATCCCACAGGCTTTGCGCACCCTCAAGGTAGTCGAACAGCAACCAGCCGCCCTGCCCCGCCTGCCAGCCCTGCGCCAGCAGCGCCGGGGTGGGCAGGCCTTGTTCGGCGAGCAGGCGCGCGCCCTGCAGTTCACGCTGAAAATGCCGCTCGGCCTTGCCGCCGACCAGCAGCTTGGCCAGCACCGGACGACCGCGCCACTGGGCCAGGGCTACGTAGCGCTGATCGGGCAGCACCCGCAGCAGGCGCTGCAACTCCAGCACCTCGCCAGCCAGTTCGAGGCGCAACGGCAACGTCGGCGCGCGACCGGCCTGGGCCAGTTGGGCAAGTTTCATCAGCGCGTCTCCTTGTGCCGCCGGCGCGCGCCCAGCTGCTGCCACCAGCCTTCCAGATCGCCCGTAGCGCCCAGGTAGGCCAGCAACAGCTCGCGCACGTCGGCCTCGCTCCAGACGCTGGCCCGGCGCAGCAACGGCTCCAGATCCTTGATCCGGTCACGCCGCCCGAACAGCAGGGGACGGGTCTTTTCAAGGTCGATCAGCTGCGCGGAAAAATCCGCGCCGTCGGCCTTGAGGAAAATATGTTTGGGGTAGAAACAGCCGTGCATCTGCCCGGCAGCGTGCAGCTGCTGCGCCAGCTCGCCGCAGGCGCGCAGGATGGCCTGGCGAGTCGCTGCGGGGGTAGCACTCCAGCCCTGCAACCAGTATTCGAGGTCACGCCAGCCGTCCAGCGCGCGGGTCAGCAGAATGGCGCGGCGCTCGCCGGGCACGCGGCGCTCGGCGAAGAAGGCCGCCTGCAGCGCGGGAATGCCGAGCCGGCGATACGCCTGGATATTGCGAAATTCACGGGCAAAGGTCGGCTCGCCCCAAGGGTGCAGCAGGCTGCGGGTCAAGTGATTGCTCTGGCGCTTGAGGTAGAAGGCCGTACCGCCCAGTTCCAGACGATACACACTGCTCCAGCCGCCGCGTTCGGTATTGGGTTCATCGACCGCCTCCAGCTGCAAGGCCCACAGCGCCTCAAAACTGGCCAGCCCCTCACTTTCGAGAACGGCACGATCCGCGGCCGCGACAAAATCACTCATTCCCGCCCCTCAAAGAATTTGACGATGCCGCGCACCCGGCGCTTGTCCGCAGCACTCAAGCACTCACGACCACGGTACTGCAGGTAGAAACGCAGGCGCTGGGTACGGCTCAGGTGGTACTTGGCCACCTTGTCCAGGCAGGCCAGGTCCTTGACCATGCGATAGCGCAGCAACGGCCCCCACCAAAATGCCCCGGTCGGGCAATCGATCAGAAACAGCTCGGCCTGGTCGTTGACCAGCAGATTGCGCCACTTCAAATCGTTGTGGGTGAAGTGATGGTCATGCAGGGTGCGGGTGGCGTGGGCCAACTGCACACTGACCCGCGCGACCCAGTTCCGGTCGGCCAGACGCTCGTCCTTGCGCCGCGCCAGCAGCGCCAGATCCTCGGTGCGCGACAGCTCCCGGGTGATCAGCGCGCCACGCACAAAGGCACCGCCCTTGCGCTCCAGGCCGTAGGCCACGATGGGTGCGGTGGGAATGCCCCACTTGGCAAAATGCTTGAGGTTCTGCCACTCGGCCTTGACCCGTGGCCGGCCGATATAGCGGCGCAAGCCCTTGCCCGCGCCCCAGTAGCGCTTGACGTAATAGCACACGCCATCACGCTCGATACGCACCACCTCCGACAGCGGGTCGCGGGTCAGGCGCTGCCCTTCGAGGGCAAACACCCGCTGCAGGTCGGCCAGCTCATCGACCAGCTCCGGGGGACAGATATCGGTTACCCGCCACTCACTCATTGCCCGGCACCCGGCGCATATTTGCGAGCGTAACGCTCTAGCAGGCGCTGCGCCTTGCGCTCCAGCCAGGCCAGCAGCTGCGCCTCTTCACCCAGGATCTGCCGCAACGGCTGCTGGCCCTTCAGCGCAGCGAAATAGCCGCGCAGAAAGCGCAGCCTGTCGCGCCGGGTCAGACCGATATTCAGCACCGAGAAATACAGCGCGGCCAGGTCCTTGTTGCGCCAGCGCAGCGGCGTCGCGCTACGCACCTGGGCGCGGTGCAGGTCGATTACCGACAGGCGCAAATCGTCCGCAGTCACCGGCTTATCGGTGTGCAGGAGAAAGTGGCAGATATAGCAGTCACGATGATTGACCCCGGCGCGGTGCATGCTGCCGAGCATGCTCGCCACCTTGTCGATCAGCGCCCACTTCAGGCGCGGCTCGGGGGGCTCGTTCGCCCAGTTCAGGCTCAGCTGCTCGAGGTCGGTGGTCGGGGCCAGTTCCTCGGTGACGATAAAGGAATGCTGCGCCGCCGGATTGCTGCCGCGCTCGCCATAGGCCACCGCAGTCATGGTCGCCACCCCGGCCGTGGTCAGGCGCTCGATGGCCTGCCACTCCTGGCGCGCGCCGAGCACCGGCAACTTGGCGCTGAGCAGGTTCTTGGCGATCTCACCCCAGCCGATGCCGCGGTGAATCTTGACGAAATAACCGCGCCCGGCCACTTCCGTGCGCAGGGTACGGCGACCTTCCAGTTCGCGGTAAACCTGGCCCTGCAGGGCCTCGACCGCGACAAAGGGGTCCTTGCCGGCCCACAGGCTTTTAAAGGGTTCAGCCAGTACCAGCTTCATGGACGGGTCGCCAGGATGATGTCGGCCGCATGCTGCGGCATGGAATACAGATCGGCGCTGTCGGCGTAGGCCAGCCCGTTGCGCGACCAGAACGCCCGGCGCTGATCGTCGGCGAGCATATCGGCGAGCAAATGGTTGAGCCGCGCCTGCTCGAAGGGGCTGGGCAGCACCCGCCCGGCATCCGCATCGGCGATGTAATGGGCATAGCCGCAGACATCGCTGACCAGCACCGGCAGGCCGGCCACCAGGGCCTCGAGCAGCACAGTGCCGGTGTTTTCGTTATAGGCCGGGTGAATCAGCAGATCGGCCCCCAGCAGAAAACGCGGAATATCGCTGCGGCCCTTGAGAATCTCGACCTTATCGGCAATGCCGAGGGCCTTGGCCTGCAGCTTGAATGCCCGCGGGTCGTCCTGACCGATGGCGATCAGCCGGCTGCGCTGCCTGAGCTCCTGCGGCAGCGCCGCCAGAGCCTTGAGGCTGCGATCCAGGCCCTTGGTCTTGAACCCAGAGCCGATCTGCACCAGCAGCAGTTCGTTATCGGCCAGCTTGAACTCGGCACGAAACTCGGCGCGGATAGCCGCGGCATTGGCCGGCGCACGACGGTCCAGGGCGATGCCCGGCGGCAGCAGGTGAAAGCGCTGCAGCGGGGTGTGGTAATGCTTGATAAACAGCGGCTGCTGCACCTCGGAAATCATCAGGATTTCGGTCTTCGACTCGGGGGCGAACACCGCCCGCTCATAGTCGGCGAAATGCTTGTAGCGCCCCCACTGGCGGTAGAGGGGGTTGCGCAGGGTCTGCGCCTTGTCCTCGAAACAGCCGTCGGCGGCGTAGTAGACATCCAGCCCCGGCATCTTGTTGAAACCCACCACCCGGTCCACCGGGCGCTTGGCCAGATCAGCCTCGATCCAGGCGCTGAGTTTTTCGTTACGCTTGTGATTGAACAGCGCCTTGACCGGCACCACCACCACCTCGAAACCGGCGGGCACCTCGCCCTCCCAGATCGGCGTGTAGACGCGGATGGCATGGCCGCGCGCCTGGCATTCCAGGGCGATACGCATAAAGTCGCGCTGCAGGCCACCGAAGGGGAAGTATTTGTAGAGGATAAAAGCCAGTTGCATCAGACAGCGTCCTCGGCCAGCAACAGGGCCTGCAATTGCGTGGCGACGCGCTCGGCATCGAGGCCGTCGAAACAGGGTTTGTGTCGATCGCCCAGGCCGGCATCTGGCCCGCTGGCGCACAGGTGAATCTGCGAGCGGCCATAGGCACCAACGCGGCCCGGCAGGGTTGGGCCGTACAGGGAAATACTTGGCACATCCAGCGCAGCGGCCAGATGGCCCAGGCCAGTATCCACGGCCACACAGGCACTGGCCCCGGCGATTACCTTGGCCACGCCGGCAAGATTTAATTTGGGCAGTACTGCGGCGTTTTCAATGCCGGCAGCGATACGCTCGGCCCGCGCCTTCTCGGTTTCATTGCCCCAGGGCAGACGCACCGCCCAGCCCAGGGCGCTCATCTGCTCGGCCAGCGCCCGCCATTCGGCTTCCGGCCAATGCTTGCTTGGCCAGGTGGTGCCGTGCAGAAACAGCAGATAAGGCTGCGGAGCGGGATCGGCCAGTTGCGCGCGGTTCAGGCCGTAGTCGCCGACGCCGACCGGCAACGGGTAGCCCAGCGCCTGGGCGAATAACTGGCGGGTGCGCTCAAGGGCATGCTGCTCCTTAGGCACCGCGTAGGCACGGTTATAGAAGCGGCTGGCCAGCGGCTCGCGCGCCGAATCGCGGTCAAAACCTGCAATCGGTGCCTTGACGTAACGAGTCAGCCAGGCGCTTTTCAACAGGCCCTGGGCGTCGATCACCAAGTCGTACTGAGTTTCGCCAAGACGCTGCTTAAAGCGCTTCCACTCGCCATTCTTGAAGGTCTGCCAGAGGTGTTTGCGCCAGCGGCGGATCGCCACCGGGATCACCTGCGCCACGGCCGGATGCCAGGCGGGAATCTCGGCAAAGCCCTCCTCCACCACCCAGTCGAACTGGATATCCGGAATCGCCCGGGCGGCATCGGTGAGGGCCGGCAGGGTGTGGATCACATCGCCCAGCGAAGAGGTCTTGATCAGCAGTACCCGCATCAATCGACCTCGACCGGCTCGATCGGATCAGCCACCAGACGCTCCAACGCCTCGATCACCGGGCGCGGCTTGAGCTGGCGCAGGCAGTCGTAGTGGCCGTAGCGGCAGGTGCGCTCGAAACAGGGGCTGCATTCAATACCCAGGCGCACGATTTCCACCTGCTCGGCCAGCGGCGGGGTAAAGCCCGGCGAGGTGGAGCCGTAGACCGCCACCAGCGGCCGGTTCAGCGCCGCGGCCACATGCATCAGGCCGGAGTCGTTGGAGACCACGGCAGCGGCGCAGGACAGCAGGTCTATGGCTTCGGCCATGCTGGTTGCACCGGCCAGGTTGCTGGACTCTTCACGCAAGCCCGGAATCAGCCGTGAGCGGATATCCTCGCCGACGCCATGGTCGTTCTTCGAACCGAAAATCCACACCTGCCAGCCGGCGCGGATCTTCATTTCAGCGACCTTGGCGTAATGCTCGCTGGGCCAGCGTTTGGCCTCACCGAACTCGGCACCTGGACACAGCGCCAGCACCGGTCGATCCAGGCTCAGGCCGAACTTGGCCAGGGCCGCGGCGCGACTGGCTTCCTCTATCCGCAGACGCGGCCGCGGATAGGGCTGCGGCAGCTCGGCACCCGGCTCGAAGGCCAGGGCCATAAAGCGCTCGATCATCAACGGCAAGCGCTGTTTATCCAGCGTGCGCACATCGTTGAGCAGGCCATAGCGCATCTCGCCCTTCCAGCCGGTGCGCTGGGAGATACCGGCGAAAAACGGTACCAGGGCAGATTTGAGCGAGTTGGGCAGGAGAATCGCCTGACCGTACTGGCCCGCCAGGGATTTGCCGATCTTGCGTCGAGTGGCCAGTTGCAGCACGCCATGGCCGAGCGGAAAACTCAGGGCCTGACGCACCTCGGGCATGCGCTCGAGAATCGGCCGGCTCCAGTCCGGGGCCAGCACATCGATCTCGCACTCGGGATGACGCTGTTTGAGACACTGAAACAGCGTCTGCGCCATCACCATATCGCCCACCCAGCTGGGGCCTACGATCAGTATTTTCATGCGATTCCCAGAAACGACCAAGGAGGCTTTCGCCTCCCGGACAAACTTAACGCTCGACTATCAGCCTAGCCTGCAACGCCGGACAGAACCCATCCGGCAAACGCGAGCGGCTTATTTAACCAGGGTGCGCCACTCGGCGTGGGCATCGGTCTTACCTGTTACCAGGTCGAAATAGGCGGTTTGCAGTTTCTCGGTGATCGGGCCGCGGCGGCCTGCGCCGATCTGCCGGCCATCGACTTCACGGATCGGCGTGACTTCGGCGGCGGTACCGGTAAAGAAGGCTTCATCGGCGATATACACCTCATCGCGGGTGATGCGCTTCTCGACCACTTCCAGGCCATGTTCGGCTGCCAGGGTCAGAATAGTGTTGCGGGTGATGCCGTTGAGGCAGGAGGTCACTTCCGGGGTGTAGATCACACCGTTCTTGACCAGGAAGATGTTCTCGCCCGAACCTTCGGCCACATAGCCTTCCGGGTCCAGCAGCAGCGCTTCGTCGGCACCGCCGGAGATGGCTTCCTGCAGGGCCAGCATCGAGTTGATGTAGTTGCCGTTGGCTTTGGCCCGGGTCATCGAGATATTGACGTGGTGGCGGGTAAAGGAGCTGGTGCGCACCTTGATGCCAACCTGCAGGGCTTCGTCGCCCATATAGGCACCCCAGCTCCAGGCCGCAACGATCACCTGGGTTTTCAGGCCACTGGCGCGCAGGCCCATGGCTTCAGATCCGTAGAACACCATGGGGCGGATATAGGCGCTTTCCAGGTTGTTCTCACGCACGGCGGCGCGGGTGGCTTCGTTGATTTCGTCTTTGGAGAAGGGAATCTTCATGCCCATGATGTGGGCCGAATCGAACAGGCGGTCGGTGTGCGCCTCAAGGCGGAAGATCGCCGTGCCCTGCGGGGTGTTGTAGGCGCGCACGCCTTCGAATACACCCATGCCGTAGTGCAGGGTATGGGTCAGTACGTGGGTGGTCGCGTTGCGCCACGGCACCAGCTCGCCGTCATACCAGATCACGCCATCACGATCGGCCATCGACATAGTTGCCTGCTCCTCAAGTTCGATTGGTACAGCCTATGCCGGGCACCTAGCACGCCCGACAGGATCAATTCAGTTCAACCCCAGTTCCCGCCAGATGCGCATCACGCTGCGTCGTTCTTGCGCAAACTGATCGCCATTCACCACCCCGGGCTGCTTCTGCAGCGCCTGGCGATGGGCCGCCGAGCGGTAGGCCTTGTAAATATCCTGCAGCAACCGGGCATCTTCGCCCGGCAGCATGCCGACTCGCTCCAGCCCTTCCAGAATGCGGATGTTATCGGGGAATTCCAGCAGTTCCGGGTACTGATGCGACCAGGCCAGGGCCGCGTATTGCACCATAAATTCAATATCGACGATACCACCGGCGTCCTGCTTGAGATCGAACGGCACCGTGGCCTCGAAGGCATTCGCCGCAGTACCGGCGGCAGTGGCCCTGCTACCGAGGTTGTCGCGCATCTTGCTGCGCATCTCGCTGACCTCGGTGCGCAACTTGTCCAGATCGCGCTCGCGGCCCAGCACTTGGGCGCGTACGGCCTCGAAGGCCTTGCCCACCCGCGGGCAGCCGACCAGCACTCGGGCGCGCACCAGGGCCTGGTGTTCCCAGGTCCAGGCTTCGTTTTCCTGGTAACGCTGGAATCCGCCGAGGGAGCTGACCAGCAGCCCCGCCGCACCCGAGGGACGCAGACGCATATCCACTTCGTAGAGCTGGCCGGAGTTGGTCTGGGTGGTCAGCAGGTGAATGATGCGTTGGCCCAGACGATTGAAGAACTGCGCACCGTCGATGGATTTTTCACCATCGGTTTCCGCCTGCGGGTCGCCGTCGTGGATAAACACCAGATCGAGGTCCGAGCCGTGACCCAGCTCGATACCGCCAACCTTGCCGTAACCGACGATGATGAAATCCGGGTCGCAGACGCTGCCGTCGGCCCGGCGTGGCGCGCCGTATTTACTCACCGTATGCCGCCAGGCCAGGGCCAGTACCTGATCAAGGATCGCCTCGGCCAGCCAGGTCAGGTAGTCGCTGACCTTCATCAGCGGCAGCGTGCCAGCAATTTCCGAGGCAGCCACCCGCAGGCGGTGGGCCAGTTTGAAATGGCGCAGCGCCTCCATCTGCTGCTCCAGATCTTCCTCGGGAATGCGCATCAGCCGCTCACGCAACTCGGCGGCCAGCTCGGGAGCCAACGGCGGCTTGAACAGCCGGCCTTCGTTAAGCAACTCGTCGAGCAATAAAGGAAAGCGGGTGATCTGCTCGGCGATCCACGGGCTGGCGGCGCACAAGGTCAACAGGCGTTGCAGGGCACCGGGGTTTTCCGTGAGCAAAACCAGATAGGCCGAACGCCGCGCCACCGCCTCTACCAGCGGTAGCACTCGCTCCAGCACCAGGTCCGGGTTGGCGTGTTCCACCGCCTGGGCCAGCAGGCGCGGAACGAAGGCGTCCAGGCGCTCACGACCGAGGCGCTGCATGGCGCGCACCTGATTGCCATTGCGCAGCCCCGCCAGACGCTGCCAGGCTGCCTGGGCATTGGCGAAGCCGGCCTCAGCCAACTGGCGGCAGGCGGCGGCTTCGTCCTGCACATCGTCCCACAGCGGCAGCCATTCGCCGCCCACGGACTCATCCTCGGCGATTTCGGCGTCTTCATCGGGGTCGGCGATCACCTGGCGGAAATGCCAATCGACACGCCCCCGCCAGTGCATTAGGCGCTCGTGAAACGCCGGCCAACTGTCGAAGCCCATGATAAAGGCCACCCGCGCACGGTCCTGATCGTTGTCCGGGAGCATCTGCGTCTGCCGGTCGTCGATAGCCTGCAGGGCATGTTCGGCGTAACGCAGAAAGGCATAGCCATCGCGCAGTTCGTCGGTCACCGCCGCCGGCAGGTAGCCCTGGTCGCGCAGGGTGTCGAGCACGGCGAACAGAGAACGCTGCTGCAGGCTGAGGTCGCGGCCGCCATGGATCAGCTGGAAGGCCTGGGCGATAAACTCCACCTCGCGAATGCCGCCGGCACCCAGCTTGATGTTCTCGCTCATGCCCTTGCGCCGCACCTCCTGCTGGATCAGCTGCTTCATCCCGCGCAGCGCCTCGATCGCGGAAAAATCCAGATAGCGCCGGTAGACGAAGGGCCGCAGCATCTCCAGCAACTGCGCGCCGGCAGCCTGATCCCCACCGACCACCCGCGCCTTGATCA
The DNA here is from genome assembly GCF_035512415.1 of Pseudomonas sp. Classification (GTDB taxonomy): domain Bacteria; phylum Pseudomonadota; class Gammaproteobacteria; order Pseudomonadales; family Pseudomonadaceae; genus Aquipseudomonas. Next base: position 510,044 of record NZ_DATKDZ010000013.1, on the reverse strand, counting down.
TCGCGTAGCGTTCCCAGTCGCGGCCCTGATCCTGGTAGTACTGCTCCAGGGCGTTGAAGCTGAACACCAGCGAACCGGACGAACCATAAGGGCGCAGGCGCATATCGGTACGGAAGACGAAACCGTCGACGGTGATCACGTCCAGCGCCTTGATCAGGCGCTGGCCGAGACGGATAAAAAATTCCTGATTATCCAGCGAACGCTTGACCCCTTCGGTCTCGCCGCCTTCGGGGTAGCCGAAGATCAGGTCGATGTCCGAAGACAGATTGAGCTCATGGGCACCCAGCTTGCCCATGCCGAGAACCACCATATGTTGCGGCTCGCCGCTGCGCCGGCCGATGGGCGTGCCGAACTGCGCGCAATGCTTGGGATAGAGCCAGTGATAGGCAAGGTCGATGCAGATATCGGCCATTTCCGAGAGGTCGCGACAGGTCTCGATCAGATCGGCCTGACGACTGAGATCGCGCCAGATGATGCGCAGCTGCTGACGGTTGCGAAAGCGCCGCAAGCGTCGCCCAAGCTCATCTTCATCGCCACACTCGGCCAGCCGCTCTGCCAGCTGCGCGCGCATTTCGCCGGTCTGCAGCGGCCGTTCCAGCTCGCCGCAGGCGGCCAGTTCAAGAAGCATCTGCGGGTCGCGCAGACCTTGCTGCACCACGAAATCGCTGGCCGCCCCGACCCGCCGCAACAGCGCCCGACGCTCGGCCGGCCAGGCGGCAAACTGCGCAGGGGCCTCGCTCGCCAGGGCGTCGATGGCCTGCTGCACGGATTGCTCGGCACGCAGCGCCAGGGGTTCAAGTACGGCAGGTAAAGAGGCCAACACGGGCAGGCTCATGGTCTATCCTTTTTGGCGAGCTGACAGTGAACCGCACAATCCGCCGAACACCTTGCGCTAGAGCGGGGCGGGTTACTGTCAGCAAAAATAATTGTAGTTTTACTACCGAAGGTTGTATCCAAAAGGCTGAAATCGGCGTCGGAATGTAGTAAAACTACACGCAGCCGGTCCTACCCCCGGTCAATCCAAGAATTCACGCGGCCACTCACGAAGTCGGCCGCGAAACCTGGCCTCCGATTCTGGAAGCCTTTCCGCCCTGGAGCAAGCCATGCAAGACCTCGATCCCGTCGAAACCCAGGAATGGCTGGACGCCCTTGAGTCCGTCCTCGAACACGAGGGTGAAGACCGCGCGCACTATCTGATGACCCGTATGGGCGAGCTGGCCACCCGCAGTGGCTCGCAGCTGCCCTATGCGATCACCACGCCATACCGCAACACCATTCCGCTGACCCACGAAGCACGCATGCCTGGCGACCTGTTTATGGAACGCCGCATTCGCTCGCTGGTGCGCTGGAATGCGCTGGCCATGGTAATGCGCACCAACCTGAAAGATTCAGACTTGGGCGGTCATATCTCCAGCTTCGCCTCCTCGGCGACGCTGTACGACATCGGCTTCAACTACTTCTTCCAGGCTCCCACCGAGGAGCACGGCGGCGACCTGATCTTCTTCCAGGGCCACGCATCGCCCGGCGTTTACGCCCGCGCCTTTATGGAAGGCCGCATCACCGAAGAGCAGATGAACAACTTCCGCCAGGAAGTCGATGGCCAAGGCCTGTCGTCCTACCCGCACCCCTGGCTGATGCCGGACTTCTGGCAGTTCCCCACCGTATCCATGGGTCTGGGGCCGATTCAAGCGATCTACCAGGCACGTTTTATGAAGTACCTGGAAGCGCGCGGCTTTATCCCGGCCGGCAAGCAGAAGGTCTGGTGCTTTATGGGCGACGGCGAGTGCGACGAGCCGGAATCCCTCGGCGCGATCTCCCTGGCTGGCCGCGAGAAGCTGGACAACCTGATCTTCGTCATCAACTGCAACCTGCAGCGCCTCGACGGCCCGGTACGCGGCAACGGCAAGATCATTCAGGAACTCGAAGGCGTGTTCCGTGGCGGTGGCTGGAACGTCAACAAAGTGGTCTGGGGCCGTTTCTGGGACCCACTGCTGGCCAAGGACGTCGACGGCATCCTGCAGCGTCGCATGGACGAAGTGATCGACGGCGAATACCAGAACTACAAGGCCAAGGACGGCGCGTTCGTCCGTGAGCACTTCTTCAACTCGCCTGAACTCAAGGCGATGGTGGCCGATCTGTCCGACGACGAGATCTGGAAGCTCAACCGCGGCGGCCACGACCCGTACAAGATGTATGCGGCCTACCACCAGGCGGTCAATCACAAAGAGCAGCCGACCGTGATCCTGGCCAAGACCGTCAAGGGTTATGGCACCGGTGCCGGTGAAGCGAAGAACACCGCGCACAACACCAAGAAGGTCGATGTCGACAGCCTCAAGCTGTTCCGCGACCGCTTCGACATCCCGGTCAAGGACGACGAGCTGGAAAGTCTGCCGTTCCTCAAGCCGGAGCCCGGCAGCGCCGAAGCCCGCTACCTGAGTGAACGCCGCGCCGCCCTCGGCGGTTTCGTGCCGCAGCGCCGGGCCAAAAGCTTCAGCATCCCGACCCCGCCGCTGGAGACCCTCAAGGCCATCCTCGACGGCTCGGGCGACCGCGAAATCTCCACCACCATGGCCTTCGTGCGCATCCTCGCGCAGCTGGTCAAGGACAAGGACATCGGCTCGCGCATCGTCCCGATCATCCCGGACGAAGCCCGTACCTTCGGTATGGAAGGCATGTTCCGCCAGCTCGGCATCTACTCCTCGGTCGGCCAGCTCTACGAGCCGGTGGATAAAGACCAGGTGATGTTCTACCGCGAGGACAAGAAGGGTCAGATCCTCGAGGAAGGCATCAACGAAGCCGGTGCCATGAGCTCGTTTATCGCTGCCGGTACGTCGTACTCCAGCCACAACCAGCCGATGCTGCCGTTCTACATCTTCTATTCGATGTTCGGCTTCCAGCGTATTGGTGACCTGGCCTGGGCCGCCGGCGACAGCCGCACCCGTGGTTTCCTGATCGGCGGCACCGCCGGACGCACCACGCTGAACGGCGAAGGCCTGCAGCACGAGGACGGCCACAGCCACATGCTGGCAGCGACCATCCCCAACTGCCGCACCTATGATCCAACCTACGGCTACGAGCTGGCGGTGATCATCCAGGACGGCATGAAGAAGATGACCGAGCAGCAACAGGACGTCTTCTACTACATCACCGTGATGAACGAGTCCTACCAACAGCCGGCCATGCCGGCCGGTGTCGAGGAAGGCATCATCAAGGGCATGTACCTGCTCGAAGAAGACAAGAAGGAAGCCGCGCACCACGTGCAGCTCCTCGGCAGCGGCACCATCCTGCGCGAAGTGCGCGAGGCGGCGAAGATTCTGCGCGACGAGTACAACATCGCGGCCGACGTGTGGAGCGTGACCAGCTTCAACGAGCTGCGCCGCGACGGCCTGGCCGTTGAGCGCAACAACCGCCTGCACCCGGAGCAGAAGCCCAAGCAGACCTATGTGGAAGAATGCCTGAGCGGCCGTCAGGGCCCGGTTATCGCCAGCACCGATTATATGAAGCTGTTCGCTGAACAGATTCGCCAGTGGGTACCGAGCAAGGAATTCAAGGTACTGGGCACCGACGGCTTCGGCCGCAGCGACAGCCGCAAGAAGCTGCGCCACTTCTTCGAAGTGGACCGCAACTGGGTGGTTCTGGCTGCTCTGGAAGCCCTCGCCGACCGTGGTGATATCGAACCTAAAGTGGTGGCCGAAGCCATCGCCAAGTTCGGCATCAACCCGGAAAAACCCAATCCACTGGACTGCTAAGGAGCGAAACGATGAGTGAATTGATTCGCGTACCCGACATCGGTGGCGGTGAGGGTGAAGTAATCGAACTGATGGTCAAGGTCGGTGATCGCATCGAAGCCGATCAGAGCGTGCTGACCCTAGAATCAGACAAGGCCAGTATGGAAATTCCCGCGCCGAAAGCCGGCGTGGTGAAAAGCCTGAAAGTGAAGCTGGGCGACCGCCTGAAAGAAGGCGACGAACTGCTCGAGCTGGAAGTCGAAGGCGCTGCCCAAGCACCAGCAGCCCCCGCTGCGGCACCTACCGAAGCGCCTCAAGCCGCTGCAGCACCCGCAGCGGCCGCCGCACCTGCGCCAGCCGCGCCGGCCAGCAGCAGCGTGCAAGATATCCATGTGCCGGATATTGGCTCGGACAGCAAAGCCAAGGTCATCGAAATACTGGTCAAGGTCGGCGATTCGGTCGAAGTCGACCAGTCGCTGATCACCCTGGAGTCGGACAAGGCCAGCATGGAAATCCCCTCGCCGGCTGCCGGCGTGGTGGAAAGCATCAGCGTCAAACTGGAAGACGAAGTCGGCACCGGCGACTTTATCCTCAAGCTGAAAGTCGCTGGAGCAGCAGCTCCAGCTGCCGCACCAGCACCGGCCGCTGCACCCGCCGTTGCACACGCTAGCGATGTGCATAAGGTACCGGCCGGCGCTCATCCGGCGGTCGCCGCCGAAGTCAGCGCCATTGCCTCCCTGGCTGCCGCTGCGGCCAAGGTTGCAGACGCCCCGGCTCGCGCCAGCGGTAGCAAGGTGCATGCAGGCCCGGCGGTACGTCTGCTGGCTCGCGAGTTCGGCGTCGAGCTGGATGCTGTGCCTGGCACCGGGCCGAAAGGCCGCGTACTCAAGGAAGACGTGCAGGTTTACGTCAAAGCCATGATGCAGAAGGCCAAGGCTGCACCGGAAGCCGGTGGCGCAACCGGCGGTGCCGGTATCCCGCCGATCCCGGTGGTGGACTTCAGCAAGTTCGGTGAAATCGAAGAAGTGGCGATGACCCGCCTGATGCAGGTCGGTGCCAACAACCTGCATCGCAGCTGGCTCAACGTGCCACACGTGACCCAGTTCGACTCGGCCGATATCACCGAGCTGGAAGCCTTCCGCGTGGCGCAGAAAGCCGTGGCGGAAAAGGCCGGAGTCAAACTCACCGTGCTGCCGCTGCTGCTCAAGGCCTGCGCCTTCCTACTCAAGGAACTGCCGGACTTCAACAGCTCGCTGGCACCGAGCGGCAAGGCAATTATCCGCAAGAAATACGTGCACATCGGCTTTGCCGTGGACACCCCGGATGGCCTGCTGGTACCGGTGATCAAGAACGTCGATCAGAAGAGCCTGCTACAGCTCGCCGCCGAAGCCGCCGTACTGGCGGAAAAAGCGCGCAGCAAAAAGCTGTCGGCGGACGATATGCAGGGTGCCTGCTTCACCATCTCCAGCCTCGGCCATATTGGCGGCACCGGCTTTACGCCGATCGTCAACGCGCCGGAAGTGGCGATTCTCGGTGTAAGCAAGGCAACCATCCAGCCGGTCTGGGATGGCAAGGCGTTCCAGCCCAAGCTGATGCTGCCGCTGTCGCTGTCCTACGACCACAGGGTGATCAACGGTGCCGCCGCCGCGCGCTTTACCAAGCGCCTGAGCGACGTGCTGGCGGACATCCGCACCATGCTGCTGTAACGCATCAATTTTCGAGCAGCCACGCTCGTTATCCTCGACCCCGCCGCTTGGCGGGGTTTTTTTTAGGTTTTGTACCCGTTAGATATCGCATGCACTGGCCTGAGGTAGCACAACCTAGCCCTTCTGCAGATTACGAATCAGAAAGCTCAAGGCCTTGGCCAATTCGGCCGCGCCCTTGTGATCGCGCACGATACTCAGCAGCGGGCTGCCGTCCTGGGGATTGTGCAGCACACAGCGGATGCCGCTGGCCGGGCAGTCGTAGCGTACATAGGGATCGACGCCGAACAAGACAATGCGCTGGTTGCGCACCGCGACATCGGTGCCGCTCTCGCTGCGTACTTCCTCGCGCAGCAGCAACTCGCCGGGGCCCGTCACACTCAGCTGGTACAAACGATCCTGACGCTGCGCCTGGCCGACCTGGTAGGCAGCGCGCAGGGCATAGGTTTTCAGCAGGTCATTGCTATGGGCGAGCAGTGCCTGACGCTCATTCTGAGTCAGATACAGACGCTTCAATTCGGCCAGGTAGTTGCTCTGCTCGGCGCTGCTCAAACCGCCACTGGGCTCGCCGGCAAATACCGGAGAGACCGCCACACAACCACCGAGCAATACTGCGCAGATTAGTTTTCTTGTCAGTCGCAATTGCATGATGCACCCTTAGCCGACGCTGTAAGTGAAGGGGGTCGGACCCTCGCCTCGCTCAGCATACTGGAAGCCCGCCACTGAATGAAAAGCCATCCAGATGTCGCAAGTCGTTTAGCGGCCGAGGTTGTGACACAGTTGCCAGTGCCATCGCGCCTCGGCATGCTGCGTTTCGAGCGCTTGAATGAAGCCAGCTGGACACTGCTATATCTCGACCCCGCCTGCGAGCAGCAACTGGGCCTGCCCGCCCAGCAACTCTGCACCCTGCTCGACTCGCCCTACGCCAGCCTGATGGAACCTGCGGCGCGCCATCAGTTGCACGACACCATCGCCCAGCAACTTGCCAGCCAGAACCACTACAGCGTGCAGTACAAGCTGCACAGCCCCAATGGCACCCTGACCCTGCTGGAGCAGGGCGAAGCCTTCAAGCAGCATGGGCGGCATCTGCTGCGCGGCTACCTGCTGGTACTCAGCCCGGGTCAGGAGAAGGCACCCGCACACCCGTCCGGCGACGAGCAAGCACAAACCGAGCAGCAAAAACGCCGCTCCCAGGCCAAACAGAATCTGATCGTGCGCCTGGCCCGCCATCACTACGGCGACGACCCATTGCGCGAGGCCGCCGAGCTGATCAGCAAGAGCGCCTGCGATGCCTATGGCGTGGCCCGCGCCGGCATCTGGCACCTCGACGGCCAGCTATTGCAGCCCATGGCCTTGTACCAGAGAGACCCGGGCGACTATGTCGAACAACCGACCATCGATGCCAGCCCCTACCCCGACTACCTGAGCGCCCTGCACAGCGGGCGCGTGCTGGATGCCCACGACGCCGCACACGACCCGCGCACCCGCGAGCTGAACGACGACTATCTGCAGCCGCTGACGATCACCGCCATGCTCGACGCCAGTATCCGCGTCGACGGCGAAGTGGTCGCCGTGCTGTGCCTGGAACACACCGGTTCGCGGCGCAGCTGGCAGCCCGACGAAATCGCCTTTATCGGCGAGCTGGCCGACCAGTACGCCCAGGCCCTGAGCAACCAGCAACGGCGCACGGCCACCAGCTCTCTGTACCTGTTCCAGCGCGCTGTCGAACAGAGTTCCAGCGCCTTTATCCTGCTCGACCGCGACGGTCTGGTGGAGTACGTCAACCCCAGTTTTACCGCCATCACCCTGTATAGCAGCGCCGAGGTGCAGGGCCGCCGGTTGTCGGAGATGCCCGCTCTGGAGAACCTCGGCGAGCTGCTGTTCGATGCCCGTTCTGGTCTGGCCGAACACAACAGCTGGCAGGGCGAGTTCAAGAGTCGGCGCAAGAACCTCGACCCCTACTGGGGCCACCTGTCGTTGTCCAAGGTGTATGCCGATGACGGCCAACTGACCCACTACATCGGCATCTACGAAGACATCACCGAGAGCAAGCTGGCGCAGCAGCATATCGAGCGCCTGGCCTTTCGCGACAACCTTACCGGCCTGGGCAATCGCTACGCCTTTATCCGCGAGCTGGAACGCCACTTTGCCGAGGGTTCGAGCAAGCCGGTCAGCCTGCTGCTGGTGGATATCGACAATTTCAAACGGATCAACGACAGCCTGGGTCACCAGACCGGCGACAAGCTCCTGGTCAGCCTGGCCCGCCGCCTGCGCAACAGCCTGGCAGCCGGTAGCGTGCTGGCGCGCTTTGCCAGCAACGAGTTCGCCATACTGCTCGAAGCCGGCAATGCCGACAGCCGACTGATCGCCCAGCGCCTGCTCAATACCCTGGACAAACCCCTGTTCGTTGACAACCAGCTGATCAGCATCACCGGCTCCATCGGCCTGGCCTGCGCCCCCGAGCACGGCGACGACCCGCAAACCCTGACCAAGCACTGCGGCCTAGCGCTGCACAAGGCCAAGGCCAACGGCAAGAACCAGCTGCAGCTGTTTACCGAAGAACTGAATGCCGAGGCCCACTACAAGCTGTTCGTCGAGAACAACCTGCGTCGCGCGCTGATGCAGAACGAGCTGGAAGTCTTCTACCAGCCCAAGCTGTGCCTCAAGAGCGGTCAACTGCTGGGTATGGAAGCGTTGCTGCGCTGGAACCACCCGGAAAAAGGCATGATCGGCCCGGACAGGTTTATCAGCGTGGCGGAAGAAACCGGCATGATCATCCCCATCGGCAAATGGGTGGTGCGTCAGGCCTGCCGCATGAGCAAGCAGCTCGGCGCAATCGGCCTGGGCAACCTGCAGATGGCCATCAACCTGTCGCCCAAACAGTTCTCCGACCCCGATCTGGTGGGCGAAATCGCCGCCATCCTGCATGAGGAACAGCTCGACCCCACGCTGCTCGAGCTGGAGCTGACCGAGAGCCTGCTGCTGGAAGCCACCGACGACACCCGCCACCAGCTTAGCCGCCTGAAGAGCCTGGGCCTGACCCTGGCCATGGACGACTTCGGCACCGGCTATTCGTCGCTCAGCTATCTGAAGAAATTCCCCATCGACGTGATCAAGATCGACCGCAGCTTTATCAAGGACATCCCGGACAACCAGGACGATATGGAAATCACCTCGGCGGTGATCGCCATGGCCCACAACCTCAACCTCAAGGTGGTGGCCGAAGGCGTCGAGACCACAGCCCAACTGGGCTTCCTGCGCCGCCAGCGCTGCGATATCGGCCAGGGCTACCTGTTCGACCGGCCAATTGCCGGCCGTGAGCTGCTGGAGCGGCTCAAGCGCTATCAGATCCGGCGCTAGACTCCCCCTGAAATCTGTAACACCGCGGCCGTGACGCGGTCTATGACACACATGCTTCTGCTGAGGAAATGGCTCATGGTTCTGCGCTCGCAAATTCTCGCCCATAAACTCGAACTACCCAGCGCCGAACAGGCACTGCCCGGCCGCGATACGCCCCTGGCGGTGCCGGACGCCCATTACGTCAACGGCAACCCGCTACAAGGACCATTCCCCGCCGGCCTGCAACAAGCGGTATTCGCCCTGGGCTGCTTCTGGGGAGCCGAGCGGCGCTTCTGGCAGCAGCCGGGCGTGTGGACCACCGCGGTCGGCTATGCCGGCGGCCATACGCCGAATCCAACTTATGAAGAAGCCTGTTCCGGCCTGACCGGCCACACTGAAGCGGTGCTGGTGGTGTTCGACCCGCAGCTCACCCGCTTCGAAGCGCTGCTCAAGGTGTTCTGGGAAGCCCACAATCCGACCCAGGGCATGCGCCAAGGCAACGATATCGGCAGCCAGTACCGTTCGGCGATCTACTGCCACGGCCCGGCCCAGCTCAACGCCGCCCTGGCCAGCCAGGCGCAGTTCCAGGACGAGCTGGAAAAGGCCGGCTTTGGCCCCATCACCACGGAAATCCGCGAGGCCCCGCCCTTCTATTACGCCGAGGCCTATCACCAGCAATACCTGGCGAAAAACCCCAGCGGCTATTGCGGCCTGGGCGGCACGGGGGTGTGCCTGCCGGCCTGACCCGGCGAGTATCGAAAGATGGCTGCCGGCTCACGGGCAAACCGTTAGACTGCAAGCCAATAGCCATCATTGCCGATACCCGCATGCCTGCAGCCTCCTCCTATATAGCCCCCGATCAACTCTGTGTCGGCCTGTATATTCAGCTCGAACTGGCTTGGTGGGAGCACAACTTTGCCTTCAGCAACTTCAAGATAAAGGATGAAGGGCAGATCAAGGCATTGCGCGCCCTGGGCCTCGAGCGTCTGCGCTATGACCCGGCGCGCAGCGATTGCCCGCCGCTGGACGCCAGCCCGGCCCCCCTTGCGGCCGAGCCCTTAACCGCGCCGAGGCCCAGCCCGGCGGAACAGGCCAGTCAGGCCCGCGCGGAAAAGCTCAAGGTATTGCGCAAACGCCTGGCCGAGGTGGACCGCAAGTTCGTCCAGGCCAGCCAGCAGGTCAAGACGCTTAACCAGACCCTGCGCAGCCGCCCGGAAGACGCCATCAAACAGGCCGGCGAGATTGTCGGCGCGATGGTCGAGACCCTGCTCGGCGGCAGCGGCGTGGTGCTGCACAGCATCAACAGCAAGGCCGCCGAAGACAGCTACCTGCATTCACTGAACGTCACGGTGCTGGCGCTGATGCTTGGCCGTCAGCTCGGCCTGGACAGTGAGGACTGCCATATCCTCGGTCTGGGCGCGCTGCTGCACGATATCGGCAAGCTGGAAGTGCCGAGCAAGGTGCTGCTGAAAAGCGAGCCGCTGACCCGTCCGGAACAGCAACTGCTGCAACTGCACTGCGAGTTCGGCCTGCGCATGGGCCAGAAGCTGATGCTCGACGACGAGGTGCTGCGCATCATCAACGAGCACCACGAGTACTGCGACGGCAGCGGTTACCCGCGCCAGCTGCGCGAGGCCGCCATTGGCCGGCTAAGCCGCCTGGTGTGCATCGCCAACCAATTCGACAACCTGTGCAACCCGCTCAACCCGCGCGATGGCCTGAGCCCCCATGAAGCTTTGGCGCTGATGTTCAAGCAACAGAGCGCGCGCTTCGATGCGGTGGCGCTCAAGGCCTTTATCCGGGTGATGGGCGTCTACCCACCCGGCGGTCTGGTGCAGCTGGACGACCAGCGCTACGGCCTGGTGCTCGGCATAAACCCCAGCCAGCCACTGAAACCGACGCTGATTGTCTACGACGCTGCCGTACCCAAAAGCGAGGCACTGATAATCGATCTGGCGCAGGAACCACGCCTGAGCATCGCCGCCAGCCTGCGCCCGGCGCAGCTACCGCGCGAAGCGCTGGAATACCTTAATCCGCGTCAGCAGCTGAGTTATTTTGTCGAGCCTGGCGAGAGCCGCTAGCCCCATCACTGAAACAGGTGGCTCCAACCCGCCCTTATTGGCGATATCAAATAGCCTTGATAGAGTGCGCGCCCACACAAAATGGATGCCCTCAATCATGGATGCCCAGCCCTACCAAGCCCCTCAGGCCGACTTGACCATTGCCAGCGTCTTTTGCCGCCAGTGCGGCAGCAAGATAGCCGCCGATGCCAACCAATGCCCGAGCTGTCTAGCCAGCCAAGACCTCAACCCCAAAAGCAGAATCACCGCTGGCGTGCTGGCGCTTTTTTTGGGTGGTCTCGGTATTCACCGTTTCTATCTAGGGCAATGGTGGGGGGTGGTCTATTTGCTGTTCTGGGGAACAGGGATTCCTTCTGTCGTTTCCCTGATTGAGAGCATCGTGTTTTTCTGCAGCAGCGAGAGCAACTGGCAGCGCAAGTATGGCAACGTCAAAGGCGGCTCTAGCGCGGTGATGGCGGTAGTCTTCGTGTTTATATTCGTTGCCGTGATCGGCATCCTGGCGGCCATCGCCATTCCCCAATACCAGCACTATGTGGAACGCGCCAAGCAGTTGCAGCTTGAGCGGCAACGTTAACGACGATGCACCATAAGTGATGCGACGGGTATCGCTTGGCGATACCCGCCCTATCAGCTAGCCAGCCGGCTTTTCCTCAATCAACCAATCCATGCGCCAACCGCCTTGGCTCTGCCCGAGCAGTTGGGACAGCCACGGCAGGATCTGCTTGAGTTCATCCTCCAGCCCCCATGGCGGATTGCTGATTACCAGGCCGGAGCCGTTCAGCCGCGCGGCTTCATCGGTGGAGTGCACGTAGAGCTCCACACGCAGCAGCTTGGGTGCCTTGCTCTTCTGTAAGTCACTATAGAAACGGCGCAGCTGACGCAGATCCTTGATCGGGTACCAGATCGCCACCACCGCCTGGCGCATGCGGCCGATGGCTTCGCTGAGGGACTGGGCGCAGCGCTCCATCTCATCCACCTGCTCGAATGGCGGATCAATCAACAGCAGCGCGCGCTTCTCACGGGTTGGCAGCAAGGCACGCGGTACGTGCCAGCCCTCGCCCAGGTGCACCGCGACGCGGCGGTCACCGCGCATGTTTTCCTTGAGCAGGCGACCGTCTTCCGGGTGTTTCTCGTTCAAGTGCAGGCAATCCTGCTCGCGCGTCAGCAGGCGCGCCAGCTCTGGCGAGCCCGGGTAATGACGCAACTCGCCATAGGGGTTCATCGCGCGGATCACTTCCAGATAATCCAGCAGCGGGTCCGGCACATCCGTGGCCTGCCACAACCGGGCGATACCTTCCAGCCACTCGCCGGTACGGCTGGCCTGGTCGCCGCGCAGGTCATACAGACCGATGCCAGCATGGCTGTCGAGGTAGGCGAACGGTGCCTCCTTGCGCGACAACAGGGCAATCAGACGGCTCAAGACATAGTGTTTCAGCACATCGGCATGGTTGCCGGCATGAAAGGCGTGGCGGTAGTTCATCGGGGCGGGCTCCTGTGGCCGGGCAGTTTAACAGGGCCACAGGGCGGCGGCATTTGCCATGCGCCAGATGGATCAGTACGGTGGCCGTTGATTCGTCTGGCCAGCAGGCCGTTGAAAAACGTAGGCGAGGCAGGTAAGGCAATACCGATGGCGGCCCCACAAAAACGGCCGAAACGTAGCGCAGCGGAGTAACAGCCGCAGGCTGACCCGAAGGGCGAACATAGTGAGTCAAAAGCGGAGTTTACGTGTTGTAAATGAGCATTTGATTCGCTTCGCTCACCCCTTCGTGGCCGCGCTAAAGCGCGTTCAGCCTTACGGCTGTGAGGCCGTTTTTAACGCAGGATTACCAACGCAGGTAGTTTTTCAACAGCCTGCTAGGGAGAACCGTCATGTCACTGCAAACCCTACTGGGCATCGAGCTGCCCCTGATTCAGGCACCGATGGCCGGCGTGCAGCTGCATGGCTTGGCCGCTGCTGTATCGAATGCCGGCGCGCTGGGTTCGTTGCCCTGCGCCATGCTCGACGCGGCCGGGTTGCGCAAGGAGCTGCAGGCGCTGAGCGAGAAAACCAGCAAGCCCTATAACCTGAACTTTTTCTGTCATACCCCGCCAGCCGCCGATGCTGCCCGCGAAGCAACCTGGCGCGAGGCACTAAGCCCTTACTACGCCGAGCTCGGCATCGACCCGGCAACTATCGCCAGCGGCCCCGGGCGCCTGCCATTCAGTGCCGAAATGGCCGACCTGCTTGATGAGTTCCGTCCGGCGGTGGTGAGTTTTCACTTCGGCCTGCCCTCGGCCGAGCTGCTGGCGCGGGTCAAGGGCTGCGGAGCCAAGGTGCTGAGTTCGGCAACCTCCGTGGAGGAAGCCCTGTGGCTGCAAGCCAACGGTGCGGACGCGATCATCGCCCAAGGCCTGGAAGCGGGCGGCCATCGCGGCATGTTCCTGAGCGATGAGTTGAGCAGCCAGCTCGGCACCTTTGCTCTGTTGCCGCAGATCGTCCAGGCCGTGCGCCTGCCGGTAATCGCCGCCGGCGGTATTGCCGATGCTACCGGGGTGCGCGCGGCCATGTCCCTCGGCGCGGCCGGGGTGCAGATCGGCACCGCCTACCTGTGCTGCAATGAGGCCAGCACCAGCGCCCTCCACCGCGCCGCCCTGCACAGCCCGGCCGCGCAGCACACGGCCCTGACCAATCTGTTTAGCGGCCGGCCGGCGCGGGGTATCGTCAATCGGCTGATGCGTGAGCTGGGCCCACTTAGCCCACTGGCACCGGCCTTTCCCCTGGCGACTGCAGCCATTGCGCCGCTGCGCAGCCTGGCGGAAAGCCAGGGCAGCGGCGACTTCTCGCCGCTCTGGGCCGGGCAGAATGTCAGCGGTTGCAAGAGCGTCGGCGCTGCCGAACTGACCCGCGAGCTGGCTCAGGGTTTTATCCAATAAGTACAACCTTTGCTGCGTAACCTCGTAGGGTGGATGACGTCTTTTTCATCCACCATCGCGATCTGGTGGATGGATAAAGCGTCATCCACCCTACTCGACCGCCCCTGCCCAACGCCCCGTTATCACGCTTATTGATAGTGCTGGGAGCGGCGCACGCGGCTGCTTAGACTCGAGGCATCGCAACCGGAGGTACACCCATGTCCGAGTCCCTGCTCAGTTCCCGCAACCTGGCCTTCGAGCTCTACGAAGTGCTGGACGCCGAAGGCCTGACCCAGCGCGAGCGCTTTGCCGAGCACAGCCGCGAAACCTTTGACGCGGCCATCGACACTGCGCGCAGCATCGCGGAAAACCTGTTTGCCCCGCACAACCGCAAGAATGACGAGCACGAGCCGGAGTATGTCGACGGCGCAGCGGTGCTGATCCCCGAGGTCAAACCGGCGGTGGACGCCTTCCTCGAAGCCGGCTTCCTCAACGCCACCCGCGAGTTCGATGTCGGCGGTATGCAGCTGCCCAACCTGCTCTCGCAGGCGTGCTTCGCCCACTTCCAGTCGGCCAACGCGGCGACCACCTCCTACCCGTTCCTGACCATGGGCGCGGCCAACCTGATCGAGACTTTCGGCAGTGATGAGCAGAAACAGCGCTTTCTGCAGCCGATGATCGACGGGCGTTTTTTCGGCACCATGGCCTTGACCGAGCCGCATGCTGGCTCATCACTGTCGGATATCCGCACCCGCGCCGAACCGGCAGACGACGGCACCTACCGGCTCAAGGGCAACAAGATCTTTATCTCCGGTGGCGACCATCCGCTGTCGGAAAACATCGTGCATATGGTCTTGGCCAAACTGCCGGACGCCCCCGCCGGGGTAAAAGGCATCAGCCTGTTTATCGTGCCCAAATTTCTGGTTAACGATGACGGCAGCCTGGGCAAGCGCAACGACGTGGTCCTGGCCGGGCTGTTCCACAAGATGGGCTGGCGCGGCACCACCTCTACCGCCTTGAACTTCGGCGATAACGGCGACTGCGTCGGCTATCTGGTGGGCAAGCCGCACCAGGGTCTGGCCTATATGTTCCAGATGATGAACGAAGCGCGCATCGGCGTCGGCATGGGCGCGGTGATGCTCGGCTACGCCGGCTACCTGTACTCGCTCGACTACGCCCGCCAGCGCCCGCAAGGCCGCCTGCCGGATGGCAAGGACCCGACCTCCAGCCAGGTGGCGATCATCGAGCACGCCGATGTGCGGCGCATGCTGCTGACCCAGAAAGCCTATGTAGAAGGCGCTTTCGATCTCGGCCTGTACGCCGCGCGGCTGTTCGACGACACCCAGACTTTGGCGACTGAAGACGAGCGCCGTATCGCCCTGGAACTGCTCGATCTGCTCACCCCGATCGTCAAATCCTGGCCATCGGAGTTCTGCCTCAAGGCCAACGAGCTGGCGATCCAGATTCTCGGCGGCCACGGCTATACCCGCGATTACCCGGTGGAGCAGTACTACCGCGATAACCGCCTCAACCCGATCCACGAAGGCACCCACGGCATCCAGTCCCTCGACCTGCTCGGGCGTAAGGTCTCGATGAATGGCGGCGCGGCGCTCAAGCAGCTGCTCAAGCTGATCCACGGCACCTGCCAGCGCGCCGAAACCCATACCTCGCTGACCGCCCTGCGCCAGCCGCTGGAGCAACTGCTGGCGCGCCTGCAAACGGTGACCCTGGCGCTGCTGGGCGATTTGATGAGCGGCAAGGTCAACCAGGGCCTGGCCAACTCGGCGCTGTACCTGAAAGTGTTTGGCCACACCGTGATCGGCTGGCGCTGGCTGGAACAGGCGATCCGTGCTGAAGAAGGCCTCGCTCGACTCAATAACGCCGCCGATGCCGACTTCTACCAGGGCAAGTTGCAGGCCGCACGCTACTTCCTCACCTGGGAAGTGCCGGGCTGCCATCACGACCTGGCCATCCTCGAAGCCCGCGACGATACCTGTCTAAGCATGCAGGACGCCTGGTTCTAAGAACCTGCTTACGATCAGCTGCGCGTCGGCCCTGCTGCGTTAAAAACAGGCTCGGAATGCTCATGTACAGAAGTACACTCCGCTTCCTCGCCTGTTTTTGCCTTGCATGGCTCTAGCTCGCAAGATCGTAAACAGGTTCTAGACCTGGAGCAGACATTACACCTGCCATCTGACGCCCCGCTGAACGCGGGGCGTTTTTTTGACAGGCCGGTGAAGGCAAAGGTTAGAATCGATGGCATGCGCCATGCATAGCGCATCCCCTCGTTTTTGCCCGGAGCCACACTTGGACGCCACTGCCATCAACAACCTGTTCTTGATCGGGGCAATGCTGGTGGCCATGAGCATTCTGGTCAGCGCCTTCGGTTCGCGTTTCGGCATCCCGATTCTGGTGATCTTTCTCGGCGTCGGCATGCTCGCCGGCACCGACGGCCCCGGCGGTATCGTCTTCGACAACTACCCCCTGGCCTATCTGGTGGGCAACCTGGCCCTGGCCATCATCCTGCTCGACGGCGGCATGCGCACCCGGGTATCGAGCTTTCGCGTGGCCCTGTGGCCCTCCTTATCGCTGGCCACGGTTGGCGTACTGATCACCGCCGGGCTGACCGGTATGGCGGCGGCCTGGCTGTTCAAGCTGAGCTGGATGGAAGGTCTGTTGATCGGGGCCATCGTCGGCTCCACCGATGCCGCCGCGGTATTTTCCCTGCTCGGCGGGCGCGGCCTTAACGAGCGGGTCAGCGCCACCCTGGAAATCGAGTCCGGCAGCAACGACCCGATGGCGGTGTTCCTCACTGTTACCCTGATCGCCATCCTCGCCAGCGGCCAGAATGGCCTGGACTGGGCACTGCTGCTGCAACTGCTGCTGCAATTTGGCATCGGCGCGTTGTTCGGCCTGGGTGGCGGCTGGTTGCTGCTCAAGCTGGTCAACCGCATGGAGCTGCCGGGCGGGCTGTATCCCCTGCTGGTGGTCAGCGGCGGGCTGATTATCTTTGCCGTAACCAACGCGGTTGGCGGCAGCGGCATTCTGGCGATTTACCTGTGCGGCCTGCTGCTGGGCTACAAGCCGATCCGCTCGCGCCACGGCATCCTGCATATGCTCGACGGCCTGGCCTGGCTCGCGCAGATCGGCATGTTCCTGGTCCTCGGCCTGCTGGTTACCCCCCATGAACTGTTGCCAATTGCCCTGCCGGCTCTGGGCCTGGCGCTGTGGATGATCCTGTTCGCCCGGCCGCTGTCGATTTTCATCGGCCTGCTGCCATTCAAGGCATTCCATGACCGCGAGCGCGCCTTTATCGCCTGGGTGGGCCTGCGTGGCGCGGTGCCGATCATTCTCGCGGTCTTCCCGCTGATGGCCGGCCTGCCGAACGCCCAGCTGTTCTTCAACGTGGCCTTCTTTATTGTGCTGGTCTCCCTCCTGCTGCAGGGCACCAGCCTACCCTGGGCAGCCAAACGGCTGCGCGTCACCGTACCGCCGGAGCCGGCCCCGGTGTCGCGCGCCGGCCTGGACGTGCACCCGACCAGCCAGTGGGAACTGTTTATCTACCGCCTCGGTGCGGAGAAGTGGTGCATCGGCGCGCCCCTGCGCGAGCTGAAGATGCCTGAAGGCACGCGCATCGCCGCGCTGTTTCGCGGCAAGGAGCTACTGCATCCCTCCGGTAGTACCACCCTGGAAGCCGGCGACCTGCTCTGCGTGGTCGGCCACGAACACGACCTGCCCGGCCTCGGCAAGCTGTTCAGCCAGGCCCCGACCCGCGGCCAGGATCTGCGCTTCTTCGGCGATTTCGTCCTCGAAGGCGATGCCGAACTGGCGGCCATCGCCGCACTCTATGGCCTGAAACTGGAAGGTGCCGAAGGCCAGCTGCACCTGGGCCGCTTTATCGCCCACAAGATTGGCGGCTCGCCGGTGATCGGCGACCAGGTCGAATGGCAAGGCCTGACCTGGACCGTTGCGGCAATGGAAGGGAACAAGGTGCGCAAGGTCGGCGTCAGATTCCCCGAAGGTAGTCGCCCGGGACCCGGGCTGTTCCTCTAAACTCAGCTTCTTTTCGAGCCCTACGATCTCCATCATGCCCTCTTTACGCGCCTACCTTGTCATCGCCCTGCTCGGGCTGTCCCTCTGCGCTCCCTGGCTGCAGGCCGCCGAGCCGCCAAAAAGCGCTGATATCCAGCGCAGTCTGGACAGCCTGGCCGAGCGCAAACTGCCCGAGGCCGAACAGCAGGCGCTCAAGCAGACCCTGGAAAAGACCCTGGAGTGGCTGACCGAACAGGCCGACAGCCAGCAGCGCCTGAGCGACCTCAAAACGCAGCTTGAGCAAGCCCCACGCCTGATCGGCGAAGCCCAGCGCGAGCTCGAACGCCTCAAGGCCAGCCAGCCCACCCAGGTCGACCAGCGCTATGCTGATAGCCCACTGACGCAACTCGAACAGCTGCTGGCCGAGCGCAACACCCAGCTCAGCGAATGGCAAAAGCAGATCGTCGAAGCCAACAGCCTGGTTATCACCGCACAAACCCGCCCGGAACGCGCCCAGGCCGAGATCAGCGGCAACCAGACCCGCAGCCAGGAAATCAACAACATCCTGAAGAGCGGTCGCGACGGCAGCAAGCCGCTGACCAGCGAACGCCGCGACCTGCTCAGCGCCGAGCTGGTCAAACTGGAAGCCCAGACCCACTTGCGCCGCCAGGAGCTGGCCGGCAACAGCGCCCTGCAGGACCTCGGCAACAGCCGCCGCGCCCTGCTCGAGGAGCGCATCAAGCGCGTCGAGCAGGAGTTGCTCGACCTGCAAACCCTGATCAATGAAAAGCGCCGCGCGCTGTCCGCCCAGACCGTCGAGGAACAATCCCGCGAGGCCGAGAAGGCCGGCTCCAGCACCCTGCTGGCACGGGAGCGCGCAGCCAACCTGAAACTCTCCGACTACCTGCTGCGCGCCACCGAGCGCCTCAACCAGCTGACCCGAGAAAACCTGCAGACCAAACAGCAGCTCGACAGTCTCAACCAGAGCGACCAGGCCCTGGAGGAGCAGATCAGCGTGCTGCAGGGCAGCCTGCTGCTGTCGCGCATCCTCTATCAGCAGCAGCAGGCGCTGCCGACCCTGAAAATCGACAGCAAGCTGCCCGATCAGATCGCCGACCTGCGCCTGTACCAATTCGAACTCAACCAGCAGCGCGAAAGCATCAGCAACCCCAGCACCTATGTCGATCAACTGCTGGCACAGCAGGTCGATATCGAAGAAGTACAGAATCTACGCGCCGACCTGCTGGACATCTTCGCCACCCGCCGCGAACTGATCGACCGCCTCAATCGCGAACTGAATGCCCTGCTTAACGAATCAATCACCCTGCAGCTGAACCAGAAGCAGCTGCAAAGCACCGCCCAGGCCCTGCGTACCACCCTCGACGAGCAGATGTTCTGGATTCCCAGCAACAAGCCGCTGGACCTGGAGTGGTTCAAGTCGGTACCGCGCCTGCTGGAGCGGCAGATTGCCGAGCTGCCCTGGGGCTCCAATCTGCGCCAGCTAGGTGCCGGCCTGATCGAGCGGCCGCTGCTGTTCCTGCCGCTGTTGCTGTTGATCGCCGTGCTGCTGTGGCGACGCGGCTACCTGTACCGCAAGCTCGGCGAGTACCACCAGGACGTCGGCCACTTCAAACGCGACAGCCAGTTGCACACGCCTATGGCGATCCTCCTCAACCTGTTGCTGGCGCTGCCCGGCACCCTGTTCCTGACGCTATGCGGCTTCGCCCTGCAGATGGACGCCCGCGGGCAGAACGCCAACTTGGGGGCTGCCTTCTTCCAGATGGCCCAGGCCTGGCTGGTGTTCTATACCGTGTACCGCATCCTCGCCGACGGCGGCGTGGCCGAACTGCACTTCCGCTGGGGGCGCAGCCAGGTCGCCTTCCTGCACCGCCAGGTTCGCCGCCTGGGGCTGGTGGTCATGGCCCTGGTGGCGGTGGTTACCATCGCCGGGCATCAGCCGGCCAGTCTCGGCGACGATGTGATCGGCCTGGCGGTGGTACTCAGCTGCTACGCCCTGATGGTCTGGCTGCTGCACAAACTGCTGCTCAGCGGCCCCGCCCGCGAACATGCCTCGCCCTTCCGCATGCTGATCGGCATTGCCCTGAGCCTGCTGCCCCTGGCCCTGATCGTCGCCGTGGGCTTCGGTTACTACTACACCGCCCTCAAGCTCAGCGACCGCCTGATCACCACCCTCTATCTGCTGATGATCTGGCTGATCATCGAGGCCACCTTCGTCCGCGGCCTGGGCGTTGCGGCACGCCGCCTGGCCTACCAGCGTGCCATGGTCAAGCGCCAGGCGCAGAGCAAGGACGGCGGCGAAGGTACGGAAACCGTGGTCGAGGAACCGACCCTGGATATCGAACAGGTCAACCAGCAGTCGCTGCGCCTGATCCGCCTGGCCCTGCTCGGCAGCTTTATCGTCGGCCTGTACTGGGTCTGGGCCGATCTGATATCGGTGTTTTCCTACCTGGACAACATCAGCCTCTACGAATACAGCAGCGGCACGGGCGAAACGGCCAGCCTGGTACCGATCAGCCTCAGCGATGTGATCGGCGCGCTGGTCATCGTCGGCATCACCGTGGCCCTGGCGCGCAACCTGCCCGGCCTGCTCGAAGTGCTGGTGCTGTCACGCCTGAGCCTGGCCCAAGGCAGCGCCTATGCCACCACCACCCTGCTCTCCTACCTGATCGTCGCCATCGGCTTCGTGGTTACCCTGTCGACCCTGGGGGTCAGCTGGGACAAGCTGCAATGGCTGGTAGCCGCGCTGTCGGTGGGACTGGGTTTCGGCCTGCAGGAGATCTTCGCCAACTTTATCTCCGGCCTGATCATCCTGTTCGAGCGCCCGGTGCGCATCGGCGATGTGGTGACCATCGGCAACCTGTCCGGCACGGTGAGCAAGATCCGCATCCGCGCCACCACCATCACCGATTTCGACCGCAAGGAAATCATCGTTCCGAACAAGACCTTCGTCACCGACCAGTTGGTCAACTGGTCGCTGAACGATACGATTACCCGGGTGATCATCAAGATCGGCGTGGCCTACGAGACCGACCTGGCGCTGGCCCGCAAGCTGATGCTGCAGGCCGCCGCGGAAAACCCGCGGGTGCTGCGCGATCCCGAGCCGCTGCTGTTCTTCCTGACCATCAGCGCCAGCACCTTCGACTACGAACTGCGTTTCCATGTGCGCGAACTGGCCGACCGCAATGCCTCCACGGATGAAATTCTCACCCGCATCGCCCTGAGCTTCCGCGAGAACAACGTCGAGATGGCCTTCAATCAGGTCGAGGTCATGGTGAAAAACCTGCAGGGCCTGGAGCTCAACCTGGGTACTGGCCAGACCACCCAGGTCGAGCAACCCAGCACCGAGCAGGACCCGATCACACCGACCACGCCCACCGAACCCACGCCCGATCCCCTGTAAATAGCGGGCCTGGCGCTCGCACAGCGCGCAGAACGGGGCCACCGACCACCCGCCGCCGAGCCTTGGCCCGGCGGCGTCACTGCCTGGAGTCCTGCCTTGAAGTCGTTGACCGAGCTAACCTTCGATAATCGCTTCACCCGTCTTGGTGATGCCTTTTCGACTGAGGTACTGCCCGAGCCCATCGCCGAGCCGCGCCTGGTGGTGGCCAGCCCCGCCGCCATGGCGCTGCTCGACCTCGACCCGGCCGAGGCCGATAGCGAGGTGTTCGCGCAGATTTTCACCGGACACAAGCTGTGGAGCACGGCCGAGCCGCGGGCCATGGTCTATTCCGGCCATCAGTTCGGCGGCTACAACCCGCGCCTGGGCGATGGCCGTGGCCTGCTGCTGGGTGAGGTAGTTAACAACGCTGGCGAATACTGGGATCTGCACCTGAAAGGCGCTGGGCAGACGCCCTACTCGCGCATGGGCGACGGCCGCGCGGTGCTGCGCTCATCAATCCGCGAATTTCTCGCCAGCGAACACCTGCACGCCCTCGGCATCCCCAGCTCGCGGGCACTGTGCGTGACCGGCTCAAGCACCCCGGTGTGGCGCGAGAAGCAGGAAAGCGCGGCCATGGTGCTGCGCCTGGCACCCAGCCATGTGCGTTTCGGCCACTTCGAATACTTCTACTACACCCAGCAGCATGAGCAGCTCAGGCAACTGGCCGAGCATGTGCTGCACTGCCACTACGCCGACTGCCTGCAGCAGGAGCAGCCGTATCTGGCGATGTTCCGCGAGATCATCGAGCGCAACGCCACGATGATCGCCTACTGGCAGGCCTACGGCTTCTGCCACGGGGTGATGAACACCGACAATATGTCGATCCTCGGCATCACCTTCGATTACGGCCCTTACGCCTTTCTCGATGATTTCGACGCCAAACATATCTGCAACCACTCCGATGACACCGGCCGTTACAGCTTCAGCAATCAGGTGCCCATCGCCCAGTGGAACCTCGCCGCCCTCGGTCAGGCCCTGGTGCCGCTGGTGGAGATAGAGGCGCTGCGCGAAACCCTTGGCCTGTTTCTGCCGCTGTACCAGGCCCATTACCTCGACCTGATGCGCAAGCGCCTGGGCCTGCTCAGCGCCGATGAAGGCGACGAAGCCCTGGTGCAACGCCTGCTGCAACTGATGCAGAGCAGCGCGGTGGATTACACGCTGTTCTTCCGTGAGCTGGGCGACAGCTCGGCAGTGCACGCCGTGGCGCGCCTGCGTGACGACTTTACCGACCTGGCCGGTTTCGACGCCTGGACCGCCGACTACCTGGCGCGCAGCGCCCAGGAGGGCGACGACCAGGCGCAACGCCGCACCCGCATGCACGCGGCCAACCCCAAGTACATCCTGCGCAACTACCTGGCCCAGCAGGCCATCGAAGCCGCCGAGCAGGGCGACTACGCCCCGGTGCGCGAACTGCATCAGGTGCTGTCACAGCCCTTCGATGAACAACCCGGCTTCGAACGCTACGCCCAGCGTCCGCCGGAGTGGGGCAAGCATCTGGAGATCAGCTGTTCTTCCTGAACAGAGCCGTAGGGTGGATGACGCCTTTTTCATCCACCAACTGCCCCGGTGGATGGATAGAGCGTCATCCACCCTACGAACTGCCGTACCTGGTGTTCGTCGTAGGTTGGGTTGAGGAGCCTGCGACGAAGCCCAACGATAGCCGGGCGGAGCGCTATGCGCTCCCTGTTGGGCTTCGCAAGCTCAACCCAACCTACGAACCACCCAGCAGCCACTCCAGCCCCATGGCCACATGCAGCTCGGTGCTATCGAGCAGCGGCAGCGGCGCATCCAGGCCATCGAGCAGCAAGCCGATTTCGGTGCAGCCGAGGATGGCCACCTCGGCACCCCGTTCCTGCAACGTGCGCAGACAGTCCAGATAGAACGCCTGCGCCTGCGGCAAAAACTGGCCCTGGCACAGCTCGGCAAAGATCACCCGGTCGATTTCCGCCATCTGCGCCACGTCCGGGATGATCACCTCAATGGCGAAGCGCTCAGCCAGGCGTTGACGGTAGAAGTCTTCCTGCATGGTAAAACGCGTGCCGAGCAGGGCTGCACGGCGCACGCCCTGACGCTGCAGAGCCTGGCCAACGGCATCGCCGATATGCAGCAGAGGAATATCCACCGCCGCCTCGATGGCCGGTGCCACCTTGTGCATGGTGTTGGTGGCCAGCAGCAGGGCCGTCGCCCCGCCGCGTTCAAGACCCTGGGCTGCCTGCGCCAGTATCTGCCCGGCAGCCGACCAGTCGCCCTGCTGCTGCAGCGCGGCGATCTCGGCAAAGTCCACGGAATGCAGCAGCAGGGGCGCGGAGTGCAGGCCGCCCAACTGCTCGCGCACACCTTGATTGAGCAGGCGGTAATAGCTCGCCGTGGACTCCCAGCTCATACCACCCAGAATGCCTAGCTGTCGCATATCACCCACCCACTCGATAAAGCCTTGAGCCTAATCCGCCCCCATAGCCGTGCACAGGCACAGTGCGCGGTAGAGCCGTCGGTACAGCCTTATCTATTAATCCGAAAAGGCATATAAACCTTTCCAAACATTCTTAGACTCTCTAAGCAGCAACCCTTATCTTCTCCGCCTTGCGTGGCCGCCGCGTCTGAATCTGGCGTGCCTGATACCTCCTACGAGATTCGCGCGTTAAGGATTTCAATGTTCTGGGACTCACTGCCCCTGCCTCTGCTCTTCGTAGCCGCCCTGCTGGTCTGGCTGCTGTACTCCTTTGTGCGCGAGAAGTGGAGCCCGGACATCGTCGCGGCAATTGCCGTGGCCGCCCTGCTGATCAGCCAACTGCTCAGCCCCGCCGAAGTACTCAGCGTGCTGTCCAACTCTGCACCGGTGACCATCGCCTGCATGTTCGTGCTGTCCGCCGCGCTGGAGCGCACCGGTTGCATCGACGCCCTGGGCAACTGGCTGGGCGATCTGGTCGGCACCAGCCCGATCCGCGTGCTGACCGGCCTGACCGTTACCGCACTGGTGATATCGGCCTTCCTCAACAACACCCCGGTGGTGGCCATTCTCACCCCGGTGGCGATTTCCCTGGCGCGGCGCGCCGGAACCTTGCCGTCGAAGCTGTTGATCCCACTGTCCTACGCCACCATTCTCGGCGGCACCCTGACCATGATTGGCACCTCGACCAATATTCTGGTCGACGGCGTAGCGCGCAAAGCTGGCCTTGAGCCCTTTGGCATGTTTGAAATTACCGGTGCCGGGCTGATCCTGGCGACGGTGGGCATGCTCTACCTGCTGACCATCGGCCGCCATCTGCTGCCAGAGCGCGAGACTCTGTCCAAGCAGCTGCGCCCGGACCTGGACCGCACCTTTATGACCGAGCTGCTGGTGCCCCACGACTCGCCGGTGATCGGCAAATCCCTGCACGAAGCCAATCTCAACGGCGGCAGTGGCCTGCTGGTGCTCAAGCTGTTTCGCGAGGAGCTGGAGCTCACCGAACCAGCCGCCGACACCCTACTGGCCAGCGGCGACCGTCTGGTGCTGCACGGCCAGGTCAAGGATGTGGTGGAGCTGCGCGAAAGCGGCCACCTGATCTTCAACCGCAGCGATGCCTTCGAAACCATCAGCAGCCACGACGTAATCCTCGCCGAAGCGATAGTCGGGCGTAACTCGCGCTATAGCCATCGGCCGATGCGCGACCTCGACCTTACCGCGCGCTATGGCATTGCCGTACTCGCCGTGCACCGTCAGGACGAGAATATCCAGGGCAACCTGGATGACTTCGAACTGCAGTTCGGCGACGTAATGCTGGTGGAAGGCACGCCGACGCAAATCAAGCGCTTTGCCGACAACGGCGAGCTGATCAGCCTCAACGCTGTGCAGGAGCGCGCCTTCCGCCGCGACAAGGCACCGATTGCGATCATCGCCACCATGGCGGTGATGGTCCTGGCGGCCTTCGGCGTGATGCCGATCGAGGGCTTGGCGATCATCGGCGCAGTTACTGTGCTGGCCACCCGCTGCCTGGATGTGGAAGACGCCTACAAGGCGGTGGACTGGAAAATCCTCAGCCTGATCTTCGGCATGCTGGCCATCAGTATCGCCATGGACAAGGTCGGTCTGGTCAGCCTGATGGTCAGCAATGTCATGAGCCTGATGCCGTGGGCCGGGCCGCTGCTGATGCTGTCGTTTATCTACCTGTTCACCTCGATCCTTACCGAGGTGTTGTCGAACAACGCCGTCGCCGTGCTGGTAACCCCGATTGCCATCGGCATGGCCCAGCACCTGGGCGTCGACCCGCGCGCCTTTGTCGTCGCGGTGATGTTCGCCGCCAGCGCCAGCTTCGCCACGCCCATCGGTTATCAGACCAACACCTTCGTCTACAACGCCGGCGGTTACCGCTTTACCGACTTTATGAAGGTCGGCATCCCGCTCAACCTGCTGCTGTGGGTGGTGGCCAGCTTTGTGATTCCCTGGTTCTTCCCGCTGACCCCGGTTTGACTTGATATCGCCGCGGCGCGGCTCCATCTATCCGCAATAGCCCAAGGAGCCGCCGATGAACAATCCCCTGCTGATCCCCTGCCCGCACTGCAACGGCCTTAATCGCATCCCTGCCGAGCGCCTGGGCGATGCGCCGCGTTGCGGCCGCTGCAAGGCCGAGGTGCTGCCGAGTAAACCCTTCGAGCTGACCCAAGCCAGCTTCGACGCGCAAAACAAGGGTGATCTGCCGCTGCTGATCGATGTATGGGCCAGCTGGTGCGGACCCTGCCGCAGCTTTGCGCCGATCTTTGAACAGGCCGCCAGCCAGCTGCAAGGCCACTGCCGCCTGGCCAAGCTGGACAGCGAAGCCAACCCGCAACTGTCCGCGGAAATGGGCATCCGCTCGATCCCCAGCCTGATCCTGCTCAAGGGCGGCGTCGAAATCGCCCGGCAAAGCGGTGCCCTGCCCTTGCCGCAATTGCTCGGCTGGTTGCGTCAGCAGGGCATCTGAGAACCTATTGGCGATTTGCTGCGCGTCGGCCCTGCTGCGTTAAAAACAGGCTCAGAATGCTCATGTACAAAAGTACACTCCGCTTCCTCGCCTGTTTTTGCCTTGCAGGACTCTAGCTCGCGGTATCGCACACAGGTTCTGAGCGGATCGGTCAATCCTGCGCGACCTTGCGGTCATTACTCTGCCTTCGACTAGGCCTTAGGCTGGCTGCACAATAATTAAGTGTGGAGCCAGACCATGTCGATGCCAGCCGAGTTGATTCGCCAACTTACCGAAGAGCAGATCGCCTTTGTCCAACGCAGCGGCCTCAAGGCCGAGGTGCTGGAGCCCGGCCATGTGCGCCTGTGTATGCCGCTGGCCGGCAACCAGAACCATATCGGCAGCATGTACGCTGGCGCGCTGTTCACCCTGGCCGAGATCCCCGGCGGCGCGCTGTTTCTTACCAGCTTCGACGCCCAGCGTTTTTACCCCATCATCAAGGAAATGAACCTGCGTTTTCGTCGCCCGGCAACCGGCGATATTCGGGTCGAAGCGCGGCTTTCCGTCGAAGAAATTCAGCACCTGCAAAAGCAGGCAACAGAACAAGGCAAAGCCGAGTATGTTTTACAGTTGCAGCTAACCGATGACAGTGGTGAAGTAGTGGTTGAGAGTCGCGGCCTGTACCAATTACGCGCCCGCTGACGCCTGACCTTGCCATAGGTCAAAAGACCAGCTATCTCTCGATGTCACAATAAATTTGCCGACATGTATCGGCAGGAGAGCCGAGCATGCCCACGCACATTCTTATCGCCCACGACCTACGCGACACTGCCGACATGGCCCTGTGCCGTGCCGCACAATTGGCCAAGCAGTTCAACGCCAAGCTGACCATGCTGCATGTGCTCGACCCGAGCAAGAGCAGTCAGGAGCATGAGCAGGCCAAGCAGGCCCTGGATCGCAGCCTGACCCAGTACGCCCCGCCCGGAACCACCTTGCTGATCCGCAGCGGGCAAAAGCCCTCGGAAGTGGTGCTGCAGCAACTGACCGAAGGCAAGTACGACCTGCTGGTACTCGGCGCGCATCATCAGCGCCATGACTTCTTCTCCGGCACCAGCCTCGACCGCATCGCACGTAGCTGCCCGGTGCCCCTGCTGCTGGTGGCCCGCAACGATTTCCAGCCCTATCAGCGCGCCCTCTCGGCTATCGACTTCTCCCTGTGCGCCTGCAGCGCTCTCGGCCAGGCCTACCGCCTGCTGCCGGAAACCGCCGAGCTGCACGCCCTGCACGTGTTCGAGCCGGACAAGGGCACCCAGCAGCAGGTTGAAGCGCAACTGGCCACACAGAAGGCGCTGATCGACCAGCTGCTCCAGGACGAACAGCAGAACCTGCCAGCCAATGGCCCGACCCTCAGCCATTCGGTGCAACAGGGCGGCATCCTGCGCTGCCTGCAGGGGCACTTGAAAACCCAGCAGACCGAACTGCTGGTGCTCGGCAGCCATGGCCGCAGCGCACTGTCGCAAGCCCTGCTCGGCAGCCTGGCACAGCACTTCCTGCACAAGGCTCCCTGCGATATCTACGTCGTTCGCTAGGTTTTCTGCGCACAACAAAAAAGCTGCCTAGGCAGCTTTTTTATTGTCTAGGCGCGGTTCAGTCCGCGCTATTAAGCAGGTCATGCAGCTCGACAAACTGCTGGGTCAGCTTGTGGTTGCGGTCCAGGTGGATCAGCGGCATGCAGGCTTGGTGGGACTCGCGCATCCGCACCGAACTCATCAGGTTGACCGGTAATACCGGCAAGCCCTCGGCGATCAGCTCGTCGAGCAGCTGCTGCGGCAACGTGGCCCGCGGCTGGAACTGATTGACCACAATACCCTCGACCTCCAGGCCTTCGTTGTGGTCCTCGCGCAACTCCTCGATTTCACGCAGCAGGCCGTACAGCGCCTGGCGGGAGAAACTGTCGCAGTCGAAGGGAATCAGCACCCGGTCAGCGGCTATCAGCGCGGAAACCGTATAGAAGTTCAAGGCCGGTGGAGTATCCAGGTAAATCCGCTCGTAATCCTCGCTCAGCTCATCCAGCAGTTTGCGCAGCTTGTTGATCTTGTGCTTCTGCTCCAGCTTGGGCTGCAGGTCGGCCAGCTCGGCGGTGGCGGTGACCACATGGAGGTTGTCGAAGGGGGTCTCGTAGATATCCACAGTGCCCTTCTTGCCGAACGGACCACTGCTCAGGGTGCCCTTGAAGAACTCGGCGATGCCCATGGGGATGTCGTCGCCGGTCAAGCCGGTCAGGTAGTGGGTGGAGTTGGCCTGGGCATCCAGATCGACCAACAGGGTGCGATAGCCCTGGGAGGCACTTACCGCCGCCAGGTTGCACGCAATGCTGGATTTACCCACCCCGCCCTTCTGATTGAAGATCACCCGCCGCATAAAACGCCCCCCTAACCGCAAATAAGCACCGAAATGGTGATGAATTCTATGCAAACTACATGACAAGGGGGAGATTTTCGGCAAACAAGCCGACACCTCCGGTCAGAACGCCACACAGCCGATTTGCTTAGGGCCGCCGCGGACGGGATAATGCCGGCACCTCGCCATGTGCATTGCCAATGCCCTCGCTGGCATGCCTGACGACCGCAGGCGTGAACACCCAGTACAGGGCCGGAAAGAGCCTCCCGCGTGACCGAATTCAGGATTGAACAATGGCGTGCCTGGGCTCCCGGCCTGGACAGCACGGACGACTGGTGCGCCTGGCATCGGACGCCGTCACGCCTGCCTGATAGCGACGCACAGCCCGATGTCAGCTTTCTCCCGGCCATGCAGCGCCGCCGCCTGAGCCGCCTGGCGCGCATGGCCTTCCACGTCGCCTGGCCCCTGGCGGAGGTTCAGGGCCCGATGCCCATGGTCTTCGCCTGCCGCCACGGCGAAACCCCACGCACCCTGGCCATTCTTACCGACCTGGCCCACGGCGAACCGCTGTCTCCGACCCAGTTCAGCCTCTCGGTGCATAACGCGATTATCGGTCTGTGGTCGATCCAGCGTGGCGACACCAGCGAAATGACCGCCCTGGCCGCCACCGGCGATGGCCTGGAGCACGCCGTGCTGGAAGCCTGCGGCCTGCTGGCCGAAGGGGCCCCGGCGGTGCTGCTGGTGATCTGCGAGGAAACGCCGCCCGAGCTATACGCCCCCTTTATCGACGACGTGCCCTTTCCCTACGCCGTCGCCCTGCTGCTGACGGCGGGCAGCGACTGGCAGCTGCAACTGCTCAGCGCCACAGGCCCGGCCAGCGAGTGGCCCCATGCGATCAATCTGGTACGCGCCCTGTGCAGCGACCAGACCACCCTGCACCACCACTGGAAGAGCCGACAATGGATATGGTCTCGCAACAAGGCCTGAGCCGTTACAGCGCGCCCTATGTGTGGCGGCTGATCGCCACGGCCCTGAGCTTCAGCCTGTTCGGCCTCGGCGGCGTGCTGCTGCGCGTGCTGATCTTTCCCCTGCTCGCCCTGCTGCCGGGTGATGCCCTGAGCCGGCGCACCCGTGCCCGCGCGGTGGTGAGCAAGACCTTCTACCTGTTCGTGCGTTTTATGTACCGCAGCGGCGTGCTGACCTATGAGGTCGAGGGCATCGAGCGACTGGGCCGTCCCGGGCAACTGGTGATCGCCAACCACCCGTCGTTAATCGACGTGGTGGTGTTGATCGCCTTTATTCGCGACGCCAACTGCGTGGTCAAACAGAGCCTGTGGGATAACCCAAGCATGCGCGGGCCACTGCGCGCGGCACACTACATCAGCAACAGCGGCAGCATGGACATGCTCGACGAGGCGGCCGCTGCCCTGCAAAGCGGCCAGACCCTGGTGATCTTCCCCGAAGGTACGCGCACTACACCGGGGCAAAGCCCGCAGTTTCACCGCGGCGCAGCGGCCATCGCCCTGCGTGGCGCGCATGTGGTCACCCCGGTGGTGATCAGCGTCAGCCCCACCACCCTGACCAAGGCCGAGCCCTGGTACAGCATTCCGTCGCGTCGTTTCCACTTGCGCCTGCGCGTAGGCGAGGATATTGACCCGCAACAGTTCAACCTTATGGGCCCGCCGCCGATAGCCTCGCGCAAGCTCAACGATGTTTTGCACCAACACTTTATGAAGGAGCTCGCCAAAGATGAGCGATTTACAGCTGGAAATTAAAAACCTGATTATCGACTCCCTGGGCCTCGAAGACATGGCTGCCGAAGATATCGCCGCCGACCTGACCCTGTTTGGCGAGGGCCTGGGCCTGGATTCGGTAGACGCCCTGGAACTCGGCCTGGCCATCCAGAAACGCTTTGGTATCAAGATCGACGCCGAAGCCAAAGACACCCGCAAGCACTTTGCCAACGTAGCCAGCCTGGCGGCATTCGTGTCATCGCAACAGACCGCCTGAGGAAGCCGCCGATGCAAACCCGTGAAGATATTTTCGCCACCCTGCGCGACGCCCTGGTCGAGCTGTTCGAACTGGATGCCGAGCGCGTCACCCTGGACGCCAACCTCTACCAGGACCTGGAGATCGACAGCATCGATGCCGTCGACCTGATCGACCATATCAAGCGCCAGACCGGCAAGAAGCTGGCAGCCGAGGAGTTCAAGGCGGTACGCACCGTCGGCGACGTGGTCGAGGCGGTGCTGCAGCTGGTCAATACACCCGCTGCCGGATAATGAGTCGCCTACTGGGCCTGCTCCTGCTGCTGGTGGGGCTGCTCTACCCCTTTGCCGTGTATTACGGCATGGAGCATCTGTCGCCCCGCCTGTTCGCCGCGTTGCTCGGCGGCCTGTGGCTGGCCCGCGCGCTCAGCCAATGGGGCAAGCCCGGCAACCGCTGGATGACCGCGGTGGCCCTGGGCTTCTGCCTGCTGCTGGGTCTCGCCGGTGAGCCCGCGCTGCTGCGCTGGTATCCGGTACTGCTCAACGGTCTGCTGCTGGCGTTGTTCGGCCTGAGCCTGAAGTTCGGCCCACCGCTGATCGAACGCCTGGCGCGTCTGACCGAGCCGCAGTTGCCGGAGGTGGCGATACGCTACACACGCCTGGTCACCGCGGTCTGGGCCGGTTTCTTTCTGGCCAACGGCCTGGTGGTGGTGGCGCTGAATTTCTGGGCCCCGCTGAGTTGGTGGACCCTGTACACCGGGTTGATTTCCTATGGCCTGATGGGCCTGCTGTTTGCCGGTGAATGGCTGGTGCGCCAGCATGTAAGGAGACATGAATGAACTGGCTGCCCCTCGAGCACCTGCTGCTCGAAGCCCACGCAGGTCGCGCGGTAACTGCGGATCTGGATCAACCCCAGCTGCGCCAGCACGCCCTGCAGCTGGCGGCCGAGCTGCAAGGCCGTGGCGTAAAACGCCTGGCACTCTATCTCGACGATGCCGGCGAACTGGCGATTGCCCTGCTGGCCGCCTGGCGCGCCGGTATTACCGTGCTGCTGCCGGGCGATGCCCAGCCGCAGACCCGTCGGCGCCTCAGCACGCAGTGCGACCTTTGGCTGGACAGCATTCATAGCCTGCTTAGTCCCGAAAGCGTTGCGCTGCCAGCGGCCCCGCTCGATCTCGACCAATGCCGACTGACCCTGTGCACCTCCGGCTCCAGCGGCGAAGCCAAGCTGATCGACAAATCTCTGCGCCAGCTGGCCAATGAAGTGACCGCCCTGGAACAGCTATGGGGCGAGCAATTGGGCAACGCGACCATCCTCGGCAGCGTCGCCACCCAGCATATCTACGGCCTGTTGTTTCGCGTGCTCTGGCCGCTGTGCGCCGGCCGCGCTTTTCTGCGCCGCGCCCAGCCGTTCCCCGAAGACTTGCAACGTGAAAGTCTGGCCTGTGGCACTGACTTTGTGTGGGTGGCCAGCCCTGCCTTGTTGAAGCGCATGGGCAATAACCTCAACTGGAATGCACTACGTGCCGTGCGTCAGGTGATTTCCTCCGGCGGCGCGCTGCCGAGCGAAACCGCTGCCGAGCTGCAGGGCCTGCTTGGCCAATGGCCCACGGAAATCTACGGCAGCTCGGAAACCGGCGGTATCGCCTGGCGTCAGGGCGGTGAGCTGTGGACGCCCTTCGCCGGCATCGAACTGGGGCAGAACGCCGAAGGTGCCCTGCACCTGACCTCGCCCTATCTGCCGGCCGGCCACCGCGAGCAGACCGCCGATGCAGTGGAGCTGCAGGCCGATGGCCGCTTCACCCTGCGCGGCCGCCTGGACCGGATTATCAAACTGGAAGAAAAACGTATTTCCCTGCCCATGCTCGAACAGGCGCTAAGTAGCCACGAATGGCTCAGCGACGCACGCCTGGGCGTGGTGCAGGAAGGCCGCGCCTACCTCGGCGCGTTGGTGGCCTTGAGCCCGGCCGGCCTGCATGCGCTGCGCAACCAGGGGCGCAAGACCGTTACCGAAACCCTGCGCCGCCATCTGGCCAACCATTGCGAAGCCATCGCCCTGCCCCGGCGCTGGCGCCTGCTCGCTCAGCTGCCCTACAACAACCAGGGCAAACTGGCGCAAGCCACGGTCGAAGCACTGCTGGCCGAGCCACGCCCAACCCAGGTGGAGCCACTGTCGGTTGTCGAGCAGGACGGCGAATGGCAGCTGCAGATGGTGGTGCCGCTGGACCTCGCACACTTCACCGGCCACTTTCCGCAGACCCCGGTGCTGCCGGGCGTGGTGCAGGTCGACTGGGCGCAGCAACTGGCGCGCAGCCTGATCAAGGACCTGCCGCCGCGTTTCAGCGGTATGGAAGTGCTGAAATTCCAGCAACTGGTACGCCCCGGCGATCAGCTGCAGCTGACCCTGCGTTTCGACGCGGCGCGCGGCAAGCTGTACTTCGCCTTCCGCAATGGCGAAGCCCCCTGCTCCTCAGGGCGCATATTGTTGGGAGCTGCCAGTGCATAAGCCCTGCGCGGTGATCCCGGTCTACAACCACGAGCACGCGCTACCGCTGGTGGTCGATGCCCTGCGCGCGGCCGGCCTGCCCTGCGTGCTGGTGGACGATGCCTCCAGCCCGGCCTGCGCAGCGGTGATGGATCAGCTGGCCACACTGCCCGATACCCATCTAGTGCGTCTGCCCGTCAATCAGGGCAAAGGTGGCGCAGTGATGGCCGGTCTGCGTGAAGCGGCGCGCCTGGGCTTTAGCCATGCGCTGCAGGTAGACGCCGACGGCCAGCACGACCTCAGTGATCTGCCGCATTTCATCAACGCCTCGCAGGCCGCCCCTGAGGCGCTGATCTGCGGCTACCCGCAATACGACGAAAGCGTGCCGAAAGGCCGCCTCTACGCGCGCTACCTGACCCATGTGTGGGTGTGGATCAACACCCTGTCGCTGAGCATCCGCGACTCCATGTGCGGCTTTCGCGTGTACCCGCTGCCGGCCACCCTGGCGTTGATCGACGCGGTAAACATCGGCAAGCGCATGGATTTCGACACCGAGATTCTGGTGCGCCTGGCCTGGCGCAATCAGCCGATGCACTGGCTACCGACCAAGGTGCATTACCCGCTGGATGGCCTCTCGCACTTTCGCCTGTGGCACGACAACGCGCTGATCTCGAAGATGCACGCCAAGCTGTTCTTCGGCATGTTGCTGCGCGCGCCGCAAATCCTCTGGCGCAGGTGCCGCGCATGAGTGGCCAGCAGCACTGGGCCGGGCAGCGCGAGCGCGGCAGTTTTATCCTGATGAAATTCACCGCGCTGCTGGCGCGCCTGCTCGGCCGCCGGCTGATCAGCCCGCTGCTGTACCTGATCGTGTTGTATTTCTATCTGTTCGGCGCCAAGGCGCGGCGCAGCATCCGCCAGTACCAGCGCAACCTGGCCAACTGGAGCGGCCGCACCGAGTTGCAACCGACCCGGCACAGCGTGTTCCGCCACTTTATAAGCTTCGCCGACACCCTGCTGGACAAGCTCGATGTGTGGAACGGCAAGCTCGGCCTGGAACAGGTGACCCTGATCGACCCGGGCAACGCCTGCGCGCAGCTGCACCAGCAGGGCCGTGGGCAGATGCTGGTGGCCGCGCACCTGGGCAACCTGGAAGTCTGCCGCGCCCTCGCCGAACTTGGTGAGCAGGTAACGATGAACGTGCTGGTGCACACCAAACATGCCGAACAGTTCAACCGCCTGCTGGGCGAGGCCGGTGCCACCCACCTGCGGCTGATTCAGGTCAGTGAGCTGGACGCAGCGATCATGCTGCAATTGTCCGAACGCCTGGAGCGCGGCGAGTGGCTGGCGATTGCCGGCGACCGCGTGCCGCTCAAGGGCAGCCGCAAGGTCAGCGTGGACTTTCTCGGCAAGCCCGCCGCCTTCCCGCAAGGCCCGTGGTTGCTGGCCGGACTGCTGCAATGCCCGGTCAATCTGATTCACTGCCTGAAAATCGACAAACGCTATCAGGTGATCATCGAACCCTTCGCCGAGCGCCTGCACTGGAAGCGCAGCGAACGGGACGAGGTGATCCGCCACTGGACCCAGCGCTACGCCGACCAGCTCGCGCAACGCTGCCTGGATGCGCCCCTGCAATGGTTCAATTTCTACCCGTTCTGGAATGAAGATGACGACAAATCAGCCTGATCCCATCGTGTTTGGCGAGCGCCCCTTGAGCATCGAGCAGGTTGTCGCCCTGGCCAGCCGCAGCGCCCCGGCGCAGCTGCAAAGCGATGCCGCCTACCGCGAAAAAATCGCCAAGGGCGCGCGTTTTCTCGACAGCCTGCTGGACAAGGAAGGCGTGATCTACGGCGTCACCACCGGCTACGGCGACTCCTGCGTGGTGGCCGTGCCGCTGCACCAGGTCGAGGCGCTGCCACGTCACCTCTACACCTTCCACGGCTGCGGTCTGGGCAAACTGCTGGATGAAGCCAGCACCCGCGCCGTGCTCGCCGCACGCTTGCAGTCGCTGTGTCAGGGCGTCTCCGGGGTGCGCGTGGAACTGCTGGAACGCCTGCAGGCGTTTCTCGAATTTGACGTGCTGCCGCTGATCCCGGAAGAAGGCTCGGTGGGCGCCAGCGGCGATCTGACGCCGCTGTCCTATGTCGCCGCCACTCTTAGTGGTGAACGCGAAGTGATGTTTAAAGGCGAACGCCGCAGCGCCGCCGATGTGCACCGCGAGCTGGGCTGGACGCCGCTGACCCTGCGGCCGAAGGAAGCCCTGGCGCTGATGAACGGCACCGCGGTGATGACCGCCCTGGCCTGCCAGGCGTTCTCCCGCGCCGACTACCTGCTCAAGCTGGCCACGCGTATCACCGCGCTTAACGTGGTGGCGCTGGAAGGCAACCCGGAGCATTTCGACGAGCGCCTGTTCGCCGCCAAGCCGCATCCGGGGCAGATGCAGGTCGCCGCCTGGCTGCGTCAGGATCTGGCCATCGACGCGCCGACCGCGCCACTGCACCGCCTGCAGGACCGCTACTCGCTGCGCTGCGCGCCGCATGTGCTCGGCGTACTGGCCGATAGCCTGGGCCTGCTGCGGCAATTTATCGAAATCGAACTGAACAGCGCCAACGACAACCCGCTGATCGACGCCGAAGCCGAGCGCGTACTGCACGGCGGACACTTCTACGGCGGGCATATCGCCTTCGCCATGGACAGCCTGAAAAACCTGGTGGGCAACGTCGCCGACCTGCTCGACCGCCAGCTCGCCCTGCTGGTCGACACCCGCTACAACCACGGCCTGCCGAGCAACCTGTCCGGCGCGCCAAGCGTCAGCGCGATGATCAACCACGGCTTCAAGGCCGTGCAGATCGGTACCAGCGCCTGGACCGCCGAAGCGTTGAAAAACACCATGCCGGCCAGCGTGTTCTCGCGCTCCACCGAATGCCACAACCAGGACAAGGTGAGCATGGGCACCATCGCCGCCCGCGATGCCCTGCGCAGCCTGGAGCTGACCGAGCAGGTCGCCGCCGCCACCCTGCTGGCCGCCAACCAGGGCGTATGGCTGCGCCAGCGCGACGGCAAGATCGATATCCCTGCACCCGTCGCCGCCATGCGTGAACAGCTGGCCGTGGACTTCCACCCGGTAATCGAAGACCGCGCCCTGGAAGCCGAGCTGCGTCTGTGCCTGGTGCGTATCCGCGCGCAGCACTGGAACCTTTATGTATAAGTTTGCCCTGGTGCGCACAGCGCACCCTACGACCAGCGCCGCACACCGCGTAGGGTGCGCCGTGCGCACCACCCGCCAAGGAGCCGCCCATGCGTAGCAAAGGCGTATTACAAGCCGAGATCGAGCTGGTGGTGCCGTTCTTCGACGTCGACATGATGGAAGTGGTGTGGCACGGCCACTACGTCAAATACTTCGAAGAAGCGCGCTGCGCCCTGCTCGACAAGCTCGGCCACAACTACGTGCAGATGCGTGACGCCGGCTACGCCTGGCCAGTGATCGACCTGCAGCTGCGCTATATCCGCGGCGCGCAGTTCGGCCAGAAGATCATCGTGCGCGCCGATCTGGTGGAGTGGGAGAACCGCCTGAAGATCAACTACCTGATCACCGATGCCGCCAGCGGCGAGCGCATAACCCGTGGCAGCAGCGTGCAGGTAGCGGTGGAAATCGCCACCCGCGAGATGCAGTTTGCTTCGCCCAAGGTGCTGATCGACGCCGTTGAGAAGGTGTTGGCGTGAACAGGCTTTGGGCCGGATTGAGCCGCGCACTCAACCCCGTAGGTTGGGTTGAGCTTTGCGATACCCAACGCGGTGCTGGCCTCGTAGCCCGGATTGCATCCGGGCTACAACTGGCGTTTCTGCTGCTTCTGGCATCCGATGCTTACGCCTTCGACCTTGACCAGCTCAGCGCCCAGCTGGCCAAGCCCGCCGTGGTCCGTGGCCCGCTGATTCAGGAAAAGCACTTACGCGCCCTGCCGCAGCCGCTGACCAGTCGTGGCCAGTTCGTCCTCAGCCGCGACCTTGGCCTGCTCTGGCAGCTGCAAAGCCCACTCAAGCAGGATTACCGCATCGATAGCCAGGGCATCGCCAAACGCACGCCCAGCGGCTGGCAACAGCAGCCTGGCCAGGATGTCGCCGCCCAGCAGAGCCGGCTGTTTCTCGCCGTGCTCAAGGGCGACCATAGCGGCCTGTCCAAAGACTTCCAGCTGCAACTAAGCGGCACGGCCGAGGCCTGGCAACTGCGCCTGGTGCCGAACTCGGTGCTGCTCAAACAGATCTTCAGCCGCATTCAGATTGATGGCGGCGCGCTGGTGCAGCGCATCGAGCTGCATGAAACCCAGGGTGACCGCAGCGTGCTGCGCTTGCCTGAAAGCCAGGCCAGCGAGGCCTTGAGCGAGCAGGAGCAACGCGACTTTGCCCAGTGAACGCTGGCTGCCGCGCGGCTTTCTGCTGCTGCTCGCCGCCCTGCTGGCGCTCGCCGCCTGGCAGTGGCGCAACGGCCCGCCCGTAGCCGCGGATATTCTCGCGCTATTGCCGGCCGGCAGTGGCGACGCCCTGGTGCAGCAGGCCGAACAACGTATGCAGGAACCGCTAAACCGCGACCTGCTGCTGTTGATTGGCCACCCACAGCGCGAACAGGCGATTGCCCTGGCGCAGCAGGTTGGCGAGCAGTGGCGCGGTAGCGGGCGCTTCGCTCAGGTGCAGTGGAGCGTCGACAGCGACCTCGGCGCGCTGCGCGACTATCTGCGCAACAACCGCCTGCCCCTGCTGCCGACGGCGGATCGCCAGCTATTGCTGGAGCAACCGCAACAGCTGATCGAACAACGCACCGCCCAGCTGTTCGACACCTTCGCCGGCTTTAGCCTGTTGCCCATCGAGCAGGATTGGTTGGG
Organism: Pseudomonas sp.; assembly: GCF_035512415.1. Classification (GTDB taxonomy): domain Bacteria; phylum Pseudomonadota; class Gammaproteobacteria; order Pseudomonadales; family Pseudomonadaceae; genus Aquipseudomonas. The sequence goes on along the minus strand of NZ_DATKDZ010000013.1, from coordinate 472,146 downwards.
CCTGGGCGTACGCGCGCAGCAAGCGCTGAATCCCGGCAGCCGTATCCAGGCCGACCTGAGCAGCGGCGTGCTGCTGCTGGAAGAGCCGGGCATGACCTGGGCCCTGCTGCGCGCCAGCGCCCAGGGCAGCGCCTTTGATATGCAGGAACCGCCGCTGATTGCCGCGCAAGTCGCCGACACCCGCGCGCAGATCGAAACAGCCGGCGGGCAACTGTTGGCGGCCGGCGGCGTGTTGTACGCCGCCGCTGGCCAGGCCAAGGCCACCCGCGAGATCAGCCTGATTGGCGGCGGTGCCACCCTCGGCACCCTGCTGCTGTTGCTGCTGGCCTTCCGCCGCGTGCGGGTGCTGGTCAGCCTGCTGCCGATTGGCATGGCCCTGCTGGCCGGCTGCACCGCCTGCGTGCTGGTGTTCGGCCAGATCAACGCCCTGACCCTGGTGCTGGGTGCCAGCCTGGTCGGAGTGGCCGCCGATTACCCGCAGCACTATTTAAGCAAGAGCTGGAGCAAGGCCGAGGGCGCAGACGGTTGGACTAGCTGGGGCGCATTGCGCGCCACCCTGCCGGGCCTGAGCCTGAGTCTGGGCACCAACCTGATCGGCTACCTGGCGCTGGCTTTTACCCCGTTTCCGGCGCTGACCCAGGTCGCACTGTTCTCCGCTGCAGGGCTGATCGCCGCCTACCTGTGCTCGGTCTGCCTGCTGCCGGCCTGGCTGCGCGGCCTACGGCTAAGCCCATCGCCGCAGCTGCTGAGTTTTAGCCAACGCCTGCTGGCGGGGCGGACACGTCTGTTAGCCAAGATCGGCAGCGCGCCGCTGCTGGCGTTGCTGCTGCTGTTTTGCGCCGGCGGCCTGTGGCAGTTGCATACACAAAATGATCTGCGCCAGTGGCTCGGCCAGGAGCCGCAACTGTTGGCCGAAGCTCAGCGCATCGCCGAGCTGACCGGACAGCAGCCCACCAGCCAGTTCTTTCTGGTGCGCGCCGCTAACCCGCAGCAGTTGCTGGAGCGCCAGGCCGCGCTGAGTCAGCGTCTGGATCAGGCAATACAGAATGGTCAGTTGCGTGACTACCGTGCCCTAAGCCAACTGGTCGCACCCGACAGTCAGTTGCAGGAATTGCGCACTGCACTGAGCGAACTGCCGCAACACTGGCAGCCTCTGCTTGATCTGGGCATCCCGCCGGCCGCGCTGCATAACGAATTGCTGGAACTCCAACAGAACAACCAGGCAAGCCTTGAACAAGCCCTGGCCAGCCCCCTGGGTGAGGCCTGGCGACCGCTATGGCTGGGCGCCCATAACAAAGACGGAGCCGCTGGCGTGGCCGGGCTGGTCAGCCTGCAAGGACTCAGCAACAGCAGCGAACTCAAGCCGCTGGTTGAGGGTTTGCCGGGGGTGCAGCTGGTTGATCGAATCAGCGAACTCAACGCGCTGTTTAGCGCCACCCAACTTAGCGCCGCCGAACTAAAACTGCTGTCCTCAATCGCCATCCTGTTATTGCTGTGCCTGCCATTCGGCCTCGGCGGCGCGTTGCGGGTGGTCTGCCTGCCTCTGCTGGCGGCGCTAGCGGCACTGGCCTGCCTCGGTTGGCTGGGCCAACCGCTGACCCTGTTCAGCCTGTTCGGCCTGCTGCTGATCACCGCCATCGGCGTCGATTACGCCATTCTGATGCGCGAGAACATCGGCGGGCCGGCCGTCAGTCTGCTCGGCACCCTGCTCTCGGCACTGACCAGCTGGCTGTCGTTCGGCCTGCTGTTGATCAGCGACACCCCGGCGATTGCCAACTTCGGCCTGGCTATCAGCCTCGGTCTGCTGTTCTGCTTTCTGCTCGCGCCCTGGGCCGGAACTCGGCAGACCACAGCTAACCAGGCGCAAGCGATATGACCATCGCCCTGGCCTGGCTGGCATTGCTCGCGCTATTTGCCCTGGTGACCTGGCTGGGCAAACGCCTGCGCCTGATTCCGATTGTCAGCCAGTTGCTGCTGGCCACCCTGGGCCTGCCGCTGCTAATGCTGTGGACCACGCCGCTGGGCTTCGGCGCCCGCGAGCTGCTTGCACCTGTGTGGCTGGAGCCCTTGTATGGCGTGGCCTTCTGTCTGTTGCTCGGGCATATCCTCAGTGATGTAGTCGATCTGCAACTGGAACCCGGCAGCCTGCAGATCGCCCTGCCGAGTTTCTTTGTGCCGTTCTTCTGCGGCCTGGCCTGCGCCTTCTGGCTGCTGCCAGAGCAGAGCGGCCTGGCCACTATTGCCGTGGGCCTGCTGTTTGCCCTGACCGCCATTCCGGTACTGTTTCTCTACCTGCAGCACCTCGGCTACCCGGTGGCCAAGATCCGCCAGCTGCTGCAGGCGGCAATCATTATGGATTTGCTCTGCTGGCTGATCTTCGGCCTGGCTCAGGGCAGCAGCGATCCGGCCACCCTGCTCTGGCCCCTGCTGGCCGCCGGCCTGCCGCTGCTGTTAAAGCTGCTGCCGCTGCGCTCCGCGCTACTCAATGGCAGCTGTTTTCTCGCCCTGTTGTTGCTGATGCAGCAACTGCACCTGAATGCCCTGGTGTTCGGCATCGCCTATCTGTTGCTACTCACCGCCTTGCGTCTGCCTTTGCGCCTGCCGCTGCCCGCCGGGTTGCTGCGCTGGCTGCAAACCTGGCTGGCGGTGCCACTGATTCTGGCCTTTGGCCTGCTGCAGATCGACTGGCACGACGCCTGGCTGGCGTATTCTGCCTGGCAGTTCGGCGCGCTGTTGCTGCTGCCGATCATCAGCAAACTGGCCGGTAACTGGCTGGGCTTGAGCTGGGCCGCCGGGCAGCTGCGCGCCTATGCGGGGCAGTGGCGCGAAAGCCTGCTGCTCAATACCCGCGGCCTGACTGAAATCATCTTTCTCAATCTGCTGCTGCAACAGCAGATAATCAGCCCGGCATTGTATTTCGCCCTAATGTTGATGGGCCTGATCTCGACCCTGTTGCCGGCCCTGGCCGGTTCCCCCGCAGCCAATCCCGAGGCAAGAAGTCGCTATGAAGTCTCTTGAAGTCGAACAACGCCAAGTCGTAGTGATAGGTGCCGGCCCGTCCGGAGCGATTGCCGCGGCGCTGCTCAAGCGCAATGGCCATGACGTGCTGGTACTGGAGCGGCAGCGCTTCCCGCGCTTCTCGATCGGCGAAAGCCTGCTGTCGCATTGCCTGGACTTCGTCGAAGAAGCCGGGATGCTCGACGCGGTTCGCGCTGCGGGCTTCCAGACCAAGCATGGCGCAGCTTTCGGCTGGGGCGAGCGTTACACCGAATTCGATTTCCGCGACACCTTTACCAAGGGTCAGGGCTCGACCTATCAGGTGCTGCGTGCCGACTTCGACAAACTGCTGGCCGACCAGGCCGAATTGCAGGGGGTGGAAATTCGCTATGAAGAGGAAATCTTCGCCGTCGATTTTAGTGGCGCGCGCAGCGGCGACTGCCCGCGCCTCTCCGTACGTCGCCTCGCCGATGGCCACGAGTATCAGGTCGAATGCGCCTTCGTCCTCGACGGCAGCGGCTACGGCCGCGTGCTGCCGCGCCTGCTCGACCTCGACACGCCGTCGAGCTTCCCGGTGCGCCAGGCGGTGTTCACCCACGTCGAAGACCGCAGCGAAGGCACCGGTTTCGACCGCGAGAAGATTCTGATCACCACTCACCCGACCTTACGCGATGTGTGGTTCTGGACCATTCCGTTCAGCAACGGCCGCTGCTCGGTCGGCGTGGTGGCCGAGGCCGACCTCTATAAGGGTCGCCCGGATGATCTGGATGCCTGCCTCAAGCAATTTATTGAAGAGACCCCCAGCCTGCACAAGGTGCTGAAGAATGCTGTTTGGGATACCCCGGCGCGAACCATTGGCGGCTACTCGGCCAACGTCAAAACCCTGCACGGCCCAGGCTTTGCCCTGCTCGGTAATGCAGCGGAATTTCTCGACCCGGTGTTCAGTTCGGGCGTGACCATCGCCATGCGTTCGGCGAGCATGGCCGCCGGTGTGCTGCACCGGCAGCTAAGCGGCGAGGTGGTGGACTGGGAGCATGATTTTGCTATTCCACTTAAGCGCGGCGTCGACACCTTCCGCGTGTATGTCGAGGGCTGGTACGACGGCAGCTTCCAGGACGTGATCTATTTCGAGAAAGCCCAGCCGGAAATCCGCAGGATGATCAGCTCGATCCTCGCCGGCTACGCCTGGGATGAGAAAAACCCCTATGTCGCCGAACCGAAGCGGCGCCTGCGGGTACTTGCCGAACTCTGCGCCAACAACTGAGAACCTATTTACGAGCAGCTGCGCGTCGGCCCTACTGCGTTAAAAACAGGCTCGGAATGCTCATTTACACCAGTAAACTCCGCTTCCTCGCCTGCTTGACCAGCCGGAGGCTGTTACTAACGTAGCGCCTTGTATGGCTCTAGCTCGCAAGCTCGTAAACAGATTCAACTAAGGACAGTCGATGCCCGAAACCACCGCCGTCTCATCCACCTACGTCGAGGAAACCCGCTTCGGCTTCTGGTTTTTGCAGAGCCACGTCTGGCACCACCATGTGCTGCGCGTGGCGATCAATGATCTGCGCGGCCTGTTCGCCGGTCCGCTGCCAGAAGCGCCGGTGCTGCTGGATGCTGGCTGCGGCCAGGGCAAATCGTTCGGCCTGCTCGCCGAGGCGTTTGCGCCTGCGCGGATAATCGGCCTGGATGCCGACCCGCATAGCCTCGATTGTTCCCGTGCCGAGGCGGAACGCCTGGGCCTGGATGTGCAACTGATCGCCAGCGACTGCGCGGCCATCGACCTGGCGGACGCCAGCGTCGACCTGCTGTTCTGCCACCAGACCTTCCATCATCTGGTCGAGCAGGAGCAGGCCCTAGCCGAGTTCTGGCGTGTACTCAAGCCCGGCGGTTATTTGTTATTTGCCGAATCCACCCAGTATTACATCGACACCTGGGTGATCCGCTGGCTGTTCCGCCACCCCATGCATGTGCAGAAAAGCGCCGACGGCTATCTGGCTATGTTGCGCGGCCAGGGCTTCGCGTTCGATGCCAGTAATATCTCTTACCCCTATCTGTGGTGGAGCCGCTCCAAGGACTTCGGCCTGCTGGAACGCTGGGGGCTGTTAAAGCCCAAGCCGGTCGGCCAACGCAATGAAACCCTGGTCAATGTGGTGGCACGCAAGCCGCTCGAGGCAAACCCTGTATGAAACGCATCGCCCTGCTCGGTCTTTGTCTGCTGCTGAGCGCATGCGCCGCCCGCACGCCGCTGCCGCTGACTGCCCCAACCTTCGGCGCACCACTGCCCGCCGCGCTGCGCGTCGAACGCCAGCAAGGTGCGGATCAGCAAACCTGGTGGCTGGTGGTGCAGGCCGAGCAAGCGGCGCTGCGCTGGTCGCTGTTCGATCCCCTTGGCATGCCCCTGGCGCGGCAACTGCTGGAGGATGGCAAGTGGCGCGCCGATGGCCTGCTGCCGCCCAATAGCGAAGCGCAGGAGCTGTTCGCCGCCCTGCTGTTCGCCCTCACCCCTATCGACAAGCTGCCCGCCAGCTATGCGCCAGAAGCCTGGCAGCAACTGGCCGACGGTCAGCGCCGGCTTAACCCGCATTGGCTGATCGACTACCGTGCGCCCCTGGATTTCACCCTGAGCCAGGGCCAGGTACTGAGTTACCGGGTCTATGCCCTCGCCGATGATGAGATTCCCTGATGCCGATTTACCTCAACGCACTGGGCCTTAACTGCGCCCTCGGCCAAGGCAAGCAGGCGGTGGCAACGGCGCTGTTTGCCGGCGATAGCAGCGGCATGCAGGCGCAAAGCGGCTGGGTAGCCGAGCGCACACTAACAGTCGGTGCTGTGCCCGGTGGCCTGCCGGAGTTACCCGATCTGCCGGGCCATCCGCCGAGCCGCAATAACCAGCTGCTGCTGGCGGCCGCGCTGGAAATCGAACCTGAGCTGCGCGCCGCCATCAGCCGTTTCGGCACCGAACGCATTGCCGTGGTACTCGGCACCAGCACCTCGGGCATCGAAGAAGCCAGCCAGAGCATCGCCACCTATCTCAACGAGGGCGAGTTGCCGGCGCATTATCACTACGCGCAGCAGGAGCTGGCTGAACCGGCAAATTTTCTCAGTGACTGGCTGGGTTTGAGCGGACCGTGCTTCAGCATTTCCACCGCTTGTACCTCGGGCGCGCGGGCGCTGCTTAGCGCGCAGCGCCTGCTTAACCTGGGTGTATGTGAGGCGGTGATCTGCGGCGGCGTGGACAGCCTGTGTCGCCTGACCCTGAATGGTTTCTCTGCCCTGGAAGCGGTCTCGGCCGAGCGCTGCAACCCGTTTTCCGTCAATCGCCATGGCATCAATATCGGCGAAGGCGCGGCGCTCTTTCTTATGACCAAAGAGCCAATGACCAGAGAGCAGCTAGGTGGTGCAGCCGCCGTACCCCGGAGTGCCGTATCAATCGCCCTGCTTGGCGGCGGTGCCTGCTCCGACGCCCACCATATCTCCGCACCGCAACCCGACGGCCTCGGCGCCCAGGCGGCGATGCGCAAAGCCCTGACTGCAGCCGGGATCAGCGCTGATCAGGTCGACTATCTGAACCTGCACGGCACCGCCACCACCCACAACGACGCCATGGAAAGCCAGGCAGTGCAGGCGATCTTCCCCCACGGCGTGCCCTGCTCCTCCAGCAAGCCCCTGGTCGGGCATACGCTGGGTGCGGCAGGCGCATTGGAAGCCGCCTTCTGCTGGCTGACCTTGAGCGAATACAACCCGCAGCAGTTGCTGCCACCGCACCTGTGGGATGACCAGGCCGATCCGGCCTTGCCGGCACTGAATCTGGTACAGCCCGGCACGCAGCTGAGCAACACGCGCCCACGCCGGTTGATGAGCAACTCCTTCGCCTTTGGCGGTAACAATATCAGCCTGCTCTTGGGTGAAGAGCAGGGTGAAGAGCGAGGCGAAACGCCAGGAGAGCAGCTATGAGCCAATGGCCAATCGCCGAACTGATTCCCCACGCCGGCGATATGATCCTGATCGACCAGGTGCTGCGCTTTGGCGATGAGGACATCGAAACCCTGCTGACCATCCGCAACGGCGGCCTGTTTAACTTGGATGACGGCAGCCTGCCGGCCTGGGTTGGCATCGAGCTGATGGCGCAGAGCGTCGCCGCCTACGCCGGCTGCCAGGCGCGCCTGCGCGGTGAGCCGGTCGAACTGGGCTTTCTGCTCGGCACGCGCAAGTACGAGTGCAACGTCGAACGCTTCCCGGCAGGAGCCGAGCTGCATATCCATGCGAGCCGCTCGCTGCAGGATGACAACGGCATGGGTGTGTTCGAGTGCCACCTGCGCGGCCCCGGCATCGAGGCCTTGGCCCGCCTTAACGTATTCCGCCCACCTCAGGTGGCCAGCTATCTTCAGGAAGAATTTCAAGGAACGCAGCCATGAGCGAACAAGCAGCCGTGAGCGAAACCATTCTGGTCACCGGCTCCAGTCGTGGCATCGGCCGGGCGATTGCCTTGCGTCTGGCCAAAAGCGGCTATGACATCGTGCTGCATTGCCGCGCCCGCCGCGATGAAGCCGAAGCGGTGCAGGCGCAGATCATCGAGATGGGCCAGCAGGCGCGCATTTTGCAGTTCGACGTGTCCGATCGAGCCGCCTGCCGCGCCGCACTGGAGGCCGATGTCGAGCAATACGGTGCCTACTACGGCGTAGTGTGCAACGCCGGCCTGACCCGCGACGGTGCTTTCCCGGCGCTGAGCGAAGAGGACTGGGACATCGTCATGCGCACCAATCTGGACGGTTTCTATAACGTGCTGCATCCGCTGACCATGCCCATGGTGCGACGGCGCAAGGCCGGACGCATCGTCTGCATCACCTCGGTGTCCGGGCTGATCGGCAACCGCGGCCAGGTCAACTACAGCGCCTCCAAGGCCGGCGTTATCGGTGCGGCCAAGGCCTTGGCGATCGAGCTGGGCAAGCGCAAGATCACGGTCAACTGCGTGGCACCGGGGCTGATCGATACCGAGATTCTCGATGCCGATGTGCCAATCGAGGAAATCCTCAAGATGGTCCCGGCGCAACGTATGGGCACCCCGGAAGAAGTGGCCGGCGCGGTGAATTTTCTGATGTCCGAGGAGGCGGCCTACATTACCCGCCAGGTCCTCGCGGTGAACGGTGGGTTGTGCTGATGAGCGGATGCAAACGGGTTGTAGTCACCGGTATGGCCGGCGTGACCTCGCTGGGCAGCGACTGGCCGACGATTGAAGCGAACTTCAAGGCCGGCAAGAGCGGTATCCGCTATATGCACGAGTGGGACAGGTTCAGCGAGCTGAACACCCGCCTCGGCGGCCCGGTGGATGACTTCGTGCAACCCAAACACTGGAACCGCAAGCAGACCCGCAGCATGGGTCGGGTCTCCAAGCTGGTGGTGTACGCCGCCGAACGCGCGCTGGAACACGCCGGCCTGCTCGGCGACGAATCGATCAAGGACGGCCGTATGGGCGTGGCCTGCGGCTCCTCCACCGGCAGCACCGATGAGATCAAGGCGTTCGGCAATATGCTGCTCAACTCGGTGGCCGACGGCCTGAATGCCAACTCCTATATCCGCATGATGCCCCACACCACGGCAGCCAATATCAGCATCTTCTTCGGCCTCAAGGGCCGCCTGATCCCCACTTCCAGCGCCTGCACCAGCGGCAGCCAGGGCATCGGCTATGCCTATGAAGCGATCAAGTTCGGCCGCCTACCGATGATGCTCGCCGGCGGTGCCGAAGAGCTGTGCCCCACCGAAGCCATGGTGTTCGATGCGCTGTACGCCACCAGCCTGAAAAACGATGCCCCACACACCTCGCCACGCCCCTACGACAGCGGCCGCGATGGCCTGGTGATCGGCGAAGGTGCCGGCATTCTGGTACTCGAAGAGCTGGAACACGCCCTGGCCCGTGGCGCCACCATCCACGCCGAAATTGTCGGTTTTGGCTGCAACGCTGATGGCCAGCACGCCACCAAACCGGTGCAGGCGACCATGCGCGGGGCGATGGAGCTGGCGCTGCAGGATGCCGGTTTACAGCCCTCCGCCATCGGCTACGTCAACGGCCACGGCACCGCCACCGACCAAGGCGATGTCGCGGAAACCCAGGCCACTCAGGAGCTGTTCGGCAGCCAGATGCCGATCAGCTCGCAGAAGAGCTACTTCGGCCACACCCTCGGGGCTTGCGGCGCGCTGGAGTCCTGGTTCAGCATCGAAATGATGAACGCGGACAGCTATGTGCCGACGCTTAACCTGGAGAATATCGACCCGGCCTGCGGCGAGCTGGACTACCTGCGCGGTGAATTCCGCCAGATGAGCCACCAGTACGTGATGAACAACAACTTCGCCTTTGGCGGAGTGAATACCTCGCTGATCTTCAAACGCTGGAGCTAAAAGGCAGCCGGATTACACTGATTTTTTGCGCAACACCCTGACCAGAAACTCACAAGAAAGGAGTCACCCGATGAAAGCCAAGAACTGGATCCTTGCTGCCGCCTGCCTGAGCCTGTTGCCAGCCGTCAGCCAGGCCCGCGACACCACCCACTTTCTGCCATTCGACGCAGTTGTGCAGGAAGCCCTGAATGCCGGCCGCCTCGATGGCAGCGTGAAGTTCTACCTGGCGGGCAACAAGCCGGCCGGCGCGGTCAGCGTGGTTAAATCCGGCGTAACCACCAGCAAGAAGACCAACGCCTTCAACAAGAGCGACGAAGGTGCCTGCTCCTGGGCCCTGCAATCGGCGCTGATCCACCTGCAGCAAGCCGCCAAGGCTGTAGGGGCCAACGCCGTGGTGGATATCGCCAGCAACTACAAACATGTCGAATACAAGGACAGCCAGAAGTACGAATGCCACGCCGGCGCGATCATGGCGGGCGTCGCACTCAAGGGAAACCTGGCCAATGCCAAATAAGCCGGCGCTGCTCGGCCTGCTCGCTGCGCTGAGCTTACTCGGCAGCCTGCCCGCGCTTGCCGAAGGGGATAGCCAGCAGCTGTACCGTGAGCACTGCGCCAAATGCCACGCCGCAGACGGCCGCGCTAACACCCTGCGCGGCTGGCTGTACTTTGCGCAGAACCTGAGCAAAGCCAAGTGGCAGGACAACAACAGCGACAGCGACATCCTCCAAGCCATTCAGGATGGCCCCGGTGCCATGCCCGGCTACGCCGACAAGCTCAGCGAAGCCGAGCAGCTAGCGCTGGTAAAAGCCGTGCGCGATTTACGTAAGCCCTGAGAACCTGCCCCGGATCTGCTGCGCGTCGGCGATACTGCGTTAAAAATGGCCTCGGAATGCTCATTTACACCAGTAAACTCCGCTTCCTCGGCCATTTTTGCCTTGTCTCGCTCTAGCTCGCGAGATCCGGGTCAGGCTCTAAGAAACGTGGACAAAACAAAGGCCGCATTAGCGGCCTTTATTTTGTGCAGAGTTTACTGATGGTACTGCCCAGACAATTCATGTACCGCTTCGAAGAAGGCCCGAGCGTGTTCCGGGTCGACTTCCGGGGTGATGCCGTGGCCGAGGTTAAACACCTGGCCGCTGCCATGACCGTAGGCAGCGAGGATGCGCCCCACTTCGGCGCGGATCGCCGCCGGGTTGGCGTATAGCACGCTCGGGTCCATATTGCCCTGCAGCGCCACCTTGTTGCCGACCCGGGCGCGAGCGCTGCCGATATCGCAGGTCCAGTCCAGGCCCAGGGCTTCGGCACCGGTCTCGGCCATGGATTCCAACCACAGGCCGCCACCCTTGGTGAACAGAATTACCGGCACGCGGCGGCCGTCGTGTTCGCGGATCAGGCCGTCGACGATCTTCTGCATATAGGCCAGAGAGAACTCCTGATAAGCCGCCGCCGACAGCGAACCGCCCCAGGAGTCAAAAATCTGCACCGCCTGCGCGCCCGCTTTGATCTGCCCGTTGAGGTAGGCGGTGACCGACTGCGCCAGCTTATCGAGCAGCGCGTGCATGGCCTGCGGGTTGTCGTAAAGCATGGCCTTGGACTTGCGGAAGTCCTTCGACGAGCCGCCTTCGACCATATAGGTGGCCAGGGTCCAAGGGCTGCCGGAGAAGCCGATCAGCGGCACGCGGCCATTCAGTTCGCGGCGAATGGTACGCACGGCGTCCATCACATAGCCCAGGTCCTGCTCTGGATCAGGGATCGGCAGCGCCTCGATATCGGCCATGCTGCTGATGACCTTCTTGAAGCGCGGGCCCTCACCAGTTTCGAAGTACAGGCCCTGGCCCATGGCATCGGGGATGGTCAGGATGTCAGAAAACAGAATCGCCGCGTCCAGCTGCGGGTAACGATCCAGCGGCTGGATGGTGACCTCGCAGGCCAGCTCCGGGTTCTTCATCAGCTTGACAAAATCACCGGCCTTGGCGCGGGTGGCGCGGTACTCCGGCAGGTAACGACCGGCCTGGCGCATCATCCACACCGGGGTGACGTCGACAGGTTGCTTGAGCAGAGCACGAAGGATGCGGTCGTTCTTCAGGGCGGTCATGGCAGTTCCCGAGAAAAGTAGTCGGCGAAAAAGTGCGGGCATTTTCGCAGAGCGCAAAACAAAAGGCACGGCGAGTGCCGTGCCTTTTGTCTATAGGGTCAATTTGTCGCGGGTAGGATGGGTGATAACTCATCACCGCGATTGATGGGTTATCACCCATCAATCGCCAGCATCGACAGATCAGACGCCGAGGTAATCCAAGATGCCTTCGGCGGCATTCCTGCCTTCGAAGATCGCCGTCACCACCAGGTCAGAACCGCGGACCATATCGCCACCGGCGAAGATTTTCGGGTTGCTGGTCTGGTGCTTGAACTGGCTCTGCTCCGGCGCTACCACACGGCCCTGGCTGTCGGTTTCGATCTCGAAATCGCTGAACCAGGCAGCCGGGCTTGGGCGGAAACCGAAGGCAATCAGCACGGCTTCCGCCGGGATGATTTCCTCGGAGCCAGGAATCGGCTCAGGGCTACGACGGCCACGGGCATCCGGTGCGCCGAGACGGGTCTCGACCACTTTCACGCCTTCAACCTTGTCTTCACCAACGATGGCGATGGGCTGACGGTTAAAGAGGAATTTCACCCCTTCTTCCTTGGCGTTTTTCACTTCCTTGCGCGAGCCCGGCATGTTTTCTTCGTCGCGGCGATAGGCGCAGGTCACGCTCTTGGCACCCTGGCGGATCGAGGTGCGGTTGCAGTCCATCGCGGTGTCGCCGCCGCCGAGGACGACGATGCGCTTGCCCTTCATGTCGATAAAGTCTTCCGCGTTCTTCTCAAATCCGAGGTTGCGGTTGACGTTGGCGATCAGGAAATCCAGCGCATCGGTGACACCCGGCAGGTCTTCACCGGGGAAGCCGCCCTTCATATAGGTGTAGGTGCCCATGCCCATAAACACGGCATCGTACTCATCCAGCAGCTGCTGCATGGTGATGTCTGTGCCGATCTCGGTGTTCAGGCGGAACTCGACGCCCATGCCAGTGAAGACTTCGCGGCGATTGCTCAGCACGCTCTTCTCCAGCTTGAACTCGGGAATACCGAAGGTCAGCAGGCCGCCGATTTCCGGGTTCTTGTCGAACACCACCGGGGTCACACCGTTGCGCACCAGTACGTCGGCGCAGCCCAGGCCAGCCGGGCCTGCACCGATCACCGCAACGCGTTTGCCAGTCGGCACCACGCGCGACATGTCCGGACGCCAGCCCATGGCAAACGCCGTGTCGGTGATGTACTTCTCCACCGAGCCGATAGTCACCGCGCCGAAGCCGTCATTCAGGGTGCAGGCACCCTCGCACAGACGGTCCTGCGGACACACGCGGCCGCAGACTTCCGGCAGGGTGTTGGTCTGGTGCGACAGTTCGGCGGCGGCGAGGATATTGCCCTCGGACACCAGCTTGAGCCAGTTGGGAATGAAGTTGTGCACCGGGCACTTCCATTCGCAATAGGGGTTGCCGCAGCCCAGGCAACGATGCGCCTGGTCGGCCGCTTGTGCAGGCTTGAAGTTGTCGTAGATCTCGACGAACTCTTTCTTACGCTGACGCAACAGTTTCTTCTTCGGGTCTTTGCGCCCGACTTCGATGAACTGGAAGTCGTTATTCAGACGTTCAGTCATTGCAATACCTCATCAAACCACTTCAGGCGCATTCTTATTGCGGGTTGGCACGGGTGCTGGAGAGCAACGACTTCAGGCTTGCCGCCTTCGGTTTGACCAGCCAGAACTTGCGCAGGTAGTCGTCCAGGTTTTCCAGCAGGTTGATGCCCCACTCACTCGATGTTTCCTGGACGTACTCGGCGAGTACGCGCTCCAGGTGGCTGCGATAAGCCTCCATCGATTCATTGTTGATCCGCTGAATTTCCACCAGCTCGTGGTTAACGCGATCGTAGAAGCTGTTATCCAGATCGAGCACGTAGGCGAAACCGCCGGTCATGCCGGAACCGAAGTTGTAGCCGGTTTTGCCCAGTACGCAGACAAAGCCGCCGGTCATGTATTCGCAGCAATGGTCGCCAGTGCCTTCAACCACGGTGTGCGCACCGGAGTTACGCACGGCGAAACGCTCGCCCGCGGTACCGGCGGCGAACAGCTTGCCGCCAGTGGCGCCGTACAGGCAGGTGTTGCCGATAATGGCGCTGTCCTGGGTCTTGAACGGGCTGCCTTTCGGCGGGGTGATCACCAGCTTGCCGCCGGTCATGCCCTTGCCGACGTAGTCGTTGGCGTCGCCTTCCAGGTACAGGTTCAGACCACCGGCGTTCCACACACCGAAGCTCTGGCCCGCAGTACCCTTGAAGCGGAAGGTAATCGGTGCCTTGGCCATGCCTTGGTTGCCGTGTTTGCGGGCGATTTCGCCGGAAACACGGGCACCAATGGAACGGTCGCAGTTGCAGATGTCCAGATCGAACTCGGCACCGCTGGCGGCATCGATCGCCGACTTGGCCAACTCGACCATCTTCTCGGCCAGCAGGCCTTCGTCGAACGGCGGGTTGCGATCAACCAGGCAGAACTGCGGCTTGTCGGCCGGAATGTGGTCGCTGCCGAGCAGCGGCGTCAGGTCCAGATGACCCTGCTTGGCGGTTTCGCCCGGCAGCATTTCCAGCAGATCGGTACGCCCGATCAGCTCTTCCAGGCTGCGCACGCCCAGCTTGGCCAGCCACTCGCGGGTCTCTTCGGCGACGTAGGTGAAGAAGTTCATCACCATCTCGACGGTGCCGATGAAATGATCCTTGCGCAGCTTGTCGTTCTGCGTAGCCACGCCGGTGGCGCAGTTGTTCAGGTGACAGATACGCAGGTATTTGCAGCCCAGGGCGATCATCGGCGCAGTACCGAAGCCGAAGCTTTCGGCACCGAGAATGGCAGCCTTGATCACGTCCAGGCCGGTCTTCAGGCCACCGTCGGTTTGTACCCGCACCTTGCCACGCAGGTCGTTGCCGCGCAGGGTTTGGTGGGTTTCGGCCAGGCCGAGCTCCCACGGCGCACCGGCGTACTTGATCGAGGTCAGCGGCGATGCGCCGGTACCACCGTCGTAACCGGAGATGGTGATCAGGTCGGCATAGGCCTTGGCCACGCCGGCGGCGATGGTGCCGACACCGGCTTCCGCCACCAGCTTGACCGATACCAGAGCAGCCGGGTTGACCTGCTTGAGGTCATAGATCAGCTGCGCCAGGTCTTCGATGGAATAGATATCGTGGTGCGGCGGTGGCGAAATCAAGGTCACGCCCGGTACTGCGTAACGCAGTTTGGCGATCAGACCGTTGACCTTGCCGCCTGGCAGCTGGCCACCCTCGCCGGGCTTGGCGCCCTGAGCAACCTTGATCTGCAGCACTTCGGCATTGACCAGGTATTCCGGGGTTACACCGAAACGGCCAGTAGCCACCTGCTTGATCTTCGAGCTGCGCACGGTGCCGTAACGGGCCGGGTCTTCACCGCCCTCACCGGAGTTGGAGCGCGCGCCCAAACGGTTCATCGCCTCGGCGATGGCTTCGTGGGCTTCCGGCGACAACGCGCCGAGGGAAATCCCGGCGGAGTCGAAGCGCTTGAGAATCTCGCCCAGCGGCTCAACCTGATCCAGCGCCAATGGCTGATCGGCCAGCTTCAGTTGCAACAGGTCGCGCAGCATCGACACCGGACGGGTGTCGACCAGCGTGGTGTATTCCTTGAATTTCTCGTAACTGCCCTGCTGCACAGCAGCCTGCAGGGTGTTGACCACATCCGGGTTGTAGGCGTGGTACTCGCCGCCGTAGACGAACTTGAGCAGGCCACCTTGCTGGATCGACTTGCGCGCGTTCCAGGCCTCAAGCGCCAGCAGCTTCTGCTCGGCTTCGATATCGACGAAGCGCGCGCCCTTGATGCGGCTGGCCACACCACGGAAGCACAGCTCGGTGACGTCATCGGCCAGGCCGACCGCTTCAAACAGCTGCGCACCACGGTAGGAGGCAACGGTGGAGATACCCATCTTCGACAGGATCTTCAGCAAGCCTTTGGAGATGCCTTTGCGGTAGTGCTTGAACACTTCATACAGATCGCCCAGCACTTCGCCGGTGCGGATCAGGTCGCCCAGCACTTCGTATGCGAGGAACGGATAAACCGCCGACGCGCCAAAACCGAGCAGCACCGCATAGTGATGCGGATCGCGGGCAGTCGCGGTCTCGACCAGGATGTTGCAGTCGCAACGCAGACCTTTTTCGGTCAGGCGGTGGTGAATCGCACCGGTAACCAGCGAGGCGTGGGCCGGCAGTTTGCCTGGGGCGATATGACGGTCAGACAGAACCAGCAGCACCTTACCGGCGCGCACGGCTTCTTCAGCCTGATCGGCCATATTGCGCACGGCGGCTTCCAGGCCAATCGACTCGTCGTAGTTCATGTCGATCAGCTGACGCTCGAAGCCTGGGCGATCCAGGTTCATCAGGGCGCGCCACTTGGCCGGGGAAATCACCGGGCTGCTGAGAATCACCCGTGCGGCGTGCTCGGGCGACTCTTCGAAGATGTTGCGCTCGGCACCGAGGCAGATCTCCAGCGACATGACGATGGCTTCACGCAGCGGGTCGATCGGCGGGTTGGTGACCTGGGCGAACTGCTGACGGAAGTAGTCGTACGGCGAGCGCACGCGCTGGCTGAGCACCGCCATCGGCGTGTCGTCACCCATGGAGCCAACCGCTTCCTGGCCTTGTTCGCCCAGCGGACGCAGCACCTGGTCACGCTCCTCGAAGGTGACCTGGTACATCTTCATGTACTGCTTGAGCTGGTCCTGGTCGTAGAACGCCGAACCGTGGTCGTTGTCTTCCAGGGTCGCCTGAATGCGCTGGGCACTCTTGCGCATCCACTGCTTATAGGGATGGCGCGACTTCAGACGGTTGTCGATATCGTCGCTGCCGAGGATCTGCCCGGTTTCGGTGTCCACCGCCAGAATCTGCCCCGGGCCTACGCGGCCCTTGGCCAATACGTCCTCGGGTGCGTAGTTCCACACGCCGATTTCAGAAGCCAGGGTGATATAGCCATTCTTGGTGGTGACCCAGCGCGCCGGCCGCAGACCGTTACGGTCGAGCAGGCACACGGCATGGCGACCATCGGTAAGGACCACACCGGCCGGACCATCCCAGGGCTCCATGTGCATGGAGTTGTATTCGTAGAACGCGCGCAGGTCGGCGTCCATAGTTTCGACGTTCTGCCACGCAGGCGGAATCAGCATGCGCACGCCACGGAACAGGTCGATGCCGCCGGTGACCATCAGCTCGAGCATGTTATCCATGCTCGAGGAGTCGGAACCCACGCGGTTGACCAGCGGGCCAAGCTCTTCGAGATCGAAGATCTGGTCGTTGGCAAACTTCAGGCGACGCGCCTGCGCCCAGTTGCGGTTACCGGTGATGGTGTTGATTTCACCGTTATGCGCGAGGAAGCGGAATGGCTGAGCCAGAGGCCACTTCGGCAGGGTGTTGGTGGAGAAGCGCTGGTGGAAGACGCAAATGGCGGTCTGCAGGCGCTCGTCACCCAGGTCCGGGTAGAACTGCTGCAGGTCGGCCGGCATCATCAGGCCTTTGTAGATGATGGTCTTGTGCGAAAAGCTGCAGATGTAGTGATCGCTATCGGCGGCGTTGGCCACCGAGGAACGACGACGGGCGCTGAACAGCTTGATCGCAAATTCCTGATCGGACAGGCCTTCGCCGCCGATAAACACCTGCTCGATCTGCGGCAGACGCTCAAGTGCGAGGCGGCCGAGCACGCTGGTGTCGATTGGCACCTTGCGCCAGCCGACCAGGCTCAGGCCGGCGGCGAGAATCTCGCGATTCATGTTTTCGCGGGCAGCTTCGGCTTTAGCCGGGTCCTGGTTGAAGAACACCATGCCCACGGCGTACTGCTTGGGCAGTTCGACGGCAAAGTGCTGTTGGGCCATGGCCCGCAGGAAAGCATCAGGCTTCTGGATCAGCAGACCGCAACCGTCACCGGTTTTACCGTCGGCGTTGATCCCGCCACGGTGGGTCATGCATGTCAGGGCTTCAATCGCGGTCTGCAGCAGGTGATGGCTAGCCTCACCCTGCATATGGGCGATAAGGCCGAAGCCGCAGTTATCCTTGAACTCATCAGGACGGTACAAACCTGCTTTCATAGGGACTCTCACCAGACGGCCTATTACAAGGCAATTACTTTCTAATTCAACCACTTACCATGCGCGCAGGACTAAGCCCCAGCTTTGCGCAGGCGAAAGGGTGGTCATTGTACATACCCACCCAGACCGTCACAAATCTAAGTGACGAAGCAGTGAAAGCTTATGTCGCTAAAACGAAGGAACAGACCGAAAGGTCGTGTTAACGACCAATCGGTCAGAACGACAGGGACGGCTAGCGCGCCTGAGCAATTTCCTGCTGAATACCGGCAAAGTTACGCGGCCATGGTTTGCCGGCCTGCACCTTGGCTGGCAAGGTACGCAACGCCGCCTGCGCCTCATCACGGGTCGCAAAGCTGCCGTAGGTCACCACGTAGAGCGGCTGCCCCTGATGCTGCTTACGGAAATAACGATACTCGGCCCCATGCTCGCGAACAAAGGCCTGCGCACCACTCTCCGAGCGCGAACCCAATATCTGCAGGGTAAAGCGCGAACCGGCCTGCGTAGCGTACCAACCACTCACAGCCGCAGGCTGCGCCGCGGCCACAGGGGTAGCAGGCTTGGCGGGTGCAGGTGCAGGTGCAGGTGTTTGTACCGGAGCAGGTACCGGTTTAACAGGCGCGGGAACCACCACGGGTGGGGCAACGACCGCCGGTGCTGGCGTAATGGGAGCGATAGGCGCAGGAGCGGTCGGCAGGTCGACGGCACCTTCGCCACCAGCGCCATCACTCTCCTCCGCACTGCTCAGGCCAGCCGCCTGGGCCAGGGGCTGACGAATAACCGGCTGAGCTTCACCCACCAGAGGTAAAGGCATCGGCTGGTTGGCCCCTTCGAACTGAATGGACAGCTCAGCTTTATCGGGCACCACCGCCCCGGGTGCCGGTGCAGGAGTTGCCGCCTGATCAAGCGGCAGTTGCGCGATAACCGGCACATTATCCTCACCCGACTCGCGCCCTTGCATCATCCAGGCTGCCAGCACCCCGAGACTCACGACCAGCAAGGCCAAAACATGTTTTTTCGGCAAGTTCCAGGCGAAGCCTTTGCGGCCAGCACTCCGACGATCCGCCAGCATGGCTTCGATCAGGGTCTCGTGCGCCACCTGGTTAATCGCTCCAGGCCAGCCGCCGGACAGCTCATGGATAGTGGCAACCTGTTCATCCGTGAGAATTTCGATGCCCTGCCCGGCCCCATCCAGCCTCAGCGCCAAGTACTCGCGCGTCTCGTCTTCGCTGTAGGGCTGCAACTCGATGACATGAAAGCACTCTTCGCCGCCCGCCAACTGCTCGAGACGCGAGAGAATCCCCGACTCGGCAAACAGAAACACATGGGGACGACCTTCCGCATTGCCCGCCGCCAGACTCAGCAGACTGCTCAGCGCAGCATCGCTGAGGTCTTGCGCATCATCGACCAGGACATAGACTTCCTGTCCGGTAAGTGCCAACTGACCGACCTGAGCCAAAACCGAAGGCAGGTCGCCACGCTGCACCTGCAAGCCCTGGGCGAGCAACCGCAGAATACTGGCAGGATCGGACGCACCCTTGGCGGAAACTACAACACTCTGCACCGACTGCTTATTGGTACTGGCCACCAGCGCCTGACGCAGCAGGGTTTTACCGCCGCCCGCGGGACCGCTGACCACCAGCAGCAACTGGCTGTAACGCGCCAGGTGATGCAACTGCCCGAGAACAGGCTTGCGCTGTGCAGGATAGAACTTGAAACCCGGCACTCGCGCAGCAAAAGGATCGTGAGTGAAGTGGTAATGATCGAGAAACGCCTCGTCAGCATGCAAACTGGTCATGGTGCACTCATTAATTTTTAAGCCGATCCAGTTGCGCCGCATAATCTGCGCGCAACGTGGCATTCAACACCTCAGGGGCAAATTCGGCGGTGACAACCGCCGCCCCCAAGCCTCGCAACAAAACCAGACGCAGCTGGCCATCCAGCACTTTCTTGTCGACGGCCATATGCTCCATAAAATCTTCCGGGGTCATTTCCAGCGGCGGAACCACCGGCAGCCCGGCCGCCATAAACAAACGTACGCCGCGATCACGCTCGGCGGCGGAAATCCAGCCCAGCCGCTCGGACATATCCAGCGCCATTACGGTTCCGGCCGCCACGGCCTCGCCATGCAACCATGCGCCATAGCCTTGATGGGTCTCGATGGCGTGACCAAAGGTATGCCCAAGGTTCAAGGTGGCACGCACGCCCGACTCACGCTCATCGGCAGCGACTACCTGCGCCTTGGCTGCACAGGAACGGGCAATAGCAGCTGTCAACGCCTCCTGATCGAGGCCGCGCAATGCCGTCATATGCTCTTCCAGCCAGGACAGAAATGGCTCATCGCAGATCAAACCGTACTTGATCACTTCCGCCAAGCCTGCAGACAACTCACGCGCAGGCAAAGTAGCCAGCGTAGCGGTATCAATCAACACTGCTTGCGGCTGGTAAAACGCACCCACCATATTCTTGCCCAGCGGATGATTGATCCCGGTCTTGCCGCCTACCGATGAATCGACCTGCGACAACAAGGTGGTAGGCACCTGAATAAAATTGACGCCGCGCTGGTAGCAAGCCGCGGCAAAGCCGGCCATATCACCGATCACACCACCACCCAGGGCGACGATGGTCGTGCGCCGATCATGCCGCGCGCCCAGCAAGCCGTCGAACACCAACTGAAGGGTTTCCCAGGTTTTGAAGGCCTCGCCGTCCGGCAAGACAACAGAAGTCACGCTATAGCCCGCCAGCGCCTGCTGCAGAGCTGGCAGATAAAGAGGGGCAATCGTTTCATTAGTGACAATGGCTACCTGCCGGCCCACGATATGCGCCGCCAACAAATCCGTATGGCGCAGCAAGTCGCTCCCGATATAAATGGGGTAGGTGCGCTCACCGAGCTCGACATGAAGAGTTTGCATAAAGCCCCCAGATTGCAAAGGGCCCTAGGATAGCGCAGTTCAGCCTACGCTTTAACGGGGAGGAAGCGCTTCGATGCGCTCCAGTATCTCTTGAACGACCATACGGGGTGGGCGCTCATCGGTTTCCACTACCACATCCGCGATTTCGCGATACAGGGGATCACGAATAGCCAACAGGTCGGCCAGCACTTTTCCAGGATTCGGCGAGCGCAACAAAGGTCGATTGCGATCACGCGACGTACGATCAACCTGCTGCTCGACCGACGCATGCAAATACACCACACGACCGCCGCCACGCAGCGCCGCACGATTCTCTCCACGCATCACCGCACCGCCCCCGGTGGCCAGCACCATGCCGTCCACCTCACACAACTCGGCGATCACAGCCTGCTCACGATCACGGAAACCCTGCTCACCCTCGACATCGAAGATCCAGGGAATATCCGCACCCGTGCGCTGCTCGATCTCCTTATCCGAGTCCTTGAACGGCAACCGCAATTCTTTGGCAAGCAAACGCCCGATGGTGCTTTTACCAGCACCCATCGGGCCAACGAGAATCAAATTACGCACTTAATCAACGGCTCACCGCAACGGCTTGATTGTTCATGATGCGTGGGGTGAGGAAAATCAGCAACTCGGACTTGCTGTCTTTAACCAGATCACGTCGGAACAAAGCACCCAAGTAGGGGATATCACCAAGGAAGGGGACCTTGTCTACCGACTTGCTCTGAGTGTTGGAGAACACACCGCCAATTACGATAGTTTCGCCATCAGCCACAAGCACCTTGGCATTAACTTCGTTCTTACTGATCGCTGGTACACCGCCGCTAGCCGCCGCGTTAGTAAAGTCGGGGGCGTCCTTGGTTACCTTGACCTCCATGATGATACGGTTGTCCGGCGTGATCTGTGGCGTCACCTCCAAAGACAGAGCCGCCTGCTTGAAGGACGTACTTGTGGCACCACTGGAACTCGCCTCCTGATAAGGGATCTCAGCCCCCTTAAGGATTTTTGCAGTCTCTTTATCCGAGGTAACAACCTTGGGCTGCGAAATCACCTCGCCATTCCCGGTCTTTTCCATCGCGGACAGCTCAAGATCGAGCAGGGTATTGTTGGTAATAAAGCCTAGGTTCAGGCCAGTATTCGCACCAATTGCCCCTAGATCAACAAAATTACCCGCCTGAATTTCAAGGGGGTCGGTTCCCTTGATCAGGCTATTGGTTCCGCCCACAACGAAATTATTATCACCGAGGCTTACACCACGCCATTCAACACCTAGCGACTTGTCGAAATCAACATTCGCCTCAACAATGCGCGCCTCTACCATCACCTGACGCACAGGAATGTCGAGCTGCGCAACAATACGACGCAGCTCGTCAAGACGCTCCTGAGTCTGGTAGGCAATAATGCTATTGGTCCGGTCATCGACAGTTATTGAGCCGCGGTCATCACCAGCGCCTTCGGCGCTGGTGACCGACTGGAATAACTTGGCCATATCGGAGGCCTTGGCATAATTGACCTGAATCAGTTCGCGGCGCAGCGGAGCAAGCTCGGCAATCTGCTTCTGCGACTCCAACTCCTGCCGCTCACGCGCAGCAATTTCATCAGCCGGCGCAACCAGCAACACGTTGCCGATCTTGCGCTTATCCAGCCCCTTGGTTTTCAGGACCAAATCCAGGGCCTGATCCCAAGGCACATTCTGCAAACGCAGGGTGATATTGCCGGCAACCGTATCGCTGGCCACCAGGTTCAAGTCGGTAAAGTCGGCAATCAACTGCAACACCGAACGAACATCAATATCCTGGAAGTTCAGCGAGAGCTTCTCACCGGTGTAGGCAAAACGTTCGGCTTTTCTGGACTCTACATCGTCCTGAGTCAAGGGCTTGATGCTCAGGGTAAGTTTGTTATCGGTCTGATAGGCCAGGTAGTCATAAAGGCCCGTAGGCTCGATTACGATACTAGCCTTGTCGGCCGACCCGCTGGCGCTGACAAACTGTACCGGCGTGGCAAAATCCTTCACATCCAGACGTACGCGCAGGGACTCGGGAAGCTGGGTCCTGGCAAAGTCCAGACGAATCTTGCCGCCCTGATCCTGAATATCAGGGCTCACCGAAGCATCCGACAAGGTAATAACCACATTACCCTCGCCCTGATCGCCACGCTGGAAATCAATATTGCTGATAGCCCGCCCTTGCGGTGCATAAACCTTGGCCGGCGCAGCAGTGGCGACCGGGGTAGACTGCACGGCAGCCGTCGCCGTGCGAGCGCCCTCACCTACAACCACATAAAGATGGTTACCTTCAACACGGGTGTTGTAGGGTGCCAGATTGGTCAAGTTGATAATCAGCCGAGTACGATCCTTGGCCTCAACCACTGTAACGCTTCGTGCATTGCCCACGCCCAGCTCTCGATTCTTCGCACCCAGCTTGTTGGAAACGCCCGGCAGATCCAGAGCAATACGTGCAGGCTGTTCGATGGTATAGCCACGCGGGGCCAACACCGGCTCATCGAAGGTCAACTTCAACTCGACCTTATCGCCAGGCAGCGCCGCAACATCAAGCTTCTGCAGATCTGCAGCCAAGAGCGATGGCGACAACAACCCAGCCAACAGGGAAAGACCTAAACGCGAAAGGGAGCTGTTCATTATCAGGTTCCGTTGGGCAGACCGGTTATTTTTCTTCATATTCACTCCGCTCTTATTAAGAGCGCTCCTTAAGGGAGAGGCTGCGCGGCCGTTCCAGCCAGCCACCTTCACCATCTGGAACGATTTCAACTACATCGATTTTCGACTCATCAATGGCCAGAATGCGTCCATGATTGCGCCCCAAGTAGTCACCCACCTTGACCCGATGGACACCGCCGGCACCACTGACCAACGCAAATACACCACCGTCATTTGCGAGCGTGCCGACCATTTGAAACGCTTCTATATTGAAATCTTCGAGAAACTGCTTGGTCCGCGACTCGTCTGGCTTAATGTTCTGCGAGCCCTTTTCCCGCTTGGTCATATCAATCTTGATAGGCGGCTGGAAAGGGTTACGCATTGACGCAGCGGAATAGGTGAAACTCTCATAAGGCTGAAATTTTGGTAGCGGCTCAATGGAGCCCTTGGGGCGCGCACGCACCTCGTCCATATAAGCCTGAAGATCGGAAAAATCATGATTTGCACCACAGCCACTCAAACCCAGCGCGGCACAGAAGAACAACGAATTCGAGAACTTCATTTTTGCAGCCCCTTATCATTGTAGCGATAAGTCTTGGCCAAGATACTCATGCGCAAGGTCGAACTGCTATCCGAACTGGATGGCAACAACTCAAAATCATGCAGCGTCACAATACGGGGTAGACTCGCCACGCCACTGACAAATGTCGCCAGGTCGTGATAGCTACCAACCACCTTAATTTGAATGGGTAATTCAATATAAAACTGCTGAGTTGCCTCTGGCAGTAACTTGATCTCCTCGAACTCCAGGCCACTCCCCAACCCGGTCCGGGTTATATCTTCCAGCAGCCCTGGCACCTCAGTATCGCTAGGCAACTGCTTGAGCATGGAACCAAAGGAAACTTCCATTTCCGCCATCTGCTCCTTATATGCCTCGAGATTTGCCGCTTGAAAGGCTTTAGTCGAAAACTGGCTCTTTAGCGAGGCTTCCTCACCCTGCTTAAGCTCGAACTCTGCCTGTAAATCCTTCAGATGAAAGTTATAGCCCAGCGCCAGAACGACTATCAGCAGAAGCAAACTGGCGATAAATTTTATTGCCGCAGGCCACGAGCCGACGTTATTAAAGTCCAGATCGCTCAAGTTTATTTGACGCAGGCTTTCCAACGAATCATTCAGGCTCATTACTTGACCTCCTGCGTTTCAAGCGCCGGCTGCGTTTGCTGCACACTCAGCTTGAAGACGTTGGCCTGATCTACAGCGCCGGCCGTAACCGACTTGACTTCGGTCAGATTAGGCTGGGTAAGCCACTCCGAAGAATCAAGATTGCGCATCAAGTTGGAAACTCGATTATTCGACTCTGCCGCACCGACGATGGCGATATTTTTAGCCGTCATTTTGACGGCACTGAAATAAACGCCATCGGGAAGAGTGCGGACCAGTTGATCGAAAACTCGCCCAATAATGGGTCTGTTGCCCTGGAGATCCTGAATAATCTTCATCCGCTCCAAAAGCTGCTCACGACGCGTCTTCAGCTCGCTAATTTCCTTGATGCGTGCATCCAAGACGGCAATTTCCTTGCGCACAAATTCATTGCGAGCATCTTGCCGCTCAATTGCACCGCTCAGATACTGGTCACCAAGGAAGACCACACCGGCAGCAACCACCAGAACGCCGGCCAGCGTGACCAGGAAACGCTGCTTGCGCTCTTCACGCAGTTGCTCGCGCCATGGGAGAAGGTTAATCCGCGCCATTAGTCGAAACTCCTCATTGCCAGACCACAGGCGATCATCAATGCCGGCGCATCACTGGCCAGGGCCCCCGCATTGACTTTGCCGCTCAGCGCCATATCGGCAAAGGGATTGGCTACCAGGGTCTGCGTGCCAATCTTTTGCTGGATAAGGCGATCGAGGTCGGGAATAGAAGCCGTACCGCCGGCGAGCAGGATGTAATCGACATCATTGAACTGGCCCGCGGCAAAGAAGAACTGCAGGGAACGCGCGACCTGCTGGACTACAGCCTCTTTGAACGGTTGCAAAACTTCGCTGTCGTAGTCATCTGGAAGGCCGCCTTGTTTTTTTGCAAGACCGGCTTCTTCCACAGACAGGCCATAGCGACGCTGAATCTCTTCGGTAAGCTGCTTGCCCCCAAACAGTTGCTCACGGGTGTAGATGGTCCGTCCATTGTGCAGAACGCTGAGAGTGGTCATGGTCGCGCCAATATCGACCACGGCTACGGTCAGTTCGTCGCGGCCACCGCCCATCTGCTCCACGAGCAAGCCATAGGCACGCTCCAAGGCATAGGCCTCGACGTCAACCACCTTGGCTGTCAGCCCGGCCAACGCCAAGGCGGCTTCGCGCACCTCGACGTTCTCCTTGCGACATGCCGCCAGCAGCACCTCGACGCGATCAGCATTGCGCGGGGAAGGCCCCTGCACTTCGAAGTCGATCGCCACTTCTTCGAGCGGGTAGGGAATATATTGGTCGGCTTCGATCGTCAGCTGGTTCTCCAACTCGTCGTCGGAAAGCCCGGCCTCCATCTCGATGGTCTTGGTAATCACCGCAGAACCGGCGACGGCTACAGCAACCGTTTTCACGCCGCTTTTGGCTTTCGCCAGGACGCGTGAAAGGGCCTGTCCGACACCTTCGAGCTCGGCGATGTTTTTCTCGACCACAGCATTGGGCGGGAGCGGCTCGACAGCGTAAGCCTCTACTTTGTAGCGGCTTCCTGAGCGACTCAATTCGAGGAGCTTGACGGAGGTCGAACTGATATCGATCCCGAGTAGCGTATTCGCTTTCTTATTGAAGAGCCCTAGCACGACCGATTTCCTATTGGCATCCGCGACTTACGGACTATTTATGTTTTTTCACATTAAATAACAGTCTTGACAGAAGCGCAAATGGCTACCCAGCAAAAAAACCGCTTATAATGTGATCAGTTTTTCTCTTTTAACCTTGAGTTTCGCTTAACTCGTTCTTTTATCTGGAAATCCGAAAATCTTGATGCGTCTTGTGCGATTTTTCTGCTGGTCCGGCCTCGCTGCTTTTTGTGGCCTGCTACTCAGTTTCAGTGGCGCGTTTCTTTATCTTAGCCCCAGCCTTCCATCCGTCGAATCTTTACGCAGCATCCAGCTGCAGATTCCTCTGCGGGTCTACAGCAGTGACGCCAAGCTGATCGCCGAATTCGGCGAAATGCGCCGTTCCCCTATCGCTTTCGCCGATATCCCCGAGGATTTCATCAACGCCTTGCTGGCGGCCGAAGACGATAATTTTGCCAATCATTATGGCGTTGACCTGACCAGCCTGATGCGCGCTGCAACGCAAATTCTAAAAAGCGGCCAGATCCAGACTGGCGGCAGTACCATCACCATGCAGGTGGCGAAGAACTTCTTCCTCACCAGTGAGCGTAGCTTCTCGCGCAAGATCACTGAAATCCTCCTTGCCCTGCAAATCGAGCGAGAGCTGAGCAAGAACGAAATCCTCGAGCTCTACGTCAACAAGATCTATCTGGGCAACCGCGCTTACGGCATCGAAGCAGCGTCCCACGTCTATTACGGCAAACCCATTCGCGAGATCAGCCTCGCGCAAATGGCCATGATTGCCGGCCTGCCCAAAGCCCCGTCGCGCTTCAACCCCCTGATCAATCCGTCTCGTGCCATGGAGCGACGCGACTGGATTCTCGGGCGCATGTATAGCCTCGGCCGCATCGACCAACAGCGCTATGAAGAAGCGCTGGCCGAACCGATCAATGTCAGCTACCACGTCCCCCGCCCCGAACTGGATGCGCCCTACGTGGCGGAAATGGCCCGAGCCGAAATGGTCGGCCGCTATGGCAGCGATGCCTACACCGAAGGTTTCAACGTCACCACCACCGTCCCCAGCGACCTGCAGCAGGCCGCCAACCGCGCCGTTCGCGAAGGACTGATCGACTACGATCAACGCCATGGCTATCGCGGACCGGAGAAGCGCCTGCCCGACATGACCCGGGAAAACTGGCTGATTACCCTGAACAAGCTCAGCCCTCTGGGCGGCCTCGAACCTGCAATTGTGACCGCGGTCGAGAACAGCGGCATCCTCGTCCTGATCCGCACGGGCGAGGAAACGGCAGTGGCCTGGGACAGCATGAAATGGGCGCGCCCGTTCCTCCATACCAACAGCATCGGCCCTCGCCCCCAGCGTCCGGGAGACGTGGTGCAGGTAGGCGACCTGATTCGCGTGCAACGCCAGGACGACAACAGCCTGCGCTTTGTGCAGCTGCCCGCCGCACAAAGCGCATTGGTGTCCCTCGACCCACAGGACGGGGCCATTCGCGCACTGGTGGGCGGCTTCTCCTTCGAGCAGAGCAACTACAACCGCGCCGCCCAAGCCAAACGTCAGCCCGGCTCCAGCTTCAAACCGTTCGTCTACAGCGCCGCACTGGATAAAGGCTATACCGCCGCCACCTTGGTCAACGACGCCCCCATCGTCTTTGCCGACGACGCCCTGGCACAGGTATGGCGCCCGAAGAATGACAACAACACCTTCCTCGGCCCAATCCGCCTGCGGGAAGCGTTGTACAAGTCCCGCAACCTGGTTTCCATCCGTCTGCTGCAGGACCTCGGCATCAACAGCACCCTGCGCTATATCGAACGCTTCGGTTTCGAGAAGAAGGACCTCCCGCCGAACCTCTCCCTGGCCCTGGGTACGGCGAGCCTGACGCCCATGGAAATCGCCGAAGGCTGGAGCGTTTTCGCCAGCGGCGGCTATAAAACCGAGCCCTATCTGATCGAGCGCATAGAAGATCGCGCCGGGCAGCTCTTGTTTGTCGCCAACCCGGCACAAACCCCCGATAGCGCTGAGAAGCACGCCTTGGAGGCCAACGGGCTGCAACTCGCCGACCAGGCCGAGCCCATCATCGCCGAACGGATCATCGACGAGCGCACCGCCTATATCATGACCAGCATGCTGCAGGACGTGATCAAGCGCGGCACCGGACGCCGCGCCATGGCGCTCGGCCGCGACGACCTGGCCGGCAAGACCGGTACCACCAACGAATCCAAAGACAGCTGGTTCTCGGGCTACAACGCCGACTACATCACCACTGTCTGGGCCGGTTTCGACCAGCCCGAGAGCCTTGGCCGCAACGAGTATGGCGGCACCGTGGCCCTGCCCATCTGGATGAACTACATGGCGGCGGCGCTGAAAGACAAACCCAGCCACCTGCCAGCGGAACCCGAGGGCATGCTGACCCTGCGCATCGACCCGCACAGCGGCCGCATTGCCAGCCCGGGGACGCAGGATGCCTACTACGAGCTGTTCAAGAGCGAAGACTCGCCGCCTTCCATGGGTGAGCTCGAGATGGGCCTGGGCATTCCCGGCAGCCCGTTACCCGCTGACGAAGCGGCACCCTTCGATCTTTTCTAGCCTATCCACCCGCCTACCCATGCACCTCGTCCATGGGTAGGCGAGACCTCCTGATATCCACGACACCCTCTGCGGCAACAGAGCCCTCATACGCAAGTGCCGCCCCAATACCGACATGCAATAAAAAACCCGCCGAAGCGGGTTTCTTATTGCGTGTCGGCTTAGCCGTTGAACACGTCATCCACCGATTGCAGCGGGTAGTGCTTCGGATACGGCAGAGTCGCCACACCGCTTTCGATGGCGGCCTTGGCCACCGCGTCGCAGACGACGGTGATCAGGCGTGGGTCCATCGGCTTCGGAATGATGTACTCGCGGCCGAACGACAGGGCGATGCCGCCGTAAGCGTCGCAGACTTCCTGCGGTACCGGCAGCTTGGCCAGGTCACGCAGCGCCAGGGCAGCGGCGATCTTCATTTCTTCGTTGATGCGAGTGGCGCGAACGTCCAGGGCGCCGCGGAAGATAAACGGGAAGCCCAGTACGTTGTTGACCTGGTTCGGGTAGTCCGAACGACCGGTGGCCATGATCACGTCATCACGCACTGCGTGCGCCAGTTCCGGCTTGATTTCCGGATCCGGGTTGGAGCAGGCGAACACGATCGGGGTCGACGCCATGCGCTTGAGGTCTTCCGGTGCCAGCAGGTTTGCGCCCGACAGGCCGACGAATACGTCAGCGCCATCCAGTGCATCGGACAGGGTGCGCTTGTCGGTTTCGCTGGCGAATACCGCCTTGTACTGGTTCAGATCGTCACGGCCGGCGTGAATTACGCCCTTGCGATCGATCATAAAGATGTTTTCGACCTTCGCGCCCATGCTCACCAGCAGCTTCATGCAGGAGATGGCGGCAGCACCGGCACCCAGACAGACGATCTTGGCTTCCGGCAGGGACTTGCCGGCGATTTCCAGGGCGTTGAGCATGCCGGCGGCGGTGACGATCGCGGTGCCGTGCTGGTCATCATGGAACACTGGAATGTCGCACTGTTCGATCAGCGTGCGTTCGATTTCAAAGCACTCGGGTGCCTTGATGTCTTCCAGGTTGATACCACCGAAGGTGATGGAGATGCGACGTACGGTGTCGATAAAGGCCTGCGGGCTCTCGGACTCGACTTCGATGTCGAATACGTCGATACCGGCAAAGCGCTTGAACAGCACGCCCTTGCCTTCCATTACCGGCTTGGAGGCCAGCGGACCGAGGTCGCCAAGACCCAGAATCGCGGTGCCGTCGGAAATAACTGCCACCAGGTTGCCCTTCCCGGTGTAGCGGTACGCCAGCTCCGGATCACGCGCGATTTCACGCACAGGCTCAGCGACACCCGGGCTGTACGCCAGCGACAGGTCGCGGGCAGTGGCGGTGGGTTTGGTTAGCTCGACACTCAGCTTACCCGGACGGGGTTTGGCGTGATATTCGAGAGCGGCTGTTTTCAAATCAGACATGTTGGCATTTCCGCTTTGGGCTGTTGAACAGGCAGGCGGCCGAGGATACGCAAGTTGCATACAGCTGCACAAGACTGACAAGTCAGCCGATGTCCAGCGACTTAACGTACGACTTTAAGCCAATCTCCCGGCCTGGGCTCGCCATCAGGATAGAGATTATTCAGCAACCGCAGGGTCGCCAGGGCGTCACCAGGCAGCTTGCTGCCCTTGGCCAGCGCCTCGATAGTCTGCCCCGGCCTGACCTTGACCCTATGTAGACGCAGCGGCTGCGCCTGCAGGCGCTCGTCCCGAGTCATCGGCCGAAAGCTTTTGATCACGCTTAGAAACTGCTCGTCCTGGCTTTCCAGCGAAACCCGACCACGCACCGCACCGACAAACAGGTAAACCCGCGGGCCATGCTGGATAACCGCCACGCGCTTGGCGGCATTGCCGGGAATCACTGCGCTGTAGCCCTTGAGGCCCGCCTGCTGCAACTCGGCCCCGGCCACCAGGCGCTGACCGCCGACACGCTGGCGCAGCAACTCAGCCGGCGTCAGTTTCTGCGGGTTATCTTCCAGGCTCATGGCAATAAACGCCTGCTGATCGGCGGTGTGACCGATCAGCGCATCAGGGCGATTGAGCAGGCTCCAACCCTTGGGAAACGCCAGGGTAAAGTTCAGGTCAGCATGGTAGAACCGCTGACCACGGCGCACGCCGGTTTCGGCAGAGTCACCAAAGGGCAAGCCCTCCAGACGCTTGAGAAAAGCCTCGCGATTAACCTCCTGCTGGCCGGTGGCCAAGGCCCGCGCCGGGCCCAGCACCTGCTGCAAACGCCGGTCGTTATCCGGATGGGTATCGAATAGCCCGTGGTAACCGCCGGTAGGTTGCGCCTGACCACGCTTGGCGGCCTGATCGCGGCTGAAAACTTCCTGATTCTTCAGCACCTTGACCACTTCGATCATCGCCTGCGGGTCATAGCCGCTGCGGGCCAGATACTGCGCGCCCAAGCCGTCGGCCTCCAGCTCCATGTCGCGGCCATAGCCACGGACAAAAGCGCTGCCCAGCACACCGGTGACATCGGCGGCTGCACCCACGCCGGTGCCAATCGCCACGGCCTGGCCCAGCAAGCCCCAAGCGGTGGACTGGCTTTGCTGCTGCACGCTGTGCCGCGCGGTAACGTGGCCCACTTCGTGAGCGAGTACGGCAGCCAGCTCAGCTTCCGAACTGAGGTAGGCCAGCAGTCCACGGTGGATATAGATATAACCACCCGGCAAGGCAAAGGCGTTGATATCCGGGCTGTCGACCACGGTGAACTGATAGGCCAGCTGGTTGCGGTGGCTACTCTTCGCCACCCGCTCACCGACCTGCTGCACATAGGCCTGCAGCTTCTCGTCGGCGTAACGTGGGCTCTGCTTGAGTATCTGCTGGTTGTAGCGGCGGCCGAGGTCGAGCTCCTGCTGCTCGCTCATCATCACGAAATTGCTGCGGCCAGTGGCCGGATTGACCGCACAGCCGGCCAGCTGCATCAGCAGGACGAACAACGTCAGTACGCGCAGGGTCATGGCAACACCTCCAACATGGCCTTATCGGTCAACGGCAGCATCCAGCGCGCCTGTCCCGTGCGCAAACCGCCCCGCTTGGAACGATCGATCACCCAACCGCGGGCCTCGACCTTGCGACCTTCAAGCCCTTGGACAGCACGCAGGTCAAAACTGCCCAACGCACGCGGAGCGATATGCAGCACCAGCGAATCGCCCATTTCCAGCCACAGCCCGCCGCCATTGCGCTCAACACGCTCGACCAGGCCCTGCACCAGGGCAAAGCCGCCACTGTTCAACTGTTTGGGTGTTTGCACCGGCGAACGCTGCCAGAGCCCGGCACGCGCCTGCCGCGCACTGCGCTCGGCGGCTTGCTGACACTGCACCAGCGCCAGATTAGGCGCGACAGCCACCAGATAGCCTAGGCCCTCGGCCAGCAACTGCGCTTCCAGGTTACGCCCACGGCTGTCATAGGCATGCGCCAGGGTGCGCCCGTAGTGATCCTTGGCCTGCTGGCCGTACTGCAACGAGATGCGTCCATCGCTGGCCGCTACCAGGACCTGCAAGCGCTTGCGGGCGGCCTCGGCGAAAGGCTCGGCAGAGCGGCCTTGGCGGCCCATTTCCGGGCTATTCAAGCCGATCAAGCGCACATTGCGTCCATCGACCAGACGCAAGGTGTCGCCATCCACCACCCGCTGCACCTTGGCACTGGGCAATTTGCCGGGGGCCGGGCAGAACGCCAGCGCGACACCTGAATAAACGCCGAAAACGAAAAAGGCGCCCACTAGGGACGCCTTTTTCAGTAGCGCGGGGTAACCCATGAGGGTCTCCGACGCTGCGCGCAAGCTTACTGCTTGGCGCCGAACATGCCGAAACGCTGCTTGAAGCGATCAACACGGCCGCCGGTATCCAGCATTTTCTGCTTGCCGGTGTAGAACGGGTGGCACTCGTTGCACACGTCCAGGCTCAGAGCTTTGCCCAGGGTGGAGCGAGTTTCGATCACGTTGCCACAGCTGCAGGTGGCGGTGATGGCTACATAGTTCGGGTGGATATCGGCTTTCATGGTGATTCCTCAGGGCTGTCGTGCCGCCACCAGACACTATTGTCAGGTACCGCACGGAATTAGGCCGGCGATAATACCAGAGCACCGCAGCGACGCAAGGCCGGCCGTCGACTGGCTGCGTGTTAAGATCGCGCCCTTCCAGCTGGAGCCTTTGCGTGCCCGACGTCATTCTGCGCCTCGCTTTGCCCTCGCCGCTGCGCCGCCTGTTCGACTACCGTGCCCCGCCCGGTGTGCCGCGCAGCGCTCTGCAGCCTGGCGCACGGCTGCGTGTGCCGTTTGGCCGGCGCGAGATGATTGGCATCCTGATCGAGGTAACCGAGCACAGCGAAGTCCCGGCGGACAAACTCAAGCCCGCCCTGCAACTGCTCGACGCCCAATCGCCGCTGCCGCCCGCGCTGTTCAAGCTGTGTCTGTGGACCGCGCAGTATTACCAGCACAGCCTCGGCGACACCCTGAGCTGGGCGCTGCCGGTGCTGTTGCGCCAGGGCGAGCCGGCGGAAGTGCGCCAGCAGCGCTTCTGGTCAGTCACTGAAGGCGCGCAGCTGGATGATCCACGCCTGAGCCGCGCACCGCGCCAGCGCGACGCCCTGCGCACCCTCGCCCAACATCCCCACGGCGTCGCCCATGCACTGCTGAGCAAACTGCTGCTGAACAAGGACAGCCTCGATCTGCTGCTGGAAAAGGGTCTGGTCCAGGTTGACGTCCGCCGTCATGCACCCAGCGAGCGCCATGCCAACTGGCTAGCCCAGCCGGAACTGCCGCTAAATCCCGAACAGCGCGCGGCCAGCGAAGCGATCCGCTCAGGTCTCGGCAGCTTCAACGCTTTTCTCCTGGCCGGGGTGACCGGCAGCGGCAAGACCGAGGTCTACCTACAGCTGATCCGCGAAACCCTGGAGGCCGGTAAGCAGGCCCTGGTGCTGATCCCGGAGATCAACCTCGGCCCGCAAACTCTGGCGCGCTTCGAGCAACGCTTCAACGCGCGCATCGCCCTGCTGCACTCGGCGGTGAATGACCGCGAGCGTCTGGACGCCTGGCTGGCGGCGCGAGACGGCGAAGCAGACATCATCATCGGCACCCGTTCGGCGCTGTTCACCCCCATGCAGCGGCCGGGGCTGATCATCATCGACGAAGAGCACGACGCCTCCTATAAACAGCAGGAAGGCCTGCGCTACCACGCCCGTGACCTCGCGGTGGTGCGCGCGCATCAGGACAACATTCCGATTGTCCTCGGTTCTGCCACGCCCTCGCTGGAAAGCCTGCACAACGCCCACAACGGCCGCTACGCCCTGCTGCACCTGCGCGAGCGGGCCGGCGGGGCCAAGCAACCGCGCTTTCTGCGCCTGGATGTAAAAAGCCGACCGCTGGATTCCGGCATCTCCGGGCCCATGCAGCAAGCCATCGCCCAAACCCTGCAAGCTGGCCAGCAGGTGCTGGTGTTCCTCAACCGCCGCGGCTTTGCCCCGACCCTGCTGTGTCACGACTGCGGCTGGTTATCCGAGTGCCCGCGTTGTGACGCGCGAATGACCGTGCACCAGCGCTCGCGCGAGCTGCGCTGCCACCATTGCGGCCACGTCGAGCGCCAGCCGAGCAACTGCCCGAAATGTAACAACGTCGACCTGCGCCCGGTCGGTGCCGGCACCGAACGCGCCGAAGAACGCCTGGAGATTCTCTTCCCCGACGTGCCGGTATTGCGCGTCGACCGCGACAGCACCTCGCGCAAGGAAGCCATGACCACTCTGTTCAATACCGTGCAGCGCGGCGAGCCGTGCATCTTGGTCGGCACGCAGATGCTCGCCAAGGGCCATCACTTCCCCCGCGTCACCCTGGTGGCGATTCTCGATGCCGATGGCGGGCTGTTCTCTGCGGACTTTCGCGCCAGCGAGCGCATGGCCCAGCTGATTGTGCAGGTCGCCGGACGGGCCGGACGGGCGGAAGAGCCGGGCAAGGTGATTATTCAGAGCCACCTGGCCGACCATCCGTTATTGGTGCAGCTGACCGAGCAGGGCTACTTCGCCTTCGCCGAACAGGCCCTGAGTGAACGTCGCGGCGCCGGCCTGCCGCCGTTCTGCCACCTCGCCCTACTGCGCGCCGAAGCGCATAAACCAGGGCAGGCCGAAGGTTTTCTCGACGACGCCTGCACGGAAGCCGAGCTGTTGTTGACCGAGCTGAAACTCAGCGGCATCGAACTGCTCGGCCCCGTGCCCGCCCCCATGGAGCGCCGCGCCGGACGCTACCGCGCCCAGCTGCTGGTGCAAGCCAACGCCCGCGCGCCGCTGCATCGCCTGCTCAACAGCTGGGTGCTGGCCCTGGAGCAGATGCCCAGTGGCCGCGCGGTGCGCTGGTCGCTGGATGTAGACCCCATCGATCTGTTCTAGGCCACAGGCCTCGACAGTCGGCCCCACATATCGAGGCCCGCCCGCTTAAAACTTGAAGCGGCGGGCGAAGGGCGTCGATAATGCGCAGTTTTCAACCAGCGCCTTTGTGCGCCGCCGTTGCCAACGGCCGACCGAGCAGACCATGAAAGACACTATTCGCCACCTGATCCAGCAAGCCCTGTCCCGCCTCACCGCCGACGGTGTGCTGCCCGAGGGCCTGACGCCGGCCATTCAGGTGGAGAACACCAAGGACAAGAGCCACGGCGACTTCGCCAGCAATATCGCCATGATGCTGGCTAAGCCGGCCGGCATGAAGCCGCGTGACCTGGCCGAGAAGCTGATCGCCGCGCTGCCTAGCGATGCCGCCATCAGCAAGGTCGAGATCGCCGGCCCGGGCTTCCTCAATTTCTATCAGAACACCCAGGCCCTGGCCGCGCGCCTGGATGCCCTGCTGGCCGACGCCAAGCTCGGCGTGCGCAAGGCTGGCCCGGCGCAGCGCGTGGTGGTCGATCTGTCCGCCCCCAATCTGGCCAAAGAGATGCACGTCGGCCATCTGCGCTCGACCATCATCGGTGACGGTGTGGCGCGGGTGCTGGAATTCCTCGGTGACGACGTGATCCGGCAGAACCACGTGGGCGACTGGGGCACCCAGTTCGGCATGCTGCTGGCCTTTATGCAGGAAAACCCGGCCGCCGCCGAAAGCGAGCTGGCTGACCTGGAAGGCTTCTACCGCGCGGCGAAGAAGCGCTTCGACGAATCCCCTGAGTTCGCCGAGCGCGCCCGCGAGCTGGTGGTGCAGCTGCAAGCCGGCTACGCCGAATGCCTGCGCCTGTGGCACCGCTTCAACGATATCTCCCTGAGCCACTGCCAGGCGCTGTATGACCGCCTCGGCGTGAAGCTCTCCATGGCCGACGTCAAGGGCGAGAGCGCCTATAACGATGACCTGGCCAACGTGGTCGCCGACCTCCAGGCCAAGGGCCTGCTCAGCGAAAGCGACGGTGCCCAGTGCGTATTCATGGACGAATTCAAGAATGCCGAAGGCAACCCGCTGCCGCTGATCGTGCAGAAGGCCGGCGGCGGCTACCTGTACGCCACCACCGACCTGGCCGCCACCCGCTACCGTGCCAACGTACTGAAGGCTGATCGTGCGCTGTACTTCGTTGATCAGCGCCAAGCTCTGCATTTTCAGATGGTTTTCACCGCCGCGCGCCTGGCCGGCTTCGTCCCCGCCACAATGCAGCTGGAACATATGGGCTTCGGCACCATGAACGGCGCCGACGGCCGCCCGTTCAAGACCCGCGATGGCGGCACCGTGAAACTGGTCGACCTGCTCGATGAGGCCGAAGAGCGCGCTTATACGTTGGTCAAGGGCAAGAACCCCGAACTAGACGAAACCGAACTGCGGCAGATCGCCCGCGCCGTGGGCATCGGTGCAGTGAAATACGCCGACCTGTCCAAGCACCGCACCAGCGACTATCGCTTCAACTTCGAGCTGATGCTGAGCTTCGAGGGCAACACCGCGCCGTATTTGCTGTACGCCTACACCCGCGTGGCCAGCGTGTTCCGCAAGCTGGGCAAGGGCTTCGAGCAGCTCGAAGGCAGCCTCGACCTGCAGGCCGCCCACGAGGTCGACCTGGCCGGCAAGCTCGCGCAATTCAATGAGGTGCTCGCCAGCGTTGCCGACAAGGGCGAGCCGCACCTGCTCTGCGCTTACCTGTACGACCTGGCCGGGCTGTTCTCCAGCTTCTACGAGAACTGCCCGATTCTCTCCACCGAGGACGAAGTGCTGCGCAACAGCCGCCTGCGCCTGGCCGCCCTGACCGCGCGCACCCTCAAGCAGGGCCTGGAACTGCTCGGCCTGGACACCCTGGAGCGCATGTAAGTGGCCGCCAAGAAGAAAGCCGCACCCAAGCGCGGTGCCAGCCGCTACCAGGCCCCGGCGAAGAAACCGGTGCCGGGCTGGTTCTGGCTGGTTTGCGGCCTGGTGATCGGCGGCTTTATGGTGTTTCTGTTCAGCCTGGAGCCGGGTCGCGACGAGATCAAGCGCAGCAAGGTCGAACAGGCGCGTGCCACTCAGGCCAGCAAAGCCGCGGCCACCAAGCCCGCCACCAGCGAGCCGACCAAGCCCAAGTACGACTTCTACACCCTGCTGCCGGAATCGGAAGTGATCCTGCCGCCGCAAGGCATCGAGCCGCCCGCTCCACCGGCGCAGAAGCCGGTCACCCCGGAAGAAGCGGCGAAGATCGACGCCGCCCGCGCCGAAGCCGCGCTCAATGGCCAGGTGCCGCCACCGCCGCCGGTGGTCGCCAAAGGCCCGGTCAGCTCGCAGTTCTTCCTCCAGGCCGGCTCGTTCCGCCGCAGGGATGACGCCGACAGCCTGCGCGCGCAGATCATCCTGCTCGGGCAGAACGTGCAAGTGGAGTCCGGCACGGTGCGCGAGGAAACCTGGCACCGCGTGCTGGTCGGCCCCTTCGCCACCCGCGAGCAACTCGGCCAGGCGCAGAAGTCCCTGGCCGCCAGCGGCTTTAGCAATCTGTTGTTACAGCAGCGCCAGGCGCAATAAACCTGGCGATTTCAGGCCCAGCAGTGCCGTTTGCCGACTATTTGTCGGACAGCGTGCTCTGCAGGGCTTGAAGCGGGCCCTCGCTGCCCCCACTTCATTCGGCATTGGGCACTTTCGCCCCGCTGCGTGGAGACTCTCCCCTTGACCACCATCGTTTCAGTGCGCCGCAACGGCAAAGTCGTCATGGGCGGCGACGGCCAGGTGTCCCTCGGCAATACCGTGATGAAAGGCAACGCGAAGAAGGTTCGCCGCCTGTACCACGGCCAGGTGTTGGCTGGCTTCGCCGGCGCTACCGCCGACGCCTTTACCCTGTTCGAACGCTTCGAAGGCCAGCTGGAGAAACACCAGGGCCATCTGGTGCGCGCCGCCGTCGAGCTGGCCAAAGACTGGCGCACCGACCGCTCGCTAAGCCGTCTGGAGGCCATGCTGGCAGTGGCCAACAAGGACGCCTCCCTGATCATCACCGGTAACGGTGACGTGGTTGAGCCCGAGCAGGGCCTGATCGCCATGGGCTCCGGCGGCGGCTTCGCCCAGGCCGCGGCCATGGCCCTGCTGCAGAAAACCGACTTGAGCGCCCGTGAAATCACCGAAACCGCATTGAACATTGCCGGCTCTATCTGTGTCTTCACTAACCAGAACCTGACTATCGAAGAAGAAGACTG
The DNA here is from genome assembly GCF_035512415.1 of Pseudomonas sp. Classification (GTDB taxonomy): domain Bacteria; phylum Pseudomonadota; class Gammaproteobacteria; order Pseudomonadales; family Pseudomonadaceae; genus Aquipseudomonas. The sequence goes on along the minus strand of NZ_DATKDZ010000013.1, from coordinate 434,005 downwards.
CGCCGAATAAGCGCGCCTTTTTCTGGAGTAAACCCCGCATGTCCATGACGCCCCGCGAGATCGTTCACGAACTCAACCGCCATATCATCGGTCAGGACGACGCCAAGCGCGCCGTGGCCATTGCCCTGCGCAACCGCTGGCGGCGCATGCAGCTGCCGGTTGAGCTGCGCGCCGAAGTGACGCCAAAGAACATCCTGATGATCGGTCCGACCGGGGTCGGCAAGACCGAAATCGCCCGTCGCCTGGCCAAGCTGGCCAATGCGCCGTTTATCAAGGTGGAAGCGACCAAGTTCACCGAAGTCGGCTATGTCGGCCGCGATGTCGAGTCGATCATTCGCGACCTCGCCGACGCGGCGATCAAGCTGCTGCGCGAGCAGGAGATGATCAAGGTGCGCCACCGTGCCGAAGATGCCGCCGAAGAGCGCATCCTTGATGCCCTGCTGCCGCCGCCACGCGCAGGCTTCAACGAAGACCCTGCCCCAAGCAACGATTCCAACACCCGCCAGCTGTTCCGCAAGCGCTTGCGCGAAGGTCAGCTGGACGACAAGGACATCGAGATCGAAGTGGCCGACAGTCCGGCCGGCATCGAAATCATGACCCCGCCGGGCATGGAAGAGATGACCAATCAGCTGCAAAGCCTGTTTGCCAATATGGGCAAGGGCAAGAAAAAGAGCCGCAAACTCAAGGTCAAGGAAGCCCTCAAGCTGGTACGCGATGAAGAAGCCGCGCGCCTGGTCAACGAGGAAGAGCTCAAGGCCCAGGCCCTGGAAGCCGTGGAACAGAATGGCATCGTGTTTATCGACGAGATCGACAAGGTCGCCAAGCGCGGCAACACCGGCGGTGCCGATGTGTCCCGCGAAGGTGTGCAACGCGACCTGCTGCCACTGATCGAAGGCTGCACGGTAAACACCAAGCTGGGCATGGTGAAAACCGACCACATCCTGTTTATCGCCTCCGGCGCGTTCCACCTGAGCAAGCCGAGTGACCTGGTGCCTGAGCTGCAGGGTCGCCTGCCGATCCGCGTGGAGCTGAAAGCTCTGACCCCACAGGACTTCGAGCGCATCCTCACCGAGCCGCACGCCTCGCTGACCGAGCAATACGCCGCGCTGCTGAACACCGAAGGTCTGGGCATCCAGTTTGTCGCCGACGGTATCAAGCGCATTGCCGAGATTGCCTATCAGGTCAACGAGAAGACCGAGAATATCGGTGCGCGCCGCCTGCACACCCTGCTCGAACGTCTGCTGGAGGAAGTCTCCTTCACGGCCTCCGACCTGGCCGGCCAGCAGAACGGCACGCCGATCGTGATCGACGCGGCCTACGTCAACAGCCACCTCGGTGAGCTGGCGCAGGATGAAGATCTGTCGCGCTATATTCTGTAACGCGCTCGGTAGGTAGCCCGGATGCAATCCGGGGCATCCACCACGGAGCCCCCGGATTACATCCGGGCTACATAACAACTCCAGGACGCGAGCATGCGTATTCCTACCACGATCAAACTGCACAAAGCCTCGAAAACCCTGGAGCTGCATTACGGGGCTGACGAGCGCTACACCCTGCCCGCCGAGTTTCTCCGCGTGCATTCGCCCTCGGCCGAGGTCCGGGGCCACGGCAAACCCATCCTGCAGACCGGCAAGCTGCATGTCGGCCTGAGCAAGATCGAACCCGCCGGCAACTACGCCCTCAAGCTGAGCTTCGATGACGGCCACGACAGCGGCCTGTTCACCTGGGATTACCTCGAACAACTGGCCACGCGTCAGGCCGAGCTGTGGAGCGAGTATCAGGCCGCCCTCGCCGCCGCCGGCAAATCCCGCGACCCCGACGAAAGTGTGGTCAAGCTGCTGCTCTAAACCGACAATTCGATGCCCCTCGAAATGGCTGCGCACGCGTCTGTTTTGCCCCGTCGCAACGCCTGCCGGGCGGCAAGCCGCTGCACCATGGCAACCTACCCAACCCTTTTACCGGGCCGGTTAGAGCGCATTTTCTAATCCTTCCCTGCATACTCCCCACGCATTTGGTCCATATCGCGACCAGCTTGCACAAATTCACAAACTCGGGTAACCAAGTAGCTGGAAGTTTCCTTGCGCCCGGGCATATCGGGTGCGGGGAAGACTGCGGAACTGATCCGCCCTCGGTAACCCGGGCAATACCTGGCCCTTCGCTTTGTGTCGCCGCGCACAGCAAGCAGTACGCCGGTATTTCGTCTCAGGACAATGGAGCGTTGTAGATGACTGACAAGAACAATGATGACCTGAAGCGCCAGGCCTCCGAGAACACTCTCGGGCTTAACCCGGTGATCGGCATCAGCGGTAGAGACCTGCTGACTTCAGCCCGCCTGGTATTGCGCCAGGCCATCAAACAGCCTTTCCACAGCGCCAAGCATGCCGCCCATTTCGGCATGGAACTGAAGAACGTGATGTTCGGCCAATCCGAGCTCAAACCCGAGGACGGCGACCGCCGCTTTGCCGATCCAGCCTGGAGCCAGAACCCGCTGTACCGCCGCTACCTGCAGACCTACCTGGCCTGGCGCAAGGAACTGCATGACTGGGTCGAGCACAGCAACCTGTCCGAACAGGATGCCAGCCGCGGCCACTTCGTGATCAACCTGATGACCGAAGCCATGGCCCCGACCAACAGCGTGGCCAACCCGGCGGCGGTCAAGCGCTTCTTCGAAACCGGCGGCAAGAGCCTGCTCGACGGCCTGTCGCACCTGGCCAAGGACATCGTCAATAACGGCGGCATGCCCAGCCAGGTCAACATGAATGCCTTCGAGGTCGGCAAGAACCTGGCCACCACCGATGGCGCAGTGATCTTCCGCAACGAGGTGCTGGAGCTGATCCAGTACAAGCCGATCACCGAGCAGGTCCACCAGCGTCCACTGCTGGTGGTGCCGCCGCAGATCAACAAGTTCTATATCTTCGACCTGTCACAGGAAAAGAGCGTGGCGCGCTTCCTGTTGCGCCACGGCATCCAGACCTTTGTGGTGAGCTGGCGCAACCCGACCAAGGCCCACCGCGAGTGGGGCCTGTCGAGCTATATCGAAGCGTTGAAAGAAGCCATCGACGTGGTCACCGCCGTCACCGGCAGCAAGGACATCAACATGCTCGGGGCTTGCTCCGGCGGCCTCACCACCACCTCGCTGCTGGGCCACTATGCTGCCCTCGGCGAGCACAAGGTGCATGCCCTGACCCTGCTGGTCAGCGTGCTGGACAACCGTCTGGAAACCGATGTGGCGCTGTTCGCCGACGAGAAAAGCCTGGAAGCCGCCAAGCGCCGCTCCTATCAGGCTGGCGTGCTGGAAGGCAGCGACATGGCCAAGGTGTTCGCCTGGATGCGCCCCAACGACCTGATCTGGAACTACTGGGTCAACAACTACCTGCTGGGCAACGAGCCGCCGGTATTCGACATCCTCTACTGGAACAACGACACCACCCGCCTGCCGGCTGCCCTGCATGGCGAGTTTATCGACATGTTTACCTCCAACCCGCTGATCCGCCCCGGGGCTCTAGAAGTCTGCGGCACGCCGATTGACCTCAAGCAGGTCACCTGCGACCTGTTCTGCGTCGCCGGCACCACTGACCACATCACCCCCTGGGAGTCCTGCTACAAGTCGGCCAACCTGTTCGGCGGCAAAGTCGAATTCGTGTTGTCCAACAGCGGGCATATACAGAGCATTCTCAACCCGCCTGGCAACCCCAAGGCGCGTTATATGACCAATAGCGAAATGCCGCTCAACCCCAAGGCCTGGCAGGCCAGTTCGACCAAGCATGCCGACTCCTGGTGGCTGCATTGGCAGACCTGGCTGGCCGAGCGTTCCGGCGAGCAGAAAAAGGCCCCCAGCCAGCTGGGTAACAAAAAATATGCCGCAGGCGAAGCCGCCCCCGGCACCTACGTGCACGAACGCTAATCGACTGCGCATTGCGCAACGCTGCCCGCGGCACTGGAGGTGCCGCTCGTCAGTCCGAGCCAATTGGCCCGGATGTGGCGAACCAGGCTTTGCCCTGGCGGTTCTGGGAATGACCTGGACGGTCTGACCCAGTGTTTTTATTGATAGGGCTTTTGCGTATGTCGTTACCCTTTGTATTCCGTACCATCGAACTGGACGGCCAGACCATTCGTACCGCCGTTCGCCCAGGCAACGGTCAGATGACACCCCTGCTGATCTTCAACGGCATCGGTGCCAACCTGGAACTGGTCATGCCCTTCGTCCGCGCCCTCGACCCCGGCCTGGAGGTGATCGCCTTCGACGTACCCGGCGTTGGCGGCTCCTCCACGCCCAGCACACCCTACCGCTTTCCGGGCCTGGCCAAGCTGGCCGCGCGCATGCTCGACTACCTCGACTACGGTCAGGTCAATGCGATTGGCGTGTCCTGGGGCGGTGCCCTGGCCCAGCAGTTCGCCCACGATTACCCGGAACGCTGCAAGAAGCTGATCCTCGCCGCCACCTCGGCCGGCGCGGTGATGATTCCCGGCAAACCCAAGGTGCTCTGGTGCATGGCCAGCCCGCGGCGTTATGTGCAGCCGTCCTACGGCGTGCAGATCGCCCCGGAAATCTACGGCGGTGCCTTCCGCCGCGACCCCAAGCTGGCCCTGGCGCATGCCAGTAAAGTTCGTTCGGGTGGCAAGATGGGCTACTACTGGCAGCTGTTCGCAGGCCTCGGCTGGACCAGCATCCACTGGCTGCACAAGATTCGCCAACCGACGCTGGTGATGGCCGGCGACGACGATCCGCTGATCCCGCTGGTGAATATGCGCCTGCTGGCCTGGCGTATCCCCAACTCGGAACTGCATGTGATCGACGACGGCCACCTGTTTCTGGTGACCCGCGCCGAGGCCGTCGCGCCAATCATCATGAAGTTTCTCGAGGAAGAACGGCAGCGCGCCATCATGCATCCGCACCCCGCCTCCGCCCGCAGCCATTGACCGCCGCCCCGGATAAGACACTGGATCGAAATCCGGCACAGCGCTGGTGCGCACAGGCAACACTTGACCCGTTTCCAGGCACGCGGTATTCCTGAGGCCTGGCGCGACGCAGTCTGGGATGCCCCTTCGTGCCCATTGGTATAAGCCTTGCTGCTTACCTGTAAACCTTGAAGTCTCACGGTTTGACGACGGAGTGTTGCCCAATGCGAGACCAGCCGACCAAAAAGGCCCTGCCTGCCCCCCACCGCCCGATGAATGCACAAAACGCCGTCGCCGGACTGCGTGGCCGTGATGTTCTGTCCACCTTGCGTAGTCTGGCCCTGCAGGGTCTTAAGCAACCCGTACACAGCGCCCGCCACGTCCTGGCCCTGGGCGGTCAACTGGGTCGGGTCCTGCTCGGCGACACCCCTTATCAGGTCAACCCTCAGGATGCCCGGTTTGCCGATCCAACCTGGCACAACAACCCGCTCTACAGACGCAGTCTGCAGTCCTACCTGGCCTGCCAGAAACAGCTCAACAACTGGATAGACGAGAGCAGCATGAGCGCCGACGATCGCTCCCGCGCGCGCTTTATCGCCGCCCTGCTCGGCGATGCTCTGTCGCCCTCCAACAGCCTGCTCAACCCGAAGGCGCTCAAGGAACTGTTCGACACCGGCGGCAGCAGCCTGATCAGGGGGCTGGGTCACCTGTTCGACGACCTGGTGAACAACGACGGCATGCCCAGCCAGGTCAGCAAACACGCCTTCGAAGTCGGCCGCAACCTGGCCACCACCAGCGGTGCCGTGGTGTTTCGCAACGACCTGCTGGAGCTGATCCAGTACAAGCCGATGAGCGAAAAGCAGTACGCCAAACCGCTGCTGATCGTGCCGCCGCAGATCAACAAGTTCTATATCTTCGACCTCGCCAGCGACAAGAGCTTCGTCCAGTACGCGCTGAAAAATAGCCTGCAGACCTTTGTCATCAGCTGGCGCAACCCCGATCCGCGCCACCGCGAGTGGGGCCTGTCGAGCTATGTGCAGGCGGCCGAAGAAGCCATTGATGCCTGCCGGGCTATCACCGGCAGCAAAGAGGTCAATCTGCTCGGGGCCTGCGCCGGTGGCCTGACCATCGCCGCCCTGCAGGGCCATCTGCAGGCCAAGCGCCAGTTGCGCAAGGTCGCCAGCGCCTCCTACCTGGTCAGCCTGCTGGACAGCCAGATCGACAGCCCGGCCATGCTGTTTGCCGACGAGCAGACCCTGGAGGCAGCCAAGCGCCGCTCCTACCAGCAGGGCGTGCTGAACGGTCGCGATATGGCCAAGGTATTCGCCTGGATGCGCCCCAACGACCTGATCTGGAACTACTGGGTCAACAACTACCTGCTCGGCAAGCAGCCGCCGGCCTTCGACATCCTCTACTGGAACAACGACAACACCCGTCTGCCGGCTGCCCTGCATGGCGACCTGATCGACTTCTTCAAGCACAACCCGCTCAGCCGCGCCCAGGGCCTGGAAATCTGTGGCACCCCGGTCGACTTGCAGAAGGTCACGGTGGACAGTTTCAGCGTGGCCGGGATCAACGACCACATCACCCCCTGGGATGCGGTGTACCGCTCGACCCTGCTGCTCGGCGGCAACCGGCGCTTTATCCTGTCCAACAGCGGACATATCCAGAGCATCCTCAACCCGCCGGGCAACCCCAAGGCCAATTTCTTCGAGAACAATAAACTGACCGGCGACCCACGCGCCTGGTACCACGACGCCAAACATATGCAAGGCAGCTGGTGGCCCGAATGGCTGAGCTGGGTTCAGGCCCATTCCGGAGAAACCCGCGAGACCCTTATGGCCCTGGGCAACCCACACTACCCGCCCATGGAGGATGCGCCCGGCACCTATGTGCATGTGCGCTAACCTCGCATGCAGGCCGCCGCGACTGGCGGCCCGCTACCTGGGCAATCCACACGGCCAGAATAAGAAGACTGGATGAAGACCCGCGACCGTATCCTCGAATGTGCCCTGGTGCTGTTCAATCAGAAGGGCGAACCCAACGTCTCCACCCTGGAGATCGCCAACGAACTGGGTATCAGCCCGGGCAACCTCTACTACCACTTCCACGGCAAGGAACCGCTGATCCTCGGCCTGTTCGAGCGCTTCCAGGCCGAGCTGGCACCACTGCTCTCACCGCCGGAAGACGTGCAGCTGGATGTGGAAGATTACTGGCTGTTTCTGCACCTGATAGTTGAGCGCCTGGCCCACTACCGTTTCCTGTTTCAGGACCTGTCCAACCTGACCAGCCGCCTGCCCAAACTGGAGCGCGGCATGCGTCACTGGCTCAACAGCCTGAAGCGCGCCCTGGCCGAACTGCTCGCGCGCCTGCAGGCCGCTGGTCAACTGCTCAGCGACACCCAGGCCCTCGGCCAGTTGGTGGAGCAGATCACCATGACCCTGCTGTTCTCCCTCGACTACCAGCGCATCCTCGGCCGTGAAGGCGAAAGCCGTCTGGTGGTCTATCAGGTAATGATGCTGGCCGCACCGCACCTGGCGAGCGACTCGCGCTTCGCCGCCGAGCAACTGGCCCAGCGTTACCTACTCGACTAAGCCGGGCCACTGCACCACAAACGCAAACGCCCGGCACTAGGCCGGGCGTTTGCGATTACTGCCGCGGGTCTTACGACTGGCTGGCAGGTGTTACTGGTGCAGCGGCTACAGGTGCGGCGGCCGGAGCAGGAGCCGCGGCAACGGCCGGAGCCACAGCAGCAGGCTTGGCAGCTACAGGCTTGGCGGCGGCCTTGACTGCTGGCTTGGCGGCCGGTTTGGCTGCTGCCTTGACCGCAGGCTTGGCGACAGGTTTAGCTGCTGCTTTGACCGCAGGCTTGGCGGCAGGCTTAGCCGCTGCTTTTGCCACAGGCTTGGCAGCTGGCTTAGCCGCTGGTTTGGCTGCAGGCTTAGCCGCAACCTTCTTGGCAGCCGGCTTGACCGACTTGACCGATACGCCGGTCAGTTGCTCGATCTGCTTGGTCAGGCTTTCAACTTTGGCGTTGAGCGCTTTCACTTCATTGCGGCTCGGTACACCGAGGCGCGAAATGGCGTTGTTCAACCGCTTGTCGAAGGCTTCTTCCAGCTCGCCCCACTTGCCCAGCGCCTTGTCCTTGACCTCATCGACACGCGACTTGGCGGTGTCGACTTTCGAACCCACAGTGGATTTCACAGCATCCACTTGCTTGTCGACTTCGGTCTTGGCCATCTTCTCGGCTTTTTCGCCGTCCTTGACCAGCGTGTCGAACAGCTTGTTGCCGTCCTTGCTGACCTTGGAGTAGGCACCCAAACCAGCCAACCAGATCTGACGCGAGTATTTTTCTACTTCGCCGATCCAGGAAGTGGTTTGCTTTTCGATTTTCTTTTTGACAGCCATCCTGCTCTCCTTATTTGGTACGCGCGACGTGCTCGAGCAACGCGCTCAGCTCATCCAGCTTAGCAGAGAGTGCTTCAACATCCTGCTTGGACGGGATACCAATGCGGTTCAGGGCGCTGGCTACACGGTTGTCGAAAGCCTTCTCGATCTTGTCGAGCTGCACTTCAACTTTGCCTTTCACGCTGCTGACGTTACTGGTGACAGTGCTCTTGACGCTGTCGATCTGGCTGTTGGCTGCTTCAACCTGTTCGTTGACCAGCTTTTTGCCTTGCTTTTCAACGCCTTCGCCGCTCTTGACGAGTTCCTTGAAATACTCGGCACCCTCTTGACCGGCTTTGGCGTAGGCACCCAGGCCAGCCAGCCAGATCTTGCGGGCATAAACTTTAACGTCGCTCAGCACGGTAACGGCTTCTTCGACTTCGACTTTCTTTTTAACGGCAACTTTCGACATGGTGCACCTCACTCTAAGTGTTTCGAGGAAACGCCCACGGAATGCAGGCTTAGATGCAAGGTATCGATGAAAATTAGAAACCGCATACTAAGCGTGAGAAAAAACTGCCTGGAGCAGTTTTTAACGTTGCGCAGCAACGGCCCGAAGGGTGGCTGCCAGGGATGGCAAGCCATCAAAAATTGCCGGGAGCAATTTTTAACGCCGCGGAAAGTAGGGTGGGTTAGGCGCAAACCACGGATTATCTGCTCACGCGCAAGTCAGTTGCGCCGTAACCCACCAGCTGTGGCAGACCGACTAGCGCCTGGTGGGTTACGTGGCGCGCGCACTATGCTGCCGACGGCAGGTTCCGCTCAGCGCCACTCACCCACCCTACAAGGCTGTGTGCAACTCAGCACCGAGACATAACCGCAAGCCTCAAGCCTGCAGGTTCTTGTCCAGCACCTCTTCGATCTCGCGCTTGATGCTGCCGCTCATGGCCGACAGCAACAGCCCCAGGTTGAGCTGCACGCGCACGCTGTCCTCGGCCACGTCGATGCGACCATCGGCACCGCTGCGCTTGAACTCCAGGCTGTCGCCATTCCAGCGATAGCGCACGTCGTATTCTCGGGCCAGGCGCTCGGCCAGTTCCTCGGCCTTCACCCGGGCGACTTCGCGACCCAGAGAATGGGCGCGCTCGATATTGATTTTGGCCATGGCCTTTCTCCTCGCCAGTTAACTGCGACCTTAAGTCGCTGCGACTATAGCAAGGCTGCGCGTGGCAAGCTGCACGCGCATCGGCCTGGTGCCAGCTGAGCCTGCGGAAAGGTTTACTGCAAGCGTGTGGCGTGAAGCCCATGGCGACCTTTTAGGTTTAGAATGGCCGCCACTTTGATTCCGCCTCTCTGTTAAGGGAAAGGGCAAGATGAACGACCCGCGCAAGAGCAACGACAGCGAACCCACCACCCACTTCGGCTTCCAGAACGTGCCGGAAAGCCAGAAGGCGGAAAAAGTCGCCGAAGTCTTTCACTCGGTAGCGGCCAAATACGACCTGATGAACGATGTGCTGTCCGGCGGTCTGCATCGCCTGTGGAAGCGCTTCACCATCGAACTGTCCGGCGTGCGTCCGGGCAATCGGGTGCTGGATATCGCTGGCGGCACAGGCGACCTGACCCGCAAGTTCTCCGCCCTGGTTGGCCCGACCGGCGAAGTGGTGTTGGCCGATATCAACGAGTCGATGCTGCGCGTCGGCCGTGATCGTCTGCTCGACAAGGGCGTGGCCGGCAACGTCAGCTTTGTCCAGGCCGACGCCGAGAAGCTGCCCTTCCCGGATAACCACTTCGACGTGGTCACCATCGCCTTCGGCCTGCGCAACGTGACGCACAAGGAAGACGCCCTGCGCTCCATGCTGCGCGTGCTCAAGCCCGGCGGCCGCCTGCTGGTGCTGGAGTTCTCCAAGCCGTCCAGCGAGCTGCTGTCGAAGTTCTACGACGCCTATTCCTTCAAATTCATGCCGCTGGCCGGCAAGCTGATCAGCAACGACGCCGAGAGCTACCGCTACCTGGCCGAGTCGATCCGCATGCACCCCGATCAGGACACCCTCAAGGCGATGATGGCCGAGGCCGGCTTCGAGCGCGTGACCTACCACAATATGACCGGCGGCATCGTCGCCCTGCACCGCGGCATCAAGCCCTGATGCTGCTCACCGGGGTCTATGCCGGGGTCGAACTCGGCCTCAATCGGGTACTGGCCATGGACAGCACCGCGCTGCCGAGCCTGGCGCGATTGAGCGGCCGGGTGATTGCCGTCGAATGTGCCGCGCCGAACCTGCAGCTGTTTATTCTGCCCAGCGCCAGCGGTTTGCAACTGGCCGCGCAGTGGGAAGGCCCGGCGGACTGCCGCCTGCGCGCACCTGCCGCCAGCCTGTTGCGCCTGGCCACCAGCAAGGACAAGACGCGCATCCTGCACAGTCCGGAAGTCAGTCTGGAGGGCGACAGCGCCGTACTGCTGGAGCTGGCCGGGATCCTTCAGGATCTCGAGCTGGACTGGGAATACGAGCTGTCGCGCTGGCTCGGCCCGGTCGGCAGCCAGCTGCTCGGCGGCCATCTGCGCAGCCGGGTGAACTGGAGCAGTCAGGCCCTCGGCAGCTTGCGCCTGAACCTGGCCGACTACCTCAGCGAAGAATCCCGCAGCCTGGTGGGCCAGCGCGAAGCCGATGCGCGCTTCGCCGAGCTGGATAACCTCAAGCTGGCCCTCGACCGTCTCGACGCGCGCATCGAGCGCCTCGCCCAACTGCATAAGCCCCAGTCATGACGCTGCTTGCCGTTCGCCGCCTGTTCCGTATCCAGCGGGTCATCATCCGCTACCAACTCGACGACCTGCTGCTGGCCCTGCCGGTGCCCTTCTGGCTGCGCGCGCTCAGTGCCCTATTGCCCTGGCGCTGGCTGCCGCGCAAGCCGCTTGAGCTGTCGCGCGGCGCGCGCCTGCGCCTGGCCCTGGAAGAGCTGGGGCCGATCTTTATCAAGTTCGGCCAGCTGCTTTCGACCCGCCGCGACCTGCTGCCGCCAGATATCGCCGACGAACTGGCCAAGCTGCAGGACCAGGTACCGCCCTTCGACCCGGCCCACTCGCTGGCGCTGATCGAGGCGCAACTGGGGGCCAAGGTCGGTGAAGTATTTGCCCGTTTCGACGCCCAGCCGCTGGCTTCCGCCTCGGTCGCCCAGGTGCACGGGGCGCAGCTGAAAAGCGGCGAAGAAGTGGTGGTCAAGGTCATTCGCCCGGGCCTCAAACCGGTGATCGGCCAGGACATCGCCTGGCTGTTCCTGCTCGCCAGGCTGGCCGAGAGGGCCTCGGCCGACGCCCGCCGCCTGCGCCCGATGGAGATTGTCAGCGACTACGAGAAGACCATCTACGACGAGCTCGATCTGCTGCGCGAAGCGGCCAACGCCAGCCAGCTGCGGCGCAACTTCGAAGGCTCGCCGCTGCTCTACGTGCCGCAGGTGTACTGGGACCTGTGCCGGCCGAAAGTGCTGGTGATGGAGCGCATCTACGGCATCCAGGTCACCGACCTGGAAACCCTGGCCGACCAGCGCACCGACATGAAGCTTTTGGCCGAGCGCGGCGTGGAAATCTTCTTCACCCAGGTGTTCCGCGACAGCTTCTTCCATGCCGACATGCACCCCGGCAATATCTTCGTCAGCACCCGCACGCCATGGAACCCGCAGTACATCGCCATCGACTGCGGCATCATCGGCAGCCTCACCGACGAGGACCAGGACTACCTGGCGCGCAACCTGATCGCCTTCTTCAAGCGTGATTACCGCCGCGTGGCGCAGCTGCATATCGACTCAGGCTGGGTGCCGGCGGAAACCAAGGTGAATGACTTCGAAGCGGCGATTCGCACCGTGTGCGAGCCAATCTTCGAGAGGCCGCTGAAAGACATTTCCTTCGGCCAGCTGCTGCTGCGCCTGTTCCAGACCGCCCGGCGCTTCAATATGGAAGTGCAGCCGCAGCTGGTACTGCTGCAGAAGACCCTACTGAATATTGAAGGCCTGGGCCGTCAGCTGTACCCGGACCTCGACCTGTGGAGCACCGCGCAGCCGTTTCTCGAGCGCTGGATGCGTGAGCGCATCAGCCCGCTGCAGCTGCTGCGCAACCTGCAACTGCAGGCCGAGCAGGTTCCGCACCTGTCGCAGATCGCCCGTGACACCCTGGAGCGGCTCAACCAGCAACCTGCCGTGCGCCCGGCCGAACCCGGCCTTAGCCACCAATGGCCGGCACGCCTGCTCGGTGCCGTGCTGATCGGCGGCGCGGTGAGCCAGGGCCTGGCCCTCAGCCTGCTGCTTTGGCCGAGCTGGGCGATGCTCGCCGGCGGCGTCTACCTGGTGCTGCGCCGATAGCCACACCGGTTGCGCACTGGCACACTAGCCCCATAACCCAGCAGCCCGAGTGGGCGGAAATAGCGATGACTGACTGGCTCGACGAAATCAACTGGAACGCCGACGGCCTGGTACCGGCCATCGCCCAGGACCACCAGAGCGGCCGCGTGCTGATGATGGCCTGGATGAACCGCGAAGCCCTGGCCCTGACCGCCGCCGAGCAGCGCGCCATCTACTGGTCACGCTCGCGCGGTAAGCTGTGGCGCAAGGGCGAAGAATCCGGCCATATACAGAAGCTTCACGAACTGCGCCTAGACTGCGACGCCGACGTGGTCATCCTGATGGTCGAGCAACTGGGCGGTATCGCCTGCCACACCGGGCGTGAAAGCTGCTTCTACCGGGTGTATGAAAACGCCGAGTGGAAAACCGTCGATGCGGTACTCAAAGACCCGCATGCCATCTATGCCGCAGGAGGCAGTCATGAGTGACACAGGCATGACTGACACCCTGAGCCGCCTAGCCGAAGTGCTGGAGTCGCGCAAAGGCGCGGCCGCCGACAGTTCCTATGTCGCCAGCCTGTACCACAAGGGCCTGAACAAGATTCTGGAAAAGGTCGGTGAAGAATCGGTGGAAACCATTCTCGCCGCCAAGGATGCTGCAGTCAGTGGCGATTGCAGCGATGTGATTTACGAAACCGCCGACCTGTGGTTCCACAGCCTGGTGATGCTCGCCGCCCTCGGCCAGCACCCCCAGGCCGTACTGGACGAACTGGATCGACGCTTCGGCCTGTCCGGGCATGCGGAAAAAGCCGCACGCCCGCAAAACTGATCAACCTCTTACTACGGAGTACGCATTATGGGATTCGGTGGCATTAGCATCTGGCAACTGGTGATCATCCTGTTGATCGTGGTCATGCTGTTCGGCACCAAGCGCCTCAAGGGCCTGGGCTCCGATCTGGGTGATGCGATCAAGGGCTTCAAGAAATCCATGGGCAACGAAGACGACAAGCCAGCGGTGGACGAGCCCAAGGGCCAGACCATCGACGCCCAGGCGCGCAAGGTCGAAGAACCGGCGAAAAAAGACTAAGCCATGTTCGATATCGGCTTTACCGAGCTGCTGCTGGTCGGCGTGGTCGCCCTGATCGTATTGGGGCCCGATCGCCTGCCGGGCGCGGTGCGCACCGCCGGCCTGTGGATCGGCCGGATCAAGCGCAGCTTCAGCGCAATCAAGGCCGAGGTCGAGCGCGAAATCGGCGCAGACGAAATCCGTCGGCAGCTGCATAACGAGCAGATCCTCGACCTTGAGCGGGAAATGAACGCGATGAAGCAAACCCTCAACGCGCCCCTCGGTAACCTGACCGAGCCAAGCCCGGTCGCGCCCCCCGCAGCAGAGCCGGTCGCCACCACTGACACCAGCACTCGCCAGGATAAAAGCCCGCAGCCATGAGCCAACGACCGGACAGCGATCAGGAAATGCCCCTGGTCTCACACCTGACCGAACTGCGCACGCGCCTGCTGCGTATTGTCGCGGCAGTATTCACGCTGTTTGCCGGGCTGTTCTATTTCTCCCAGGACATCTACGCCCTGGTCGCCGCACCGCTACGCGCCTATCTGCCCGAAGGCGCGACCATGATCGCCACCGGGGTGGCTTCGCCGTTTCTCACCCCGTTCAAACTGACCCTGATGGTCGCCCTGTTTCTGGCCATTCCGATCATCCTGCATCAGATCTGGGGCTTTATCGCGCCGGGGCTGTACAAGCACGAAAAGCGCATCGCCATCCCCCTGCTGATCTCCAGCATCCTGCTGTTCTACGGCGGCATGGCCTTCGCCTACTTCGTGGTGTTCCCGATCATGTTCGGCTTCTTCGCCAGCGTGACCCCGGAAGGCGTGGCGATGATGACCGATATCGGCCAGTACCTGGATTTCGTCCTCACCCTGTTCTTCGCCTTCGGCGTCGCCTTTGAGATCCCGATTGCCACCTTTCTGCTGATCTGGGTAGGCGTTGTCGATGTAGCCAGCCTGCGCAAAAGCCGGCCCTATGTGGTTGTCGGCTGCTTTGTCGTCGGCATGGTGCTGACCCCGCCTGACGTGTTCTCGCAGACCCTGCTGGCCGTGCCCATGTGGATGCTCTTCGAGGTCGGCCTGCTGTGCGGCAGCCTGGTCAAGCGCCGCGCCGAGCAGGAAGCAGCGGCTGAAGAAGCCGAAAACGATAGTCCCTCTAACGACCAGCCGCCCGCCGCGCAACCGTGAACCTGTTGCTACTGGAAGACGGCGATTTTATCGCCGCCGACCGCGTGCTGCTGAGCGGCCGCCGCCTCAAGCACCTGCATGAGGTGCACCGCGCCGAAGCCGGCGACAGCCTGCGGGTCGGCCGCCTGAATGGCCTGATGGGCAGCGGCCAGCTGCTGCGTCTGGACGCCGAGCAGGCCGAGCTTGCCGTGCAGCTCGACCAGCCACCGCCGGAAAAAATGCCGCTGACCCTGCTGCTCGCCCTGCCCAGGCCGAAGATGCTGCGGCGCGTGCTGCAAACCGTCAGCAGCATGGGCGTGCCTCGGCTGATTCTGCTGAACAGCTACCGGGTGGAAAAAAGCTTCTGGCAGACGCCCTTTTTGCAACCAGAAGCCATTCGCGAACAGCTGATCCTCGGCCTCGAACAGGCCCGCGATACCGTGCTGCCGGAAGTCATTATCGAGAAGCGCTTTAAGCCCTTTGTCGAAGACCAACTGCCTGGTATCGCAGCCGGCACAATGGGCCTGGTCGGCCACCCCGGCGACTACCCGGCCTGCCCACGGGCAGTCGAACAGCCAGTGACGCTCGCCATCGGCCCGGAAGGTGGCTGGATTCCCTACGAAGTGGAAAAACTGCAGGAAGCCGGCCTGCAGCCGGTGCAGCTAGGCGCGCGGATATTGCGGGTGGAAACCGCGGTAACCGCCTTGCTGGCGCGACTGTTCTAAGCGAATACCTCAGTCCATAGGATGGGCGGGGGCACCTAGCCCATGCCCGCGAAAAGCACTATCCAGAACATCGCTCGCACGCATGGCGTGCTCCTACAGTTCAACTTGTAGCCCGGATGCAATCCTGGACCGAGAATTCCCGGATTACATCCGGGCTACGGTTTTTCTCCAGCCTGCTGTGCCTGCCAATGCTCAGGCAACAACTGGCCCTTAAGCGCAGGCGCTTCCTCCAGCTCAACATCACGCGGCTGCAGCGGCTCACCACAGTCCGAGCACACCAGCACGCCATGCATCGGCTGGCCGCAACTGCGGTGGATATGCCGAATCGGCGCGCCCTCGGCACCGCTCATATGGCGGTCGCCCCAGTTCACCAGGGCCATGATGGCCGGATATAGATCGCGGCCCTTGGCCGTCAGACGGTATTCCTCGCGCACGGGGCGCTGCTGATAGGCCACCTTATCCAGCACCCCGGCCTCCACCAGTTTCTTCAGCCGCTCGGCCAGCACGTGGCGGGTAACCCCCAGACGTTTCTCGAACTCGTCGAAACGACGAATACCGAGAAAACTCTCGCGCAGCACCAACAGCGTCCAGCGGTCACCCACCACAGATAGGGTACGGGCCAGGGAGCAGGGTTGTTGCTCAAGTTCTTCCCAACGCATAGCCAATCTCCAACAGCGATGGCTCACCATAGCTTGACAGGTTCCAAAATGGAACCGACTATCAGCCTAGGTTCCAAAATAGAACTGACGGAGAACTGCAATGACCGAACGCAAAGCAATCCTGGTGGTGGGAGCCGGTGACGCCACCGGCGGTGCCATCGCCAAACGCTTCGCCCGCGAGGGTTATGTCGCCTGCGTGGCGCGGCGTAATGCCGATAAACTCGGCCCGCTGGTAGCGGATATCGAAGCGGCTGGTGGCAGCGCCCGGGCCTTTGGCTGCGATGCGCGAGTGGAAGAACAAGTTATCGAGCTGTTTGCCACCATCGAGCGCGAGGTCGGCCCACTGCACGCGGTGATCTTCAACATCGGCGCGAACGTGCAGTTCTCCATCACCGAGACCACCGAGCGGGTCTACCGCAAGGTCTGGGAAATGGCCGCGCTGGCCGGTTTTCTCACCGGCCGTGAAGCCGCCAAGGTCATGCTGCCGCGCGGCCAGGGCACCATTATCTTTACCGGTGCCACCGCCTCTTTGCGCGGCCGGGCGAATTTCTCTGCCTTCGCCAGCGCCAAATTCGCCCTGCGCGCCCTGGCCCAGAGTATGGCCCGCGAACTTGGCCCCAAGGGCATCCATGTCGCCCACCCGATTATCGACGGGGCCATCGACACCGCCTTTATCCGCGAGACCTTCCCCGAGCTGTACCAGCTCAAGGAACAAGACGGCATCCTCAACCCCGAGCATATCGCCGAAACTTACTGGCAGATTCATTGCCAGCCGCGCGATTGCTGGGTGCATGAGCTGGATCTGCGGCCATGGACGGAAACCTTCTGAGCCGAAATGCCCCAGCTTGCACCGTAGGATGGGTGCCAACCCATCGGCAATTGATGGGTTGACACCCATCCTACTGACTGCACGCCAACCCAATAACAAGACCTCCCAGAGGAGCATGCAATGAGCAAAACCGTAGAGTTCTTTTTCGATTTCGGCAGCCCGGCCAGCTATCTGGCTTGGACCCAACTACCTCGCATCGCCGCCGCGGCCGGCGCGCAGATCGCCTGGCGGCCAATGCTGCTCGGTGGCGTATTCAAGGCCACCGGCAACCAGTCGCCGGTCATGATCCCAAGCAAGGGGGCCTGGATGCTTAAGGATCTGGCACGGTTTGCCAGCCGCTACGGTGTGCCGATGGCCTTTAGTCCGAGCTTCCCGATCAACACCCTGACGCTGATGCGCGGCGCGGCCGGTTACCAGGGCAGCGAACGCTTCGAGCACTACGTAAAAACCATCTTCGAAGCGCTGTGGGTGCAGCAGAAAAACCTCGGCAAGCCCGAAGTGGTCGCCGAAGTGCTTAGCGCCGCTGGCTTCGACCCGGTCGAGTTCGAGCGCCTGATCAGTGACGAAACGGTCAAGGAGCGGCTAAAGAGCACCACCGAGGAAGCGGTCAAACGCGGGGTATTTGGCGCGCCGACCTTCTTTGTCGGCAGCGAGATGCACTTCGGCCAGGACCGCCTGGACTTCGTCGCAGAAGCCCTGGCGCGCTAGGTCTCTAGAAGAAAGGTCACCGGCCCATCATTAACCAGATGCACCTGCATATCGGCACCGAACTGGCCGGTGGCGATCTGCGGGTGTTTGGCGCGGGCTTGGGTTACCAACAGATCGAACAGCTCAGCCCCCAGCGCCGGCGGTGCAGCACTGGAGAAGCTTGGCCGTAGGCCGCTCTTGGTGTCGGCGGCCAGGGTAAATTGCGAAACCAGCAGCAGGCCGCCGCCGACGTCGCTCAGCGACAGGTTCATCTTGCCCGCCGCATCGCTGAAAACCCGGTAGTTGAGCAGCTTGTGCAGGATTTTCTCGACGCTGGCCGGGGTGTCCTGCGGCTCGACGCCAACCAGCGCCAGCAGGCCCTGATCAATGGAGCCGACCACCTCTCCCGCCACTTCCACCCGTGCACCGCGTACGCGTTGAATCAGTGCCTTCATGCTTCGTCTGGAGCCAGGTTGAGCAGGCGATGGGCCAGTTCGTCCGCGGCCCGTACCAGGGCATCGGTGATACCGTTTTCAGCCGCCGAATGACCGGCATCGCGAATAATCTGCAGCTCACTGTTCGGCCAGGCCTGGTGCAGCGCCCAGGCGTTGTCCAGCGGACAGATCACGTCATAGCGACCGTGCACGATCACCCCGGGCAGGTGGGCGATCTTCGGCATATCGCGCAGCAGCTGATCGGTTTCGAGGAAGGCATTGTTGACGAAGTAATGGCATTCGATCCGAGCAATCGACAGCGCCCGATGCGCATCGCTGAAACGGTCGACCACCTGCGGGTTGGGACGCAGGGTGGCGGTGCGCCCTTCCCAGGTCGACCAGGCTTTGGCCGCATGCATCTGGGCGATCTGGTCGGAACCGGTCAGACGCTTGTAGAAAGCCTGCATCAGATTGCCGCGTTCATCGGCCGGGATCGGTGCCAGGTAGTCTTCCCAGTAGTCGGGGAACAGACGGCTGGCCCCTTCCTGATAGAACCAGTCGAACTCCTGCGGGCGGCAGAGAAAGATGCCGCGCAGAATCAGCCCATGCACGCGCTGCGGATGGGCCTGGGCATAAGCCAGGGCCAGGGTCGAACCCCAGGAGCCGCCAAACAGCACCCACTTGTCGATGCCGAGGTGCTCGCGGATCTGCTCCATATCGGCGATCAGCGCCTGGGTGGTGTTGTTTTCCAGGCTGGCGTGGGGCGTGGAGCGGCCGCAGCCACGCTGATCGAAGGTGACGATGCGATAGAGGTTGGGATCGAAATAACGCCGGCTGGCGGCATCACAACCTGCACCTGGCCCGCCATGGATAAACACCACGGGCAGACCATCCGGCGAACCGCTTTCGTCGACATAGAGCACGTGCGGTTCCTGCACCGCCAGCTCATGACGGGCATAGGGTTTAATTTCCGGATACAAGGTCTGCATGGCATGCTCCTGAATTGATGCGTAGCGTCGACTGCTTCCTGCCGCAACCGTTTAACGCTCTGCCCGGCATCATAACCATGAAAAAGGAGTTCAGCATGCCAACAAGGATATTTGCCTTAGCTTTCGTAATGTTTTGCACCCTGCTCGCCGGTTGCGGCGGCAAGGATGACCCGCAGGCAGCATTGGAAGCAGCCGTGCAACAGCTGCAGGACAATCTGGAAGCGAAGAAAAACAGCGCGGTACTCGACCAGCTGCACTCGCAGTTCTCGGCCCAAGGGGAGTTCGACCGCGAGTGGGCGCAGCGCACCATGTTGCTGCTGTTTATGCGCCACAAGAACATCAAGGTGCTGGCCCTGAGCAAGAACAGCTACCTCGATGCGACCTACCGCGAAAAAGGCCACACCGAGGCCCAGGTCGGCCTGGCCGGTGCCGAAGGCCTGATCCCGGACAGCGCCCGTCACTACAGCGTGAAGATGGAGTGGTGGCTGGAAGGCGATGAGTGGAAACTGGCGCGGCTGAATTGGGAATGACCGATCAAAAGAGCCAGGGAATAAACATCCTACTGCGCTGCATATAGTCACGGTATGCCTCGCCAAACTGCTGCAAACACTCGGCCTCATCACGCTTGGCGGTCAGCCAGAGCGCCAGGCTAGCCAGCAGCCCCAGAGCCAGACTCAAGCCATTGGGCTGCTTGCAGGCCACGCCCCAGGCCAGTAACAGCAGCGAGGCGTACAGCGGGTGGCGGATCAGGCGGAAGATGCCGCTGGTCACCAGTTGCGAGGTGCGCTCGAAGGCGAACAGCTCGGCGTCCGTACGCTGCCCATCGGGGCGGCCCATGCGCCGTAGCTGATAGAGACCGGCAAACAGCAGCAGCAAGGATGCGAACAACAGCAGCCAGGACAGGCGCTGATGCAGGGCAAAACGGTCGACAAACCAGACCGGCGCGTTAAGCACCAGCAAGGCCAGAATCGCCTCCCAGGCGAAGAAGCGGTAGAAGCCATGGGACTGTGGACGGCGCACGGCCCGCCAGGACAGCGCCAGCAGCATCAGCGTCCCCAGCACAAAAGCCAACCCCTGCAACCATGCCATAAAATCTTCTCCAACTCCGCCCGTTAGCAGGCTGTTGAAAAACTACCTGCGTGGGCAATCCTGCGTTAAAAACGGCCTCGGCAAGCCGCTTGCGGCTAACGCGCTCCAGCGCGACCCGAAGGGCGAGTGAAACGAGTAATGCTCATTTACAACCAGTAAACTCCGCTTCCTCGGCCGTTTTTGCCTTGTCTTGCCTGCCTCGCCTACGTTTTTCAACGGCCTGCTAGCCCCTCAAAGCCAGGCGCTGCGCGACCTGCAGCCCCTCTGTTACACTGCCGGCCTCTTTGCTTCGGCCGCCCGCAATGGATCGCACTCAACTGCACAGCCTGCTGCCCCACCAAGGCCCAGCCCTCTGGCTGGATGGCCTGTTGGCGCATGACAGACTGAGCATTCAGGGCCTGAGTGCCTGGCGCTTTCTCGAGACCTTTGGTGCCAACGCCTCGCCCTGCCTGCTGTTCGAAGCAGCGGCCCAGTTGTGCGCCGCGCATGGTGCCTTATACGGCGATGCCAGTGCCATTGAAATGGCCCTGGTCGGCAAGCTCTCGCAGTTGCAGCTGCACCATGAACCGACGCAGCGCAGCGGCGCATTGCAGGTCAGCGCCAACCAGGAGGCGCTGAGCCCGGCAGGCGCGCTGTATGCCTTCAGTATCCACAGCGAGCAACGCCTGCTGCTCGACGGCAAACTGCTGCTGGTGTTGATCCATGCTTGAACTGCGCCACGTCGGCCACAGCTATCCGGGTGCCAGCCGCGCCGCGCTGCAGGGTATCGACCTGCAGCTGCAGGCCGGCGAATGCCTGGGCCTGCTCGGCAGCAATGGTGCCGGCAAGACAACCCTGCTGTCGCTGCTTAGCGGCGTGCTGGCGCTGCAACAGGGCGAGCTGCGCTGGGAAGGTCAACCCAGGCTCGGCCTGGTGCCGCAGCAGCTGGCCTTCTACGCCGGGCTCAAGGTGGGCGAGAACCTCGAACTGTTTGCCGACCTCTATCGCCTGCGCGGCACCGAACGCCGGCAACGCCTGCAGCAGTGCATCGATATCTGCGCCCTGGAAGACAAGCTGACGCGACGCAGCGAGCAGCTGTCCGGCGGCGAACAGCGGCGGCTGAATTTCGCCATCGGCCTGCTGCAACCGGCCGAACTCTATCTGTTCGATGAAGCCACCGTGGGCGTAGACGCCGCGAGTCGCCAGCACCTGCTGACCGCCGTCGAGCAACTGACGGCCGACGGCAAGGCGGTGATCTACACCAGCCACTACCTGGAAGAAGTCGAGCGAGTGGCGCAACGCATCCTGCTGCTGCACGAAGGCCAGGTGCGCCTGGATCTGGACAAACGCCAACTGCTCGGCGACGACCACGGCCTGCTGCTGGAATGGCCGGACAACGCGCCCGCAGGCCTGAGCGAACTGCTCGCGCGTCTGCACCTGAGCGCTGAAACCCTACCCAAGGGCCTGCGTATCGCAGCCCTGAATGGCCAGCAGCTGCTGGCAATCACCGAATTTGTTGCCGCCCAAGATGGCCTGCCCAATCTGCTGCGCTTTGGCCGCCCCTCACTTGAGCAGCTCTATCTGCGCCTTAACGGAGGCCGGCTATGAGGCTCTGGGCGCTGGTGCGCAAGGAAGCGCTGTTGCTGCTGCGCGACCCCCATGCGCTGGCCGTGCTGTTTATTATGCCGACCCTGTTTCTGCTGCTAATGGCCGGGGCCATGTCCAGCTATATGCAGGATAAACCGCCGGCGCTGCGCCTGATTATCGAAGCACCGCGCGACGACGCCAGCCAGTTCTTCCGCGACGCCTTGCAGGCGCAATTACCCGACAGCCAGCTATTCGACGAAAGCAGCGAAAGCCTGGCCCATGTGCGCCTGCCCGCCGACTTCGCCGATAAGCTGCTGGATAGCCCGCACCAGGGCCCCAGCCTGAGTTTCCCGGCGCAATTCGACAAACTCTCGCGCCAGCGCCTGCATAGCGCGGTGAGCATTGCCCTGGCGCAAACCCGGCTGCTGGCTTATCTGGAAGACAGCGGCGTAGTTGATGCCGAACTAAGCCGCGCCGAGCGATTGGAGCTGGTACAGCAGCGCACCCAGAGCCAGATTGATGAGCAGGAACAACTGGCCAGCGGCGATCTTAGCGGCCGCGCCAACGCCACCCAGCTGAGCGTGCCGGCCTGGTTGATTTTCGGCATGTTCTTCGTCGTCCTGCCCATGGCCGGAGGCTTTCAGCGCGAACAGCAGAGCGGCACCCTGCTGCGCCTACGCTGCCTGGGCTTGAACCTCGGCACCCTGGTGCTAAGCAAACTGCTGCCGTACTTGGCGATCAATCTCCTGCAATTCGTTCTGCTGTTGAGCATTGGCGTCTACGGCCTGCCGCTGCTTGGCCTGTCGGCGCTAAGCCTGCCCGGCAGCGCCATGGCCTATCCGCTATTGGCACTCAGCATCGCTCTGGCCACCTGCAGCCTGGGCTTGCTGCTGGCCGCATTGGCGCGCAGCAGCGAACAGGCGCTGCTGCTCGGTGGCGGCATCAATATCCTGCTCGCCGCGATTGGCGGGATTATGGTGCCGAAGAGCGTAATGCCGGCAGCCATGGCCCAGCTGGCGGAAATTTCCCCGATGAGCTGGGCGCTGGACGCCTTTCTCACCCTGCTGGTGGGCCACGGCTCACTGGCCGACATCGCCCCCTACTGCGCGCGCCTGCTGCTATTTGCAGCGCTGTGCGGCATAGCCGGGCTGCTTCTGTTCACCCGACGAGTACAGCGCACGCAATGGACCACTCACTACTAGAACAACAACTCAAGCAACTGCTGATCCGCGAGTGCGACAAGGAAGACGATATCGACTGGCAGAGCATCGCCGACGACGAACCGCTGTTCGGCGCAAAAAGCCGCATCGCGATGGACAGCCTCGACGCCCTGCAAGTCTCCCTGGCCCTGCAGCAGCACTACGGCGTACGCATTGAGGGCGCTAAAGACGGCCGACGCATCCTCGGCAGCATCGCCAGCATTGCCGCCTATATCCGGCAACAGCAGTGACCCCGATCTACCTGCAACGCGCCGCCCTGCACTGCGCTCTGGGCGATAACCTGCACAGCGCCGCTCAAGCTTTGCATACGGGCCAGCTGCCACAGGGCGAGGCCTTTGTGCTGCATGAAGTGCATGAGCCGCGCAATTATCTGTACGCCGCTAAAACCGGCGAAAACCTGAGTAAGCGCCTGGATCGCCTGCTGGGCGAAACCCTCGGCGCAAATCCCCAGGCACTCGACGACTGCCTGCTGATCATCGCCAGTACCAGCCTGGATATCAGCGAACTGGAAGCCCTGACCAGCCAGCAACAAGGCTTTCTCCCGGAAGATTCGACGCCGCTGGATTTGCTCGCCAACCAGCTGCGCCAGCGCTGGGGTTTTGCCGCTGCCTTTACCCTGAACACCGCCTGCACCAGCGCTGCCAACGGCCTGCTGTATGGTGCCCGGCTGATCAACGCCGGTCAGTACACCCGCGCCCTGGTGCTGAGTTTCGAAACACCCAGCGCCATCGCCATGCAGGGTTTCGGCGCGTTGATGCTGACCAGTCCCAGCGGCCAGTACCGCCCGTTTCACCCCGAGCGCGACGGCCTACTGCTGGGCGAAGCCTATGCCGCCGTGCTGCTCAGCCGCGAGCCGGGTGACGCACCACTGGCGCGCCTGCTCGGCGGCTTTAGCGCCTGCGACACCAGCAGCCTGACCACCACCCGCGAAGATGGCAGCCATATCCATTGGGTGATGCAACAAGCCCTGCGCAGCGCCGGCTGTGCGGCTGCGCAGATCGACCTGGTGAAACTGCACGGCACCGCCACCAGCGCCAACGATGAAGCCGAAAGCAATGGCATGCGCCTGTTGTATGGCGAACAGATGCCGGCCTTGAGCCTGCTCAAACCCTGGCTCGGCCATACCCTGGGCGCCTGCGGCCTAAGCGAAAGCCTGCTGCTGCTCCAGGCCCTGCAAAACGGTCCGCTGCCCGGCGTGAGCTACGCCAGCCAAGCCATGCTGCCATTAAGCGCAGAGCCGCAGATGCTGGCGGCAGACAGCCTGCTACTGACCAACTTCTTCGGCTTTGGCGGCAATAACGCCAGCCTGGTTCTGCAAGGCTGCAGCACGGGAGAAACCCTATGCCGGTAATCGCCGCCAGCGAAATCCGCGGCCTGGCCACTACCTGCGACAAGCAGCTGAAGGCCGCTCTGGGTCAGTGGCTGGACAGCCCACCCCGGCGTATCGACCGGTTGATCCTGCAATGCCTGCTAGCCGCCGCTCCACTGAAGCGCCAGGTACGCAGCAACTGCGGCCTGTATCTGGCCTCCGCCCATCCGGCGCGGGCCACCATGGGCGCTCTGCTGGAAGCGGTGTGCGTGCAGCACAAGCAGCCCAAACCCTTCGAGTTTGTGAATAGCGTGAGCAACGCCGCCGGCTTTTATATCGCCCAGCAGCTCGGCATCGACGGGCCAAATCTGTTTATCGGCGCGGGCGAGCAAGTCTGGGCGCAGTTACAGGCCCTAGCCAATCTGGATTTGCAGGATGGTTTGATTGAGCAGGCATTGTTGCTGGTCTGCGATGAGCGCGGGGATTTCTGTGTGCAGGCTGTGCTGCTGGAAGGGCAAGCTGCGGGCGCGTACGCCAACAGTTTTGCCGAACTCAGTGCAGGCACCGAGGTGTTGCGGATCAATCTGTAGATGGGTCGGACCGCACAGGTACCAACCCATCACCACCCAATGACAACCGATGGGTTGGCACCCATCTACGAATCACAGCGTCTCGTAGGAGCGGGCCATGCCCGCGAAGTTTGCGGGTATGGCTATTTGCGCTTGCTCCAGGCCGCCAGCTCCTTCATCAACCCACGCTCCTGCAGGGCAATCCCGCGCAGGCTTGCGGCGATGGGCGCGAAGTTGGGCGTCTCGCCCTTATTGCGGCTGGCGCGCACGCAGGCCGAGGCGAACTGGCGCCAGTTGTCGCCGATGGCGGTGAGTTGCGCCGAGGCCTCTTGCAGATTGCTGTCGCCCAGTTTCTCGCCAGCCTCCTGCAGAAAGCTCGCATACATAAAGCGGAAACCCGCGCCGCCGGTGCCGATCTCTTCCTGCATACGCACGATATGGGTCAGGTACAAGCGGTTGTATTTGCTCTGCGCCGGGTCGAGCTTATCGACCTGCTTGGCCAGATGCTGAATGCCGCGAATACCGATCCATGGCAGCGGCATGCCGTCGAGAATGCGCGTAGTCGACAGTACGCTCTGGCGGATCAGCTTGTTCCAGTCCTGCTCCAGCGGCACGTCGTCAAGCCAGTACATCAGCCCTTTGGCCGCCAATGCGCCCTTGGCAAAGCGGGCTTTTTGCAGGTCTTCGACGGCGCAGCGCACCGGCTCTTCGAACACCGGATCGCTGATCAGGTATTCATTGCCCTCGCGCCCATAGGCCAGCAGATTGTGTGCGTTGAAGTGAAAGCGCATCTCCGGCGGAAAATACGGCAACCAGAACACCGAACTCTGCAGCCCGGCCAGGCGGCCGCTGTCCAGCGCTGCATCCAGCTCACGACGACCCTGCTCGGGATCGCCAAAGGTACGCGTGTGCAGGCGTGCGCCAAGGCGTTTGCTCAGGGTTTTGATCAGGTGCTTGGGCGGCATGCGGTAGGCAATCAGCGGCATACCGCTGAGTTTGACGATCGGCAGATAAGCGAAAGCTAGGCCGGAGGCCAAACCAAAGGCCATCGGCTCGCTTATCGGCAGACCGGCATGGGTCAACAGGCTAGCCATCACCCCGCTTTCGCAGTGGGCGCTCTGTTGATGCTGAAAACTGCTCATGCCATGCCCTTCTGGTAGGTGGTCAATTGCTCAACGGGCAGGCCAAAGGCCTCGGCGTAACGCGCCAGAATGGCGGCCGACAAACGCCGATAAATGGCCGGACGAAAGTGCCGACGGATGCGCCACTGCCACAACCCGGTGATCTGCGACAGCGCCGGTTCATCCAGGCGATAGCGGTACATCAGGCACTTCAGTGGCGACAGCTCGCCGCGCTGCCAGCCCGCTTCGGCCTCGGCTTCCTGCTCCTGCAGCTCGGCCACGGCCAGCTGAGTGGCGAAGGCTTCCGGCTCCCAGCCATCGCTCTGCGCGCCCTGATAATGGCCACTGGCATCCACCGCATAGACCAGCTTGCTGTGGCCACCGTAGGTGGAACTGTGATCCTGGGGAACTTCATCGAGCTTCATGCGTTATCACCATCCTGGCCCACCACTGTCAGCTGCATAAAGGCGCTGGAGAAACGCCCGCTTTCCGGCACATAGCAGAGCAGGCGCTGGCCGCTGCGCAGGCGGCCTGAATTGAACAGTTCTTCGAGCATGATAAAGATCGACGCCGCGCCGGTATTGCCCTTGCGGGTCAAATTGGTAAACCAGCGTTCCTGCGCAATAGGCAAGCCCGCATTGGCCAGGCCCACGGCCAGACGCTCGCGGAAGAACTCCGAGCTGTAATGCGGGAGGAAATAATCGACCGCGTCGGCATGCAGTTCACGCCGCGCCATAATGCGCTTAAGCGTCTCTTCCACCGTGTATTTGACGATATTGTCGTTAAGCAGTTTGACGTCCTGCTTGATCGCCATCAGCGAGCAACGGTTGCGCTCGGCACCTTCATAGCGGCTCCAGCCCTGTAGCTGGCCGTCGACCATTTCCGCCCCGGCGTACATGCATGGCGGCATCTGATCGGCGAAGGAGAAGATGTCGATCCAGTCGATGCGCAGACTCAGACCCGTGCGGTTCGGCTGGCCTTGCAGCAGTACGGCACCGGCGCCATCGGAGAGCATCCAGCGCAGAAAGTCCTTCTCAAAGGCGATCTCCGGATGGGTTTCCAGCTCGTCGAGGCGGCTCTCGTACTCGGCGTTGAAGTTGCTCGCCTGCATCAGGGTCGAAGCCACTTCCGAGCCACAGGCCACGGCGTTGCGGCTTTCGCCACTGGCCACGCTCATCCAGGCATATTTCAGCGCGGTCATGCCGCACAGGCAGATACCCGCGGTGGAGACCACTTCGCAGGGCGGATTGCCCAGCTCGCCCTGGACCATCACCGCATGGCCAGGCATGACCTGATCCGGCGAGGCACTGCTGGCCACCAGGCAATCGAGATCATCCAGCTGGAAATCGCCGCCCAACAGGCCGCGAATCGCGGCCGCGCTGACTTGGGCATTGTTCATGCTCGGCGCGCCGGTCTGCGGGTCGATCACATAGTGACGCTGGACAATGCCATTGCTGCGCAGAATCAGCTTGCGCGCACGCGACGGTTTGCCGCCGACCAGACCCAGGCGCGCTTCCATCTGCTCGTTGTCGACCGGCGCATGGGGCAGAAAGGCGCTGATGCGATTGATAAATACGGGTTGTACCACGGGGTTTCCTCGGGTCACTTCACTCGCCAGACGGACCGGCGAAGTAGGCCTTCTCACGCTGCGTTCGCTCCGTGAACAGAGGTGCCAGCATTTTTTTAAGCAAGGCACTGAGCGGCACTACAGTGACGATCAGGCACAACAGAAAAACGATATACACCACCAGCCCGACCGCACGGCGACGGCTCTGCTGCGGGCCTAAAGCGGCCAGTAAGCGGCTCCATAACTGGAAGCTGCGATTGCCGACCTTCTCGCTGGCGATCAGCTTTTCATCAATTCGCACCGCGCCAAGCCCGGCCAGCATGGGTTGCTCGATCGGCAGACTATCGGCCGTCAGCCGCTGCACCATGGCCTGGCCAAAACGGCTGGCGGCGACAATTTCCTCCTCATCAATACCGGCGCGCGGCACCCAGCTGTAAGGCTTCTGCCGTCCGGTAAACAGCCACAAGGGCGTTGCCAGAAAGCTTGCCGCGGTACCGCAGGCATCGGTCAGGGCGATATTGTCCACCAGTCGCGCACCCAGCTCAGCAAGCCGTGCCTTGACCTTTTCCTGGGCCATCAGCCACATATTGCGGCAGCCGATCAGGGTCACCACGGGTGCGCCCTTGAGCAGCTGCGCCGCTTCAGGCGAGGCGAGAAAGGCGGTCATCGGCTGCGATGGCGAAAGGAACCACACCTGATAGGCCAGGATCACCAGGTCATAACGCTTGCTCGCATCCACCGCCAACGGCAGCAGAGGCTGCGGGCGCATCAGCACGGTTTCCGGAAAAATCCGGAAAAAGTCGAGAAACGGCCAGGGAAAGGGGTAAGGTTGTGCGGGTTGCAGCTGGAGAAAATCCAGCTGAATATCGCCGTGCTGCTGCAGCGGCCCACAGACTGACTGCGCCAACCTGTCTAGCTGGCCGGTTTGCGAAAAATGAACGATCAAGACCTGACGCATCGCCAGCCAATCCCCTGCAAAATGCCCGGATTATGCCACAGAGAATTCTTCAAACCGTAAAGAAGGCCGGGTATCAAACCGGGCTGATGCTGCTACTGAGCTGCCCGCTGGCCCAGGCTGGCGACATCCTGGTCAAAGTAGAGGGCAGTCACGCCAGCGGCGACCTCTACCTGGCACTGGTCGCCGTCGAGCCGCACTGGCCCGAACAACCGCTGCTGCAGCTGCGCAGCAGCGCGGCCGTGGTGCGACTGGTGGATATTGCCCCGGGGCGCTACGCCATCCAGCTGTTTCAGGACAGCAACGGCAATGGCCGACTCGACCACAGCCGGCGCGGGATTCCCCTCGAACCCGTGGGTTTTTCCGGCAACCCGCCACTGGTCAATGGCAAACCTGCGCCCCTCGACTGCCTGTTCGAACATGGCGAGGCGGACACCCAGCTGAGCATCCGCCTGCATAGCCCAAAAGCCAAAGCCAAGCCCTAGCAGGCCGCTACAAAACGACCTGCTAGGGCTCGATCTGCTGGTTGCTGCTGCGCCAGATCAAGCGGTCGGTGTCATAGCCACGACTTTGCGCCTCGCTGAGCAGCAGCTCGCGAGTCTGGTCGGCAACGTTCGGGCTGCGCGACAGCAGCCAGAGGTACTTGCGGTTCGGGTGACCGACCAGGGCATTCTGGTAGTCATCGTCCAGGTAGAGCACCCAGTACTCACCCTTGGTCAGCCCTGGCAGCAGACGACTGGCCCAGTTATCGAAACTGACCCAGAGCTTGTTGCTCTGCCCGGCCAACTGCGGCACCGCCTGCCCTTGCGCCTGTTGCCACTCTCCCGTCGTGGTGCGGCAACGATTGCTCACCGCGAGGTTGCCATCCTCCTGCAGGCCGTAGGTTGCCTCGGACTGCGCACAGTGACGCTGGAAGTACATCGGCAGGCGCGCCAGCTCGTACCAGGTGCCCTGATAACGCTCCAGATCGACCCGATCTACTGTTTGCGGTGGTACCACGCCGGTACCCGAATTGGCGCAGCCCGCCAGCACGGCAAGGGCCAGCGCGGCCACCAGCAGACGCATCATTTAAGGCCCTTGCCGGAAAACATCATGACCTTCTCGCCGGCGTACTGGACGCTGATAAAGCGCTGCTCATCGCCCCAGGTGCAACTCGACATGCCCAATGCACCCGCGCACTCACTCGGGCTACCGAGCAGGCTCTCCACCTCGGCCTTGCTCATGCCCGGCTTGAGCTGGGCGTAATTATCCTGATTGACCTTGCCGCAGGCGGCCAGCAGCAGGCAACCGGCGAGTAGAGCGACGACACGCAGAGACATAGGGAAACTCCTGAGGAAAGAACCAAGACCAGCTTGGCATAGCAATGGCGAACTTGCTTGTTTGGATGTTAGAAGCGCGAGCCAGGTTGCAGCAGAAAGGCAGATTCTTCGGCACTGGGGGTGCGCCCGAGAATCTGGTTGCGATGGGGAAAACGGCCAAAGCGGGCAATCACTCGCTGGTGGCGCTCGGCATAGTCCAGATAGCCGGCAAACAGCTCGCGCTCGACGGTTGCGGCCTGTTCAAACAACGCCTGAAACAGCTGCACCGCCTGGTTCTGCAGCGCCAGATCTTCAGCATGCTCCAGCACCAGGTAAGCAAACACCCGCTGGATGGGCTGCAGTTGCCGATCCCAGCCCACGCAGGGCCAACGGACGAGCCAGGACATCGCCGGCAAAGGCACGCGGGGTATCGCGAAAGATCATCCGCGGCAGCTGGTCGAGCAACAGGATGTTGGCCAGCCAACCCTCAGGCTCGCCTTGCCAGTCTTGCAGCTGACCCGCCAGGGCCTGCTCGACCAGCGCGCCAAACTGCTCGCGCGCCTGATCATCCTGGCGGTCCTGCTTGCCGAACCACAGCGCCGTACGGCTGGCTGCCACCTCGGCAGCCGTCACACCTGGGCCGCAGCCGGCCGCACCGAAGCCGGCCGCACCGAACCACCAGTCAAGCAAGGGCTGCCAGGGTTGCTGCATCAATCAGTCCCGGTGGTAAGCCGTGATGCGCAGCACTTCTTCCTTGGAACCGAGGAAGACCGCAACGCGCTGGTGCAGAGAAGTCGGCTGGATATCCAGAATGCGTTGAGTGCCGTTGGTGGCGACGCCGCCGGCCTGCTCAATGATCATCGACATCGGGTTGGCTTCGTACATCAGGCGCAGCTTGCCGGGTTTCTCCGGCTCGCGGCTGTCGCGCGGGTACATGAAGACGCCGCCACGAGTGAGGATACGATGCACGTCGGCAACCATCGCGGCGACCCAACGCATGTTGTAGTTCTTGCCCAGCGGCCCGGTCTCGCCCGCCAGCAGTTCGCTGACGTAACGCTGCACCGGTGCTTCCCAGTGACGCTGGTTGGACATGTTGATGGCGAACTCTTTGGTCGATTCCGGCACCTTGATGTTGTCATGGGTCAGCACGAAACTGCCCAGCTCGCGGTCCAGGGTGAAGCCCTTGACGCCATCGCCGAGGGTCAGCATCAACATGGTCTGCGGGCCGTAGATCGCGTAACCGGCAGCCACCTGCTGGGTGCCCGGCTGGAGGAAGGCTTCCTCGCCGAGATCGCCGACTTCGCCATTGCGATCCGGGCAGCGCAGCACCGAGAAGATGGTACCGACCGAGACGTTGACGTCGATGTTGCTGGAGCCGTCCAGCGGATCGAATACCAGCAGGTAAGCACCCTTCGGGTACTTGCCAGGAATCTGGTAGGCGTTGTCCATTTCTTCCGAAGCCATGCCGGCCAGGTGGCCGCCCCACTCGTTGGCCTCAAGCAGAATCTCGTTGGACAGCACGTCGAGCTTCTTCTGCACTTCGCCCTGCACGTTCTCGGTTTCCATGCTGCCCAGCACACCGCCCAGGGCACCCTTGGACACCTGATGGCTGATCGCTTTACAGGCACGCGCCACCACCTCGATAAGGAAGCGTAGATCGGCCGGAGTGTTATGGCTGCGGGTCTGCTCGATCAGGTAGCGGCTGAGGGTAACGCGGGACATGGAGTGCTCCGGAAGGAAGGAAATCGCGCGCAGTTTACTCCTTTAAGGGCGGCAGTGCCTCCTGCTGCCGCCCGTTGGTCGCTACCAGTTCCAGGTCAACGCCAGGTTGACGCCCTGCTGCTTGTCATCCTCGCCCTTGCGCAGACTGTAGGCCCCGCGCAATGCCAGATCCTTGCTCAGCTGCTGGCTGAAGCCCAGGCTCAGACGGTCCAGGCGGTCGTCCGGTTGATAGCCCTGCAGGGTGAAATCGAGGCTCGGCAGGCTGTTGAGGGCGACATTGAGCTTGGCTGCATCGTCCTCGTACTCCTTCTCACGGGCGATTTCCGCAAACACCTGGGTACTCGCACCGAGCATCCAGTTGCCCTGGAAGCCAAAGCCCAGACGCTTGGAGGTGCGGGTCTGGTCGGCGAAGGTCAATGCGGTCGAACGCGAGCCCGACTCGGCATAACCGTCCACCTCGACCCGCGCGTAGTCCGCGCTGAGGAAGGGGCTCAGGTGCCAGTTGCTGCCGGGCTGGGCGATGTCGTAACCCACCCGCCCGCTCAATGCCCACAACTGGCCTTCGCTATCGCCCTTCTCGCCGGCCTGGGTAATGCCAAGGTCGAATTTGCGCTTGAGGTCCTGGTAGTCGAGGTAGCCCGCACTCGCGGAAAAATCGCCCCACCAGCGGTTGTGCTGGTACTGGGCAAAGGCGGTGGCCAGATAACTGCGCATGTCGTAGTCGGAATCGGCCCTGCCAGCCTGCAGTTCCTGCTCGTACACACCAAGGGACACGCCCACCCGCCAGGCCTCGTCGAGCCGATAGCTGGTGCCCAGGTTGAGGCTGTAGCCATCGCCGTCGGCCCCTGCAGAGGCACGCTGGGAATCGAAGTCCAGACGCTGCCCGGAAGCGGAAACCATCGCCCGCCACTGGCCAACAGGCTGCCAGGCTTCCCAGTCGGCCAGCAGTTGGGTACGCAGCTGGTCCTGGTGCGCGCGCAAGGTGCCATGGGCCATTTCCGGCAACAGGGTCAGCTCCCAGGGCGCAGCCAGAAGAGAATAAGAGTAATCAGCGGCGATCTGTTGCACGGCCGTGGTCGGGTGCACGCTGTCATTGAACATCAGCTTGCTCGGGTCCGGCGTAGCGCTATTGATGCCCCAGGTGGTGTTGACGTTGGCGCAACTGCTGAAGCAGGTGACAGTCAGTTCCTGAGTGGCATCAAAACCATAGGTGCCGGGGGTGGCGAGCACCTCGGTCAACAACAGCGGCAGATTCAGCGGGATGATATTGGCGTTAACGCCGCGCAACTGGCTGACCAGCTCGGTATTGAAATCGCCCACCAGCCCAGAGATGGTGCCCGGCAATGTGGGGAAAAACGCACCCAAAGCAGCCGCGCTCGGCGTGCCACCCACATCGGGCAGCAAAGAAACCATGATGTAGCGCGCGCCAGCAGTTTGCAGGGCCTCGACGCTATCAACCAAACGACCAGCTGCGGCCTGCGCCTGCTGGGTTGCTACATCCGGCAAGGCGAACGGGTTGATGGCTAGCTGAAGAAAGTCATTGCCCCCACCGTTCACATAAAACAGCGTATTAGGGTCAAGGCTCAGGCCACGATTGGCCAGGTCCACAAGGAAACCATCGCGCTGACGAAAAGTAATTCCATTATCAGCAACTACCGAGCCGCCAACTTCGGTAATCGAGTCAAGAATCTGATCGGTGCGATAACCGCCTACGGCCCAGTTGGAACCGTCGGGTAGCCCGGCGTCGGCCAGAACCGAAGACGTCGAAGGGGTTTGCGGGCCCAGGCCCAGCAACTCGCCCAGCAGCATGGGCGAGGTCGAGCCGTATATCTCACCGCTTGCATCGGTAAACAGCGGGCCAATACGGTTGGTGAAGCGCTGGGTTTGAGTGGTCGAATTGGCCGAGTCAGGGAACTGCCCGGCATCGCTGAGGCTGTCGCCAAATACCACCAACCCGGAATAGGGCGAGGCCAGTACAAGGGAGGGGGATGCTGCGAGCAGACATGCCGCTGCTAATGGGGTTAAAAGTCGCTTCATGGGCCACCTGGAAATTTATTTTTATTGGACCTTACCGGCACAGAATGTAGTCAGTTTTGTGAACCAATGCACGGGCTAACGCCAGCCTCACCCATTTGGGTGAGTTCAGGGCTGCGCGGGTTACCTCACGGGTACGCGAAGACCTAGCTGGGCAGCGCGCACACCCGGTTGCGCCCTTCGTGTTTGGCTTGGTACAGCGCCGCATCGGCAACCTGGAGCAACTCGTCGAGCGCCAGGCCCTGCTCGGGCCACAGCGCCAGGCCGGCGGAAAGGGTGACGTAGCGGGCACCGCCGCGAGTGGGCATGGGATGGGCGGCCAGGCTGCGGCAGATGGTGTCCAGGCGCTGACGCGCTTCCTGGCCATCGGCACGGGGCAGGATCAGGAGGAATTCCTCGCCGCCGATGCGGAACAGTGCATCCGAGCTGCGCAGGTTTTCCAGCAGATGCTGAGCCACGCCCTTGAGCACGTCATCGCCTTCCAGATGGCCGTACTCATCGTTGAGCCGCTTGAAATGATCCAAATCGATCAGGGCCAGGGAGATCGGCGTGCGCTCGCGCTGGGCCAGGGCCAGCTCGCGGGCGAAGAACTCGTCCAGGTAGCGGCGGTTGTACAGGCCGGTCAGCGGGTCGCACAGCGCCTGCTCACGCAGCTGCTCATGCAGGTCGGAAATGATCCGCAGGCGCTCTTCGCTGACGGCCAGGGCCTCGGCCAGTTTCAACTCGCTGAGGTGACGCTGAGTGACATCGCGCAAATAGAGCATCTGCCCCAGCACCAGGGTGCCGCGATGAGTCGTGCGCTCGATGGCGCGGATACGCACCTCGAAGTAGCGCGCCGAATTGGCCAGGGCCAGCAATTGCTCCTGCTCGGCCTTGGGCTGGGCGGCCAGCAGCACCTGCAAATCCGCCCCCAGCACCGGCCAGCCCGCCAGCGGCCGCCCCTGCCAGCTACCGGACAAGCCGGAAAGCTTGAGCGCCGCCGGGTTGGCCTCGATCACCCGCAGTTGGGCATCGACCACCAGCACCGGATCGAGCAGCGCATCGAGCAGCAGGTGACGGGCCACCGGCAGCAGATCGAACAGACGCACGCCGACGATCAGCCAGGCGAACGCCAATAGGGTAAAGGCGAAACTGAAGGGCGTGGGGTCGAAGCCGAACAGCATCCAGCCGAACACCACATAGCTGATATTGGCCACCCAGGGGAACACCGTGACCACCGCAAACGCCATAAAATGGCGGCGGTGCACGCCGTAGCTGACCAGCGCCGCACGCAGCACCACCCCTATGCTGAAGGCCATAAACAGATAGAGATAGGCCGCCGCGGCATAAAACAGCGGGCCGTGCTGGTAGCGGATAGGTGCACCCGGGGCATCGCTCAGCGGCGCGGTGCCTGGACCGTAGAACAGGCCATGCCAGGGATTGCTCAGGGCCATCAACCAGATCAGCAGGGGCACCACGGCCAGCCCCAGGGTAGTGCGCAGCGACAATGGCTGGCGCACGCTGTTGACGTACTGCCAGAGGAACATCGCCCAGAAGGTCGGTACCGCGAGAATCCCCGGCCAGGCCATACTGGCCCAGAACACCTTGCACTGCGGGCCCTGCGCGGCCATTTCCAGGCCGGCGGCCACCATCCACCAGATACTGGCCAGGTGCAGCACGATAAAAGTTTCCCGCCCGGGAAAGTAGCGCTGGCGCTTGACCCAGCGCGCCAGCAGCAGCACGCCGCAACACACACAGATCGTCAGCAGCACCGGCGCAGTCAGCGCCCAGGCGGAATCCCCGCAAGCATTCATCGGTTTTGCGCTGCAATGGATAACGGCCCGATACGCCAGCAGCACAGAGCTGCCCGGCCCCCAGAAACGCTGGCGGCAAGAGGCCGCACTGTAGTCGAGATAGCGATACGCAAGGGCCTTCCTGACCTCAAACGTCGATCAATTCAAGCGGCCAACGATACTGTAAAAGCCATTACTGATCATGTGTTTATTTATGGCGACAGGCCAGCATCAACCTTCAGTCGCCCGGCGGCCGGCACAGCAGACTGATGGCCATCCACCCCAGCATGCCCACGCCCAGCAATAGCACCGCCCAGAGCCCCCAGCGCTTCCAGTCGCTGCCGGCGGCAGCGTTAGGCTGCTGCGGCGCCAGTGCAGCCTCCGTCAGCAGCTCGGCACGCCCCAATTGCTGCAGACGCTGCGGCTGATAGCCGGGAATCAGGGTGTTCAGCGGCAGGGCCGCCGACTGCGCCCCCGCGCGGCCCAGCGCCAGCCGATAAGGCCCACTGCCGCGCTGCAGAAACACCAGCTGGCTAGCGCGCACAGCCACCTGCACGGTCGGCGGCTCAGTGCCCAACCCACCGCCGCGCGGATCCACCTGCAGGCGCAGCTGCTGCACCGGCCAGCCCGGCAACTGCAGTTCGTTCTGGCGGATCTCCGTGCCATTTTCCGGCAAGCGATAGAGCAGGCCCTGGGCCAGCGATCGCCAGGCACCCTTGGCTTCGTTGCGGCCACTGACGCGGATGGGGGCCAGGCTGTTGGCCTGACTGAGTTCGACCCTGAGCCGCTCCAGCGGCAGAGCCAGGGGCAGTTGCCACTGGTACTCGCCATCCGGGCTGCGACTGGCCGGCAACGCCTGCGACCACACCAGCGGTGCCGGGGCCTGTTCGCTGCGCTGGCTGTGCAGGGTCGCCGCGGTCAGCTGCGGGGCCTGTTGCGGGCTCTGCCAGAGCAGGCGCAGGTAACGCGCCTTGCGCCCCGGCAGCTCGACCTGGCGCTGTTCGATGCGTTCGCTGCCGAAGGACAGCCGCGCCAGCTGCCCCGTGCCCCAGGGCTGCCAGGTTTGCAGGTCATCGCTGGCCTCGATGCTGAAGCGCTGAAAGCCCTCCTGAGCGCCGACCCAATCCAGCTGCAAACGCACCAACTGCTCCTCGATCGCGCTGGCATCGAGCACCCAGCCACGCAGCTGCGCCGGCTTCGGCGCGGCGTCCGCTTCATCCAGCAGTTCAATCAGGGTGCCGCTGGTACTGCGCTGCACCCGCAAGTTGGGCACGCCACTGGCATCGTCCTGCTCGGCATACAGGGCAAACCAGCGCACCGCCTGTTCCTGCTGGCTGTCGTGCGCCTCGCTCTGCCCCGGCACCAGGGCATAGGCCAGCGCCTGACCCTCGGCATTGAACACCCGCAGGTCACGCAGATCGCCGAAACGTGCGGCAAAATGCAGGGCCATGGGCACTTCCAGACGATACCAGGGGCCTTCGCCGGACAGCGCCAGGGGCAGCTGCACGGTGTAATCCTCCAGGCGCTCCTCAGCCTGGGCGAATGGGCTGAGCAACAGACCGGCGAGCAGACCCCAGCCCAGGTAACACGATTTGACCCTTTTCATAACTGCTCCCGGACTTGCTCGACTTCGGCTTCGGCCTTGCGTGGTGGTAACGGGGCGAAATAGCCGACCACCAGCAGCAATACCCCCACCCCGATAAAGGACACGATGCGCTCCAGGCCACCGCGATTGCCCAGCTCGACAAACAACAGCTTGGCCACCACCACGGCGATCAGCGCCGCGCCGATCAGCCACAACTCACGCTGGCCACGGCGGTTGCCGAGGACCATCAGCGGCAATGCGATCAGGGTCCAGACGATCGACAAGCCGGCCTGCACCAGCATCGAATCGAGCAGCCCATCCAACTGATAAGGCACGCCGCCCCAATGATGAGCGGTGCGCATCACCATGGCGGTGAGCAGGGCGAACAGCGAGGCACCCGCCACTGCCTGAGTCAGCCACTGACTGCGCATGGCGTCCATACCCAACGCCGGCAAGCCCGTACGCGCCCAGGCAAAGGCGGCCCCGAGGGCGAACAACAGGCCCAGCTCCAGCGGGTTGAGCAGCGGCAGATAGGCCAGCGGTTCGGCATCGCCGGCGCTGGCCACGTTGGCCAGCCAGAACCAGCCGAGCATCAGCAGCGCCAGAGGGGCAGCCGCCAGCAGGCGATATTCCCGTGGATAGGCCGCCAGCGGCCAAGGCCACTGCCGCGGCAGGGACATTAGCCATAAATAGCCGCTGGGAAGCAGCGCCCAACCCAGCCAGCGCCAGGCGTTGTAATGCTCGGACAGGGCAAAGAACAGGTAGCGCAACTCCAGCGCCAGGACCCCCAGCAGCAACCAGCAGCCCAGCACATGAGCGGCGCTCAGGGCCCCGGCCGGTAGCTGTGCGGCCAGCCGTCGCAGCGACCAGAAGTGCACGGCGAACAGCAGCGCCCAGCCCAGCCAGCCGAACTGCGCCGCCGGCTGATAGTGCAGGTGCCAGGCGTGCAGCAACACCACGCCGGCCAGGGGGATCAACAGGCCGCACAGCAACGCCAGTTCCGGCCAGCGCGCACGGGGTGCCAGCCAACTGGCCGCCGCTACGCTCAGGGAAGCGACGCCAAGCAAGGCCGCCGCCTGCCATTGCGGCGCGAGGAAACGCAGCACTTCGCTACTCAGCGCCAGCCCCCACCAGGCCGCGCCCCATACCAGCAGCAACTGGGCTAGGCCGAGCAGGCTGAAATTGCCCAGGGCAGCAGGCCCTTCGCGGCGCGCCAGTTGCTGCAGACGCCAGGCCCCGACCAGGGCGGCGATGCCCAGCACCAGTGGCGTCCAGAAGTCCACATGAGCCAGCGGGCGCAGCCCCTCACTGTCCAGCTGGCCGTACAGCAGCGGGCTGACGCCGAGGAACACCAACCCCGCCAGGCCCTGCAGCAATAGACCGAAAACAAAGCTGGCACGCTGCTGCAAGTGCAGGCTAAGCCAGATGATCAACAGCCCGCTGCCGCCCCATACCGCGCTGGCCGTGGCCCAGGGCAGAACGAACAGCACCGCCAGGTTGAGAAATACCAGCCCCACCAGCAGCACCAGGGACAGGCCGCGCAGCAGGCGGCGGTCGGCGCTGACCTGAGGATCGCGCGCCGCCAGCAACATGCCGGCGATCAGGCCCAGACCGATCAAGGAAGAGGTCAGCAGGCCCTGCCAGCCAGCGGCAAAACCGCCACCACCGGTCAGCGCATCGCCGGCCATCTGCGCCATAAACACCAAACCGCCAAGCAGCTGCACGGCGAAGGCGCTGAACAGAAAGCTGCGCGCCGGCAAACGCAGGCCCACGAGCAGGGTCAGCAAACCAGCCACGGCCCAGCTGATGGCTGTGCCCTGGGCGGCAAACAGCAGCGGCGCAATCAGATAAAGGCAGGCCAGGCCACTGCAGGCCAGCAGCGGCAGACCGCGCCGCTCCCAGCTGCTGCTCGCCCCGGGCGGGCTGCGGCGCAACTGCCAGTAGCTGAACAACAAGGCCGCGCCAAGCATCAGCGCGCCCAGGGGCGCACCGTCGAGCAGAGTCCGATAAGCGCCCTCCAGACCCATAACAAAGGCCACGGCCGCGCCGAACTGCAGCAGCAAGGCGAAGGCCCGCGCCAGCCCGCGCTGCTGGCGCAGCCCCAGCCAGTAGATGCCCGCGCCTTCCACCGCCCAGGCCGCCGAGGTCCAGCGCGCGTCCAGGCCCAGGGGAATCGCCAGGCTGCCGAACACCACGCCCAGGGCCAGGCAGGTTTCCACCAGCAGCGTCGCGCGCTCCCCCGTGCGGCCCACCAG
Source organism: Pseudomonas sp. (assembly GCF_035512415.1). Classification (GTDB taxonomy): domain Bacteria; phylum Pseudomonadota; class Gammaproteobacteria; order Pseudomonadales; family Pseudomonadaceae; genus Aquipseudomonas. The sequence goes on along the minus strand of NZ_DATKDZ010000013.1, from coordinate 394,780 downwards.
CAACCGCGCCAGCAGCAGATAGAACAGGCCCAGAGCCAGGGCGCTGAAGGCCGCGGCAAACTCGATATGCTGCACCAGGGCGAACTGCAGGCCAAAACCCACCAGCGGCGGGCCGAACAGCACGGTGGCGTCGATATAGTCGCCCTGGCGCGCCGCCCAACGCAGCAGCTGATCGCGCTCTTGCGGCGCATCCGCCGCCTCGCGCAGCTTGCGCCGGGCAAACAGCAGGCCGATGGCCACATACATCAGGAAGAACAGCAGCAGGAACGGTTGGGTGCTCCACAGCAGCTCTGGGTTGTAGGAGCGGATACCCCAGGCGAAGCCGATGCCGAAGGTGCCGACAAAACCGATCAGGTTGAGCAAGCGCCAGGCCTTGAACCAGGCGATGGCGAAGATTCCCGCGTTGAGCAGAGCGAAGTAGCTGAACAGCGCCACATGGTTGCCGCTGCCGGTGGAGGTCAGAATCGGCGCGGCGAAACCGCCCAGGGCCGCCGCCGCGGCCAGGCCCAGGGCATCCTGCTTGACCGCCAGAATCGCCGAAAACAGCGTGACCAGTACCAGCAGCCCCAGGGCCAGGCCCGGGTCGAGCAGCGGATGCAGGCGCATGGCGGCGAACACGGTCAGGTACAGCACGGCGATCCCGGTGCCCTGCAACATCAGGGCATACCCCGGATTGCGCAGGCGTAGCCACCAGCCCAAGCCCAGCAGGGCCAGCGCACTGGCGGCGACCCCGGCATAACGCAACTGCACCGGCACCACCATGCCCTCGGTGGCGTAGCGCAACAGGAAGGCCAGGCCGAGAAACAGCAGCACCACGCCCACGCGCAGCACGGTATTACCGCCCAACAACCAGTTCTTGGCGGCACTGAAGCCACGCTCGATCAACGTCGGCTGGCGTGGCGCGGCGGGCTTCCAGGGCGCAGCAGGCTTGCGGGTGAGCTTCGGCTCAGCTGCTTGCGGGGCAGGCGCGGCGGGTTTATCCGGCTCGGGTAGCTCAAAGTCCAGGGACCAGTCCAGCTCCGCCTCGGTGGGCGCTGCACTGGCCGTTTGCGCAGGGGCCGCTTGCACAGGGTCAGCCTGCGCCGGCGCGGGTTCGGCAACAGCGGCCGGCGCGGCAGATGGTTGCGCCACCTCGCTGGCCGTGGCGGCAGGCTGCTCCAGCTTTAGCAGGCGCTCATAGAGGGCGGCCGTGCCCTGCTCGAAACGCTGGGCAAAGGTCTTGAGCTGGGCCTGCAGCGCCGCATTTTCACGCTCCAGCCCATGCAGCCTGAGCGCCTGACCAAGGCCCAGGCCAAGCAGCGCGCCCAGCAGCGAGGCAGTCAGCGTTTCATCCGCCACAGCCCCGAGCACCAGGCCGACCAGCATAAAGATCCATTGCATGCGTGCATTCCCAATCAGCCAAACCCGAACATTCCCTGCCCTCGCCGCGGGCTCGAACTGGCAGCAGTATAGGAGCCCGCCCCGCGCATACCCAGAGAGACGAATGCCGCACGCATCACAGCACAGCAAGAAATTGCCGGGAGCCATTTTCAGCGTTGCGCCGCAATGGCGCGCCCGTAGAGTGCCCACTATAGATAGCAGCCACCCCACGCCCGCCGCACAGAATATGACCAGCCGGCAGATAGTCATTCACAAATGCGCCAGGCTCGCTATCATCGCCCGCCGCCTAACCGACGCACGCCTGCCCCCGATGAAAAACAACCTGATCGCCGCCGCCGAACTCGACCGCCTGGACACCTGGGCCAAATACACCGCCGATATGTGCCACAGCTGCATGTCCAGCTGCTGCACCCTGCCGGTGGAGGTGCGCCTGAACGACCTGATCCGCATCGGCGTGGTGGACGAATTCGAGCGCAGCGAGCCGGCCAAGAACATTGCCAAGCGGCTGCAGAAGGACGGTCTGGTGGAGCGCTTCCACCAGAAGTCGGGGATATTCACCCTGACCCGCATGAGCAACAACGACTGCTATTACCTGGACCGCAAGACCCGCCTGTGCACCATCTACGACAAGCGCCCGGACACCTGCCGCAACCACCCCAAGATCGGGCCTCGGCCAGGCTATTGCGCCTACAAACCAAAGGTCTGATTAGGGCCTGCTGCGCGTCGGCGATACTGCGTTAAAAACAGCCTCGGAATGCTCATTTACAGGCGTAAACTCCGCTTCCTCGACTGTTTTTGCCTTGTCTCGCTCTAGCTCGCGAGCCCTACAACACAACTGCCTCGCGGCAATGCGACACATACAAGACCGACGCAACTCTCGCTAGACTGGCCGGCCAGGCCAGCCGCACAAGATAGCCGCGCATGAATTCGCCCCAATTGCATACGCCCCGCAGCCAGCATGGCCTGCGCTTCCACCCGGAGCGCGAGGCCCTGTTCAACGAGTTGCACACCCGACCCTTTCCGGTCCTGTCGACGCCTTCGCGTCTGGCGCAACTGGTGCTGCTGCCCGACACCCAGCAGGCGGATGCCGAATACCAGCACCTGCTGCGCCTGTGCGAACGCCATGCCGTGCTGCCGCCGGCGGCGCACTCCTCCTGCTATTACCAGGACTTCGGCGGCTTCGAACTGCGCTGGGAACGCCATACCGAATTCTCCACCTACACCCTGGTCAGCAAGCAGGTGCAAGGTGAGCCGTTCAGCCAGGATGCCCTGGCCCTGCTGCCGGAACACTGGCTGCAGCAGCTGCCCGGGCAACTGCTCAGCTACAACCACCTGGAAATCATCGCCGCTCCGGAGGTGCAGCCGAGCCCGGACGAGATGCGTGCGCACTTCGAAGGCCAGCGCCTGATCAGCTCCAGCGTCAGCGACGGCCAGGCGCGCCTGTGGAGCGCCTACCGCATCCACAGCGATGGCAGCGGCCGCCTGCTGATCCACAACCGCGGCCTCAATCCCTGCCAGAGCGGGCGCCTGGTGCGCACCCTGCTGGAGATGGAAACCTACCGCATGATGCTGCTTCTGGCCCTGCCCCAGGCCAAGGCCATCGCCCCGCAGATCAAGGAAATGGAGCAGCAACTGGCCGCTGCCATCCAGCAGATCAACCAGATTGGCGACCTCGGCGACGAACGCCGCCTGCTCGGCGAGCTGGGCAGCCTGGCGGCCCGGGTCGAGCAGCTGATCGCCGCGCACAACTTCCGCTTCTCCGCCAGCCGCGCCTATTACGAGTTGATCATCAATCGCCTGGGCGAGTTGCGCGAACAGGAATGTCCCGGCCTGCAGACCTTCAGCGAATTCCTCCAGCGCCGCCTGACCCCGGCCTGGCGCACCAGCGAGGCCGCCGAACAGGACCTCGACGACTTGGCGCGGCGCATCGACAGGGCCAGCGAGCTGCTGCGCACCCGTATCGACCTGACCATCGAAACCCAGAACCAGCAGCTGATGCAGGCCATGGACAAGCGCAGCCACCTGCAACTGCGCCTGCAACAGACGGTGGAAGGCCTGTCGGTGGCCGCCATCAGCTATTACCTGGTGGGCCTGTGCAAATACCTGGCGGAATCGGCCAAGGCTCTCGGCCTGATCGAAAGCAGCGCCCTGGCCACCGGCATTGCCGTGCCGCTGTGCGTGACCGCAGTGTGGCTGGGCATGCGCCGGCTCAAGCGCAGCCTGCATCTGCCCGTCACCCAGGACTAAAGCCTGCGGGGATTGAGCGGCTCCGCGCCATCGGGCACTCTGCGCAACCAGCGGCCGACGCCGCCGCCCCTGCCGGAGAGAAACCATGAGCCCATGGCGCAGTCTTAGCCTGTGGATGGACCAGCTGGACGAACCGCTGACCGCCCGCCCCGCGCTGAGCGAAGACCTGCACGCCGATGTGGCGATTATCGGCGCGGGCTACACAGGCCTGTGGACCGCCTATTACCTCAAGCGCCAGGCCCCGCAGCTGCGCATCGTTATCCTCGAAGGCGAGATTGCAGGCTTCGGTGCCTCCGGGCGCAATGGCGGCTGGCTGATGGGCAACCTGCTGGGCGAGGATCGCCTGCTTGCCGACCTGCCCAGCGCCGCACGCCAGAGCGCCTATACGCTGCTGCACGGGATTCCCGATGAAGTCGCCAGCGTGCTGGCCCACGAAGGCATCGCCTGCGATTACCGCAAGGGCGGCGTGCTGTATTGCGCCGCGCGCTACCCCGAGCAGCTGACCAGCCTGCAACAGCATCTGGCCGAGCTGCGCGCCCTGGGGCTGGGCGAGGACGCTTACCGCTGGCTAAGCGCCGACGAACTGAGCCAGCAACTCAGGCTGGCCAATGCCTACGGGGCGATCCACGCCAGCCACTGCGCCACCCTGCAGCCGGCCAAACTGGTGCGCGGCCTGGCCCGTTGCGTGGCGGCCATGGGCGTCGAACTCTATGAGCAGAGCCGGGTGATCGACTGGAAGCCCGGCCAGGTGCGCACCGCCAGCGGCAGCGTGCGGGCCGACTGGATAGTCCCGGCCGTGGAAGGCTACGCCGCCAGCCTGCCGCCCCTGGGCAACCATCAATTACCGGTGCAGAGCCTGCTGGTGGCCACCGAACCGCTGCCCGCCGAGGTCTGGGCCGATATCGGCCTGGAACGCGGCCAGGCCTTTAGCGAGAACAGCCGCCAGGTCACCTACGGCCAGCGCAGCGCCGACAACCGCCTGGTGTTCGGTGCCCGCGGCGGCTACCGCTTCGGCGGCCAGCTGCGTACCGACTTCAACCTCAGCGAAGACGAACGCGGCCTGCGCCGCTACCTGTTCGGCGAACTCTTTCCGCAGCTCAAGGACGTGCGCATCACTCACGCCTGGGGCGGCAACCTGGGCATGGCCCGGCGCTTTCGCCCGCATATGCTGGTGGACCGCAAAAACGGCATCGCCCTGTCCGGCGGTTACGGCGGCGAAGGGGTGGGTGCCAGCAACCTCGGCGGGCGCACCCTGGCCGACCTGATCCTCGGCCGCTCCAGCGAACTGACCGGCCAGCCCTGGGTGCTCGATGGCCAGGCGATCAGCCGGCTGCCGCGCTGGGAGCCGGAACCGCTGCGCTGGCTTGGCTACAACGCCATCATCCGCAGCTTCGCCCATGAGGACCGGGTACTGGCCAACCCCCATAGCGCGCCCTGGCGGCGCAAGCTGGCCGGGCGCCTGGCCGATCTGCTGCAGGGGCTTATGGGCTAACAATCTGCCTCAGATCTGCCACGCACCGGGTTTGTTGCTACATACGCCAGCGCACACTGACCGAGAACGCGTTGCCCTCGCTGCCGAAACCGCTCATACCCTTGTAGCGGACATCCAGGCCCACGCCTGGAGCCAGGACGTAATCGGCATGCAGATCCAGTAGCAGGCTGCTGCTCGGCAAGCGGGTGCCCTGCACCCTGAACGTCTGCCCCTCAGCGAGGCTCAGCTCCATCTCGGGCCGCAAGTCGCCCTGCAACTGGCGCCAGGCGAGCGAGCCATTGACGATCAGCTCACGCTCAAGCAACCGATACTTCTGCTGCCCGCGCATCCCCATGGTCGAACTGAGCAGCTGGTTGACCTGGCTGGCCGCCGAAAGCGCGGCGCTGCCACCGCTTTCGCGGAAGCCCTCGCTGCGCTGGTCGATGCTCACCACACGGGCGAATGGCTCGAAGTAGCCCTGCTCGCTTTCCAGCGTGCGAAAGGACAGCTCACTGAAGCCCTGAGCAATGCCGACGTTATAGCTGCTGGCCAGACGCTCCAGGCCATCGACCAAGTCGACGCTGCGCTGACCATCCATCTGGTGCTGGCTGTAGGTGGCCCCCGCGGAGAACTTCAGCTTGCCGCCGGGCAGAGGCAGTTGGTTACCCAGATAGGCGGCGGAGCGATAGGTGTCGGTAACAGCCTTGGAATCGCGGGAGCTCACGCCCAGCTGCTGGTCGCCATAGCCCAAGGCAATACCCATGCGCCAACCGCCGAAAATCGGCCAATCGGTGCCCATCAGCAAGCCATCGTGATCCAGTATCACCAAACCGGCATTGCCGTCATCGCTGCTGCGCTGATGACCGGTCTGCACCTGCACCCAGAACGGCAGAGCTTGGTCCGGCGAACTGAGATTATTGTGCAGGTTATCCAGTGGCATCCAAGGCACACCCAGATCGTCCAGCAGCAAGGCCGAAACGAAACTGGCATGGGCATCGCCGGACAGGCTTTCATAGGCAGCGGGCACCTGGCTGGTGCTCAGGTTGATCAGGGTACGAAACACCTCGTCGTTTAGCGGCAGGCTGCTCGTCGAGCTGGCAAAAGCGCGCTGATTGGGCGTCAGGGCCAGGTCGGCGAAGGTGATGTCATTGCGCAGCAGGGTGAGAAATACCTCGTTGCTGCTGTAGCTCAGGCTGGGATCGAGAAAGGCCAGGTTGCTGGTGACCGCATCGAACTGACTGATCAGCGGGCTGCCGCTACTCAGGATGCTGTAGGTCGTGCCCAGGCCATACTCGCCGCTGCTGGCCAGCACTTCGACGGTGCCCGCCAGGCTCGCCTGGCCACTGACGATGATATTGTCGGTGTTGCCGGCGGCATCCACCTCCACCTGGTAGATCGAGGCGCTGTCAAAACTCAGATCACCGATGACAAACAGGGTACCGATGGAGTTGCCCGGGGCCAGTATGCCGCCAGCATCCACCGTGACATCGCCGACGCTGCCACCACCACCCAGGGTCGCGCCACTGCCCACCAGTACCGACGACAGCAGCGAGCCATTGACCAGCAAGGTGCCACCACTGACCGTAGTGGTGTCGCTGTAGGTGCTGTCACCCGTGAGATTGAGGATGCCGACCCCGCTCTTGGTCAGGCCACCGCTACCGCTGATGCTGCCCGCATAGCTGCCATCGCTGGCCAGATCCAGGGTCAACTGAGCGCTGCCCAGACTCAAAGCACCGCTACCGCTGAGGGCAGACATGCTCAGATCGAAATCATTTAGGTCCAGGCTGCCGCCATTCAGGGTATAGGCCGTATTGCTGACCAACCCGCCGGCCACGCCTTGGCGCAGAATACCGGCGTCTACCACAGTGCCGCCGCTGTATGTGTTGACCCCGCTCAGAATCAGGGTACCGGTGCCCTGCTTGGTCAGGCCGCCTGTGCCGCTCAGGCTACCGGCGAAGGTCGTAGCGCCGGCCTGGTTCAGAGTTAACTGCGCGCTGCCCAGGCTTAGGGTGCCGCCAGTGCCGGCCAGGGAGGACATGCTCAGATCGAAACCGTTCAGATCCAAGGTGCCGCCGTTCAGGGTAAAAGCCGTGCCGCTGACCAACCCGCCGGCCACACCCTGACGCAGAATGCCGGCGTCCACTACGGTGCCGCCGCTGTAGCTGTTGACCCCGCTCAGAACCAGGGTGCCGGTGCCCTGCTTGGTCAGGCCGCCGGTGCCGCTCAGGCTGCCGGCAAAAGTCGTAGAGCCGGCCTGGTTCAGAGTTAACTGCGCGCTGCCCAGGCTTAGGGTGCCGCCAGTGCCGGCCAAGGAAGCCATGCTCAGATCGAAATCATTTAGGTCCAGGCTGCCGCCATTCAGGGTATAGGCCGTATTGCTGACCAACCCGCCAGCCACACCCTGGCGCAGGATGCCGGCGTCTACCACAGCGCCGCCGCTGTATGTGTTGACCCCGCTCAGAATCAGGGTACCGGTGCCCTGCTTGGTCAGGCCGCCGGTGCCGCTCAGGCTACCGGCAAAAGTCGTAGCGCCGGCCTGGTTCAGAGTTAACTGCGCGCTGCCCAGGCTTAGGGTGCCGCCAGTGCCGGCCAGGGAAGCCATGCTCAGGTCAAAGCCGTTTAGATCCAGGGTGCCGCCGTTCAGGGTATAGGCCGTATTGCTGACCAACCCGCCGGCCACGCCTTGGCGCAGAATGCCGGCGTCTACCACAGTGCCGCCGCTGTATGTGTTGACCCCGCTTAGGGCCAGGGTACCGGCACCCTGCTTGGTCAGGCCGCCTGTGCCGCTCAGGCTGCCGGCGAAGGTCGTAGCGCCGGCCTGATCCAGGGTCAGCTGGGCGCTGCCCAGGCTTAGGGTGCCGCCAGTGCCGGCCAGGGAAGCCATGCTCAGGTCAAAGCCGTTCAGATCCAGGGTGCCGCCGTTCAGGGTATAGGCCGTATTGCTGACCAGCCCACCAGCCACGCCCTGGCGCAGAATGCCGGCGTCCACTACGGTGCCGCCGCTGTAGCTATTGATCCCGCTCAGAATCAGGGTGCCGGCGCCCTGTTTAGTCAGACCGCCGCTGCCGTTCAGACTGCCGGCAAAAGTCGTAGCGCCGGCCTGATCCAGGGTCAGCTGGGCACTGCCCAGGCTTAGGGTGCCGCCAGTGCCGGCTAGGGAGGCCATGCTCAGGTCAAAGCCGTTTAGATCCAGGGTGCCGCCGTTCAGGGTATAGGCCGTATTGCTGACCAACCCGCCGGCCACACCCTGGCGCAGGATGCCGGCCTCGACCACAGTGCCGCCGCTGTAGCTGTTGGCCGCGTCCAACAGCAGCAGGCCAGCCCCAAGCTTGCTCAATGCGCCGGTACCGCTGAGCGCAGACGACAGGGTCACGTCGTTGCCGTTGGTATCGAAAAGACCGCCGGCGTCACCCAGGGCACTTAAACGGCCGGAAATATCGGTCGTGGTGCCCGTCGCCCATTGCAGGCCGCCCCCATTGAGGGTGATGGCCCCATCACCAAAACTGCCCGCGCTATTGAAGTTGATTAGCCCACCTTCAATGCTAATCGCGGCATTGAAAACATCGCTGCTGTCGCCGCTCAGGGTCAGGATGCCGGTGCCCACTTTGGTCAGGGCAGCACCCGTACCATCGCTGAACTGCCCAGACATTTCGGTGGAAAGATTGTTGGAGCCGACGCTCAGCAGCACCGAGCCCAAAAAGAAGTTGCCGCTACCCTCGATGGAGCCCACCGATAGGCGGTTATCGCCATTCGGCCCGGTGCTGCCGGAGAAGTCCACAAAACCGCTGTCGTTGGCTATCAGCCGGGCATTGCCCCCCGTGCTGTTGCCGTTGAACTCGGTACTGCCGCCATCCTCGGTCAGGATGGTCGCGTCGCTGGCGCTGCTGCTGCCATAGAACTCGGTGCTGCCATCCAACTCGTTGACCAGGGTGGCGCTGCCTGCGCTGCTCTGATCGTAAAACTCGGTGGTGGCATCGTCGATATTGACGATATTGGCATTCGCCGCCGTGCTCTGATCGTTGAAGATCACGGTGCCTGTGTTGTTATCAACAGTGGCAGTGCCGGCGTCGCTTTGGTCATTGAAGGTGAGGGTGTCATTTTCGTTGTCGATGCTCGCATTGCCCGCCGACTCCGAATTATTGAAGTCCAGCGCCTGGCTACTGGCGGTGAGCAACGCTACGCCAAGCCCTGCGAAAAATCCCACCCAGCGCCGCCCACCAACATGGCAACCATTCATCTCGCGCACCTCAGCGTTATGACGCACCGATGCCGGTTATCCGGCATCGTGCCACCCGCCTGAGCCAACGCCGGCGCTGATAGCTTGCGCAGCCCCACGCACCGCCAAACTCAAGCACCCTCCAGCCCCGCTCAGCGCCCGGAACGGCAACGCTCAGGCTGACTGAAGCCTAGACCCTGGGTGGCAAGATGCCATAGCGCCTCGAAGGACAAGGCTCGGCAATGCCCAGATAACTCCCCCCAGGACTGTCCAGCCACAAAAAAGCCCCCGCAGGCTCGCGCCGGCGGGGGCTTTTTAGTTAGCTAGAACTGGGATCAGTTCTTGGCTTTCTTGGCAGCGCGGGTGCGCTCGCCTTCGTCGAGGATCTTCTTACGCAGACGGATCGATTTGGGCGTAACTTCGCACAGCTCGTCGTCCTGGATGAATTCCAGGGCCTGCTCCAGGGTGAATTTCACCGGTGGAACCAGGGCGATGGTTTCGTCCTTGCCGGAAGCGCGCATGTTGTCGAGCTTCTTGCCTTTGGTTGGGTTAACGCCCATGTCGTTGTCACGGCTGTTCAGACCAACGATCTGACCGTTGTAGATCTCTTGACCGTGTTCAACGAACAGCTTGCCACGCGCCTGCAGGGTTTCCAGGGAGTAGGTCAGCGCCTTGCCGGTTTCTACCGATACCAGAACACCGTTCTGACGGCCGGACATGTCGCCGGACTTCATGGTGTCGTAGCGATCGAAGATCGAGGTCAGGATGCCAGCACCGTTGGTCAGGGTCAGGAACTGGTTACGGAAACCGATCAGACCACGAGCAGGGATGTTGTATTCCAGACGCACACGGCCTTTGCCATCCGGCACCATGTTGGTCAGGTCGCCTTTACGCAGGCCCATCTCTTCCATGACCTTGCCCTGGGATTCTTCCGGGGTGTCGATGGTGACGTTTTCGAAGGGTTCCTGCTTCACGCCGTTGACCGTACGGATGATTACTTCCGGACGACCCACACCCATTTCGAAGCCTTCGCGACGCATGGTTTCGATCAGTACCGAGAGGTGCAGCTCGCCACGGCCCGACACTTTGAAACGGTCGGCCGAGTCGCCCTCTTCAACACGCAGGGCCACGTTGTACAGCAGCTCTTTGTCCAGACGCTCTTTGATGTTGCGGCTGGTAACGAACTTGCCTTCTTTACCGCAGAACGGCGAATCGTTGACCTGGAAGGTCATGGATACGGTCGGCTCGTCGACGGTCAGCGGCTTCATCGCTTCAACACAGTTGATGTCGCACAGGGTGTCGGAGATGAACAGCGAGTCCATACCGCTGACGCAAACGATGTCACCAGCGGTGGCTTCTTCAACGTCGATGCGGTGCAGGCCGTGGTGACCCATCAGCTTGAGGATACGACCGTTGCGCTTCTTGCCGTCGGCGTCGATGGCGATCACCGGGGTGTTCGGCTTGACGCGACCACGGGCGATACGGCCAACGCCGATAATGCCGAGGAAGCTGTTGTAGTCCAGTGCCGAGATCTGCATCTGGAACGGGCCTTCGATATCAACCTTGGGCGACGGCACGTTGTCGACAATCGACTGATACAGCGGGGTCATGTCTTCGGCCATCTCGGTGTGGTCCAGACCGGCAATGCCGTTCAGGGCCGAGGCGTAGACGACTTTGAAGTCCAGCTGCTCTTCGGTGGCACCGAGGTTGTCGAACAGGTCGAAGATCTGGTCCAGAACCCAGTCCGGACGCGCGCCAGGACGGTCGACCTTGTTGATCACCACGATCGGACGCAGGCCGGCTTCGAAGGCCTTCTTGGTCACGAAGCGGGTTTGCGGCATCGGGCCGTCTTGGGCGTCGACCAGCAGCAGTACGGAGTCAACCATCGACATCACGCGCTCAACTTCACCGCCGAAGTCGGCGTGGCCGGGGGTGTCGACGATGTTGATGTGGTAGCCGTTCCAGTTGATCGCGGTGTTCTTCGCGAGAATGGTAATGCCGCGCTCTTTTTCCTGGTCGTTGCTGTCCATCACGCGCTCGTCGTTGAGCTCGCCGCGCTCAAGGGTGCCGGACTGACGCAGGAGTTTGTCTACCAGGGTGGTCTTACCATGGTCAACGTGGGCAATGATGGCGATGTTGCGTAGATTTTCGATCACTTGTGTATCTCGATCAGAGGATTCGGTGTGCCGCTTATTCTAGGCGGCGAGTATTAACTAATTGCGATTTCTGCCAGGCGGCGTACGAGCGCTGTGGCTGTTACGCCGCCTGTGGGTCGGGAGGGCGATGGCGAATGCTTCCGCCATTCAACCCGGGCGTCTTATGCCGGACGATAAACGCGCACATTGGCATGCCCCTCGCTGAGCAGATGGTGGGCATGCAAACGGCTCATCACGCCTTTATCGCAATACAGCAGGTATTGGCGATTGGCATCCAGCTCTTTGAAGCGGCTGTTCAGGGCATAGAACGGCAGCGTTTGCACTTCGATACCGGGCAGCTCGAGTGGCTGCTCTTCGGCGTTATCCGGGTGACGGATGTCGATGATGACATGACTGGCCAGGGCTTCGCTGACTTCCTCGACCTTGACGTCCTTGCCCAGCTCGTCGATCACCTTGTCGATTGGCAGCAGGGTCGCACGCTCCAGGGCGCGCTCGAGGATCGCCATATCGAACTGGCGCTCCTCGTATTCGATGCGGTCCTTCTTCGCCCGGGTGGTCGGGTTCACCGAGATCACGCCGCAATACTCGGGCATATGCTTGGCAAACTCGGCGGTGCCGATCTGGTTGGCGGTGTTGATGATGTCCTGCTTGTGGCTGGCGATCAGTGGGCGCAGCACCAGCATATCGGTGGCCGAGTCGATCACCGAGAGGTTGGGCAGAGTCTGGCTGGACACCTGGGAAATCGCCTCGCCGGTGACCAGGGCATTGATCTGCAGCTGCTCGGCCATGCGCGTGGAGGCGCGCAGCATCATGCGCTTGAGGATCACGCCCATCTGGCTGTTGTCGACCTTGGCGAGAATCTCGCCGAGCACTTCCTCGAACGGCACGCTGATAAACAGCACGCGCTGGGAGCTGCCGAACTTCTGCCAGAGGTAATGCGCCACTTCCATCACGCCCAGCTCGTGGGCACGGCCGCCGAGGTTGAAGAAGCAGAAGTGGGTGACCAGACCGCGGCGCATCATCTGATAGGCCGCCACGGTGGAGTCGAAACCGCCGCTCATCAGCACCAGGGTCTGCTCCAGCGAGCCCAGCGGATAACCGCCCAGGCCTTCGTGCTGGTTATGAATAACGAACAGACGCTGGTCGCGGATTTCCATGCGCACTTCGACTTGCGGCTGCTTCAGGTCGATCCCGGCCGCGCCGCACTGCTGGCGCAACTGGCTGCCAACATAGCGCTCGATATCCATGGAACTGAAGGCGTGCTTGCCGGCGCGCTTGCAGCGCACGGCGAAGACCTTGCCCGGCAGCTGCTCGGCGAAGTGCAGCTTGCATTTTTCCAGTACATCGTCGAAATCGGCCAGGGGATATTCATCGACCTGGAGGAAATGGGTGATACCCGGCGTGCAGCGCAGGCGCTCAATCATCGCCTGCAGGGTCTTCGGCTCACTGACCTGGGTTTCGACTTCCAGGTTGTCCCACACGCCACTGACCAGCACCTGCGGATCGAGCTCACGCAAAACCGAACGAATGTTCTTCGCCAGCTGCCGGATAAAGTGCTTACGCACCGGCCGACTTTTAATGGTGATTTCCGGGAAGACTTTAACGATCAGTTTCATGAAAACAGTGAGTGCCGAGGCCGCGAAAAAACAGGGGCGCGGATTATAGCGGAAATTGCTCAAGCTTTGATCAAAAACCTGCAACACTTAATTTTCCGCACCATTTAAGAGCGCAAGGCAAATATGGCGCACCATGACAGTGCAAATATTTTCTTTCTGCACAGTTGCAGCCCCCGCCAACCCTGAGTTTCAGGGCGTGCACCCATTCCTGTGCACTGGCATGCAATTTGCTCCCTTGTGAGGCAGGTTGCCCTGGAGGACTATGCCGCCGGGCTGCACCGTACTATTGAGGGCTCACCATTCCGAGCCTTGGCCATCTGGAGGACAGCATGTCGAAGTCGATTCAACTGATTAAAGAACACGACGTGAAGTGGGTTGACCTGCGCTTCACCGACACCAAGGGCAAACAGCACCACGTGACCATGCCGGCACGCGACGCCCTGGACGACGAATTCTTCGAGCACGGCAAAATGTTTGACGGCTCCTCCATTCATGGTTGGAAAGGCATCGAAGCCTCCGACATGATCCTGATGCCGGTTGACGACACTGCCGTTCTCGACCCGTTCACCGAAGAGCCGACCCTGATTCTGGTCTGCGACATCGTTGAGCCGAGCACCATGCAGGGCTACGACCGCGACCCGCGCTCGATCGCCAAGCGCGCTGAAGAGTTCCTGAAAACTACCGGCATCGGCGACACCGTATTCGTCGGCCCGGAGCCTGAGTTCTTTATCTTCGACGAAGTGAAGTTCAAGTCCGACATCTCCGGCTCCATGTTCAAGATCTACTCCGAACAGGGTTCCTGGATGACCGACCAGGACGTCGAAGGCGGCAACAAGGGCCACCGCCCAGCCGTCAAAGGCGGTTACTTCCCGGTTCCGCCATGCGACCACGACCACGAAATCCGTACTGCCATGTGTAATGCCATGGAAGAAATGGGCCTGGTCATCGAAGTTCACCACCACGAAGTGGCGACTGCCGGCCAGAACGAAATCGGTGTGAAGTTCAACACCCTGGTCGCCAAGGCTGACGAAGTTCAGACCCTGAAGTACTGCGTACACAACGTGGCCGACGCCTACGGCAAAACCGCGACCTTTATGCCTAAGCCACTGTACGGCGACAACGGCTCGGGTATGCACGTACACCTGTCCATCAGCAAAGATGGCAAGAACACCTTCGCTGGCGAAGGCTATGCCGGCCTGTCCGATACCGCCCTGTACTTCATCGGCGGCATCATCAAGCACGGTAAAGCACTGAACGGCTTCACCAACCCGTCGACCAACTCCTACAAGCGTCTGGTCCCAGGTTTCGAAGCGCCAGTGATGCTGGCCTACTCGGCACGTAACCGTTCGGCTTCGATCCGTATCCCGTACGTTTCCAGCCCGAAAGCCCGCCGCATCGAAGCGCGCTTCCCGGATCCGGCTGCCAACCCTTACCTGGCCTTCGCTGCTCTGCTGATGGCTGGCCTGGACGGCATCCAGAACAAGATCCACCCTGGCGATGCGGCCGACAAGAACCTGTACGACCTGCCACCGGAAGAAGGCAAGCTGATCCCGCAGGTATGCGGCAGCCTGAAAGAAGCCCTGGAAGAGCTGGACAAGGGCCGCGCGTTCCTGACCAAGGGCGGCGTGTTCTCCGACGACTTTATCGATGCCTACATCGAGCTGAAGTCCGAAGAAGAAATCAAAGTACGCACCTTCGTACACCCGCTGGAATACGACCTGTACTACAGCGTCTAATCCCGCACGCAACACAAGAGGCCACCTTCGGGTGGCCTTTTTGCGTTTTGCCGCCCCACCTCCGGCGATCCGAGACGACCTTTTATCCCGGCCTTTGCTGCACTGGCGCACGCCCGGCCATCAGCACCCTTGCCAGCGCGCGCAGCCGGTGCAAGTCTTAGCACACCCCCACCAGGAGAGTTCGGCCATGCGCCCTCTGCTCATCTGCCTGTTACTCGGCCTGGCCCTGCCGGCCAGCGCGCAGATCTACAAATACACCGACGCCAAGGGTAATACCGTGTTCACCGATCAGCCGCCGGAAGGCCAGGCTGCGGAGAGCGTGCAACTGCCACAGACCAACAGCGTAAATATGCAGGTGCCCAGCCTGCCGCCGGCCGACAGCAGCGCCAGCGAGGCCGCAGCAGCGCCCTATAGCCTGCTGCAGGTGACCGGCCTGCCCAGCGACGACGCCATGCGCGCCAACAACGGCACCTTCAGTGTCAGCATCCAGATCGAACCGCGCCTGGCCGCCGGCCACCGCCTGCGCCTGCTGCTCGACGGCCAGCCCTATGGCCAGGCGAGCAATGTCCCAATGCTGCAGCTGACCAATGTCGACCGCGGCGAGCACAGCCTGGCCGTGGAGGTACTTAGCGGCGAGCAGTCGATCCAGCAGAGCGAGCCGGTCGAGTTCACCGTGCAACGGGTCAACACCAGCAGCCCGGCCCTGCGCCCACCACCACCGCCAGCCAAACCCAAGGCGACCCCCTGACCATGCGCGCACTGCTGCTCTGCTGCCTGCTGCTGCTCGGCCTGCCCGCCGTGGCTCAGGTCTACACCTATATAGATGCCGAGGGTAATCGGGTCTTTACCGACAAACCCAAGTCGGGCGACGCCCAGCGTATCGAACTGAACCCGGGTAACTCGATGCCGGCGCTCGTCACGCCCCCAGCACCCAGCGCCCCGGCCAGCGATACGCAACCGGCCCAGCGCTATCAGGTGCTACGAATTCTGGTACCGCAGCCGGATGCCACCGTGCGCGACAATGCCGGCAACCTGATTGTCAGTGTCAGCAGCGAACCGGCACTGTTTCCCGGGCACAGCTATCGCCTGCTGCTGGACGGCAACGAAGTGGGCCAGGCCGGACGCAGCCCGGTCTTCCCCCTGGAGAATATCGACCGCGGCACTCATCAACTGGCGGTGGAAATCATCGACCAGCAGGGCCGCATCATCGAACGCACCCCCAGCCAGCCCTTCCACCTGCTGCGCATTTCCCTGGCGCAGAAGCGCATGGTCAATCCGTGCAAGAAAGACGACTACGGCGTACGCCCGGAATGCCCACTCAAGGACAAGCCGCCGGAAAAGAAAGATATTCCGCTGATTCCCTTTATCTGAGTTGCGCCATCGCGCCGCAACGCCGATAGCCTTGAAGCAGCAAGCACGCACCAATACAGTGCAGCAAGGTCAGGCTATTTCTATACTGTCCCTGTTTTGGGTCGCGCACGGCGACCCTACTGCGCCGAAAAGCAGCCATAAGCCGAGGCATAGCGCTTAAACACGCTTCTTTTCGGGGCTTTGGTTTGCTTCTTGCATTTTCCCGCAGCATTGGCCGCCGCTTTGCGGCCCGCAGCGAAACGTCGGCAGACCTTACCTATGATCATCAACGACGCATTGCACCGCCTGTTACTCGACAACCTGACCACCGCTACCCTGCTGCTTAACGCCGAATTGCGCCTTGAGTACATGAACCCGGCGGCGGAAATGCTCCTGGCCGTCAGCGGCCAGCGCAGCCATGGGCAATTTATCAGCGAACTCTTTACCGAATCGGCCGAAGCCTTGAACTCGCTGCGCCAGGCCGTCGACCATGCCCACCCCTTCAACAAGCGCGAAGCCGTGCTGACTTCGGTCAGCGGCCAGACCCTGACGGTCGACTATGCGGTGACCCCGCTGTTCAACAAGGGCGAGACCCTGCTGCTGCTGGAAGTTCACCCGCGCGACCGCCTGCTGCGTATCACCAAGGAAGAGGCGCAACTGTCCAAGCAGGAAACCACCAAGCTGCTGGTGCGCGGCCTGGCCCACGAGATCAAGAACCCCCTGGGCGGCATTCGCGGCGCGGCGCAGCTGCTGGCCCGCGAGCTGCCCGAGGAAAGCCTCAAGGATTACACCAACGTGATCATCGAGGAGGCCGACCGCCTGCGTAACCTGGTCGACCGTATGCTCGGCTCGAACAAACTGCCGTCCCTGGCGATGACCAACGTGCACGAAGTACTGGAGCGCGTCGGCAGCCTGGTGGAGGCAGAAAGTCAGGGTGCCATCACCCTGGTGCGCGACTACGACCCGAGCATCCCCGACGTACTGATCGACCGCGAGCAGATGATCCAGGCCGTGCTCAATATCGTGCGCAACGCCATGCAGGCCATTGCCGCGCAGAAGCACGACCTGGGCCTGGGGCGCATCACCCTGCGCACCCGCGCCCTGCGCCAGTTCACCATCGGCCATATCCGCCATCGCCTTGTCACCAAGATCGAGATCATCGACAACGGCCCGGGCATCCCTGCCGATCTGCAGGAAACCATCTTCTATCCCATGGTCAGCGGGCGTGCCGACGGCACCGGCTTGGGCCTGGCGATCACCCAGAACATCATTAGTCAGCATCAAGGTCTGATCGAGTGCGAGAGCCATCCCGGCCATACCGTGTTCTCGATCTTCCTGCCGCTGGAACAAGGAGTAATTCCGTCATGAGTCGCAGTGAAACCGTCTGGATAGTCGATGACGACCGTTCCATCCGCTGGGTACTGGAAAAAGCCCTGCAGCAGGAAGGCATGACCACGCAAAGCTTCGACAGCGCCGACGGCGTACTCAGCCGCCTGGTGCGCCAGCAGCCGGACGTGATCATCTCGGATATCCGCATGCCCGGCTCCAGCGGCCTGGAACTGCTGGCGCGAATCCGCGAACTGCACCCGCGCCTGCCGGTGATCATCATGACCGCCCATTCCGACCTCGACAGTGCGGTGGCCAGCTACCAGGGCGGTGCCTTCGAGTACCTGCCCAAGCCCTTCGATGTCGATGAAGCGGTGTCCCTGGTCAAGCGCGCCAATCAGCACGCCCAGGAACAACAAGGCCTGAGCGTACCCGTCGAGCAGCCACGCACCCCGGAAATCATCGGCGAAGCGCCGGCCATGCAGGAGGTGTTCCGCGCCATCGGCCGCCTCAGCCACTCCAATATCACCGTGCTGATCAACGGCGAGTCCGGCACCGGCAAGGAACTGGTGGCCCACGCCCTGCACCGCCACAGCCCGCGCGCGGCCTCGCCGTTTATCGCCCTGAATATGGCGGCGATTCCGAAAGACCTGATGGAGTCCGAGCTGTTCGGCCACGAGAAAGGTGCCTTTACCGGCGCGGCCAACCTGCGTCGCGGGCGCTTCGAGCAGGCCGACGGTGGCACCCTGTTTCTCGACGAAATCGGCGATATGCCGGCCGACACCCAGACCCGCCTGCTGCGCGTGCTGGCTGACGGCGAGTTCTACCGGGTTGGCGGGCATACCCCGGTCAAGGTCGATGTGCGCATCATCGCGGCGACCCACCAGAACCTGGAAACCCTGGTGCAGGCCGGCAAGTTCCGCGAGGACCTGTTCCACCGCCTCAACGTGATCCGCATCCATATCCCGCGCCTGGCCGACCGCCGCGAGGACATCCCCACCCTGGCCCGCCACTTCCTCAGCCGCGCCGCCCTGGAACTGGCGGTCGAGCCCAAGCTGCTGAAAGGCGAGACTGAGGACTACCTGCGCAACCTGCCCTGGCCGGGCAACGTGCGCCAGCTGGAGAACACCTGCCGCTGGATCACCGTGATGGCCTCCGGGCGCGAAGTGCATGTCGACGACCTGCCGCCGGAGCTGCTTAGCCAGCCCCAGGACAGCGCCCCGATCAGCAACTGGGAACAGGCCCTGCGCCACTGGGCCGACCAGGCCCTGGGCCGCGGCCAGTCGAATCTGCTCGACAGCGCCGTGCCGGCCTTCGAGCGGATCATGATCGAGACCGCCCTCAAACACACCGCCGGCCGCCGCCGCGACGCCGCCGTGCTGCTGGGCTGGGGCCGCAACACCCTGACCCGCAAGATCAAGGAACTGGGCATGAATATCGGCGGCGACGATGAGGAAGGCGACGACTAAGCCGCGCCTAACCGTTAGATAAACCCGCGCCGCCGGGCTGTCGCATAGCTCCCATGCCTATGCGCCAGTCTGCGGCGGCACCGCCTCGCAGGCCTGGCCCAACCCAACGCAATGCGTAGACCCTATGCTCGGACGCAAGTCTCGCAGAACGTAGGAGCGGCCCATGGCCGCGAATAGGGCATGCCCGGCAAAGTCATCGCGGGCATGGCCCGCTCCTACAGGTACCTACAAGCCGAAAGACGCAATGGCCCCCAGTTTGCTGCGCGACAGCGCGGCGTCTGGACGACGGGGCGTTTCCTACGAATCCCCTGAGCCCCCCGGATAAGCCCCGGCGCAATCCGGAAAAGACCCAGCGCCCGAAGCAGCGCGACGCGCCGGCACATATAGCCGATCCGCCACCCTACCCGCCCCGGACTGCGCCGCGCTTGCCCGAGCTACAGCTCAAGGAATTTGCGCCGAGACAATGCACCATCTGCGCACGCTGCACCGCCAAGGTTCACCCGGCGACGCCTCGCAAAGTTCGTAAAAATGGCTGGAGCCCAGGATTTTCAAGCCCTGCAGGCATCGTAATAAAACTGGCACACAGTCTGCATAGACTCTAGTAATCCCAGTTTCGGGGACCTTGGTACAGGCAGGCCGGGGATTCCCCTCTTTTATTCTTGCTCCAGGCTGACCGTCAGCCGCCAGCGCCCGTCCACCTCCTCAGCGCGCCATTCGCCGCGCAGTGGACGGGCCGCCACCACACGCAACAGCAGATCCTTCCTTTCCCGCTGCAAACGCCAATTGGCCAGCCGCCCCTGCAACTGCAGCTGGCCTTGCTGTTCCCGGCCAAAACTCTGCAGACGCAGGTTGAATACCCCCGCAGCATGCTCTTCGCGAGGCACAGGTTCGACGTTGAACCACAGCTCAAGCGCCCCCTCACGTACCTCCACCTGTTTGAGCCAGAGCGGCTCAGGCTGAAACATCCGACCGAACATCAGGCCGAGTAACAGACCGAACAGTGCCAGGGAGGCGATCACGCGCGCCCACGGACGTGGCCGCGGGTCTGTAGAATGCTGCTGGCCTTCACACTCGGAGCCGCGCATGTTTCACGTGATCCTCTTTCAACCGGAAATTCCACCGAATACCGGCAACATTATCAGGCTCTGCGCCAACAGCGGCTGCCACCTGCACCTGATCGAGCCCCTGGGCTTCGAACTGGACGACAAGCGCCTGCGCCGCGCCGGCCTCGATTACCACGAGTACGCCACCCTGCAGCGCCATGCCGACCTGCCCAGCTGCCTGGAAAGCCTCGGCCAGCCGCGGGTCTTTGCCTTTACCACCAAGGGCTCGCAACCCTTCCACCAGGTCAGCTACCAGCCCGGCGACGCCTTTCTGTTCGGCCCGGAAAGCCGCGGCCTGCCCCAGGAGATCCGCGACAGCCTGCCCGTCGAACAGCGTCTGCGCCTGCCCATGCGCGAGGGCTGCCGCAGCCTCAACCTGTCCAACACCGTCGCCGTGGCGGTCTATGAGGCCTGGCGTCAGCAGGGCTTTGCCGAGGCGTAGGGTGGGTTAGGCGCAAAGCCACGGATTATCTGCTGCCACATAGACCCGTTGCGCCGTAACCCACCAGTTGAGACAGACTGGCTACCCCTCCAATAAAAATGGTGCAGCAACGGCCCGCAGGGTGCCCGCCAGGGATGGCAGGCAATAAAACGACACGTACCCACCAGTTGTTGCGCTAGGTGCTTTGGTAGGAGCGGGCTTGCCCGCGAGCGTTTATCCGAGACTCCGCGCAGATAGGTAAAACAAAGGCTCGCGGCCAAGGCCTCTCTCATCAGACAACCCGTACATCATTGATTTTATGGGTTATGGCGTTTTCTGTAGGAGCGGGCCATGCCCGCGAAATCCATCGCGGCCATGGGCCGCTCCTACAGGTGCCTACAAGCCGATAGACGCGAATACCTCCAGATTGCTGAGCGACTGCGCGGCGTCTGGACGACGGGGGACCTCCTACCGGCGTGATTGGCTCAGGCTGTCACTCCGGCCAAACATGCCTGAGGCACAGCCACAAAAAACGCCCCGTAGGGCGTTTTTATCCAGCAGCGCTTAGCTTAGTGAGCTGTGGCAGCCTCACCCGCCTGAGCCTGCTGAATACGCTGCAGCTCTTGCGCATAGAGTGCGTCGAAGTTCACCGGTGCCAGCATCAGCGCCGGGAAGGAGCCACGCACCACCAAGCTGTCGAGGGTTTCGCGAGCGTAGGGGAAGAGGATATTCGGGCAGAACGCGCCCAGGGTGTGGCTCATGGAGGCGGCGTCCAGACCCTTGATCAGGAAGATGCCGGCCTGCTGCACTTCGGCGATAAAGGCGGTTTCTTCACCGTTCTTAACGGTTACCGAGAGGGTCAGCACCACTTCGTGGAAGTCGCCATCGAGGGTCTTCTGCCGAGTGTTGAGGTCCATGGCCACGCTCGGCGTCCACTCCTGACGGAAGATTTCCGGGCTCTTCGGCGCTTCGAAGGACAGATCGCGCACGTAGATACGTTGCAGGGAGAACTGTGGGTTCTGTTCGCCCTGAGCGGCGCCGTTGCTAGCTTGTTCAGTCATGGCAAAGCCTTCTTGTTTATCGTTTTGGATATTGGATTAAGCCTGCAGCAGCGCGTCGAGCTTGCCGGCGCGCTCCAGGGCATAAAGATCGTCGCAGCCGCCCACATGGGTGGTGCCGATCCAGATCTGCGGCACCGAGGTTTGCCGCGCCTTGCGGGTCATCTCGGCACGCACGTCAGGCTGGCCATCGACCTTGATCTCGTCGAAAGCCACCCCCTTGTTCGCCAGCAATTGCTTGGCGCGGATGCAGTAGGGGCACCAGTCGCTGGAATAAATCACTACAGCCGGCATATCACTTCACCAGCGGCAGGTTGTCGCCACGCCAGCTGGCAATCCCGCCCGACAGCTTGGCCGCACTGTAACCGGCCTTTTTCAGGTCGCGGCTGACCGCGCCGGCATGCTGGCCCATGGCATCGACCACGATCAGGGTCTTGGCCTTGTGCTTCTCCAGCTCGGCGATACGGCTGGCGACTTTTTCATAGGGAATGTGCAGTGCACCGACGATATGTCCGGCGGAGTAATCCTTCTGCCCACGCACGTCGAGTACCAGGCCCTGTTCGCTGTTGATCAGCGCGGTCAGCTCGCGGCAACTCAGGCTCTGACCACCTTTGCGGGCTTCGGTGAAGGCCAGCAGTGCAAGCAGGCTGACGAACATTGCGCTCAGAACGTAGTGGGTCGTGACAAATTCAATCAGGTTGGCAAGCATTGCGCGGTTCCGGGACGGTAAAATGTGGGCCAGTATACACAGCCCCACAGGTCGGCCAAACCCCCGCCCGGCAGTGACGCCCACAGCGCTTGGCCGTAAAATGCCCGGCCTTGTTTCCCGCCCATCGACCCAGAGCGAACCAGTTTTATGAGCGCAACGCCCAAACCCCTGGTACTGATCATCCTCGATGGCTTCGGCCATAGCGACAACCCTGAAGCCAACGCCATCATGGCCGCCAACACGCCGGTCTACGATCATTTGCGCGCGACCCGTCCCCACGGCCTGATCTCCGGCAGCGGTATGGATGTGGGCCTGCCAGACGGGCAGATGGGCAACTCCGAGGTCGGCCATATGAACCTCGGGGCCGGCCGCGTGGTGTATCAGGACTTCACCCGGGTGACCAAGGCCATCCGCGATGGTGAGTTCTTCGACAACCCGGCCATCACCAGCGCGGTGGATAAGGCAGTAACTGCCGGCAAGGCCGTGCATATCCTCGGCCTGCTTTCCGATGGCGGCGTGCACAGCCACCAGGACCACCTGGTAGCCATGGCCGAACTGGCCGCCCGGCGCGGTGCGGAGAAGATCTACCTGCATGCCTTCCTCGACGGCCGCGACACCCCGCCGCGCAGCGCGCAGAGCGCCATCGAACTGCTCGACGCCGCCTTCGCCAAGCTCGGCAAGGGCCGCATCGCCAGCCTGATCGGCCGCTACTTCGCCATGGACCGCGACAACCGCTGGGACCGCGTCGAGCAGGCCTACCACCTGATCGTCGAAGGCCAGAGCCAATTCAACGCCAGCACTGCCGTGGCAGGCCTGCAGGCCGCCTACGCCCGTGACGAGAGCGACGAGTTCGTCAAGGCCACCGGCATTGGCGCACCGGTCAAGGTCGAAGACGGCGACGCCGTGGTCTTTATGAACTTCCGCGCCGACCGTGCCCGCGAGCTGACCCGCTGCTTCGTCGAGCCCGGCTTCAAGGAATTTGCGCGCGCGCGGGTGCCGCAACTGGCCGACTTCGTCATGCTCACCCAGTACGCCGCCAGCATCCCCACCCCCAGCGCCTACAAGCCGGAAGCCCTGACCAATGTGCTGGGCGAATACCTGGCGAACAACGGCAAGACCCAGCTGCGCATCGCCGAGACCGAGAAATACGCCCACGTCACCTTCTTCTTCTCCGGCGGCCGCGAAGATCCGTTCGAGGGCGAAGAACGCATCCTGATCCCCTCGCCGAACGTCGCCACCTACGACCTGCAGCCCGAAATGAGCGCGCCGGAAGTCACCGACCGGATCGTCGACGCCATCGAAAACCAGCGCTATGACGTGATAGTGGTCAACTACGCCAACGGCGATATGGTCGGCCATACCGGCGTATTCGCCGCGGCGGTGAAAGCCGTCGAGTGCCTGGACAGCTGCGTCGGACGGATCGTCGAGGCCCTGGACAAGGTCGGCGGCGAAGCCCTGATCACCGCCGACCACGGCAACGTCGAGCAGATGGAAGACGACAGCACCGGCCAGGCCCACACCGCCCACACCTGCGAGCCGGTGCCGTTTATCTATGTCGGCAAGCGCCACGCCCGCATCCGCGACGGCGGTGTACTGGCCGACGTGGCTCCGACCCTGCTGACCCTGATGGGCCTGCCAATCCCGCCACAGATGACCGGCACCAGCATTATCGAGCTGGACTAAAGGCGACAAGATTGTTGCCGCTACCCAGCGAATAGCCTGGAGCAATTGGAGCAGCGTGGAGTTTCCCCGGATTGCATCCGGGCTACGGGAGCTGGGTAGGGTGGAAGACGCTTTTATCTTCCACCATCGCAGTTGGTGGGTCGGCGAATGAAGCGTCATCTACGCGCCCCGATCCACTCCACACAGTCGCGGCCTTTGATCGTTCCAGCGCTCCAGAATGGAAATGCAGTTGGTGACGCTCCGCGTCACGCTGCACGATGCACGGCGCTGCTCCCTGTGGCACAGCGCACTTTCCGGCATTTATGACTTGCAGCTTGCTGCTGGTTTTTTAGGCATACTAGGCGCGTCTCTGTCCCAGGTGCCGCCCGCCCCATGTTTCGCGCCCTTGCCCTGATTTTCCTGACCGTCCTGGTTGCGCCGGCCTTTGCCGACGAAAAAGTCGACGCCCAGAAGCAACTGGAAGCCGCCCGCGGCGATGTCGCCGAGCTGAAAAAACTGCTGGAGAAGCTGCAGCAGGAAAAATCCGGCGTGCAGAAGGACCTGAAGAAAACCGAAAGCGAGCTGGGCCAGCTGGAAAAGCAGGTCAAAGGCCTGCAGCAGGACCTGAAAAAGAGCGAAGAGGAAATCCAGCGCCTCGATAACGAGAAAAAAAAACTCGAGGGCGCGCGCCTTGAGCAACAACGGCTGATCGGCATCCAGGCTCGCGCCGCCTACCAGAGCGGTCGCCAGGAGTACGTCAAACTGCTGCTCAACCAGCAGAACCCGGAAAAATTCTCGCGCACCCTGAGCTATTACGATTACCTCAGCGAAGCCCGTATGGAGCAGCTCAACGGCTTCAACGAAACCCTGCGGCAACTGGCCAATGTCGAGCTGGACATTGCCAACCAGCAAGCCCAGCTGCAGGAACAGAAAAGCGCCCTCGACGTCCAGCACCAGCAACTCGCCGTGGTGCGCAAGGAGCGCCAGCAGGCCCTGGCCAAGCTAAATAGCGAATTTTCCGCCCGCGATCGCAAACTCAAGGCCCGCGAGCGCGACCAGGCACAATTTGCCCGAGTCCTGAAAACCATCGAAGAAACCCTCGCCCGTCAGGCCCGCGAAGCCGAAGCCACGCGCCAGCGTGCCCTGCTCGCCACCCGCGAACAGCCCCGCGTTAATACACCCGCGGCAGTCGCCAGCGGTCCGCAGGTCAGTTCGGGTGCCAGTGTTGGCGGGCCGTTTGCCAAGGCTCGGGGCAAGCTGCCCTGGCCCGTGGATGGTCGTCTGGTGGCGCGTTATGGCACTCCGCGCGGCGGCGACGCTCGAACCAAGTGGGACGGCGTCCTCATCGGAGCCTCCGCCGGCAGCCAGGTGCGCGCCGTGCACGGCGGCCGTGTGGTCTTCGCCGACTGGTTGCGCGGCTCCGGGCTTCTGGTCATTCTCGACCATGGCAACGGTTATCTAAGCCTGTACGGGCACAACCAGAGTTTGCTTAAAGACGCCGGTGATATGGTCACCGCCGGGGAACCCATCGCCACGGTGGGCAACAGTGGCGGGCAGGAAACCCCTGCGCTGTATTTCGCAATTCGCCAGCAGGGTCGCCCCAGCGACCCGGCCCAATGGTGCCGCACACAGGGATAGTCGGTGGTTGCAAGACACCGCGTTTACCGTTTCAGGACAGGAGTAAGTTCGATATGCCGCATTTGTTCCGCCTCACCGCTCTCGCGCTGGCTGCCAGCCTGCTGGGTCATGCCTCGCTGGTCCTGGCCGATTCAGCGCCGCCTCCAGCCACTGCGAACGCCAGTGCGCCCCTGCCCCTGGATGACCTGCGCACCTTCGCCGAGGTGATGGACCGGATCAAATCGGCCTATGTCGAACCGGTAAGCGACAAGACCCTGCTGGAAAATGCCATCAAGGGCATGCTCAGCAACCTCGACCCGCACTCTGCCTACCTGGAGCCGGAAGCCTTCCGCGACCTGCAGGAAAGCACCAGCGGCGAGTTCGGCGGCCTCGGCATCGAGGTCGGCACCGAAGACGGCTTTATCAAGGTGATATCGCCCATCGACGACACCCCGGCCTCGGCCGCTGGCATCCAGCCCGGCGATCTGATCATCAAGATCGACGGCAAGCCGACCAAGGGCCTGTCGCTGATGGAAGCGGTGGATCTGATGCGCGGCAAAGCCGGCAGCAAGATCACCCTCAGCCTGGTGCGCGAAGGCGGCAAACCTTTCGACGTGGAGCTGACCCGCGCGGTGATCAAGGTCAGAAGCGTCAAGAGCCAGCTGCTCGACGACGGTTACGGCTATGTGCGCATCACCCAGTTCCAGGTCAACAGCGGCGAAGAAGTCGGCAAGGCGCTGAACAAGCTGCGCAAGGACAACGGCAAGAAGCTCCGCGGCCTGGTGCTGGATCTGCGCAACAACCCCGGCGGCGTGCTGCAGGCTGCGGTCGAGGTGTCCGACCACTTCCTCAAGAAGGGCCTGATCGTCTACACCGAAGGGCGTATCGCCAACTCCGAACTGCGCTTCTCCGCCGACCCGGCCGATGCCAGCGAAGGCGTCCCCCTGGTGGTGCTGATCAACGGCGGCAGCGCCTCGGCTTCGGAAATCGTTGCCGGCGCTCTGCAGGATCACAAGCGCGGTGTGCTGATGGGTACCGACAGCTTCGGCAAGGGTTCGGTGCAGACCGTGCTGCCACTGAACAACGACCGCGCCCTCAAGCTCACCACCGCGCTCTACTACACCCCCAACGGCCGCTCGATCCAGGCCCAGGGCATCGTCCCGGACATTGAGGTGGCGCGCGCCAAGCTGACCCGCGAGCAGGATGAGTCGGGGGTCAAGGAAGCCGACCTGCAAGGTCACCTGGGCAACGGCAATGGCGGCGCGGACAAGCCGAGCAAGGGCAAGACCGGCACCCCGGCCCGCCCGCAGGACGACGACTACCAGCTGAGCCAGGCCCTCAACCTGCTCAAAGGCCTAAGCGTTACCCGCGGCGACTAACGCCACCCCAGGCCCGCACCAAGCAGCAAACAGCCCGGCCTTGATCACTCAAGGCCGGGCTTTTTTATACGACAAACAACTACAGGTAGTTACTGGTCATCTCTTCGATAAAGCCTTCGGCGCGCAGCTCATCCAGCGCCTTCTGCAGGCGCTCGATCACTTCGTCCGGGGTGTCCCTGTTCATTGCCAGGTACAACTGGGCCTGATTCATCTTCAGGACCACTCGCAGACCAGTGATGCCTTCCTGGCGGGCCATATAGCGCCCTGCCGGGTCATCGGTTGCCCACAGATCAATCTGCCCCTTGGCCAGCTTGCGCGCATTCTCCTGGTCGCGCAGGGCGATCACCAATGGAATGTTCTGGCTTTCCAGGGACTGTGTCACCGCATTGTTCTTGTAGGCACCGATCTTGTACTTGGCCGCCTCCTGCAATGAAGCGACGTTGATCGTGCTATCCGGAGCGGCAACCAATACCCACGAGGTATCACCCAAGGGCCCGACCCACTTGAACAAGGGCTCACGCTCGGCGGTTCTGGTGGTCGAAAACAGGCCGTAGTTGGGCTTGTCCAGAGTCAGGCGGTACAGGCGATCCCAGGGGAAGCGCAGGCTCAGGCTGTAATCGATATTGGCGCGCTTGAACATCGCGCGCACCACTTCCGCGCTGATGCCATCGATGCCGTCGTCGCGGGCAAAGTTCTTGTCATCCACCGACATATTGAACGGCGGGAAATTTTCCGTCAGCAGCACCACTTTATAGTCGGCCGGCAACTCGGCGTGGGCGGCAAAGGCACTGAGGACAAGGCCGAACAACAGACTGCTTTTTATCGTTTTCAACATAAGTCTTCCCGCTCGCAAGATTTGTGATTATGGCTAGCGGCATCCCTGTTCGGGCGGATGCCAGGCGACTTGACGTCAACCATCCCTGGCCGCGAGCCGGCTTGTGACCGCCCCGCCGGTTTTCACATTACAGATAATTGCTCAAGATTTCGTCGACAAAACCTTCGCTGCGCATCTTGTCCAGTTCAGCTTGCAGCTTCTGTACCACTTCATCCGGCACCTCCTTGTTGAGGGCCAGGAAGAGTTCCGCGCTGTCAAAACGCAGGATGGTTTTCAGCCCGCTGATGCCTTCCTGTTTCGCCAGGTAACGTCCGGCGGGGTCGCCGCTGGCCCACAGGTCGATCTGTCCGGCCATCAGTTTCTTGGCGTTTTCCTGGTCGCGCAGGGCGGTGATCGGCTCCAGGCCCTTCTCCACCAGGTACTCGGCAATCGCATCGCCCTTGTAGGCCCCTACCCGGTACTGTTTGGCATCGTCCAGGCTGTTCAGGCTGATAGTGCTGTCGCTCTTGCCGAGCAAGACCCAGTCATCCGGGCCGATAGGGCCGACCCACTTGAACAGGTTTTCCCGCTCGGGCAGGCGGGCGGTAACGAACACACCATAGCCGGGTTTTTCCAGGGCCAGTTTGTAGATCCGGTCCCAGGGAAACCGCAGGGTCATGTTGTACTGAATGTCGGCACGCTTGAACATTTCGCGAATGATGTCCGCGGCAATCCCGTCGATATTGTCTTCATGGGCGAAGTTCTTACCGTTGATCGCCATGTTGTAGGGCGGGAAGTTCTCCGTCAGCAGCACCACCCTGTAGCCGTCGGGAACCTCGGCCTGGGCGCTGGCGGCCAACAGCCAGCTTGCACCCAACAGCGCAATCGACAGGGATCTGAACATAGCAACTCTCTTTCCATTGAAACCGGACTGGGACGCAGCATAACCAGCAGCGTCGACCAGGCCTAGGCTTTGCAAGCTAAAAGCGACCGAGCGGTCGCACACAGACATATGCAGTCGAGCTCGGCCACGACCCACCGGGCGTGACCGCACACTCTAACCAAGTAAGCGACAAACTGTTGTCGACCCGTACTCAAGCTGAGCCGGGCCAAACCACTCAGCGCACGACGATGCCGCGGCTGGCCAGGTAGGCCTTGGCTTCCGGCACGGTGTATTCGCCGAAGTGGAAGATGCTCGCCGCCAGCACCGCCGCCGCCTTGCCTTCGAGAATACCGGCGGCCAGGTGCTCAAGGTTGCCGACACCGCCGGAGGCGATCACCGGGATGCCGACCATTTCACTGATGGCGCGGGTCACGCCGAGGTCATAGCCGCTCTTGACGCCGTCCTGATCCATGCTGGTCAGGAGGATTTCGCCGGCACCGAGGTCTTCCATCTTCTTCGCCCAGAGCACGGCATCCAGGCCAGTGGGCTTGCGCCCGCCATGGGTGAAGATTTCCCAGCGCGGGGTTTCGCCCGGCTTGGAGACCTTCTTCGCGTCGATGGCGACGACGATGCACTGCGAGCCGAAGCGCGAGGCGGCCTCGCCGACGAACTCCGGGGTAAATACCGCGGCGGTGTTGATCGAGACCTTGTCCGCGCCGGCATTGAGCAGGTTACGAATATCCTGCACGGTACGCACGCCGCCACCGACGGTGAGCGGGATAAATACCTGGCTGGCCATGCGCTCAACCGTATGCAGGGTGGTGTCACGGCCGTCACTGCTGGCGGTGATATCGAGAAAGGTAATCTCGTCGGCACCCTGCTCGTCGTAACGGCGGGCGATCTCCACCGGGTCGCCGGCGTCGCGGATATTCTCGAACTGCACGCCCTTGACCACGCGGCCGTTGTCCACGTCGAGGCAGGGGATAATGCGTTTTGCCAATGCCATACGGAGCTCCCGTAGGGTGGGTGCAACCCACCGATAAAGATTGCGTCAGTTGCGGCGGGTTTCACCCGCCCTACGGTCAGCCCTTGAAGTTATCGCAAAAGGCCTGAGCCTCGGCCACATCCAGGGTGCCTTCGTAGATGGCACGGCCGGTGATGGCACCAATGATGCCCGGCGAACGGGCCAGCAGCAGCTTCTCGATATCACTGAGGTTGTGGATGCCACCGGAGGCGATCACCGGAATGCGGCTGGCGGCGGCCAGGGCCGCGGTGGCCTCGACGTTGCAGCCCTGCATCATGCCGTCTTTGGCGATATCGGTATAAACGATGGCGGATACACCGTCAGCCTCGAAACGCTTGGCCAGGTCGGTGGCCTGCACCGTGGACACTTCCGCCCAACCGTCAGTGGCAACAAAGCCGTCTTTGGCATCCAGGCCGACGATCACCTTGCCGGGGAAGGCCTTGCAGGCGTCGGTAACGAACTGCGGATCTTTTACCGCCTTGGTGCCGATGATCACGTAGCTGACGCCGGCACGCACATAGTGCTCGATGGTTTCCAGGGTGCGGATGCCACCACCGATCTGGATCGGCAGGGTCGGGTAACGCTTGGCGATGGCGGTCACCACCTCGCCATTGACCGGCTGGCCTTCAAAGGCACCGTTGAGATCGACCAGGTGCAGACGGCGGCAGCCGCCCTCGACCCACTTGGCGGCCATGCTTACCGGGTCATCGGAGAACACCGTGGAGTCTTCCATGCGGCCCTGGCGCAGACGCACGCAAGCGCCGTCCTTCAGATCGATAGCGGGGATAATCAGCATCGGTTGAACCTGCTCAAGTCGTGTGAATTCGGTGGGTCAGCTCTTTTCCAGCGCCCAGAGGTCGCTTTCGATGCTCTCGAACCGTTCTTTCAGGTGAGTCTGCACATCGAAAATCGCCCGATTGTAGTAGTGCGGCGCAATCTCGCGGGCGAATAGCTCAAGGATCTCAGCCGCCTCGAACGAGCCCAGCTCCAGCTCGAAGCGCTCGGCCATAAAACGCTTGAGCACCAGGCAGGCTTCACGCTCCTGCTCGGCGCTCAAGGTCATCAGCGGCGGCTTCTGCTTGGCCCGGCTCATTTACCAGCGACCATCCCAGGCGGCGAAGTTCTGCAGCAATTGCAGGCCATGGGTATGGCTCTTCTCCGGGTGGAACTGCACGGCGAAACGCGAACCCTCGGCCAGGGCCGCGGCGAAGTCCTTGCCGTAATGGCCGCGACCGACCACCTGCTGCGGCTTGCCGGCCTCGATGTAATAGCTGTGCACAAAGTAGAAGCGCGCCATATCGGGAATGTCGTGCCACAGCGGGTGCTTGACCGACTGGCTCACTTCATTCCAGCCCATATGCGGCACCTTTAGCGGCTCGCCGTCTTCGACCATGTCCTTGCCGAAGAAGCGCACCTTGCCGGGGAACAGACCGATGCAATCGACGCCATCGTTCTCTTCACTGTGCTCCAGCAGCGCCTGCATGCCCACGCAGATGCCAAGAAACGGCCGGTCCTGGCTGACTTCACGCACCAGGCTGTCGAAACCCAGGCGCTTGATCTCGGCCATGCAATCGCGAATCGCGCCGACGCCGGGGAACACCACGCGGTCGGCTTCGCGAATCACCTGGGCATCGCTGGTTACCAGCACCTTGCCGGCACCGACGTGTTCGAGAGCCTTGGCCACCGAGTGCAGGTTGCCCATGCCGTAGTCGATTACCGCGACTGTTTGCATTACAGACAGCCCTTGGTCGACGGCATTTTCCCGGCCATGCGCGGGTCCAGCTCGGTGGCCATGCGCAGAGCGCGGCCGAAGGCTTTGAACACCGTTTCGATCTGGTGGTGGGTGTTGGTGCCACGCAGGTTGTCGATATGCATGCTGACCAGGGCGTGATTGACGAAGCCCTGGAAGAACTCCTGGAACAGGTCCACATCGAAGCCGCCCACCACCGCACGGGTGAAAGGCACATGCATCTGCAAACCGGGACGGCCGGAGAAGTCGATCACCACACGCGACAGCGCTTCGTCCAGCGGCACATAGGAATGGCCGTAGCGGGTCATGCCCTTCTTGTCGCCGATGGCTTTGGTGAACGCCTGGCCGAGAGTGATGCCGACGTCTTCCACGGTGTGGTGGTCGTCGATATGCAGGTCGCCCTTGCACTGGATATCCAGGTCGATCAGGCCGTGGCGGGCAATCTGATCGAGCATGTGCTCGAGGAACGGCACGCCAATATCAAACTTGGCCTTGCCGGTACCATCCAGGTTGATCGAGACCTTGACCTGGGTCTCCAGGGTGTTGCGTTCGACGCAAGCCGTACGTTCGGCCATCACCTGCTCCAGAATTGCTCACGGAAAAAGGCTACCATTATAGGGGCAAAGCTGCCCTGGGGATACGCACCCCGCTGGCTGGACTGCATCTTGCAGACGTCCGGATATTTGCCATCCCGAGGCGGCGATCATGCATGAGCGGAAAATGCCGGCCACCCTGCGCTTTATGCTGGCGGCCCGGCGCAGCGAGTTGCTCGGCCTGGAAGACCTGTCGCAGACCTGTGAGCTGGTCACCCGCATCAGCCAACTGGTGCACGCCCTGCAAAAAGAGCGCGGCTATTCGAACCTTTATCTGAGCGGCAACGCCCCGCACCAGCGCCTGCAGCTGGACGGCCTGAGCCAGGCCGCCGACAGCCTGGAACGCCAGGTGCGCGACGATCTTGAACGCATCGACCAGAACGGCCTCGGCTCGGCCGACAAGGCCCGCCTGTTCACCCGCATCGCCTATGCCCTGCACAGCCTCGACGAGCTGCCGGCGCTGCGGCGCAAGATTCGCGAGCACCGAATCAGCATGCAGGACGCCACCGCTGCCCTGGTACGGCTGATCGGCGGTCTGCTGGCGGTGGTCTTCGAGGCCGCCGACACCGCCATCGACCCCGCCATCACCCGCAGCCTGGTGGCGCTGTTCAACTTTATGCAGGGCAAGGAACTCGCCGGCCAGGAGCGCGCCCTGGGCGTCGCCGGCTTCGCCAGCGGCTATTTCACGGCAGAGATGCTCGAACGCCTGGAACACCTGCTGGAGTGTCAGGAGCGCAGTTTCGTGACCTTCAGTCGCTTCGCCAGCCCGGCGGCCCTGGAGCTTTGGCACAACCTCTGCGCCAGCCCCAGCAACGCCCAGGCCTGCCGCCTGCGCGAGATTGCCCGGCGCACCCACGCCGACGCCCGGGTCGACTGTCAGCTCGGTGAACTCTGGTTCGAACTGCACACCGCGCGCATCGACGCGATGAAAAGCGTCGAAACCTGCCTGGAGCAGGACTTACTGCAACGCTGCCAGCAGAGCATGCAGCGCATTCGCAGCGACCTGCACAGCCACCGCCGCCTGCTCGATGGCCTCAGCGATATGCATGCCGCCGCCGAGCAGGCCAGGCTGTTCAGCGTGCACAACAGCGACCGCGACAACCCGCCCGAGGAAGGCCCGGGTGCCAACCTGGCGCGCTCGACCCTGGATTTGCTGCAGAGCCAGACCCAGCGCCTGCAGGGCATGCACGATGAACTGCGCGAAGCGCGCCAGGCCCTGGACGAGCGCAAGCTGGTGGAGCGCGCCAAGCAGTTGCTGATCAAGCAGCAGGGTTGCAGCGAGAGCGAAGCCTATGCCCGGCTGCGCCAGGCCGCGATGAACCAGGGCCTGCGCCTGGACGAGGTGGCCCAGCGTCTGCTGGCACTCAACGCCGAGCTGCCCACGGCCAGCCCCCGACAAAAGCACTGAACTCAGGCACGCGTCAGCAGCCACGCACCGCGAACGCGCACGGTCATTCGCCGCAGCGGCCGATCAGCGCGGCACTCGGCCAGAGCGAACGAACGCAACGCTCGCCTGGTCGGGCAACGCAAACCGTTGATCTGACAGGCGCGACCGTCCCGAGACGGCATCAGCGAAGACATTACGCACATCCTGGCACGGCTTTCGCTATGGCTAGAACAAGCTTGGCAGCAATGCCGAGCGCCACAATCCAATCCGGACAACGATGTCCACGCCACCGGCTCAGCCGGTCGGCGTGACATCGTTTTTTTTCGCCCAGAGGAAACCGAGCCATGACCGACAAGCCGAGCAATGACGACAGCAACAGCGTACTGATGGCCTCGCGCCGGCGCTTCCTGAAACAGTCGATAGTCGCCGCCAGCGGCATCGCCCTGCTCGGCGGCATGCCGATGGGCCTGTCGTCCAGCGCCTGGGCTGCCGGCGGTGACGTTGAAACCACCAAGGCCAAACTCGGCTTTATCGCCCTGACCGATGCCGCGCCGCTGTTTGTCGCTGCCGAGAAGGGCTTCTTCGCCAAATACGGCATGACCGAGGTGGAGGTGCTCAAGCAATCCTCCTGGGGCACCACCCGCGACAACCTGGTGCTGGGCTCGGCGAAGAACGGCATCGACGGCGGCCATATCCTCACCCCCATGCCCTACCTGATCAGCGCCGGCATCGTCACCCCGAACAACCAGCCGGTGCCGATTTCCATCCTCGCCCGCCTCAACCTGGCCGGCCAGTGCATCTCGGTGGGTGAGGAATACCGCGACCTGAAGATCGGCGTCGACAGCACGCCATTCAAAGCAGCCCTGGATGCCAAGAAAGCCAGCGGCAAGAAAATCAGCGCCGCCATGACCTTCCCCGGCGGCACCCACGACCTGTGGATGCGCTACTGGCTGGCCGCCGGCGGCATCGACCCGAACAACGACATCAGCACCATCACCGTGCCGCCGGCGCAGATGGTCGCCAATATGAAGGTCGGCAGCATGGACACCTTCTGCGTATGCGAGCCGTGGAACGCCCAGCTGATCAACCAGAAGATCGGCTACACGGCCAACACCACCGGCGAGCTGTGGCACAACCACCCGGAGAAATCCTTCGCCATGCGCAGCGATTACGTGGCCGCCAACCCCAAGGCCGCCCAGGCTCTGACCATGGCGATCATGGAAGCGCAGATGTTCTGCGAGCTGCCGGAAAACAAGGAAGAAGTGGCGAAGATCTGCTCGCAGCGGCGCTGGATCGGCGCGCCTTATGCCGACATCGTCGACCGCATGAAGGGCAACTTCGCTTACGGCACCGGCAAGGTGGTGGAGAACCATCCCGAGCAGATGCGTTACTGGGACGATTTCGCCTCCTACCCGTTCCAGAGCCACGACCTCTGGTTCCTCACCGAGAACAAGCGCTGGGGCTACCTGCCGCGTGATTTCGACAGCCAGGCACTGATCGCCCAGGTCAACCGCGAGGACATCTGGCGCGCTGCCGCCGCCGCCCTGAGCCTGCCGGCCGAGCTGATTCCCGCCTCGACCTCGCGCGGCGTCGAAACCTTCTTCGACGGCAAGGTGTTCGACCCCGAAAACCCGCAAGCCTACCTGGACAGCCTGACCATCAAGGCCATGGCCTGAGCGCCATACACCGCCTGCGAGGAGACACCCGATGAACGCCAACGTCAAAATCGAGCCCGCCGCCGTGGCCAGCCCGGCAACCCAAGCCACGCCCTCGCGGCTTAGCCGTATCGGCACAAGCCTGCAGCAAACGCTGCTGCAGAACCTGTTGCCGCCGCTGGTGATCCTGCTGGTGCTCGGGCTGATCTGGGAAATGCTCTGTTCGGGTGCCGGCGCGGCTCTGCCGCCGCCCTCCCAGGTGCTCAGCGATACCTGGGAGCTGATTGTCGACCCCTTCTACGACAACGGCGGCAATGATGTCGGCCTGGCCTGGCAACTACTGGCCAGCCTGCAACGGGTGGCGGTGGGTTATCTGCTGGCGGTGGCGGCGGGGGTTGCCCTCGGCGTGCTGATCGGCCAGTCGGACTGGGCCATGCGCGGCCTCGATCCGCTGTTCCAGGTGCTGCGCACCGTGCCACCGCTGGCCTGGCTGCCGCTGTCCCTGGCGGGCTTTCAGGACAGCCATCCGTCGGCGATCTTCGTGATTTTTATCACCGCGATCTGGCCAATCATCATCAATACCTCAGTGGGTATCCGCAATATTCCCCAGGACTACCGCAACGTCGCACAAGTGATCCAGCTGAATGCCTGGGAGTACTTCCGCATCATCATGCTGCCGGCCGCCGCGCCCTATATCTTCACCGGCCTGCGCATCGGTGTCGGCCTGTCCTGGCTGGCGATCATCGCGGCGGAGATGCTAATCGGCGGGGTCGGTATCGGCTTCTTTATCTGGGATGCCTGGAACGCCTCGCGCATCAGCGACATCATTCTCGCCCTCGTCTATATCGGCGTAGTCGGCTTCTTCCTCGACCGCCTGGTGGCCTTCGCCGGCCGGCGCATCACCCGCGGCATCCCCGCCGCCTGAGGGTTCGGACATGAGCTACCTCTCCATCGAACAACTGGACAAAAGCTTCGTGCGCGGCAACCTGGCCTCCCAGGTGCTGAAGAACATCAATCTGCGTATCGACAAGGGCGAATTTATCTCGATCATCGGCCACTCCGGCTGCGGCAAGTCGACGGTGCTGAATATCGTCGCCGGCCTGCTCGACCCCAGCCTCGGCGTGGTCATTCTCGACGGCAAGGAAGTCAGCGGGCCCGGCCCGGACCGCGGCATGGTGTTCCAGAACCACTCGTTGCTGCCCTGGCTGACGGTGTTCGAGAACGTCGAAGTGGCGGTCAACAAGGTGTTCAAGCGCAGCATGAGCAAGGCCGAACGCCGCGAGTGGATCGAGCACAACCTCAAGCTGGTGAGCATGGGCCACGCCCTGGACAAGTACCCCCAGGAGATTTCCGGCGGCATGAAGCAGCGCGTCGGCATCGCCCGCGCCCTGGCGATGAAGCCCAAGGTGCTGCTGCTCGACGAGCCCTTCGGGGCCCTCGACGCCCTCACCCGCGCCCACCTGCAGGATGAGGTGATGCGCATCCAGGCGGACCTGGGCAACACCATGATGATGATCACCCACGACGTCGACGAGGCGGTGCTGCTGTCGGACCGCATAGTGATGATGACCAACGGCCCCTCGGCCACCATCGGTGAAATTCTCAAGGTTGACCTGCCGCGCCCGCGCGACCGCATCGCCCTGGCCGACGACCACGAATACAACCGCTGCCGTCGCGCGGTGCTGAGCTTTCTCCACGACCGCCATCGCTTGCAGTAAGCGACAGCTTTCGCGGGCCCGGCCCCTCTCACAAAGCATTCGGCAGCGTACGCCGATACGGAGATCCACCTCGGTCAAGGTGGGAGGGGCCGGCCGGCGATCCGCTTTAGCCGCGAGACTCGCAAAAGATTTATCAAAGGCTAAACCCGCACCAACCGGCGCGGCCGCGCGCCCAACCACAGCAACCAGACCAGGCTACCCAGGCAAAAAACCAGCAACCCCAGCGCCAGCGGCCACTGCCCCGGTGTCAGCCACAGTCCCCAGCCCAGGGCCAGAGCGGCCATCAGCAGCAACCGCGCATACTCCAGCGGCCATAGCGCACGTCGCCCCTCGAACAGCAGGCCGAGGCTGACGCAACCGGCGAGAATCGCCGCCACCAGCAGCCAGGGCTCCCACAGCGCCGCGCTTTTCACGCTGACAAGAAAACCCAGGGCCAGGGCATTGATCGCCACAAACTGGGCAAAGGCATAGGCCTTGAGCGCCGCCGGGTAGGCCCGTTCAAACTTCTCCGCGCCCATCTTCGGCCAGGGCCGGTCGCGTACATCCTGCGGCCGCCAGCCGGTGGGCATCCACCATAGGCGCAGCTTGTCCCACCAGGACGCGGTCGCCCGCGCATCGGCCCAGAGCAGCCGCCACCAGCTAAATTGCAGACGGATCGGGTCGAAGGTGCTGACCGGCGTGGTTACCCCATAACGCACCGGCTCGCGCTCCTCGGCGTAGGTGCCGAACAGCTTGTCCCAGAAAATAAAGACGCCGCCGTGGTTCCTGTCGATATAGCAGTCGTTCTGCCCGTGGTGCACCCGGTGATGACTGGGGGTGACGATGACCTGCTCCAGCCAACCGAGGCGACCGACATGCTGGGTATGAATCCAGAACTGGTAGACCAGCTGCACGCCGAGCAATACGAGAAACACCGGCAACGGCACCCCGAGCAGCGCCAGCGGCAGGTAGAAGGGCCAATCGAAGGCGGTCTGGAACGCGCCCTTGCGCAGGGCGGTAGACAGGTTGAAGTCCTCGCTGGAATGGTGCGGCTGGTGCGCGCCCCACAGCAGGTTATGTCGGTGCAGGGTGCGATGGGCCCAGTAGAAGCAGAAGTCCACCGCGATAAAACCACCCAGCCATAGCCAGGGCGAAGCAGGGTTCCAGTCGAACAGCCGCCCATGCTCGTAGAGCCAGGCATAGGGCAGGATCAGCAGCAGGCGCAGCGGACCTTCCAGCAATACCCTTAGCACCGCCGTGTTGATGCTGGTGCTGGCGTCAGCCAGGCGGTAGGTGTGCCGGCCGGAGTGGCGCTCGTAAGCCAACTCCAGCAGCATCAGCAGGATATACAGCGGAAACGCCAGCACTGCGACGTTCATGGCCACCTCACAGGTTCTTGTTATGCTCCCAGCCTAACCCTGACCTGCGCAGTGCGCGTCAGCCAAACCCGCCAATCCGCAGCACCGAAAACGCCATGGACAGTATCGACACCCTGATTATCGGCGCAGGTGCCCTCGGCCTGGCCTGTGCCGCGCGCCTGGCCACACCGGGCCAGAGTACCTTGATAGTCGAAGCAGAAAGCCTGATCGGCAGCCACAGCTCCAGCCGCAATTCCGAGGTGATCCACGCCGGCCTGTATTACCCGCCCGGCTCGCTCAAGGCCGAGCTGTGCCTGGAAGGTCGCGAACGGCTATATGCCTGGTGCCGTACACACCAGGTGGCGCACCGACAGCTGGGCAAGCTGCTGGTGGCGGTGGAAAGCGCGGAAATCGCCAAGCTCGAACAGCTCCACGAAAACGCCGAAGCCTGCGGCGTGTACGACCTGCAGCCCATCACCCAGGCCCAGCTGCAAGCGCTGGAGCCGGCGGTACGCGGCAGCGGTGCCCTACTCTCGCCGAGTACCGGGATTATCGACAGCCACGCCTATCTGCAGTCGCTACTGGCGGTGGCGGAAAACCGCGGTGCGCAGCTAGTCCTGCACACCCGGGTCGAGCAGCTGCGGCATAACGGCGCGGGCTGGATAGCCTCGGGCAGCAGCAACGGCGAGCCGTTTCAGCTGCAGGCGCAGCGGGTGATCAATGCCGGTGGCCTGTTCGCCCAGCAACTGGCCGAGCATACCGAGGGGCTGCAAGGCGTGCCGCCGCTGCACCTGTGCCAGGGCCGCTATTTCAGCTACAGCGGCCGCGCGCCCTTCCGCCACCTGATCTACCCCATGCCGGAGGCCAACACCGCCGGCCTGGGCATCCACGCCACCCTGGATCTGGGCGGCCAAGTGCGCTTCGGCCCGGACACCCAGTACCTCACGCAGATCGACTACCGGGTCGACGAGCGCCTGCACGAGCCCTTCGCCAGCGCCATCCGCCGCTACTTCCCGAGTCTCGACAGCGCGCGCCTGGTGCCCGGCTACAGCGGCATCCGAGCAAAACTCGCAGGCCCCGGGGAACCGGCCGCCGACTTCCTTATCCAAACGGCCAAGGAGCACGGGCTGCCCGGCCTGATTAATCTGTTCGGCATCGAATCGCCAGGATTGACCGCCAGCCTGGCTATTGC
The DNA here is from genome assembly GCF_035512415.1 of Pseudomonas sp. Lineage (GTDB taxonomy): Bacteria > Pseudomonadota > Gammaproteobacteria > Pseudomonadales > Pseudomonadaceae > Aquipseudomonas. Next base: position 355,511 of record NZ_DATKDZ010000013.1, on the reverse strand, counting down.
CGAGCGCGTGGCGCAAGCACTGTAAGAGCCGACCTGCTGCGCGTCGGCCCTGCGGCGTTAAAAACAGACTCGGAATGCTCATGTACAAAAGTACACTCGCATGCGAGCCCAGTCCGCTTCCTCGCCTGTTTTTGCCTTGCATGGCTCTAGCTCGCGAGCTCGTAAGAAACAGGCTGTAAAAGCCGCTTGCAAAATCACCGCGCAAACGGGACTGTCGGCGGTCCAGGTAAAGACGCTGGCGCTATACTCGCCCGCGCAGATTGCTGCTCTTCACTATCAAGCTTCGAAACAAGGATTCGCACATGAAAGCGCTCGGCAAAATTCTCGGCCTGTTTTTCCTCGGGCTATTGCTGATCATCGTGGCGCTGGGCTTCGCCCTGACCCATCTGTTCGATCCCAACGATTACAAAGATGAAATCAGCCAGCTGGCCCGCGACAAGGCCAACCTGGAGCTGACCCTCAACGGCGATATCGGCTGGAGCCTGTTCCCCTGGCTCGGCCTGGAGCTGACCGAGGCCACCCTGGCCAGCACCAGCACCCCGGACCAGCCCTTTGCCGACCTGCGCCTGCTTGGCCTGTCGGTGCGCGTGCTGCCGCTGCTGCGCCGCGAAGTGCAGATGAGCGATATCCGCATCGACGGCCTCAACCTCAACCTGCAGCGCGACGAAAAAGGCCGCAGCAACTGGGAAGATGTCGGCAAGCCGCCGCAAACTGCTACCACCACGACCACCAGCAGCACCGACAGCGCCACCAAGCCGGCCACCGAGCAGCCTGCAAGCCCGACCCCGAGTGCCCAGCCGATCAAGCTGGATATCGACAGCCTGATCGTCAACGGCGCGCGCATCGACTACCACGACGTACAGAAGGGTCAGCAATTCAGCGCCGAAAGCATCCAGCTGACCACTGGGGCCATTCGTGAAGGGGCCAATATCCCGCTCAAACTCAGCGCCTTCTTCGGCACCAACCAACCGGTGGTCCGCGCCCGCAGCGAACTGCAGGGCGAACTGCGCTTCGACCGCGTACTCAAACGCTACCAGCTGGAAGACGCCAAGCTGTCTGGCGAAATCTCCGGCGAACCCTTCGACGGCCAGACCCTGACCTACACGGCCCAGGGCCAGCTGCTGGTCGACCTGGCCGCCCAGGTTGCCGAATGGAACGGCCTGAAGTTCTCCGGTAACCAGCTGCGCGCCCTCGGCGAGCTGAAGGTCCGCGACCTCGACAAGGCCCCCAAGCTGAGCGGCGGCCTGTCCATCGCCCCGCTCAACCTGCGCGAATTCCTCGCAACCATCGGCCAGAAACTGCCGCCGATGAAGGACGAAACAACCCTCGGCCAGTTCGAGCTGGTCACCCGCCTGACGGGCACGGACAACAGCCTGAACCTCGAAGAGCTGCAGCTGAAACTGGACGACAGCAGCTTTACCGGCAAACTCTCCATCGCCGATTTCGCCAAACAGGCCCTGCGTGTGCAGCTCAAGGGCGACCGCCTGGACCTCGACCGTTACCTGCCGGCCCCCAGCAAGGACAGCCAGAACGCCAGCGCCGCGCGCAAGGCCGAGGTCAAGGAAAGCGTGGCCAATGCCGGGCAGAGCGGCAGCACGCCACTGCCCGACGCACCGACCCAGCAGGCCTGGAGCCGCGACCCGCTTCTGCCGATCGAACTGCTGCGCAAACTCGATCTGCAACTGGCCCTGAGCCTCGACCAGCTCACCGCCCAGCAACAGAGCTTCGACAAGTTCAACCTCAAGGCCAACAGCCGAGCCGGCCTGCTGACCGTCGAAGAGCTGCGCGGCAACCTCGGCAGCGGCAACTTCGACGCCAAGGCGAGCCTCGATGTGCGCCCGGCCACGCCCCTGCTCAAGGTGCAAAAGACCCTGACCCGCATCGCCGTCGAACCCTTCCTGAAGAAGCCCGACCAGCCTTCGCCGCTCAAGGGCCTGCTCGACTTCAAGGCCGACCTGAGCACCAGCGGCAACAGCCAGCAAGCCTGGATCGAAGGCCTCAACGGCACCGCCAGCTTTGTTCTGAATGACGGTGTACTGGTTGACGCCAACCTCGAACAGCAGCTGTGCCGCGGTATCGCTACCCTCAACCGCAAGGTGCTGAGCAGCGAGCCACGCAGCAAGGACACCCCCTTCGACAGCCTGCAAGGCACCCTCAGCCTGCGCAACGGCGTGGCCCACAACCCGGACCTGAAAGTCCGCCTGCCGGGCCTGACGCTTAGCGGCAATGGCGACCTCGACCTGCGTATCCTCGGCCTGGACTACCGCGCCGGCATCACCCTGATCGGCGACCAGCGCGAAATGCCCGACCCGGCCTGCCAGGTCAACGAGCGCTATGTCGGCATCGAGTGGCCGTTGCGCTGCCGCGGCCCGCTGGAAATGGGCGGCAAAGCCTGTCGCCTGGATCAGGACGGCATGGGCAAGGTGGCGGCCAGACTGGCCGGCAACAAGATCAACGAGAAGCTTGAGGAAAAACTCGGCGACAAGGTCAGCCCCGAGCTGAAAGACGCGCTCAAGGGCCTGTTCAACCGATGAGTCCCGAGCAGTTCTCCGACGCAGTACTGAACTGGTACGACAGCCACGGGCGCAAGGACCTGCCCTGGCAACAGGGCATCACGCCTTACCGCGTGTGGGTCTCGGAAATCATGCTGCAGCAGACCCAGGTCAGCACCGTGCTCGGCTACTTCGACCGTTTTATGGCCGCCCTGCCGACGGTAAAAGACCTGGCCGAAGCGCCGGAGGATGAAGTACTGCACCTGTGGACAGGCCTGGGCTACTACACCCGCGCGCGCAATCTGCAGAAAACCGCGCAGATCGTTATGACCGAACATGGCGGCGAGTTTCCCCGCGATGTCGACCAACTCACAGAACTTCCCGGCATCGGCCAATCCACCGCCGGAGCCATCGCCAGCCTCAGCATGGGCCTGCGCGCACCGATCCTCGACGGCAACGTCAAGCGCGTGCTGGCCCGCTATGTGGCCCAGGAGGGCTATCCGGGCGAGCCGAAAGTAGCCAAGCAGCTGTGGGCGGTGGCCGAGCGCTTTACCCCCCACACCCGGGTCAACCACTACACCCAGGCGATGATGGACCTCGGGGCCACCCTGTGCACCCGCAGCAAGCCCAGCTGCCTGCTCTGCCCGCTCAAGAGCGGCTGCCAGGCGCACCTGCTCGGCCTGGAGATCCGCTACCCAATCCCCAAGCCGCGCAAGGCCCTGCCGCAAAAACGCACCCTGATGCCGCTGCTGACCAACCCGGCTGGCGAAGTGCTGCTCTATCGCCGTCCCTCCAGCGGCCTCTGGGGCGGCCTGTGGAGCCTGCCGGAACTGGATGCCCTAAGCGCCCTCGACGCCCTGGCCAGCCGCCACGACCTGCAACTGGGCGAACGCCGCGAACTGAGCGGGCTGACCCACACCTTCAGCCACTTCCAGCTGGCCATCGAACCCTGGCTGGTGCAGGTCAACGCCGCGCCGGCCGCCGTGGCCGAGGCCGACTGGCTCTGGTATAACCTCGCCACCCCGCCGCGCCTGGGCCTTGCCGCCCCAGTCAAGAAACTGCTCAAGCGCGCCGCCGACAGTCTGCTTACAGGAGAGCCCGCATGACCCGCACCGTACAGTGCCGCAAGCACAAACAGGAACTCCCCGGCCTCGACCGCCCGCCCTACCCCGGTGCCAAAGGCGAAGACATCTACAACAACGTGTCCAAGCAGGCCTGGGAAGAATGGCAGAAACACCAGACCCTGCTGATCAACGAACGCCGCCTGAACATGATGAACGCCGAAGACCGCAAATTCCTCCAGACCGAGATGGACAAATTCCTCTCCGGCGAGGAATACGCCCAAGCCGAAGGCTACGTGCCGCCGAGCGAGTAACCGCAACACCCTCCCCTGAGCCCGGATGCAATACGGGAAAGAGTCGCCCCAGAACTGCATCCGAACTCCCCTACGCCGCACTCACCTGTAGAAGCGGGCTTGCCCGCGATCAGCTCGCCCCACCAGCCCCAACCCCCAGCGAAGCCCCTGCCGAACCTAACCGCCCGTAATAATTAAATATTTTTCAAACTCACGCTTGACACCTACCCCTCAAATCCGTCTAATAGCGCCCCGTTAGCCCGGGTAGCTCAGTCGGTAGAGCAGGGGATTGAAAATCCCCGTGTCGGCGGTTCGATTCCGTCCCCGGGCACCACTAACACCGAAAAACCCCAAGCGAATATCACTTCCTTGGGGTTTTTTATTGCCTGCGATTTAGCGCACAACCGCTTATAAACCCGCTGAAATTGTGTACGCGCGACAGCCAACTGCAGCCAGGCGACAGCGTGACCCGACGACCGCTCCACGGCCGGTAAACGGCTTGGCGGTCAGCGAAACGCTATGCTAGCTTGACGCCACCGCCAGGAAGGCCAGTCACCCGCCTGAGCGCATTCGAACAAGAAGAGGACCCCCCATGGCCGAGGCCACGCCCGCGCTGGAAATTCGCGATCTGCATAAACGCTATGGCGACCTCGAGGTGCTCAAGGGCATCTCTCTGACTGCCCGCGACGGCGATGTCATCTCCATCCTCGGTTCATCCGGCTCCGGCAAGTCGACCTTTCTGCGCTGCATCAATCTGCTGGAAAACCCGCACCAGGGGCAGATCATCGTCGCCGGCGAAGAGCTCAAGCTCAAACCCGCGAAGAACGGCGAACTGGTCGCGGCCGACGGCAAGCAGATCAACCGTCTGCGTAGCGAAATCGGCTTCGTGTTCCAGAATTTCAATCTGTGGCCGCATATGAGCGTGCTCGACAACATCATCGAGGCACCGCGCCGGGTGCTCGGTCTGAGCAAGGCCGAGGCCACCGAACGGGCCGAGGCGCTGCTGGCCAAGGTCGGCATCGGCGACAAGCGCCACGTCTACCCTAACCAGCTTTCCGGCGGCCAGCAGCAGCGCGCGGCGATTGCCCGCACCCTGTGCATGGAACCCAAGGTGATCCTGTTCGATGAGCCAACTTCGGCCCTCGACCCGGAGATGGTACAAGAAGTGCTTAATGTGATCCGCGCGCTCGCCGAAGAAGGCCGCACTATGCTGCTGGTAACCCACGAAATGGGCTTTGCCCGTCAGGTGTCCAGCGAAGTGGTGTTCCTGCATCAGGGCCTGGTTGAAGAACAGGGCCCACCGGCGCAGGTGTTCGACAGCCCCAACTCGGCGCGCTGTAAACAATTTATGTCCAGCAATCACTAAACACGGAGCTACTACGCATGCAGAACTACAAGAAAATCCTGCTGGCCGCTGCCGCTACCCTGGCATTCGCCGGCAGCGCCATGGCTGCTGAAAAACTCAAGATGGGCACCGAAGGCGCTTACCCGCCGTTCAACCTGATCGACGCCAGTGGCCAGGTCGGCGGCTTCGACGTGGAAATCGGCCAGGCCCTGTGCGCCAAGATGAAAGTCGAGTGCGAAGTGGTCACCTCTGACTGGGACGGCATCATTCCGGCCCTCAACGCGAAGAAATTCGACTTCCTGATCGCCTCCATGTCGATCACCGAAGAGCGCCAGGCCGCCGTCGACTTCACTGAACCCTACTACACCAACAAGCTGCAGTTCATCGCGCCGAAAAGCTCGGACTTCAAGAGCGACAAGGCCAGCCTCAAAGGCAAGGTAATCGGTGCCCAGCGCGCCACCATCGCCGGCACCTGGCTGGAAGACAACCTGGATGGCGTGGTCGACATCAAGCTCTACGACACCCAGGAAAACGCCTACCTCGACCTGTCCTCGGGCCGTCTCGATGGCGTGCTGGCCGACAGCTTCGTCAACTGGGAATGGCTCAAGAGCGATGCCGGCAAGGACTTCGAGTTCAAGGGCGACCCGGTTTTCGACAACGACAAGATCGGCATTGCCGTACGCAAGGGCGATGCCCTGCGTGAGCGCCTGAATGCCGCACTGAAAGAAATCGTTGAAGACGGCACCTACAAGCAGATCAACGACAAGTACTTCCCCTTCAGCATCTACTAAGCAGCCGGCCCTGCGCCGCCGTCACGGCGGCGCGGGCTTCTGAGCGCCCCCATGAATTTCGATCTCTACGGATTCGGCCCGGCCTTGCTTGCTGGCACCTGGATGACCATCAAGCTGGCGCTTAGTGCACTCAGCCTGGGGTTGGTGCTGGGCTTGCTCGGTGCCCTGGCCAAGACTTCACCGTACAAGCCGCTGCAATGGCTTGGCGGCACCTACTCGACCATCGTGCGCGGCATTCCCGAGCTGCTCTGGGTGCTGCTGATCTATTTCGGCACCGTGCAGCTGATGCGCAACCTCGCCGACCTGCTGGGCATCGAAAGCCTGGAGTTGAGCGCGTTCGCCGCCGGCACCATCGCCCTGGGCATCTGCTTCGGCGCTTACGCCACAGAGGTGTTCCGCGGGGCCATCCTGGCCATCCCCAAGGGCCATCGCGAAGCCGGTCAGGCCCTGGGCCTGTCCAAGCCGCGAATCTTCTGGCGACTGATCCTGCCGCAGATGTGGCGCATCGCCCTGCCCGGCCTGGGCAACCTGTTTATGATCTTGATGAAGGACACTGCCCTGGTCTCGGTGATCGGCCTGGAAGAGATCATGCGCCGCTCGCAGATCGCGGTAACCTCGAGCAAAGAACCTTTTACCTTTTTCCTGGTGGCGGCCTTTATCTACCTGGGCCTCACCGTACTCGCCATGATCGGCCTGCACTTCCTTGAGAAGCGTTCCAGCCGCGGCTTTGTCAGGAGCGCGGGATGAACTGGGAAGTAATTATCAAGTGGCTGCCACGCCTGGCCGAAGGGGCCATGCTGACCCTGGAGCTGGTGGCCATCGCCGTCGTCGCCGGGCTGATCCTGGCCATCCCCATGGGCATCGCCCGCGCCTCTCGGCACTGGTACGTACGCGCCCTGCCCTACGGCTATATCTTCTTCTTCCGCGGTACACCGCTGCTGGTGCAGCTGTTTCTGGTCTACTACGGCCTGGCCCAGTTCGACGCCATCCGCCAGGGCCCACTCTGGCCCTACCTGCGCTCCCCCTACTGGTGCGCCATCCTGACCATGACCCTGCACACCGCAGCCTATATCGCCGAGATCCTCCGCGGCGCGATCCAGGCCGTGCCTCAGGGCGAGGTCGAGGCGGCGCGGGCGCTGGGCATGTCCCGGGCCCAGACCATGTTCTATATCATCCTGCCGCGCGCCGCGCGCATCGGCCTACCGGCCTACAGCAACGAAGTGATCCTGATGCTCAAGGCCAGCTCCCTGGCCAGCACCGTGACCCTGCTGGAACTGACCGGTATGGCGCGCACCATCATCGCCCGCACCTACCTGCCGGTGGAGATCTTCTTCGCCGCGGGCATGTTCTACCTGCTGATCGCCTTTATCCTGGTGCGCGGCTTCCGGGTGCTGGAACGCTGGTTGCGGGTCGACGCCTGCCAGGGCCGCTAAGCCGGGGGCGGTTGCCGCCCCCGCGCAATCAACGCCAATATGCCCCATGAACGACCATCCCCTTAGCGGCCCTGCCCTGCTGCAACGCTTCCACGCCCTGGACAGCTTCCTTATCGAGCACCAGGCCCTGTGGCGACCACGGCCCTTTACCCACCACCCGGCCCTGCCCTGGGAAGCCAGCTACCCGGAACTGGCGGCCTGGCTCAGCGCGCGCAGCCTGGAACAGGCCGAAGCCGCACACAACCAGCCCCACCTGCTCCCAGCCCCCGCACCATTTCCCCAGCTGGCCGCACAAGCCCAGGCCCTCAGTCAGCTTGGCGACCTGCCACAGCAGCCCCAGCCAGCAGCCCCCGCACACCTGGGCGTCGATGTACCCGGGCGCAAATGGCAGCAGATCGAGGCCTTCGCCAGCTGCCTGCAATTTGCCCAACCCGCCCAGCACTGGCTCGACTGGTGCGCAGGCAAAGGCCACCTGGGGCGTCGCCTGGCCCATGGCGGCGGCGCACTGAGTTGCCTGGAGTACGATCCAGCACTGGTCCACAGCGGCCAGCGCCTTAGCGATAAACTCGGCTTGGCGGCGCAGCATATCGAGCAGGACGTGCTGGCCGCCAACGCCCATCTGCAACTCGCCAGCAGCCATACCCCGGTGGCCCTGCACGCCTGCGGCGACCTGCACGTGCGCCTGCTGCAACTGGCCAACGAGACCGGCTGCCGGCAACTGGCGGTCGCGCCCTGCTGCTACAACCGCATCGCCGCGCCGAACTACCAGGCTCTCTCGACCAGCGCCCAGGCATCGTCCCTGCAGCTGTCGCGAGATGACCTGGCCCTGCCGCTAAGTGAAACGGTCACCGCCGGGGCCCGGGTGCGCCGCCAGCGCGACCAGTCCATGGCCTGGCGTCTGGCCTTCGATCTGCTGCAACGCCAACTTCGCGCCAGCGACAGTTACCTGGCCACCCCCTCCCTACCCAGCGCCTGGCTGCACAAGGACTTTGCCACCTACTGCACCGACCTGGCCGCCCTCAAGCAACTGCCGCCCCCCGCAACGCAAGACTGGCCGCACCTGGAACAACAAGGCTGGCAACGCCTGGCCCGGGTGCGCAACCTGGAACTGCTGCGCAACCTGTTCCGCCGCCCCCTGGAACTCTGGCTGCTGCTGGATCGCGCCCTCTACCTGGAAGAACAAGGCTACGCCGTGCGGCTCGGCCACTTCTGCCCTAGCCAACTGACCCCGCGCAACCTGTTATTACTGGCCGAGCGCCACTGACTTGCCCACAGCATCTGTGGATAACTCTGTTGATAGATTCTGGGCAGATTCTTGAAAAGCCCACCGCCGCAACGATCCGCAGCGCTGTATATTTTTTGCTCTACAAATAAATTCAATTAAAACAGCTAGTTAAGCAATAACGTGAAGCGACGCACAAAAACCTATTGACCCACCCAGAACCCACTCGAATTTGTGCATAAAGATTTTCCTGCTGATAACGAAGACTGCACAACACTCGCCGCAGACGGCTTTACTCGGCCACGCGAATGGATATAATGGCGGCCCGCAAATGCCGGTATAGCTCAGCTGGTAGAGCAACTGACTTGTAATCAGTAGGTCCCGGGTTCGATTCCTGGTGCCGGCACCATCTAAACGTTTCATGCAGTGCCACGCAGTGTCATGAACACCCCAGAAAGCCCGCCTAGTGCGGGCTTTCTGTTTCATGCAGTGCCATCAAGTTCCATCCAAGCGCTTGCCATTTGAGTACCCACACAAGTACCTTTGATTGGTTCAACAATCTTTGGGTACTCGACTCATGCCATTGACCGTCCTCCAGGTGAAGAACGCCGCGCCACGCGACAAGGATTACGGCCTTGCCGATGGCGGCGGATTGCTTCTGTGGATTCGTGCCGCAGGAGGAAAATCCTGGCGATTCCGCTTCCGTCTGGATGGTAAGCAGTCCCACATCTCCCTGGGTACTGTCGACAAGGTGGCGCTGGCTCAGGCCCGCCAATTAGCCTCTGAAGCCCGCCAACTCGTAGCGCAAGGCATGCATCCAGGGCTGGAGCGTGAGGCCAAGAAAGCGCAGGCAGCAATAGCGCGAGCTAACACCTTCAAGGGGCTAGCGCTGGAATGGCACCAACACAAAGCGCCTCGATGGTCGGAGGGATACGCCAACGACGTTTTGGAGGCCTTCGAGCGGGACATCTTCCCCCAGGTGGGAAGCTTGCCCCTCGCCACCATCAAGCCAATGCAGTGGCTGCACGTATTCCGCAAGATCGAGGCACGGGGGGCGCTTGAGGTACTGCGCAAGACTCGCCAACGCTGCCAAGAGGTGTACCGATATGCCATCGCTACTGGCCGTGCTGAGTACAACCCCATAGCGGATATTGGCGGCGCATTACAGACGCCCACCTCAAAACACTATCCGTTCTTACCCATCGCAGAGCTTCCGGAGCTGTTGCGCTCCATCCAGGCCTGCCCAGGTAACGACACCGTCAAGGTCGCCACTCGCCTTTTGATTCTGACGGGGGTACGAACGGCTGAACTGAGGGGGGCTCCCTGGTCGGAGTTTGATCTCGATAAGGGGCTCTGGCTGATCCCTGCTGCGCGCATGAAGATGCGACGCGCTCACCTGATCCCACTTCCCAAACAGGCGGTGGCAGCACTGCGTGAACTGGAAAACATTACTGGTGGATACACGCTCGCTTTCCCTGGCCGTATCGATCCGGCAAAGCCAATGAGCGAGGCTGCCATAAACCAATTGCTGAAGCGCTCTGGCTACGACAAACGCGCTACGGGCCATGGATTCCGCCACACAATGTCCACCACTCTGCACGAGCAGGGATATCCAAGCGAGTGGGTTGAGACCCAGTTGGCGCATGTGGACAAGAACAGCATTCGCGGCACTTACAATCATGCTCAATATCTGGAGGGGCGGCGAGAGATGCTTCAGTGGTATGCCGATCACTTGGATGCTTTGGCATGCAGCAGTGCCGGCCCCTCTATCGCAGAGGCGGAGGAAGTCGCATGAATGATGATGTGATGCGCTTATCTGATTTGGTGCCGGAGTACGCTCGCCGCTATAAAGTCAGTCTTTCGGATGCTGCTTATGAGCTGCATGAACTATTTATTGAACTGAACACTGATCATCACTTGAAGCAGCCCTTTAAGGCTATCCCGGATCAGGTTGTTTGGGTGGGGAGAGTAGGGAGTCCCACGCGCACGGCCAAGCCTTATAAATTATATTTTTCGACGCTTGCTGAATACCTGAATGACTTTATTGATTCGAACTGTAATTCCGAATCTAAATTTGTGCGATGCCTCTATGCTGGTGAGCATATTGATGCTAAAGACATTCCATCAGGCATCATATATTTGTCAAAATCGGCTCTTGGTGAGTGGATTCTTGATGCAGGGATTGAGCTCCCAGAGTTCATATTAAGCAGTAGTGCAGGCGAGAGATCCGAGAAAGATAAGAGCGGGAGTGGATTTAAAGAGCAAGAGCTTGGAACCATTAGTAAGATCATGAGTGGTTTGGTTGAACTTATTAAGGAAGTTGATAAGGCTCATCGTGAACCGCCAACTGATTACGATGGTAAGAAGCGCGCAGATAAAATTAAGACCCATGCCTCTAGGCTCAACAATCCACCACGTAAGAAATTTGATGTGTACTCTGCCTTGATATCTTTCGCGGAGGACGCCGGAGTTGATATACCCACAGATCATCAAACATTGAGAAAATACATGCGTGCCCAGTCAAAACCCAATAATGGGGCATGAGTTTTCAGAGCGAAGTTTTGGGGTACCCAATGAGATTTCGGGGATCCCCAAGACTCCCCACTTGAGGTGCCATTAAATCCTTAGCCATCCAATCCGGTTCCAAGGAGACCCGTCCAGATGGCTGCTCAATCTATCTCGCCTGCATTGCTTCGCCTTCCTAGTGTCTGTGCCATGGTGGGGCTAAGCAAATCACAAATCTATCGGCTGATTCGGGCTGGCGAGTTCCCTGCTGGTATTTCGCTCGGGGCGAATTCTGTGGCATGGCCTGCCGAGCACGTGAATGCCTGGGTTGCAGAAAAAATTAGCGCATCTCGTTAACGATGTCTTCAATTATGCCAATTCCTAGCCGGATTTTTACCCGGCTAGAAGAGCGCAACAAACGTTCCGCTGTGCAATCGCAAGGCATGGAGGTCGAGCAAGTTCGTAGCCTCTTGCCGAACTGGTCTGACTCTGTTCGGCGCGTACCTAACGTGGCCCTTCGCTCAGCTCTATTTGGAGCAATGGGGAAAGGCGAGCGTCCATACGTGGAGCGACTTGAAATCCATGCGCAAGGTGGAGTCAGCATCCTTTACACAGGAGTGATGCTTGATCAGCTTGATTTGGATGTATGGGAGACCGTGTTGCACATGGTGCGGTCTCAGGAACTCGGTGCAGAGTGCCGGATAACAGCCTATCAACTACTGAAAGAACTCGGCAAAACTGATACTGGTAAAAATAGAAAAATTCTCAGTGGGCAACTTAGCAGAATGAAGGCAACCGCACTGCAGCTACGAGTAGGCGATTATTCGTATGAGGGAAGTCTGATTAATGAGGTTTACCGCGACCACGGAAATCGTACTAAGAGTTATGTCATTCGGTTAAACCCAAAGCTCCTTACTCTATTTGAGAGCGACCAGTTCACTGATGTGGATTGGTCAGTTCGTCAGGCGCTACGTGGAAAGCCAATTGCGAAATGGTTGCATGGCTATTACGCCTCCCATGCCAACCCCTTTCGATTAAAAGTCGAAACTCTATACCGACTATGCGGCAGCCAAGCAAGTTCCCTGGTTGACTTTAGTAAAGATCTGATCAAAGCCCTGGATTCCTTGGAACGAGCGAGCAATTCTGCAGGCCAGCCGTTCAGCTATGCAATTGAGGGCGACTTGGTGCGAGTCAAAACTACCCCCAGCCCATCACAGCGGCGACACCTGGATAATAAGCTCTGATGCCGTTCCAGCACTCCGACGATACCGTTCTAGCGCCCCCGGCTACCGTTCTAGCACTCCGACGATACCGTTCTGGCACCCCTGTAGATACCGTTCTAGCACTCCTAAAGCGCGGCATCGATATCGGTCTGTAGCCCAGGATCGATCGGCTTTGCAGCGATTTTCGCCGTAGTCACTAATCAGTTTTTAATCATTTTTAATCTTTAGCTTTTTGTCGAATGTTTAGCGTCCGAGGTAATGCGTAACCTGCAGCAACTCGGGCTAGGACGTTGTAAACCGAGAGCTCAGGCGCTCGCGTTTCATCGAGAAACCAGAAAAAGTCTGGATTGGGTTAGGATTCGCGGCTGGATACTGATCGAAGGAACGAGACCAATATGAGCGGATATGTAGCCAATGACCGGGGCAAACGGCCCGCGCCGGTGATCGAACCCTACAACGGCGACTTTGACAAGCAACCCCAACGCCCGTTGGTTCTGGCTAAACAGCCAGAGCAGGTTGCTGAAAAAGCTCAACCAGTCGGTTGTGTGTTTGCCAAATCTTGCAACCTGCCGGACGGCGTGATCAATCACAACAACCCTGGTGGGTTCGTACCGCTTGAGCAGCTGAAGGACTATGGAGAATGGGCCGTTTTGGGGACCGGTTCTGCAATCAGCGCGGGCGGTACGCCCCTACAGCTGATAGGTAGTTCGACCGCAGCAACCACCATAGCCACCCGTTTGGGCGGTACGTTGTCCCTGGGACTTCTCGAAGGTGCCGCTGTGATGGCGGCAGGTGCTGTGGTTGGCACCATCGGCATGCTGCTGCCGAACAACAGCATGTCGGCGGATAGCGCGTTCTACACCAAAGAGCAGTACCACGGCCTAAGTCTGGGGCGCACGCGGGTTCGCGTCCATGTCCAGCAGATGTCAGCGGACACAATCAACGCCTATGGCTTTTACACGGGCCGCAACCCGGAGTGGGAGAATGCCCAGGTCATCAAAGCCACCCCGCGTGGCGAGCAATTTGTGGCCGACCTGGGGCAGGGGATCGAGGTAATTTGGACGCCGGCCGCTGACCCTAACGAGTTGGGTATTCCAGCGCTTGAGGGTGCACCGAAATTGCCGTCGGTGTGGGTTTATCCGCCCACTGAGCAGTCCAACAAGGCTCTGGTTAACCCGGTACATCCGCCTGACTACCAGGACGCCATAATCTGGTTTCCGGCCACTGATATTCCGCCGATCTATGTGGTGCTCAGTGTTCGCAATCAACCTGGGGTTGTCACTGGCCAGGGCCAAGATGTAACCGGGATCTGGCTGGCCGGCGCGAGCAGAGAGCTTGGTGCCCCTATTCCGACACAGATCGCCGACCGATTACGTGGCCAGGAATTCTCCAGTTTCGACGATTTCCGCAAGGCTTTTTGGCAGGCCGTAGGCACCGACTCTCAGCTAAGCAGCCAATTTAACCCGGACAATATCAAGCGGATCGGTAAGGGGTTAGCGCCTGCAGCTCGCGTGGCCGACCAGGTAGGAAAGCGGATTTCCTACGAGCTCCACCATGTTGAACCAGTAGCTGAGGGCGGGGCGGTTTATGACGTAGACAACCTTGGAGTTACTACGCCTCGGCATCACATAGATATTCATAAAGGAGCCAATTGATGGAGCTCAAAAGTTCGCTGGCCGACTACACCGAGGCCGAATTTACGATGGTGATTCAAGCGATCAAGGATTGCGAGGGAAGCGAGGAGTGGCAGAACGACTTGATTGCCCATCTCAATAGCTTGGCAGCTGGAGCCGGAGGCTCGGATCTGATTTTCTACCCAGAACCAGGTGCTGATACGTCTGCTAGGGGGATCGTGCAATCAATCCAGGGTTGGTGCATTGCCAGCGGTCAGAACGGCTTCAAGGCGAGTTGAATAGGCTACTAAGTGCGGGGGCAGGTCATGAGCGTGGATCAAACGACAGTCGAGGGGAACATCCTGAGCCTGCACCTGGTAGACGGATATGTGAGGAATCCGGTCTATCAAGAGGGCCAGAAGCGCCCCTGGGCTGCGCTCGTCTGCCGCACATGGAACATTGATGAGACTACCAAGGCGGCGTTTCTGGAGCGGGATAGAGAAGGCCGTGAGTTTGATGTCAGTAGTCTGGTTGTGGGTTCCTGCATCGGCATTGGTGCCCAGCTTGAGGACGCGAATACCAGTGCCTGGCAGAAGGTCGAACATTATTTCTCTGTGGTCGGAATCGATGACCAGGAGCTGAAATTGCGCGAAATCTCCGTCAGAGAAGTGCCGACGTTGGCTCAGCTCGATCCGACGGCGCACCCAGGAGTTTTGGCTCTGAGGCAGGAGGTTGTGCATGTGCGCGAATATCTCGGGCGGATTGAGCGCATGTTGCACGAGCTGGAGGGGCGTTTGATTGAAAGAGGTAGAGCTGCGGGGGAATAAGACCGCGGCTGATGGTCGGTGACCATCAGCCGCGGGCATAGGTTGGCCCTAGGCCGTGAACGGCCTAGGGTATGGTGCTATTTGAAGTTCCCGTAATCCAGGTCGTAAAACAACCCGGTGTCCTCATCCAGCGAGAACAGGACACGGACGTTGCCACTTACGTCCAGCGACCAAATCTTCGCCTTCTTCTTAGCGGTTCCATGCCACGGGTGGAGCCTGTATCCCGGCAGATCGACATCTGCAAGGGTGGAGCCCGCCCTCATCATCGCCAGAATGTCCTCAACGGCCTCCACATGGTCGGCCTTGATTTTGGACGCGTCACCCTCATAGAGAAGCCAGAGGGCCTTACATTTTTTGAAGCTCTTTTTCGTCAGCATTCGATTACCTCGCTGTTAAGTTGACAGAGGTGATCGACTGGCTTCTAAGGATTTGGTCTCATCTGCCCCGCTCGTCGGCGGTACTTAACTAGCGTTCAAAGGGCTTGACGTAGTGAGTAAGCATTGACTAGAATTCGACCTGCTGATTGAATAAAACTCCTTTCGTTACCGAATCGACACACCAATTTCGGATTTAATCACGAAAGGTAACCTGCTGTCAAGCAGGTTTATTTTTGTCTCTAGTTTTGCGCTTTGCGCAAAACGCAAGAAAAGAGAGGTACACAATGATCAGTCGCCATCCTGGTGGGATCATCCGCCGTCGCTACATTGATCCCCTCCAGCTGAGCCTGAGCGCTTTGGCCGATGCAATGGGTGTCAATGTTTCCAGCGTCAGTCGCGTCGTAAACGAAAAAGCCGACCTCACCAGTGAGATGGCTATGCGCATTAGCTACGTCCTGGGGGGAACCCCTGAAATGTGGATGGGGCTGCAGACTGACTTCAATCTGACTAAAGCAAAGGCCGCCTTCGATCCTGCCGGGCTCAAGCGGCTGAATCCCGACGCAGGGCGTGCAATTGGGGCCTAACCCGCCTCGAAAGCATGGTGCTCAATGAGTGCTTTTCCGGGCGAGGTGGGTGCACGTAGAGTGCAGCTTGGGTGCTTTCGGCCTGATCTAGCCCAATATTCACGGTGCTGTATGCGGCGTTTAGGGTGCTTTTAGGGTGCGCACCGGGTTCATGTAAGGCGGCCTCGGTGCGGCTTCGGTGCTCGGTTGGTGGCGGACAGGTGCAGTTGGGGGCTTTTGCCCTGTTATCCCGTATTCACCGGCCCAGGTAGTACGTGGATACCGACTCTCGGGAGTGACCGAGTTCTTCACTCACCTCAAGGCGCGCTGCTCGATCACGTTCGCGATCGATCTCGGCGAGCGAGCCGCCGCGCACTGGGGAATCAGTGCCGGCGTAGTGTTCGTAACGATCATTGGCATAGTTATGACGCAGGCCGTGAGACGTTACCCCGGTTGATGCCTTGGTAATGCCAGCGTTTCTAATGACGCGACTGTAGCGACTCAGTGCCTGTTTGAGTGAGAGGCCTGGATCTGCGGTGCTCGCAGTCCGGCTATTGGTAAGGGCTTTGGCTCGGTCCAGCAGCTCTCGTTTCTGTTCAGTATCAATTGGCACTGTCCGATCTCGACCGCCCTTTGTGCCAATCCCCACGGCCAGATAAGAGCCCTTGTCTGCCAGGTGTGGTCGGAGCATGACGCTTTCCTTGACCCGCAGGCCAAAGGTCGCCTGCAGCTCGACCTGTAGTGCGATGCGTTCATCAAGGGCTCGAAGCTCGGCCAGCTTCGCTTCAAAATTCACGCCTCGTGCCGACCAGGATTTATCTTCGGTATTGATCGAGGTACGAGAGGCTTCGCCATTCTGGAAATACTTCGCTGCCCCCTCGACCATTCCCTCCTTGCCGATCCATTGCGAGAAGGTGCGCAGCGTCGACAGATTGTTCTGGAGGGTCGATGCAGATAATCCTTTCTCTACCCAGTGCTTACCCAGTGCCTCGACATGACGCCCCTTTAGCTGTTTCACATCATCGAGCCTGTAGCCCATTGAACGCAGATCGGTAAATGCGGCGAAAAGGACGCTGGACCGCTTTTCCTGGGTCTCAAACGAGGCCACTGTTCTGTCAGTGGCTTTGATTCCGTTGTGCTCTTTTAGAACCTGAGCCAGCGACCCCTTCCACCCTGCCATTGCCTTAACCCGTAATGATTCTATTGAGTGATTTTGTTACGTGCGCGTTCTGGCGTACTTGAAAGCGATTTTGCTGCCCATAAACACGGTTTCCCGCATCTAAAAGCACCCATGGGGGGCGGACAACCGCGAGGCGGTTCCGGCCAGCCTGTTGGGCTGGTGTGCATCATTAACGAGGCTTAATTGCAGAGTGGCTGGATAGAGGGGCGAGCATGCTCAAGCACCACTCGATCACTACCAGGCTGCAACATCACCAGGTCTAATGCGTTACCTCTCATTTACACAGCGTGCGCTCTAGAACTGCCACCATCCCAGACGCTGTGCGATGTTTTCAGGTGTGACAAATGCCGTAAGCATCCCCCATCACCGACTGCCTCCGCTTGCAGATAACACCTAGGGCGGAAAGCGCTGCGCGCTTCATTTCGTTGCTCGATCTCCACTACTACCTCCCGATCATCAGATCCAATGTTCGGGTTCGGCACCATTGCCGTACCCGTTGATGAAATGCAGCAACGGGCCGAGGGCCGTTGATGCATACGCCCCTCGATCTGTAGCCAACCAACTGAATTCAGTTGGCTGGTTGGTGACCCTGTGACCGCTTCACGAAGTTCGTGGATTGGCTTACCAGGGCGGTTGTTCCAGACGAAAAAACAACTCATTAGCACGAGACCCAATCCCGCTGGGTTTCGCCGTAAACCGGCTCATCAGTCGTGCAGAAAAAAACTTTGTTCACCTGCCCAAATCATTTTCCACACTCGACCTCAGAAAATAGTGAGGTGCCGCAGATTCTCGAAAATAGTGGGTTTTGTGTACGAGGTGCCCTTCGGGCACCGTGCTCTGCGTGCACTCTCTTTATTTAGCTGCGCTAAAAAAGAGAGTGCACAAGCCAGATCAAAGGCCAGATCCAGGTCAAAACCACAGCCCTGCGCTTTCGCCCAGGCTCGTTATCGCTAACGAAAATTCGGCCTCGCTTACGCTTGCCTGTTTTCGTTAGCGATAACGATTGTGTGGGGTGCACGGAATTACCACCCCAACCGGATGCAGGGCGTTGTCAGAGCACGTAGTGTCCCCAAAAAACAGGAGACACATATGCACTACCAACCGCCGCGCCGGGGACCGTTCAGCCTCTACAACCGCAAGCGCAGCCTCAGCGAATACTTCCTCAAGGGCGGGCTGCTCGATCTGTTCGATCAGGCCCTGGCGTTGATCAGTGCTGACCTGATAGATGCGGATCAAGTTTTCGTAGCGGTCCAGCATGGATGCGACTCCGACACCGACCCAGTCGCGTGCATCGTTTTTAGCCGCCAGGCCGTCGACCATTTCGTTGAGAAGGCAAAGCTCGCTGGGCGTGAACGCATCCAATGCTATTTGGTTGAGAGGGGTAACACGCAGCTCTTCGGTTACAGGCTTTGCGATGGCGAGTGGCGACTTGACGAGCATGCACACCAAATATTGGACGAGCACCGGCTCGCATTTATGGCCGCTTATCACCCGATGGCCTGGATTCCAGCGTGGTTAGCCAAATGAGCGTAATCATCAAAGCGGCGATGACTCGCCGGCGTTGGTTCGCGTTCTGGGCCGTTTGCCTGGTGTGTGGTCAGGCCGCGAGCTGGGGCCTGATCATCCTGGGCACGTTCGGATTCCTACCAGGGCTGCTTATTGGGACAGCACTGCTGTACTGGATCATCCCAACTCCAGATAGCCTGGAGGCCTGACTATGCCGGCTGAGGATTATGCGGGTTTTGGTTGGCTGTTTTCGGTGTGGGGCGACGCCTTGCTGACGTTGCTCATCGTTGCTGAGCCAGTGATGCAATCGATTAATGCAAACACGGCGGCTCTTATTACGAGCTTCACGATACTCTGGCTAATCATGGTACTGCTCCGTAGTGCTGATGTCGGGCTTATAGAAGGAGCGACGGGTGGTGCGTTGATATTTGCTTGGATCATTTTTGGTATGCAGCCTGCAGAGTTTTCAGCGCCAGGTCGAGCTCCTATCCAAATGCTTGAGATCCAGGCAAAGCCACTAACTTTAGTCCTAAACATTCACGGCATTTTCAGCAGTGGCCTGAACAGGGTAATGAGTGAGCACACAGGGACAGCGGGAACGATCCTGCCTGCCCAAAGTGCAGTCGATGACGCCATTGAGCGGAGCGCCTCATTCTATGGGGATAGTGATCTTGCTCGGCTGATCCGCGATTACAACGAACACTGCGCACCCTCGCGTACCTCGAATGCCGGTCCCGAGCATGCAGCGACGATGGAGGCCTATCACGCTATTGGCCTGCTCGGTGGTGGCGGTTTGGGGATTCCAGAGGAAGCGATCACGAGGGTGGCTCAGATAAAATCTGTGGCTTCTGGGTTCTGGGATGTTTGGGGCTCCGGTTACGACGGAGATTGGCTCGAAGGCTTTATGAACCGTATGACCCTGTCACCCCTGAGTGATGCAATCAGCAGCGCCAACGACCTGGCCTCGATCAAAAGCCGTCGCGAGGCTGGTCTAAAACTGCTGGAGGAGGCTGGACAGGGATTTGGAGGCTCGGCGGCCTATGTGTTACCTACGCAGTCGTATTGGGAGGCCCAATTCTCTGGCAAAAAAGATGCAACCCCTAGCTACCTCGCTGTTGCCGATGGCCCTCCAGGTGCAAAGACGAATGTTAGTCACTCGGACCCGAATAGGCCGTCGATCAGCTTTACCCCGAGAAGCTGCGTGGAGGCTTACCAGGTCGCGCAGCATGCTGCGGAACAAGCCTATAAAGCTCTTGAGGCTACGGGAGGAAAGGCTTCTGGTGGGCAGAGTGTCAGTGCGGATAGCGGATTTATAAGTTCGACTGCTTCATGGCAGCGCTTTTTAAGTCGTTCGTTCAGTCAAACTGGTGAGGTAAGCGGTGGTAATGCGGGTACTGCGGCCGGCGTAATGGCCGCTTTTCAGATGCTTAAGAATTGGACGAGCTGGCTTGAGCTGCAGGTCCTGCTGCCCTTCTATGTAATGGGATTGGCTGGTCTTAGCTGGTTGGTTATTTTGAGTGCCCCGTTCGCGCTACTTCTCATCTCTGTGCGGGGCATGGAGGTACTCATCAGTTGGTTCTCTTTGCTGATGTTCCCTCTGTTATCTCTCATCTTTGCTCATGCAATCTCAGTTGCAGCCTCCATTGCCCTTGCTGGTATATCGATCAGCCAAGCCGCTGCCGCCAGCGGTTGGACCGGCACCGGTGCTGATTACGATGGTCTTCGTGGTGCTCTTGGGGCGCTCTCCTCGGTATTGCTTATCGTAACGACCTGGATCGCTGGCCACCTGACCGGCGTTAGTGTTTCCGGTCTGGCAGGGAGTGCACGAGGTGGAGTTTCTACAACGACCGACGCGGCCGCAGTGGTTGCAAAGGTTGCGGGGACTTTTGCGCTCATCGGGCGCTTGGGGCAGATGGGGGGAGCGGCCAAGACTGCTGGAGGTAGAGGGCAGTCAGGCAGCGGCGAAAGCGGCAATTCGGGTGGTTCAAGCAGGGCTATACCGCGCCCGCCACTTGCATCGAGCCCAGGTACGGGCACGAGCAATTCAAGTGGAACTCGCTCAGCTGCGAAAGCAATGGGAATTAATTTAGTACCTGCTCGGGCTGTCAGGGTCGGGACAGTGCAGCCCGCAGATAACAGGAAGAACAAGAATGTCGAATAAGCCGATTAGGCCAGTGGGCTGGGAGGACGAGACGGTTTCTGATCGCCCAGCGGAGGGGGTCAGGGCGCTGTTTGCGGTGCTGTCTAAATCAGCTCGACGCGAGCTTCGCTGCGCGATCATGACAGCTATAGCGCTAGGGGATCGAGCCGACCTGGAGGAGACATTTCCTGAACTGGCTGACGCCAATCCCAATCATGGGGAGTGGCCGTTCTTGAATGGGGAAGGCATGTGATGCGGTGTACTCACTGTGTGAGCATCCTCCTCATCACCAGTTGCCTTCGTTGGACAACCCCCTGCCTAGCACGATGTTAGCATATAAATCGTTAGCGCTAACGCTTCTGGTTTTTTCTGCGCCTGTATAGTTGCGGCATCTACCAGCTGGAACGAGTGATGACAGACGCAACCCAGAAGAATCGGAGTAAAGCTGCTGTCCGGCAAGCGCGCTTCAAACAGCGAATGGAGGCGTCTGGCTATAGGAAAGTCTCTGTTTGGCTACACCAGGGCAGTGAATCAATTGGCTATGAGGCCGGCTTTTTAGGAGGCGAACTCTTGCCTGTTCCTGGTGAGGTTATTGATCACCTCAGCTACTGCTCTGGGTGGTTGCGTGGGGCTGGTGATAGGACGAGCGTCGTGAAATGTACGGCTTGTGGAGTCGTGATTGGAGAAGGGCTCGCGCGTGATTACTTCGACCTCCTATCTGGAGCGCCTTTCGATGTGGTCTGTGATGAATGTGAGCCATCCGACCGGTTGTGACACACCAGGTCTGCCAGAAAACTATCACCTCCATTCGTAGGAGGTGGTTTATGAAAGATCGGATCAATATCGCTGGGATGAGCTTTAAGCCTTGGCGATTCGTGGCTGTTGCGGTTTCGCTATTCGTTTTTGCTGCAACGGCGGGAGGCGCTTTCTTTACCAGGGCGAACGCTTGTAGCGGACTTACCGACATCCTGGTGAGTGCTCAGATGGTGTCGTTTTTACTGCTGCTCGCGACCTCATTGTTTCTGTGTAAAGGCCTGGCCGGTTACCGCCCAGCGCTTCTTTGGCCGGCCCAGTTGTTTATGGGGGCGTCAACAGGGGGCTACCTAGGAACCGAGCTTTTACCCTTTTTGCTCTGAGGCCTCTGACACGCACGAACTGCCCTGACCATACAGGCTCACCTCTTATCAGGAGAGTTTGTATGTTCAATCAGATACACATACCAGCAGAGGTCGTGCACGACCTAGATGAGCAGCTTAGTCAGTTGGGGGCTATTGCCCACGTGGCCGCCGATCGAGGCGAAAGCCCGTCATTGGTTGCTATTGCCCAGGGCTTTTCGACACCGCTCCCGCTTACCCATCCACGTATTGAAACCTTCATCGAGGCGGAGTTGATCGCGGCGCGCGTCAATGCGCTTCAAGGAGCTGGTGATCGTCAGCGAATAGTGATCCTGCGAAGCATGAACACAGGTGAGCTATGAGTTATGAGTTTGATGGAGACATACGGTATCTCCAGGAGCCGGATGCACCATTTTCTCAGCTCGATGCATGGGTGCTGACGAAGAATGTGTTTGAGCGAAAGCTCGCTTGTAACCTGCGCGCTGGAATGGCTCTCGACTTAGATTTAGAGCCCTTAAAAAGCGTGTTGGGCAGTGCTGTCCTGATCCGGGACAAGACGATCACCGTCGATCTGCAGCTGCTTTCACCAGGTCGAATCAGGATGCAGGTGGTTGAGGTCTCGGATGCACTGTTGCCACTGTGGGCTGATTGCAGCGGGAATCTGGCCTATGCCTTGGACTGGTTTTGGAAACACGGTGAATACGGACTTAGGCTTTCTGCCTGTGCGGATGCATTTTTCTGGATTCATGCACCTGTGAAAAGCGCTGGCCGTGCGGCCGCTAGGCGTACTAAATGACTATTAAAGGGACGATCTATGAGCTTTAACCGTGTAGTGATGGTGTGCGGTCTGATGACGGCTCTTGCTGGTTGCAGCGATGATTTCAGCGGCACATATGTGTCTAAAACTGGGATTTTCACAGTGGCTGTGTTGGAAGTTGAAGGTCGCAGCGCAAGCGTGCAGTACGTAAATACTGCTCAAAATAGGGTTATGTCGAGATTGGACTTCGACGCAGACCACAAGCGCGGCCAGGTGGTCTTTACCAGCAAGAAAGACGGAAAAACGTATGTGTATTCCTATGCGGCAGATGAGCGCGGACTGGAGTGCATCAGTGATAGCTGCAAGGGCTGGGGGTCTATTAGTACTTGGAATAGACAGCCATAGGATCGAATCAACAGCCCATCCAGAAGACCTAAAGCCCAGCCATCCAGCTGGGCTTTTCATTTCGCACTGCGAAATAGCCAGGGTGCATCTGTGACGCTGACCCCCTGTAGGGTTTTGGAAAAATGGGAAACCTCTGCCAAATGCCCGGTAGTCGTGACAGCACGATAGGCATGTCTATCCGCAGGAGGTTTTCGCAATGCGAAATACAGAAATCGTTGTTTTGGTTATCGAGTTGTTGGGGCTAAGTGTTGCCGTGCTCGGCCTACTGGTTCAGGTGGGTGTGTTGGATGTATAGAAGCTGTTTCGACTTTCAATCGGAACAGCTCCCACAGGCCAGGGTGCATGCGCCGATCACCTGATTCCCATTGCTGCCAAGTCCTCAGGCCGCTGTGAACCAGTGCAGCGGCGGATGTTTGAGACAATCCAGCTGCCCTACGTGCAGCTAGAATTTCTGCTGGATCAGGTACAGCCGCCATCAACAGATACTCGACGAAAACGCCTCAATTAATTTGGTCTCACTATTTTTAATGCTGGTTGGATGCAGGACCCGTAGACATGAGCCGTCCCTAAATTGGATATCGCAGTAAAGATCTTCATCCCCACGGCTCCCACAAAAAAAACGTTCCTCCTCAATGTAATCAGACTCTCGTTTTACTTCGTGCCAAATTTCCTCAAGGGTCGCCCCCTCTGATGCTGCCAATACCCTAAATGCCACGGGAGTACGGAGCCGAATCTCGTGTGCCCTGGCAGAGAGCAAATTAGTTTTAGCATTCTCAAAATCCTGACCCATGTTGCACGCAGACCACTCACATTGAGCGTCACAGTAATTAATCATCCAATAATCACCATCCGCATCACGCCACAACTGAGAGGTCCTCGAATATCTGTTTTGTTCGGCCTCTACTGAAACGAGGCTATAGGGCAGGATCAGTCCAATTCCCTGGGGGGATTGCCACCCACGACAGCTGGTCATCCCAGGTTTGCCAGACAGGCCGGGGAAAAATTCGGTGTGCTGCGTGTCCATGATTCGCTCCTAGGTGGATTTTGGTGCTGTGTCGGAGCGTGCCGACATGCATTAAAAATGCGCTCAATGAGCGTATAAGCGCAAGCACCATTCCAACATAAATTGCAGCCCCCGCTTTTTCTGTGCGCGTGTTGTCGCGTTAGTCCTAATTTATGCGACTGAAACAATCACCCTGGTTTCGCTGGTGATGACCTGTCGCATTTGTCTGTCGCGCAATGGCATGATGCCGCGACCATAACCTGCGACGACCAATCATGCGCGACGACAACGACCCCGGCACTCTCGATCTCATACCCGGTGGTCTCATGCTCGGCTATGCCCGTGTGAGCACTGATGATCAGGATTTAACCCTGCAGCGTGATCACCTGCGAGCCGCAGGCTGCAACAAGCTATTTGCTGAAAAGGTTTCTGGTGCCAGCCGAGCGCGCCCGGAGCTGGAAAGGATGCTCGATCACCTTCGCCCTGGTGATGTGGTCACTGTCACCAGGTTGGATCGCCTGGCGCGCAGTACGCGGGACCTCCTGGATGTTGCAGAGCGGATTCGTAACTGTGGCGCTGGTCTGCGCAGTCTGGCTGAACCATGGGCGGATACCACCTCACCGGCCGGCCGCATGGTCATGACGGTGTTCGCAGGTATTGCCGAATTCGAGCGAAGCTTGATCCTGGATCGTACCCGTACAGGTCGAGAGGCAGCCAAGGCGAGAGGTGTCCAGTTTGGCCCTCGCCCTACCCTATCACCGGCGCAGCTCGATCACGCCAAGCAACTGATCGATCACGAGGAGCGCGCAGTTTCCGAGGTGGCAGATCTCATGGGCGTGCATCGTTCGACTCTCTACAGGGCCTTATCGAGATCTGGCCAAAAAGATCGATAGGACACCGATGGCTCCGTTGTGCGTTGCATCGGCTCGCTTATGCTGAGCAGCAGGGCGGATTGAATATTCAGGGGATGAGTGTTTGGACAAAAAAGACCATCAGCGAGGGCGAGAAAGTCAGGTTGATTATCGAAGCCGCTCAGCGCAGTGGCGATAAAAAGACCGAGCTGACCTTTCTGCTGATTCAGGTTGCCGAGGAAGCAAAGAAAATTCGGGCCAGCATGGAAGCTATAACCGATATATACAGTGATGCACTGAGCGATCTAACCGCTGAGGCATGCCACTTGTTCCCCACGGATCTGGCTGTCTCCATCGAGGATCTAGAAACCCTGACGGAATCGATATTCGAAGAGGTTGAGTCGCTGTCAGATCGTAGCGGCGATCTGGTGATCCGGATAAATCGGTTGCGCACCTAGCAGGCTGTGCAGCGCTTCTGATGAAAAGAAAGGAGACCGGCTTTATAAGCGGGTCTCCTTCGTTGCTACACTACGGTCGCTGAGCTTGGTTCGCGGCCTAACTCAGCAGCCTGTAAGTAACGCTTGCCACGGCCCTGACTAGGTTAAGACATCACAGGCTAGTCTAGTCATGGGCCTTCTTTTTCAGGGGCGCCGGATGAGCAAGCTCGCATCAGGCACCCACGCGTTCTCCTTATGTTTAGCATTTTGACCTCCCCTTATGATTTGGCTTCGGCCGGTGGTGTGGTTGTTGGTTTTGGTGCGGCGGTTGCCGCTGCCGCTGTTACCTGCGCTGCGCGCTGAGCCTCAAAGGAGGCTCTAACGAACTCGACCTCGCCGAAGGCTCCTACTTCGATCAATCGGTCAATGAAGCGTCCATACACGACATCCTGGATGCGACCAGAGTCTTTCATCCACTCAAGTGCTGCGTTGGGGTTCATAAGCAGAACATAGTGGAAGTCGCCAGATGCCCCGGGCTTCGTCATAATGAAGTTCAGCTCACGCAGCTTTTTCATCCGCCTGCGCCAAGTATCAACAGCCCTTTCACCGAGAAATCCAGCCTCGGCGGCAAACGTCGAAGGGTTCTCGATGGTGATCATCGGGTGGTCAGGAGAGCGTGCCCATAGGCATAGCAAGGTGTGTCCAGCCGGCTGGCCTTTCGACTGCATATCGATGGCTTGCATGGCGATCGGCAGCGTTCGTGGGATCGTGATGTATCCGTCGTTGGTCTTGCGATGCCATACCCATGGGGCAGTGATACCTGTGAAGTGGATGTCCATCAGCTGTTGTGCACGCTCTGCCATTTTCATGCGCTTTGCCGAGGACTGCTTTCCATTCGCCATGATGTTTCCCTGCTTGGTAAGTCGTTGTCGTTTCTGTTGGGGCTAGTCTCGGCGAGCAAGCTAGGCGGCACAATGATTAGTATTTGCCGTCTATTGAGCAGATCTCACCATGTGATATGGCCATCTGATGCATGTGTGCTAACACATTCAAGCGTATTTGAAGTTATTGAGTTCGCACCATATCGCGCATTTTTTTAGAAATAATCCTTATAAAACATGAATTTATAATTATTTCGTGTGCTCTGCGTCCTCGCGTGCTCGGCGTCCTCATGTACTCACCGTGCTCCTGGGATTCTTAAGGGGCGTACGGTGGGTATGGATGGGTAGTTTTTTTGGGGTATCGATGGGAGTGCTTGGTGTGTCAGTGGGGGCTCGCGGTGATGGATGTTCCCAGTGCGCAATGTGTCCAATTTGACTGGCCACTCTCCTTTCAGCTCGACCTGGTAGGGGTGGACAGGATGAACACTCTGAGGCTGTGAGTGGAGGGCTTCGTGCATAGGCCGCTTGAAGCGGCTACCCAAAGGTCATCAGGCCGTGCAATCAATCGCAACCACACCTTCACCAGCAGCACAACCGCACGTATGCATCCGGAGGCGTACATTTATTCAATTATTTATTGAATTGTTTATGCTTAAACGTATACTGCAATTGCAAAAGTATACAGAGTATACAAAGTTTACAGTGTAACCGGAGGGTGCTAATATGGCTTCGCCTGTTCTGTCGTTTCGCCTTGAAGAAGAAATCATTTCCCAGCTGGACAAGCTGGCCGAGGCTACCGATCGTGATCGTCTGTACCATGTAAAGCGTGCTATGGCCCGTTACCTTGAGGCCGAGTCGTGGCACCTGCAGGCGATTGAGGTTGGGATTGAAGCAGCGGACGCGGGCAAACTTACTGATCTGGCAGCCGTCAAGGCTAAGTGGGTGAGCCGTGCCGAGAGTCGCAATAACCGATCCAGCGCAGAATGACCTGGAAGACATCCATAGCCACTACGCGCCCATCGTGGGGGAGTCAGAAGCGGATGCCATAGTCATTCGCATTCTGGAGCAGCTAGAGCACCTCGAGACTTTTGTCGGGATGGGGCGGCCTTCGCTTAAGCCCGGTGTTCGTGAGGTAGTCATAACCCGCTATCCGTTCATCGCCCCCTACCGGCTTGAGCATAACGAAATTCAGATTCTCAGGGTCGTGCATCAGCGCGCGCAGCACACCAAAGACTGGTGAAGCCGGGGAAGATTTCAACGCGCCCATCGCTGAGGGCTTCATGACTAAAGCGACAATGATACAAGTACCTATTTGAGTACCCTTTGGCGATTTAAAACAATGGTTATTCTTGTTTTTAGTGATCTAGAGGGGGCTGGTTTTGTTCCTGGTGCCGGCACCATACGCAACAACGACTCAGGCTCACCGCAAGGTGGGCCTTTTTCGTTTATGGCATTGGGGCGTGACTTCTCTTACACGGCTCCACACATCTTCCGATTGCGGTATTAGGAGCTCGATTCAACTCCAGCCAGGATGGTCCCGGCAGGACATCGACTGATGCACGCCCTTAACCGGGGTGTTTATCCAAGCGCCCTATGGCCGTCGCCCCAGCCGATCAGGCCTTAAAGCGCTGAATCTGCTGCTGCAGCCCAACGGCAAGCTGTGCCAGATCTCGGCTGGCCACCGAGCTTTGCTCGGCACCGTTGACCACCTCGCCGATGCTGTCGTTAAGGCTGCTGATGTTCTGGCTGATTTCGGCGGCCACCGCCGTCTGTTCTTCGGTGGCCGTGGATATCTGCACATTGCCATCGGCAATGCCTTCGATGGCATGGGCGATATGGTTAAGCACCTCGCCGGCCTCGCGGGCATGGCTAACGCTGTTCTGCGCCTGCTCGCGGGACAGTTGCATGGCGCTGACCGCACTGCGCGCGCCGCCCTGCAGGGCATCGATCATGCCGCGAATCGACTCGGTGGCTTTCTGCGTATTGCTCGCCAGGCTGCGCACCTCGTCGGCCACCACGGCAAAACCGCGCCCAGCCTCGCCGGCCCGGGCCGCCTCAATGGCGGCATTCAGCGCCAGCAGGTTGGTCTGCTCGGCAATGCTCTGAATCACCCCCAGCACCTTGCTGATTTCGTCGCTCTGGCTGTGCAGGGTGTCGATCACCTCGCCGGCCTTTTCCACCGAGGCGGACAGGCCCTGAATCGACTTGAGGTTGGACTGCACCAGCTCGCTGCCCTGGCGCGCTTCCAGGTTGGCATCGGCGGCATTGCTGGCGGTGGACTGGGCATTGCGCGCCACCTCCTGCACCGCCACGCTCATCTGGTGCACGGCGGTGGCGACCATACTGGTCTGGTCGCCCTGGGCCGTGGCGGCCTGGCTGACCTGGGTGCTGATCGCGCTCATTTCCTCGGAGGCCGCGGCCAGTTGGGTGGCCGTATCGATCAAATGGCGGATCAGCGCCTGCTGGCTCTCCAGCAGGGCGTTGAAGGCCCGCGCGGTATCCGACACCTCGTCGCGACCACTGACATCGGCGCGCAGGGTCAGGTTGGAGGATTGCTGCACTTCGCTGATCAGCGTGCGCAACCCGGACAGCGGCCGGATGATCGACAGGCTGATCAGCAGCGCAGCGATCAATACCAGTACCAGCGCCAAACCACCGATAACCATAAAGCTGGTTTTCATCGACTGATACTGCGCGGCGGTCTGCGCGCCGAGCTTTTCCCCTTCGCTCAGCTGCAGGCTGATCAGGCCGCTGAGTTCGCCGCCCAGAGGGTCGAAGGTGTCGTACAGAGTACGGTTGAAGCTGCCGGCCTCGGCCGCGCGCAACTCGCCGCTGGCGATCTGCCCCAGGTACTGCTCGGCCAGTTGCTGCACCCGCTGCAGATGGGGTTTGGTGCGCTCGACCCGGGAGGCCTCCTCCTGGGTCAGGCGGGTGCCTATATAGTCGTTCCAGGCCTTGT
The DNA here is from genome assembly GCF_035512415.1 of Pseudomonas sp. GTDB lineage: Bacteria > Pseudomonadota > Gammaproteobacteria > Pseudomonadales > Pseudomonadaceae > Aquipseudomonas. The sequence goes on along the minus strand of NZ_DATKDZ010000013.1, from coordinate 326,532 downwards.
CGCCGACCTGCCGCGCGTCACCGAATTCCTTGCGCAGCCTGGCCTCGTCAAACACCCCGGCGCGGTACTTATGCAAGGCATCGACCATGGCCACCGCATAGGCATCCGACACCAGTTTGATCTGGCTGATCGGCTGCATGCGGTCACGGAAGAGTTCTTCGAAACTGTGATTGAGGCGGCTGGCATTGCTCAGCGCCATGCCGATCACCACCACCAGCACCAGTAGCGGCACCACAGCCAACAACAACAGACGTGCACGAACGCTTATTTGAGCCAGCATCTGGGTATCTCCACGGACCAATCAGCGCAAGCTGTCCATGCGGGCGCAACTAAGCGTTACCCTGAGTTTCCAGGGGCAGCCATACTTCTACAGTATTAACCATATCGGCAGACTTGCCCGGTTATTGCATAAGAGCCACGCTAAATAGTCCTGAGCACGAGTAACCCGCATGCCCACCGCGCTTCCCCATCCCCGTCGGCCCCGCTGGCGCAGCCTGATTCTGCTGACGCTGCTGCTGGCCCCGCTGCTGTGGCCCCTGCAGCAACTGGCCGAGCGTTATTACAGCGGCGTGCTGATCGAGCAGAACCGCCAGACCCTCGACCTCTACGTGGCCAACCTGCTCGGCACCCTGCGCCGCTACGAAGTGCTGCCGGCGATTCTTGGCGACCTGCCGGACCTGCGCCTGGCCCTGCAGCAACCCACGGCGAGCAGCGCCCGCGACAAGGCCAACCGCCTGCTCGACCAGGTGCGTGCGCAGACCGGGGCCGATGTGATCTACCTGATGGACCCCGACGGCAAGACCCTGGCGGCCTCCAACTGGGACCAGGCCGACTCCTTCGTCGACCGCAACTTCGCCTTCCGCCCCTATTTCCGCGAGGCCATCGCCGGCCGCCCAGGGCGCTTCTTCGGCCTCGGCACCACCTCGGGCAAACGCGGTTACTACTTCGCTGCCGCCGTGCGCGAAGGCACGCAGAACCTTGGCGCACTGGTGGTCAAGGTCGACCTCGACCACACCGAAACCCTGTGGGGCAACACCCCGGAACAGCTACTGGTGACCGATGCCAATGGCGTGGTGATCCTCACCTCCAACAGCCAGTGGCGCTTTACCGCCAGCCGCCCGCTGGACGCCGCCGAGCGCACGGCGATTGCCGCCAACCTGCCCTACCCGACCCAGGCACCGGTGCCTCTGCAGCTCGATGCCCAGAGCTGGATCCGCCAGGACCGCGAGCTGACGGAAACCGGCTGGACGGTGAGCATCCTGGCTCCGCGCAGCCTGCTCGACCGCCCGGTGCGCACCGCCCTGGTCGCCGGTGGCGGCCTGCTGTTGCTGTTGCTGTTGCTGCTCGGCCTGCTGATGCAACGCCGCCGCCACTACCTCGAGCGCATCGCCCTGGATGCCCGCGCCCGCCAGCAGCTTGAGCTAAGGGTGCTGGAACGCACCCACGATCTGGAGCTGCTTAACAGCCGCCTCAAGCAGGAGGTGCTGGAGCGCGAACAGGCTCAGCAGGAGCTGGTCCAGGCCCAGGACGAACTGGTTCAGGCCAGCAAGCTTTCGGCCCTAGGCACCATGAGCGCGAGCATCAGCCATGAACTCAACCAGCCCCTGGCGGCGATTCGCAGCTATGCCGACAACGCCGGCGTGCTGCTCGACCACCAGCGCAACGAGGACGTGCGCGCCAACCTCAAGCTGATCAGCCAGCTGACCGAACGCATGGCCTCGATCATCGCCCACTTGCGCGCCTTCGCCCGGCGCGACCGCCACGCCCCGGAAAGCGTGGCCCTGCAGCCGGCCATCGACGATGCCCTGGCGCTGCTGGCCAAACGTCGGAGAGGCATGGAGGTGGAGCTGATCCGCGACCTGCCGGATGCCACCCTGTGGGTCCAGGCCGGGGAAACCCGTTTGCGCCAGGTGCTCGGCAACCTGCTGGCCAATGCCCTCGATGCCTTGAGCGAAGTGCCCCACCCGCGGCGCATCTGGCTGAGCGCCGAGCGCCATGCCGAGGGCATCGATTTGCACCTGCGCGACAACGGCCCGGGCTTTTCCGCCGATGCGCTGCAACGCGCCCGCGAACCCTTCTTTACGACCAAGACCAGCGCCCAGGGCCTGGGCCTTGGTCTGGCCATTTGCGATACCCTGATGCGCGCCCTCGGCGGCGAACTGCTGTTCGCCAACCACGCCGAGGGTGGAGCCGTGCTGACCCTGCGTCTGCGCGCTGCCGCCCAGGGTGTCAATACCCAGTCGCCCGAGGACCTTGCGTTATGACCCGCCTAGACCCACGCACCCAGGTGCTGCTGATTGACGACGACCCGCACCTGCGCCAGGCCCTCAGCCAGACCCTCGACCTGGCCGGCCTGCAGGTCACCAGCCTGGGCGATGCCCGTGGCGTCGCCGGGGTCATCGAGCGCGACTGGCCGGGGGTGGTGGTCAGCGATATCCGTATGCCCGGCATCGACGGCCTGCAACTGCTGGAGCAATTGCAGCAGCAGGACCCTGAGCTGCCGGTACTGCTGATCACCGGCCACGGCGATGTGCCCCTGGCGGTGCAGGCCATGCGCGCCGGGGCCTATGACTTTCTCGAGAAACCCTTTGCCAGCGAGGACCTGCTCGACAGCGTGCGCCGCGCCCTGGCCCTGCGCCGCCTGGTGCTGGACAACCGCAGCCTGCGTCTGGCCCTGACCGACCGCAACACCCTGTCCGCGCGCCTGGTCGGCCAGTCGCCGGCCATGCTGCGTCTGCGCGAGCAGATCGGGGCCCTGGCCGGGATCAACAGCGACGTGCTGATCCTCGGCGAGACCGGGGCCGGCAAGGAGGTGGTGGCGCGTGCCCTGCACGACCTATCGAGCCGCCGCGACGGCCCCTTCGTCGCCATTAACGCCGGAGCTCTGGCCGAGTCGGTGGTGGAAAGCGAGCTGTTCGGCCACGAGCCCGGAGCCTTTACCGGGGCGCAGAAGCGCCGCATCGGCAAGTTCGAATTCGCCAACGGCGGCACCCTGTTTCTCGATGAAATCGAAAGCATGAGCCTGGAGGTGCAGGTCAAGCTGCTGCGTCTGTTGCAGGAGCGGGTGGTCGAACGCCTCGGCGGCAACCAGCTGATCCCCCTGGATATCCGCGTGATCGCCGCCACCAAGGAAGACCTGCGCCAGGCCGCTGACCAGGGCCGCTTTCGCGCCGACCTGTATTACCGCCTGAACGTCGCGCCGCTGCGCATCCCGCCGCTACGCGAGCGCGGCGAAGATGCCCTGCTGCTGTTCCAGCACTTCGCCACCGCCGCCAGCAGCCGCCACGGCCTGCCTGAACGCAACCTGCAGGCTACGCAAAGCGCGGCCCTGCTGCGCCACCCCTGGCCGGGCAATGTGCGCGAACTGCAGAACGCCGCCGAACGCTTTGCCCTGGGCCTGGATCTGGACCTGGATGTCGAGCTGCAGGCCCAGGGCGAGTCGTCACCCTCGGCGGAAGAGCTCGCCGGCAACCTCAGCGCCCAGGTGGAAGCCTTCGAACGCAGCCTGATCTGCGCCGAACTGAGCCGCTCGCACAGTTCCCTGCGCAGCCTGGCCGAGGCCCTCGGCGTGCCGCGCAAGACCCTGCACGACAAATTGCGCAAGCACGGCCTGAGCTTCGCCGAAACTGGCGGAAGCTCGCCAGAGCACAGCCGCTAACTGGCGGCTTTCCGCCACAAACCCCGAATAACGCGCCGCCTGCGGGCGGCCGCACGCCCCAGCCTGTGCCGTCACCATCCAGGCCAATACGGCCAAGGCGCGCCCTAGAGCCGCGCAGCGCACCACTGAGCAAGCAATTTCGCTACGCCAGCACAGGCTGGCATGGTGGTTGCTCTACCTCTTGCAGGCGATCCAACAAATACAAGTTCAGGCAATCGCTGCCAACGCCCGTCATTTTTCGGCAGGCCGCCTAGACTTGCTCTTGTTCGCCCGTTCTACAGCGGTACGCGCATCACGCGCCACTCAAAACAAAATAAGCAAAACAAGAGGAAGCACTCCATGTTCAAACTGACTGCCAAGGCGCTGGCTTGCGCCCTGTCGCTGAGCATCGCCGGCATGGCCCAGGCCGCCGACCCGATCGTGATCAAGTTCTCCCACGTTGTGGCCGACCACACCCCTAAAGGCCAAGGTGCCGCACTGTTCAAGAAGCTCGCCGAAGAGCGTCTGGGCGACAAGGTCAAGGTCGAGGTGTACTCCAACTCCTCACTGTTCGGTGACGGCAAGGAAATGGAAGCGCTGTTGCTCGGTGACGTGCAGCTGATCGCCCCGTCCCTGGCCAAGTTCGAGCAGTACACCAAGCAGATCCAGGTATTCGACCTGCCGTTCCTGTTCCAGGACATGGCCGCTGTCGACCGCTTCCAGCAGAGCCCTGAAGGTCAGTCCCTGCTGAAATCCATGGAAGACAAGAACATCACCGGCCTAGCCTACTGGCACAACGGCCTCAAGCAGCTGTCGGCCAACAAGGCACTGCGTGAGCCGAAAGACGCCCGTGGCCTGAAGTTCCGCGTACAGGCTTCCGCCGTACTGGAAGAGCAGTTCAAGGCCGTCAAAGCCAACCCGCGCAAAATGAGCTTCGCCGAGGTTTACCAGGGCCTGCAGACTGGCGTTGTAAACGGTGCCGAGAACCCCTACTCGAACATCTACAGCCAGAAAATGCATGAAGTGCAGAAGTTCATCACCGAATCCAACCACGGTGTTCTGGACTACATGCTGATCACCAACACCAAGTTCTGGAACAGCCTGCCTGCCGATGTACGCAGCGAGCTGGACAAGATCGTCGTGGAAGTGACCGCCGAAGTGAACAAGCAGGCTGACGCCCTCAACGAAGGCGACAAGCAGCGCATCATCGAAGCCAAAACCAGCGAAATCATCACCCTGACCCCTGAGCAGCGTAATGAATGGCGCGACGCCATGAAGCCGGTCTGGAGCAAGTTCGAAGCCGAAATCGGTGCCGACCTGATCAAGGCTGCCGACGCTGCCAACCAGTAAGGCGGAGCAGGCTGCGGCCTGAGCCCAACCACAGCGCAGCCTTGCTGCTGCGCCACTGGCTGAATACCCAGGCAGGCCTTGCGGTCTGCCCGGGTACGCCGCTCTTAACCACTGGAGACTCTATCGATGAACGCCTTGCGGCGCGTCTGGGACCACTTCGAGGAAGGCTTTATCGCTTTCCTGCTGGCCGCCATGACGCTGGTGACCTTCGTCTACGTGATCCTCAACAACCTCTACACGCTGTTCTATAACCTGGCAGATCGCTGGGAAGGCGGCAGTGAGATGTTATTCGCCATTGGCGACAGCATTCTCGGCATGGCCCAGGCAATGACCTGGAGCATTGCCCTGACCAAGGCGCTTTTCGCCTGGTTGATCTTTTTCGGCCTGGCCTACGGTGTGCGCACCGCCGGGCATATCGGCGTCGACGCCCTGGTGAAACTGGCCAGCAAACCGGTACAACGGGTTATCGGCCTGATCGCCTGCCTGGCCTGCCTGGGCTACGCCGGCTTGATCAGCGTGGCCAGCTTCGACTGGATGCGCACCCTGTTCACCGCCGGTATCGGGGCTGAAGACCTCGGCCACTACGGCATCATGCAATGGCATATCACCCTGATCGTGCCGTTCGGCTACGCCATGGTCTTTATCCGTTTTCTGGAAGTCTTCATCCGCATCCTGCGCAATCAGCAGACCGGCCTCGGCCTGGCCGATGAAGCGGCCGAAGCGATGAAACTGACCGAACACGAGGAGCACAAGCCATGACCATCCTGTTCCTCTTCTTCCTGCTGTTCCTGCTGATGTTTATCGGCGTGCCGATTGCCGTTTCCCTCGGCCTGGCCGGCTCGGTAACCATCATGCTGTTCAGCCCGGACTCGGTCCGTTCGCTGGCGATCAAGCTGTTTGAAACCAGCGAGCACTACACCCTGCTGGCGATCCCGTTCTTCCTCCTGTCCGGGGCCTTTATGACCACCGGCGGCGTGGCCCAGCGCCTGATCGATTTCGCCAACGCCTGCGTCGGCCATATCCGTGGCGGCCTGGCGATTTCCGCGGTGATGGCCTGCATGCTGTTTGCTGCGCTGTCCGGCTCCTCGCCAGCCACCGTGGCTGCGGTGGGCTCGATTGCCATCGCCGGCATGGTGCGCTCCGGTTATCCGCAGGCCTTCGGTGCCGGTATCGTGTGTAACGCCGGTACCCTGGGCATTCTGATTCCGCCGTCGATCGTGATGGTGGTGTACGCCGCAGCGACCGAGCAGTCGGTCGGCAAGCTGTTTATGGCCGGCGTGGTGCCGGGCCTGCTGCTGGGTGTGGCATTGATGGTGGCGATCTATATCGTCGCGCGGAAGATGAACCTGCCGGCCATGCCACGGGCCAGCCTGCGCCAGCTGCTGAGCACCGCGCGCAAGGCGATCTGGGGCCTGCTGCTGATGGTGATCATCCTCGGCGGCATCTACTCGGGCATGTTCACCCCGACCGAAGCAGCCGCTGTAGCGGCGGTGTACGCCGGTTTCGTGGCGCTGTTCGTGTACAAGGACATGACAATCCGCGAGTGCCCCAAGGTGCTGCTGGACTCCGGCAAGCTGACCATCATGCTGATGTTCATCATCGCCAACGCCATGCTCTTCGCCCACGTACTGACCACCGAGCAGATTCCCCAGACCATCACCGCCATGGTGATCGAGATGGGCCTGCAGCCTTGGCAGTTCCTCCTGGTGGTGAACATCGTGCTGCTGATCGCCGGTGCCTTTATGGAGCCGTCGGCGATCATCCTGATCCTCGCACCGATCCTCTTCCCGATTGCCGTGCAGCTGGGCATCGACCCGATCCACCTGGGCATCATCATGGTGGTGAACATGGAAATCGGGCTGATCACGCCGCCGGTAGGGCTCAACCTGTTCGTCACCTCGGCGGTGACCGGTATGCCGCTCACCGCAGTGGTCAAGGCCGCCTGGCCGTGGCTGATGCTGCTGCTCAGCTTCCTGATGATCATCACCTACGTGCCGGCCGTGTCCATGGCCCTGCCAACCTGGCTCGGCATGACCTGATCCAACTCCGTGTGTAGCAACGCACACCTTCAGCCCGGCCTTAGTGCCGGGCTTTTTTTTGCATCTGTACCCGTTTTGCGGCTTACGCTGATCAGTCCCCTCGCCCCTGTGGGAAGAGGGTTAGGGTGAGGGGGCGATAGAGCTACGCCACCTTGCCGCTGGCCGCGATAGCCTTGGCCTGTTCGCGCAGGACAAACTTCTGCACCTTGCCGGTGGAGGTTTTCGGCAGCGCGGTAGAGACCACGCAACCCGGCACCTTGAAGCGCGCCATGCGCTGCTGGCAGAAGGCGATCACCTCCTGCTCGGTCAGCTCGACGCCCGGCTTGGGGGTGACGAAGGCGCAGGGGGTTTCGCCCCATTTGTCGTGGGCCATGGCCACCACCGCCGCTTCGAGTATCTGCGGATGGCGATACAGCACATCTTCCACCTCGATGGAGGAGATGTTCTCACCGCCGGAGATGATGATGTCCTTGCTGCGGTCCTTGATCTCGACATAGCCGTCGGCATGCCACACCGCCAGGTCGCCGGAGTGGAACCAGCCGCCGGCAAAGGCTTCGGCGGTGGCCGAAGGGTTCTTCAGGTAGCCCTTCATCACCACGTTGCCGCGCATAAAGATTTCACCGATGGTCTGGCCGTCTTTCGGCACCGGCTGCAGGGTATCCGGGTCGGCCACCATCAAGCCGTCAAGCAGCGGTGCACGCACGCCCTGACGGGATTTGAGGCGGGCGCGCTGCTCCGGCGTTTCGCTGTCCCATTCGCTCTTCCACTCACAGGCCACGCTGGGGCCGTAGGTTTCGGTCAGGCCGTAGACGTGGGTAACACGGAACTCCAGTGCTTCCATGGCCTCGATCACCGCCGCGGGTGGCGCGGCACCGGCGGTCAGTACCTTGACCGGGCGGGTCTTTAGCGCCTTCAGCTCAGCGGCGGCATTGGCCAGCATATTCAGCACGATGGGCGCGCCGCAGAAGTGGTCGACGCCATGCTCGGCGATGGCCGGGTAGATGGCCTCGGCGCGCACATGGCGCAGGCACACATTGACCCCGACATAGGCGGCCAGGGCCCAGGGGAAGCACCAGCCGTTGCAGTGGAACATCGGCAGGGTCCAGAGGTACACCGGGAAGCGGCTCATGTCCCAGCACATGGCATTGGACAGGGCATTGAGGTGCGCGCCGCGGTGGTGGTAGACCACGCCCTTGGGGTTACCGGTGGTGCCGGAGGTGTAGTTGAGCGAGATCGCCTGCCACTCGTCGGCGGGCATCTGCCAGGCATAGTCGGCATCGCCTTCGGCGAGCAGGGTTTCGTAATCGAACTGGCCGATCAGTTGGCCGTCCTGATATTCCGGGTCGTCGATGCCTATGATCAGCGGGCGATTGGGTAAATGGCTGGTGGCGCGCTGCACCAGCTCGCCGAACTCCTTGTCCACCAGCAGCACCTTGGCTTCGCCGTGCTGCAGGATAAAGGCGATGGCTTCGGCATCCAGACGGGTGTTGATGGCATTGAGGACTGCGCCGCACATCGGCACGCCGAAGTGCGCCTCGAACATCGCCGGGCCGTTGGGGGCGATCACCGCCACCGTATCGCCCAGGCCGATACCGCGTTTGGCCAGGGCCGAAGCCAGGCGGATGCAGCGGCTGTAGGTGTCGCCCCAGTTCTGCCGCAGGCCGCCGTTGATCAGCGCCAGGCGCTGCGGGTAGACGCTGGCGGCGCGCTCAAGAAAGCTCAGCGGGCTAAGCGCCTGGAAGTTAGCCGCGTCACGCGGCATGCCGTATTCATAGGGATTGACGCTGTGCATTATTGTTCTCCGGCAAAAGGCTGGAGAAACCATAGCAGCCGTGGGGTTTTACCGAAGCCCTACCTTGGTCGAAACCGTGACTCACAGGTCAGAAATCACGTCAGCATAGGCACCCAAGGAACCCTGCCGCGCGGTATCAGCGGCGCCTTTCCTGCACAGAAACCACCACGGCAAGTCTTTATCGCGTTATCTGCGCTTGCCCGGCGACATCTTCAGAAGGAGTTTTCGAGTGACCTCACGTCTACCTGTGATCGTTGGTTTTGGTGGCTACAACGCGGCCGGGCGCAGCTCCTTTCACCATGGCTTCCGCCGCACCGTGATCGAATCGATGGACAGCGCCGCGCGCCAGCAGACCCTGGCCGGCCTGGCGGTGATGATGAAGCTGATCCAGGTGGTCGATGGCAGCCATTACGATGACGAGGGCAAGGCCCTGAGCCTGGCCGAGATCGACAGCCGCTTCGCCGAGCAGATCCTCGCCTCGACCCTGGTGCGGCGCATCGAAAAACAGCACCTGGACCCCGACGCCGCCCACTGGCAGAAGACCATCGATATCAGCGCCACCGCCGGTCACCCGCTGAGCTTTATCACCCTGCGCAAGCACCTGCCCGACCCGCTGCCCAGCGACTGGACGGTGGACGAGCTGAACGCCAGCGAAGTGCTGGTGACCCTGCACGACAACTGCGAATTCAAGGTCGACAGCTACCGCGCCCTGCCGGTGAAATCCGCCGGCCAGCTGCCCACCGGCTTCGAGCCGAGCGAGCTGTACAACGCCCGCTTCCACCCGCGCGGCCTGGCCATGACCATAGTCGGCGTGACCGACGCCCTGCGCGCCACCGGCATCGACTGGCAGGCCATCATGCAGCGCGTGGCCCCGGACGAAGTGGCGGTATTCGCCGGCAGCATCATGAGCCAGCTCGACGAAAACGGTTTCGGCGGCCTGATGCAGTCGCGCCTCAAGGGCGGCCGGGTTACCGCCAAGCAGTTGGCCCTGGGCCTCAACACCATGCCGGCGGACTTTATCAACGCCTATGTGTTGGGCAGCGTCGGCACCACCGGCAGCATCACCGGTGCCTGCGCCACCTTCCTCTACAACCTGCAGAAGGGCATCGAGCTGATCGCCTCGGGCAAGGCGCGGGTGGCCATCGTCGGCAACAGCGAAGCACCGATCAACCAGGAATGCATCGAGGGTTACGGGGCCATGGGTGCCCTGGCCACCGAAGATGGCCTACGGCAGATCGAAGGCAAGGAGGCGGTGGACTTCCGCCGTGCCAGCCGCCCGTTTGGCGACAACTGCGGCTTTACCCTGGCCGAGGCCTGCCAGTTCGTGGTGCTGATGGACGACGCCCTGGCCCTGGAGCTGGGCGCGGATATCCACGGTGCGGTACCGGACGTATTTATCAACGCCGATGGTTTCAAGAAATCCATTTCCGCCCCCGGCCCGGGCAACTACCTGACCGTGGCCAAGGCCGTGGCCAGCGCCGTGCAACTGCTGGGGATCGACGCGGTGCGCGAGCGCAGCTTCGTCCACGCCCACGGCTCCAGCACCCCGGCCAACCGGGTGACCGAGTCGGAAATCCTCGACCGTATCGCCAGCGCCTTTGCCATCGAGCAGTGGCCGGTCACCGCGGTAAAAGCCTTTGTCGGCCACTCCCTGGCCACCGCCAGCGGCGACCAGGTGATCTCCGCCTTGGGCAGCTTCAAATACGGCATCATCCCGGGCATCAAGACCATCGATGAAGTGGCAGACGACGTGCACCAGCAGCACCTAAGCTTCGCCACCCGCGACCGTACCCGCGCCCCGGAGCAGCTGGACCTGTGCGTTATCAACTCCAAGGGTTTTGGCGGCAATAACGCCAGCGCGCTGCTGCTAGCACCCCATGTGGTCGAGAAGATGCTGCGCAAGCGCCATGGCGAAACAGCCTTTGCCGCCTACTTGCAGCGCCGCGAAGCCACCCGCGCCGCCGCCCAGGCCTACGACGCCCAGGCCCTGCTGGGGGATCTGGGGATCATCTACAACTTCGGCAACGACCTGATCGACGACAAGGGTATCGAAATCAGCCGCGAGCAGATCAAGGTGCCGGGCTTCGCCCAGCCACTGGTGTTCAAGAAGGACGAGCGCTACGGCGATATGCTCGAGTAAGCCGAGCCGCCGTTGCATCTGTAGGAGCGGGCTTGCCCGCGATCAAGCTCAAAACCCATCGCGGCCAAGGCCGCTCCTACGGTTCAATGCACTGGGTCAATCCAGCGCGCGAGCCAGCTGAATCAACTCGGCGCGCCATTCGGCGGCAGCGGGCAGGGCCAGAAAGGACGGGTTAAGCAGGGATTCGCGCGCCTTATAGCCCAGCACCTCCCCCTTGAGATCGAGCACCTCGCCGCCCGCACCTTCCAGCACGCCCTGGGCGGCGGCAGTGTCCCACTGCGAAGTCGGGGCCAGGCGCGGGTAGCAATCGGCATTGCCTTCGGCCAGCAGGCAAAACTTCAGCGAGCTGCCGACGCTGGCCAGTTGCAGGTCGCCGAAGCGTTCGCTCAGGCCTGTCAGCAAGGCCTCCTGGGCCGGGCTGGAATGGCGACGACTGGCCACCAGGGTGAAGGCGTCTTCCGGGGCCAGGCGCACGCTGATCGCCGCGCTGACACCCGCCGCATCGGCGCGCCAGGCCCCGAGGCCAGCACCGCCGTAATAGCAGCGACCATTGGCCGGAATGCCGACCACGCCGAACACCACGCGGCCGTCTTCGATCAGCGCCACATTGACGGTGAACTCCTCACTGCCAGCGATAAATTCCTTGGTGCCGTCCAGCGGATCAACCAGCCACCAGCGGTGCCACTGGGCGCGTTCGCTCAGGGCGATATCCGCGGCCTCCTCGGACAGTACCGGGATGCTCGGGTCGAGGGCGGTCAGGCCGGCGTCGAGAATATGATGGGCGGCCATATCGGCGGCGGTTACCGGCGAGGCGTCGGCCTTTTCGTGCACCAGCACATCGTTGCGCCAGTGCGGCAGGATGGCGGCACCGGCCTGGCGCACCAGTTCGATAACTGCGGGAATCAGCGGATGGCCGCTCATATGGGGATGGCTCACAGGCTAAAGGCTCCACGCTGGATCAAAAGGTCGCGGGCCAGATAGAGCGCCGCCAGGGCACGGCCTTCGCTGAATTGCGGGTGCTGGATCAGACTCGACAGCTCGCGCAGGTTGACCTTGTCGACGCGCATCGGCTCGGGCTCATCGCCCGGCAAGCGCTCCTCGAACAGGTCCCAGGCCAGTACCACCTGAATTTTCTGGCTCATATAACCCGGCGACAGACTCAGCTCGGTCAGGTACTCCAGCTGCCGCGCACCGAAACCGGCCTCCTCCTTGAGTTCGCGGTTGGCCGCCACCAGAGCATCCTCGCCCGGCTCGATCAAGCCCTTGGGCAGCGACAGCTGGTAGTCGTCAGTGCCGCCGCAGTACTCCTCCACCAGCAAGGCATGCTCGGCATCGGCCATGGCCACCACCATCACCGCACCATAGCCCACGCCCTTGCCCACCAGTCGCTCGTAGGTGCGCTCCACGCCGTTGCTGAAGCGCAGCTGCAGCTCCTCGACACGGAACAGGCGACTGCTGGCGACTATCTCGCGAGCGAGTACGGTGGGTTTCTGACGCATGGGGCGGCTCCTTGGCATGACCTGGCGGGTTATCATAACGCGGCTTTTCCGATTATCTGCGGCTGAGATTGCGCAATAGCGACGATAACGCGACCACGCGCGACAGCCTGCACAACCTGCCATCAAGAAGCCGCCATGCCCCCATTACCCTGGAACGCCATCGACACCGTCCTGCTGGATATGGACGGCACCCTGCTCGACCTGCACTTCGACAACCACTTCTGGTTACAGCACCTGCCCCAGCGCTATGCCGAGCACCATGGCATCAGCCGGGCGCTGGCCGACGCCGAGCTGCTACCGCTGTTCCGCGAACACGCCGGCACGCTCAACTGGTACTGCACGGATTTCTGGAGCCGCGAGCTGAAGTTGTCGATCCGCGACCTCAAGCGTGAAGTGGCGCATCTGATCGCCCTGCGCCCAGACGCCGACACCTTTATCCAAGCCCTGCGCCAAGCCGGCAAGCAGGTGGTCCTGATCACCAACGCGCACCGCGATTCGCTGTCGCTAAAGCTGGAGCGCATCGAACTGGCACCTTACTTCGACCGACTGATCAGTTCCCACGACTATGGCTTCCCCAAGGAAGACCAGCAGTTCTGGCATGCCCTGCAACTGGACTGTCCGTTTACTCCGGCGCGCAGCCTGTTTATCGATGACAGCCTGCCGATCCTGCGCAGCGCCGGACGCTTTGGCGTCGGCCACCTGCTCGCCGTGCGCCAGCCCGATAGCCAGGCGGCACCGAAGGACACCGAGGAATTTGCTGCGGTGGAGGATTACCGCGAACTGTTGCAAGGCCTGTAGGGTGGAAAACCGCGAAGCGTTTTCCACCTGTGGCTGCCGAAGGCCATTCTGGCGGATGTAAAAAGCGACATCCGCCCTACGGAATACGCAGCACCTGGCCCGGATAGATCTTGTCCGGGTGGCTGAGCATCGGTTTGTTGGCTTCGAAGATTTTCGGGTAGGCATTGGCATTGCCGTATTCGGCCTTGGCAATCGCGCTCAGGGTGTCGCCCTTCTTCACGGTGACAAAGCGCGCCGCCGGAGCTGGGGTGGTCACGCTGATATGGTCTTCCACTTCGGCCACACCGGCCACATTGCCCAGGGCCAAGAGGATTTTCTCCTTCTCTTCCTGGCTGGCCACTTCGCCGCGGACGATGACCTTCTCACCCTCGACGCTGACCTGGATATTCGGATTGCCCAACCCCACCTTGGCCACATGCGCCGTAAGCGACTCGGCGGCCTGCGCCTCCTGACCAACCAGCGACTCCCAGAGTTTGACCCCGGCTTCTTTGACAAAGGCGAACATGCTCATGCAAAACCCTCTTCATTCGATGGCTAGGAGCCTGTCGGGCTTGACCGTTCGTAGCGAGGGAAAGTCCGTGGTCCGACAATTCGGATCGAGTCAGTTTTGTTGGTCTTTCGAGGCGAATAGCGAGCTATTTAACGAGAAAGAGCAGCAAAAATGGCCGAGGCCGGTTTTTCCGCAGTAGAACAGCGTTAAGTCCGACAGGCTCCTAGGTCCAGGTCGACAATCGCCTGGCTGCGAAGAGTCTAGACAGTCTTTGCTGCGGCATAGTTTCCGCCCCTGCAAAGGCCCCTACGCTGCAAGCACATTGGCGAATCCGTGACAGCGCGCACAGTTACACTACGGGAGAAGGAACTTTTCCCGCCCATCATGGCTCTAAGCCTTCACAAATCCGTTTCTGTTGTCGAGGTTTGCCCTATGCGTACTCTTTTATCTGCACTGACCCTCAGCGTATTGCTGAGCCCCCTGGCCCATGCCGGCGATACCGGCAAAGTTGCCATCGGCAGCGGCGTTGGCGGAGCCTTGGGCAACGTGATTGGCCAGCAGGTTGGCGGTAGCACCGGGGCGGCCATTGGTGCCGGTCTGGGCGGCGCAGCCGGCGGCGTGGTTACCGCCCGCGACGGCCGCAAGACCGAAGCCGCCCTGGGTGGCGGTCTGGGTGCCGCAGGCGGCTCGGTGCTGGGTGGCCACGTTGGCGGCAGCACCGGTTCGACCATCGGTGCCGGCCTGGGCGGTGCAGCCGGTGGTGCACTGGCCAATGAATACGCAGGCGGCAGCGAGCGTGACCGCGGCCACTACCATGGCAAAAAGCACAAGAAACACAAAAAGAACAAACACAGGCACCACTGAGTACCGTGAGCAAAAAGCCGCTAATTAGCGGCTTTTTGTTTATGTGGGAGGGGCTGGGCGGTACCCCGCTTTACGCGACTGCAGCGTAGAAGCTCGCCGCTAAAGCGCCTCCTACACAGCCGGCTCCATCAGCAGCACCGTCAACGCCGCCCGCAGGTTCTCGGGAATGCTCACCGGCCGGTTACTGCTGCGGTCGACGAAGACATGCACAAAGCGCCCGGCCGCGCAGGCCTCGTCTTCCTCCGCCTTGAACACCGCCAGCTCATACTGCACCGAACTATTGCCCAGCTTGCCGACGCGCAGGCCGATCTCGATGCGCTCAGGGAAGGCGATAGAGGCGAAGTAATCGCAGCTGGAGCTGACCACAAAGCCCACCACCTCGCCGTTATGGATATCCAGGCCGCCAACTTCGATTAAGTAGGTGTTCACCGCGCTGTCGAAGAAGCTGTAATAGGTAACGTTGTTTACGTGGCCGTAGACGTCGTTGTCATGCCAGCGGGTGGTGATCGGCTGGAAATGCCGGTAATCGCTGCGCAGGTGTTGGGGTTGGTTCATCGGCATTCCTTGAAGTTAGCGGGAAACACAAGCATCCCTGCTTTTGTAGGAGCGGCTGGGCGGCACTCCGGCTTGCCCGCGAATTTCCGTGGCACCTTGACTGCCAATCGCGGCCAAGGCCGCTCCTACAAGTCGAGAACGCTTACAGATACCAAACGGCTTCAATAGGCCACCTGATAGATGGCCAGTGCATGGGCCTCGGTCATTTCTCGCGGGTTGTTCACCAACAGGCGCTGTTGCTGCATGGCGTCGCTGGCCAGGGTCGGCAGCATAGCTTGCGGCACACCGGCATCACGCAGGCGCGTCGGTAGGCCGCTGCGCACACTGAAGTCGGCCATAGCGCCGATAAACTGCTCGGCCTGCTGCAATACGCCACCAGCGCGCAACTGCTCGCCCAGCACCAGCGGGGCCAGCTCGGCATACAGCGGCGCGGCCACGCTGGCGTTGAAGCCCAGCACATGCGGCAGTACCAGGGCATTGGACAGGCCGTGGGGAATATGGAAATGCCCGCCCAAGGGATAGGCCAGGGCATGCACCGCTGCCACCGGGGCATTGGCAAACGCCTGACCGGCCAGGCAGGAGCCCAACAACATGGCCTGACGCGCCTCGCGATCAGATCCGTCATGCACCACCTTATCCAGATTGGCCGCCAGCAGGCGCAGTGCTTCGCGGGCCAGCAGGTCGGACAACGGGTTCTTTTTCAGTGCGCTGGTGTAGGCCTCGATGGCATGCACCATGGCGTCGATACCGGTGGCGGCGGTGACCGCTGGCGGCAGGCCGAGGGTCAGCTCGGCATCGAGCAGCGCCAGGTCCGGCAGCAGCAGCGGCGAGACCACGCCCATCTTGGTGGTTGCACCGGTGGTGATAATGGAGATCTGCGTGACTTCCGAACCGGTGCCGGCGGTGGTCGGAACCAGAATCAGCGGCAGGCGCTGACCCCGGGCATTGCCGACGCCATAGATCTGCGCCAACGCCTGAGCGCAGTCAGGATGGGCCAGTAGCGCTACCAGCTTGGCCACATCCATCGAACTGCCGCCGCCAAAGCCGATGATCAGCTGCGCCTTGAGCGCCAGGGCCTGCTCCACTGCCGCCAGTAAAATATCCTCGGGTGGGTCGGCGACCACCTGATCGAATACCTCGACCGTCAGCTCCGTGCGGGCAAACCCTGGCAGCACCTCGTCCAGCAGGCCGAGCTTGCTGATGCCCGGATCGGTGACGATCAGTACCCGCTGCGCGCCGCGCTCGCGACACAGATCGGCCAGACGCCGGGACGCGCCGATTTCGCAGAGAATCTGCGCGGTGGTGGCAAAGCTAAAGGGCAGCATGGGGTGATCCTCTTGTGTGTTCGGCACAATTCGGTGCGCGCGGCGCACCCTACGCAGATTCAGAAGGCGAAACTCGCCTCATCCATGGCCATCAAGCAGTTTGCACCACCCAGCAGGGACTCGCGGTGGGCACTGGCCCGCGGCAACACCCGACGCAGGTAGAAGTCGGCTGACTGCAGCTTGGCCTGATAGAACGCTGCCTCGCCGCTACCCGCCTCCAGGGCATCCTGCGCCCGCGCCGCCGCCTGCAGCCAGAAGCCGGCCAGCAACACATAGGCTGAATACTGGAGGAAATCCACCGACACCGCGCCAATTTCCTGCACATCGCGCTGGCTGGCGGCAATCACTTCGCTGCTCAGCTCGCGCCACTCGCCCAGACGCGCCTGCACCGTTTTAGCCAGCGCGACCAGGGTCGGGCAGCCAGCCTGGGTATCACACAGCTCGCTGAATTCGGCCTGCAACGCCGACAGTTCGGCACCGCCGTCGCCGAGCACCTTGCGGCGGATATAGTCCAGCGCCTGAATGCCGTTGGTGCCTTCATAAAGTTGGGTAATGCGGCTGTCGCGCATCAGCTGCTCGATGCCCCATTCGCGGATAAAGCCGTGACCGCCATACACCTGCACCGCATGGCTGGCGACTTCCTGGCCCATATCGGTAAAGAAGGCTTTGACGATCGGGATCAGCAGCGCCGCGCGTTTGCCGGCGGCCTTGCGTGCGCTTGCGTCCGGATGACCGTGCTCAAGATCGAGCTGGCGCGCGCAGTAGGCCGCGAGCATGCGACTGCCTTCGACCAGGCTCTTCTGGGTCAGCAACATGCGTCGCACATCGGGGTGATTGATGATCGGATCGGCCGCCTTGCCCGGCTCGGCCGGCCCGCTGAGGGCGCGCGACTGCAAGCGCTCGCGGGCGTAACGCAGGGCACCCTGAAAGGCCGCCTCGCCTATCCCTAAGCCCTGCAAACCAACCTGAAAGCGCGCATCGTTCATCATGGTAAACATGCAGGCCAGGCCCTGGTTGGCTTCGCCGATCAGCCAGCCAGTGGCGCCGTCAAAGTTCATCACGCAGGTGGACGCACCCTTGATGCCCATCTTGTGCTCGATGGCACCGCAGGACAGCGCATTGCGCTCACCAGGCGTGCCGTCGGCCGCGGCGATAAATTTCGGCACCAGCAGCAGGCTGATGCCCTTCACCCCCGCAGGCGCATCCGGCAGACGCGCCAGTACCAGGTGAATAATGTTCTCAGACAGATCCTGCTCGCCGCCGCTGATAAAAATCTTGCTACCGCTGACCTTGTAGCTGCCGTCCGCTTGCGGCTCGGCCTTGGTGCGCAGCAGCGCCAGGTCGGTGCCGGCCTGGGGTTCGGTCAGGCACATGGTGCCGGCCCATTGGCCACTAACCAGCTTGTGCAAGTAGGTGTTTTTCAGCGATTCGCTGCCGTGCTTGTACAGCGCCAGCACCGCACCCTCGGTCAGCCCGGAATACACCCGGAACGACAGCGAAGCACCCATCAGCATCTCGTGGAAGTTGCAGGCGAGCATCTGCGGCAGCGCCTGGCCGCCGTACTCACTCGGCCCGGTCATGCTCGCCCAGCCGTTGTCGACATATTGCTGATAGGCCTCGGCAAAGCCGTCCGGGGTGCTCACCTGGCCATCGCTGAGCTGGCAACCCTGCTCGTCGCTATTGCGATTCAGCGGTGCCACCACCTCGGCGGCGTAGCGCGCGCCCTCTTCCAGCACGCCGTCAATCAGCTCGCGGTCGAGACCATTGCCGAGCAGTTCGCAGTGGCCGCTGATATCGAACAGTTCGTGCAGCACAAAGCGCATATCGCGCAGCGGGGCCTGGTAGCTCATACCCGGCCCTCCTGTACATCAACAAAGCGCTGGCCGCTGCTGGCCAGTTTTTCAATCAGTGCCGCCGGCTGCCAGTGCTTGCCGAAGTGCGCCTGCAGGTTTTGCAAACGCTTGAGGATATCCGCCGCACCCTGGCTATCGGCCCAGGTCATCGGCCCGCCCTTGTCGGCCGGGAAGCCATAGCCATTGAGATAGACCAGATCGATGTCGTGGCTATTGGCGGCGATATTCTCTTCAAGGATTTTCGCGCCCTCGTTGACCAGCGCCAGCAGGCAGCGTTCGAGAATTTCCTCGGGGCCAATCTCGCGGCGGACAAAACCCAGCTGCTCGGATACCTGCAGCACCAGCGCATCCACCTCCGGGTCATGCTCGGCCTGGCGGCTGCCCTCGGCGTAGCGGTAATAACCCATACCCACCTTCTGGCCAAAACGGCCGAGGCCACAGAGGCGATTGTCCACCTGCACCGCCGGATCATCCTGGCCCTTGCCGGCCAGCTCGCGGGCGCGCCACTCCAGATCGATGCCGACCACGTCGTACATACGGAACGGGCCCATGGCGAAGCCAAAACCCTGCAGCGCGGCGTCGACCTGATGCGGATAGGCACCTTCAAGCAGCAACATGCGCGCCTCGCGTACATAGGTGTGGAGCATGCGATTGCCGATAAAACCGTCGCAGTTACCCGCCACCACGCTGACCTTGCCGATACGCTGGCCCAGGGCCACAGCCGCGTCCAGCACCGCAGGGGCGGTATGCGCACCGCGAACGATTTCCAGCAGCTTCATGATGTGCGCCGGGCTGAAGAAGTGCAGACCCAGCACCTGCTCGGGGCGTTTGGTCACGGCGGCAATCGCGTCGATATCCAGCGCCGAAGTGTTGCTGGCGAGAATAGCCCCCGGCTTCAGGGTGGCGTCGAGCGTGCGGAAGATCTGCTGCTTGAGCTCCAGGTTCTCGTACACCGCCTCGATCACCAGATCGGCGTCGGCCAGCGCGGCATATTCGCCCACCGGGGTGACGCAGGCCAGGCGCGCGGCCGACTGCTCTTCGCTGATACGACCCAGTTTGACGTTATGCGCGTTGGTCTGCGCCACCACGGTTATGGCCTGTTCGAGCATCTGCGGGTTGTTGTCCAGCCACAGCACCTGAATGCCGGCGTTGGCCAGGCTCATCACGATACCGCGGCCCATGGTGCCCGCGCCGATTACGGCGGCCTGCTGAACGGTAAAAGCGGAGTGGTTCATCGAGGGTCCTCTGGCTGGAGAATAAATGGGCATGACGCCTGATCGCTATTTCTGTAGGAGCGGGCCATGCCCGCGATTCGCGGCCACGGGACTAGGCGTCCCCGCCGCTCCTACAAAAGACCGCGCGTGCGCACGCGCCATTCAGCACGAACCCATCCAGGCGAAGAAAATTCGCCCACCACCATAAGCAAGGCGTTACTATTTTTGAAATTTAGTCTTGTGATAAGTCGTATTCAGCCAGTGAATATCTCAACCTTCGACCTCAACCTGCTGCGCGTGTTCGATGCGCTGATGCGCGAGCAGAACGTCTCCCGCGCGGCCGAACGTCTTTCGCTCAGTCAGCCGGCGGTGAGCAACGCCCTCAATCGCCTGCGCGTACTGCTCGACGACCCGCTGCTGGTACGGGTTGGCCGCAGCATGCAGCCGACACCGCGAGCCCAGGCGCTGGAAACGCCGATCCGCGCCGCCCTGCAGCAGATTGAGCAGAGCCTTAGCGCCGGTGAAGTGTTCGACCCGGCCAGCAGCCGTCAGCACTTCAGCATCGCCGTCACCGACTACGTCGAGCTGATCTGCATGCCGCGCCTGCTCAAACAGCTCAGCCAGCAGGCACCTGGCATGCGCATCGACATCCGCCACCTGAGCCCCAGCCTGCCGGCCGAGGCGCTGGACAAGGGTGAGCTGGACCTGGTGCTGGGGCGCTTCGAGGAAATCCCCGCGCGCTTTGCCCGCCAGCACTGGATGAGCGAAACCCTGCAACTGGCGCTGCGCCGCGATCATCCCCTAGTCAGTGGGCCCATGGACCTGCCGACCTTTCTACAGCTGCGCCATCTCTGGGTGCATGGCGGTCAGACCCGCGGCATGGTCGACCAGTGGCTGGGCGAACAGGGCCTGTGCCGGGAAATTCTCTACACCACGCCCAACTACCTGCAGGCCGCGCATATCGTCGCCAGCAGTGAACTGGCCGCCGTGCTACCGACCCAGCTGGCGCGCCACTTCGCCAGCCTGCTGCCGCTGCAACTGTTCGAGCTGCCGTTCGCCCTGGGGCCGTTTCATCTGGAAATCGTCAGCCTGGCCCAACGCCAGCGCGACCCGGCGCTGCACTGGCTGATCGAACAGATCCTGCAGATCGCCCAGCACTGATCGCCCGTAATGGGGCAAGCCTTCCTATACTGACGGCTACTGTCGTGCAGTCTTGGGGAATCGATAATGCTGAAATCGGCTTTGGCGCTGCTGCTGGCGCTGCTGGGCACACTGGCGCAGGCCGCGAACCTGGAGATCGAGCTACTCGATAACCGGGGCAAACCGCTCAGCGACGCGGTGTTCTGGGTCGAACCGGGGGCGACGCAAACTCAGCCCACCACTGCGCTGATGGACCAGAAAAAACGCCAGTTCACCCCCTATATCCTGCCGGTGCAGGTGGGCACCACGGTGAGCTTTCCCAACTCCGACCCGATCAACCACCACGTTTACTCCTTCTCGCCGGCCAAACGCTTCGAACTGCGCCTGCACCAGCAGAAGGCCGCGCCGCAGGAGCTACGTTTCGACCAGCCCGGCCTGGTGACCCTGGGCTGCAATATCCATGACTGGATGCTCGGATTTATCCTGGTACTCGACAGTCCCTGGTTCGCCCAGACCGACAAACAGGGCAAAGCCCGCCTGCAGTTCGATGCCGCTGCCGGGCAAACCCTGCACCTCTGGCACCCGCGTATCGCCGAGCCGGAGGAGGCCATGAGTCGAGCCGTGCCAACCGACGGCGCACTGACCTGGCAACTCACCAGCAAGCTGAAACGCGACCCGCGGCCGAAAGCGCCAGTCATGCGCCCCCAGGGTAAAGGCGGCTACGTGCCATGACCCTGCGCAGCAAGATTCTCGGCTTCTTTCTGCTGCTGTTGCTGGCGGTAATGGTGCTGCTCCTGGCGCTGGTCTACCGCTCCACCTATCAGCACACCCTGAGCCAGGTGGCCGGGCAGTTGAATTTCGCCCACGCGGTGCTGAGTAACGAGCTGCAGAGCCGCCGTCAGGCGCAAAGCGCCATGGCCGACCTGCTCGCCAAGGACTTTACCTTGCTCGGTGAAATCGCCGATCTGATCGCCAGCCCGCAGCAGGAGGCGCAGTCGCTGTCCGCCGCACTGGAATCCTTCGCCTCGCGCAGCCAGGCCAGCTTTGCCCTGGTCAGCGCGCCGCAGGGGTTGATTCTGGCCGGCACCAGCGGCGAACTGCTGCCCGGTGCCCCATTGCCTTGGGGTGATCTGCTGGATAAAAACGACCCGCAAAGCGCCGAACGCCTGGTGGTGTTTGGCGAACGGGTGCTGCATATCAACGCCACGCCGATCTTCGCCCCGCGCCCCAACCTGATGGGCTGGCTGCTGATGGCCTTCGAACTGGACGACCAGGCCACCGCGCACCTGGCCCGCCTCAGCGGGGCCGATGTCGCCCTGCTCGACGGCAACCCGGGCAGCTACCGGATCCTGGCCAGCAACCTGGCAACGCTGCCGCGGGCCGAACTGGCCAACCAGCAACTACCCGACGACCAGGGGGTGTTCCGCTTCGAGCTGCAGGCGCTTGAGCAGGTCGCCCTGCGCGCCCCGCTAAGTGGCACCAGCGGCGGCCTGCAGGTGCTGCTGATGCGCTCGCTGTCCGCCGAGTTGGCCGATTACCAGCCGCTGCAATGGCAGCTGGCAACCATCTTCGCCATCGCCCTGCTGCTGGCCGGCCTCGGCGCGCTGTGGATCGCCAATACGGTCAGCCGCCCACTAAGCCAGATGGTCGACAACGTGCGGCGCATCGCCAGCGGCGATTATCAGGTACCGATGGCGACGCAAGCCAGTGGCGAAGTCGGCCTGCTCGCCCGCGAATTCGTCGCCATGCAGCAAGGCATCGCCGAACGCGAAACCACCATCAGCTTTCTCGCCTACCGCGACCCGCTGACCGAGCTGGCCAACCGCAACCGCTTTGTCGCCGAGCTGCAACAGGCCATCGCCCAGGCATCGGGTGGCGAAGGCGTGGCGGTATTGTTGATGGACCTGGACAACTTCAAGGACCTTAACGACACCCTCGGCCACGAGGCCGGCGACCAGCTGCTCTGTCAGCTCGCCGAGCGCCTGCAGGCCCTGCTGCGCCCAGGCGAGCAGCTGGCGCGCCTGGGTGGCGACGAATTTGCACTGCTGATTGCCCGCTGCCAGCCGGGCCAGGTCATCCCCGCCGCCGAGCATTACCGCGCCGCCCTGCGCGAGCCCTTCGCCGTGCGCGGCATCAGCATGACCCTCAACGCCACCCTGGGCATCGCCCTGTATCCGGACCACGGTGAAAGCGCCGGCAGCCTGCTGCAGCACGCCGAAGTGGCGATGTACCTGGGCAAGGCACAGCGTTCGCCCTACGCCCTCTACCGCCCGGAACTGGATCGCCACAGCCTGCTGCGCCTGGCCCTGATGAGCGAGCTGAAAGGTGCGGTGGAAGATGGCCAGCTCAGCCTGTACTTTCAGCCCAAACTGAATATCCGCGCGCGCAGCCTGTATGGCGTGGAATGCCTGGTGCGCTGGATTCACCCGGTACACGGCTTTATCCCGCCGGACGAATTTATCCCTCTGGCCGAACAGACCGGCAACGTCTGCGCCCTGACCCGCTGGGTGGTACGCACTGCAGTGGCGCAGAGCCGCGCCTGGCAGGAGCAGGGCCTGGACCTGAAGACCGCGATCAACGTCTCGGCACTGGACCTGGCCGATGCGCAGTTTGCCAGCTTTATTGCCGCCCAGCTGGCCGAGCATGGCGTCGCGCCGGGCAGCCTGGTGGTAGAAATCACCGAGAGCGCAGTGATGGCCGACCCGGAGCTGGCCATGGGCCAATTGCAGCAGCTGTGCGAACTGGGCGTGCAGCTGTCGATCGACGACTACGGCACCGGCTACTCGAGCATGGCCCAACTCAAACGCCTGCCGGTGCATGAGTTGAAAATCGACAAATCCTTCGTCCAGGACCTGCTAAGCAACCCCGATGACGACATCATCGTCCGTTCGACCATCGAACTGGGGCACAACATGGGCCTGAAGATAGTCGCCGAAGGGGTGGAAACCGAGGCCATTCTCGAACGCCTGGACCAACTCGGCTGCGATATCGCCCAGGGCTACCTGCTGAGCAAACCGCTACCGCCAGCGGCCTTTGCCGACTGGCTGAGCGCCACCCACTGGGGCCTACCGCAACGCTCAGGCTAAGCCCGCGCGGTCGTAACAGCGCGCGATGAGGTGCCCAGCGCTGCGCAATACCCGCTAACAAAACGAAAAAAGGCCCCGGCCGATTGACAGACAACCGGCCGGGGCCTCGGGGAACTCTGGGAAGGCTTAGAGCATGCTTTCGCTGATCAACATGCCATGCCTGACCTGACAGGTCTTCTGGCCGAATTGCAGCTTGAGAGGGTTGCGCGCGGCGATAACCCAGCCCTGGCCGAGCATGTGCTCGATATGCGCACGCAACGCCGGCAGGTGGCGCTGCTCTTCCTGCCCTGCATCCTTTCTGCTCGCTAGTAGCACGATAGAGTCCTTTCTTCTTTGTAGTTGCAAAAAATACGCGGTGCAGGCTCTTGCCTGATCATCCGTGATGCCCGGACAAGGATAGTGGCCTAGTGCCGCATATGAAAGCGGCAACCTGTCCGCGCGCTGTAGCCGATAGCCGTCAAAGCACTATGGCGTTTGGCTTACACCAGCCTTTCGGTGCTAGCACCAACGGCCGCGGCCTGGGGGCTGCTCTGGGACGAGGTGAATTCCAGGTAGCCATCCTCGATCTTGCCGTAACGCAGCAGGGCCAGGTCGAGCAGGTAGTTCTGGTAGAGCTTCCACGGTGCACGGTCGCCCTGCGTGGGAATCTTGTCGGCGGCGCGCTTGATATAGCCGCTGGCCAGGTCGAGAAAGGGTGCATCCTTGATCTCGCGCCGGCTATCGCGCGGGGTGCACTGGCGCATGCCGATGGCGTCCATATGCTGGATCAGGCGGCAGAAGTACTCGCTGGAAAGGTCGGCCTTGAGGGTCCAGCTGGCATTGGTATAACCCAGCACCACGGCGGCATTGGGCAGATCGCGCAGCATGATGCCGCGATAACCCATGCTCTTGGCCGCATCGAAGGGCACGCCATCCACCGCCACCTGCATGCCGCCAAACAACTGCAGCTCCAGGCCGGTGGCGCTGATGATCACATCCGCCGGCAGCACCTGGCCGGACTTCAGGCGGATGCCCTTGGCGGTAAAGCCGTCGATATGCTCAGTGACCACCGAGGCCTTGCCCTTGCGCAGCACCTTGAACAGATCGCCATTGGGTACCGCGCACACCCGCTCATCCCAGGGTTTGTAGCGCGGGCTGAAGTGGCGCATATCAAAATTCGCCCCCAACTGGCGCTTGGCCAGGCCGAGCAGCGCCTTGCGCACCAGCCTGGGAAAGGCCTTGGAAAGCTTGTAGAAACCCAGCTGGATAGCCACGTTACGCGTACGCGCCAGGCGATAGACCCAGGTTTCTGGAAGGAAACGGCGCAGCGCATTGGAGATCGAATCTTCCTGCGGCAGGCTCACCACATAGGTCGGCGAGCGTTGCAGCATGGTCACGTGCTTGGCCTTGTCGGTCATCGCTGGTACCAGAGTCACCGCTGTCGCGCCGCTGCCGATCACCACCACAGTCTTGTCGCTGTAATCGAAGTTTTCCGGCCACAGCTGCGGGTGAATAAACTCGCCCTGGAACTGCTCGCGGCCTTTGAATTCCGGGGTGTAACCCGCCTCGTAACGGTAATAACCGGTGCACATCAGCAGGTGCTGGCAGCTCAGCTTGATCGGCTCGGCGTCCTCTCCGCGCTGCACTTGCAGGGTCCAGCTGGCGCGCTCGCTGCACCAGTCGGCCTTGAGCACCTTGTGCTGAAAACGGATATGTTCCTGAATGCCATTTTCCTGCGCGGTTTCTTCGATATAACTGCGGATCGACGGCCCGTCGGCAATCGCCAGCGGGTTGGTCCAGGGTTTGAAGTTGTAGCCGAGGGTAAACATGTCCGAATCGGAACGAATACCCGGATAGCGGAACAGATCCCAGGTACCGCCCAGCGCCGCACGACCTTCGAGGATGGCGAAGCGTTTGCCGGGGCAATGCTTCATCAGGTGATAGGCCGCACCGATGCCGGACAGGCCGGCACCAATGATCAAGACGTCCAGATGCTCGGCAGACATGGGGGGTTCCTCAGGCTTCTTCTTATTGGGTGCAGACCGACGCGTAGCGCCGCCAGATTCACCCCCAACAGCGCTTTTGTCATCCAGCCTTTAGTGCTGTGAACAGCCGCCGGCTGACCCCAGTTATGGCAGAAGAATGGCCAAACCGCTCAGAAACCTGCCCCGCGATCAGAAGCCGTTGCGCAGCACCACTTCATTGAACGGCAGCTTGCCGATCCGCGGCTTTGGCTCGATGGTCTTCTTGCCGACCGCGACCATCAGGGCGATCACATGGTTGGCCGGCAATTTGATCAGCTTGGCCACAGCATCGAAGTCGAAGCCGTCCATCGGGCAGGAATCCAGACCCTTGCCGCGCGCGGCGAGCATCAGGGTCTGCGCCATCAGGCCACAGCTGCGCATGGTTTCGTCGCGCTGCACCTGCGGCTTGTCGCGGTAATAGGTGTCGATGGCGCCGGCCATATAGGACTGTACTTCGGCGGGAGCACCTTCCCAGACACGGCCGACATCCTCCTGCCAGCTGTCGAGCTTGGCGCATACCACCACCAGCATCGAGGCATCGGTCACCTGCGCCTGGCCCCAGGCCACCTCACGCAATTGCTGACGCAGCGCCGGGTCGCTGACCTCAACCATACGCACATGCTGCAGATTGAACGCCGACGGCGCGAGCAGGGCCAGTTGCAGCAGCTCGTCCTTCTCCGCGTCACTCAGGGTAAAGGCCGGGTCATAGCCTTTGACGGCGCGGCGGCTGCGGATGGCTTCGTCGATATGCATGGTCGATCCTTATATGCGGTGCAGAAAGAGGGCAATGCTAGGCACTCGGACGCGCTTATGCCAAACGCCTTTACCGATAACAATGATCGACGCAGACGATTCCAGGCGGCTGCCTGTTAAAATCGCCGCCTCGCCAAATCGACCGAAGCCCATGACCCCAGACGCCCTTATCACCCTGCAGCAACACCTGCTCACTGCTCTGAATAGCGCGCCGAGTGAAACCCGCCGCCTGTTTCACGGCCGCGGACGCTGCTGGCCGGGGCTGGAACAGGTCACCGTGGATTGGCTGCAAGGCGTGCTGCTGGTGGCGCTATTCAAGCCGGTGAGCGACGCCGAACTGACCGCGCTGCAGCAGATGCTGCTCGATATCGGCCAATCTGCCGCCTGGCAGCAAAGCGGCGCGCACAGTCTGTTGCTGCAGCAGCGCTACCTGCCGGAAAGCCCCACGCAATGGCTGCTCGGCGAGCCCGTGGAGCACTGGGATATTTGCGAGCACGGCCTGCACTACCGACTCGACCTAGGCAAAAAGCAGAACAGCGGGCTGTTTCTCGACATGCGCTATGGCCGCCAATGGGTGCAGGCGCAGGCGGCGGGCAAGCGCGTGCTCAATCTGTTTGCCTACACCTGCGGCTTTTCCGTGGCGGCGCTGGCGGGTGGCGCGCGTCAGGTGGTCAATCTGGATATGGCCCGGGCCGCGCTCAGCCGTGGTCGCGATAATCACCGGCTGAACCAGCACGACCTGAGCCAGGTAGTGTTTCTCGGCCACGATCTGTTCAAGTCCTGGGGCAAGGTGGCCAAGTACGGCCCCTATGACCTGATCATCATCGACCCGCCGTCCTTCCAGCGCGGCAGCTTTGTGCTGAGCAAGGATTACCCCAAGGTTCTGCGCCGCCTGCCCGAACTCTTGAGCGCGGACGGCGTGGTGCTGGCCTGTAGCAATGATCCGGAAATCGGCCCGGATTACCTGATCCAGGCCATGACCAGCGAAGCGCCAAGCCTGCGCTTTAGCGAACGCCTGCAGAACCCGCCGGAATTCCCCGACAGCCAGCCAGACAGCGCCCTGAAGGCCCTGGTGTTTTGCCGCGACTGAGTCGCTATAGCGAATGTCCTACACGGACTGGCGTCGTTTCGCCCTGTTCTCCCAGGCCCTGCGCGCCTAATCTACACACATCCACTGAGTCGCAAGGAAGCACTCAGGATCAAGGACGATCGATCATAGCCAGGATGGTTGCCAACAGGATGTTGGAATGGTCAGGTAAAAAACCCGCCACGGCGGGTTTTTTGTTGTCTGCGCATAACTGCTCGCTGAACTTTGCCGCAGCAAAGCGCCCCGCAGCCGGACAGGCAGCGAGCGCCAGGAGCGCTAGCGGCTATTTAACCGACTGCAGCTGCACTTCTTCGACCCCATCGACCCGCTCGGGTATCTGTACCCCGGTCAATTCGCTGATCAGCTGCCACTGTTGATCCAGTTCCTTACTCACCGCTTCCATCCGGGTGATCATCTTCGCCCCGGCATTGCGCACATCCGGCTCGTGGCTACGCAGCAGGTCGAATGACAGTGAGGTCAGTGAAGCCGTCAGGTGGGTGATGCTGCGCGATGTCAGCGTCAGCAGCTCGGTCAATTGTTGTTCTTTAAAAGTCATGAGCGGCCATCCTTGCCGGGCGAGATTAAAGTTGCGGAGGTGCAGCAAACCAGGTGGCGGTGTAGCAGAGCAACAACAGCGATGCAGCGGCGATCACGAGTTTATTGGCCATTGGTGAGATCCTTTCGCGAGAACATCCCTTAGCCGAAACGGGAAACAAGATTTAACCCAAGCTTCCTGCCGAGGCAAGCCCCTCGCACCATAACGGTGCCGGTCACGGCAGAGCTGTTGAGGCCCTTTATAGAAAGCCCTCGCCTTGCAGCGGGCTGGTCTACAGTCAACTGACCTCCCCTGCGCAGGAAAGTGCCTATATGTTTCTACGTCCCCTTGCCATTGGTCTGTCCGCAGCATTGCTGCTCGGTGGATGCGCCAGCAGCACCACCAAACCCAATCAATACTCGGGCTTTCTCGGCGATTACTCGCAGCTGCAACCGGCGCAATCGGCCAGCGGTGCGCCAGTGATGCGCTGGATTTCACCGGAACTGGACCTGCAGCGCTACCGTTCGGTCGTGGTGGAGAAGCCGCTGTTCTACCCCGCGCCGCAACCCAGCGCCCAGGTCAGCCAACAGACCCTGGACGCCATCGCCGCCTACCTGCAGCAGGCCATGCAACGCGAACTGGCCGGACGCCTGCGCATCGTCAACCAGGCGGATCAGGACAGCCTGGTGCTGCGCTCGGCAATCAGTGCCGTGAGTCTCTCGGCAGAGGGTCTCAAGGTCTACGAAGTGGTGCCCATCGCCCTGGTAGCAGCGGCGGCCAGTACCGCAGCCGGCACCCGCGACCTGAACAGCGAGATCTATATCGAACTGGAAGCCATAGATGGCCGCAACAGCCAGCCCATGGCACGGGTGGTGCGCAAGGGCCATGGCCTGCAACTGGAAAACGACAGCACCCAGCTGCGCCTGGAAGATATCAAGCCAGTGCTGGACAGCTGGGCCAAGGATGCGCGCACCTTCAATCCATAAGCCCAGGCGGACTCAGGCAAAAACGAAGTACTTACGCACGGTTTCGACCACTTCCCAGGTGCCCTTCATCCCCGGCTCGACGATAAAGATATCGCCGGCCCGGAGGTGAATCGGCTCCTGGCCCTCGGGCGTGATAATGCAGTAACCCTCCTGGAAGTGGCAGTACTCCCACTTCTCATAGACCACCTGCCATTTGCCCGGGGTGCAGATCCAGGTGCCCATGATCTTGCTGCCGTCTTCCGAGGTGTAGGCATTGAGGTTGACGGTATGCGGCTCGCCGGCAAGCCGGGTCCACTTGCAGGCATCGAGCAGGGGCAGCGGCTGGGTGTCGCGCAGTACGGTAATAGGACCCATGGTGACTCCGAAAGATGAGTGAAATGGCACCGCGCAAGCCTAGGCGGCTAGCCTCATACCCACTGTTCTGGACTCGACCTCCAACTGCCTGGAAGCGCAGGCGGCATTCCCCCTCATAAGTGGCCCGCAGCACGGCACGCTGGGCGCGCGCGCCCGGGGAGGTTAAGCTGCCAGCATGAGTACAGCCCCCTATATCTCGCCGCTCGATTCCAGCCGCACGGACGCGCCTTCTGGCCTGCGTATCGGCGGGGATTGGACGCTGGCCCATTACGCTCGCCTGGAGACCGAGGTGCTTGCCCTGAGCGGCAGCCTCGAGCGCGAGGCCGAGATCGACCTGCAGGCCCTGGGCGCGCTGGATACCGCCGGCGCAGCGCTGCTGGTGGAGCTGCTCGGCAGCCAGCGCCTGGCCGAACTGGCCGCCAATGCGCCGGGGCTGGCCGCCGAACGCCGCGCCCTGTTGCAGGCCGTGGGCAGCGCCATCGCCGAGTCGGGCCAGCTACTGCCGGCCAAGCGGGTAGCCGCCTGGCGCGAGGTACTCGGCCACATTGGCCAGGCGGTGGATGACTTCTATCGCCAGTGCGTGGCGCTGTTGGGCTTTATCGGCCTGACCCTGAGCACCATGCTGAAGATCCTGCTGCGCCCTGGGCGCTGGCGCATGACTTCGCTGGCCGCCCATCTGGAACAGAGCGGGCTGAACGCCGTGCCCATCGTCGCCCTGCTGACCTTTCTGGTGGGCGCGGTGGTGGCCTTTCTTGGGGCGACTATCCTCGCCGACTTCGGCGCGAGCATTTACACCGTCGACCTGGTGGCCTTCTCCTTTCTGCGCGAATTCGGCGTGCTGCTTACCGCCATCCTGATGGCCGGGCGCACGGCCAGCGCCTTTACCGCGCAGATCGGCTCGATGAAGGCCAACGAGGAGATCGACGCGATCCGCACCCTGGGCCTCGACCCGCTGGAGCTGCTGGTGCTGCCGCGGGTGTTCG
Organism: Pseudomonas sp.; assembly: GCF_035512415.1. Lineage (GTDB taxonomy): Bacteria > Pseudomonadota > Gammaproteobacteria > Pseudomonadales > Pseudomonadaceae > Aquipseudomonas. The sequence continues at coordinate 296,049 of NZ_DATKDZ010000013.1, read as the reverse complement.
CCATGCTGATCGCCCTGCCGATCCTGACCTTTATCGCCATGCTCAGCGGCATCCTTGGCGGTGCGGTGGTCTGCGCCCTGAGCCTGGATATCTCGCCGACCATGTACCTGGCCATGCTGCAGGAAAATATCGCCCTCAAACACTTTCTGGTGGGCATGGCCAAGGCACCGATATTTGCCTTTCTGATCGCCGTGATCGGCTGCCTGGAAGGCTTCAAGGTCACCGGCAGCGCCCAGTCGGTAGGTGAGCACACCACCTCCAGTGTGGTGCAATCGATCTTTGTGGTGATCCTGCTGGATGCTCTGGCGGCACTGTTTCTGATGGAGATGGGCTGGTGAGCGGCGAATCGATCATCCAGGTGCGCGGCATGGTCAACCGCTTCGGCAACCAGACCGTGCACGAGAATCTGGATCTGGACCTGTACCGCGGCGAGGTGCTGGGGGTGGTCGGCGGCTCGGGTACCGGCAAGTCGGTGCTGCTGCGCAGTATTCTCGGTTTACGCCGGGCCAACGCCGGCAACGTGCATATCTTCGGCCAGGAACTGCTGGAGCTTGGGGCGGCGCAGCGCTCACAACTGGAGCGGCGCTTCGGCGTGCTCTACCAGCGCGGCGCGCTGTTTTCCTCGCTGACGGTGACGGAAAACATCGCCCTGCCGCTGATTGAACATGCAGGGCTCAGCCGTGCCGCCGCCGAGCGTCTGGCCCTGGTCAAGCTGGCGCTGGTTGGCCTGGCCCGTGAAGCGGGTAACAAATACCCCACCGAACTGTCCGGCGGCATGATCAAACGCGCGGCCCTGGCACGCGCCCTGGCCCTGGACCCGGACATCCTGTTTCTCGACGAACCCACCGCCGGCCTCGACCCCATAGGCGCGGCGGCCTTCGACCAGTTGATCCTGACCCTGCGCGACGCCCTGGGCCTCAGCGTGTTTCTGGTCACCCATGATCTGGATACCCTCTACACCATCTGTGACCGCATCGCCGTACTGGCCGAGAAGCGCGTGCTGGTGGCCGATCGCCTGGAAGTCGTTGTAGCCACCGACAACGCCTGGATTCACGACTATTTTCACGGCCCGCGTGGACGCGCAGCCGCACAGGCCGCCAACGGCGCGCCAGGGAGAAACTGAATGGAACCCCGTGCCCATCACGTGCTGATCGGCCTATTTACCGTGCTTATGGTTGCTGCCGGCCTGGGCTTTGCCCTGTGGCTGAGTTCCGCGAATCCAGAAAGCGAGTTCAACGACTACGAGGTGATCTTCGAGGAGGCTGTCAGCGGCCTGTCCCAGGGCAGTGCCGTGCAGTACAGCGGGATCAAGATCGGCGACGTGATCAGCCTGAGCCTGGACAAGGAAGACCCACGCAAGGTGCATGCGCATATCCGGGTCGGTGCCAACACCCCGATCAAGGAAGACACCCGCGCGCGCCTGTCGATCACCGGCATTACTGGCGCAGCGCTGATCCAGCTGCACAGCGGCACCCCAGACAGCCCCCTGCTCAGGGGCCAGGACGGACAGCGCGCGCAGATCATCGCCGACCCCTCGCCGCTGTCGAGGCTGATGGCCAACGGTGAAGACCTGATTATCAGCATCACTCGCCTGCTCAACCGCGCCAATCAGGTGTTCTCGCAAAAAAACGTGAAAAGCATTAGGCGCACCCTGGAAAACATCGAACTGACCAGCGCCAGCGTCGCCGAGCAGCGCGACGAGCTGCGCCAGGCCCTGCAGCAGATCAGTAGCGCCAGCCGCGAAGCCGCCGAGCTGATGCGCAATGCCAACCAGCTGGTCAACACCGAGGGACGCGCCGCCTTTGCCAACGCCAACCGCATGCTGGCCTCCCTGGAGCGCAGCAGCGCCACGGTCGAGAGCCTGCTGAGCGACAACCGCGACGCCCTCCATGGCGGCATGCAAGGCGTCAGTGAACTCGGCCCGACCATTATCGAACTACGCGAAACCCTTAGCGCCCTGCGCTCCTTTTCCCGCCGCCTGGAGGAAGATCCAGCCGGTTACCTGCTGCGCAGCGACAGCATCAAGGAGTTTCAACCATGAGTCGCCTTCGTCCCCTCGCGGTTCTGCTCCTGGCCGGCTTGCTCGGTGCCTGCTCGATCCTGCCGAAAAGCGAGGAGCTGAGCATCTACCGCCTGCCGGCCAGCGCCCTGCCCGAACAGAGCGCCAGCCCGCGCAGTGACTGGGCCTTGCGGGTGAACAGGCCCTACAGCAACCAACTGCTCGACAGCACGCGCATCGCCGTGCTGCCGCCCGGGGACCAGATCAGCGCCTACCAGGGCGTGCGCTGGAGCGACCGCGCCCCGCTGTTGCTGCGGGATCGACTGATCGCCGGATTTATCGATGACGGCCGAATCGCCGCCATCAGCAGCGATGAAAGCCGCCTGCACGCCGACCTGGAACTGGATGGCGACCTGCGAGCCTTCCACAGCGAATACCTGGACGGTCGCCCGGTGGCGCGAATTCTGCTTGAGGCCCGTCTGGTGCAGAACGGCAGCCTGCGCATCCTCGCCAGCCGCCGCTTCGAAGTCAGCCAGGCGGCCAGCGACACCTCGGTGGCGGCGGTGGTCAACGCCTTCGGCCAGGCCGGCGACCAGCTGACTCGCGAACTGCTGGACTGGACCCTGGAACAAGGCCAGGCCTCCCGCGCGCCATAACGCGACAGACTTAGCCAAACCGCACAAGGAGCAGCGAGCATGGACATATTTATGCAGGCAGCCATCGACGAAGCCCGCCAGGGCCTGGCCGAAGGCGGCATCCCGATCGGCTCGGTATTGGTGCACAACGGCCAGATTATTGGCCGCGGACACAATCGCCGGGTGCAACAGGGCAGTGCCATCCGCCATGGCGAAATGGACGCCCTGGAGAACGCCGGCCGGCAAAGCGCGCAGACCTACCGCGAGTCGGTGCTCTACACCACCCTCTCACCCTGCGCCATGTGCAGCGGTGCGATCCTGCTGTATGGCATCCCAAAGGTGATCATCGGCGAGAACCAGACTTTCCTCGGCGAAGAAGCGCTACTGCGCGAGCGTGGCGTGCAGCTCGACGTGCTGCACAACAGCGAATGCCTGCATATGATGCAGGGCTTTATCGCCGCCCAGCCGACGCTGTGGAACGAAGATATCGGCGAGTAGGCATCACTGGTAGGGCGGACATGCCGAAGGCTTGTCCGCCGCTCAAGCCCTCGTGGTGGACAAGGCTTCGCCATCTCCACCCTACGCCCCCTTCAGCCAATTGCGCACCTCGGCATAGGGGTAATCTTCCAACGCAGCAAAGCCGCTGAGCTGCCGGGCCTTGAGCTTGGTAAACAGCGGCACGCTGATGCCGCAGAGAAAGCGCGTCAGGCATTCGGCGCTGGGTTCGCCGCCTTTGAGCTCCTGATATTTGCGCATAAAGCCCTCGCATAGGCTGCGGACATCCTGCTCCGCCAGCGGCGGCAAGGCCGGCGGCTCGGGCAGATGGGCGACTTGGCCCTGGCACACCGAGCAATGGCCGCACTGCTGCGGCGCGTTGGCGTCACCGAAATAGGCGGCCAGGCGCTGGCTCAGGCACTGCTCGCTGGCAAACAGGGCGAGCATGGCGTGAATCCGACGGATTTCGCTGGCTTCCTGTTGGCTGAAATAGCCATGCAGCTCGGCGCTCAGGGCGACCGGATCGAAACCCGGGTCGAGCAGCGCATAGACCTCGGTCATCTGCTTGCTTTCCAGCTCGACCCAACCCTTCTCCTGAAAGTAATCCAGGGCCTTGATCACCCGGCTGCGCTCGGCCTGGTGCTGTTGGTAGAGCAGGTCAAAATCCACTGTGCACCAGGTGCGTGCGCGCTGCGAGGTGCTGATCAACGCCTCGACAAACTGCCGCCGCTCGCCGTCGAACTTGGCGACCAGTGCCTCGGGTTCCAGCAAGTATTTGAAGCGATATTCAGCGAAATAGGCGTAACGCGGGGCGATAATGCCGCGCAGCTCCAGCTGCACCAGCAGGGTTTTCAGCGGTAACTGGCGGATATTACTCTGCTCGGACAGCTGGTTAAGCATCAGCTCCCATTCGCCGCCCTGGCTGCTACTCAGCAGCTCATCGAGTACACAGCGAATGCCGTCCAGCTCCGGCGTATCGCCGTAGACGAAGTTCTCCAGCAGGCTAAGGCTGTCGCGGTTGGCCAGCACCAGGCAGTCGGACGGCTGACCGTCACGGCCGGCGCGGCCGATTTCCTGGCTGTAATTTTCGATGGATTTGGGCAGGTCGAAGTGCACCACATTGCGGATATCCGCCTTGTCGATGCCCATGCCGAAGGCGATGGTGGCGACGATGCAATTGATCCGCCCCGCCATAAACTGGCGCTGGATCGCCTCACGCGCCTCATGGGCCATGCCGGCATGGTAGGCGCTGGCGGGGATGCCGCGCTGGCTCAGGCGTTCAGCCACCTGCTCGGCGGTTTTCTGCTGGGTCACGTAGACGATGCTCGGCTGCCCAGCCTTGTCACCCAGCCACTGCTCCAGACGGCGCTGCTTGCCGGTACCGCCGACCGGCACCACCAGCAGGTTGAGGTTGGCGCGATAGAAGCCGGTGGTGACCACATCATCGGCGGCGATGGCGAACTTCTTCTGCATATCGGCAATCACCGGCGGCGTGGCTGTAGCGGTGAGCAGCAACACCTGGGGAATGCGGAACTGGCGCTGGTAGTCCGGCAGCTTGAGATAATCCGGACGGAAGTTATGGCCCCACTCGGAGATACAGTGGGCCTCGTCGATCACCAGCAGGGAAATGGGCACCTGGGCGATAAAGTTGCGAAATCGCTCGTTCTTCAGGCGCTCGACAGAGATCATCAGAATCTTCAGCTCGCCGGATTTGGCCCGGGTCATTACCGCACTGGCATCCTCGCGACTCTGCGCCGAATCGATGCTGGCGGCACTGATGCCGCGGGCATGCAGAAACGCCAGTTGGTCCTGCATCAGGGCCAGCAGCGGCGAGACCACCAGGGTCAGATGCGGCAGGTGCAGGGCCGGCAACTGGTAGCACAGCGACTTGCCCGAACCCGTGGGAAAGATCGCCGCCGCCGAGCGTCCGGCCAACACGGCCTCAACCACCCGCTGCTGGCCGGGACGCAATTGCTGAAAGCCGAACACCGCGGCGAGACTCTGCTGGTACATAAGCATTCCTTGGCATGAATAGACGCTAGGGTCTGTTGCCGTTTCGTTCGCGGCCGCGCCGGAGCCTGTTTTAGCGCGAGGCAAGGCACGAGACACGAAGTTTGGTTGTTCCAAATGAGTGTCGAGAAACGCAGTATCGCGCTAAAACAGGCCCGGCCCTTCGGGTTGCGCGCAAAATCTCGCCATGCGGTGTTGGAGGACTTGGCAAGGGAACACCATTACCTGCGTCCTCCGCCTAGCCTGGCGAGATTTTTCGCAGCAACGCGGCTCGCGACGAAACGGCAACAGACCCTAGGCCACCATTGTAGGCAGTCCAGCCGACCTGGGTCAGCCATGCAAGATCATACGAAGGTAAATCGCAATTGACACGTGCACATATATGCACATAAATTGCCGGTCATGGACAACTCAATACCCCGCAAACAACAAGCCGTCGAAGCCGCCATCGCCACCTTCGACAGCACCTTCTTCAAGGCCCTCTGCGAACCCTCGCGGATTGGCGTGCTCAAGCGCGTGATGCTGCTGGGCCGCGCCGATATCAGCGAGATCGCCGCCGACCTGCCTCAGGAGCGCTCGGTGGTCTCACGCCACCTGCAGACCCTGCTGGATGCCGGCATCCTGCGCACCGCCAAGGAGGGCCGCCAGGTCTTTTACGAGGTCGACGGCCCGGCCATTGTCAGCCGCCTGGAAGCCATACTGCAGCAATGCAAGGCCATCGCCCCCTACTGTTGCCCCAGTACACCCAGTTAAGCGGTCGCCCTACAACGCGGCCACAGGCATATTTTCATGGCCCGCCATCCCTGGCGGCCACCCAGCGGTCGGCGCTACACGACGTTAAAAATTGCTCCCGGCAATTTTTTTAAATCCAAACACGTGCATAGGTGCGCATATATGAATACTTCCAGACAGCATGCAGTCATCATCATCGGTGCCGGCCAGGCCGGGCTGGCCATGGGCTGGCACCTGCAGCGCCAGGGCGTGGATTTTCTGATCATCGAAGCCGGCGAACGTCCGGGCGGCAATTGGCGGCATTACTACGACAGCCTCAGGCTGTTCTCCCCGGCGGCCTATTCCGCGCTGCCGGGTCTGCCCTTCCCCGCCAGCCCCGGGCACTACCCGCGGCGTGACGAGGTGGTGGAGTACCTGGAGCAGTATGCCGCGCACTTCCAGCTACCGATCCGCTACAACAGCCGCATCGATGGGGTCAGCCGTGAGGGCACGGGCTTCCAGCTGCACGGCGCGGATGGCCTGGACTACCGCTGCGAGGCCCTGGTGGTGGCTTCCGGGGCCTTCAGCCAGCCCTATATACCGGACTGCGCCGGGCTCACGAACTTCACCGGCACCCTGCTGCACAGCAGCGCCTACCGCACGCCCGAGGCCTTTGCCGGCCAACGCGTGGTGGTGGTTGGCGCGGCCAACTCGGCGGTGCAGATCGCCCACGAACTGGCCGCGGTGGCCGAGGTGACCCTGGCCACCCGGGAAAAAGTGCGCTTCTTCCCCCAGCGCCTGCTCGGCATCGATTTTCATGCCTGGCTGCACTGGAGCGGGCTGGAACGCACCGGCTGGCTTAGCGACCAGAGCACCCCGGTGCTGGACGACGGCAGCTATAAACGCGCCCTGCAGGCGGGCCGCTATCGACAGCGCACGCTGTTCCAGCGGGTCGAGCCCGATGCCGTGATCTGGGCAGACGGCAGCCGCGAACCGGTCGATGCGCTGCTCTTCGCCACCGGTTTTCGGCCCAACCTGGGCTTCCTTGCCGGCTTGCCCGTGCAGGGTCGACAGGGCCAGGTGCTGCAGCGCAACGGTCGCGCCAGCCAGGTGCAGGGGCTGTTCTTCGTCGGCCTGCCCAAACAGCGCAACTTCGCCTCGGCCACCCTGCGCGGGGTCGGCCCCGACGCCGCACACCTGTTGCCGGCCGTGCTCACCCACCTGCGCCAGGCGCACGCACCCGCGCTGCAGAGCCTGGCGTGAACACCGCGCTGGATCTACTCGCCCTGGGCAGCGCCTGGCTGGTGATGTTCGGCCTGGCGCTGAACGCCCCGGCGGCACTGACGCGCCCCAGCGGCTGGATCCTCGCCACGCTGCTGGGCTACCTGTTGCCGGGCCTGGGCTTGCTCGCCCTGGCCGGTTTGGGGCTCGCGACGCCGCACCTGCTGGGCCTGGCCCTGTGCATTGCGGCCGGTTTCGGTACCTCGGGCGCGGCCCTGCATCGCCTGGCCGGCGGCGATGCGCACCAGGCGGCACGCCTGGTGATCGGCAGCAGCCTGCTGGCACTGCCGCTGATGCTCTTGCTGGTGGCCGTTGCGGCAGGGCCGGCGGCGCAGATCGCGCTGCTGGGCAAGGTCCTTCTGGTTGGCCTGCTGGGTCAGGTCCTGCCCTATGCCCTGGGCCGGGGCCTACTGCGCTGGCGGCCGGAGCTCGGCCGCAGGCTGGCAGCGCCACTGGAGCGGATGGCCGGGGTGGCGGTCATCGGCCTGATTGCCCTGATCGCTCAACAGACCCTGCCGCGACTGGTCGCCCACGCCGAACTGCTGGTAGCCGCCAGCCTGCTGGTCAGCCTGTTGCTGGCGGCCAGCCTAGGCCGGCAGCGGGTGCAAGACGGCAATCCGCAGCTGCTCCTGCTGGTGCGCAACCTCGGCGGGGCCATTCTGTTGGCGCGAGTGTTGCCGGAACCCGGGGAAGTGCTGCTGGCCATCACCGCCTTCGGCGTACCGATGTATGCCGCGGCCCTGCTGGGCCTGCTGTGCTACCGCCACGAGCTGCGGCAGCCTATCGAGAGTTAGCTTCCTAGGAGCCTGTCGGGCTTGACCGTTCGTAGCGAGGGAAAGTCCGTGGTCCGACAATTCGGACCGAGTCAGTTTTGTTGGTCTGTCGAGGCGGGGGGCCGCCCCGCGAATAGCTAGCTATTTAACGAGAAAGAGCAGCAAAAATGGCCGAGTCCGGCTTTTCCGCAGTAGAACAGTGTTAAGTCCGACAGGCTCCTAGCAACACCCCGGCTATTGCCAATCCAACTAACAGACCCCAGGGCGCTGGAGTACATTGAATTTATTGCAGGCGATATAAGGAGATGAGTATGCAGCCATGCGGTTTTAACGGCAGCTTGCCGGTTACCCACTAGATCGTTTATCACCCAGGTCAGATGGCGCGCAGTAAAGACTCCGGTCAACTCTGGAGTGGCTGATGCGTACACCGGGCTGTAAAGGTGATCGATTTGGTCGTACTCAAGTTCGCCGTGAGCTGTGCCAAACCCTAGACCTAACGCCGCCATCCAATTCGAAAGCGCCAGTGGCCGCCAACGACATATCGACACCTATCTGGCAGTAGCCAGTCATGCTGAAGTCGACAGTCCCAAGGCAAAGGCACTGGAAATCGCCTGAGTTGCCAACCCGTTAGGCCTGCGGTCCGAGTCAGCCACATAGGCAATACCCAGGCCGTGCAGAGCGGCCACCCGAGCTGGATTGCAATGCAACGCGAAAAATGTGCCTGGTCTGCTCGCAGATACGCACCCAAAGCCGCCTCAGGGCGGCTTTTCCGTTTCTTACTGCATCACAGAGCATTGTGGGAGGGGCTTTAGCCGCGACAGACCTCTCATATCAAAAGCTCGCCGCTAAAGCGCCTCCTACAGGTTATCGCGGTGATTTCCATGCATAAAAAAACCGCCGATTAAGGCGGTTTTTTCAACGCGACGATTACAGCTTAGAGCCTGTTTACGATCTCGCGAGCTAGAGCCATGCAAGGCAGAAACAGGCGAGGAAGCGGAGTGTACGAGTTGTACATGAGCATTCCGAGCCTGTTTCTAACGCCGCAGGGCCGACGCGCAGCAGATCGTAAGCAGGTTCTTAGAGCTGAGGACCGGCGTTTTTGATGGCATCGCTCACATCGAACTTCTGGAAGTTTTCGATAAATAGCTTGGCCAGGCCTTTAGCGGCTTCGTCGTAGGCGTTCTGGTCAGCCCAGGTGTTACGTGGGTTGAGCAGGATGGTTTCAACGCCCGGTACCGACTTCGGCACGCTCAGGTTGATGATCGGCAGTTGCTCGGTCTCGGTGCCGATCAGTGCGCCGCTCTGGATAGCTGCGATCACGCCACGGGTAGTCGGAATATTGAAGCGCTTGCCAACACCGTAGCCACCACCGGTCCAGCCGGTGTTGACCAGGTAGACCTTGGAGCCGAAGCCCTGGATGCGCTTGATCAGCAGTTCGGCGTACTCGCCAGCCGGACGCGGGAAGAACGGCGCGCCGAAGCAGGTGGAGAAGGTCGACTTGATACCGCTGCCGCTGCCCATTTCGGTGGAACCGACCAGCGCGGTGTAGCCGGAGAGGAAGTGGTAGGCCGCCTGCTCTTCGTTGAGGATCGACACTGGCGGCAGTACGCCGGTCAGGTCGCAGGTCAGGAAGATCACCGCGTTCGGCTCGCCACCGAGGTTCTTCTCGCTGCGCTTTTCAACGTGGGTCAGCGGGTAGGCGGCGCGGCTGTTCTGGGTCAGGCTGTCGTCGGCGTAATCCGGCACGCGGTTTTCGTCGAGCACGACGTTTTCCAGCACGGCACCGAACTGGATGGCTTTCCAGATGACCGGCTCGTTCTTCTCCGACAGGTCGATGCACTTGGCATAGCAACCGCCTTCGATGTTGAACACCACGCCCTTGCCCCAGCCGTGTTCATCGTCGCCAATCAGGTAGCGGCTTTCGTCGGCCGACAGGGTGGTCTTGCCGGTGCCGGACAGACCGAAGAACAGGGTCACGTCGCCTTCTTCACCGATGTTGGCGGCGCAGTGCATCGGCAGCACGTCGGCGTCCGGCAGCAGGAAGTTCTGCACGCTGAACATGGCTTTCTTCATCTCGCCGGCGTAACGCATGCCCGCGATCAGCACCTTTTTGGCGGCGAAGTTGAGGATCACGCAGCCGTCGGAGTTGGTGCCGTCACGCTCGGGCACGCACTCGAAGTTGGCAACGTTAAGCACTTGCCACTGGTCTTTGCCAGCCGGGTTGAACTGCTCCGGCTCGATAAACAGGCAGCGGCCGAACAGGTTCTGCCAGGCGGTAGCAGTGGTCATCTTGACCGGCAGGTAGTGAGCCTCGGCGGAACCTACATGAACGTGGGAAACGAAGCTGTCCTGGGCGTCGGAGAAAGCCTGTACGCGGTCCCACAGGGCATCGAACTTGTCGGCCGGGAACGGACGGTTGATTGCGCCCCAGGCGATTTTTGCCTCGGTGCTCGGCTCCTGAACGATATAACGGTCAGCCGGCGAACGACCAGTGCGATGGCCTGTGCGTACGACCAGGGAGCCGTTGGCGGCCAGCTCGCCTTCACCGCGGCGAAGGGCTTCTTCGACCAGTTGGGCAGCGCTGATGTCTGTGTGCACGGCGTTGTTGGCTTGCGTCATGTGGGTCCCCGTCGGCCAAGCGGCCGAGTCTTCCGAACGTTTTGTAGTAGAAGTGGAGGCACTACTACAGCGAAAAAAGTGCGCCGGATTATGCCAGAAAAACGCGGCTGCGGGTGCAGCCTCTGATCAGATCATTCCGGCACGGTTTGGGTGCTACTAGCCTTAATGGCGCGTATCCGATGGAGCTTCGATACTCCCATCCAGAAACAGTTGCAATACATCGGCGGCATCGAAGAGATAACGCTCATTGCAGAACTGGCAATCGATCTCCACGCTGCCACCATGCTCCTGCACCAGCGCCTCGGCGTCGGCCTGGCCGAGGCTGATCAGCGCGCGGCTGGAACGCTCACGCGAGCAGCTGCAGCGGAACTGCAGGGCGCGCGGGTCGAACAGGCGCAGCGCTTCCTGGTGATACAGGCGATGCAGCAGGGTTTCGTTATCCAGGCCGAGCAATTCCTCGGTCTTCAAGGTGTCGGCCAGGGCCATGGCGTGCTGCCAGCTGGCTTCACGCTCATCGGCTTCCTTCAGGCGGTCGGCTGGCAACTGCTGCAACAGCAGGCCGCGGGCACGCTGGCCGTCGGCGCTAAGCCAGAAGCGCGTGGGCAGCTGCTCGGAGGTGGCGAAGTAATTGGTCAGACAGTCGGCCAGGGTTTCCCCTTCCAGATCGACAATACCCTGGTAGCGCTGCCCGGATTTCGGGTCGACGGTCATGGCCAGCACGCCATCGGGCATCAGCTCGCGCAGGTTGGCATCGGCAGTGATCTGCTCGGCGTGATAACGGGCGATACCGCGCAATTCGCCTTCGCTGGAGCACTCGACCATCAGCAACGGCACGGCACCGGAGGAGCGCGCCTGGAGAATCAGCAGCCCCTCGAACTTCAGGGTGCCGATCAGCAGCGAGGCGGCGGCCAGCAGCTCACCCAGCAGTTGGGCGACCGGTTGCGGGTAGGTGTGTTTGGCCAACACATGGCTGTAACTGTCGGTCAGACCGACCAACTCGCCGCGAATATCGCTGTCGTCGAACAAGAAGCGTTGGGAAAAATCAGGCATGCCAACTTCACTGAATGTGACTCGGCCCGCGATTTTAGGCGCAAATGCCCATCCGACCAAGCGCCTCTTATCTATCGGCGCAGCCAACACAGGCTATCGCCGCCGACTCCGGTCACATATGGCGACAAAAGGCAGGGGGAAACTTTGCAATCTTGCAGTCGAGCCCCTAGCATGCCGGCCGCCTTAATCACATATAGATGACAAGGATGCCATTGCATGAACCCACCTTTTATCAATGACCAGTGGCGCATCCGCCCCTTGGTTGCCTGCCATATCGTCGCCCTGTTGCTGCTGGCCAGCTGGCTGTGGACACCCAGCCGCGCGCTCTGGGACCAGTTCGACCTGCAACTGTTTGCCCTGCTCAACGAGCCAGTGCATAGCGCCGGCCTGTGGGCGCAGACCTGGGCCATCGGCAGCATGCGCCCGGTGGACATGGGCGTCGGCCTGTTGATGCTGGCGGTGATGCTCAAGGCTGACTTTGTCTTCAGCGGGCCGCAGGTGCGCAAGGCGCTGTTCGCCTTTCTCGCTGCGCTGATCGTTATGCTGCTGTTTCGCGTCGGCTTCGCCGACCTGGTCAAGCTGATGGACTGGCAGCGCCAGAGCCCATCGCTGATGGTGGAGGGTACGGCACGCCTGACCGAGCTGTTCCCGGACTGGGAAGAGCGCTGGAACATGAAGGACAGCGCGACCCGCAGCTTCCCCGGCGATCACGCCTCGGTGCTGCTGATCTGGGCGATGTTTATGAGCTTCTTCGCCCACACCTGGCGCTTGCTGCTGGTCTGGACCATGGCCGTGATCTTTATGCTGCCGCGCCTAGTGGCGGGCGCGCACTGGGGCTCGGACGCCCTGGTCGGCGGCGTCTTCCTCAGCCTGCTGGGCCTGGCCTGGGCCTGCTTTACCCCGTTCGCCTACAAGGCCAGCGAATGGCTGGAGAAGATCACCCTGCCACTGACCCGCCAGCTCGCCAAGCTGCCACTGCTGGGCCGCCTAAGCATCATCAGCGGGCGCTAGCCTGGCCTGCGCGGCGGCTTGCCTAAGCCAACCTCCGCGCCTTATTCCTGATTGCCGTGAAACTGCTGAAACTGCCGGCGCTGCTTCTTGCTCGGCCGACCATCGGTCTGCATGCCCAGGGCACCGGCCTTGCGCTGCGCGGCCGCCTGCTCGCGGCGCTCGATGCTTGCCGGCGTTTCGGCGTACAACGCCTGCGCCTCAGGCGCACCGCGACGCACCGCTGACAGCGCCTGGACCACCACACTGCGCTCATCGAAGCCGATACGAATCATATACTCGTCGCCCACCCGGGGTTCCTTTCCCGGCTTGCAGCGCTCGCCGCGGCAATGCACCTTGCCGCCCTCTATCGCCGCCTTGGCCAGGGCGCGGGTCTTGAAGAAACGCGCCGCCCATAGCCATTTGTCCAGGCGGATCTTGTCGTCGTCTTTATCGTTCATGGCGTTTCCAATCGCTTCGGCCTGTTAGCGGACATTTTGCCTGATGCAGTTGTCATAAGGGCCTACTAGAATGCCGGGAAATCTTGCAGGCACCCCCTTTGAAGACTTTTGACCAACTCGGCGTGATCGGCCTGCGTGAATGGATCAATCTGCCGGACCTGGGCATGATCGGCTTGCGCGCCAAGATTGATACCGGCGCGAGCACCTCCTGCCTGCATGCCAGCGATATCCAGCCGTTTGACCGCGATGGCGAGCCCTGGGTGCGTTTTACCGCCCACCTCGGCACCCTGGTGCAGCGCCGCCATCGCTGCGAAGCGCAACTGGTGTCGGTGAAAACCATCAAAAGCTCCAACGGCCACAGCCAGTCGCGCTATGTGATCCGCACCAGCGTGACCCTGGGCGAGCGCCAATGGCCGGTGGAATTCACCCTGACCTGCCGCAAGACCATGCGTTACCGCGTGCTGCTCGGTTCCAAGGCACTGATTGATGGGCAGCTGCTGGTCAATCCGGCGCTGACCTATGTACAGAACAAACCCACCCTCGCTGACTCCCCTGGTGCCCAATGAAGATCGCCGTGCTGTCGCGCAACCCGCGCCTGTATTCCACCCGCCGCCTGGTCGAAGCCGGCCAGCTGCGGGGCCACGAGATGGTGGTGATCGACACCCTGCGGGCCTATATGAACATCGCAAGCCACAAGCCGCAGATCCACTATCGCGGCCAACCGCTGGAGGGTTTCGACGCGGTGATCCCACGGATCGGCGCTTCGGTGACCTTCTACGGCTGCGCGGTGCTGCGCCAGTTCGAGATGATGGGGGTGTTCCCGCTTAACGAATCGGTGGCCATCGCCCGCTCGCGTGACAAGCTGCGCTCGCTGCAACTGCTGTCACGCCGCGGTATCGGCCTGCCGGTCACCGGTTTTGCCCACTCCCCGGATGACATCGCCGACCTGATCCAGATGGTCAACGGCGCGCCGCTGGTGATCAAGGTGCTGGAAGGCACCCAGGGCATCGGCGTGGTGCTGTGTGAAACCGCCACCGCTGCCGAGTCGGTGATCGAGGCCTTTATGGGCCTCAAGCAGGACATCATGGTGCAGGAATACATCAAGGAAGCCGGCGGCGCGGATATCCGCTGTTTCGTGGTCGGCGACAAGGTGATCGCCGCGATGAAGCGGCAGGCCAAACCCGGCGAATTCCGTTCCAATCTGCACCGCGGCGGCTCAGCCAGCCTGATCAAGATCACCCCGGAAGAACGCATGACCGCCATCCGCGCGGCCAAGGTTATGGGTCTGTCGGTGGCCGGTGTGGATATCCTGCGCTCCAACCACGGCCCGCTGGTGATGGAGGTGAACTCCTCCCCGGGTCTGGAAGGCATCGAAACCACCACCAACAAGGACGTTGCCAGCCTGGTAATCCAGTACCTGGAGAAAAACAGCGGCCCACATCTGACCCGCACCAAAGGCAAAGGCTGAGTCGGCAACCGGCGAACTAGAACGGCCGCACAAGCGCCGACTTACCAGCCCCCACTTCCGCCTGATCGGCCATCCAGTCGAGAAACTCGGCCTCACGCAGCGGCCGACTGAAGTGGTAGCCCTGACCCAGCGAGCAGCCATGCTCGCGCAGGCAATCGAGTTGCGCTTCGCTCTCGATGCCCTCGGCGACGCATTCCAGGCCGAGGTTGCGGGCAATCACCAGAATGGTTTGCACCAGCATCAGGCCGCTGCCGTCTTCGCAGTGCATGTCCCAGGTAAAGCTGCGGTCGATTTTCAAGCGATCCAGCGGCAGGCGCTTGAGGTAGGTCAGGGAAGAGTAACCGGTGCCGAAATCGTCGATGGCGAAGCGCACGCCGAGCTGTTTCAGCGCGTCCATATTGGCGATGCAGCGCTCGACATCTTCGAGCAACACCCCTTCGGTGATTTCCAGTTCCAGCGCCGTAGCCGGTACCCGGTGCCGCTGCAGGCAGTCGCGCACCCGCTCGACGCACCTGGGCTGACGCAGCTCACGGGGGCTCAGATTGACCGCCAGGACCATCTGCGGCCAGCTCGGCAGCCAGCGCGCCAGGGCCATGCAGGCCTGCTCCAGCACCCAGACGCCGAGTTCCTCGATCAGCCCGGTTTCCTCGGCCAGGGGGATAAAGTCGCTGGGCATGATCTCGCCACGCTCGGGGTGCACCCAGCGCAATAGCACTTCGGCCCCGGCCACCCGTTCGGTTGCCAGCGCCAGCTGCGGCTGGAACACCAGATGCAACTGGTTACGCTGAATCGCCTGGCGCAGCTCGCCCTGCAGTTGCAGGCGCTGGTCGATGGCGGCCTGCATTTCCGGGGCGAAGAAGTGCAGGCCGTTGCGCCCGGCATGCTTGGCCCGGTACATGGCGGTGTCGGCCTGTTTGAGTACGTCGGCCGCCACCTGGGTGCCGAAGGGGTGCAGGGCGATACCGATACTGGCGCTGATCGACAGCTCGTGACCCTCGATCCAGCAGGTGCCGGCAAGGCTCTTGAGCAGTTTCTCCGCCGCCACCGCCGCCGCCTCGGCGGCCAGCTGCGGATTGCTGTCGAGCCCTTCGAGCAGCACCACGAACTCGTCGCCGCCCATCCGCGCCAGGGTGTCTTCGGCGCGCAGGCTACTGGCCAGGCGCGCAGTGACCTCCCGCAACAGGCCGTCGCCGACCAGATGACCGAGGCTGTCGTTGACCGTTTTGAAGTGGTCAAGGTCGATAAAAAGCAGTGCGCCCAGGGTGTTTTCGCGTATTTCGCGGTCCATTGCATGCTGCAAGCGGTCGAGCAACAAACGCCGATTGGGCAAGCCGGTCAGCTCGTCGCTGAAGGCCAGCCGCTCGATTTCGCGCTGATAGCGCTGACGCTCGGAAATATCGGTGACGCTGCCACGAATCAGCACCGGCTCGCCAGGCATGCGCACCAGACGTACCTCGCAGGGAATCTGCCGGCCGCCGCTGTCGCGGTGCAGCCACTCGAATACCGGGGCCTCACCGGCAAGCGCGCGGCGCAGGTAGTCGCGGCCGATTTCCGCCGAAGCTTGGCCGCTGGCCTGTTTGGGCGGGGTCAGGTCAAGAATATTGCGGCCAAGCATGGCTTCGCGAGAGTAACGCAGCAGGCGCAGGGCATTGTCGTTGAAGTCGACCATATTGCCCTGGGCGGTAAACAACATGATCGCCTCGGGGGCGTTTTCCACTATGGTGCGGTAGCGCGCTTCGGCTTCCAGCCGCTCACTGATGTCCTCCACCAGCAACAGGAACATGCGCACCCGCCCAGTGCTGTGACGCACCGCACGCAGGCTCAGGCGGGCATATACCAGGCTGTTGTCGGGACGCAGGAAGCGTTTTTCCAGCTCGTAGCCTTCGCGCTCCCCCTGCAGCACCTGCTCGAGCAGCCGCTGTTCGGCGGCCAGGTCATCGGCGAAGGACAGTTCGCTCCAGCTGCAGCTCTGCAGCTGCTCACGGCTACGCCCAAGAATGCTGCACAGCTTGAGGTTGACCTCCTCCCACTCGAAGCCAGGACCGGTCAGGGCCATGCCGATCAACGGCGCTTCAAAGAACAGGCGCAGGCGCTCGTCGCGCTCGCGCAGCTGTTGTTCGGCGTACTTGCGCGCGCTGACATCCTGCAACGCGCCATACACCCGCACCAGCTCGGCACCGTCGCGCTGGGTGACGCCACGCACGCGTACCCAGCGGCTCTTGCCCTTGGCGGTCAGCAGGCGCACTTCCAAATCGAACTGATCGAGGCCTTCGAACAGTTGCTGCAGGGTCTGCTCGGCCAGCGCCCGACCGTCGGCGTCCATATAGCTCAGGGCTTGATCCAGGCTGGGCGTGCCGTTCTTCGGGTCGAGCTCGTAGATGCGGAAGCAGCCCTCGCTCCAGTCCATATCCTGGGCCGGCAGGTTGAGCACCCAGCCACCCAGGTTGGCGATATGTTCAGTCTGGCTGAACAGATAGCTCTGCCTGAGCAGCTCCTCGCTCTGGCTGCGCACCTGCTGGGCCATGTGTTCGCGGGCGCTGACGTCATGCAGCAGCGCGACAAAATGGCTGATGCCCTGCCCATCGCGCATCGGCGCAAGAATAAACTCGCTCCAGAACTGCTCGCCGTCCTTGCGGTAATTGCGCAGCACCACATCGCAGGCCTGGCCCTCGTGGACGGCATGCTGCAGGCGAGCGAGGCCCTGCTGGCGATGATCGCCACCCAGCAGAAAGCTCCAGTTGCGCCCCAGGCTTTCCTCGCGACTGTAGCCGGTGATGCGCTCGAACGAGGGGTTGCAGTAGATCAGCGGCAACTCTGCCTGCCGCGCATCGGCAATGATTACCCCCAGCGAGCTGGCCTCCAGCGCCAGGTTGGCCAGGGCCAGTTGCTGCTGCACCTGGGCGCTGCGCGCCAGAGCCTGACGCAGATCGCTCAGGGAACGTCCGACCATCAGGCTGGCCAGCATAAACAGCAACACACCGAAGTGCAGTTCCAGGCGCTGCGGGTCGAGCCAGGCCGCGGTATCGGTGAGGCCGCGCAACAGCGGCAGGATCAGCACCATCAGGGCGCTCAGGGTCGCCCCGCAGATGGCCCCGACATAGCCCCAGACCAGGGCCAGGCTGAGCATCATCACACCGATCAGCGGCAGGTTCAGGCTCAGGGGCAGCAGCTCCAGCAACCAGGGCATGCCCACCACCAGGGCCAGCAGCAAGGGCCAGGCAGGCCATTGGCGCAAGGCCGCGGGTACCGGCTCGCGACGCTTGGCCAGGGGCGAGTTCAACCAGCCGCGCTGCTGCAGCCAGGGCGTCATATAGGTCAGCAGCGGCACGGCAACGGCCAGGGTCATCAGGCTGTCTGCCAGCCACAGAGTCAGGGTCGCCGAAAGCAGGCTGTCGGTCGGCAGGTGGCCGCTCAGCCAGAGGTTGAACTGCACACCGATGGCCACCGGAACCAGTGCCAGCAGCACGCCGAACAGCATAAACCGCAGCAGATGGCGCAAGAAGGGCAAGGCTGGGTCGACCGGACGCAGGCGACACAGCCACCAGGCCAGGGCCACGCCCAGGGTCTCCGGCACGGCATAGAGCGGGGCCCAGCGCCAGTCCAGGCCCCATAACGGGATACTCAACAGGCTGTTCAGGTAGAGCAGCGGCAGCACCCGCGGCCCCCACCACAGGGTCATCGTCAGGGCAAGGGCAAAAGGCAGGTGCCAGAGCGCCGCGCCCTCGCTGAACTGGGTGCCGATAGATAGCCAGGTGGCCAGATGGAGCAATGGCAGCGGCAGCCACCAGGTCCATGTCGGTAGGCGATCGGGAGCTGCAGGCATGCTGACCTCATGTCATAGCGCAGGTTGAGCATAGTTCAGCGCGACGCAGCGGTCAGATCGGTATGCCCAAGCGCCCTCAGGCGCTGGTGCACATAGCGCACGGGCTATGCCGCGTCGCGCGGCAGGAGCAGGCCCAATGGTAAACAGACGCGGGCTTCCAGGCCACCTCCAGAGCGGTTGCGCAACTCGACACTGCCGCCATGCAGGGCGGCAATACGCCGCACGATGGCCAGGCCGAGCCCGGCCCCCTTGCCGCCCCGGGCGCGGTCACCGCGGATAAAGGGGTTGAAAATGCTGCCCAGCTCCGCCGGGTCGATACCGGCACCGCGGTCCAGCACGCTGAGCACCACATAGGGCGCGCTGCAGTCGCCGGATACCGAAACAGCCACCTCAACTGCATTGCCGCCGTAGCGCAGGGCATTCTCGATCAGGTTGACCAGCAGGCGCTTGATCGACACCCGACGCAGGGGAAAGGCCGGTACCGACTCCAGACACAAGCGCACCACTTCCTGCTTCTGGTTATAGGGCGCGACCACCTCGCGGACCAGTTCGAGCAGGTCGAGCTGTTCCACCCGCTCGTCGCGGCCATCGCGGATAAAGGCGAGAAACTGGTCGAGAATGGCGTCCATATCCTCGATATCGCGGACCATATCCTCGGTCAGTTCGGAATCGTTGTGGAGAAACTCCAGGGACAGACGCAGGCGGGTCAGTGGCGTACGCAGATCATGGGACACCCCGGCGAGCATCAGCTCGCGCTCGCGGGCTGCCTGTTCGACGTCCTCGGCCATCTGGTTGAAGGCACGGTAGACCTCGGCCATCTCGCTCGGCGTATCGCTGACCGGCAGGCGCACGCTGCGCCCCTGACCGACCTGGCGGGCGGCGAACACCAGGCGCTTGAGCGGTGCACTGAGCTGACGGACGAAAATCCACGCCGCCGCAGTCGACAACAAACCGATGGCCAGAAACCAGCCGAGCACACTCCAGATCCGCTGGCCACGCAGCGGGTGCGGATAAAGCGGCACCCGCAGCCACTGGTCGCCTAGAGTCGGCGCGTGCACCCAGAGGGCCGGCGGGCTCTTGGCACGCACCCGCACCTCGGTGTCCGGGCCAAGCTCGGTCTGCATCTGTCGTTGGAAGATTTCGCTGTAGGGCCAGTGCTGCTCGGTGGTGGGCACCTGCGCGTGGGGTACCGGTTTAAGCCCAGCCGCTTCGGCGATGGTGGCGCGGTCCTCCGGGTCCGCCGCCCAGTAGGCGCGCAGGGTCAGGGCCGCGCCGTGGCTGTACTGGCGGTCGACCAGCACGTCCTCGTTCATCATCAGATAAACCAGGGTCAGGGCCTTGGAAAACAGCACCACCACCAGCACCAGCCAGAGGGTGCGGGAGAAGAAGCTTTGCGGAAACCAGAGCGGAGCGTTCATCACGACTCGATGTAGGTTGGGTTGAGACGCGCAGCGACGAAGCCCAACACAAGGCTCGCGAACAGGACGTTGGGCTTCGCTGCGCTCAGCACCAACCTACGAATCACTTATTACCATCCGGCACAAACACATAGCCCACGCCCCAGACCGTCTGGATATAGCGCGGCTTGGACGGGTCCGGTTCGATCAGCCGGCGCAGGCGAGAAATCTGCACGTCGATGGAGCGCTCCAGAGCATCCCATTCGCGGCCACGGGCCAGATTCATCAGTTTGTCGCGGGTCAGCGGCTCGCGGGCGTGCTGCACCAGGGCCTTGAGCACGGCGAACTCGCCGGTGGTGAGCATATGCACCTCGTCACCCTTCTTCAGCTCGCGGGTGGCCAGGGACAGTTCGTACTCACCGAAACTTACACTTTCGTCTTCGCTGCCCGGCGCGCCCGGCACTACCGGGGCCTGGCGACGCAGCACGGCCTTGATCCGCGCCAGCAGCTCGCGCGGGTTGAACGGCTTGGCCAGGTAATCGTCGGCACCTAGCTCCAGGCCCTGGATACGGCTGGCCTCGTCGCCCTTGGCGGTAAGCATGATGATCGGCACCTGGTTGTTGCCTTCGCGCAGGCGGCGGCAGGCGGACAGGCCGTCTTCGCCCGGCAGCATCAGGTCGAGCACCACCAGGTTGAACAGCTCGCGGGCCAGCAGGCGGTCCATCTGCTCGACGTTTTCCACCGCACGTACGCGGTAGCCCTGCTCCTCGAAGAAGCGTTCGAGCAGGCGACGCAGGCGGGCGTCGTCGTCGACGATCAGGATTTTTTCGCCTTCAACGGGAAGTGCAGTGCTGCTCATTCAGGGCTCCTTGACCAGGCATCCGCCGGGCGCGGGCGCGCTGGCAGTGTGCAATTGCCGGCATTATGGCTCAGGAGCCGCAGCCAACGTGCAGCCCATTGTTAGCAGATTTTTCCCCGACTGGTTCCCGGCGCACTGCCGGGCAGTGTTTATAATGCGCGGCCGTATCGACGTGGCAGTCGCGCAGCGACAACCGCCTCAGCCCTTCTCCCCCCGGGAGAAGGTGGTGCGCAGCACCGGATGAGGGCAGGACAGGCCACGCCGACTCAAATGATTCCGCGCGTCATGCCGCTGGCATGGCCGCCCTGTGGGTAGCTTTTTATATGCTCAGCATCAACAACCGCATCGCCGAAGAACTGGGCGTACGCCCGCAACAGGTCGCCGCCGCCGTGGCCCTGCTCGATGAAGGCTCCACCGTGCCGTTTATCGCGCGCTACCGTAAAGAGGTCACCGGCAGCCTGGATGACACCCAGCTGCGCAACCTGGAAGAGCGCCTGCGCTACCTGCGCGAACTCGACGAACGACGTGCCAGCATCCTCGCCAGCATCGAGGAACAGGGCAAACTGACCCCTGAGCTGACCCGCGAGATCAACCTGGCCGAAACCAAGACCCGTCTGGAAGATTTGTACCTGCCGTTTAAGCAGAAGCGCCGCACCAAGGGCCAGATTGCCCTGGAAGCCGGCCTTGGCGAGCTGGCCGACGCGCTATTTAACGACCCCGAGCTGAATCCCGAGAGCGAAGCCGAGCGCTTTATCGACACTGAGAAAGGCTTCCCCGACGTCAAGGCCGTGCTCGAAGGGGCCAAGTACATCCTGATGGAGCGCTTCGCCGAGGACGCCAACCTGCTGGCCAGCCTGCGCAGCTACCTCAAGGACAACGCCATCCTCAGCGCCCGCGTGGTCGCCGGCAAAGAGAACGAAGGGGCCAAGTTCCGCGATTACTTTGAGCACGACGAGAAGCTCAAGGGTGCCCCCTCGCACCGCGCCCTGGCAATCTTCCGTGGGCGTAACGAAGGCATCCTCAGCGCCAGCCTAAAAGTCGGCGATGAAGCCCCAGGTACCATGCACCCCTGCGAAGGCATGATCGGTGAGCGCTTCGGCATCAGTGCCCGTGGCCGCGCCGCCGACAAATGGCTGGGCGAAGTGGTGCGCTGGACCTGGAAGGTCAAGCTCTACACCCATCTGGAAACCGACCTGTTCGGCGAGCTGCGCGAAGCCGCGGAAAACGAGGCGATCAACGTGTTCGCCCGTAATCTGCACGACCTGCTGCTGGCCGCCCCGGCCGGCCCGCGCGCCACTTTGGCGCTGGACCCAGGCCTGCGCACCGGCTGCAAAGTGGCGGTGGTTGATGCCACCGGCAAGGTGCTGGAAACCTCCACGGTTTACCCCCATGCACCGCGCAACGACTGGGACGGCACCCTGGCAACCCTCGCCAAGCTGTGCGCCAAGCACGCGGTCGACCTGATCTCCATCGGCAACGGCACCGCCAGCCGCGAGACTGACAAGCTGGCCCTGGAGCTGATCAAGAAACTGCCGGGCCTGAACCTGACCAAGGTCATGGTCAGTGAAGCCGGTGCCTCGGTGTATTCCGCCTCGGAGCTGGCCGCCAAGGAATTCCCGGATATGGACGTGTCGCTGCGTGGCGCGGTGTCCATCGCCCGCCGCCTGCAGGACCCGCTGGCCGAGCTGGTGAAGATCGACCCGAAATCCATTGGTGTCGGCCAGTACCAGCACGACGTGTCGCAGCTGAAACTGGCGCGCTCGCTGGATGCGGTGGTCGAGGACTGCGTAAACGCCGTCGGCGTCGATGTGAACACCGCCTCCGCCGCGCTGCTGGCGCGCATCTCCGGGCTGAACACCACCCTGGCGCAGAATATCGTCGCCTTCCGCGACGCCAACGGCGCATTCAACAGCCGCGCCGACCTGCTCAAGGTGCCGCGCCTGGGCGACAAGACCTTCGAACAGGCCGCCGGCTTCCTGCGTGTCATGAACGGCAGCAACCCGCTCGACGCCTCCGCCGTGCACCCGGAAACCTACCCACTGGTGCAGCGCATCGCCGCCGATACCGGCCGTGATATCCGCTCGCTGATCGGCGATGCCAGCTTTCTCAAGCGCCTCGACCCCAAGCAGTTCACCGACGACAAGTTCGGCCTGGTGACCATCGGCGATATCTTGAGCGAGCTGGAAAAACCCGGCCGCGACCCGCGCCCGGAGTTCAAGACTGCCGAGTTTCAGGAAGGGGTGGAAACCCTCAAAGACCTCGAACTGGGCATGATCCTCGAAGGCGTGGTCACCAACGTGACCAACTTTGGTGCCTTCGTCGATATCGGTGTGCACCAGGACGGTCTGGTGCATATCTCGGCGCTGTCGGAGAAATTTATCAAGGACCCGCACGAGGCGGTCAAGGCCGGCGACGTGGTCAAGGTCAAGGTCATGGAAGTCGATATCCCGCGTAACCGCATCGCCCTGTCGATGCGCATGGGCGACACCCCCGGCGAAAAAGTCGATGGGCCGCGTGGTGGGCAATCCCGTGGCGGCAAGCCGGCCGGCAATGCCCCGCGCAGCGAGCGTCATTCCAGCCAGGAAAAACCTGCGCCGGCCAGCGGCGGCATGGCGGCGCTGTTTGCCAATGCCAAACAGCTGAAGAAATAAGCCAACGCCCGCTGGTACACGGACATACGCCGTATGTCCGTGTTTCCCGCAGAGCCGCACGCCCTGCCCTCCCGCGTCGCCCTGACGCAAATGCATTGCGCCCAGCTATAACCTTCTTCACCCGTGCCGGGTTATAAAGCGCTATCGACCGCTGAAAGCGGTTTTCTCGCCCCCTTGTAGAGCACGCCTGGCGTCCCCATATTGGGGCAACCGATGCGTGAAGGAATGCAATCTTGAGCGACCTGTTACCCCGCCGCCTGGCCCAGCTTGGCGAGCGCGCCAACCTCTCCCTGCTTTCCCAGTGCCTGCACGGTATCGAGCGCGAATGCCTGCGCGTCGATGGTGACGGCCAGCTGGCGCTGACCCCGCACCCAGCCGCACTCGGCTCGGCACTGACCCACACGCAGATCACTACCGACTACTCCGAGTCGCTGCTGGAATTTATCACCCCGGCCGAGCCTGATCCGGCAGCGACCCTGGCCGATCTGGAGCAGATCCACCGGTTCGCCTACAGCAAGCTGGACGGTGAATACCTGTGGAGCCCGTCGATGCCCTGCGCCCTGCCGGACGAAGAGACGATCCCGATCGCCCGTTACGGCAGCTCGCATATCGGCGAACTCAAGTACGTCTACCGCAAGGGCCTGGCCCTGCGTTACGGCAAGACCATGCAGTGCATCGCCGGTATCCACTACAACTTCTCCCTGCCCGACGCGCTGTGGCAGCTGCAGCAGCAGGCCGAAGGTGACACGCGCAGCGCGCGGGATTACCAGTCGGCGCGCTATATCGCGCTGATCCGCAACTTCCGCCGCTACAGCTGGCTGCTGATGTACCTGTTCGGTGCCTCGCCGGCGCTGCACAAGGGCTTTATGCGCGGCCGCCCGCACCAGTTGCAAGAGCTGGATGGCGAAACCCTTTATCTGCCCTACGCCACCAGCCTGCGCATGAGCGACCTGGGCTATCAGAGCAACGCCCAGGCCGGCCTGACGCCCTGCTACAACGATCTGACCAGCTACACCGACAGCCTGCGCCAAGCGGTTGGCACGCCCTACCCGCCCTATGTGGAAATCGGCGCGAAGACGGATGGCGAGTGGCTGCAGCTGAATACCAACATCCTGCAGATCGAAAACGAGTACTACTCCAACATCCGCCCCAAGCGCGTGACCTACAGCGGCGAGCGGCCGATCCAGGCGCTGATGGCCCGTGGCGTGCAGTACGTCGAAGTGCGCTGCCTGGATATCAACCCGTTCCTGCCGCTGGGCATCGACCTGACCGAATCGCGCTTCCTCGACGCCTTCCTGCTGTTCTGCGCGCTGGCCGACAGCCCGCTATTGGAAAGCGGCGAATGCCATGCCTGCACCGACAACTTCCTGGCCGTGGTCAAGGAAGGTCGCCGTCCGGGCCTGCATCTGCAACGCAATGGCCAGCCGGTGGTGCTGCAGGCCTGGGCCGATGAACTGCTGGAGCAGATCCGCCCGCTGGCCGAGCTGCTCGACCAGAACCACGGCAGCAACGCCCATCGCCAGGCTTTGCAGGCGCAGCAGGCCAAGGTCGCCGACTCCAGCCTGACGCCCTCCGCGCAGGTATTGGCGCAACTGCAACAGGGCCTGAGCTTTACCGAGTTCGCCCTGCGCCAGAGCAAGCTGCACGCCGAGTACTTCCGCAGCCAGCCACTAAGCGCCGAGCAGCAAGCGGCCTTCGAGGCCAGCACGGCCCGCTCGCTGCAGGACCAGGTGGAGCTGGAGGCCCACGAGGAAGGCGATTTCGACAGTTTTGCCGCGGCCTATCAGGCCAGCATCCTGGCAATGGCCAACTGAGCCGCGAGAGCGCCGGCCCAACCAGGGCCGGCATTTCGTCAACTGATTCACAAAACCAGTGAGCGGCAGAAAAACCGGGATCTACGGCTCAACGCGTGCGGCTTTATCCAGCTAGCATTAGGCCTGTATGTTCAACGCGAGTTTGTGCCATGGCGTCCGCCGCCTCGACCACGGAAGATCAGCACTGGAGCCTGGAAAGCCTCAACAAGGCTTACCAGCAGGGCTATATGGCCGGCCTGACCGGACAACCCAACACGCCCCACAGCCAGGCTGCCGAAGTGCTCACCGCGGCCTGGGAAGCCGGCTGGGATGACGGCAACGAACAGTTCGAACAGCACAAACGCCGCAGCGCCTGACCCTCCCCGTTATTCACCCGCCCTGAACGCCGATAGCGAGCGGAATCGGGGCCGGCATCGCCCCAATCCAACCCCATCATTAGCTCCGTGACAATGCCGGAGTACGCGGCGGAATCACGCGCTTAGTCCCAGTCGACTCATAGGCCGAAGCCAAGCTCAGCAGCGCCGAATCGTCGTAGGCGCGGCCGGCGAAAGTCAGCCCCACCGGCATGCCGATATCCGCCATCACGCCCATCGGCACGGTGACTGTGGGCACGCCCAGGTGGCGGATGGCGAGGTTGCCGTTGGCGACCCAGACCCCGTTACTCCAGGCGATATCCGCCGACTGCAGATTTACATCAGCATCGGCCGGGCCCACGTCGGCGACGGTGGGGAAGAGCACCGCGTCGAGCCCCAGCGCGTCCATCCAGTCTTCCAGGTCGAGCTTGCGGGTCTGTTCCAGGCCGCGCAGGCCATCGGGCAGCGTAGGGATCTGGTCCCAGGGCGTGATACCGCGCTCGGCCATACGCACGTATTCGTCCATGCCGGCGGCCAGGTCGTCTTCGCGGTTGGGCAGCGTGCCTGGGTCATGGGGGAAAATCAGCGGGCCATCAACGTCAACCAGACGGTTCAGCTTGGGATCACCGTTGGCCTGGAGAAAATCATCGAAGCCCCAGGCCGACAGCGCCCAGAGTTCGTCGTGGAGAAACTCCTTGGACACCAGGCCGCGAGTGAACACCGTCGGCGCGCCGGGGCGGTCGCCCTCACAGTTGGACACCAGGGGGAAATCCACCTCGATCACTTCGGCACCAGCAGCTTCCAGTGTCTGACGCGCCTGCTGCCAAAGCTCAATCACCGAGGCACGGGTGTGGATGCGCTGCCCGGTCGGGCCACCGATACCTGGTTTTTCGCTGGTGCCAGCCGCTTCATCCTTGTTGATAAACATGCGCGGCACGCCGAAGCGCTTGCCGGCAAGAGCATCGCGCTGCGCGGCAAGCGCCGGATAGGATGCCGGGCGCACCGAGGCCACGCTCGGGATCGGCACCCAGGGCTGCAGCCGCCACAGATCGCCGCGTGTATCGGCATCTTCCGCCACCACCACGTCGAGCACTTCGAGCAGGTCGGCCATGGTCCGCGCATAGGGCACCACCACGTCCATGGTCGGCGTCAGCGGCCAATTGCCACGCACCGAGATCACCCCCCGCGACGGCGTGTAGGCGCACAGGCCGTTGTTCGAGGCCGGCCCGCGGCCGCTCGACCAGGTCTCCTCGGCCAGGCCAAAGGCGGCGAAACTGGCCGCGGTGGCCGTACCGGCACCGTTGGACGAGCCCGAGGCGAAGGGCGCGGTGAGGTAGGCGGCGTTGTACGGGCTTTCCGCGCGGCCATAGACGCCGCGCTGCATGCCGCCGTTGGCCATGGGCGGCATATTGGTTTTGCCCAGGCAGATGGCCCCGGCAGCACGCAGACGTTCGACGGTGAAGGCATCGCGGTAGGCGACCAAGTCCTTGAAGGCCGGGCTGCCGGAGGCGGCGGTCAGGCCCTTGACCAGATAACTGTCCTTGGCCGTATAGGGAATGCCATCCAGCGGGCCGAGGGTTTCGCCGCGAGCACGGCGGGCATCGGAAGCCTGGGCCTCCTTGAGTGCATCGGGGTTGTGCACCACCAGCGCATTGAGGGCGGTGGCCGTGTCGGGGCCATCGTAGGCCTCGACTCTGGCGAGATAGGCCTGCACCAGCTCGACCGCCGTGGTTCGACCGGCCTCCAGCGCGGCGCGCAGTTCGGCAATGGAAACTTCAGTTACCTCGATCATCTTGTCACCCCTGGCTGCTGATGGGTTGTGCACTCAATGTCGCCATCACGCCGCACGTTGGGCTCGGGGACATTACGGATGGAAAAAACGGCTCTTCTACCGCACCTCGTTTCACGGCATTACATAACAAGGTACAGAGTCTCCATTACAGATTTTTATTCGATACTAATCGATTAAAAATCCAAAATGAAGGCTGATTATGCTTTAAAAGCCGATTTTTATCGGATATAAATAGGCTATTCGCAACAGCATGATGGCGTGCCATGGCAGCGCAACAGCGCTCTGCTAGGGTCAGCGTCGAGTAAAGCAGACAGCGCAGGATAGGCTGTTGCTGCGCTCAAGCCACCCTACGACCTATGCATAACCCGGATACAAGCCGGGAATTTTCTGTCACAACATCCCGGACTGCATCCGGCTACAGGTGAACCATGACCACACTGACCACGACTCCACGTGCCGATGGCTTTCGTATGCCGGCCGAGTGGGAACCCCATAGCCAGACCTGGATGGTCTGGCCCGAGCGCCCGGACAACTGGCGTCTGGGCGGCAAACCGGCGCAGGCGGCCTTTAGCGCCGTGGCCAGGGCGATTGCCGAGTTCGAGCCGGTGACCGTCTGCGCCTCCGCCGGGCAGTATGAGAACGCCCGCCAGCGCCTGGCCCACGACAATATCCGCGTAGTGGAAATCAGCACCGATGACGCCTGGGTGCGCGACACCGGGCCGACCTTCGTTACCAACAGCAGTGGCGAAGTGCGCGGTGTGGACTGGGCCTTCAACGCCTGGGGCGGCCTCGATGGCGGCCTGTATGCCAACTGGGTGCGCGACGATCAGGTGGCACGCAAGATCCTCGAGATCGAGCGCTGCGCGCGCTACCGCACAGAAGGCTTTGTGCTGGAAGGCGGCTCCATCCACGTGGATGGCGAAGGCACCCTGATCACCACCGAGGAATGCCTGCTCAACCGTAACCGCAACCCGCACCTGGGCCGCACCGAGATCGAGCAGATGCTGCACGAGCATCTGGCCATCGACAGCGTGATCTGGCTGCCGGACGGCCTGTTCAACGACGAGACCGACGGCCACGTCGACAACTTCTGCTGTTACGTGCGCCCCGGCGAAGTGCTGCTGGCCTGGACCGACGACCCGCAGAACCCCAACTACCCGCGCTGCCAGGCCGCCATGGCCGTGCTGGAACAGGCACGCGACGCCAAAGGCCGCCAGCTGATCGTGCACAAGATGCCGATCCCCGGTCCCCTTTATGCCAGCGACGAAGAGTGCGCGGGGATCGATCTGGCGGCCGGCAGCCAGGAACGTGATCCGTCGATCCGCCTGGCCGGCTCCTACGTCAACTTCCTGATCGTCAACGGCGGCATTATCGCGCCGAGCTTCGACGACCCGCAGGACCAAGCCGCCCGCGCCATGCTCCAGCGCCTGTTCCCCGAACATCGCGTGGTCATGGTGCCGGGCCGCGAGATCCTTCTGGGCGGCGGTAATATCCACTGCATCACCCAGCAGCAGCCGGCCGCGCAGCACGCCTGAGGGTGACCGCCGGCGAGGGTCTGTGGCCCTCACCGGCGCGCAACGCCGCCAGCCCTGACAGCCCCTGCTGGTGTTACCCTGACGCCCATGAATTCGAACAAACCCAACCCCGAGCAGCACGCCGAGCCCCATAGCCGCACCGAAGGCGACCCTATCCTGCAGGCGCTCAAGGCCGGCAAGAACAAGCGCGTGCGCAAGCTGCTGGGACGCATGCACCCGGCCAAGATCGCCGCCATGCTGGAAATGCTCGACTCGCGCCAGCGCCAGAACCTCTGGCAGCAGATCGAGTCGAGCCTGGAAGGCCGCATTCTGCCCCACCTCAGCCTGGAACTGATTGCCCAGCTGGCCGGCGACGCGAGCGACCCACTGCCGCCGCGCCCGGAGAGCGAACGCTTGGGGGCCAGCGTCAACCACCTGGAAGCCGTGCGCCAGGCCCTGGCCCTGGGCAAGCTCAAGCGGGTGGGCAAGCTCCTCCAGCGCATGCACCCGGCCAAGGTCGCCGGCCTGCTCGAAGCCCTACCCCCCGTCGAACGGCGCGCCGCCTGGAGCATGCTCGAGACCGAGCGCAGCGGCAAAGTGCTGACCTACCTGCACGACGAAATCCGCGGCGCACTGGCGCTGGAACTGGACCTGGAAGACCTGATCGCCTCGGCCGAGCAGCTGGAACTGGATGACCGCGTCGACCTGATTCAGACCTTGCCCGGCGAACTCGGCAGCAAACTGCTGCATGCCAGCAACGCGGCGCAGCGCCAGCAGCTCGAGTCGATGCTGCGCTACCCCGAGGACTCGGCCGGCGGCCTGATGAACGCCGACCCGATCCTGGTCCGCGCCGACGTCAAGGCCAGCACCGTACTGCGCTACCTGCGCCTGATGGAACAACTGCCGCCGCAGACCGACATGCTGATGGTGGTGGACCGCAAGGGCCATTATCAGGGCGCGCTGCGCCTGAGC
The DNA here is from genome assembly GCF_035512415.1 of Pseudomonas sp. GTDB lineage: Bacteria > Pseudomonadota > Gammaproteobacteria > Pseudomonadales > Pseudomonadaceae > Aquipseudomonas. Next base: position 266,385 of record NZ_DATKDZ010000013.1, on the reverse strand, counting down.
AATCTGGTCACCGCCGACCTCGGCCAGCGCGTGGCCGAGCTGATGCACAGCGATATCGCCGGGATCGCCGTCACGACCAGCAGCCGCGAGGTCGCCCGACTGTTCCAGGATCTCGATCTGCTGTCCGCCCCGGTGGTCGACGAGCACAACAAGCTGCTCGGACGCATCACCGTCGACGACGTGGTCGACCTGATACGCGAAGACTCCGACCGGGCGCTGATGCAGATGGCCGGCCTCGACGACGAAGCCGACATCTTCGCCCCGGTGCTGGTCAGCTCACGTCGCCGCGCGGTCTGGCTGGGCATCAATCTGATCACCGCGTTTAGCGCGGCCTGGGTTATCGGCCTGTTCCAGGCCACCCTGGAACAGCTGGTGGCCCTCGCCGTGCTGATGCCCATCGTGGCCAGCATGGGCGGCATCGCCGGCAGCCAGACCCTGACCCTGGTGATTCGCGGCCTGGCCCTGGGTCAGGTGCAGAAAGGCAATATCCGCATCCTGCTCAACCGGGAGCTGGGCATCTCCATCCTCAACGGCATGCTCTGGTCGGTGGTGATCGCCCTGCTCGCCGTGTTGTGGTTTGGCGACTGGGGCATAGGCGCGGTGCTCGGCGTCGCCATCCTGGTCAACTTGCTCTGCGCGGCGCTGGCAGGCTGGGGCATCCCGCTGCTGCTCGAACGCATGGGCATCGACCCGGCGTTGGCAGGCAGCGTGATCCTCACCACGGTGACCGATGTGGTCGGCTTTTTCGCCTTCCTGGGCCTGGCCACCCTGTTGCTGCTTTAGGTTTTGTTGTTGCAGGTATTGATACCCAGCAACGGATAGGCCGGGCAGAAGCGAAACAGGCCGGTCGCCAGGGGTACGACGCCGATCCAGCCCCACAGGCCGATCACGCCACTGAGGCTCAGGCCAATCAGCATCAGCCCGGCGGCGATGCGCAGGCTGCGGTCGATGGTGCCAACGTTTGCTTTTATCGTGACCTCCTCGGTCATGCTGCGCGCCGGCTCTCCAGTACGCTGAACAACAACATCCCGGCCAACATGGCCAGAACGAACAACAGCACCTGCCAATGCCCGCTGAGCAGAATCGCCAGCGCCGGGCCCGGGCAGATACCGGCGATACCCCAACCGACGCCAAACAACAGGCTGCCGCCGATCAGCCGCCGATCCAGGCTGCGCTTGTTCGGCAGCTGCATGGGCGCGTCCAGCAGCGTCAGGCGTTGCTGGCGGGCCCAGCGAAAAGGCAGCACGGCCACGGCGATGGCCGCCAACATGACCAGCGCCAGGGACGGATCCCAGGCCCCTGCCAGGTCGAGAAAGCCCAACACCTTGGCCGGGTTGGCCATGCCGGCCAGCAACAGACCGACGCCGAAGATCAGCCCGGCCAGTAATGCAGTCAGTTTGCGCATGATCAGCCCCCCAACAGATGGCGCAGGACAAATACCGTGGCGAAACCCGCGGCCATAAAGGCCAGGGTCGCCACCAGCGAACGGGGCGACAGCCGGGAAATTCCGCACACCCCGTGGCCGCTGGTGCAGCCCGCGCCATAACGGGTGCCGACGCCCACCAGCAAGCCGGCCAGGCTCAGGCTCAGCCAGCCGCCGTGGAACTCGATCGCCGGCAGGGCGGCGAACAGCCCCCAAAGCAGCGGCGCAAGCAGCAGGCCGAGAAGAAACAGGGCCTTCTCGCCACGCCCTTCACCGCCTTCCACGACCGCGCCGAGCAGGCCGCTAATGCCGGCGATGCGCCCGTTCAGAACCACAAACAGCGCCGCCGCCAGGCCGATCAGGGCCCCGCCGCCCAAGGCGCTCCAGGGCGTAAAGTTGAGCCAGTCGACGGTCATTGCGACTCTCCTGCACAGAACAGTTGATAAAGGGTGTTGATCACCGCCAGGGCCGCCGGGCTGCAGATCCGGTAGTAGATCTGCTTGCCCTCGCGACGGGTCTGCACCAGGCCCTCGCGGCGCAGCACCGCCAGTTGCTGAGACAGGGTCGGCTGTTGGATGCCCAGCAAGGTTTCCAGCTCGCTGACATTGCGCTCGCCCTGGGACAGCTGGCAGAGCAGCAGCAGGCGGTCGGGATTACCCAGGGCCTTGAGCAGCTGCCCCGCCGCATCGGCATTGGCGCGCAGTTGCTGGATATCGAAGGGGGTGTCGGGAGCATTCATCGGGCAGCACTCAATTAAGACAAAAACAATTTATTCTTTTGTATATTGAATGGCAAGCCCTGCCAAACGACTCGCATATAATCAGCGGGCATAAAAAACCCGGAACAGAGTCCCGGGTTTTCTGGTGGCTACGCAGGCTGAACTGGATGCAACAGCTCAGCCGCACACGCTTGCTATCAGAGCAGTGGCAGGGTGTAGCTGACGATCAGACGATTTTCGTCGATGTCGTTGGCGAAGTTCGAGCGCACAGTCGCGTTGCGCCAGCGCACGCCCAGATTCTTCAGCGCACCGTCCTGGAACACGTACATCAGCTCGGTGTCGCGCTCCCACTCCTTACCTTCGGAAACACTACGACCGCGATCGACGTTGTCGCCGGTCAGGTAGCGGGTCATAAAGGTCAGGCCGGGAATACCGATACTGGCGAAGTTGAAGTCATAACGCGCCTGGTAGGACTTCTCGTCCTTGTTGGCAAAATCGCTGATCTGCACGTAGTTGACCAGGAACGGGTCAGTGCCGTTGATATAAGCAAAGCCGGTGTCACCGCTCATCTTCTGGTAACCCAGACCGAAGGCGTGGCCTTCAAGACCGTAAGTGACCATGGCACCGATGGCCTTGTTGTCGACGTTGCTGCGGTTGCCATCATCAGTGGAGCGGGCGTAACGCAGGTCAGTCTTCAGGCTCTGCTTGTCGCCCAGCGGCAGTACATGCACAGCGTTGAGGGAGTGCTGCTTGTACAACTCGTCCAGGTTGGAATAGTAGTAACCCGCGGTCAGGTCCTTGGTGATCTTGTAGGTACCGCCAATGAAATCGAAGGCGTCGGAGGTGGTACCGCCGGTAGTGGCGATGCCGCGACGGCCGCCGCTGGTGATTGCGATGTCCTCGTAATCGCCGGAGTTGCGGTGGTTGACCTCACGAACGTGCGCGGCTTCGAGCATCAGGCCGTCGATTTCCTGGGAGACCAGGTGACCGGCTTCGAACACCTGCGGCAGCAAACGGCCGTCGCTGGAGGCAATGGCAGCGTTTTTGAACTGCATCTGACCGACGCGCAGGGTGCTGTTGGAGATCTTGGCCTTGGCAGCAACTGCCAGACCGGAATAGTTATCTTGCGAACCGCCCGAGCGATCCGGAACCAGCAGGCCGCTGCCGGCGGTGCCGTCACCGGAGTCCAGCTTGAAGCCGAAGGTGCCGATGGCATCGGCACCGAAGCCCACAGTGCCGTCGGTGAAACCGGAGTTCATGCGCAGGATAAAGCCTTGTGCCCACTCTTCAGATTTGTGCTGGGCCGCGCCTTCCTGGCGGAAATCACGGTTGAAATAGAAATTACGCGCTTCGATGCTGGCTTTGCTGTCTTCGATAAATGCCGCGGTGGCGACTTGGCTCAGGGACAAGCCCAGGGTGCTGGCGGCGACGGCCAGGGCCAGGGAGGTCTTTCTCATTGTGATAGCTCCAGTTGTGTGTGGGTGGCACATCGGCACGGCACAGGGCTTCACCAGGTGAAGGGGCAGGCACGCACCGAATTCAGGGGCTTATTGCGCCCTGCAGCAAACGCAGCCGCGCAGAAAAACTAGCTAGCGGGCAACAGGGCAATAAGCGGAATCAGGGGTGCATGCGCAGACAGGGGGCGCAAATCGAAGTCAGGCGACAGGGCATCGGGCAGGTAGTGATCATGACGCGGCTCTCGGTCTTTTTATTGTTGGCCGTGAATGGACACAGCCGTTATATGCAGAGCCCTACGCAGTTACTGTGCCAGTCTGCTTATTGCAGCAGCCGAGCGCTCTAGCTCAGGCCTCAAGCTCTGCAGACGGAAGATCTGAGGGACTGTCGAGCGCGCATTATAGGCGGTTTTCAGCCGAGCCCAATAAGCAGTAGGCGATTTTCCGCCATAACAACCAAGGTCTCGCAGCAGCTCGGAGCAGCCCGCTCAGTCAACCACGATCTGGTTCTTGCCCTGACGTTTGGCCTGATACATGGCGGCATCGGCACGGGTGTAGAGGGCGTCCAGATTCAAGTCCTCGGCGTGCAGGTTGGTCAGGCCCTGGCTGAGGGTGACGCCGAATGAAGTGCCCTCGTGACTGAAACGCATACGCCGCACCTCGCGCTGCAGGCGTTCGGCAATCTGGATGGCCAGGGCCGGTTCGCAGCGGGGGAAGAGCGCGGCAAATTCTTCGCCGCCGATACGCCCGAACAGGTCGCCGCGGCGCAGAGTGGTGGCACCGCTGTAGGCCAGACGCTGCAAAACCTGATCGCCCATCTGGTGACCGTAGCGGTCATTGATCAGCTTGAAGTCGTCCAGGTCGACCAGCAGAAAGGCCAGCGGGCTGCCATATTCGCGGGCCTGCTCGAACTCGCGCTGGGCGCAGTCGAAGAAGTGCCGGCGGTTGCTGCTTTGAGTCAGCACATCGGTAGTGGCCAGGCGGTGCAGCTCGCCTTCCAACTGCTTCTTTTCGGTGATGTCCTCGGCGATACCGACAATGATCTGCGCCTTGCCGGCAGCGCTCTGGCGGCTCACGAAGCATTTGTCGCTGAGCCAGCGCAGCTGGCCGTCGCTGCGGATAATGCGGTACTCGCGGGCCTCGACCGCGCCGGTCTCCAGCACCTGGGCCAGGCTCTCGGCGGCGTAGTCCAGGTCGTCCGGGTAGATGCTGTTGCGCCACTCGTTATAACTGGCCAGCAGCAGGGCGGCGGAACGGCCAAAGACGCGCTCGTAGGCGGGGCTGACATAGACAACCCGCTGGGTTTCCCAATTAAAGGCCCACAGTACCGCATTGACGCTGCCCAGCAGGGTACTGAACAGCTGCTCGCGCTCCTGCAGCCGCGCGACTTCACCGCGGGTGTGCAATAGCGCCAGGGTCAACTCCTCATGCTCGAGTTGCAGTCTGCTCACTTCATCCATAAACGCCGCCGGGGTGCACAGTGCTTAAGCAATAGCACGAGCATATGCCAGAAACAAAAAACCCGCCGAGCCAGGCGGTGTGAAAACTACTGCGCTCGGTTATGCGGCGTTAAAAACAGGCTCGGAATGCTCATTTACAACTCGTAAACTCCGCTTCCTCGCCTGTTTTTGCCTTGCCTAACCTTCGCTCGCTACGTTTCACACTGCCTGGGGGCGGGTTATTTGCGTCAGGCCTCAATCAGGCGCTGGCGGTCGGCCGCAGCGAATAGGTTTTCAGCTGTTCGGCAAATTCGCGCAACGACTGGATGCCGCTGGCCTCGGCCTCATGCACCCACTGTTTGATGGCTTCGAGCATGTCGTGGCCATTGGCGCTGGTCTTGACCCAGATCTGCTGCAGGGCCAGACGCTTCTCGTAGATCACCTTGAGTGCCTGGCTTTGCTCCAGCACGCGCTGGATGCGCAGCTGGTGCCCTTCGTCGAGCAGGCTCGGCTCACGGGCCAGCAGGCGCTTGGCGCGGTGGAAATGATGGCGCACCGAGGCATCGGCCTTGGCCAGTTCCTGCTTGACCAGGGGGGCAATGACCAGCTTGCGGTACTGCGCCATGATCTGGAATCTGTTGTTGAGAATCGCCATGGCGGTGTCCATGTCGAGGCTGCGCTTGCCTTCCACGCGGTGAGCGATGGGCGCAACGCGCTGCACCTTGGCCAGGCCGAGGATGCTGAACAACCTGATCCAGAACCAACCCATGTCGAATTCCCACTTCTTAACCGACAACTTGGCCGAGTTCGGGTAAGTGTGGTGGTTGTTATGCAGCTCTTCGCCGCCGATCAGAATGCCCCAGGGCACCAGATTGGTCGCGGCATCGCGGCATTCGAAGTTGCGATAGCCGACGGCATGGCCGAGGCCATTGATCACGCCAGCGGCCCATACCGGGATCCACATCATCTGGATCGCCCAGATGGTGATGCCCGCCGCGCCGAACAGGGCCAGGTCGATCACCGCCATCAAGCTGATACCGGCCATGGGGAAACGCGAATAAACGTTGCGCTCGATCCAGTCTTCCGGGCAGTTCTTGCCGTAGATGCGCAGGGTTTCCGGGTTCTTCGCCTCTTCGGCGTACAGCTCGGCACCGGTCAGCAACACGGTACTCAGGCCTTTGATCACCGGGCTGTGCGGGTCATCCACGGTTTCGCATTTGGCGTGATGCTTGCGGTGGATGGCGGTCCACTCGCGGGTGTTCTGCGCAGTGGTCAGCCACAGCCAGAAACGGAAGAAATGCTTGAGCGCAGGATGCAGTTCCAGGGCGCGGTGGGCCGAGTAACGGTGCAGATAAACCGTAACGCTGACGATGGTCACATGCGTCATCAGCAGGGTGACCGCGATCAGTTGCCAGACCGACAGGTCGAGAAAACCGTTGTACCACATGGGGATCGAGTGCCTCGTATAAAGAAGGACGCTGCTCTGTTGCCACAACAGACTACGACATTATCCCTGACCGAGATCAGAAAACCAGTTGGTCTTTTGGATAAGAATGCCGGCCCCGCGTTAGCACCTATACTGCCCAGCAGATCAAAAGGACTGACTACCCCCTATGAATGTTCCCCACAGCGCTCGGCGTCTGACCCTCGCCTACACCCTGGCTGCCGGCCTGTGGGTAGCATTTAGCGACACTCTGGTCGCCGCCCTCGGCCTCTCGCTCGAGCAGCTGGAGTCCGTGCAGCTGGTCAAGGGGCTGCTCTTCGTCCTGTTCACCGGCGCGTTGCTGTACTGGGTGCTGCGCACCCATCAACTGCAGCAGCACCATGCCAACCTGGCCCTGAGCGCCAGCGAAACCCGTCTGAGCCGCGCCCTGAGCGCGGCCCGGGATGGCATGTGGGACTGGGACCTGCATACCCGCACGGTATTTTTCTCCCCCGATTACACCGCCCTGCTCGGCCTGCCACCGGGCGGTCTGGGCAACGACCAGGAAAACTGGCTGCAACGCCTGCACCCCGACGACTGCGCGCATTTTCAGCGCTGCATGGAACAACGCCTGAACAGCGCCAGCCCGGATCCCTACGAAGTCAGCTATCGCCTGCGCCACAAGGATGGTACCTACCGCTGGATTCAGTCCCGCGGCCGGCTGCTGCTGGACGACCAGGGCCGCCCGGAGCGGATGATCGGCACGGCCAGCGACATCACCCAGCGGCGCAACGACGAGGACAGCCTGCGCCAGGCCGCCGCGGTGTTCGATGCCACCCAGGAAGGGGTACTGGTCACCGATGCCAAGCAACGCATCGTCCACTGCAACCCGGCCTTTACCCGGATCACCGGTTACAGCCAGGAGGAGATCCTTGGCCAGCAGCCCAGCCTGTTGAAGTCCGGGCGGCACGATCAGGACTTCTACAACAGCCTCTGGCATGCCCTGCAAAATCGCGGTGGCTGGAGTGGCGAGGTGTGGAACCGGCGCAAGAACGGCGAGATCTATCCACAGTGGCAGAATATCCGCGTCATTCGCGATGAAGAGGGCGAGATCAGCCACTACGTCGCGGTGTTCTCCGATATCACCGCGCTCAAGCGTTCCCAGCGCGAGCTGGACTACCTGGCCCATCACGACCCCCTGAGCAACCTGCCCAACCGCCTGCTGTTTACCGAGCGGGTCGAGACGGCGCTGGAGCGCGGGCAACGCGACAACCGTTGCGGGGCCGTGCTGCTGATCGACCTTGACCACTTCAAGCACATCAATGAAAGCCTCGGCCACGCCACCGGCGACCTGCTGCTCAAGGAGGTGGGCGAACGTCTGCGCCAGCAGTTGCAGGGTGCCATGACTCTGGCGCGCCTCGGCGGTGACGAGTTCGGCCTGCTCTGTGAAGACTGCGCCACGGCCGAACAGGCAGCCGGCCTGGCCCAGCAGATGCTCAACTGCCTGAGCCAGCCGTTCGTGGTCAACGGCCATGAGCTGTTTATCGGGGCCAGTGTCGGCATCAGCCTGTTTCCCGGCGACGCCGACAACGTCGCCCAGGTGCTGCGCAACGTCGACTCCGCACTGTTCAAGGCCAAGAGCAGCGGCCGCGAGGGCTATGCCTTCTACGCCCAGGAACTGACCGAATACGCCCGCCAGCGGGTCGAGCTGGTCAGCGCCCTGCGCCATGCCCTGGAGCACGACGAATTGCGCGTGTATTACCAGCCACTGATGTGCCTGCGCAGCCGACAGATGATCGGGGTCGAAGCTCTGGTGCGCTGGCAGCACCCGCAGCGCGGTCTGGTGCCGCCGGGGGAATTTATTCCGATCGCCGAGGAAAGCGGGCTGATCGGTGCCATCGACGCCTGGGTACTGGAGAAGGCCTGCCGGCAGATGGTCGCCTGGCAAGCGGCCGACTATAACCTGCGCTTTGTCTCGGTGAATGTTTCCAGCCGCCTGTTCAGTCGCGGCGAGCTGGATAGCCGGGTGGCCCAGGTACTGGCCGACACCGGCCTCGATCCGGCCTGCCTCGAACTGGAGGTCACCGAAAGCGCGGTGATGGACAACCCCGACGCGGCCCTGGCCCTGCTCGATCGCCTGCGCGCCCTGGGCGTACGCCTGGCCATCGACGATTTCGGTACCGGTTACAGCTCCCTGGCGCGGCTCAAACGCCTGCCGGTGCACAAGCTGAAACTCGACCAGAGCTTCGTCATGGGCCTGCCTAATGACCAGGACGATGTCGCCATCACCCGCGCGGTCATCGCCCTGGGCCACAGCCTGGGGCTCAAGGTGCTGGCCGAGGGCATCGAACAGCTGGAACAGGCCGAGCTGCTCGAACAACTGGGCTGCGACAATGCCCAGGGCTACTTTTTCGGCCGCCCGCAACCGGCCGAGGCCCTGCTCGCGCAGCTGCCCCTGGTGCACTGCGTAACGGCCCCGCAGGACTAGACCATGCGCGTGATGATTCTCGAAGATGATGTCTGGATCGCCGACCTGCTCAAGCAGATCGTCCATAGCCTGCGCCGCCTCGCGGGCCTGCCGTGACCCCCTCACACCAACAGCCTTAGAGGGCCTCAATGGCTAACAACAGCTCTGCTGCAATTCGCTGGATTGTCGGTTTCGGTAGCCTGGCTCTGGCGCTGTTGTTCCTCACCCTCGGCTCGCGTGCCCTGCAGGAACGCGAAGCGCTCTGGCAACTGCAATTGGCCAGCCAGAGCGAGCTGCAGCAGTTGGCGCTGCTAAGCACCCGCCAGCGCCAGGCCGCCCAGGCGCAGCTGCTCGGCGAAACCCTGGCGGCGGATGCCTGGGTGGTCGAGCTGGTGCGTCAGGCCCACGCCCTGGACCCTAGCGACCCAGCCCTGGCGAGCATCCGCAACCAGCTGTATACCCGCCTGGTACCGCGCTGGCGCAACCTGCAGTCGAGCCATCCGTTTCGCCTGCTGGTGCACCTGGCACCTGCCGGCGAAGTGTTCCTGCGCGTGCACGCCCCCGAACGCCATGGCGACAACCTGAGTGACCGCCATCCCCTACTGCGCGACGCCCTGCGCAGCGGCACCAGCCGCGCCGGCCTGGATCTCAGCCCGCAGGGCCTGGGCATGCGCGCGGTCATCCCGTTACGGGTCGACAGCCTCGATGGCCCGCTCACCGTGGGTGCCATCGAAGTGGTGTACGAGGTGCTCGGCGAGCTGCGCCAGCTGGACCGGGAGCTGGATGCCGGCGTCGCCCTGCTACTGGAAACCCCCGCCCAGACCAATAATGGCGAGGCCTTGCGCGGCCTAAAGGCGCAGCCCGGCGGCTGGCAGCTGATTGGCGACTCCCGCGCCCAGGTTCGGGCCTGGCAGGCCGCCGGACTGCTGCCGGCCCCTGCCGCCGGCTATAGCCGACAGCTGCTAGAGGATGAGGATCGTAGCTACCTGCTCAACCAGTTTGTTCTGCCGGGCTATTCGCAGGACACCAGCAGCCCGGCCACGGCTCGGGCCATCACCCTGGTATGGCGCGATATCAGCGAGCTGGCGGCCATCCATCGGCGCGACCAGCGCCAGCTGGTCGGCAAATGGTTGCTGGCCTGGCTAGGATCGGCGGCGCTGCTGTTGTTGCTGTTGCGGGCGACCAAGCGCAGCAGCCAGCTCCTGCTCAGCCGTCACCGCGACGAGCTGCAGGCCAAGCATCGGCAGAGCGAGCAGGCGCGCCAGCTGCTGGCGGTAATCGCCGAAGCCCAGGCGGCCTATATCAACGCGCAGAATCAACGCGAAGCCTTCGACGCCCTGCTCAAGCGCATCCTCGTCCTCAGCGACAGCCAGTTCGGCTTGATCGGCGAGGTTCTCCACAATGACCAGGGCGCGCCCTACCTGCGCGCCTATGCCGTCAGCCATCAGGCCTGGGATTACGCCCGCGCCCTGCGCCGCGCAGACCAGTCCGCGCCGGACCTCGACGAACTGCTTGAACAGGCGCTGCACAGCAACAGCCCGCTGCTGCGCAATATGCCGACCGCAGAGCCCCAGCCCGCCGGCCCGGCGGAGCGCAACCCGGTGCTGCAGGCCTTTGCCGGCCTGCCCATCAATGTCAATGGTCAGCTGATCGGCATGCTCGGCCTGGCCAACCGGCCCGGCGGCTATGACCAGGCCTTTGTCGATTTTCTGCAGCCGCTGCTGGCCACCCTAGGCCAGTTGATCGAGGCCCTGCGCCGCGATATTCAGCGCGAACAGGCCCAGCACAGCCTGCAGCGCCAGCAGGCCGCCCTGCGCGCGCTCAACGAAATCGCCGCCCTGCCAACCCTGAGCAGCCAGCAACAGCTGCGCCAGGCCCTGCAACTGGGGGCCGATTTCTACGCCTTGCCCCTGGCCATCATCAGCCAGGTCGATGGCGAGGATTATCGGGTCATGGCCCAGGTCTCGCCTGCGGGCGGCCTGGAAGATGGTCAGCGTTTCGTCCTCGGCGACACCTACTGCAGCATCGCCCTGCGCGGCGACGACGTGCTGGCCATCGAACAGATGGGCAAATCGGCCCATGCCAGCCACCCCTGCTACCCCCTGTTTGCCCTGGAAACCTATATCGGCATCGCCATCAGCGTGGCTGGGCAGCGTTTCGGCACTCTGGCGTTCTGCGCCCACGAAGCGCGGCAGAGCTCATTCGACGAGGCCGACCGCGAGTTTCTGCGCCTGTTCGGCCGCTGGGTCGGGGCCACCCTGGAGCGCCAGCAACAGGAACAGGCACGTCAGGTCCTGCTCGAACGCCTCGACGACGCCCAGCGCATCGCCCGCCTCGGCCACTGGGAAGCCAACCTGCAAAACGGCGAGCTGTACTGGTCGAGCACCATCTACAGCATCTTCGGCTACGACCCGCAGTACTACCGGCCCAGCCTGGAAAACTTCAAACGCACGCTGCACCCCGAAGATATCGCTCTGGTCGAAGCCAGCGAACAGCGGGTGATGGCGGGCGGCGTGCACGACGTGGTGCACCGCATCATCCGCCCCGACGGCGCGGTGCGCTGGGTCCATGAACTGGCCCATCTGCAGCCCGACGTACAGGGCCGCATGCTGCGCCTGGTCGGCACCGTGCAGGATGTCACCGAACAGGCCAGCGCCGAGGCGGCGATCAAGGCCCAGAGCGAACGCCTGGCGAGCATTATCGAAGGCACCCATATCGGCACCTGGGAATGGGATGTGCAAAGCGGGGCCACGGTATTCAACGAGCGCTGGGCGCAGATCATCGGCTACCACCTGAATGAACTGCTGCCCGGCGATTTCCAGCACTGGCAGCAGATGATCCACCCCGACGACCTGCCCCTGTCCAGCGAACGACTGCAGGCGCATTTTCGCGGCGAAACGCCCTACTACGAATGCCAGTACCGCATTCGCCACAAGCAAGGCCACTGGGTCTGGGTTCAGGACCGCGGCCGGGTCGAGCGCCGCGGCGAGGCCGGCCAGCCCCTGCTGATGTACGGCACCCATGCCGATATCAGCGAGACCAAGCAGCGTGAGGAAGAGATCCGCAAGGCCCGCGCCTTCCTCCAGGCGGTACTCGACTCGGCCACCGGGGTGAGCATTATCGCCACCGATACCGCTGGCCAGATCAGCCTGTTCAATACCGGGGCCGAGCGCCTGCTGGGCTATAGCGCCGCCGAGATGATCGGCCGCGCCAGCCCGGCAGCCTTCCACCTGGCCAGCGAAATCGAGGCGCGCGGCGTCGCCCTGAGCCAGCAGAGCGGCAAGCCCATCGCAGGTTTCGAGGCCTTTATCCACAATGCCCGCAGCGGCGAACCCGACACCCACCAGTGGACCTACGTGTGCAAGGACGGCAGCCAGCGCAGGGTCAACCTGACGGTCAGCGCCATCTTCGACAGTGATCGCAGCATCACCGGGTTTCTCAGCATCGCCAGCGACATCACCGAACTGCAGCAGACCACCCGCGCCCTGCAGAAGAGCGAAAGCCGCTTTCGCGGCCTGGTGGCCAACCTGCCGGGGGCGGTCTATCGCTGCGACAACGATGCCGATTGGACCATGCGCTATATGAGCGACGAGGTGCTGAACCTGACCGGCTATCCGCCCAGCGACTTTATCGACAACCGCCAGCGCAGCTTTGCCCGCATGATTCACCCGGACGACCTGCCGATCACCTACCAGGCCCATGAGGCCATCGCCCGCCAGCACAGCTTTGAGCTGACCTATCGCCTGCAGCATGCCGATGGCCACAGCGTCTGGGTGCGGGAAAAGGGCCGAGCCGAATACAGCCCCGACGGCAGGCCGTTGTGGATCTCCGGGTTTATCTGGGACATCAGCGACCGCAAGGCCGTGGAGGATGCCCTCAGCGTCAGCCAGCAGCGTTTCAGCAGTGCCTTCAGCACCGCGCCCCAGGGCATGGCCCTGGTGTCGCTGCAAGGGCAGTGCCTGGAGGTCAACGACGAACTGTGCCGGATGCTCGGCTACAGCCGCGCCGAGTTGCTGCAGCTGAATTTCCAGCGCCTGAGCCACCCCGACGACCTGCAAAGCGACCTGCACAGCCTGGAGGAGCTGCTGGCCGGACGAATCAGCGCTTACCAGATGGAAAAACGCTACCTGGACCGCCAGGGCCGCGCCCTCTGGGTGCTGCTGAGTGTCGCCCTGGTGCGTGACAGCCAGGGCCAGCCGGTGAATTTCGTCGCGCAGATTCAGGACTTCAGCGAGCGGGTCGAGGCCGAACGGGCGATCCGCGAACGCGAGGACTACCTGCGCACCCTGCTCGACAACGTCCTCGATGCCATCGTCACCATCGACCAGCAGGGCAATATCGAAACCTTCAACCACGCCGCCGAGCAGATTTTCGGCTACAGCCTGGCCGAGGTCAGCGGGCGCAACGTCAAGCTGCTGATGCCCGAGCCGGAGCGCTCGACCCACGATGACTACCTGGCCCGCTACCGCGAGACCAATGAGGCCCGCCTGGTCGGTACGGTGCGCGAACTCACGGGGCTGCGCCGCAGCGGCGAGCTGTTCGCCATCGAGCTGGCCGTCTCGCAGATCAGCCACCAGGGCCAGCGGCGCTTTATCGCGGTGATCCGCGATATCAGCGAGCGCAAGCGCATCGAACAGATGAAGAACGAATTTATCTCCACCGTCAGCCATGAGCTGCGTACCCCGCTCACCGCCATCGCCGGCTCCCTCGGGCTGATCAACGGCGGCGTGCTGGGCGAAGTGCCGGCCACCATGCAGCAGATGCTGCGCATCGCCCAGGACAACAGCCAGCGCCTCAGCACGCTGATTAACGACCTGCTCGATATGGACAAACTGGTCGCTGGCAAGATGAGCTTCGAGCTGCTCGAGCAACCCCTGCAGCCCCTGCTGGAACAGGCCGTGGCGCAGAACCAGCCCTATGCCAGCCAGTACCAGGTGCAACTGCAGCTACTGGAGCCCACCGACGCCGACTGGGTCAGGGTCGATAGCCAGCGCCTGGAACAGGTGCTGGCCAACCTGCTGTCGAATGCCGCCAAGTTCTCCCCCGTCGGGGAGCGCGTGGAAGTCGCCGTACAACGTCGTGGCGACTGCCTGCGCGTAAGCGTGCGCGACCACGGCCCGGGTATCGCCGACGCCTTCAAGGAGCAGATCTTCGGCAAGTTCGCCCAGGCAGACGCCACCGACACCCGGCGCAAGGGCGGCACCGGCCTGGGCCTGGCCATCAGCAAGCAGCTGATTGAGCACATGGGCGGGCAGATCGGCTTCGACTCGACCCCGGGCCAAGGCGCGACCTTCTGGTTTGAGCTGCCCCGGGTAACGTCGCAATGAGCCGGCAACTGTTCACTCGCCGCCATTCTGACCTAGGCTTAGGCCAGGCCGCTGAACCCCGGCGACCGCGCGGCGCGCTGGCTAAATACCGGGCCGATGGGCAACACTGGGCCCATCGCCGCGCCAGCCCGTCGACGACCAAGGACACGCCCGATGCCTGAGCTCAAACGTATTCTGCATGTGGAAGATGACCCCTCGATCCAGGCCGTGGCCAAGGTCGCCCTGGAGGCCGTCGGCGGGTTCAGCGTACTCAGCTGTTCCTCGGGCCAGGAAGCGCTGGACCAGGTGCAGGGCTTCGCCCCCGACTTTATCCTGCTGGATGTGATGATGCCGGACATGGATGGCCCGCAAACCCTGGCGAAACTCCGCGAGCTGGTGGACATCGGCCTGATCCCCGTGGCCTTTATGACCGCCAAGGTGCAGCCCAGTGAGATCGCCCACTACCGCAGCCTGGGAGCCACCGACGTGATCATCAAGCCGTTCAACCCCATGCAGCTGTCGACGCAGATCCGCGCCATCTGGGACCGCGCCCATGGATAAACGCCAGCAACAACTGCAGCAGCTGCAGGCCCACCTGCAACAGCTCGGCGAGCAATTCGCCCAACGCCTGCAACAGGAGCTGCCCGAGCTGGCCGACAAGGCGCGGCAACTGCAGCAGGCCGACGATGTCGAGAGCCAGCAGCGTCTGCTCTGCAGCCTGCGCGACCAGCTGCACAAACTCGCCGGCAGCGCCGGCACCTTCGGCTTCAACGGCCTGGGCCAGCAGGCCCGGGAGCTGGAGCAACAAGCCGAGCAATGGCTGGACAGCCTGCAACAGAAACAGCAGCGCCTGCAGGACTTTATCCACAGCCTCGAGCGCCTGGCCGAGCAGCCGCAACTGGTCGAACTCGAAGCCGCCCCCGCGAGCAACAACGCGCGCCTGGCCAACCTCGCCAGCACAGCCTGCGCCCGGGTCATCTATATCCTCGAAGACGAATCCAGCATCGGCGAGAACATTCGCCTGACCCTCAACACCTTCGGCTACAAGGCCGAGCATTTCACCCGTATCGAGGCGCTCGATGCGGCTATCGCCCGGCACCTGCCCGACGCGCTGATCATCGACGTCAACCTGCCTCAGGAAAGCCAGACCGGGCTGGACTACGCCGCGGCGCTGAACCAGCGCCTGGAAGAACCGCTGCCCCTGCTGGTACTGACCACCCAGAACGATTTCGCCACCCAGTTGCAGGCGGTCCGCGCTGGGGCCCAGGGTTTCTTCGCCAAGCCGCTGGACATCACCAAACTGGAAAACCGCCTGGAGCGCTGTTTCGCCCAGCAGAATGGCGAGCCCTACCGGGTCATGATCGTCGACGACGACCGCGACCTGGCCAGCCGTTACAGCCTGGTGCTGCGCGGTGCCGACATGCTGGTGGAAACCGTGCAGAGCCCCGAGCTGATCCTCGCCGCCATGGCCAGTTTCAACCCGGAGGTGCTGCTGCTCGACATCAACATGCCGAACTATGGCGGCCCGGAACTGGCGCAGATCATCCGTTTCAATGACGACTGGCTGCGCGTGCCGATCATCTATCTTTCGGCGGAAACCGCCATCACCCGACAGATGGGTGCACTGGTCAAGGCCGGCGACGATTTCATCAACAAACCGATCTCCGACAACAGCCTGATCACCACGGTATTCGCCCGCGCCCAGCGCGCCCGCCTGCTGAGCAATGCACTGTCGCGCGACAGCCTGACCGGCCTGCTCAAGCACGCCGACATCAAGGAACAGGTGGCCCTCGAGCAGGAGCGCGCCCTGCGCAGCGGCAAGTCTGCCAGCGTGGTGATGCTCGATATCGACCACTTCAAGCAGGTCAACGACAACTATGGCCATGCGGTCGGCGACAGCGTTATCCGCGCCCTGGCCAACCTGCTGCGCCAGCGCCTGCGGCGCATCGACAGCCTCGGCCGCTACGGCGGCGAGGAGTTCCTGGCGGTGCTGCCCGATTGTTCAGCGGCCCACGCCGAACGCATCGTCGACGAGATTCGCCAGCAGTTCTCGGCCATCTGCTTTAGCGCCGGCGACAGAGAATTCAACGTCACCCTCAGCGCCGGTATCGCCGGTGCTGAGGGCCTGGCTGCCAGTGAGCTGATGGAGCAGGCCGACCGCGCCCTGTACCAGGCCAAGCACAGCGGCCGCAATCAGGTGCGCCTGGCCGAGTAACCGCTACAGCAGACGCAACAGCCCGTAGCCCGGATGTAATCCGGGAGCGGATGAGCAGGGGATAGATTTCCCCGGATTTCATCCGGGCTACAAAGCGCCGTTCACTTGACCTTAGGTGAACGCCATTTCGACGAGCCCCCTCTACTGCAGCAACCGCAGCGCCAGCACAGCATAGGCCCCGCCGAAGGTCAGCAACGCCGCGCCGAGCACGATCAGCGGGAACGGCAGATTGAGGGCGAAAATGGCGACAAAGGACGCCCCGGCAATGCCCCACAGCCAGTTGTTCTTCAGGGCTCGCAAGCCGATGCGTCGGGCCGCCGATGCTGATCAGGCCGAGTTTCAGCCAGAAGCAGAAGGCCTCGAACAGGCTGACCACTGGCGGGATTTTATCGGCGGATTACGGGTCGGACATAAGGTACGGGCTCATCCAGATGGAAACGGCGGCATCACTATAGCGCCGTGCGCATGACACTCACCCCTGCGACGCTGCAGCCGGCGTGCCAAATTGCGTATATCCTTGCTCCAGAGCCCGCCTCTACTCCCTCAACCTGTCCGTGAAGCCTTCCGTGAATATCCGTCACTCGTTAGCAAACCTGCTGCTGATCTGCAGCTGCGTTGTAGTTGCATCGAACAGCCTTGCCGCCAACAAACCCCAGGAACTCGCCGCCGGCAGCGCCCTGGTAGTCGACCTGCAAACCAATCAAGTGCTCTATGAGCGCAATGCCGATGTGGTGGTACCCATCGCCTCGGTCACCAAGCTGATGACCGCCATGGTCACCCTGGATGCCAAGCTGCCGCTGGATCAGCAGCTGCCTATCATCATTCGCGACAACCCGGACATGCGCGGGGTGTTCTCCCGGGTACGGGTGGGCAGCGAACTGAGCCGCCGCGACATGCTGCTGCTGGCCCTGATGGCCTCGGAAAACCGCGCCGCGGCAAGCCTGGCGCACCACTATCCGGGCGGCCACGCGGCCTTTGTCGCGGCCATGAACGCCAAGGCCCGCGCTCTGGGCATGAAGAACTCGCGCTTTGCCGAACCGACCGGGCTGTCGGAACACAACGTCTCCAGCGCCCGCGACCTGGTGTTGCTGCTCAAGGCCGCCCGCCAGTACCCGCTGA
Organism: Pseudomonas sp.; assembly: GCF_035512415.1. Taxonomy (GTDB): domain Bacteria; phylum Pseudomonadota; class Gammaproteobacteria; order Pseudomonadales; family Pseudomonadaceae; genus Aquipseudomonas. The sequence continues at coordinate 248,821 of NZ_DATKDZ010000013.1, read as the reverse complement.
TCAGCCAGTTCAGCACCACCTCGGAAAAGACCCAGGCATTCCGCAAGCCCAACTACACCCTGGGTTTTCGCAACACCAACAACCTGGTGCGCAAGCCCGGCTGGAGCGTGCAGCTGAGCAAGACCGGCTACACCGGTGAAGCCGGCCGCTGCCTGGTGATGAATACCGTAATGAACCAGCGCTCGGTGGCGTTCGTGGTGCTCGATGCCTTTGGCAAGTACACCCATATGGCCGATGCCAGCCGTATCAAGCGCTGGCTGGAAACCGGCAAGGTTACCGCCGTACCGCCCGCCGCCATCAGCTACCGCGAGCAGAAACTGGCGCAACGCCGGCAGGCCGCGCAATAACCACCGGGTCTCAGAGCTTGAAGCCCAGCAACGGCTGGCGCAGACCAATTACCAGGAAGCGCGCCAGCTCGTTAAGCGGCAGGGCTTTGCTGATCAGGTAGCCCTGCACCTGATCGCAGCCGAACTGGCGCAACAGCGCCAGCTGCTCGGTGTTTTCCACGCCCTCGCCGACCACCTGCAGATTGAGGTTGTGCGCCAGGTTGATCATCGCCCGCACCAGCTGGCGATTTTCCGCGCGCTCACCCATACCGCCGACAAAGCTCTTGTCGATCTTCAGCAGGGTGATGGGCAGGTTGTTCAGGTGCACGAACGACGAGAAACCGGTGCCGAAGTCGTCCAGGGAAAAACGTACGCCCAGCCGCGCAAGGGCCAGCATGGTCTGCTGCACCTGGTCGCTACGGCGCATCACCGCGGTCTCGGTCAACTCGAACTCCAGCCACTGCGCATCGACCCCGCGCTCGTCGATCAGGCGGCGCAGGGTCGGCAACAACTGGCTGTCCTGAAACTGGCGGAACGACAGGTTGATCGCCATATGCAGCGCCGGCATGCCGAGCCCGCGCAGCCACTGCATATCGCGCAGGGCGCGGGAAATCACCCAGTAGCCGAGCGGTACGATCAGCCCACTTTCCTCGGCCAGGGGCACGAATTCGTTGGGATAGAGCAGGCCGTGCTCGCTGTGCTGCCAGCGCACCAGCGCCTCCAGGCCCACAATCCGCCCGCTCTCCAGGCACAGCCGCGGCTGGTAGTGCAGCTCCAGCTCGTCGCGGCGCAGGGCGCGGCGCAGCTCGCCTTCCTGGTCGGCCCGATTGCGCGCACTGCGGTTGACCCGCTCGTCATAGATATGAAAGGTGCAGCCCTGCTGGCTCTTGGCCTGTTGCATGGCGATATGCGCATGCCACATCAGCGGGTCGGCGGTACTGCCCACCCGAGCATGAGCCAGGCCCAGGCTGCAACCGACCAGCAGGCTCTCGCCCTCCACCCAGTAAGGCTCGGCCAGGGCCGCGGTGAGCCGAGTGGCCAGGCGCTCGGCGCGCTGCGGATCACGCCGGGTGTCCAGCAGCAGAGCGAACTCGTCGCTGCCCAGGCGCGCCAGCTGGTCGCCGTTCTGCAGCTCGGCCTTGATCCGCGCCACCACCTGCAGAATCAGGCTGTCGCCGCCCTGGTAACCGAGGGCGTCGTTGGCATGGCGGAAGTTGTCCAAGTCCAGGTGACCGAGGGTCACCCCGCGCCCCTCGCTCTCGGCCAGGCGCGCCGCCAGCAGGGTTTGAAAGCCCTGGCGGTTGGCAATCCCGGTCAGGGCATCCTGCTCGGCCAGCAGTTGCAGGGCATCCTGCATCTGCTGGCGCTCGCGGGCATAGCGCAGGCAACGGCGCAGCGCATCAGGGGTAAGGTTGCCTCGCACCAGCCAGTCGCAGACGCCTGGCGGGGCTTCGTCCGGCTCGCTCTCGAGCAGCAGGATCAGCGGCAATTGGCTGTCGTCCGCCGCTGGCAGACAAGCGGGTGTGCTCAGCAGAAGGGCCTGGCGCGGGTTTTCGAGCAGGCTGCTGGCCACCGCCCAGGAAGGCGCGCTGATCACCGATACGTTCTGCCCCAACTGCGCCAGGCAGGCGTCCAACTGCGCGGTCCAGCTGGCGTCATCGGCCAGCAACAGCAAGCGCAACGGTTCTGACGGTGCGGACAAACAACCTCCCCGGGATCAAATGGTAAATGCCAAGCTCCAAGGACCGCTGCGGGCGGCCTGCGCCCCTATCTGGGGTACGGCCGACGCGAACCACTGCGGCGCGGTGCAATTGACGGCGCAAGCCTAGGGGCTGTTGCCGGTTCGACGCAAGCCGCATGGCCGCGCAGGAACAGACAGGGCACGGCCGTGCGGGCAGCGCAACAACCCTCGCACAGCGCTCAAATTAACCAGGAGCCCAGCCGCCGGCCAGCACCTTCGGCGCGTCCTGTGAGCGGCATCATAAGTAGGGCGAGATATCGACCGAAGTCGTGGGGAAAACCGGCGGCAATCGCTAATGCAATGCCGCCATGCGCGCCGGTGCCTGAGTCTGGCGCTGGGCAAGAAAGCTCTCTAGCTCGCGCAATGGCAGCGCCTTGCTGATCAGATAGCCTTGCGCCTGGTCGCAGCCAAACTGCTGCAGCAGTTCAAAGTCCTCTGCGCTCTCCACCCCCTCGGCCACCACTTCCAGACCCAGGTTGCGCGCCAGGTTGATCATGGCGTTGACCAGCCGGCACTGCTCGGGGCGCAGGTGCATGCCGCTGACGAAACTCTTGTCCAGCTTGAGCAGGGCAATCGGCAGGCTGGCCAGGTGCACAAAGGAAGAAAAACCGGTGCCGAAGTCATCGAGGGAGAAGCGCACGCCCAGTTCGCCCAGGGTCTGCATGGTATTGAGCACATAGTCGCTGCGCTGCATCACCGCGGTTTCCGTCAGTTCGAACTCCAGCCAGCGGGCATCCACCCCGGAGCCGGCAATCAGGCGCTGCACGGTGGGCAGCAACTGGCTGTCCTGAAACTGGCTGAACGACAGATTGATCGCCATATGCAGGCTCTGGCCACGCTCACTCAGCCAGCGCGCATCATGCAGGGCACGAGCGATCACCCAGTAGCCAAGCGGCACGATCAGGCCGCTCTGCTCGGCCAGGGGAATAAAGTCCTGGGGGTAGAGCAGCCCCCGCTGCGGATGCCGCCAACGCACCAGCCCCTCGAGCCCGACCACCTCGCCACTGACCAGGTCCAGACGCGGCTGGTAGAACAGCTCGAGTTCGTCGCGGCGCAGGGCGCGGCGCAGCTCGGCCTCGATGTCGGCCAGGCTGCGGATATCGCTGGACATGCGCTCGTCGTAAAGATGATGGGTACAGCCCTGGCGGCTCTTGGCCTGCTGCATGGCCATATGGGCATGCCACAACAGCGGATCGGCATCCTCGCCGGCGCGGCCATAGGCCAGGCCCAGGCTGCAGCCCAGCGACAGGCTCTCGCCCTGCAGCCAGTAGGGCTCGCCCAGGGACTCCAGCAGCGCCTGCACCAACGCATCGACCCGGGTCGGTGCCTCGCTGATATCCAGCAGCAGGGCGAACTCGTCGCCACCGATACGGCCCAGCACATCGCGTGGCCCGAGCACCTGCTGCAGGCGCTGCACCACCTGCTGGATCAGCTCGTCGCCGGCCTGATGGCCGAGGCTGTCGTTGGCATGGTTGAAGTTGTCCAGATCCAGATAACCGAGCAGCAGGCCGCGGCCACGGTTGGCCTGCAGACGTTTGTGCAACAGCGCCTGGAAGCCCTGACGATTGGGGATACCGGTCAGCGGGTCCTGCTTGGCCAACCGCTGCAAGGCCAGCAATTGCTGGCTGTAATGCAGACAGCGGCGCAAGACCTCGCCATTCAGGCTGTCGCGCGCCAGCCAGTCGCAGATATCGGCGGGCAGCTGGCTCGGCGCACTGTCGAGCAGCAGGATAGGCGGCAGCGGGCACTGGCTGGCGGTGGGCAGGCATTCCGGGGTGGCGAACACCAGATCGGGCAAGCGGCCCTGATACAGGCTCTGCGCATCACTCCAACTGCAGGCGGCAAATAGCCAGACAGGTTCGTCCTGTTCGGCTAGCAGCTTGTCCAGCAACGCCACCCAATGGGGTTCGGTGGACAGGACCAACAGTTGCGAGAAATCGGTTGGGCAGGACACACGGCCTCCAGCGCTCGCTATTTAACAAATCACTTTAAGTTATAGACGCACCTACCTAATACCTTGCAATAATTTTTTTGTACAGCCTGTTTTATCGAGCACTCGTCGGTGACCGCTCAGCGGTTCTGCGCAACCCTGATAGAATCGCCAACCTTTTCTCCAGTTCATTTCGCCATGTCCCGACTCAACCCCCGGCAACAAGAAGCCGTGAACTACGTCGGCGGCCCTCTTCTGGTGCTCGCCGGCGCAGGCTCCGGCAAGACCAGCGTGATCACCCGCAAGATCGCCCACCTGGTGCAGAACTGCGGTATCCAGGCCCGCCATATCGTCGCCATGACCTTTACCAACAAGGCCGCGCGCGAGATGAAGGAGCGCGTCGGCACCCTGCTCAAGGGCCCCGACGCCCGCGGCCTGACGGTGTCGACCTTCCACAACCTGGGGATGAACATCATCCGCAAGGAATACGCCGCGCTGGGCTACAAGCCGGGCTTCTCGATTTTCGACGAAGGCGATATCAAGGCGCTGCTCAGCGACATCATGCAGAAGGAATATTCCGGCGATGATGGCGCGGACGAGATCAAGAACTACATCGGCAGCTGGAAGAACGACCTGATCCTGCCCGAACAGGCTCTAGCCGAGTCGCGCAACCCCAAGGAGCAGACCGCCGCCATCGTCTACCTGCACTACCAGCGCACGCTCAAGGCGTACAACGCGGTGGACTTCGACGACCTGATCCTGATGCCGGTCAAGCTGTTCCAGGATAATCCGGCCATTCTGGAAAAATGGCAGAACCGCATCCGCTACCTGCTGGTGGACGAATACCAGGACACCAACGCCAGCCAGTACCTGCTGGTAAAGCTGCTGGTGGGCATGCGCAACCAGTTCACCGTGGTCGGCGACGATGACCAGTCGATCTACGCCTGGCGCGGCGCGCGCCCGGAAAACCTGATGCTGCTGAAAGAGGATTACCCCTCGCTGAAGGTGGTGATGCTGGAGCAGAACTACCGCTCCACCAGCCGCATCCTCAAGTGCGCCAACATCCTCATCGCCAACAACCCGCATGCGTTCGAGAAACAGCTGTGGAGCGAGATGGGCATGGGCGACGAGATCCGCGTGATCCGCTGCAAGAACGAAGACGCCGAATGCGAACGGGTGGCCCTTGAAATTCTTACCGAACACCTGCGCACCCAGCGCCCCTACAGCGATTACGCCATCCTCTATCGCGGCAACTACCAGGCCAAGCTGATGGAGCTGAAATTGCAGCACCATCAGATCCCCTATCGTCTCTCGGGCGGCACCAGCTTCTTCGCCCGCCAGGAGGTGAAGGACCTGATGAGCTACTTCCGTCTGCTGGTCAACCCGGATGACGACAACGCCTTTCTGCGCGTAATCAACGTGCCGCGTCGCGAAATCGGCTCGACCACCCTGGAAAAACTCGGCAACTACGCCACCAGCCGCAAGATCAGCATGTACGCCGCCGCTGGCGAAATCGGCCTGGGCGAGCAGCTGGACGCCCGCTATACCGAACGCCTGGCGCGCTTTACCAAGTGGATGGACCGGGTGCGCCAGGAATGCGCGCAGAACGATCCGATTGCGGCGATCCGCAGCATGGTCATGGATATCGACTACGAGAACTGGCTGCGGCAGAACGCCTCCAACGACAAGGTCGCCGATGCGCGCATGGGCAACGTCTGGTTCCTCGTCGAAGCGCTGAAGAACACCCTGGAGCGCGACGAAGACGGCGAGATGACCATCGAGGACGCCATCGGCAAACTGGTGCTGCGTGACATGCTCGAACGCCAGCAGGAGGAAGAAGACGGTGCCGAAGGCGTGCAGATGATGACCCTGCACGCCTCCAAGGGCCTGGAATATCCGTCGGTGTATATCCTCGGGGTGGAGGAGGAAATCCTCCCGCACCGCTCCAGCATCGAGGCCGATACCGTTGAAGAAGAACGCCGCCTGGCCTACGTCGGCATCACCCGCGCCAAGCGCAACCTGACCATGACCTTCGCCGCCAAACGCAAGCAGTACGGCGAGATCATCGACTGCTCACCGAGCCGTTTTCTCGATGAACTGCCGCCCGAGGATCTAGTCTGGGAAGGCCAGGACGATGCACCCGTGGAGGTCAAGGCGGCCCGTGGTAACGACGCCCTGGCCAATATGCGCGCCATGCTTAAGAAATAACGGCTTATCGTCGGGTGGCGCTGAGCGCAGCGAAGCCAAAAGGACAGACCGTAGGATGGGTGATAACCCATCAACCGCAGCGATGGGTTATCACCGAGGCGGCCCCACCCATCCTACGCAAACCACTAGAACAACGAGGGTAATCGCGTGGAAGCGCTAAAACAGAAGATTCGCGATGAAGGCACTGTGCTCTCGGAGCAGGTGCTCAAGGTCGATGCCTTTCTCAATCACCAGATCGACCCCAAGCTGATGCAGCAGATTGGCCATGAGTTCGCCCGGCGCTTCGCCGACCAGGGCATCACCAAGATCGTCACCATCGAAGCTTCGGGCATTGCCCCGGCGGTGATGGCCGGGCTGGAGCTGGGCGTGCCGGTGATCTTCGCGCGCAAATACCAGTCGCTGACGCTCAAAGACGACCTGTATATCTCCACGGTGTTTTCCTTCACCAAGCAGACCGAAAGCACCCTGGCCATCTCGACCAAGCACCTGAGCGCCAATGATCATGTGCTGCTGATCGACGACTTTCTCGCCAACGGCCACGCGGCCCGCGCCCTGATCGACCTGATCGGCCAGGCCGGCGCGAGCATCGCCGGGATTGGCGTGGTGATCGAGAAATCCTTCCAGCGCGGTCGCGCCGAGTTGGATGCGCAAGGCTACCGGGTCGAGTCGCTGGCGCGCATCAGTTCCCTGAGCAATGGCCAGGTCAGCTTTCTCGATTAGCCTCTGCAGTGGCCCCCAGCGCCGCCAACAGCAGACGCCGGTAGAGCTTCTCGGCCATGCCCTGCGGCTGCGCCAGGGCCATGCGCTGAAGATGCTCGGGATAGGCCGCCGGCGCGGGGGCGCGCAACAGCGCTGCGGCCAGGTCCAGGACATGGGCGAATTTCACCCGGCTCTTCAGCCAACTCAGCGCGGGCAATAGCTCGCGCTCGACCCGGGTGAAATCGCTGCCCAGGGGAAAGCTCGCGAACTGTGCCGGATGCCGCACCTGCACAGCCTGCAAACGCTCGGGGCGGTTGTCGGCAAAGCGCGCATCGAGACGAAAATTCTTGGGCAGTTTGCCGGCCCGCTGGGCCTGGGCGATCAACCCAGGCTGGAAACGCGAGTCGCTGATATTAAGCAGCGCCTCGATCACCTCGGCATCGGTCTTGCCACGCAGGTCGGCGATACCGTACTCGGTCACCACCATATCGCGCAGATGCCGCGGAATGGTTACATGGCCGTAATCCCAGACCAGGTTCGAGCAGGCCTTACCGCCCGCCTCGCGCCAACTGCGCAGCAGCAGAATCGAGCGCGCCCCGGGTAACGCATGGCCCTGAACAACAAAGTTGTATTGCCCGCCGACGCCGCTGAGCACCCGGCCGTCTTCCAGCTGATCGGCGACCCCGGCCCCCATCAGGGTCATGGTGAAGGCCGTGTTGACAAAGCGCGCATCGCGGCGCTGCAGGCGCTTGAGCGTGGCGTCGCCGTGCAGTTCGTTGATAAAGCCGATGCCGGTCATGGCGAAGCGGGCCAAGTGCTCCGCGCTCAGCTCGCGCAGACGCTGGTAGAAGGCTTGCGGGCCGAGAAAGAAACCACCATGCACCACCACGCCACCGCGCGCCGGGCCTAGATAAGGCTGCAAGCCGGCCTGGCTGTGCGGGTCACGCAGATCGGCTGAAAGCGCCTCGCCTTCAGGCAACAACAAGCGCCCCTGATCCCAGCCGATTGACTCGGCCAGCACGCCGCAGCCCTGCAACCAGTGCAGTGTTGCGGGGTCGAGCTCTGGGGCCAAGCCGGCATCGAGCAGGGCCTGGACGCTGCGCGGTCTGCCCTGCTGATCCAGCGCGCCACCATTGGCCAACTGCTGCAGACGCAACTCGGGGTATACCGGGCGGCGCACGATGCCCGCATCGGCCAAGGCCAGCAGGCCGTTGACGAACATCTCGCTGCAGCCATACAGGCCCTCGGCAAAGGGCTGCAGACCGCCATCCTTGTCGATTTCAGCGGCCCAATGGCGAGTGCAGCGCAGCTCATCCAATGCAGCCCGGTAGGCCGGGTTATCCGCCTGGCGGGCGAGCAAGGCGGCGGTCAGCGCGTCACCCATGGAGCCAATGCCGATCTGCAGGGTGCCGCCATCACGGACCAGGGCGCTGGCCTGCAGACCGATGCAATGGTCCTGCAGCGTGACCGGCATATTCGGCGTGGAAAACAGCGTGCTGCGGTCTTCTTCGAGCAAGTGCAGGTCGAACGTGGCGCGCGGCACCTCGGCGGTACCGGCCATATAGGGCAGTGCACTGTGCACCTGGGCCAGGCACAGAATGGTTTCGCCGGCGGCGCGGCGGCGCTCCAGTAGCGGCAGCAGATCCAGGGTGATATCCGGGTTGCAGCTGAGGCTGAAATGCTCCGGGCGCTGCGGGTCCTGGGCGACCAGCTGGGCGATCAGGTTCAGGCCCTTGTCATTCAGGTCGCGGGCGACATGGCTGTAATTGCTGCTGATGTAATTCTGCTGCGTGGTGGTGCTGTCGAGCAGGCTGCCCGGCTGCAGGAAGAACTGCTCGATGCGCACATTGGCCGGTAAGCAGTCGCGGCGCAGATCGGCAAGAAAATCCAGCTCCGGGTAGTCGCCATACAGGCGCTCGACGAAGGGCTCGAGAAAGCGCTGCGACAACCCCGAACCGGCCGGCGGCCGGCCCAGACACAGCGCGGTGTAGATCACCAATTGGCGCTCGGGCAACTGCTTGAACCGCGCATACAGCGCGTTCACCCACTGGTTGGGTTTGCCCAGGCCCAGAGGCAGGCCGAGCCGGACGGGGCCGTCGAGTTCGGCGAGTACGTGGTCAACCGCTTGCTCGATGGAACAACGCTTGTGCATCCAATTCCCTGTGGGGTGAGTGGCTGGCTCGGAACCGGCAGCACGCAATGCCGCGGTGCCATTTTGCATAGCAGTGTGGACCCACGACAGCGAATGGAAGTGCCCACGCCCCACGGAAAAACAAAAAAACCGCCCGAGGGCGGTTTTTTAGGTGCCGATATCGCTTACAGGCCGGACATCTTCTGGATTGCACCACGCAGCTCGTCATCCGAGCAGTCGGCGCAGGTGCCTTTCGGCGGCATGGCGTTGATGCCCGCGATAGCCGTCTTGAGGATGCCGTCGAGACCACCTTCCTTGTCAGCGCGGGCTTTCCAGGCAGCGGTATCGCCGATCATTGGCGCGCCGAGGATACCCGGGGTATGGCAGGCACCACAGTGCTTGGCCACGATGTCATCGGCAGTACGTGCGGCACCGCCAGCGGCAACCGCCACAGCACCGACGCCCTTGCATTCTTCGCCCATCACGCAGACTTCACCGACCGGCTTGAGGCGCTCGGCAATGGCTTCGTCGGTCGTGGCCTGAGCAGTCACTGCCCACAGGGCCAATACGGTAGCAGGCGCTACCAGGATCTTTTTAATCAGGTTCACGGTACACCCTCATCGTGGCTAGTCACGCCCGCGGCCACGGTTTCGCGAGCGGGCGTCAGTATAGCGGCAAGCGCAGCAGGCCGAAACAACCCAGATTGTCGCAGGGTTATTTAGAAATTGGCCGGTGTAGTCGCGCTAATAAGTCGCGCCGGCTGTTCATAAGGGTTGCGGAAACGATGCGGTTTGCTGCTCTCGAAGTAGTAGCTGTCGCCCGGTTCGAGGATAAATACCTCGTCGCCGACGGTCAGCTCCAGCTTGCCGGAAACCAGCATGCCGGCCTCTTCGCCCTCGTGGGCATACATCTCGTCGCCGGTATCGGAACCCACGGGGTAGGTTTCATCGAGGAAGGCGATGGCCCGACTCGGATGCGCCTTGCCCACCAGCTTCATGGTGATGGCACCACTGCAGATATCGGTGAGTTCGGCGGCGCGATAGACCACCTGGGCCTGGTTGTCCGGCTCCACATCCAGGGAGAAGAACTCCACCAGCGACATGGGAATACCCGCCAACACCTTTTTCAACGAACTGATCGAGGGGCTTACGCTGTTCTTCTCGATCATCGAAATGGTGCTGTTGGTCACGCCTGCCCGCTTGGCGAGTTCACGCTGGGATAGGCCTTTGAGTTTGCGAATGGATTGCAGTCGTACACCGACGTCCAATGCTGGAGTCCCCCTTGGGATAGATACAGAAAAGTCGCCGTATCATGGCATAGCGTTCAGAATTTACAACACTCGCATTCAAACTCGCCTACAGCGTGCGTTTTAGAGCCTATTCAAAGGCTCGCGAGCTAGAGTCATGCAAGGCAAAAACAGGCGAGGACGCGGAGTTTACGGGTTGTAAATGAGCAGTCCGAGCCTGTTTTTAACGCAGCAGGGCCGACGCGCAGCAGCCTTTGAACAGGCTCAACCCCCGAGGTAGAGCAGCGGAGCCCTTCGCAGGTTGCAAAACAGCTGATAGGGAATCGTGCCGGCCTGGGTGGCGACATCGCTGGCCAGCACCTGTTTGCCCCAGAGTTCGACCCGACTGCCCAGCCCTGCGTGCGGCAAATCGGTCAGGTCGATGGTGAGCATGTCCATCGACACCCGGCCGATCAGGCGAGTCAGTTGGCCATCCACCGCCACGGGGGTACCGGTGGGGGCATGGCGTGGATAACCATCGGCATAACCCATGGCGACTACGCCGACCCGGGTCGGCCGCTCGCTGACAAAGCGTGCACCATAACCAACAGGCTCGCCGGCCGGCAGTTCACGCACGCTGATGACTTTCGATTCCAGGGTCATCACCGGCTGCAGACGCGCCGCCACGGCCTGGGCCTGCTCGAACGGGGTTGCGCCGTAGAGCATGATGCCGGGGCGCACCCAGTCGCTTGGCACGCTTGGCCAACCGAGTACGGCCGGCGAGTTGCGCAGGCTGACCTCGGCGACGATGCCCTGACGCGCCTGCTGGAACACTGCCAATTGCTCATCGCTGCGCGGACAGTCCAGCTCGTCGGCGCGGGCAAAGTGGCTCATCAGCACCACCTTGCCGACCTTGCCACTGGCCAGCAGGCGCTGATAAGCCGCCTGGTAGTCGGCCGGATGCAGGCCGACCCGGTGCATGCCGCTGTCCATCTTCAGCCAGACCGTCAACGGCTTGCTCAGCGCGCTACGCTCGATGGCTTCCAGCTGCCACAACGAATGCACCACGCACCACAACTCATGCTGCTCGATCAGCGCCAGTTCGTCGGCTTCGAAAAAGCCTTCCAGCAACAGGATCGGCCCGCGAATACCGGCCTCGCGCAGTTGCAGGGCTTCCTCGATACAGGCCACAGCAAACCCATCGGCCTGCTCCTGCAGGGCCTGGGCACAGCGCACCGCGCCATGGCCGTAGGCGTCCGCCTTGATCACCGCCAGGGCGCGCGTGCCGGTCACTTCGCGGGCCAGCTGGTAGTTGTGACGCAAGGCTTGCAGATCGATCAGGGCACGGGCAGGACGCATGGTGTTCTCGACTATCAGCAGTTTTCAGAATTAAAAAATGGCCAGGCGCAGCCATGGCCCGACGGCTGGCCGCCAGGGATGGCAGGCCATAAAAAAGCCCGGTGTGATAGCCGGGCAAACACTTATCGCAATCGGGGCGGTAGCGACTTATATAGCCGCTACCACCATCATCTCTACCAGCACCTCGGGCTTGTACATCTTCGCCTCGACACAGGCGCGGGCGGCGGCAGCACCCTCGGCGACCCAGGCGTCGTACTCGGCATTAAGACCGTCGTAGTGAGCATCCATATCCTTGAGGTAGATGGTCACCGAGAGGATCTTGCTCTTGTCGCTGCCGGCCTCAGCCAGCATGCGGTCGATATTGGCCAGGGTCTCGCGGGTCTGCTGGCGGATATCGCCGCTGTAGTCGTCGGCCAGTTGGCCGGCGAGGTAGACGGTGCCGTTGTGGATCACCACTTCGCTGTAGCGTTTTTCCACATGCAGGCGCTGGATGGACATGGTTCGAATCTCCTGAAGAACGGGGCGCGCAGCCTATCAGGTGCGCAGCGGCTGCGGCGCGGCGGCCGCTTCACGCGGCTTGCGCGATGCGTAACGCGAGATGTCCAGGCCCTCGCTGCTGATCTGCGGGCGCTTGTTGCCGATCAGATCGGCCAGCAGGCGACCGGAGCCGCAGGCCATGGTCCAGCCCAGAGTCCCGTGGCCGGTGTTAAGGAACAGGTTACCCAGCCGGGTGGCACCGACGATCGGCGTGCCATCCGGGGTGGCCGGGCGCAGGCCGGTCCAGAATTCGGCCTGAGCCAGGTCACCGCCCTGCGGGTAAAGATCGGCGGTGATCATTTCCAGGGTGGCGCGGCGCTTGGGGTTGAGGCTCAGGTCAAAACCGGCGATCTCGGCCATGCCGCCCACACGAATGCGGTTGTCGAAACGGGTGATCGCCACCTTGTAGGTTTCGTCGAGGATGGTCGAGGTGGGGGCCATCTCGGCATTGGTGATTGGCACGGTCAGCGAGTAGCCCTTGAGCGGATACACCGGGGTTTTAATGCCCAGCGGCTTGAGCAGTTGCGGGCTGTAGCTGCCGAGGGCGAGCACGTAGCGGTCGGCGGTTTCCAGCTTGCCGTCGATCCATACGCCATTGACCCGATCACCCACCGCGTCGATACGCTGGATGTTCTGGCCAAAACGGAATTCCACGCCCAGGGCCTTGGCCATCTCGGCCAGCTTGCTGGTGAACACCTGGCAGTCGCCGGTCTGGTCGTTGGGCAGACGCAGCGCGCCGGCCAGCTTGTCGGTAACCGCGGCCAGGGCCGGTTCAACCCGGGCGATGCCGGCGCGGTCGAGCACTTCATAAGGCACGCCGGATTGCTGCAGCACGGCGATGTCTTTCGCCGCGTTGTCCAGCTGGGCCTGGGTGCGGAACAGCTGGGTAGTGCCCAGGCTGCGGCCCTCGTAGGCGATGCCGGTCTCCAGACGCAGTTCGTCGAGGCAGTCGCGGCTGTATTCGGACAGACGCACCATGCGCTCCTTGTTCACCGCGTAACGGCTGGCGGTGCAGTTGCGCAGCATCTGCGCCATCCACAGGTACTGGTCGATATCGCCGGTGGCCTTGATCGCCAGCGGGGCGTGCTTCTGCAGCAGCCACTTGATGGCTTTCAGCGGGATGCCCGGTGCGGCCCAGGGCGAGGCATAGCCGGGAGAGACCTGGCCGGCGTTGGCGAAACTGGTTTCCATGGCCGGGCCGTCCTGACGATCGACCACCACCACCTCGAAACCCTGGCGCGCCAGGTAATACGCACTGGCCGTACCAATTACACCGCTACCCAGAACCAGAACCCGCATAACCTTCTCCTCGTCGCGACCCAGCGCGACGGACAGTGCCCGAACCACAATTGAGCGCAGTATAAGAAGAGACGAGCAGTGCTATTCACTATATAAATAGCTATATTTGGCGAGAATTCTTGGCAAAAACGCCTTCAGCAGAGGGGGATCCACCATGCGAACCCAACATCAGAGCCGCCGCGAGCTGGACAAGATCGACCGCAATATCCTCCGCATTCTCCAGGAAGACGGCCGCATCAGCTTTACCGAGCTGGGCGAGCGGGTCGGCCTGTCCACCACCCCCTGCACCGAGCGCGTACGCCGCCTGGAGCGCGAGGGCATCATCATGGGCTACCACGCCCGGCTCAACCCGCAGCAGCTCAAGGCCAGCCTGCTGGTATTCGTCGAGATCAGCCTGGACTACAAGTCCGGCGACACTTTCGAGGAATTCCGCCGCGCCGTGCTCAAGCTGCCCCACGTGCTGGAGTGCCACCTGGTGTCCGGCGACTTCGACTACCTGGTGAAGGCGCGGATCAACGAAATGGCCAGCTACCGCAAACTGCTTGGCGACATCCTGCTCAAGCTGCCGCATGTGCGCGAGTCGAAGAGCTATATCGTGATGGAAGAGGTCAAGGAGTCGCTTAGCCTGCCAGTACCGGAGTAATCCGTAGGGCGCGCTGCGCTACACCAGACGCTGGCGGGTGCTGGCGATCAGTTGGTGCACCTGCTTTTCCACCGCCGCCTCGATCGGCTGCTCGGGGCCTTGCCCGCGCGGGCACGGCAGGCTCGGGGTGGTGCCGAACAGGCGGCAGATCAGCGGGCGCTGGTCATACACCTGGCAACCTTGCGGGCCCAGGTGCACACAGTTGAACTCGGCCAGGGCGGCGTCGTGTGCGGCATCGCTCCTGACCGGCAGCCGCGCCAGCTCCTCGGATGAGGCGGTAACCGGGCCGCAGCAGTCGTGGCAACCCGGCACACAGGCGAATGCGGGGATCTGCAAACGCAGGTGGTCGATCTTGCGGCCGGTGCAACTCATGGGAACGGTCCTGGGGGCGGATGCCCATGGTAACTGCACAGGCGGCGCAAGCGCGCCGGGGCCAGCGGCTTTACCGACGAAAAACGCGTTATTTGGCAATTGCCCCTTGGCGTATGGCGAAGCGGACGCTTATGCTTCGTAAAATTTTCCAAACACAATAATCAGGATTCCACACATGAACGCCCGCGTTCACCAGCCGGTTCACAACAGCCAGCACGCCGCCTCCTACTACGCCGCCAGCGCCAACCGGCAACTGGCCTACCCGCCACTGCAAGGCGAAATGCGTGCCGATGTGTGCATCGTCGGTGGTGGTTTCAGCGGCCTTAACACGGCGATCGAGCTGGCGCAGAAGGGACTCTCGGTGATCCTCCTCGAAGCCCACAAGATCGGCTGGGGAGCCAGCGGGCGCAACGGCGGGCAGCTTATCCGCGGGGTCGGCCATGGTGTCGAACAGTTCGAGGCGCAGATAGGTGCCGAGGGCGTGCGTCAGCTGAAGCTGATGGGCCTGGAAGCGGTGGAAATCGTTCGCCGTCGGGTCGAGCAGTTCAATATCGACTGCGACCTGACCTGGGGCTACTGCGACCTGGCCAACAAGCCCAGCCACCTGGAAGGCTTCGCCGAGGACATGGCCGAGCTCAAGCAGCTGGGCTATCGCCACGAGATGCGCCTGCTGCAAGCCGAACAGATGCATGAAGTGGTGGGCTCCGACCGCTATGTCGGCGGCATGATCGATATGGGCTCCGGCCACCTGCACCCGCTCAACCTGGCCCTCGGCGAAGCCGCGGCGGCGCAGAGCCTGGGCGTGCAGCTGTTCGAGGATTCGGCGGTCAGCCGCATCGACTACGGCAGCGAAGTCAGGGTGCACACCGCCCAGGGCGTGGTGCGCGCCGCCAGCCTGGTGCTCGGCTGCAACGCTTACCTGAATGGCCTGAACAACAATCTGGGCGGCAAGGTGCTGCCCGCCGGCAGCTATGTGATCGCCACCGAACCGCTGTCCGAAGCCGAAGCGCGGGCGATCATTCCGCAGAATATGGCCCTGTGTGACCAGCGCGTGGCCCTGGACTATTACCGCCTGTCCGCCGACCGCCGCCTGCTGTTCGGCGGTGCCTGCCACTACTCTGGGCGCGACCCGGCGGACATCGCCGGCTATATGCGACCGAAGATGCTGGCGGTGTTCCCACACCTGCACGATGCGCGCATCGACTACCAGTGGGGCGGCATGATCGGCATTGGTGCCAACCGCCTGCCGCAGATCGGCCGGCTCAAGGAACAGGCCAACGTCTACTACGCCCAGGCCTACTCGGGCCACGGGGTCAACGCTACCCACCTGGCCGGCAAGCTGCTCGCCGAGGCCATCGCCGGCCAGGCCAGCAGCGGCTTCGACCTGTTCGCCAAGGTGCCGCATATGACCTTCCCCGGCGGCAAGCACCTGCGCTCGCCACTTCTCGCGTTGGGCATGCTCTGGCATCGACTTAAAGAGCTGGTCTAAGAACCTTTCTCGGATCTGCTGCGCTACACAGTAGCCCGGATGCAATCCGGGGGCGATTTGCCAGAAGGTAGATTTCCCCGGATTGCATCCGGGCTACAAAAAATGCCGCGCACTTGCCCGGCATTTTCTCCTTGCTTAGAGCCTCCAGAACGGCAGAAAAGCCTCGCGCCTGGCCTGTTCGCGGCCCAGGCCGACATCCTTGAGCTGTTCATCGGTCAGCGTCAGCAGCGCCCGGCGAGTCGACAGGCGCAGCCAGAATGCGCTCCAGCGGCTTACAGCCGGCTTGGCCGCGCCCGCCTGAGCATACAGATGCCCGCCAGCGGACTCCTGCTGCAACTCGCCTGATTTCATTGTCAGCCTGACATCACTTAATCCGTTCATCGCCTGCTCCTGCCCGTAAGCCTGATGGGAGATCATGATGAGCGACGCGGAAAAAGCATGACAGATTCAAAAAATAACTTTTAAATCCATACAGACCGCGGCATCCACGCTCTGAATGGTGGATTTGCGGTCTATCTGTACTGGCTGGTGGAATTCCAGGGGAAAGTGCGAGGTAACTGTTATGACGCTTTATATCAATCTGGCCGAATTGCTCGGCACCCGTATTGAGCAGGGCCTGTACCGCCCCGGCGATCGCCTGCCCTCCGTGCGCGCCCTGAGCCTGGAACATGGCGTCAGCCTGAGCACAGTGCAACAAGCCTATCGCCACCTGGAAGACCAGGGCCTGGCCACCCCCAAACCCAAGTCCGGCTACTTTGTGCCCCAGGCCCGCCATCAGCCGGCGCTGCCCATGGTCAGCCGCATGGCTCAGCGCCCCGTGGACGTATCGCAGTGGGATCAGGTGCTGGAGCTGATCAGCCACCCGCCCGGACAGGAGGGCCTGCTGCAACTCGGCCGTGGCCGGCCGGATATCGACAGCCCGACGCTCAAACCGCTGCTGCGTTCACTGTCACGTCTGAGCCGTCGCCAGGACGCCAGCAGCCTGACCTACGGTTGCATTTACGGCCACCTGGGCATGCGTGAACAGATTTCGCGACTGATGCTCGACTCCGGCTGCAGCCTGTCGCCCGAGGAGATCATCGTCACCACCGGCTGCCACGAGGCGCTGTCGGCGGCGATTCGAGCAATCTGCGAGCCGGGCGATATCGTCGCGGTGGATTCCCCCAGTTTTCACGGCGTGATGCAGGCGCTGAAAGGCTTTGGCATGAAGGCCCTGGAACTGCCCACCGACCCGATCAGCGGAATCAGCCTCGAGGCCCTGGAGCTGGCCCTGGAGCAATGGCCGATCAAGGCCATTCAGCTGACCCCGACCTGCAACAACCCGCAGGGCTATATCATGCCCGACGCCAACAAGCGCGCCCTGCTGGCCCTGGCGCAGCGCTATGACGTGGCTATTATCGAGGATGACGTCTACGGCGACCTGGCCTATAGCTACCCACGCCCACGCACGATCAAATCCTATGACGAGGACGGCCGCGTGCTGCTCTGCAGCTCGTTTTCCAAGACCCTGGCACCCGGCCTGCGCATCGGCTGGATCGCCCCGGGACGCTATCTGGATCGCGTACTGCACATGAAATACATGGGCACCGGCAGCACCGCCCAGCTGCCGCAGCTGGCCATCACTGAATACCTGGAAGCCGGCCATTACGAACCGCACCTGCGGCGCATGCGCGCGCAGTATCAGCGCGGACGCGACCTGATGATCGACTGGGTCAGCCGCTATTTCCCTGCCGGCACGCGGGTCAGTCGGCCCCAGGGCAGCTTTATGCTGTGGATTGAACTGCCGACAGGTTTTGACAGCCAGCGCCTGAACCGCGAACTGCTGCCACACGTCATCCAGATTGCCCCCGGCAGCATCTTTTCCGCCGCCGGCAAATACCGCAATTGCCTGCGCATCAACTACGCCGCCAAGCCCAGCAGCAGCCTCGAAGAGGCCATCCGCCAGACCGGAGTCTGCGTCGCCAGGTTGCTGGCCGAGCAGCAGCTCGCGCCGGGAGAAGACTGAGCGCTACTCGGGGCGTTCGACCAATTCGACCCGACGGTTGAGCGCGCGGCCCTCCTCGCTGCGATTGCTGGCCAACGGAGCTGCCATGCCCACACCCACGGCCGTCAGGCGTTCGGCGGCAATGCCGTGCTGCTCGACCAGCGCCTTGACGATGGATTGCGCGCGCCGCTGCGACAGCTCGCGGTTGTAGTCCAGCGCCCCTTTGCCGTCGCTGTGGCCGACTACCAGCACCTTGAGTGCCGGGCTGGCCTTGAGTAGCGTGGCGATTTCCTCCAGTTGCGGCGCGGAGTCAGCACGCATGCTGGCCTGATCAAAATCGAAGAGGATGCCGTACAGCGTCACCCGCCCCTTGGCGTCGATATCCGCCTGCATGGCCGGGGCCTCGACCACCACCATGCGCAGCTCCATGGCCTGCTGCTCAAGCACCTCGAGCTGGACCATGCTGCGGCCCTTGTTAGGCCCGCCGCCATCCTGGTTCAGCACCACATAGAGCGCGGCGTAGACATCGCCTTGCGGGCGCGCCAGCTTGGCGAACAGGTAGCGCTGCTGCTGATGGTATTCGCGAAAGGGCGCAGTGGTGGTCACCGCATGGTTGAAGTTGCGCCCGCCGCACTGCTCCCGCTCGCAGACGAACAGCAGCTCGAAGCCGGCGTCCTGCAGGGCCTGCTGGTAATTGCGCTGCACCTCCAGGGGGGTGCGCTCAGCCGGGGCGCGGTAGCTCAGCTGGGTCAGCTTGCCCTCCAGCACCAGGGTTGCCTCGGCATTTTTCGTCAGGCCGCCATAGGCCTTGGCTGGACTGCGCAGAAAAGCCTTATCGGTAAACGCCTGGGTGGCGTAGCGGATGATCTCCGCGCCCTCGTAGCGCGGGATCAGCGGATGATCGCTGCTGCCCGGCAGGTCAGTGGCCTGCACGCTCAGGGCGCAGACCACACTCAGGCACAAACCGATAACCCTGCGCATAACCTGCCTCCAGTCCTGGCGCAGGCCACCGGCGGCCGCGCCTGCCAGCAACGCTAGCCGGCAATGCCAGGCCGTGCCAGGAGCCCTGCCGAACGGCGCTCAGGCCTTGGCGGGCAGCGCCTCGCTAAAGGCTCCGCGACGAAACGCCAGCCAGACGAAGAACGCCGCGCCCAGGGCCATCAGCACCGGTAGGGCATGGCCGCTGACCCACTGGCTGGCGGCACCGGTGGACAGCGGCCCGAGCAGACAACCCGCACCCCAGAGCAGGGCGATATGGGCATTGGCGCGCACCAAGGCATCATCCCGATAGCGCTGGCCGACCAGGATCAGCGACAGGGTGTAGAGCCCACCGGCACTGGCCCCGAACAGCACCAGCACCGGCCAGATCAGCGGCGTATGCAGCACCACGGGAATGCTCAGACTGGAGCCCAGCAGCACCACCCCGCAGCAGCGGAACAGGGTCTGCCGCGGCACCCGGTCAGCCAGCCAGCCGATGGGCAGCTGCAGGGCGGCATCGCCCACCACCACAGTGCTGACCATGATCAACGCCAGTTGCTGGGCGAAACCTTCGCGCAGCAGGTAGACCGGCAACAGGGTCAGGACCATGGCCTCGAAGGCGGCAAACAGCACCACTGCCCAGGCAATCGCCGGCGAGGTTCGGCAGAACACCAGCACGCCACGCCCGGAAGCACTCTGCGCATCGACCTTGGGCGCGCCATCATGGCCCAGCAACAGCAGACAGCCCGCCACCAGCAGACCCGCGGAAAACCAGAAGCCATGGTCGCTCTCGGTGCCTATCAGGGTCAGCAGCAGCGGCCCGCACAGCTGACTAAGGGCGAAGCCGGTGCCGTACAGGGCCACCAGGCGGCCGCGCAGACGGTCCTCGACCAGCTGGTTGATCCAGCTTTCGCCGAGGACAAACACCACGGTCAGGGAAATACCGATCAGCAGGCGCAGCAGCAACCACAGCGGATAGCTCGGCATCACGCTGAGCAGCCCCACCGACACCGCGCTGGCCAGCAGGCACAGGCGCAACGTCTGCGGCGTGCCGAACCAGCCGGCCAGATGCCCGGTCAGGCGCGCCCCCAGCAACACCCCCACCGCCGGCATCGCCGCCATCACACCGATGGCAAAGGGGCCATAACCCCAGGCCTCGAGGCGAAAGGACACCAGCGGCAGGGTCACGCCCAGCGACAGCCCGACTATCACCACCGCCGCGCTGACGGCGAAATAGGTTGCCCACTTCATCTGCTCAACTCCATTCCTTGGGTGCCTCAGGCACCGCTCGCAAAGCCCGGCGCGCGAATGCAAGGCGGCCGGGTTCCTTGGGGAACCCGGCCGCGGGTCTGGCTCTATGAGCCGATCCTTTGGAGGATCGACCTTACTGGCTGCCGAAGCGGCGGCAGCCGCGGGGATGCTGTTCAAGCCATCCCGGTTGCTTACAGCTTGATCCAGGTTGCCTTGATTTCGGTGTACTTGTCGAAGGCGTGCAGCGACTTGTCGCGGCCGTTGCCGGACTGCTTGAAGCCGCCAAACGGCGCGGTCATGTCGCCGCCGTCATATTGGTTGACCCACATACTGCCGACGCGCAGCGCCTTGGCCGCCAGGTGCGCCTTGGACAGGTTGCTGGTCCAGATCGCCGCCGCCAGGCCGTAGATGCTGTCGTTGGCGATCTTGATCGCCTCCTCAGTGCTGTCGAAAGCAATAACCGTCAGCACCGGGCCGAAGATCTCTTCCTGGGCGATACGCATGGCGTTATGGGCATCGTCGAAGATGGTCGGCTCGACATACTGGCCGCCGGTTTCTTCCAGGGTGCGCTTGCCACCACAGAGCAGCTTGGCCTGGTCGGCATGGCCGGCTTCGATATAGCCGAGCACCGCATTCAGATGGCCAGCATCAACCAGTGCGCCGACCTTGGTGTCCGGGTCCAGGGAGTGACCGGCTTTCCAGCCCTGCATGGCTTCCAGCACCATGGGCATAAATTGATCCTTGATCGAACGCTCCACCAGCAGGCGCGAGCCGGCGGTGCACATCTCGCCCTGGTTAAAGCAGATCGCCGCCGCTGCAGACTCGGCCGCCGCCTTGAGGTCCGGGGCGTCGGCGAAGACGATATTGGCGCTCTTGCCGCCCGCCTCCAGCCACACGCGCTTCATATTGGATTCGCCAGCGTAAATCATCAGCTGCTTGGCGATTTTGGTCGAGCCGGTAAACACCAGGGTGTCGACATCCATATGCAGGGCCAGGGCCTTGCCGACAGTGTGGCCGTAGCCCGGCAGCACGTTGAGCACGCCCGCAGGGATGCCGGCCTCCAGCGCCAGCTGCGCCATGCGCAGGGCGGTCAGCGGGGATTTTTCCGAGGGTTTGACGATCACCGAGTTGCCGGTGGCCAGGGCCGGGCCGAGCTTCCAGCAGGTCATGATCATCGGGAAGTTCCACGGCACAATGGCCGCGACCACGCCTACTGGCTCACGGGTGACCAGACCCAGTTCGTCGTGGGGGGTAGCCGCCACTTCGTCGTAGATCTTGTCCACCGCCTCGCCGCTCCAGCGGATGGCGCGCGAGGCAGCCGGTACATCGACCGCCAGGGCATCGCCGATCGGCTTGCCCATGTCCAGGGTTTCCAGCAGCGCCAGTTCCTCGGCGTGGGCATCCAGCAGGTCGGCGAAACGGATCATCACGCGCTTGCGCTGGGCCGGAGCCATACGCGACCAAACGCCGGACTCGAAGGTGGCGCGGGCGTCTGCCACGGCCAGCTCGGCGTCGGCCAGGTCACAGCTGGCCACCTGGCCGAGCAGACGGCCGTCGACCGGGCTGATGCAATCGAAGGTCTGCCCGGACAGCGCCGGACGGAATTCACCATGAACGAAGGCACGGCCTTCGATCTTCAGGTCGTTGGCGCGCTGCTCCCAGTCGGCACGAGTCAGGCTAGTCATTCGGGCATCCTCTAACGGTAAAAGTGCTGCAGCCTCGCCGCGGGCACTGTCAATAATTCTGCATGGGCCTCACAACCCAATCCTGCCGGCAACACTAAACCAGAGGCCTGCACACTTCCAATATTTTTTACAAAAACTGGAAAATCAGCCTTGTTATGTGTGCTTTATTAAACATAGACTGCCGAAATCGTAACCCCAATCGACAACAAGCCTGGCCATAACAGGCGCTCAATCCCTACCGGACATGCTGATGAACATCGAAAAGATTGTCGACTTCGCCACCGCCACTACCACACCCGAACATTACCGTCCGGCTGCAGAGAAAGTGCTCAAGGGCGACCCCGAGCAGAGTGTGCGCAACCACTACGGCAGCCCCTGCGGTCAATTCAACGCGGGCATCTGGGAAGGCGCGGTGGGCCAGTGGACGGTCAACTACAGCGAACACGAGTACTGCGAAATCCTTGCCGGCGTATCGGTGCTGCGTGACCAGGACGGCAACGCCAGAACCGTGCGCGCTGGCGACCGCTTCGTGATCCCCGCCGGCTTTTCCGGCACCTGGGAAGTGCTGGAGCCCTGCCGCAAGGTCTACGTGATCTTCGAGCAGGCCCAGGCCTGAACAACCCGCTCATGTGTCACCCTTTAGCCCGCCCCGAGCGGGCTTTTTTACGCCCGGCTGCCTGCACCCGGCGCTAGCCGTAGGCGCGACACGCCGCCCGAGGTAAATCCCGGGCAAGAAAAAGCCCGCCATAAAGGCGGGCTTTTTCGGCAAGGAGCCCGATCAATTACTTGATCTTGCCTTCCTTGTACATCACGTGCTTACGCACAACCGGATCGAATTTTTTAATTTCGATTTTGTCCGGAGTGGTGCGCTTGTTTTTGTCGGTAGTGTAGAAATGACCAGTACCGGCACTCGAGATCAAACGGATCAGTTCGCGCATGACTTACTCCTTAAACCTTTTCGCCACGAGCACGCAGCTCGGACAGAACGACGTCAATACCACGCTTGTCGATGCAACGCATGCCTTTGGCAGAAACGCGCAGACGCACAAAACGGTTCTCAGACTCGACCCAGAAGCGATGATGCTGCAGGTTCGGCAGGAAACGACGACGGGTTTTGTTGTTTGCGTGGGAAATGTTATTCCCAGTTACCGGACCCTTACCGGTAACTTGACAGACTCTCGACATGCCTCAGCCCTCTAAAACCACATGCCCAACCCGGCATGGGTTGGCCGCATAAACTCAATATCATTGGCGCTCGGCGCCGCGTATCTCGAGGGTCTTACCAGCTGCACAACAAAGCGCACGAACCGGGCCCCTACAAAAGAGCGCTGCTTTATACCAGAAAGCCCAAGGTGCAACAAGGCCAACCGCACTTTGTCTGAATCTGTCGTACCGCCCATTTCCCCAGCGCCGCCAGCAGGGCCGGGCCGGACAGGCATCTGCCGCTCGTCGCCTGGCCGCGCTGTTCGAGCACGCGCTTATCGCCTAGCAGCCTGTCGGATTTGACCGCCCGTAGCGAGGGAAAGGCCGTGGTCCGACATTTCGGTTTGAGTCAGTTTTGCTGATTTCACGAGGCGGGGGGCCGCCCCGCGAATAGCTAGCTATTTAACGAGGGAAAGCAGCAAAAATGGCCACATCCGGATTTCCGCAGTAGGGCAGCGTTAAGCCCGACAGGCTGCTAGGGTAAGGCTTTTGCTGGCGCACCCTGTTGGGCGCACCGCATCCAGGAAGGAGTTTGCCATGCGCCGTATCGCCCCAACACTGCTGTTCGCCAGCCTGCTGAGCCCACTGCTGGTTCAGGCCGCCACCCTCAACGTCTGCACCGAGGCCAGCCCGGATGGCTTCGACGTGGTGCAGTACAACTCGCTGACCACCACCAACGCCTCCGCCGATGTGCTGATGAACCGCCTGGTGGACTTCGACGCCGCCAGCGGCCAACTGCTGCCGAGCCTGGCGCAGAGCTGGGAGGTCAGTGAGGATGGTCTCAGCTACAGCTTTGTCTTGCGCGAAGATGTCGCCTTCCACACAACCGACTACTTCAGCCCCAGCCGCCCACTGAACGCCGACGACGTGCTGTTCAGCTTCCAGCGCATGCTCGATCCGGCGCATCCGTGGCACAAAACTGCCCCGAGCGGTTATCCACATGCGCAGTCGATGCAACTGCCGAGCCTGATAAAAAGCATCGACAAGACCGGCGAACACAGCCTGCGCTTTAGCCTTAACCGCCCGGATGCGACCTTTCTCGCCACCCTGAGCATGGGCTTCGCCTCTATTTATTCCGCCGAATACGCCGAACAGCTGATGCAGGCCGGCACCCCGGAAAATCTTAACAACCAGCCCATCGGCAGCGGCCCGTTTGTCTTCAAGCGCTTCCAGAAGGACGCCCAGGTGCGCTACAGCGCCCACCCGAGCTACTTCGCTGGGAAGCCTGGGGTAGACAACCTGGTGTTCGCCATCACCCCGGATGCCAATGTGCGCCTGCAAAAGCTGCGCCGCGGCGAATGCCATATCGCCCTTTCGCCCAAGCCCCAGGACGTGCAGGCCATCAGCGGCGATAACAATCTGCAGAGCGCACATACCGCTGCCTTTATGACCGCTTTCGTCGGCATCAACAGCCAGCACCCGCCGCTGGATCAGCCCGCCGTGCGCCAGGCGATCAACCTGGCTTTCGACAAGGCCAGCTACCTCAAGGCCGTGTTCGAAAACAGTGCCGAAGCCGCCAACGGCCCCTACCCAGCCAATACCTGGAGCTACGCCAGCGAACTGCCCGGCTACGCCCACGACCCGCAGAAAGCCCGGGGGCTGCTCAAACAGGCCGGCCTGGCCGATGGTTTCAGCACCACCATCTGGACTCGCCCCACCGGCAGCCTGCTCAACCCCAACCCGAGTTTGGGCGCGCAGTTACTCCAGGCTGACCTCGCCAAGGTCGGCATCCAGGCCGAGATCCGCGTGATCGAGTGGGGCGAGCTGATTCGCCGCGCCAAGGCCGGCGAACACGACCTGCTGTTTATGGGCTGGGCGGGCGACAACGGCGATCCGGATAATTTCCTCACCCCGCAGTTCGCCTGCGCCTCGCTGGAATCCGGGCTGAACTTCGCCCGTTATTGCGACCTGCGACTGGACAAACTGATCGCCGACGGCAAAAGCACCAGCGACCAGGCGCAACGCAGCCAGCTGTATAAGGAAGCGCAGCAGATCATCCAGCAGCAGGCGCTGTGGCTGCCCCTGGCCCACCCGACCGCCTATGCGCTAATGCGCAAGCAGGTCGAGGGTTATCAGGTCAGCCCCTTCGGTCGCCAGGACTTTTCCAAAGTGCGACTGGTGCCTTAGAGCCAACCGTACTCGGCCATCGACAGCGGCTCACCATCGCCGACGATAAAGTGGTCGAGTACCCGCACATCCACCAGTTCCAGTGCTTCTTTCAGGCGGCGGGTCAGCACCCGATCCGCCTGGCTCGGTTCGGCTACGCCCGAGGGGTGGTTATGGGTCAAAATTAGCGCCGCCGCGTTATGTGCAAGCGCTCGTTTAACCACCTGGCGCGGGTAGACGCTGGCGCTGTCGATGGAGCCATGAAATAGCGCCTCGAAACCCAGCACCCGATGCTTGGCATCAAGAAACAAACAGCCAAAAACTTCGTGGGGCTCGTGGCGCAGCAGCGCCTTGAGGTAATCACGCACCGCCTGCGGGCTTTCCAGGGCGGAATCGCGGCGCAACTGCTCGGCCAGGTGGCGGCGGGCCATTTCCAGCACCGCCTGGAGCTGGGCGAACTTGGCCGGGCCCAGCCCCAGACGCTGACTAAAGGACGGCAAATCGGCCTGCAACAACGCACGCAGCCCGCCAAAATCGCCGAGCAGGTGGCGCGCCAGGTCCACCGCGCTCTGCCCGGCCACGCCGGTACGCAGAAAGATCGCCAGCAACTCGGCATCGGTCAGGCTGACGGCCCCCTGGGCCAGTAATTTTTCCCGCGGGCGCTCTGCCGCGGGCCAATCGCGAATGCTCATAACACCTCCTTGTGGTCGTCCCGCCAGCCTCCGGGCAAAGGCCGCAGGGCTAGGCACACCGCTACTCCCGTGCGGCCTCTGTGCTATCGTAGCCCAACTTTTGCGCGGTGCCTGGCCTGGGGAGGTGCCGGCATCGCGGTGTATATCCATCTTTGATAAAAGGCAGGCCTATGCAGCGGCTTTATCGGAAACGCATCATCGTTGGTGTGGGCGGCGGCATTGCCGCCTACAAGAGTGCCGAGCTAGTTCGCCGACTCAAGGATCTGGACGCCGACGTGCGCGTGGTCATGACCCGGGCCGGCCGCGAATTTATCACCCCGCTGACCCTGCAAGCCCTCTCCGGCCATCCGGTACATCTGGACCTGCTCGATCCTGCCGCCGAAGCCGCCATGGGCCATATCGACCTGGCACGCTGGGCCGACCTGGTGCTGATTGCCCCGGCCACCGCCGACCTGATGGCGCGCCTGGCTCAGGGCGTAGCCGACGACCTGCTGACCACCCTGGTGCTGGCCACCGACGCCCCCGTAGCTCTGGCCCCGGCCATGAACCAGGCCATGTGGCGCGACCCGGCGACCCAGGCCAATGCCCAGTTACTCAGCCAGCGCGGCCTGCATCTGTTCGGCCCGGCCGCCGGCAGCCAGGCCTGCGGCGATGTCGGCCTGGGCCGCATGCTCGAAGCCGAGCAACTGGCGCAATGCGCCGCCGACTGCTTCCAGGGCCAGGCCCTGACCGGCAAGCATGTGCTGATCACCGCCGGCCCCACCCAGGAAAACATCGACCCGGTGCGCTATATCACCAACCACAGCTCCGGCAAGATGGGCTTCGCCCTGGCCGAGGCGGCCGCCGAGGCCGGTGCCAAGGTCACCCTGATCAGCGGCCCGGTGCACCTGCCGACGCCCGAGCGGGTCGACCGCATCAACGTCACCAGTGCCCGCGACATGCTCGCCGCCTGCGAGGCCGCCATGCCCTGCGACCTGCTGATCGCCGCCGCCGCGGTTGCCGATTACCGCCCGGAAGTAGTTGCCCAGCACAAATTGAAGAAAGACCCCAGCAGCGGCGACGGTTTGCTCCTGCAAATGGTGCGTAACCCGGATATTCTCGCCACTCTGGCCGGACGCAGCGACCGCCCCTTCAGCGTCGGCTTCGCCGCTGAAACCGAGAACCTGCTGGAGTACGCCTCGCGCAAGCTCAAGGACAAGAACCTCGACCTGATCGTCGCCAATGACGTGGCCAACCCCACCATCGGTTTCAACAGCGAGGAGAACGCCATCACCATCATCGACCGCGAACTGCAGCAGAACAGCTTCGGCCAGACCAGCAAGAGCAAAATCGCTCGTCAGCTGATCGGTTTTATCGCCGAACGTCTGCCCCGCACCTGAAGCCACCTATACAAAAACGAGTCCCGCATGCACGCCTTACAAGCCAAGATCCTCGACCCGCGCCTGGGCCACGAATTCCCCCTGCCGCAATACGCCACGCCAGGCTCTGCCGGCCTCGACCTGCGCGCCATGCTCAAGCAGGAGCTGGTACTGGAACCCGGGCAGACCGTGCTGATCCCCACTGGCCTGTCGATCTATATCGGCGACCCGGGCCTGGCGGCGATGATCCTGCCGCGTTCGGGCCTGGGCCATAAACATGGCATCGTCCTCGGCAACCTGGTCGGCCTGATCGACTCGGACTACCAGGGCGAGCTGATGGTGTCCTGCTGGAACCGCGGCCAGAGCGCTTTCACCATCGCTATCGGTGAACGTATCGCCCAGTTGATTCTGGTGCCGGTGGTCCAGGCGCATTTCGAGCTGGTGGAGCAGTTCGATGAAAGTCAGCGTGGCGCAGGCGGCTTCGGCCACTCCGGCAGCCACTGATTGGCCCCTATTGATTGCAGGATGAACTGTCGAGGAGACGCCGCATGAAACTCTTCAAGCGCACTGCCAAGGATGCCGCCTCCGCCGATCCAGGCCACCCGGCCACAAGCTCCGCGCCAAGCGCCCAGCAGCAGGCCGCCAATGCCATCCTGCCGGGCCTGCTGGCCGCACTCGCCGGGCTGCTCGTCGCCGGCGGCCTGCTCTGGTTCGGCATACTAGACAGCAGCCAGCAACGCCAGCAGCAACAACTCAGCCAGGCCTGGGGGAGCGGCCAGGCCTCAGCCCTGGACAAGGCCCTGCAACAACTGGCCGCGAACACCGCCAGCGCCGCGCGTAATCCACAACTGCTGGAGGCCCTGCAAAGCCAGGACAGCAACCAGCTGCGCGCCGCCGAACGCAACCTCGGCTATTGGCACGGAGTGGTCGATGCCCACCTCAATGCCCGCGGCCAGGCCCGGCAGGACATGGCCCGCAGCGCACCGATGAACTTTGCCGCCCTGGATATGCTGCGCCGGGTGGAAAGCGGCCAGGATCCCGCCCCCGAAGCCTACAAGGTCGGCCAGCGCTGGCTGGTCTATAGCGCCGCGCCGTTGCGCCTGAGGGACGGCGAGCCGCTGCAGGGCACCCTGCTCCTGGCGGTTGACCTCGACCAGCTGCTGGACAGCCTGCCCACCCTGCCTGCGGATGTCGGCCAGGTGCAGCTAAGCCAGCAGTTCAGCAATACCGCCGCCCAGGTGCTGGCCAGTATTGGCCAGGCCAGTGGCCAGGCCCAGGCGTTCCCCACCGGCAACCCCAACTGGACGCTCGGCTTTACTCCAGGCCCGGCACTGCAACAGCTGGCCTACTCGCCGCTGCTACTGGTGGTCATCGGCCTAATCGCCCTGCTCGGCTCCCTGCTGGGCCTGCACCAGCTGCACAGCACCCTGCAACGCCGCCTGCACAAGGATGTCATGCAGCTGGCCCAACTGATCAAAGAACTCTCGGCCGGCAAGGCAGTCAAAGCTTTCAGCCTGAGCCTGCCAGCGCTCGACAGCCTGGCCCATGCTCTGGCACGTCTGCCACGCCGAGCCAATGAAACTGTCGTGCGCCCACCCGCGGAAGCGCCCGCCCCGACACCCGATACGCAGCAAACGGCAACGGCCGGCCTGGTTGATCCACTGTTTCAAGACACCGATATCCTCGATATCGATATTCTCGATGAAGACCAGGATCTCCTGGGACTGGAGCAACCCCCTGCAATGAATACTCAACAAACCGCCCCCAGCCTACCCGCCGATATTTTCCGCGCCTATGACATCCGTGGCGTGGTCGGCAGCAGCCTGACCGCGGAAAGCGCCTACTGGATCGGCCGCGCCATTGGCTCGCAGAGCCTGGCCCAGGGCGAACCGAACATCGCCGTGGGCCGCGACGGCCGCCTGTCCGGGCCGGAGCTGGTGCAACAGCTGATCCAGGGCCTGCTCGACTGCGGCTGCAATGTCAGCGACGTCGGCATGGTGCCGACCCCGGTGGTCTATTACGCCGCCAATATTCTCGCCGGCAAGTCCGCGGTGATGCTCACCGGCAGCCACAACCCGCCGGACTACAACGGTTTCAAGATCGTTATCGCCGGCGACACCCTGGCCAACGAGCAGATCCAGGCCCTGAAGACACGCATCGACACCAACGACCTGGCCAGCGGCGTCGGTTCGGTCGAGCAGGTCGATGTGCTGCAGCGCTACTTCCAGCAGATCCGCGATGACATCGCCATGGCGCGCCCGCTGAAAGTGGTGGTCGACTGCGGTAACGGTGCGGCCGGGGTAATCGCCCCGCAACTGATCGAAGCCCTGGGCTGCAAGGTGATCCCGCTGTTTTGCGAGGTGGACGGCAACTTCCCCAACCACCACCCGGATCCGGGCAAGCCGGAAAACCTGGTCGACCTGATCGCCAAGGTCAAGGAAGAGAAGGCCGACCTGGGCCTGGCCTTCGATGGCGACGGCGACCGTGTCGGCGTGGTGACCAACAGCGGAGCCATGATCTACCCGGATCGCCTGCTGATGCTGTTCGCCAAGGATGTGGTGTCGCGCAACCCTGGGGCCGACATCATCTTCGACGTCAAATGCACGCGCCGCCTGACCCCACTGATCAGCGGCTACGGCGGCCGCCCGGTAATGTGGAAAACCGGTCACTCGCTGATCAAGAAGAAGATGAAGGAAACCGGTGCCCTGCTGGCCGGCGAGATGAGCGGGCATATCTTCTTCAAGGAGCGCTGGTTCGGCTTCGACGACGGCGTCTACGCCGCCGCCCGCCTGCTGGAGATTCTCAGCCAGGACAAGCGCGATGCCGACCAGATCTTCGGGGCCTTCCCCAACGACATCTCCACTCCGGAGATCAATATCCAGGTCACCGAGCAGAACAAGTTCAGCATTATCGAGCGCCTGCAACGCGATGCGGTCTGGGGCGAAGGCAATATCACCAGCCTCGACGGCGTGCGGGTCGACTATCCCAAGGGCTGGGGCCTGGTGCGCGCCTCCAATACCACGCCGGTGCTGGTGCTGCGCTTCGAAGCGGAAACCCAAGGTGAACTCGATCGCATCAAGGAAGTGTTCCGCGCCCAGCTCTACAGCGTCATACCCGAACTGGATCTGCCTTTTTGATTAATACCGCTTACCCACTGGAGCCCTGCATGACCCTCGAACGTGATGCCGCCACCAACGTCGCCAAGGTACTGTCCGAAGCGCTGCCGTATATCCGCCGGTTTGTCGGCAAGACCCTGGTGATCAAATACGGCGGCAACGCCATGGAAAGCGAAGAGCTCAAGCAAGGCTTCGCGCGCGACATCGTGCTGATGAAAGCGGTGGGCATCAACCCGGTAGTCGTCCACGGCGGCGGCCCGCAGATCGGTGACCTGCTCAAGCGCCTGTCCATCGAGAGCCATTTTATCGACGGCATGCGCGTCACCGACACCGCCACCATGGACGTGGTGGAAATGGTCCTCGGCGGCCAGGTCAACAAGAGCATCGTCAACCTGATCAACCAGCATGGCGGCAGCGCCATCGGCCTGACTGGCAAGGATGCCCAACTGATCCGCGCCAAGAAGCTCCAGGTCAGCCGCAAGACCCCGGAGATGACCCAGCCAGAAATCATCGACATCGGCCATGTCGGCGAAGTCACCGGGGTCAATACCGACCTGCTCAACATGCTGGTCAAGGGCGACTTTATCCCAGTTATCGCGCCCATCGGCGTCGGCCAGAACGGCGAGTCCTACAACATCAACGCCGACCTGGTGGCCGGCAAGGTGGCCGAGGCACTGAAAGCTGAGAAGCTGATGCTGCTGACCAATATCGCCGGCCTGATGGACAAGCAGGGTGAAGTGCTCACCGGCCTGACCACCGAGCAGGTCGATGGCCTGATCGCCGACGGCACCATCTACGGCGGCATGCTGCCGAAGATCCGCTGCGCCCTGGAAGCGGTGCAGGGTGGCGTCAACAGCGCCCATATCATCGACGGCCGGGTGCCCAATGCGGTGCTGCTGGAAATCTTCACCGACAGCGGCGTCGGCACCCTGATCTGCAACCGCAAGCGCCCCTAAACGGCCATCGCAGAGCGCTTCGGGCAGCCCTTGAGCTGGCCGAAGCGGGACCGCGCTAGCGCTCGGTCAGCTGCTTGAGTCGATCGAGGTCGGCGTCGAAATTGGCATTCGACTGCTCACGCAGCGCCCGATAGTGTTCGATATCGCTTTTCAGACGCGTCTGCTCGGCAATCTGGTTATCGATCTGCGCCAACAGATGGGCAGGCACTTCGCGGCCGGCACGCTCATGCTCGGCGGCCTGGCTCTGCAGATTGCCCTGCTGAGTACGCACCGACTGCAAATTGCCCCGCGCTACACCAATCAAACCATCGAGTTCGGCGAGCTTGCGCTGCCGGGCCCGTTCGACGTCTTCCGGGGTGCTGTAGAGACGCAGCAGCTGCACATCGGAAAGCGCCCGCGCCTTCTCCTGCTGCATCCGCCGCAGTTCCTCGGCAGTGGGGGCTGGGGGAATCACCCGGATTACCCGGCCCTGCTCGTTGAGCACCTCATAACCGCGGGCGATATGCTCAGGCGGTACGCCCTGGCGACTGAGTACCGTGGTACCGCGTTCGTCGATATAACGGTACAGCTCGACCGCACTCGCCACAGCCGGTAGCAGCAGGCCCAACAACAGCGAACAGCGAATCAGCCTGGTTGTGCCCATCGATGCAGGTCCTCACTTCAAGAAATCAGATGCCGTATTCGGCGCGGTAAGCCTCTACCGCAGGCAAATACTGCTTGAGTTCGGCGTCGTCAGCCAGATATTCCAACACCTGCTGCAGTGACACAATGCTCACCACCGGCATGCCGTAATCGCGCTCGACTTCCTGAATCGCCGACAGCTCGCCCTTGCCGCGCTCCTGGCGGTTCAGCGCGATCAGCACGCCGGCGGCCTGCGCGCCCTGGGCCTGAATGATCTGCATCACCTCGCGAATGGCCGTACCAGCGGTGATCACATCGTCAACGATCAGCACCCGACCGGCCAACGGGGCCCCCACCAGGGTGCCGCCTTCGCCATGATCCTTGGCTTCCTTGCGGTTGAAACACCAGGGCAAATCGCGCTGATGATGCTCGGCCAAGGCCACCGCAGTGGTCGCCGCCAGCGGAATGCCCTTATAGGCTGGGCCGAACAGAACGTCGAAGGCGATTCCACTGTCTACCACCGCAGCAGCATAGAAACGCCCAAGCTGAGCCAGGGCCGAACCACTGTCGAACAACCCGGCATTGAAGAAATACGGGCTGATCCGCCCGGATTTCAGGGTGAACTGACCGAAGCGCAGGACCCCACGCTCGATGGCAAAACGGATGAAATCGCGCTGGTACGCTTGCATGAAAAAGCCCCGGACAACACGGATCTGCTAGGAATTTAGCTAATAGAGGTGAGCTCGGGTATCATACACGCACGTGATTTTGGGGGCCATTTATGCGGATCATCAGTGTGAACGTGAATGGTATTCATGCTGCAGTCGAGCGCGGTTTGCTCAGCTGGCTGCAAGCACAGAATGCCGACGTCATCTGTCTGCAGGACACCCGCGCCTCCGCCTTTGAACTGGACGACCAAGCCCTCCAACTGGATGGCTATTTCCTCTATGCCTGCGATGCTGAAGTGCCGAGCCAAGGTGGCGTGGCACTCTATTCGCGGTTGCAACCCAAGGCGGTAATCAGCGGCCTCGGCTTTGAAATGGCCGATCGCTACGGGCGCTACCTGCAGGCCGATTTCGACAAGGTAAGTATCGCCACCCTGTTACTGCCATCGGGGCAGAACGGCGATGAAAGCTTGAACCAGAAGTTCAAGTTTATGGACGACTTCACCCATTATTTGGACAAGCAGCGCCGCAAGCGCCGCGAATACATCTACTGCGGCTCACTCTACGTGGCGCACCAGAAACTCGACGTGAAGAACTGGCGCGACTGCCAGCAATCGCCGGGCTTTCTCGCACCCGAACGGGCCTGGATGGATGAAGTGATCGGCACCATGGGCTATGTCGACGCCCTGCGCGAAGTCAGCCGCGAAGGCGAGCAGTTCAGCTGGTGGCCGGACAGCGAGCAGGCTGAACTGCTCAACCTCGGCTCGCGCTACGACTACCAACTGCTGACCCCCGGCATGCGCCGCAGCGTGCGCAGCGCACGCCTGCCGCGCCAGCCGCGGTTCTCCCAGCATGCGCCACTGATCGTCGATTACGACTGGATTCTCAGCGTCTGATCGACAGACAACAAAAAGCCGGCGCGATGCCGGCTTTTTGTTGTCTGCCTGCCTCTATTTCACCAGACGCCAGGCGAAGGGATAGCGATAGGCCTGGCCTTCATTGGCCTTGATCCCGGCAATGATGGTCAGCACCAGCGCGGCAACCCCGACCAGCACCAGCAGCGGGAAGCCGATAATCACCACCATCAGCAGGAAGCACAGCACCATCGCCAACGACACGCTGATCTGGAAATTCAGGGCTTCCTTACCCTGCTGATCGACAAAGGGGTCGAGGTCCTTCTTGATCTGCCAGACAATCAGCGGCCCAAGCAGATTGCCAAAGGGAAACACCAGCCCGAAAAAGGCCGCGAAGTGACAGAACATTGCCCATTGCCGGGCTTCCTGACTGGGTGCCGGCTGCGGCACTGGGGATTCGTCGCTCATGGTGCTTCTCCTTGACGTTGCATATAGAGGCGTTGCGGGTAATCAGTCGGCCAAGGCCGCCTGCTGCAACTCGAACAGCTCGGTCATGCCTTTCTGCGCCAATGCCAGCATGGCATTCAGCTCGGCCGGCTGGAAGGGCGCGCCCTCGGCCGTGCCCTGCACTTCGATAAAGCCGCCGGCACTGGTCATCACCACGTTGAGGTCGGTTTCTGCCGCCGAATCTTCCAAATAATCCAGATCCAGCACCGGCTCGCCCTGGTACATGCCCACCGATACCGCGGCAATCATCTGCTTGAGCGGGTCGCCGCCTTTCAGGCCGCCACGTTTCTTGATCACTTTCAGCGTATCGACCAGGGCCACCATGGCACCGGTGATGGACGCGGTACGGGTACCGCCATCGGCCTGAATCACGTCGCAATCGACATACAGGGTGTTCTCGCCCAGCTTGCTCATATCCAGAGCGGCGCGCAGCGAACGGCCGATCAGACGCTGGATTTCCAGGGTACGACCGCCCTGCTTGCCGCGGCTGGCTTCACGCTGGTTACGGTCACCGGTGGCGCGCGGCAGCATGCCGTACTCGGCGGTCAACCAGCCCTGACCCTGGCCCTTGAGGAAGCGCGGCACACCCGACTCGACGCTGACCGTGCAAATCACTTTGGTATCGCCAAATTCCACCAGCACCGAACCCTCGGCATGCTTGGTGTAGTTGCGGGTGATGCGAATCGAGCGCAACTGATCGGCGGCGCGGCCACTGGGACGTTTCATCTGGGAATACCTGCTCTTAATAAAAAATCTGCCCGGCATTATAGGGCCCTAAGCCTGCGGCGGTATGCCGAATTGGGAGCGACCGACGCACTGCGCTACAATCCTGCGCCTTGAGTTACGACGTTTCCGCGAGGTTTGCCCCATGATCCACAGCATGACTGCCTTCGCCCGCGCCGAACAGGCCGGCACCAATGGCACCCTGAGCTGGGAGCTGCGTTCGGTCAATCACCGCTACCTGGAACCCCACCTGCGCCTGCCGGAAGCCTTTCGCGACCTCGAAGGCGCAGTGCGCGAAGCGCTGCGCAGCGGTCTGTCGCGCGGCAAAGTCGAATGCACCCTGCGCTTTACCGAAGACAGCACCGGCAAGACCCTGCAGGTCGACCTGACCCGCGCCGCGCAACTGGTGGCGGCGGCGCAGAGCGTGGCCGACCTGATCCAGCAGCCCGCCCCGCTCAACCCCCTGGAAGTGCTAGGCTGGCCCGGCGTGCTGGTGGCCGATGCCGCTGACCCGCAAGCCCTCAACAAGGCCGCCCTGAGCCTCTTCACGCAGGCGCTGGATGAACTGAAAATTGGCCGTTCGCGCGAAGGTGCCGAGCTGGCCAAGCTGCTTAACGAACGCCTGGACGCCATCGCCACCGAGGTCGTCGCCCTGCGCGAACTGGTGCCGCAGATGCTCGCCGGCCAACGGCAGAAGATCCTCGACCGCTGCGCCGAGATGCAGGCCGAGCTCGACCCGCAGCGCCTGGAGCAGGAGCTGGTGATGCTCGCGCAGAAAAGCGACGTCGCCGAAGAGCTCGATCGCCTGGTCACCCATGTCAGCGAAGTACGCCGCGTGCTGAAAAGCGGCGGCGCGGCCGGCCGACGCCTGGACTTCCTGATGCAGGAGCTCAACCGCGAAGCCAATACCCTGGGTTCCAAAGCCTTCGACACCCGCAGCACCCAGGCGGCAGTCAATCTGAAAGTGCTGATCGAGCAAATGCGCGAACAAGTACAGAACATCGAATAACGCTACTGCCTACGCGTTAAGACCTGAAAGAATAGAAAGACAGCCCCGGGACACATTTATGGCCATTACCACCGGCACCCTCTATATCGTTTCCGCCCCCTCCGGCGCGGGCAAGACCAGCCTGGTCAAAGCACTGATCGACAGCGAAGCGCAGATTCGCGTCTCGGTGTCGCACACCACCCGGGCCATGCGCCCGGGCGAGGTGGAAGGGGTCAACTACCACTTCGTCAGCCGCGAACAGTTCCATGCCATGCTCGACAACACCGAGTTTCTCGAGCATGCCGAGGTGTTCGGCAACCTCTATGGCACCTCCCAGGAGTGGGTCAAGCAGACCCTGGCCGAAGGCTACGACCTGATTCTGGAAATCGACTGGCAGGGCGCGCAACAGGTGCGCCGGCTGATGCCCGAGGCCAAGTCGATTTTTATCCTGCCGCCGACCCAGGAGGCCCTGCGCCATCGCCTGACCAACCGTGGCCAGGACAGCGGCGAGATCATCGAACGGCGCATGCGTGAGGCGGTCAGCGAGATGAGTCACTACGTCGAATACGACTACCTGCTGATCAACGACGACTTCGCCCATGCGCTCAGCGACCTGAAATCCATTTTCCGCGCCAACCAACTGCTGCAGGGACCGCAACAGCAGCGCCACAGTGGTTTGCTCAGCGAATTGCTGGTTTAACGCGGTATGCGGCACGTTCGCAACCGGGGTATTTCTTGCCGCTTGTAGCTTAAAGCTTGCGGCCGTACCACGGGCTTAACTAGACTATCCAGTCCGCCCGCCCATTTGGGCCCGCTTTATTACGCATTTGCTACGAGGAACACCATGGCCCGCGTTACCGTCGAAGATTGCCTGGATCACGTTGATAACCGCTTTGAGCTGGTCATGCTCGCCACCAAGCGTTCGCGCCAGCTGGCCACCGGCGGCAAAGAGCCGAAGCTCGCCTGGGAAAACGACAAGCCTACCGTGGTCGCCCTGCGCGAAATCGCTGCTGGCCTGATGAGCTATGACGTCATCGCTCAGGACGAGATTGTCGAAGAAGAACCGCTGTTTGCCGCATTCGAGGAAGAGGCCAACGAGCCTCTGTAAGCCTATGCCGGGTCGACGTCGTCAGGCGCAGGGTCATCTGAATCGGCAAGGGGAACGCCCATGCCGAGCATAGACGCCCTCGCCGACAGACTTTCGACCTACCTCGACGACGACCAGGTCAACCTGGTGCGTCGCGCCTATTTCTACGCCGAGCAGGCCCACGACGGCCAGCGCCGGCGCAGCGGCGAAGCCTACGTCACCCATCCCCTGGCGGTGGCGAGCATCCTGGCTGATATGCACATGGACCATCAGAGCCTGATGGCCGCCATGCTGCATGACGTAATCGAAGACACCGGCATCGCCAAGGAAGCCCTGGACGCCCAGTTCGGCGAATCCGTGGCGGAACTGGTCGATGGGGTCAGCAAGCTGACCCAGATGAACTTCGAGACCAAGGCCGAGGCCCAGGCCGAGAACTTCCAGAAGATGGCCATGGCCATGGCCCGCGATATCCGCGTGATCCTGGTCAAGCTGGCCGACCGCCTGCACAACATGCGCACCCTGGAAGTGCTATCCGGCGAGAAACGCCGGCGCATCGCCAAGGAAACCCTGGAAATCTACGCCCCCATCGCCAACCGCCTGGGCATGCACAGCATGCGCATCGAGTTCGAGGACCTGGGTTTCAAGGCCATGCACCCGATGCGCTCCGAGCGCATCCGCGCCGCCGTGCGCCGGGCCCGGGGCAATCGCAAGGAAATCGTCAACAAGATCGAGGAATCGATCAGCCACTGCCTGGCCCGCGAGGGCATGGAAGGCGAGGTGGTGGGCCGCGAGAAGCACCTGTACGGCATCTACCAGAAGATGCGCGGCAAGCGTCGAGCCTTCAACGAGATCATGGACGTCTACGCCTTCCGCATCATCGTCGACAAGGTCGACACCTGCTACCGCGTGCTCGGTGCCGTGCACAATCTGTACAAGCCGCTGCCAGGCCGCTTCAAGGACTACATCGCGATCCCCAAGGCCAACGGCTACCAGTCGCTGCACACCACCCTGTTCGGCATGCACGGCGTGCCGATCGAGATCCAGATCCGTACCCGCGAGATGGAAGAGCTGGCCAACAACGGCATCGCCGCCCACTGGCTGTACAAATCCAACGAGGAAGACCAGCCCAAGGGCAGCCACGCCCGCGCGCGGCAGTGGGTCAAGGGCGTGCTGGAGATGCAGCAGCGCGCCGGCAACTCGCTGGAATTTATCGAAAGCGTAAAGATCG
Source organism: Pseudomonas sp. (assembly GCF_035512415.1). Taxonomy (GTDB): domain Bacteria; phylum Pseudomonadota; class Gammaproteobacteria; order Pseudomonadales; family Pseudomonadaceae; genus Aquipseudomonas. The sequence goes on along the minus strand of NZ_DATKDZ010000013.1, from coordinate 210,860 downwards.
ACCTGTTCCCCGACGAGGTCTATGTATTCACCCCCAAGGGGCGAATCATGGAGCTGCCCAAGGGCTCGACCGCGGTGGACTTCGCCTACGCCGTGCATACCGATGTCGGCAACACCTGCATCGCCTGCCGCATCAATCGCCGCCTGGCACCACTGTCCGAGCCGCTGCAGAGCGGGGCCACGGTGGAAATCGTCAGCGCTCCCGGCGCGCGGCCGAACCCAGCCTGGCTCAATTTCGTGGTCACCGGCAAGGCGCGCACCCATATTCGCCACGCCCTCAAGCTGCAACGCCGCTCCGAGTCGATCAGCCTCGGCGAACGCCTGCTGAACAAGGTGCTGGCCGGCTTCAACAGCCGGGTCGAGAAACTCGCGCCGGAACGCGTCAAGGCCGTGCTCGACGAGTATCGCCTGGAGGTGATCGAAGACCTGCTGGAAGATATCGGCCTGGGCAACCGCATGGCCTACGTGGTGGCGCGTCGCTTGCTCAGCGAAGGCGGCGAAACCCTGCAGAGCGCCGAAGGCCCGCTGGCGATCCGCGGCACCGAAGGCCTGGTGCTGAGCTACGCGAAATGCTGCACGCCGATTCCGGGCGACCCCATCGTCGGCCATCTGTCTGCCGGCAAGGGCATGGTGGTGCACCTGGACACCTGCAGAAATATCGGCGAAATCCGGCATAACCCGGAGAAGTGCATCCAGCTGTCCTGGGCCAAGGACGTGGTCGGCGAGTTCAACGTCGAACTGCGCATCGAACTGGAACACCAGCGCGGCCTGATCGCCCTGCTGGCCGGCAGCGTCAACGCCGCCGACGGCAATATCGAGAAAATCAGCATGGACGAGCGCGACGGCCGCATCAGCGTGGTCCTGCTGATCGTCAGCGTGCATGACCGCGTCCACCTGGCCCGCGTGATCAGGAAGCTGCGCGCGCTCAAGGGCGTGATTCATATCAACCGGGTCAAGGCCTAGCAAAAGCCTGTCCTTGAGCCTGCAGCTCGCAATCTGTAGCCTGCATCCGCCTTTACCTGCAGCTTGAGCCTGGCTTGAAGCTGCTTCTTTCCAAGGAGTTTTTCCATGAGCAGAAGCGTTATCAATTCCGACAAGGCCCCGGCCGCCATCGGCACTTATTCCCAGGCGATCAAGGCCGGCAACACCGTCTATATGTCCGGGCAGATTCCGCTGGACCCCACCACCATGGAGCTGGTGGAAGGCTTCGAAGCCCAGACCGTGCAGGTATTCGAGAACCTCAAGGCGGTCATGGAAGCCGCTGGTGGCTCGTTCAAGGACGTGGTCAAGCTGAACATCTTCCTCACCGACCTGTCGCATTTCGCCACCGTCAACGAAGTCATGGGCCGCTACTTCCAGCAACCCTACCCGGCCCGCGCCGCCATCGGCGTAGCAGCACTGCCGAAGGGTGCCCAAGTGGAAATGGACGCGATTCTGGTACTCGAGTAAGCCCCTCCGGCGGGGTTTGCCCACCCCGCCGCCTCTTTCCAAGGACGTCCCATGCGTTGCCTGCCCAGCCTGCTACTCGCCACCTTGTTACTCAGCGGCTGTGCCAGCCAGACGCAAGACCCTAGCGGTATCTGGATCAACCAGGCGGCCATCGACGCCGCGGCGGCCGGCGGCGAGCTGCGCGAAGCCCTGCTCGCCTATGGCCCCAACCTGGAATGGCAAGTCGACAGCCAGCGCCAGCAAGCCAGCTTCAGCAATGGTTTCGAACGTGGCGAGGGCCGGCTGAGCCACGAACCCGATGGCGGTTTCCGCGTGCACTTCCATGGCGATCACCAGGAGTGGCTCAGCCTCGACCGCAGCGAGCTGGTGCAGGCCGCCAGCGACACCTGGCCGCAACAGCGCTTTGTCCGCGCCAACCCGGCCGACAGCGGTTACGCCGCGCCCGGCAGCCGTTTCGAACAGGCCCTGTATCAGGCCTATCTGGGCGGCACCTGGGTCATCAAACAGGGCCTGGGCGAAGGCGGCCTGGTGCTGTTCGCCGCCGACGGCAAGCTCGAAGGCCTGCCTGGGGCCGATCGCTACGCCCTGTGCCTGGCCGGCGATTGCGCCGCCATGAGCGGCGAAGCCGACAGCATCTGGCTGCAACTGGGCGAACAGGGACAGAGCTGGCTGTTCGAACGCGAAGGCGACCAGCTGCGCATCTTCCCGGCGCTCAACCGCGCGGCCATCGACGAAATGCCCGACTACCACAAAGGCCCGCTGCACTGGCGGCTGCAGCGGCGTTAAGCGCATACCAGCCACACCCCCAGCACCAGCAGCAACCCGCCGCACAGCCGGTCCAACCAGACCACGCGCCGCTGCAACCAGCTGCGCCAGCGCGCTTGCCCGAGCAGCCGCACCAGGGCCAGGTCCCAGATCAGCACCACCAGCGTCATCCACAGCATGCTCAGCAGCATCCCCCAGGCGGGCATCGCCGCCTCGCGCAGCACGCCGAACAAGCCAGCGTAGAAAATCGGCAATTTGGGATTCAAGCAGCTGGCCAGCAGCCCCTCGCGCAGACCGTCCACCCAGGTTCCCGTGCACGCCTGCGGTGCGATCGCGGTCAGCTCCAGCCGCCGCCTCGAGCACAGCGCCTGACCACCGAGCCAGATGAAATAGGCCCCACCCGCGACCTGCAAAGCAGGCCATAGCCAGCCACCCTGGGCCGGCAACAGGCCGAGGGCCAGCAGCACCAGCAACATGCTCAGCAGATTGGCCAGGGCGATCCCTGCGGCGCAGCCATCGGCCTGCTGCCGGCCCTTGAGCAGCGCGGCGCGGATCAGCAGAAAGAAGTCCGGCCCCGGCGACAGCAGGGCAGCGAAATGGGTGCTGGCGACCAGCACAAACAAGGCGAACATAAACGACTCCCGAATTGAACGGGAGCCAGTTTCAACGGGCGAGCGGAGCCGGTCTTGGAAGAAACTCAGAGGTTGTGAAAATATCGAGCGCCGTAGCGAGACCGTCTCCAGACGTTCGCGGCAAGGCGCTCTACGTGAAAAGCAGGGGAGTTTAGTGAGCTAAATGACCCTGTTTTTCACGTAGCGCAACGTCAGCAGCGGGCGTCCGGGGGGCGGTCGCAGTAGGTGGGAGTTTTTTCACAGCCTCTCAGGCGGCCGAGCGGCGAAACAACCCGGGGCTGACCCCGGTAAAGCGCTTGAACGTCGTGGAGAAATGCGCCTGATCGTAAAAGCCCAGGTCCAGCGCCACCGCCACTACCGCCTCGCCCGCAAGCAAGCGGCGCTTGGCCTCGCGGACCCGGCGCTGCAGCAGATAGGTATGCGGCGGTACGCCGTAGACCCGGCGAAACGCCTCGATCAGATGGCGTGGATGACGCTGTAGCTGCTGGCCCAACTGTTCCAGGCTGACGGCCTCGGCATAGTGCGCCTCCAGATAGTCGCGCAGGGCCAGGATCACCCCACCATCGCGTCGCGCAGCCTGGGCCGCCGGCAATCCGCCATGACGGAGGAACACCCGCTCCAACAGCACCAGCAGTTCGCTTTCCAGAGCCAGTACATCCGCCTGCTCGAACGCCGCCGCCAGGCGGGCCAGGCCCAGGGCTACCGCGCCATCGTCCAGCGGGTTCAACTCGGCAAAACCCCGCGGCAGGCGCTTGCGCCCCAGCAGATGCGGCAGACGACCCTCTTCGACATAGAGCATGCGATACACCAGGCGCTCGGACTCGGCATAGCCGTTATGGGCCTCCTGCGGATTCATCAGCGACAGGGTGCCGGCCGGCAAGGCATGCCGTGCACCCCGGCACTGGTAGCCGCCAACGCCCTGCAGGATGGCCCCGATGGCAAAGGCATCGTGGCTGTGGCGCGCAAACGCCTGACCGGAAAAATCGGCATGGAACAGCTCCACCCCCGGTAGCCAAGCGCGGGCCAGCAGCCGATTGGCGTCCACCTCAGCGCTCCGCCAGGATCGCGCTATAGCCTTCGCGGTAACTGGGGTACTGCGGTGCCCAACCCAGCGCCCGAGCCCGGGCGTTGCTGCAGCGCTTGCTGCCAGCGCGGCGCACCGTCGCCTGCTCCGCCCAGTGGCTGACCCCGAGCTGCTCGCGCAGCCAGGCCACTACTTCATGCAGCGGCGCGGGCACATCGTCGACGCCGAGGTAGCAGTCCTCCAGCGTTACCCCACGGGCATCGGCTTGCAGCAGGTAGGCCAGCAGGCCAGCCGCATCGTCGACATGGATGCGATTGCCGTAGAGCGGCGGCTCGGTGGCCACCCGATAGCCCTGGCGCACCTGATTGAGCAGCCACTGCCGCCCCGGCCCGTAGATCCCGGTCAGGCGCACCAGGCTGGCTGGCAAGCCGCTGCCCAGCGCCAGCTGTTCGGCCTCGCGCATGATGCACCCGGAATAGCCCTCGGCCTCGGCCGGTGAAGCCTCGTCGACCCACTCGCCGCCCTGCTGGCCATAAACGCTGCTGCTGGAGACAAACAGCAGGCGCTTGGGCCGCTGCCCATGCTCGGCCAGCCAGCCCAGCACTCGGCGCAGGCCGTCGACATAGGCGGCGCGGTAACCGGCTTGGTCATGCTCGGTGGCCGCCACGCAGTACACCAGGTAATCCAGCTGGCCCGCTGGCCAGGCCGGCGGACAGGCATCCGCCTGCAGATCCCCGGCCACCGCCAGAATCTGCGCGGGCAACTGCGCAACCGAGCGGCGCAGGCCATGCACAGTCCAACCCGCCGCAGCCAGGCGCATGCCCAGGCGGGTGCCGACGTCGCCGCAGCCGGCAATCAAAAGACTCGCTGAACCCGCCATGGGCTTCTCCCTGTATTTGCAGGCGGGCAGTTTAGCCCGGTTGGTTGATTGCATTGCAAAGGCTATGCTTAGGCGCAATTTAATGGATAAACACTATGACCCTCACCGAACTGCGCTACATCGTCACCCTGGCCCAGGAACAACACTTCGGCCGCGCCGCCGAGCGCTGCCATGTCAGCCAGCCGACCCTGTCCGTGGGGGTGAAGAAGCTTGAGGACGAGCTCGGCGTGCTGATCTTCGAGCGCAGCAAGAGCGCGGTACGCCTGACCCCGGTCGGCGAGGGCATCGTCACCCAGGCGCAGAAGGTGCTGGAGCAGGCCCAGAGCATCCGCGAGCTGGCCCAGGTCGGCAAGAACCAGATGGCCGCGCCGCTGAAGATCGGGGCCATCTATACGGTCGGGCCTTACCTGTTCCCTCACCTGATCCCGCAGCTGCACCGGGTTGCCCCGGATATGCCGCTGTATATCGAGGAAAACTTCACCCACGTGCTACGCGACAAGCTGCGCAACGGCGAGCTGGACGCCATCATCATCGCCCTGCCGTTCCAGGAAGCCGATGTGTTGACCAAGCCGCTCTACGACGAATCCTTCTACGCCCTACTGCCCGCCGGCCATCCCTGGGCAGAGCTGAAAACCATCGACAGCGCGCTGCTCAATGACAAGAGCCTGCTGCTGCTCGGTGAAGGTCACTGCTTCCGCGATCAGGTACTGGAAGCCTGCCCCAGCCTGCGCAAAGGCGGCGAAGACAGCGCCAAGCACACCACGGTGGAATCCAGCTCCCTGGAAACCATCCGCCATATGGTCGCCTCCGGCCTCGGCATCTCGATCCTGCCGTTCTCCGCGGTGGACAGCCACCACTACGCCCCCGGCGTGATCGAAGTGCGCCCACTCAGCCCTCCCGCGCCGTTCCGCACCGTGGCCATCGCCTGGCGCGCCAGCTTCCCGCGGCCTAACGCCATCGAAGTGCTGACCGACTCGATCCGCCTGTGCTCGGTGGCCCGCCCGCCGGCTCAGAAGGCCTGAGACCGGGCATGAGCGAGCTGGCCACGGTATCGGTGACCGCGCTGAAAGGCGTGGGCGCGGCCCTGGCCGAAAAGCTCGCCAAGGTCGGCCTGGAAACCCTGCAGGACGTGCTGTTCCACCTGCCGCTGCGCTACCAGGACCGCACCCGCATCGTGCCGATCGGCGCGTTGCGCCCGGGTCAGGATGCCGTGGTCGAAGGGGTGGTCTGCGGCGCGGATGTGGTGATGGGCAGGCGACGTAGCTTATTGGTGCGCCTGCAGGACGGCAGCGGCACCCTCTCCTTGCGCTTCTACCACTTCAGCCAGGCGCAGAAGGAAGGCCTCAAGCGCGGCACTCAGGTGCGCTGCTATGGCGAGGTGCGCCCCGGCTCGTCGGGGCTGGAGATCTACCACCCGGAATACCGCGCGCTGTCGGGCAGCGAGCCGATTGCCGTGGAACAGACCCTGACCCCCATCTACCCGACCACCGAAGGCCTGACCCAGCAGCGCCTGCGCGCCTTGAGCGAACAGGCCCTGGCCCGCCTCGGCCCACACAGCCTGCCGGATTGGCTACCGCGCGAACTGGCCGACGATTACCAGCTCAGCCCGCTCGATCAGGCCATCCGTTACCTGCACCGGCCACCGCCGGATGCCGATCTGGAAGAGCTCGCCGAAGGCCGCCACTGGGCCCAGCACCGCCTGGCCTTCGAGGAGCTGCTGACTCACCAACTGTCCCTGCAACGCCTGCGTGAAAGCGTCCGCGCGCAGCAGGCCCCCGCCCTGCCCCTGGCGAAAATCCTGCCGCAGCACTACCTGGCCAACCTGGGCTTCGCCCCCACCGGCGCGCAGCAGCGGGTCGGCGCTGAGATCGCCTACGATCTCAGCCAGGACGAGCCCATGCTGCGCCTGGTACAGGGCGATGTCGGCGCGGGCAAGACGGTGGTCGCGGCTTTTGCCGCGCTGCAGGCCCTGGAGGCCGGTTACCAGGTGGCGCTAATGGCCCCCACCGAGATCCTCGCCGAGCAACACTTCGTCACCTTCAGCAAATGGCTCGCGCCGCTGGGCATCGAAGTCGCCTGGCTGGCCGGCAAGCTCAAGGGCAAGGCCCGCGCCAGCGCCCTGGAACAGATCGCCGCGGGCGCGCCCATGGTGGTCGGCACCCACGCGCTGTTTCAGGATGAAGTGCAATTCCCAAAACTCGCGCTGGTGATTATCGACGAACAGCACCGCTTCGGCGTGCAGCAGCGCCTGGCCCTGCGGCAGAAAGGTATCGGCGGGCGCATGTGCCCGCACCAGCTGATCATGACCGCCACCCCGATCCCCCGAACCCTGGCGATGAGCGCCTACGCCGACCTCGACACCTCGATCCTCGACGAACTGCCGCCCGGGCGCACCCCGGTCAATACCCTGGTGATCGCCGATAGCCGCCGCCTGGAAGTGGTCGAGCGGGTACGCCTGGCCTGTAACGAAGGGCGGCAGGCCTATTGGGTGTGCACCCTGATCGAGGAATCCGAAGAGCTGACCTGCCAGGCCGCCGAAACCACCTTCGAAGATTTATCTGCGGCGCTGGGCGGGCTGAATGTCGGGCTGATCCACGGGCGCATGAAGCCGGCGGAAAAAGCCGCGGTGATGGATCAGTTCAAGCAGGGCCAGCTGCAACTGCTGGTGGCCACCACGGTGATCGAAGTCGGCGTCGACGTGCCCAATGCCAGCCTGATGATTATCGAAAATCCCGAACGCCTCGGCCTGGCCCAGTTGCACCAGCTGCGCGGACGGGTCGGTCGCGGCAGCGCCGCCAGCCATTGTCTGCTGCTCTACCACCCGCCGCTGTCGCAATTGGGCCGCGAACGGCTGGCAATCATGCGCGAGACCTGCGATGGTTTCGTTATCGCCGAAAAAGACTTGGAACTGCGTGGCCCCGGCGAAATGCTCGGCACCCGCCAGACCGGTCTGCTGCAGTTCAAGGTGGCCGATCTGATGCGCGACGCCGACCTGCTACCCGCGGTACGCGATGCCGCACAGGCCCTGCTGGAGCGCTGGCCGCAGCATGTCAGCCCGCTGCTGGAGCGCTGGTTACGCCACGGACAACAATATGGGCAAGTGTGAACAGGGTAACCGTCGCCTGAACGCCTCGCCCACCCCACAGCTGCATATACTTGGCAAATTGCTGCCTCAGCCGGATATCGCCATGACTGAACTCGCCCTCTCCACCTCCACCGCACCGCAACCCCCAGCGGTAATTCTGCAACTTCTGGAGAAGTTGGGCCTGAGCTATCAGGTGCGCAGCGACCTGCCCAATCTGCCGGCTGCGCAGCGCCTGCAGGCGGTCTTGCTCGATGATGCCGTCGGGGCCCTGCTGGTGCTCTACCCGCAAAGCCAGTTGCTCGACCTCAAGCGCCTTACCGAACTGACCGGCCGCCAGCTCGTCGCGGTCAAGCCGGAACGCCTGGAGCGCATGCTCGGCAAGCACAACCTGAAAACGCTGCCCGGGCTGCCGCCGCTGACCAGTTCGCCCTGCCTATACGATGAGCGCCTGCTGCAAGTGCCCAGCCTGTTTGTCGAATCCGGCACCCCCGGCGTGCTGCTGGAGCTGCCCACCGAGGCCTTCAAGAGCCTGCTGAGCAAGGCCAGCGCCGCGCGCTTCGGCGAGCCGCTGGAAAATATCCGTCTGAACCTCGATCGCCCCGACGACGACCGCGCCGAGATCACCCAGGCAGTGCAGGCCTTTACTGCCCGGCGCATCCAGCAGCGCCTGGAAGAAACCATCGAGATCCCGCCCCTGCCGGAAACCGCGCAGAAGATCATCAAACTGCGGGTCGACCCGGACGCCACGGTGGACGACATTACCGGCGTGGTGGAAACCGACCCGGCGCTGGCTGCTCAGGTGGTCAGCTGGGCCGCTTCGCCCTACTACGCCGCCCCCGGCAAGATCCGCTCGGTGGAGGACGCCATCGTCCGCGTGCTCGGCTTCGATCTGGTGATCAACCTGGCCCTCGGCCTCGCCCTGGGCAAGACCCTGAGCCTGCCCAAGGACAAACCGCAGCACGCCACACCCTATTGGCAGCAGGCGATCTACACCGCGGCGGTGATCGAAGGCCTGACTCGCGTCATCCCTCGCGCCCAACGCCCGGAGGCCGGCCTGACCTACCTCGCCGGACTGCTGCACAACTTCGGTTATCTGGTGCTGGCGCACGTATTTCCGCCGCATTTTTCGCTGATCTGCCGCCATCTGGAGGTCAACCCGCATCTGCCACACAGCTATATCGAGCAGCACCTGCTGGGTATCAGCCGCGAGCAGATCGGGGCCTGGTTGATGCGCTACTGGGATATGCCGGAAGAACTGGCCAGTGCCCTGCGCTTCCAGCACGACACCGACTACAACGGCCCCCACGCGATGTACCCGAATCTGGTGTGCCTGGCGGTAAAACTGCTGCGCAACCACGGCATCGGGGCCGGCCCCCAGGGCGAAATCCCGCAGAACCTGTTCGACAACTTGGGTATCAGCCGCGACAAGGCCGAGGAAGCGGTCAACAAAGTGCTGGCAGCCGAAGTGGCCCTGCGCGAACTGGCTTCGCAGTACTAGAGGAGCTCCGTGCGCCGTTAGCCATCGGTCTGTAGGAGCGGCTGAGCGGCACTCCGCTGGGCGGCACTCCGCCATGCCGGCGATTCGCACGCATGGCGTGCTCCTACATGTTTGCGGCACTTGAACCCTGTGGAGACCGCTGAAAAACGCAGGAGAGGAGACCGCTCGCAAGGTGGGTTAGGCGCACAACGCCGTTAGCTGTTGCACAGGCTGTGGGAGGGGCTTCAGCCGCGAAATTCGCGGACAAGTCCGCTCCCACAACAGCCCCAGAACCCATCACCTGGCCGTAGCCAACAAAAAGCGCCCCCGCCGCTCCTAAAAGATTTACGGCGGGGGCGCTTTTTTGTGTGGACGATCTCGATCGCGAACGCTGTCTGGGGTTATTTACGCAGCTGGGCGCGGCGTGCGGCAAATAGCTCGGGGAGGATTTCCAGGCTGCGATCCAGCAGCAACGCGACCGCCTCCTGTTCGTAGAGCGCTGCATAGTCGGCCAGCTGCGCACTGGGCATGCGCCGGTAAGCGAACAGCATAAAAGACTCCACTGCGGTGGCGCTGGAGGCCCGCAGGGCCTGTTCCTGAGCCTGGGTCTGGCTGCTCAGGGCCAGCTCGTCGATGTTTTCGCCACGGGCCTTGAGGGTGAGCAGGGCCTGGGTTTTGCCGACCTCATAGCGCAACAGAGTGGCCAGTGCAGTGGTGTGGGCCGCGGCATCCAGGCGCTTGACCAGCTGCAGTCGTTCCTTCCGGGGCGGCCGCTCGGCCAGTTGCTGACGGTAGGCGGCCAGGTCTTCTGCACCACCTTCGCCCACCGCGCGCTCGGCAGCAGTAAAACCTTGGGCCAGCGGGCTCTCGAGCACACGCTTAGCTTCGATCAGGCCCTTATGATCAAAGCTGGCCACCATGCGCTTGGCCAGATCCAGGCACAGGGCATCGGCGGCGAACAGTTGGGCCAATTGCGCCTGCTGCTGTTTACCAAGGCCGCGCTGCACCAGCGGCGCACTCTGCTCGCAGAGCAGGCGGATGCCAGCCAGTTCGAACAACGGGGCAAAGGCTTCGGCTTTGGGCGGCGCGGCATGGGCCAGGCTGGCGGCCAGGCACAGAAGGGTAATCAACAAACGCATGGGCGAACTCTCGAAAAACTCGGCCCAGCCTAACCAATGCCGGGCACGCCGGCCAGCCCTGACGCGCGGTACTGCGGTTCAGGCGGCTTTTTTCGCCGCGGTTTTCTTCTTCGGCATCAGGTACTTGGTCAGCCCATGGAACCAGATCACCAGCGCCGGGTTGCCCTGGATCTGGATCTCCTTGTTCTGAATGCCCTGCATAAAGGCCAGCTGCTTGTTCTTCGCATTCATGGTGGCGAAACCGTAGGCGGCATCCTTGAAGCCCAGAGCAAAGGCGGGTTCGTTGGCCGGGCCGCGCTTGCTGCTGATGCGCCGGTCCTTGACGATAAAGTGGCGGGCAACCTTGCCGTCCAGGGTATGCAACTGGAAGACCATATCGCGGCCTTCGAGCTGTTGCTGAAACGCCGGGTTGTCACGGCTGGCCTTGGCCATCAGGCGGCCCAGCATCCACAGAAGAAAACGGAATTTCATGCGCAAGGCCTCGCGAGGGGGGGGAATGAAAAGGCCGCGCATTGTAGCGCTTCGCGCCGGGGACTACATCCGGCTGAAAGAAGGGAAAACAGCGGGGTGAGCAACCCGGAGCCTGGCGGCTCCGGGTTTTGCAACTTAGTTGACTGCGTCTTTTAGCGACTTGCCCGGCTTGAAGGCGACAGTGTTGCTGGCCTTGATCTTCACCGGCTCGCCGGTTTGCGGATTTTTCCCGGTGCGAGCACCGCGATGACGTTGGACGAAGGTCCCGAAGCCCACCAGCGTGACACTGTCCTTGCGGTTCAATGCACCAGTGATTTCTTCGAGTACGGCGTTGAGTACACGGTTGGCCTGATCTTTAGTCAGATCTGCCTTGTCCGCGATGGCGGCGGCGAGTTCCGGTTTACGCATAAATGCCTCTTTGACAGTTTTTGTTGTTGTGTCCGGGGCTACTCTGCGCGAGCAGCGTCCAAGGCGCCGCAACAGCTCTGGGCTGCGGCAGACCCACCGAGAATGGCATGCCGTTTAGAGCTGCGCCAGTGTTGTCCGACAGTTTCAGCGGACAACATAAGGACATAACCGACAGAACAGCTGCCATTTACGCCAGGAGTGCTGGCAAGGCCTTATTCAAGACCAATTTTTCCTGCACGGCCGTACCGGTCAGCGCGTAACCGAGCAGGGCTCCGTTGCTGTCGAGGCACAGCGCTTTGATGTTTCCGCCACTGCCTTCCACGCTCCACTCGCCTTGCAGGCCGCGCGGGGGTGGCGATACCACCAGCGGGCAGACCGGGGTTTTTACCGTCACCGGCATGGGCCCATAGCTGACCGCGGTCGGCTTACCGGCCAGGGTCTGGGCCAGGGCGCGGGCGCAGGTCATCAGGGGCATGACGTAGAGCAAATTGAGACCGTCGACCTCGGCGCAATCGCCAAGGGCGTAGATATTGGCGTGGGACGTTTGCAGCAGGCGATCGACCACCACTCCGCGATTGACCGCCAGGCCGGCAGCCGCGGCCAGCTCGGTGCGGGGGCGCAGGCCCACGGCAGAGAGCACCAGGTCACAGCTCAGTACGCTGCCGTCCGAAAGGTGCGCCTCCAGAGCCTCACCCTTGTGGTTGAGGCTGGCCAGCACAGGGCCCAGATGGAAGCGCGCACCGAGGCTTTCCAGCCCCGCCTGGACCGCCGCTGCCGCCGCCGGATGCAGCAGACCGGGCATCACTTGTTCGCAGGGTGCCACCAGTTCGACCTGATAGCCGCCCAGACTGAGGTCGTTGGCGAATTCGCAGCCGATCAAGCCGGCCCCGAGCAGCAACAACCGCTGCTTGCCCGCAGCCGCGGTACGGAAGCGCGCGTAGTCTTCCAGGTCGTTGATCGGCAGGATCGCATCCTGAGCATCCCCGGCCACCGGCACACGGATAGGCTCAGCCCCCCAGGCCAGGATCAGGTCGCGGTAGGGCACCGCCTCCTCGCCTATCCACAGTTGCTTGTGGCCCGGGTCGATGCCGCTGATGCGGGTGTGGGTGCGAATCTCGGCGTTCAGTTGATCGGCCATGGCACCGGGCTCGGCCATGCTCAGGCCATCGGCATCCTTGTTCTTGCCGAAGCCGGTGGAGAGCATGGGTTTGGAATAAGAGCGCCCGTCGTCGGCGGTAATCAACAGCAGAGGCGTCTCGCTGTCGAGCTTGCGCCATTCACGCGCCAGGTTGTAACCGGCCAGGCCGGTTCCGACTATTACTACGGGTGCACTCATGATCGATTCCTCAACTTGGCGACAGCACGGCGGCCGTGGCCAGAACGCATTTTCCAGGGGGTGGGCGCGGCTCAGGTAATTTCGATCATCTCGAAGTCCACCTTGCCGACTCCGCAGTCGGGGCACAGCCAGTCGGCGGGAACATCTTCCCAGGCGGTACCGGCGGCAATGCCCTCGTCGGGGCAGCCCAGGGCTTCGTCATAGATAAAGCCACACACCACACACTGCCATTTGCGCATACCCACCTCACCCATCAGTCGGCTTGTCCAGCTTAAGTATGCGCACTGGCGAAACAAAACGGCGACCCGCAGGTCGCCGTTTAAAGATTGCCGATCAACCGATCTCAATCATTTCGAAATCCATCTTGCCCACGCCACAGTCGGGGCAGAGCCAGTCTTCCGGAACATCCTGCCACGGCGTACCAGCGGTGATGCCTTCATCGGGCCAACCCTGGCTTTCGTCGTAAATCAGTCCACAGACCACACATTGCCACTTTTTCATAACTACCTCTGGCGAATCTAACGGCTTGCGCGAGGCAAACTACCGTAAATGTGAGGGTGCGCCAAGCGACCGAAGGGTGAAAGCCGCTCGCCGGCGGGCCAACTAAAGTCGGGTGCCGCCCAGCGAGCAGCACCCGCCCCTGGCCACCCGCCCCGACCAACATCCGCGAAGCACCATGCTAGACTCGCGCGCTTCCAGTCCATGGTGATTTCCAGCCGTGCCCCACACCGCTCTCGCCCATCCGCCCCGCTGGCTGACCGCCGGCCAGTTGCACCCCGCGCCCGCCGCGGCCGTGCGCGACTGGCTGTTCAATGAAGACTCGCTGACCCGACGGCTGACCGCCCTGTCCAATCAGGGTTTCAGCGTCACCCCGCTGCAGGAAGGCTGGCAGCCGCTGCGCCGCGATGAATGCAGTGCCCTCGGCGTGGCCCCGGGCTGCCAGGGTTGGGTGCGCGAGGTGTATCTGCGCGGCCATGGCCAGCCCTGGGTGTTCGCCCGCAGCGTGGCCGCCCGTAGCGCCCTGCAAGGCTCCGGGCTGAACCTGGCGGAGCTGGGCAGCCGCTCACTCGGCGAACTGCTGTTCAGCGACCGCGCCTTCGACCGTGGCGCAATGCAGGTCTGTCGCTATCCGAGCGCCTGGCTACCCACCGAGGCCTGCGCCGAACGTCTGTGGGGGCGACGTTCCTGCTTCAGTCGCGGCGAGCTCGGTGTGCTGGTGGCCGAGGTATTTCTACCGGCCTTCTGGGTCGCGGCAGGTATCGAGCCGTAGGATGGGTCGGGCCGCGTAGGTTGAGCGCAGCGATACCCATCACCTGCGCCCCTGATGGGTTACGCCGCTACGCGGCTAACCTACGCGGCCCGACCCATCCTACGCATCGCCCGATCGCGCGCCGACTCCGTATAATCCGCCGCAACCCGCACGGAGACGCGCCCGATGTACACCCGCTTGCTGAAATCGCTGAATCGCCTGCACCCACGCGCCTGGGACTTCGTCCAGCTGATGCGCCTGGACAAGCCCATCGGCATCTACCTGCTGCTGTGGCCGACGCTGTGGGCGCTGTGGGTGGCGGCCGAGGGCGTGCCGAGCGCGAAGAACCTGTTTATCTTCGTCTTCGGGGTGATCCTGATGCGCGCTGCCGGCTGCGTGATCAACGATTACGCCGATCGCAACTTCGACGGCCACGTCAAACGCACCCAAGCGCGGCCCCTGGCCAGTGGCAAGATCCAGCCGCGCGAGGCGCTGATTCTGTTCGCCGTGCTGGTGGCCGCCAGCTTCGTCCTGGTGCTGTTTACCAACGCCACCACCATCTGGCTATCCTTCGGCGGCCTGGCCCTGGCCGCCTGCTACCCCTTTATGAAGCGTTACACCTTCTATCCGCAGGTGGTGCTCGGTGCGGCCTTCTCCTGGGGCATGCCGATGGCCTTTACTGCCGAGACCGGCAGCGTGCCGGCCGAAGCCTGGCTGTTGTATATCGCCAATCTGCTGTGGACCGTGGCCTACGACACCTACTACGCCATGGCCGACCGCGACGACGACCTGAAGATCGGGGTGAAATCCACCGCCATCCTGTTCGGCGATGCCGACCGCCTGATCATCGCCAGCCTGCAGGGCCTGACCCTGCTGTGCCTGCTACTGGCCGGCGCACGCTTCGAACTGGGTATCTACTTCCATCTGGGCCTGGCCGTGGCCGCCGCCTGTTTCGCCTGGGAATATCACAAGACCCGCAACCGCAAGCCCATGGCCTGCTTCAATGCCTTCCTGCACAACCACTGGGCCGGCCTGGCGATCTTTGTCGGTATCGTCCTGGACTACGCTCTACGCGCATAGGATCGTGCAGGTGATAACCCATCAACCGCGGTCATCGCAGTGGTGGGTTTCACCTAGGCGGCACCGCCCGTCCCATGGGGCGTCTTCACCGGTCTTTGCCGCGCACCTGTCATATCACTGCAATAATTCCGTTATCTAATGCAGACCATTACAGCGAGATGACCCCGAGGCTTGACCATGGTTGGCAAGAACATCCTGATCGTCGATGACGAAGCACCGATCCGTGAAATGATCGCCGTGGCCCTGGAAATGGCCGGCTACGAGTGCCTGGAAGCGGAGAATACCCAGCAGGCCCACGCCATCATCGTCGACCGCAAACCCGATCTGATCCTGCTCGACTGGATGCTCCCCGGCACCAGCGGCATCGAACTGGCACGCCGGCTCAAGCGTGACGAGCTGACCGGGGATATCCCGATCATCATGCTCACCGCCAAGGGCGAAGAGGACAACAAGATCCAAGGCCTGGAAGTCGGTGCCGACGACTACATCACCAAGCCCTTCTCGCCACGCGAACTGGTCGCACGCCTGAAGGCCGTGCTGCGCCGCGCCGGCCCGACCGACAGCGAAGGGCCGATCGAAGTCGGCGGCCTGCTGCTCGACCCGGTCAGCCACCGCGTCACCATCGATGGCAAACCGGCTGAGATGGGCCCCACCGAATACCGCCTGCTGCAGTTCTTTATGACCCACCAGGAACGCGCCTACACCCGCGGTCAGTTGCTCGACCAGGTCTGGGGCGGCAACGTGTATGTCGAGGAGCGCACCGTCGACGTGCATATCCGTCGCCTGCGCAAGGCCCTCGGCGAGGTCTACGAGAACCTGGTGCAGACCGTGCGCGGGACCGGTTATCGTTTCTCCACCAAGAGCTAAGACGGTTAGGATGACCCGCAGGCCCACAAATGGCCTGCATAAAGGATTGATTGGCGGATGAGTTCTAATTGAATCAAGACTGGCGCGCGTCCCTGATACGTCGTTTGCTGCTGCTGATCGCAGCCTGCCTGCTGCTTGGCCTGATCACCGGCGAGTATGGTTGGTCCATGGCCCTGGGCCTGGCCGCTTACCTCGGCTGGCACCTGCAGCAATTACTACGTCTGCACAAATGGCTGCGCACCCGCAAGGGTGACGAAGCGCCGCCCGATGGCTACGGCCTGTGGGGCGAGGTGTTCGACAATATCTATCACCTGCAACGCCGCGACCAGAAGGCCCGTGGCCGCTTGCAGGCGGTGATCGACCGCGTGCAGGAGTCCACCGCCGCGCTGAAGGACGCGGTGATCATGCTCGACCGCGATGGCAACCTGGAATGGTGGAACCTCGCCGCGGAAAAACTTCTGGGCCTGAAGACCCCTCAGGACAGCGGCCAGCAGATCACCAACCTGGTGCGCGACCCACGCTTTATTGAGTACTTCGAAGGCAGCAATTACCAGGAACCCCTGGAGCTGCCCTCGCCGGTCAGCGACCGTGTGCGCCTGCAATTCCATATCACCCAGTACGGCAACCGCGAGCACCTGATGCTGGTGCGCGACATCACCCGCATCCATCAGCTGGAACAGATGCGCAAGGATTTCGTCGCCAACGTCTCCCATGAACTGCGCACCCCGCTGACGGTGATCGCTGGCTACCTGGAAACCCTGCTGGACAACGTTGATGCGGTCAATCCGCGCTGGCTGCGCGCCTTGCAGCAGATGCAGCAACAGGGCGGGCGCATGCAGAACCTGCTCAACGACCTGCTGTTGCTGGCCAAGCTGGAAGCCACCGACTACCCCTCGGACAATCAGCCGGTGGCGGTGGACCTGATGCTGCTGTCGATCAAGAACGACGCCCAGGCCCTGTCCGCCGAACGCCACCACCGCATCAGCCTGGAAGCCGACCCGCACTTGCGCCTCAAGGGCAGCGAAACGGAACTGCGCAGCGCCTTTTCCAACCTGGTGTTCAACGCGGTCAAGTACACCCCCGACGAGGGCGAGATCCGCATCCGCTGGTGGGCCGATGAACAGGGCGCGCACCTGGCCGTTGCCGACACGGGTCTGGGCATCGAGGCCAAGCACCTGCCGCGCCTGACCGAGCGCTTCTACCGGGTCGACTCCAGCCGCGCCAGCAACACCGGCGGCACCGGTCTGGGCCTGGCCATCGTCAAGCACGTACTGCTGCGCCACCGCGCGCGCCTGAATATCGTCAGTAACCCGGGCAAGGGCAGCACCTTTACCTGCCATTTCCCCGCCCAGCAGATGGTGCGTCGCGGTTAACCCGCCCAGCCGCGCGCCCGCGTGGCTCTGCCGTAGGGTGGATGGCGCTTTATCCATCCACCAGGAGCGACGCGCTGGCGGATAGAAAAGGACCTATCCGCGCGACGAAAGCGTTTTAACCCCACTTGCAAAGCCCGGCGTCTGCCGCCACTCTTAGCCGTCATTGGCCAACCGAACCCCTTATGGACCCCTCCACGAGTTACACCGCCACCAGCTATTTCGCCGATTTCGGCCTCGTCCTGTTCGCCCTCTTCCTGGTCCTGCTCAACGGCTTCTTCGTCGCCGCCGAGTTCGCCATCGTTCGCCTGCGCTCCACCAAGGTCGATGCCCTGGCCCAGGCCCATGGCTGGCGCGGGCATATCTTGCGCACCGTGCACAACCAGATGGACGCCTACCTCTCGGCCTGCCAACTGGGCATCACCCTGGCGTCCCTGGGCCTGGGCTGGGTGGGCGAACCGGCCTTCGCCCACCTGCTCGAACCGCTGCTCGCGGCCATCGGCATCGAGTCGCCGAAGCTGGTCCACGGCATCGCCTTCTTTACTGCCTTCGCGATCATTTCCTACCTGCATATCGTGGTCGGCGAACTGGCCCCGAAATCCTGGGCGATTCGCAAACCCGAGCTGCTGTCGCTGTGGACGGCCGTGCCGCTGTACCTGTTCTACTGGGCCATGTACCCGGCGATCTTCCTGCTCAATGCCAGCGCCAATGCCATCCTGCGCATCGCCGGCCAGGGCGAGCCGGGGCCGCATCACGAACACCATTACAGCCGCGACGAACTCAAGCTGATCCTCCACTCCAGCCGTGGCAGCAACCCCAGCGACCAGGACATGCGCGTGCTGGCCTCGGCCGTGGAACTGGGCGAACTGGAAGTGGTGGACTGGGCCAACTCCCGCGAGGACCTGGTCTCCCTGCCGCTGACAGCGGCCCTGGATGAGGTGTTCAGCGTCTTCCGCCGGCACAAGTACAGCCGCTACCCGATCCATGACGAAATCAGCGGCGAGTTTGTCGGCGTGCTGCATATCAAGGACCTGCTGCTGCACCTCTCCTTGCTGGAGATGCTGCCCTCGGCGCTGAAACTGGCGGAGCTGATGCACCCCATCGAACGGGTCGGCCGGCATATGCCTCTGTCCAACCTGCTGGAACAATTCCGCCAGGGCGGCTCGCACTTCGCCCTGGTCGAGGAGGCCGACGGCAAGGTGATCGGCTACCTGACCATGGAGGATGTGCTGGAAGCTCTGGTTGGCGATATCCAGGACGAGCACCGCAAGGCCGAGCGCGGCATCCTCGCCTACCAGCCAGGCAAGCTGCTGGTACGCGGCGACACGCCGCTGGCCAAGGTCGAGCGCCTGCTCAGCGTCGACCTCGATCACGTCGAGGCAGAAACCCTGGCCGGCCTGGTTTACGAGACCTTGAAGCGCATGCCCGAGGAAGAAGAAGTGCTGGAAGTCGACGGCCTGCGCATCATCGTCAAAAAGATGAAAGGCCCGAAGATCGTCCTGGCCAAGGTGCTTAAGCTCGACTGAGCAACCCAGGGTGCGCGGTGCGCCGGTGGTGCGCATGGCGCACCCTACACGTTAGCGCCATACGCCGGCTGCAGGATTACTCGCCACCCACCGCAAAATTGGGCAGGCTATTGACCGGTTGAGCGAAGTCGAAAGGGATGGACTCCAGCGACAGGCCGACGTTGCGCTGCACCACGAAGTGCAGGTGCGGGCCAGTGCTGTTGCCGGTGTTGCCGGAACGGGCGATAAAACTGCCGTTGGTGACCCGCTGGCCTTCGCGCACGCCAACCGAACCCTTCATCAGGTGCAGGTAGACGCCCATGGTGCCGTCGTCATGGAGGATGCGCACATAGTTGCCGGAGGGGTTGTTGCCGCGCCCGCTCTGCTGGTTTTCGGTCTTCACCACCACGCCGCCACGGGCCGCGACAATCGGCGTGCCTTCGGGCATGGCGATATCCATGGCGTAACGGCCTTTCGGGGTGAAGTGGCTGTACTTGCCGTTAGCGCCCTGGGTCAGGCGGAACGGGCCGCCACGCCAGGGCAGCGGGTAGTTCTTCTGGGTCGGTAGTAGGCGCGGATCACCCAGGGCATAGCGCAGCTTGGGGGTGTAGCGCAGCGGCTTGCCGGCGTCCTGCGCGGTCAGGGTCACCAGGCGGATCTGGCTGCGCGGCGGCAGCACCCAGTTGATCGGCTTGTTGGGCGCGCCAACGACATTGGCAAGCTGCTCCAGGCGCAACTCGACCTGCACCGGGGCGTAGAGATCATTGCGCACCAGCAGGGTTTCGCCGGCTTCGTGCTTCTTGGTTTCCAGCTTTACCTGGTTGTCCAGGCGCTCAACCATGCGGTCGCGGAACACGAACACCTGGGCACCGGGGGCGGCCTTGTCGGTGTAGGTCACCACGCCGTTGGCATCGGTGTACTTGTAGATGGTCAATGCAGCGGCCTGGCCGGCAAAGACCAACACGCCACAAAGTAGTATTAGACGCCCTAGCATAACGACCCAGTTCTTATGATTGGTTGGCCATGATCGTTCAGATTAGCAGCGCTGGCAGGAGCATGCGAGGCGGCATCCGCCGGGCTGTGATGCAGTCGTTGGCGATCGGGCCGACAAGCCGTTACGCACCCGGGCTGAAGTGCTTCTGCGCGGTGCCGCGGGCGATCAGCCGGGAAATATAGTCGAGCTTCTGCGGGTCACTGTCGACAAACCTGAAGGTCAGTTGCAGCCATTCACTGTCGGGCTTGGGCTCGAAGGCCGCCACCGCATGCAGGTAGCCGTTGAGTCGGGCGGTTTCCGCAGCCTCGCCCTGCTCCAGGTCGAGCACCGCGCTTTCCAGCACCTGAGGCAGCAGCTCGGTGCGCTTGACCACCAGCAGCGCTTCCTTGAGGCTCAGGGCCTTGATCACACAGGCCATGGTGCCGCCGGGCAAGCGCAGCTGGCCTTGACCACGGCCGCTGGCCGGCGCGGCCTTGGCGGCTGCGGGTTGAGCGGCAAAGGCGGCCGCAGCCGTGGCCACAGGCGCAGCAACCGGCTTGAGCACTTCGGCCTTGCCGGCGGTCAGAGCGGACAGCGAGTCGTTAGCGAAGGCCCCAGTACTAAGCATCTTCGGCGGTGCGCTGGCCATCAGCGCCTGCAGCTTGCCGGCACGGTGCAGGGCCTTCTTGACCTTGGTTACCAGTTGTTCGTTGGAGAAGGGCTTGCCAATAAAGTCGGAAACCCCGGCCTGGATCGCCTGCACCACGTTGTCCTTGTCGCCACGGCTGGTGACCATGATAAAGGGCACGGTTTTCAGGTTGTCCTGCTCGCGGCACCAGCTGAGCAGCTCGAGCCCGGACATTTCCGGCATTTCCCAATCGCAGAGGATCAGGTCAATGCCTTGCCGACCTAGCAGTTGCTGGGCCTTGCGCCCGTTCACTGCTTCCACGATCTGCACGCCGGGAAAGTGGTCGCGCAGCCCCTTCTTCACCAAATCGCGAATAAAGGTTGCATCGTCCACCACCAGCACGCTGACTTTGCTCATCGGCCACTCCCATTCAGATGGCCTTAAGCATAGTCGCGGCTGGTGGCCAAAGGCCAACCGAAATACGCCTTATCTCGCCGCGGGGACGATTTACGTGCGCTAGTTGTCCTTGTTGGTGCCCTGCACTTCTTCCTGCATGCGGGTAAGACCGATGTGCTTCACATCGGTGCCGCGTACCAGGTAGATCACCAGTTCGGCGATATTGCGCGCGTGGTCGCCGATACGCTCCAGCGAACGCAGGGCCCAGATCACATTGAGCACCCGGGAGATCGAGCGCGGGTCTTCCATCATGTAGGTGACCAGTTCGCGCAGGGCGGTCTTGTATTCGCGGTCGACGGTCTTGTCGTACTGGGCCACCGACAGCGCCAGGTCGGCGTCGAAACGGGCGAAGGCGTCCAGCGCCTCCTGCACCATCTTGCGCACCTGATCGCCGATATGGCGCACTTCGACGTAGCCGCGCGGCGACTCGCCTTCCTCGCACAGGAGGATGGCGCGCTTGGCGATCTTGGTGGCTTCGTCGCCGATGCGCTCAAGGTCGATTACCGACTTGGAGATGCTGATGATCAAACGCAGGTCCGAGGCCGCCGGCTGACGACGGGCGAGAATGCGCACGCACTCCTCGTCGATATTACGTTCCATCTGGTTGATCTGGTCATCGATTTCGCGCACCTGCTGAGCCAGACCGGAGTCGGCGTCGATCAGCGCGGTAACCGCGTCGTTGACCTGCTTCTCGACCAGGCCGCCCATGGCCAGCAGGTGGCTGCGCACCTCCTCCAGCTCGACGTTGAACTGCTGGGAGATATGCTGGGTAAGGTTGTCTTTGTTGATCATGGTTCGCTCCGCGAATGCTGCCGGCTTGGGTGGCCATGGTGCGCACAGCGCACCCTACTAATTGTCAGGTCGATGGGCTTTGGCAGAGGGTGCTGGGCAAGGAGGCGGAACGCAGACAGTACAAGTAGTACGGCAAGTTCCGCCGACGCAGTCCAGCGCACTCTGACATGGCCATCAGCCATAGCGACCGGTGATGTAATCCTCGGTTTGTTTCTTCGCCGGGTTGGTGAACAGCGTATCGGTATCACCGAACTCGATCAGTTTGCCCATGTACATAAACGCCGTGTAATCCGAAACCCGCGCCGCCTGCTGCATATTGTGAGTAACGATAACGATGGTGTATTTGGATTTCAGTTCGTAGATCAGCTCTTCGACTTTCAGCGTGGAAATCGGGTCGAGGGCCGAGCAGGGTTCGTCGAGCAGCAGCACTTCCGGCTGTACCGCCACAGTACGGGCGATGACCAGACGCTGTTGCTGACCGCCGGAGAGGCCGAGTGCCGATTCGTGCAGGCGGTCCTTGACCTCATCCCACAGCGCCGCGCTTTTCAGTGCCCATTCCACGGCTTCATCGAGCACGCGCTTCTGGTTGATGCCCTGAATACGCAGACCATAGACCACGTTCTCGTAGATGCTCTTGGGGAACGGGTTGGGCTTCTGGAACACCATGCCGACGCGACGACGCAGCTCGGCAACGTCTTCGCCCTTGCGGTAGATGTTCTTGCCGTCGAGGTTGATTTCGCCGTCCACGCGGCAGCCGTCGACCAGATCATTCATCCGGTTGAAGGTGCGCAGCAGGGTCGACTTACCGCAACCGGACGGGCCGATAAAGGCGGTGACGCGCTGCTTGGGGATATCCAGCTGCACGTCAAACAGGGCCTGCTTGTCGCCGTAGTACAGATTCAGGCCCGGCACCTGGATGGCCGTGGTTTCCGCCGCCAGGTTGAGGCTCTGCTTGTCGCGGCCCAGGGCCGAGATATCGATGCCGTGGGTATGTGCTTCGTGTTGCATGGGATGCTCCCTACGCTAACAAATTCGTTGACCATTCCCTCTCCCCGCAGGGGAGAGGGTCAGGGTGAGGGGCGGAGTTCATAACCCTCACCCCCGCCCTCTCCTTGGAAGGGAGAGGGGGTTAAAGCATTAGTGATCCAGCGCCTTGTACTTCTCGCGCAGGTGGTTGCGGATATACACCGCCGCCATATTCAGCACCACGATAACCAACACCAGCAGCAGCGCGGTGGCGTACACCAGCGGCCGCGCGGCCTCGACGTTGGGGCTCTGGAAGCCGACGTCGTAGATGTGGAAGCCCAGGTGCATGATCTTCTGATCGAGGTGCAGATACGGGTAGTTGCCATCCAGCGGCAGCGAAGGTGCCAGCTTGACCACACCCACCAGCATCAGCGGTGCCACTTCGCCAGCGGCACGAGCCACGGCGAGAATCAGACCGGTCATCATCGCCGGACTGGCCATTGGCAGCACCACGCGCCAGAGGGTTTCCACCTTGGTCGCACCGAGGGCCAGAGAGCCTTCACGCACAGCCCGTGGAATCCGCGCCAGGCCTTCTTCGGTGGCCACGATCACCACCGGCAGGGTGAGAATCGCCAGGGTCAGCGAGGCCCAGAGCAAGCCCGGGGTACCGAAGGTCGGTGCCGGAGCGGACTCGGGGAAGAACATGCGGTCCAGCGAGCCGCCCAGCACATAGACGAAGAAGCCCAGGCCGAACACCCCGTAAACAATCGCCGGTACACCCGCCAGGTTGTTTACCGCGATGCGGATCACCCGGGTCAGCGGGCCCTGTTTGGCGTATTCACGCAAGTAGATGGCCGCGACCACGCCGAACGGAGTCACGATCACGGCCATGATCAGGGTCATCATCACGGTGCCGAAGATCGCCGGGAAAATCCCGCCCTCGGTGTTGGCTTCACGCGGGTCGTCGCTGACGAATTCCCACAGCTTGGCGAAGTAGAAGCCGAGCTTGTCGCCCATGCCCATGGCGTTGGGCTGGAAGGCCCGCACCACCTTACCGAGGCTGATGGTCACTTCGCGGCCATCGACGGTCTTGAGTGTGACGCTGTCGCGGTTGAACGCCTGATTAAGGGCGATCAGATCGGTTTCCAGCACCTTGTACTCGGCATCCCATTGTGCGCGCTCGGCGTCCAGCTCGGCCTGAGCGACCTCATCCAGCTTGCCCTGCAGCTCCAGCTTGCGGGTTTGCAGACGGATACGCTCCAGGCCTGCGTTGATCCGCCCGATGTCCTTCTTCTCCAGGCGCACCAGGTTCTTGTGCAGCCGCTCGACGCGCTCGAGGCGCTCCTGCAGCTCGGGCCAGCTGGCATCGCCCTCGGCGACCAGTTCGCCGGCTTCCTTGACGTTGACCAGGTAGCCGTAGAAGTTGCCCCACTCGCGGCGCTCCAGCGCCGTAAGGTTTTCCGGAGTGCGCAGGTTGCTCAGCCATTCGCCGACTACCCAGGTGAAGTCCGCGCCATACACGTCGCGGTTACCCACCTTGAACAGCTCACGGGTCATGAATTCGCCGCCCTCGGCGCTCACCGGCAGGCCGGAGGCCGCAAGACGGGCGCGCGGTACTTCCTCGATCTGCGTGATCTCGCCGGCCATCACCTTGGCTTCCTGCCCAGGCACCTGGTAGACGGCTTCGACGATATCCGCCGGCCAGAAGTGGCCAAGGCCGCGCACGGCGATCACCATCAGTAGACCCAGGGTCATGATTACCGCGATCGACACCGCGCCGGCGTTCATCCAGACCCAGGGCGTACCGCTCTTGAACCAGGCTTTCAGGTTGTTCTGTTTCACGGACATCACACCTTCAATGAAATCTTGCATTCACCCCCCTCTCCCGCCTGCGGGAGAGGGGCTGAGGAAGAAGGTAGCGGCAAACCACCCTCACCCGCCCTGCGGGCACCCTCTCCCGAAGGGAGAAGGTCATCAGTTGGGCCTGCTGCGCAGGCCATGTTTTACAGCGAAGCGTATTTGACGCGCAGACGCTGGC
The DNA here is from genome assembly GCF_035512415.1 of Pseudomonas sp. Classification (GTDB taxonomy): domain Bacteria; phylum Pseudomonadota; class Gammaproteobacteria; order Pseudomonadales; family Pseudomonadaceae; genus Aquipseudomonas. The sequence continues at coordinate 186,271 of NZ_DATKDZ010000013.1, read as the reverse complement.
GCACCAGCTCTGCCAGGGTGTTCATGACAAAGGTGAAGCCGAGTAGCACCAGCGCCGAGAGGAACAGCACGCGGTAGTGGGTACCACCGACTTCCGATTCGGGCATTTCCACCGCCACGTTGGCCGCCAGGGTGCGCAGGCCTTCGAAGATGTTCATGTCCATGATCGCGGTGTTACCGGTGGCCATCAGCACAATCATGGTTTCGCCAACAGCGCGACCCATGCCGATCATCACCGCCGAGAAGATGCCCGGGCTGGCAGTCAGAATCACCACCCGCGTCAGGGTCTGCCACGGCGTGGCACCCAGAGCCAGGGAGCCGAAGGTCAGGCTCTTGGGCACGCTGAACACGGCGTCTTCGGCAATCGAGTAGATGGTCGGAATCACCGCAAAACCCATGGCCAGGCCGACTACCAGGGCGTTGCGCTGGTCGAACGGGATGCCCAGATCATTGCTCAGCCACATGCGCATATTGCCGTCGAACAGCCAGTTCTCCACATGCCCGCTCATGGCCAGCGACACATAGCCCACCAGCAGGATCACCGGGATCAGCATCGCCGACTCCCAGCCATCCGGCACGCTCAGACGGATCGACTCCGGCAGGCGGCTCCACAGGTAGGCCGTCAGCAGGATGCCGATGGGGGTGAAGATCAGCAGGCTGAAGATGCCCGGCAGATGGCCTTCCACATAGGGGGCGAGGAACAGGCCGGCGAAGAAGCCAAGAATCACCGTCGGCAGGGCTTCCATCAGCTCGATCACCGGTTTGATCTTGCGACGCAGCGCCGGGGCCATAAAGTAGGCGGTGTAGAGCGCGGCAGCGATGGCCAGCGGTGCGGCCAGCAGCATGGCGTAGAACGCCGCCTTCAAGGTACCGAAAGCCAGCGGCGCAAGGCTCAGCTTGGGTTCGTTGTCGGTGCTGGCGGACGTCGACTGCCAGACGTGGCCGGGCGCGTCATAGTTTTCGTACCAGACCTTGCCCCACAGCGAACTGAAGGAAATTTCCGGGTGCGGGTTGTCGATGAGTATGCGTTGCAGCTGGCCATCACTCTCCACCAGCACGCGGTTGGCACGCGGCGACAGGGCGGCCAGGGCCTGACCCTCGGCGACTTGCTCGACCAGCAAAGTGCGGTGCGCGGTGCTATGGAAGATACCCAGATTGCCTTTGGCATCCAGGGCGAAGAAACCCTTGCGGCGCTCTTCCGGGAGAATCTGGATGATCGGGCTGTCGGCCAGCTGGAAGCTGCGGATCGACTTCAGCACCGCCTTGCCGTCGGCCTCGCGCACCATAAACCACTGGGCGATGCCGCCGCTGCTGTCACCGATCATCAGCGAGATGCCGCCGAGCAGCGAGGTGGCGTTGCTGACTTCCAGCTTGCCATCGGCCAGCAGCTTGTAGCGGCCATTCAGGCTGTTGCTGCGCATGTCGAAGACATCGGCGGTGGCGCGACCGTTGACCACATACAGCCACAGGTGACGCGGGTCGATGATCAGCGCCTTGATCGGCTCGGCGATCTGCGGCAGGGCGACGCGCTCTTCGCTGAGGGTCACCTCGCCGGTCATCATGTTCTCTTCGCGGCCCAGGCTCAGCACGTGCAGCTCGGTGCCGGTGGAGCCGGCCAGCATCAGGGTGCCGCTGTTCAGGCTGACGCCCATGTGATCCAGCTCGCGGCCCTGAGGGTCGAGCTCGATCGGCGCTTCGCCGAAGGGGTACTCGATGCTCGGCGTGATGGTTTGCACATCATTCGGGTAGCTGAGCTTGTAGACGTGCTGGAACACCAGCACCTGGCCGTTGGACAGACCCAGGGCGACGCGGTTGCTGCCTGGTGCATCCTGGCCAACCGAAACTATGCGCGCATCCGCTGGAATGGGTAGCTGCACGTTGCTTAGCGGCTGCATCTTCTTCGCATCGAAGAACTGCACCTGACCGTTCTGGTCCAGACGCATGGCCATCTGGTTCTGTTCTTCCAGGGTCAGCAGCAGCGGCGCGGCGGCTTCGTTCAGCCAGGCGGCCTGCACAGGCTTGCGGCTGTCCATGCTCGCGCCCTGGAACATCGGCAACACTACATAGGCCAGGTAGAAGAAGATCAGGGTAATGGCACCCAGCACGGTCATGCCGCCAATGGACACCGCCCAGCGCGCCAGGCGGTCCTTGAGTGCGCGCATGCGTCGCTTGCGCTGCAGGGCCGGAGTGTTGAAGTCCAGCCCGAGGGATTTGGTTGGTGCGGTCATGGTTTCACTAGCCAAGTCATTCATAGGTAAGAGCGTCTCTGCGCAGCCATGAGCGCGCCATAGTGAGTTCTGTCGCTATACGAGCGGCCAACTCTAGCCGGACTATGTGACAGAAAAGTTACAGCGCTTTGACAAAGCAACGCCCACCAGTCGTAAACGAAGGCGGGCGTGCGACTTACTTTATGGTCTGCCATCCCTGGCGACCACCCTGCGGGCCGTCGCTGCGCGACGTTAAAAAGGGTTCCCGACCATTTTTTGGCGTCCTTGCCTGTACCGGGATTACTCCAGGCCCAGTTCCTTCAGGGTCTTGGAAGCCACTTTGCTTGGCAGCGGGATGTAGCCGTCTTTCACGACAACTTCCTGACCTTGCTTGGACAGCACCAACTTGACGAACTCGGCGTCCAGCGGGCTCAGCGGCTTGTTCGGGGCCTTGTTGACGTATACGTAGAAGAAACGAGCCAGGGGGAACTTGCCAGCCAGAGCGTTTTCTTCGTTGGCGTCAAAAGCTTCGCCGCCTTTCTTCGACAGCGGCACAGTCTTCACGCTGGAAGTCTTGTAGCCGATGCCCGAGTAACCGATGGCGTTGATGGTGCTGGAGATCGACTGCACCACGGAAGCCGAACCCGGCTGCTCGTTGACGTTAGCCTTGTAGTCGCCTTTGCACAGGGCTTCTTCCTTGAAGTAGCCGTAGGTGCCGGATACCGAGTTACGACCGAACAGCTGGATCGGCTTGGCAGCCCACTCGCCGGTCATGCCCAGGTCACCCCAGGTTTTGATATCGGTAGCGCCACCGCACAGGCGGGTGCTGGAGAAGATCGCGTCAACCTGAGCCATGTCCAGGCTCTTGATGGGGTTGTCTTTGTGTACGAATACCGCCAGGGCGTCGATGGCCACCGGTACGGCAGTCGGCTTGTAGCCGTATTTCTCTTCGAACGCCTGGATCTCGGCATCCTTCATGGGACGGCTCATCGGGCCCATGCTAGCGGTGCCTTCAGTCAGAGCAGGTGGCGCGGTGGAGGAACCGGCGGCCTGGATCTGGATGTTGACGTTGGGGTATTCCTTCTTGAACTCTTCAGCCCAAAGGGTCATCAGGTTGGCCAGGGAGTCGGAACCCACGCTGGACAGGTTGCCCGATACGCCGGAAGTTTTGGTGTAGCTCGGCAGAGCCGGATCGACAGCAGCAACCGCAGTGGCGGTAGCCACGCCAGCGGCGACAAAAGTCATGGCCGCCATCAAACGCTTAAGTTTCATGCCTTACTCCTAGCAGACTAGTTTTGGATTGAACGAGCCAAGTATCTTCGGGCCGTGTGACCACTCTATGTAAGCAATATGACAGTTAGATGAACGCTGAAAAAATCCTGCTCAACACTAGCCATAAGCCATGGTCGCCCTGCGACTGTCGAGTCGCTATACTCGGCAACACCCGCACTCCTGCGGGCCTGCGGAGCGTAGAAGCGGTTGTATCGTCACCCCTTCACCGCCCTGCACTGCGCCAATAACAACAACCGCGCCGCGAGCCTATCCGATGCACGATTTCGAACAGGAAGACCCCATCCCGCAAGGCGATCTGGCTTTGCAGATCACCGCATTGCCGCGTGAAACCAATGGTTTCGGCGATATCTTCGGCGGCTGGCTGGTGGCGCAAATGGACCTGGCCGGCACCGCCATGGCCAGCAAGGTAGCGGGCGGCCGCGTGGCGACCGTGGCCATCGACCGTATGGCTTTCCTGGTGCCGGTGGCAGTGGGCGCACAGCTGTCCTTCTATACGCAAACCGTGGAAGTGGGGCGCAGCTCGATCCAGATGCTGGTCGAGGTATGGAGCGATGACCCGCTGTCCAGCGAATGGCGCAAGGTTACCGAGGCGGTCTTCGTGTTTGTCGCCATCGACGGCAGCGGCCGCACCCGCCCGGTGCCGGCACGGCGATAGGATGGGTTAGCACCTACGCGGCCCGACCTCCGCGGCCCGCCCCATTCTACGGGCCGCACAAAAAATGCCGTTCACCTGACAGGTGAACGGCATTTTTTCTGGCGATCCGCAGGCTGTCTTGGCTTCAGATGCTCAACGTGCGCTTACCTGGCTGCGTACTTGCGTCGACCTGACCGCCCAATTGCATTGCCGCTGACCAGCGTTTGCACTCGGTTTGAGCATGTAGATGGCAAAATCATGACCAGCAGAAAACGCCCCGAGGAAGCCATCCAGGTCATGCTGCTTTCGATCCAAGGTGGCCAGTCAGCAGCTTCAAGTCATGATCAGCCAACGAAGCTCAGATGAAAATCGTCTTTCCCTGTAAAGGTATAACTGCCAAGTAGCTACGAGAACTCCCCGCATTTATGCGCGCGGCTGCTAAGCATTAGAGGCCGCAGGGAGTACTCGCTTGAGGATGTCGGCCAGCGTTACAACGCCCAGCAAGCGATCCGCACTCATGACTAAAGCAAGCTGAACGCTCGACTTGCGCATGCGCGTAAGCGCTTCATAGACGGGGGTTTTCGCGTCGAGCACAAAAGCTTCGCGGGCAAGCTCATGCGCAGACCGAGTCTCTGGCTCAAGCAAGGTGTCGCGTACGTGAACCACCGTCGGCTGGATCCCTTCGGTGCCCAACACGAGAATGCGCAAGTGTCCAGACTGGATGGCGGCAGCGCGAACATCCGCCACCGTCGCATCCCGCGTAACGTGAACCAGCTCCTCACCCTCGACCAGCAGCGTTTCCACGGGCAGCGTGCCTAGGTCGATCAAGCCTGAAAGCTGCTGCTGCATCTGCGGCATCAGCGTGCCGACCTTTGCCGAATGCTCAACCAGCTGGCGGATGGTCTCAATATCCTGACCGCCAACTGCAGCGCTTTCGACGGGCTCAACGCCTGAGGCCGTCACCAGACGGTTGGCGATTCGATTCACCCAGCTCAACAGCGGACGCAGCGGCCAGATATAGATGCGCGAGACGATACCAATTGCCAGAGCGGATCTTTCCGGGTGGGCAATGGCCCAGGACTTGGGTGCCATCTCGCCGACAACCAGATGCAGGAACGTCACCAGGAAAAGCGCGAAACCGAAAGCTGCGCCACCGGCAGCCCACCCAGGCAAGCCCCACGCGGTGAACACCGGGCCGAGCCAAACGTCGACCGCAGGTTTTGTCACCGCACCCAGGGCAAAGGTACAGAGCGTGATGCCCAGCTGAGCACCGGCAAGCATCAAGGTCAGATCATTCATGCCGCGCAGCGCGGCTCGAGCGGACAGACTGTTGACGGCCAGCTCTTCAAGGCGATGCCGGCGAGCGCCGAGCAACGCGAACTCGATAACAACAAACAAGGCACTCAGGGCGATGAGCGCGACTGTCGCTATCGTGACTATCAGCGGATCATTCATTGCTCTTCCTCCGCCATAGGTACCTTGACCAGTCGCACACGAACTTCAGTTGGTACGTGTCGTTCAATGCGCAGCACATCGACTTCGAGTCGATACCTTACAGGTTCGTCGGAAATTAGCTCAGCAGCATCGATAGGCAGATCAATGGTAACGGTGTCGCCTTGCGCTGGCAGTGCGCCAAGCTCGGCGATCAGCATGCCGGCAACCGTCTCGACATCAACGCGCGGCAGGTCGTGGCCAATAATGCGCCGAACCTCGTCGAGGTGAACGTCGCCTTCCATGGTCCAGGTGTCGTTACCCTCGGCGACGATGGCATCGCCGACTTCAGCATCATGCTCATCGGTGATCTCACCAACGATTTCCATGGCAAGGTCTTCAATCGTGAGCACCCCAGCGAAACCGCCGTACTCGTCGATAACGCAGGCCAACTGGTTGGTTGTTTGCACCAACTGGTCAAGCGCGTCTGGCAGCAGCATCAGCGTCGGCAGTACCTTGGCAGGTCGCATCAGCGACGCAACGGTTTCGTGACCGTTGCCCGCGTCGAGACGCGCCAGCACGTCGGCGAGATGGACAACGCCTACTGGCGCATCATCGTCATCAATCACCGGGTAGCGGGTGTGGGCTCGCGCCATCAGGCCGCGCAGCTCTTCGAGCGTCGTATCGGGCTCGACCCAGTCAACTTGGGAGCGGGGCACCATTGCGTGCTCGACGTTGCGCTGCGGGAAGTCGAGGATGCGATCCATCATGAGCGAAAGCTCACGTGGCAGATCGCCGCTGTCGCGTGAGTCAGCAATGATGTGCGGCAGATCGGTAGCCGAGGCGCTCACGTCGAGGTCATGAATAGGCTCGATACGCAGTAGCTTCAGGAACAGGTTGGCCGACTTGTCGAAGAAGCTGATCAACCAGCCGAAGGCCGACATATAAAAGAGCGTGGAGCGGGCCAGCCCGAGCGACAGCGGCTCAGGATTGGCGATGGCCAGGTTTTTCGGGTAAAGCTCACCCACGATCATTTGGATAATCGTCGCCGCTACCAGCGCCAGACCTGTGCCGACCGCCACTCTGGCTTCAACCGGAATACCGGTTCCTGCGAGCAGAACGCCTAATGATTCGCCGACGAGCGGTTCAGCAACATAACCCACAAGCAGGCCTGTGACGGTAATGCCCAGTTGGGCACCCGACAGCATAAAGCTTGTGCGATTCGTGACGGCCAGTGCGCGTTTTGCCGACGTATCACCTGCAGCCGCCAATGCTGCAAGCCGGGTGCGGTCGACCGCCATATAGGCAAATTCTTGCGCAACAAAGTAGCCATTCACCGCGATGATCGCCAGGATGACTAGGATGCCAAGAAGAAGGGTAAGAATAGGTTCGATCATTTGGCTGCAAGACCAAATTGAGGAGCTGGACAGCGGCTGGGTGTTGCGGGGCTGGGGTCCACGAAGGAGTCCATGCGGCTAAGGGATCGAGAGAATACGGGCGTTTGCTTCGTGTCGTCTAGCCAGAGAACCTTTTCCGTTTGTGAATGCCGGCTCTCATCAACCCATGGCCTAGAAAATGGAAATGCGCAGCTGGTTGCCACCAGCACAACCGCATTCCAATCACGCAAACACCGTCATAAAAGTGGGCAGTGATCGTTTACTCGAAGTCTGGCTCCAGCGCATTGAGACTGCCACTGACTGGTCAGGCGGGTGCACTTACGCACCTAACGCCGTAGGGGGCACCGTGCGCCCCTACCCTTTCAGGTCATCAGACCCACTGATCATTGCGCTTGCGCCGCACCCGCAGCAGGGTCGGCAGAAGCAGCCCGGCGAACAGCCCGGCACCGGCGATGCTGCCGCCGTAGACCATATAACGCATCAGCACCTGCTGGTTCTCTTCGCCCAACTGAGCCTGCACCTCGCGCAGCTCGGAGAGCGCCAGGCTCAGCTCGCCGTCCAGCGCCGCGCGGGCTGTCTGCGCCTCGTCGATCAGCGCCTTGCGGGCATCCAGGGTTTCCTGCATGCCCTGCACGCGGGCCTTCCAGGTGTCGTCGATACTCGCCAGCTCGGCACTGAGCTCGGCCACCTTCTGCTCCAGTTGCGGCAGGCGCTCGGTCTGACCGGGGACGTCCTGCAGATCGCGGCTGGGAATCCACACGGCGCTGCCGTTGTCGCCACGCACCTGGCTGTAATCCCCCTGGCTGCGCAACAGCTCGACCTTCTGCCCGGAAACCAGCGTACCGACGATGCGATAGCCATCAGTCGGCCCGCTGCGCACATAGGTATTCAGGCTATCGCTGACCCAGCGCTGATTGCTCGTGGCCTCCTCGGCGGAGGCCGGGGCACCCACCATCAGCAGGCCAGCACACAGCCAGGCAGCACGGGCGCGACGCAGCAACGGGGAAACACGGAAGGGGGACTGGCGGGATAGGGACATAGGGCAATCTTCACATGGCAATAGAACAAAACCCTCGAACGGGCGCGATAAAAGCCGGCCTGGCAAATTATTTGGACAGAAACGCGATCTGGGTGGAATGGAGGCAGCGCATGGCCAATGGCCAGGCAATCCACCCGATGGGCCGACAGCAGACAGACAGTCGGCATGCGGCTGGAGTTCACTCGAAGTTATGGGTGAAAGATCGGCGGCTAGCCGCCTCGCGACGCCCAACGCCTGACTGGGGGGCCAAGATGATTGGCCACTTCGTTCTCATCTCGAACTTGCACCGACTACCTCTTGCCAGTTTGTACTGGCGCACACATAGCCTTTTTAACCGCCTGCTAGCTGTCGGGTATCCAACCATGGGCCAGGGCATGCTTGAGCAGGTCTGCCGGCTTGTCGATAGCCAGTTTGCGCCTGATGCTCAGGCGATGGGTTTCAACGGTGCGTACGCTGATCTGCAGAGTGCGGGCCATGATTTTGTTATTCAGGCCTTGGGCGAGCATCAGCAGCACCTCGCGTTCGCGCGGGGTCAGTTCGTCTTCGCTGGGGATGGGTTTGACCAACTTGCGCGCGATATCGCCGCTGTAGAAACTGCCACCGGCTGCGATTGCTTCGATAGCCGCGACGATTTCACGGGAAGGCGCTTCCTTCAAAACGTAGCCACTGGCACCCACCGCCAGCGAGGTGCTCACGTATTCCTGATTGTCGTACATGCTCAGGATCAACACTTTTATCGCGGGGTGGCGTTCGCGCAATTGGCGGGTCAGTTCCAGCCCATTGATATCGCGCAAACCAACATCCATCAGCAGGATGTCGACTTGCGTGCGCTGCATCAGCTCGAATGCCTCGGCACCACTGCCGGCTTCCCCGACCACCTGGAAATGAGGCAGCACCTCGAGCAATGCGCGAATACCTTCGCGCACCAAGGCATGGTCGTCTATCAGGGCGATTCGTATGGTGGCAGCGGTCATGAGTGCGTGCTCTTGTTGTTTTGGTTGCTTCAGTCGAGTGGGCTGGGGGTCGGTAACGGCAGCGTCACCATCAGCTCCGTCTGGCCAGGTTGCGATGTAAGGGCGAAGCGCCCGCCAAAATGTTCGACACGCTCGCGGATGTTGCGCAAGCCAATACCGCCAGTAAGGGTGTCGAAATGCCTGGGGCTGAAACCGACGCCGTCGTCGCGAACCCGCAAACGCACCCGTTGCGCCCTGCCGTCGAGGCTAATGGCGACAGTGTGCGCTTGCGCGTGGCGCTCGATGTTGGTCAACGCTTCTTGCAGAATCCTGAATAGCGCCACCGCCATCCCATCGTTAAGCAGTGTATCGCCTAGGTCATTCTTGTAGTCGATCAACAGGCCGCTACGTTGCTCGAACTCGGCGACCAACTGACCAATCGCGGCAGGCAGGCCGAGGGTGTCGAGCAGCGAGGGATGCAGGTCGTGAGAAATCCGCCGCACTTCACCGATGGCACCCGCCAGCCGCTCGGTGCCTTTGTGCAGCGTGTCCAGGCCCTGGTCATTGCCTGCGGCCAGTTCGAGGCTGGCCAGTTCGAACTGGAATTTGATCGAGACGAGCAGTTGGCTGATGCCGTCGTGCAGTTCGCGCGAGACCCGTGAGCGCTCCTCTTCCTGCAGGCTGACGATGCGTTGGGTGAGCAATTGCAGCTTGCGATCCGCCAGGCGATGCTCGCTGAGGTTCAGCGCCAGGCCGCCGGCGAATACCAGCAGCACCGCGACCAGGGCCAGGCCGGCAATCGCCAGCATGGTGGCATGGATGCCGTTGGTAGCCTCGTTATGCACTTGGGCAATCGCTTGGTCGACGTCTTCCAGGTAAATCCCCGTGCCAAGCATCCAGCCCCAACGCTCAAGCATGACCACATAGGCCAGCTTGTCGGTCACCTCGCCGGTCGACGGCTTCTGCCAGGCGTAATGCTGGAAGCCGTCACCGCTTTGCGCGCTTTGCATCAATGCTTGAATGACCAGCAAGCCGCGCGGGTCGGTCATGTCCCATAAATCCTTACCGACCAACTCGCCCTGGCGCGGGTGCATCAGGTTGCGCCCGTTGCTTTCGTAAACGAAGAAGTAACCGTCGCTGCCGAAGCTGATTCTGGCCAGCACCCCTAACACCTGTTGTTTGATCTCGGCATCGTCGCGGCCGCTTTCGTACAGCGGCGAAATGATGCTCAGGGCCATCTCGACATAGTGTTTGAGCTCGGCGCGTTTGCTCGCCAGGATGCTGTTTTCGATCAGGCGCGCCTGTTGATCGCCCAGGCGCTGGTTCTGAAAAAACACCAGCACACACACCACCGCCACGGCCAACAGTAACGGCAGCACGCTGAGTGCGACTATCTTGTGTTTGAGTTGCATGGGTTACGTTATTCCAGAAAAAACACAGCAATCTAAATGCGGAATTGACGTACCAGGGCACCCAGATTGTCGCTGAGCTCGGCCAGACTGAGCGCGGTCTGTGCGCCCTGCTGGGTCTCGTCGGCGACGCTGTCCACCGCTGTGGCGATCTGCTGGATGCTGCGGTTGATCTCTTCCGATACCGCAGTTTGCTCTTCGGCGGCGCTGGCGATCTGCGCGTTCATGTCGCTGATTGTAGCAATCAACTCACCGATGGCAGCGAGCGAGGTGTGGCCTGAGTCGCCTGTTGAAAAACTCAGACGCTTTCTCGACCAAGACTCTGGGATGCGGGCAGCGTTTCAAGACGGGATCAAATCGCGCCGAGCCGATGCCAATCGCTTGTGGAGCGAAGCATTTCTTCCCAGCCGGATACTGGGCGAGCATGGAGCGGCTACGCCTGCGTACAGCCCGAATCAGGTTTAAAAACCTGCTCGATATCCTGCGAGTGGTAGAGAACTACGTGCTGAAGGGCGGCAAGGGCAAGAAAGCACCTGCAATGCGCCTTGGGTTAGGCCAAAGGCCCAGTGAAATACGAGGATATCCTGTACTTCACCGGGCCTTTGATTTTCAACAGATTAAGTCAACGGCTCGCGGCGCGATGCCGGCGTTTTTGATGGCTCTGGAATCAGCCACGGATGTTGTAGATATCCTTTTCATTGAACTCGGCATAGTCGTACAGGCGCTGCAGATAAGCCTTCTGCTGCTCCCACACCTTGGCGGCGACCGGGTCGGCGGCGGCGCTGGCGTCGACCACTTCGGCGGCCACTTCCTTGAGCTTGGCCAGCACTTCGTCCGGCAGACGGCGCACTTCAACGCCTTCGCTCTTGAGTTGCTCCAGGGCTTCCATGTTCTTGCCGTTGTAATCGTCGAGCATGTCGCCGTTCACATCGCGAGCCGCAGCGCGGACGATAGCCTGCAGGTCGGCCGGCAGGGTTTCCCAGGCCTTGATATTGATATCCAGTTCGAACAGTACGCTCGGCTCCTGCCAGCCCGGGGTGTAGTAGTACTTGGCCGCCTTGTGCAGGCCCAGGGCCTGGTCGTTGTACGGGCCGATCCACTCGGTGGCGTCGATGGCACCGGTCTGCAGCGCGGTGAAGATCTCGCCGGCCGGCAGGTTGACCACGGTGCCGCCCATCTTGGTCAGCACTTCGCCGCCCAGGCCCGGGGTGCGCATCTTCAGGCCCTTGAAGTCGTCGACGCTGTTGATTTCCTTATTGAACCAGCCGGCGGTCTGCACGCCGGTATTGCCGCAGGCCATCGGCAGCACGCCGAACGGCTTGTACACCTCTTCCCACAGCTGCATGCCGCCACCACGGTGCAGCCAGGTGTTCATTTCCTGGGCGTTGGGGCCAAACGGCAGGGCGCAAAAAAACTGCGCGGCTGGCACCTTGCCTTTCCAGTAGTAAGGCGCGCCATGGCCCATTTCCGCGGTGCCGCGGGAGACTGCATCGAATACTTCCAGCGCCGGTACCAGTTCGCCGGCGGCATATACCTTGACCTTGAGGCGGCCGTTGCTCATTTCCTCAACCAGCTTGGCGAAGCGTTCGGCCCCCACGCCAACGCCGGGGAAGTTCTTCGGCCAGGAGGTAACCATTTTCCAGTTGAAGGTTTGAGCACCCGCGCCCTCTTGAGGCTTGGCGACGGTCTCAGCCTTGTCTTTGCAACCGGCCAAGGCCGTGGCTGCAAGGCCTACACCCGCTGCTGCGAGAATTTGACGACGTTTCATGTAAAGGTTCCTTGTTGTTGTTAAGGGGCTGAACACTGGGATCGCCAGCAATCAGCTAATACTGACTATCATAGGCACCAGCATCCCTCAAGCGCAGCGACTACGTACGTAGTATTGCGAGTTGCGACGCTTTTACCCCGCCACCTAGAATCCCAGGCCTTCTTGGCTCATAACAATAAGGATCTGCCATGACGACATCTCCTCCTCCGTTGCTGAGCATCGCGCGACTTATCGACTCGATAAACACCTGGCTCGGCAAGGCCTGCGCCTGGCTCACCCTGTTCCTGGTACTGGGTACCGCCATCGTGGTGGTCCTGCGCTACGGCTTCGGCATCGGCGCGACCGCCCTGCAGGAAGCGGTGCTCTATGCCCACGCCCTGGTGTTTATGGGTGCGGCCGCTTGGGTGCTGCAATGCAATGGCCATGTCCGCGTGGATATCTTCTATCAGAAGTTCAGCGGCCGCCGCCAAGCCCTGATCGATGGCCTCGGCACCCTGCTGTTCCTGTTGCCGGTGTGCCTGTTCCTGGGCTGGGCCAGCTGGGATTACGTCAGCAACTCCTGGGCGACCCTGGAAGGCTCCAGCGAATCGGGCGGCCTGAAGTTCGTCTATCTGCAGAAAAGCATCATCCTGGTGCTGGTGTTCAGCCTGGTCTTGCAAGGAATTGCCAACTTGATCAAATCCGCCTACATCCTCACCGGTCGTCTCCCCGCTGTGGAGGTGACGCATGGTTGAGTTGATGGCGATTCTGCTGTTTATCAGCATCTGTGCGGCGCTGATGGCCGGCTACCCGGTGGCCTTCACCCTGGGCGGCGTGTCGCTGCTGTTTGCCGGTATCGGCATTCTCACCGGCACCTTCGATGGCGGTTACCTGAGCGCCCTGCCCAACCGCCTGTTCGGCATCATGAACAACCAGACCATGCTGGCGGTGCCGTTGTTCGTGTTTATGGGGGTGATGCTGGAGAAGTCCAGGGTCGCCGAAGATCTGCTGGAATCCATGTCGCGGCTGTTCGGCACCCTGCGCGGCGGTCTGGCGATCTCGGTGTGCGTAGTCGGCGCGCTGCTGGCCGCCTCCACCGGTATCGTCGGGGCCACTGTGGTGACCATGGGCCTGCTGGCGCTGCCAACCATGCTGCGTCGCGGTTACGACCCGGCAATTGCCACCGGTACCCTGGCCGCTACCGGCACCCTGGGGCAGATCATTCCGCCTTCGATCGTGCTGGTATTGCTCGGTGACGTGATGTCCAGCGCTTACCAACAGGCGCAGTTGAAGATGGGCATCTTCTCGCCGAAGACCGTTTCGGTTGGCGACCTGTTCGTCGGCGCGCTGCTGCCGGGCCTGCTGCTGGTGGGCCTGTATATCCTCTATATCATCGGCGTAGCGATCTTCCAGCCGAAGAAGCTGCCGGCCCTGCCCCAGGAAGAACTCGGCCCTATCGAGTGGGGCAAGCTGATCAACGCCCTGGTACCGCCACTGCTGCTGATCGGCGCGGTGCTCGGCTCGATCCTCGCCGGTTACGCGACCCCCACTGAAGCTGCCGCCCTGGGTGCCCTCGGTGCCATGGGGCTGGCTCTGTACAAAGGCAAGCTGAACTTCAGCCAGCTGCGCCAGGTGGCCTACGGCACCACCGAAATCAGCGCCATGGTGTTCCTGATTTTGATCGGAGCCTCGCTGTTTTCCCTGGTGTTCCGCGGCTTCGGCGGCGAAGCGATGATCGAGGACATCTTCGCCCAGCTGCCCGGCGGCGTGCTCGGCGCGTTCTTCCTGGTGATGGTGGTGATCTTCCTGCTCGGCTTTATCCTCGACTTTATCGAGATCACCTTCGTGGTGGTGCCGATTGTCGGCCCGGTACTGCTGGCCATGGGGCTGGACCCGGTATGGCTGGGGGTGATGATCGCCCTTAACCTGCAGACCTCCTTCCTCACCCCGCCGTTCGGCTTTGCGCTGTTCTACCTGCGCGGAGTCACCCCGCCGTCGGTGCCGACCAGCACCATCTACAAGGGCGTACTGCCGTTTATCCTGATCCAGATCGGTCTGCTGGTAATCGCCTACCAGTTCCCCGGCCTGATTACCTGGCTGCCGGAACAGGTATACGGCAAGTAGCAAGTAGGGTGGACAGGGTGTTCAACCTTGTCCACCCGCTGCGCTAATGGCGGACAACCCTTCAGCATGTCCGCCCTATCCTTTTGCTCCAGTGGCGCGCCATGCCCACCCTTCCCTTACTCGCTGCGCAGTGCATCCACCGGGTGCAGGCGGGCGGCGCGGCGGGCCGGGGCGATGCCGGCGAGCAGGCCGATCAGCGCCGAGAGCAGCAGGGCCAGCAGCAGAAACTCCGGGGCCAGGCTAAGCGGCAAGCCGGGCAGGCTGACGTACAACAGCGCCATCAGCAGCCCCATCAACAGCAGGCCAAGCAGCCCACCGGCCAGGGACAGTAGCGCCGCCTCGGCGAGAAACAGCCCCAGCACCTGCCGCGGCGTGGCCCCGATGGCGCGCAGCAGGCCGATCTCGGCGGTACGCTCGCCGACCGTGGTGGTCATGATGGTAAGAATGCCCACCGCGCCCACCAGCAGGCTGATACCGCCCAGAGCAGCGATGGCGATGGTCAGGGTGCCGAGGATGCGATCCAGGCTGGCGAGCATGTCGTCCTGGGTGGTCAGGCTGAAATCCTCCTCACCATGGCGCTCGATCAGCAGCTGACGAATCCGCTCGCTCAACTGTTGCGATCCGATGCCGGCAGTGAACATCACATTGATCTCCATCAGGCCATCGCGGTTGAACAGGCTCTGCGCCCAGTCCACCGGGATATAGGCGATATCGTCGAGGTCGAAGCCGAGCAGCTGGCCCTTCTCCTCTATCACCCCAATCACCCGGAAACGCATGCCGCCGACCCGCACCAGCTCGCCCAGGGGGTTGGCGCTGCCGAACAATTCCTGGCGCAGCTTGTGCCCAAGCACCACATAGGGTGGCGAGCGGCCGTCGCGGGCCGGCGGCAGAAACTGCCCCAGGGCCACCCGGAAACGCCAGGCCTCGGCCAGCTGATGACCGCCGCCAATAATGTCGCTACGCCGGCTCATCACCCCGAACTGGATATCACCGCTGCCCTGGATAATCGGCACCACCGCGGCGATATGCGGCAGGCGCTGCAGGGCGTCGCTATCAGTCAGGCTCAACGGGCGCACGCTGCTGAGGATGCCGCCGAGGCCACCGGTCTGGGTCTTGCCCGGATGGATGGCGATAATCCGCGTGCCGAACTGGGAGAAGTTATCCAGTACATACAGACGCAGGCCCTCGCCCATGGCGGTAAGCAGCGCCACCGCGGCAATGCCAATGGCCACCCCGAGCAGGGTCAACAGGCTACGCAACGGCCGGCTGGTAAGGGTCGTGGTGGTCAGCCGCAGGCCATCCTGCCAGCGCATCATGGCAGTGACCTTATGTATGGGCGATTGGTGCGCACGGCGCACCCTACCCCGAACAACGCGCTCCACCCGTAGGGTGCGCCGTGCGCACCGGTTTTTTTCACCTGCGCCCGCCCAACCGTCACAAACGCCACAAGCGCTTCGCGGGCATGGGACAAGGTGTCTCCCACCGCTCCTACGGAAGATTGACGGTGGTTTACCTCAGACAGCGCGCCCGACCCGTAGGGTGTCGCGGGGCCGCCCAGACCGTGCGCACCATGACCGCTCATGCCCTGGCTCCCGGCGGGCGTAACGCCGCCAGCGGTTCCATTCGCGCCGCCTGGTTGGCCGGTAGCCAGGCGAACAGCAGCGCTGCCAGGCTGGCCAGCAGCAGCGAACCGACTCGCGCCCAAACCGGCGTTTGCAAAGGAATCTCCCATAGCTGACGGCCGAGCCAGAGCAGCGCCTCGCTCAAGCCCAGGCCAATCAGGCCGCCGGCCACGGCCAGTAGCGCCGCCTCGCCAACGAACAACAAGCGCACCTGTGCCGGGCGCGCGCCCAGGGCCTTGAGCAGGCCGATCTCGGCGGTGCGCTGGTTCACCGCAATCCAGGTCACGTTCATGATCAGGATGCCGGCCACCAGCAGGCTGATCGCGGCAATGCCGGCCAGGGCCAGGCCGAGGGCCCCGAGAATGCCGTCGAAGGCGGCGAGCATGCTGTCCTGGCTGATCAGGGTGACGTCGTCCTTGCCCTCGTGGCGGGCCTTGATGGTGTCGATAATCTGCCGCTTGCCGCTGGCGAGAAAGTGCGGCCCGCGCAGCTCGGCAAAGACCCGGAACAGTCCCTCACGGTTGAACAGCACCTGGGCGCTGGCCACCGGAATAATCAGCATCTCGCCGAAATCCATGCCCAAGGATTCGCCGCGCTCACCGAGAATGCCCACCACCCGGAAACGCCGGTCACCGGCGCGCAGCCACTCGCCCAATGCCGGGCCGCTGCCGAACAGCTCGCGGCGTAGGGTCGCGCCGATCACGCAGACCGCTTCGGCCTGGTCCAGCGCCAGCGCCGGAAGGATCTGACCCTGGCCCACGTCGAGCTGGCGGATGGCGAAAAATTCGTGGCTGGTGCCGAGGGTAAAGGCCTCGCGCGAACGGTTGCCGACACTGACCTCAACCTGCCCGGCCTGCAGCGGCGCGACCCGGCGCACGCTGGGCAGGCGGCCGATGGCTTCGGCATCGCCCAGGGTCAGGTCGCGGGTGGCCAGGCCGGTGAGCGGCGGCATGCCGCCGGTGGTTTCCTTGCGCCCCGGCAGGACGATCAGGGTGTTGCGCCCGAGCATGGAGAATTCGCCGATGACGAACTGCCGCGCGCCTTCGGCCAGCCCCGTGAGCAGGTTCACCGCGACCACGCCGATGGCCATGGCGAGCAGCAGCATCAAACTGCGCGAGCGGTGCCCGCGTAACGCGCCGAGCATCAGGCCGAGGGCGTCAGCCGCGCGCATTGCCCTGCTCCTGCTGCACATCTTCGATAATGCGCCCGTCGCGCATCCGCAGGCAGCGCCGGGCGCGGGCACCGAGGGCGGCGTCGTGGGTAACGATCAGCAGGGTCAGGCCCTCGTCGTTAAGCTCTTCAAGCAGGCGGATCACCTCGGCACCGGAATGGCTATCGAGGTTGCCGGTGGGCTCGTCGGCCAGCAGCAGCGCCGGCTGCATAACCATGGCACGGGCGATGGCGACGCGCTGACGCTGGCCGCCGGACAGCTCGGCCGGGCGATGGCGCACCCGATCACCGAGGTTCAGCCGCTCCACCAGGCGCGCGCTGCGGCGCTGGCGTTCGGCGGGTTCGATACCGGCCAGGAGCATCGGTAGCTCGATATTTTCCAGGGCAGTCAGGCGCGGGATCAGGTGGTAGGACTGGAACACGAAGCCGATATGGCGGCTGCGCAGTTCGGCCCGACGGATCTCGTCCAGGCTCGCGGTGGCTTCGCCATTGAGCCAGTACTCGCCGCTGTCCGGCGCATCGAGCAGACCGAGGATATTCAGCAGGGTCGACTTGCCCGAACCGGACGGTCCCATCACCGCCAGGTATTCGCCCGGGCTGACCTGCAGATCGACCTGATCCAGGCCCTTGACCTGCTGATCGCCGAGGACGAAGCAGCGGCTGACCGCACTCAGGCGGATCATGGCCCGGCCTCGTCCTCGGGCACCACCGCCACGCCATCGGCCAGCCCCTCCTGCTCCAGGCTGGCGAGAATGCGGTCGCCTTCGCTGAGGCCCTCGAGCACCTCGGTCCAGCGCCAGTTGGCCAGGCCCAGGCGCAGCTCAACCTCGCGCAGCACCCCCGCCGCCGGGTCATAACGCAGCACCCGGCTGCCCTCCAGCAGGCTTTCGGTGGCAATGCGCAGGGCCTCGGGGCGCTGTTGCAGAAGGATTTCCACATCGGCGCTGTAGCCGGTGAGCAGGGCCAGTTCGGCCGGCACCGGGCCGAAACGCACCTCAACATCGACGGTACGCGCCTGGCGCTCCAGGTCGCGCACAAAGGGCGCGATACGGCTGACCTGCCCCGCAAAGTGCTCGCCGCGAAAGGCATCCAGGCTGATCCGCACCGGCATGCCGGGCTTGACCCTGGCGGCGTCCACCTCGTCGATCGGCGCTTCGACATACAGGCAACTGTCGTCGATCAGGTCCACCGCCGGCGGGGTGGGAATGCCCGGTGGCGAAGGGGTGACGAACTCGCCGACCTCGCCACTGATCTCGGCGATGATCCCGGCGAACGGCGCGCGCAGGGTGGCCTGATCCAGCAACGCGCGCTGCAGGGCCAGACTGGCCTCGGTTTCGCGGATCGCCACCGCGGCCCCGCTACAGGCCAGGGCGGACAGGCGCGCGCGGGTGGCGCTCTGGTCGACCCGGTCTTCGGCCACCAGCTGACGCGCCTGCAACTGCGCCAGGCGCTGGTGGTCGCGGCGCTCCAGATCGGCCTGCAGACAGCGCTGCTCGCGCTGGTTGCGCAGGCCCAGCAAGCGCTCCTCGACCTCGCGCAGGCGCGCCTGCAATTCGTCCTGGCGCAGGCGCATCAGCACCTCACCAGCCGCCACCCGCTGGCCCTCTTCGACCAGACGCTGCTCGACCCGGCCGCCCTGATTAAAGGACAGCAGGGTACGCCGGCAGGCCTTGAGCGTACCGGCGCGGGTATTGGCCACCAGGCTTTCCACCGGGCCGCGCATCACCTCGACCAGGCGTACCGGCAGCGGCTGCGGCCGGTTCCACCACCACAGCCCTGCCGCCAGCACCAGCAATAACGGCACGGCTATCCATGATCTGCCCATCAATCCCTCCACAAGTCGCTTTCAGCCTAGGCCAGCGGGAACCGCGCAACAATGCGCCAGGTCAGTGAATGGGACAGCAACGCCTGGCCTTTGCCGGCAGGGCGGTTCACACTTTCAGCCAACTGCACGATCAAGGAACGCAATCATGAGCGGAGCCCAATCACGGCCACAGGTCGAACGGGTGGAAATCGACGAACTGCCCTGCTGGCGTGTACGCACAGCTACGGCGGAACTGCTGGTGGCGCAACAGGGCGCGCAGATCCTCAGTTACCAGCGCCATGGCGAACAGCCTCTGATCTGGCTCAGCGAGCAGGCCGAATTCAAGCAGGGCCAGAGCGTGCGCGGCGGCGTGCCGCTGTGCTGGCCGTGGTTCGGCGACCTGCGGCGCAACCCCCAGGCGGTACAGGCGCTGTATCAAGGTGACCAACTGGCACCGGCCCATGGCCTGGTGCGCGGCCTCGACTGGCAGCTGCTAGGCATCGACAGCCAGGACGACAGTGTCAGCCTGGAGTTCGTCTTCAACAGCGCCGAACAGCCACTGCCACGCTGGCCCCATGCGGCCGAACTCAAACTCGGCATCCGCCTGGATGAACGCCTGCACCTGAGCCTGAGCAACCGCAACCTGGGCGACACGCCCCTGACCATCAGCCAGGCACTGCACAGCTACTTCGCGGTTGGCGATATTCGCCAGGCCGAAGTCGAGGGCCTGCACGGCTGCCGCTATGTCGAAACCCTGGAAGACTGGCAGCAACGCCAGCAGAACGGCGCGCTGGGTTTTGCCGGCGAGACCGACCGCATCTACCTGGACACCCCGGCGCAACTGAGCATTCGCGACCCGGCCTGGCAGCGGCGGATTCATCTGCACAGCAGCGGCTCCGGCTCGGCGGTGCTGTGGACCCCCTGGATCGACAAGGCCCGCCGCCTGTCGCAGTTCGCCGACGCGGCCTGGCCCGGCATGCTCTGCGTCGAGCACGGCAACCTGCTCCACGACATGCTGGTGCTCGCCCCCGGTGCCCAACACCAGCTCAACCTGAGCCTGTGGGCCCAGCCCCTGACCGACTGACGCGCCACTCGCCTCGCGAGCCCCCACGGGCTCGCCAGCCAGGCATCGCGCGTTGCATAAGTGGCCCGAACAAAACCTCGGCTGGCTCACATAAACCAGCAATACAAGAGCAACTTCTGTGACGTGCCACTAGTTCGCCAGTAAGTGATTTCCTACATATATGGATTTATATCTCTTACAACTGCCGAACACTTTTCCACTTGCCTATTAGTTCGCCCAACCAACAGGAACCATGGTTCCATTAATTATTAGATTAATACGCCTCTCTGTTACATATTTCACACTTTGGGCGGTTGCTAGCCATTCGCCATGGGGCTAGGATGCCCACCTCACAAGGGATTTGCGCAAGTTGTTGCACATCCAAGTGCGCAAGAAGTTGCGCACTTGCGCTGTTTCAACACGACCGACCTGAGCCAGGCCGGAACTCACAAAGTTGTACGCGCACACACATTGAGTCATGGAATGACCTATTCAAACAAACTCACTGCTCATTATTTAGAGCTGGCCAAACTCCCTATAGATAAAGGGAATTTTGCCGGCGCTGACGTGCGTTATTCCAGTGAATACGAAGTCCTCGAAAACGAGCTGGGCAAGGCCACGGCGCTGCACGAAACGGCCGCCATCGACTGGCAGAAAGTCCGCGAAAACAGTGAGGTACTGCTCAGCGCCCACTCCAAGGATTTGCGCGTCGCCGCCTGGCTGATCTGGGGTCTGTACCAGCGCGAATCCTTCCCCGGTCTGCAGGCCGGTTTCAGCCTGCTGCACTACCTGTGCATCAACCATTGGACCGAGCTGCACCCCCGCAAACCGCGCACCCGCGCCGCCGCCATCAGCTGGCTGATTCCGCGTCTGGAGCAGGCGCTGGCCGAACACGTACCGATTGGCGAGCAACTGGCGCTGTTCCGCAGCCTGGCCGAACAACTGCGCGCCCTGGAAGCCTGCCTGGCCGAACACCTGGGTGAAGACGCGCCACTGCTGCTGCCGCTGTGCCGTCGCCTGGATGAACTGGTCAAGCGCGCCAGCCAGGGTCAGCCGGAACCAGGCTCGGTCGGCGCGGCGATTGCCCAGGTCAAGCAGGCCGCCAGCCAGATGCTCACCCCTGGCGCGCCGGTGGAAAGCGAAAAAGAAGCGCACAAGAGTCTGCGCAGCTTGCAAGACCAGGCCCGCCCACTCTGCGCCTATTGGCTGAAACAAAAAGCCAGCGACCTACGCGCCCTGCGCCTGGCCCGTACCCTGCTCTGGCTGCCCATCGACAGCCTGCCGGAACGCAACGCCGAACAGATAACCGCCCTGCGCGGCCTGCCAGCGGACAAGCTGGCCAGCTATCAAGAGCGTTACCAGAACGGCCAGTACGCCGACCTGCTGGTCGACCTGGAAGCCAGCATCGCGCGCGCGCCGTTCTGGCTCGACGGCCAGCACCTGGCCTGGCAGTGCCTGCATGAGCTGGATGCCGAGCAGGCCATGCGTGAAGTGGAAATCCAGCTGGCGCTGTTTCTGCAGCGCATGAACGGCCTGGAAGAGCTGCGCTTTCACGACGGCAGTGCCTTCGCCGATGCCCAGACCCGCGCCTGGCTCAGCTCCCATGTCATGCCGCACCTGCAAGCCCCATCCAGCGCCAGCGCTCCGGTCGCCCACGACGGCGACAGCCAGCCGGCCTGGGACCTGGCCCTGCAGGAAGTGCTACCGAAGCTGCGCAAGGACGGCCTGAAATCCGCCGTGCAACAACTCAAGCTCGGTCTGGCCAGGGCACGCGGCGGCCGCGAACGCTTCTTCTGGCAACTGACCCTGGCGCGCCTGTGCTACAGCGCGAAGAAATACGAACTGGCCAAGACCCAACTGGAATCACTGGACCAGACGCTGCAGGCCACCGGCCTCGGCGACTGGGAACCCGATCTCGCCCTCGATGTACTGCGCATGCTGCACAGCTGCTGCGAACTGCTGCCGCAGAACCATGCGGTGCGCGAACACAAGGAAGAGATCTACCGCAGGTTGTGCCACCTCGACCTCGAGGTGGTGCTGGAGTAGGCGCGCTCAGGCCAGGTGACGCCTCGTCGTCTGCCCTGAGCACGCCCCAAAGGCCCCCGGGCCATCAACGCAAAGGAGAATAACCATGGCCAAAGAAGGCTCGGTAGCCCCCAAGGAACGCATCAACGTCACCTTCAAACCCGCCACCGGCGGTGCCCAGGAAGAGATCGAACTGCCACTGAAACTGATGGTGCTCGGCGATTTCACCCAGCGCGCCGACGAGCGCAAGATCGAAGACCGCAAGCCGATCAGCATCGACAAGAACAGCTTCGACGAGGTCCTGGCCAAGCAGGAACTCAACCTGACCTTCGGCGTACCTAACCGCCTGCAGGACGAAGCCGAAAGCGAAGAACTGGCCGTACAGCTGAAGATCAACTCGATGAAGGACTTCAACCCGGCCAACCTGGTCGACCAGGTCCCCGAGCTGAAAAAGCTGATGGAACTGCGCGACGCCCTGGTTGCCCTGAAAGGCCCACTGGGCAACGCCCCGGCCTTCCGCAAGGCAATCGAAAGCGTGCTGGCTGACGACGACTCGCGTGAGCGCGTACTCGGCGAACTCGGCCTGGCTGCCCAAGGCAAGCTGGACTCCTGATTCAATTAACAAGGAAGCTAATTCATGAGCACTAGTGCAGCAGTAGAAAGCGGTCGCAGCGCCGCCGATCTCGGCATCCTCGACCGCATCATTGCCGAGACCAAACTGACTCCCGACGACGAAGCCTATGACATCGCCAAGCGTGGCGTGTCGGCCTTTATCGAAGAGTTGCTGAAGCCGCAGAACGAAAATGAGCCGGTGAAAAAGGCCATGGTCGACCGCATGATCGCGGAGATCGACGCCAAGCTCAGCCGGCAGATGGACGAAATCCTCCACAACGCCGAATTCCAGGCCCTGGAATCCTCCTGGCGCGGCCTCAAGCTGCTGGTGGACCGCACCAACTTCCGCGAAAACATCAAGCTGGAGATCATCAACGCCTCCAAGCAAGATCTGCTCGATGACTTCGAAGACAGCCCTGAAATCACCCAGTCCGGCCTGTACAAGCACATCTACACCGCCGAATACGGCCAGTTCGGTGGCCAGCCGGTCGGCGCGCTGATCGCCAACTACTTCTTCGACCCGAGCGCTCCGGACGTCAAGACCATGCAATACGTGGCCTCGGTCGCGAGCATGTCCCACGCGCCGTTTATCGCTGCTGCCGGCCCGAAATTCTTCGGCCTGGAAAGCTTCACCGGCTTGCCAGACCTGAAGGATCTGAAAGATCACTTCGAAGGCCCGCAGTTCGCCAAATGGCAGAGCTTCCGCGAGCAGGAAGATGCCCGCTACGTTGGCCTGACCGTACCGCGCTTCCTGCTGCGCAACCCCTACGATCCGGAAGACAACCCGGTGAAGACCTTCGTCTACAAAGAGAACGTCGCCAACAGCCACGAGCATTACCTGTGGGGCAACACCGCCTATACCTTCGCCAGCCGTCTGACCGACAGCTTCGCCAAGTTCCGCTGGTGCCCGAACATCATCGGCCCGCAGAGCGGTGGCGCGGTGGAAGACCTGCCGTTGCACCACTTCGAAAGCATGGGCGAGATCGAAACCAAGATCCCGACCGAAGTGCTGGTCTCCGACCGTCGTGAATACGAGCTGGCCGAAGAAGGCTTTATCGCCCTGACCATGCGCAAAGGCAGCGACAACGCCGCGTTCTTCTCCGCCAACTCGGCGCAGAAGCCGAAATTCTTCGGTACCAACGAAGAAGGCAAGACCGCCGAACTGAACTACAAGCTCGGCACCCAGCTGCCGTACATGTTCATCATCAACCGTCTGGCCCACTACCTGAAAGTGCTGCAGCGCGAGCAGATCGGCGCGTGGAAAGAGCGCACCGACCTGGAGCTGGAACTCAACAAGTGGATCCGCCAGTTCGTTGCCGACCAGGAAAACCCGAGCTCCGAAGTGCGTAGCCGTCGTCCGCTGCGCGCCGCTCAGGTCATCGTCAGTGATGTTGATGGTGAGCCGGGCTGGTACCGCGTCAGCCTCAACGTGCGCCCGCACTTCAAGTACATGGGTGCCGATTTCACCCTGTCGCTCGTCGGCAAGCTGGACAAGGAGTAAGCATCCTTATGGCTGGGTACGGAAGCCTATTCGAACGCCTCGGCGGTGAAGCCAGCCAACGCGCAGGCTGGAGCCGCGAGGTCGCCGTAATGGCGTCGGTGGCGACCCACCTGGCGAAAATGCTCAGCACCCGGGCGGGCAGCGTGCAAACGCTGCCCGACTACGGGCTGCCCGATCTCAACGATATGCGCCTATCGCTGCACGATTCGCTGCAGCAGGCGCGTATCGCTATCGAACGCTTTATCGAAGCGTACGAACCGCGTTTGCGCGATGTGCGGGTGATTTCCCTGCCCCGCGACAACGACCCGCTGAGCCTGGCTTTTGCCATCGAAGGCCTGCTGCAGGTCGAAGGCTGCAAACGCCAAGTCAGTTTCTCCGCGCGCCTGGACGGCAGCGGACAGGTCAAGGTCAATTAAGGAGAGCCCATGTCCGGTAAACCCGCCGCCCGCCTCAGCGATCCCACTGCCTGCCCGATTCCCGGCCATGGCACCAACCCGATCGCCGCCGGCTCGCCCAACGTACTGTTCGACAACCTGCCCGCCGCCCGCCAGGGCGACGCCTCGGCCTGCGGCGGTGCCCTGGCCAGCGCGGTAATTCCCACCGTACTGATCAACGGCAAGCCGGCGACCACCGTTGGCACGGTTGGTAGCCATGGCAATGTGGTTGTGGGGGGATCGGGGACGGTGATTATTGGGACCAGTGGGGGTGGGGCTGCGTTTAGCGTGCCTTCTGCCATGCCCGCGACTGCAGTAGCGGCGGTGGCAACGGCCTTGGTCGGTGCCCTGGTTCCAGCGGCGCAAGCGGCCGAGGCTTCAAGCACAGAGCTGGACTACCAACTCAGTCTGCAGCGCGGCGGCAATCGCATTCTGACGCCTCTACAAATTCCTGATTTCAAGGAATTGAAAGGTGGTTCAACGGAGAACAGCGAAACCATCGATTTTCTGGTGACCAACCGCAAACAACCTGCCGATAGCCTGACGCTTGAAGTGCTCGATGGTAGCACCCTGTTATATGCAGAACCCAACACCGCCACATTGCTGCCCGCTGGCGAGCATCTTTGGCAATGGGACGGTTATAACCAAGCTGGCGTGCTCGATACCAAGGTACTGAAGAGCCCCAACCTGAAGGTGCGTTTGACGGCAGTAAAGGGTGGCCAGCAACAGATCGAAGAACTCGCGCTCAGCAATGACGCCGAAGAGATTGAGTGGGTAGATGCCCGAATCGATCGCTCGACCCAGTTGGTTGAAATCACTCTGCGGCCAAGCTTTTCCGATGGAGGTGTATCGGGAAAGAACACCAACCTGACGGCAAAAACCTTCACCGAGTTACAGGCCATGGCCAAGGCGGGTATCGAACGTTACTGGTCGCGCGACGGCAGCCGCGCACAAGGCGTAGGCGCACCGATTCAGACGGCGAAGGGTGTTTACAAGGTTAAGGTAGTGGCGGATGTGAACACCAAGCCAAGCGCCAAGAACTTCCCTCTGATTTCCTCACTGAGCGCCGACTTTGGTCGTTCAACCAGTTTTGCCATGTTCAAGAAGATCTATCACAACCAGGGTTTTTGGAGCGCTGCCAATTATCCCGCGGGCTTCGCAGATGGCGATTTTGAACACACTGCCGCTCACGAAGTTGGTCACTTGATTCTCAACGAGTACGGCGATGGCGGACTGGTTCCTGAGTACTCCTGGAGTCACAAAGAAACCTCTACCGTCCTAACCCAATCCCCGGTAGCTAACCACCCTGTTCCGGGCAGTGGTGAAGTGGACGTGATGCACTATCACTCAGACTCTCCGAGAGGCCCGCGGGGCTATCAGGATTACTGGAACCGCGCAGTCGCCTCGGAACAAGATGTCAAAGGCCTGCTTTGGCTATCACGGGTGCAATTCGATGATTAAGCACCTCGTCCTGCTTTCCCTGTTCGTTCTCGGAGGTTGCACAGCGCAATCGAAAACGGTGTTTATCGCCGACCTGGAAAACCGTTGCAGCTACCCGGTCGACATCACCGCCTACGAGTACTCCAACGCCAAAGAGCCGTTCGTATTGAACAAGCGCGTCGCGGTTGGCGAAGTCATCGAAGTGCTGTCCTACATATCCTTCGACGATGAGTTGAAAAACAGCGTTCCCGATACTTATCGCCTCGACATCACCGCAAATGGCAATTCGCTGTCGCTCGACAAGCCAAGGTTTCTTGCACAGCTCGGACGCTCGCATCACGAACGCAGAGGTAACTCCATACACGCCTGGAAAATTCGTGACACCGCCCTGTGTCCATGACCCTACGCCCAAGGAAGAGCGCTTCGAATGTCTTTTAACCACTACTACCAGAGCGAACTCACCGCCCTGCGCCAACTCGGCAAGCGCTTTGCCGAGCGCAGCCCGGCGTTGGCACCGTTTCTTGGGCAGAGCGGGCGCGACCCGGATGTCGAGCGGCTGCTGGAGGGTTTCGCCTTTCTTACTGGGCGGCTGCGGCAGAAGCTTGATGACGAGCTGCCGGAGCTGACCCATTCGCTGATGCACCTGCTGTGGCCGAACTATATGCGCCCGCTGCCGGCGTTCAGCATGCTCCAGTTCGACCCACTCAAGCGTCCGGGCCCGGCCTTGCCGGTGCCGCGCCATACGCCGGTGGAGTCCAAGCCGATCCAGGGCGTGACCTGTCGTTTCCGTACCGCCTTCGCCACCGAGGTGCTGCCGCTGGCACTCAATGGCCTCGACTATTCGGTCAAGGGCGACGGCGCGCTGCTCAGCCTGCGCCTGGCGATGAGCGCCGATGGCCATCTCGGCGATCTCGACCTCAAGCAGTTGCGCCTGCACCTGGCCGGCGAGCGCTATATCAGCCAGTTGCTCTACCTCGGCCTGCTGCGCCATCTCGGCGGTATCCAGCTGGTACTGCTCGATGGTGCAGGCAAGCCCCTGGTCGATGCGCTCCAGCAGCCCGTTGCCACCCTGCAGTTGCCCGCCAGCAATGTACAGCCGGTGGGCTTCGACGAAGACCAGGCGCTGATCCCTTACCCGCTCAACACCTTCCGCGGCTATCGCTACCTGCAGGAATATTTCGCCTTCCAGGACAAGTTCCTGTTTGTCGACCTGCTCGGCCTGGATGCGCTCAAGCGTCTGCCAGTCGACCTGCTCAAACAGGCTCGCGGTATCGAGCTGCGTTTCGATATCCACAAGGCCGGCGTGCAACGTATTCGCCCGACCCTGGATAACGTGCGCCTGTACTGCACGCCGGTGGTCAACCTGTTCGCCCATGACGCCATCCCGATCCGCCTGGACGGCAAACAGGATCAGTACCTGCTGCTGCCCTCGGAGCTCGACTCCGAGCATTGCGGGGTGTTCTCGGTGGACCGGGTTACCGGCTGGAAGCCCGGCGGCAAGGGTTATGAAGAGTATGTGCCGTTCGAGTCCTTCGAACACGATGCCAGCTTCGATGTGCCCCACGCCCGCCCGCATTACAGCGTGCGCCAGCAGCCTTCAATGCTCGGCGATGGCCTGGAGACCTACCTGAGTTTCGGCCTGCGCAACCTCGATCAGCACGAGACGCTGTCGATCGAGCTGACCTGCACCAACCAGAACCTGCCGCGTCAGCTGGGCCTGGGCGATATCTGCCTGCCCTGCGAGGACACCCCGGAGTTCCTCAGCTTCCGCAATATCAGCGCCGTTACCCCCAGCTACGCGCCGCCGCTGCACCGCGATTTTTTGTGGAAGCTGATCAGCAATATGTCGCTGAACTACCTGTCGCTGGCCAACGTCGACGCACTCAAGGTGATCCTCGAAACCTACGACCTGCCGCGCTATTACGACCAGCACGCGGAGAAGGTCAGCAAGCGCCTGCTCGACGGTCTGAAAAGCATCAGCCACCAGCACGTCGACCGCCTGCACCGCGGCCTGCCGGTACGCGGGGTGCGCACCCAGCTGACGATCAACCCCGAGGGCTATGTCGGTGAGGGCGACCTGTTCCTGTTCGCCACCGTGCTCAATGAGTTTTTCGCCCTGTACGCCAGTTTGAATTCGTACCACGAGCTGCGTGTGCAGAGCACCCAGGGAGAGCTGTATCAATGGACGCCACGCATGGGGCAGCAGCCCCTGCTATGAGACTGCGCACAGAGACAGGCGCGCAGGTGGCAGGCAAGGCACCGGCGAACGCAGACATGCTTGGAACCGCACCCGACTTTACGAGGTGTAAATGAGCACTGCGATCTCGGCAGCAACGCCGCCTGAACAACATCTGGCCTTGACCGAGCCGGGGCTTAGCCGACTCAGCCGCGGCATCCGCGAGTACAGCCTGTTTCAGGGTGTGCAGCTGGTGCTGGAGCGCTTGCAGGCCGCCCATCCGGAGCTGGACGAGGAGGCGCTGTATCAACACCTGGAACTGCAGGCCAACCCGAGTATGGGGTTTCCCGGCAGCGATATCGATCGCGTGCAGTTCTTCGAAGAACACGGCGAGCTGCGCGCACGCCTGCGCATCAACCTGGTCAGCCTGTTCGGTGCTGGCTCGCCGCTGCCGGCCTTCTATGGCGAGCAGGCCCTGGGTGACAGCGAGGACGGCAATCCGACCCGGGCCTTTCTCGACCTGTTCAACAACCGCCTGCAACGTCTGCTGCTGCCCACCTGGCAAAAATATCGCTACCACGCGCGCTTCCAGAGCGGCGCGGCGGACCCCTTCTCCGAGCAGCTGTTCGCCCTGATCGGCCTGGGTGGCGCGACCATTCGCCAGGCCTCGGAGCTGAACTGGAAACGCCTGCTGCCCTACCTCGGCCTGCTCAGTCTGCGTGCCCACTCGGCGGCGCTGATCGAGTCGGTGCTGCGTTACTACTTCAAACACGCCGCGCTGCATATCGAACAATGCCTGGAGCGCCAGGTGGAGATTCTCGGCGAGCAACGCAATCGCCTCGGCCTGGCCAACAGCCAGCTGGGCGAAAGCCTGGTGCTCGGCGAGTTCGTGCGTGACCGCGGCGGCAAATTCCGCATCCATGTGCGCCAGCTCGGTTGGCAGCGCTTCCACGAATTTCTGCCGATCGGCAGTGGCTACCAGCCGCTCTGCGCGCTGGTGCGTTTCACCCTGCGCGACCCGCTGGACTACGACATCCGCCTGGAACTGCGCCAGGACGAAATACGCGAATTGCGCCTCGGCGCGGACAATCCTTGCCTGCTGGGCTGGACCACCTGGCTGGGGCGCGACAACGCCGACGGCGTGGTCACCCTCGGCAGCAAAACTCACTAGGGAAAGAGAGAGCAATGATCAACGTCGATCTGCAACAGCTGGTACAGGCCCTCGACGCCGCCACCAAGCATGACCTGGAAACCGCCGCCGAGCGCTGCGTGGTACGTGGCGGCAGCAAGATACTGGTCGAAGACCTGCTGCTCGGCCTGCTCGAGCGCCCGGACGGCCTGCTCGGCCGCGCCCTGCAGGACGCCGAAGTCGATGCCGGTGAGCTGGCCCGCGCGCTGCAACCGCGCGGCGAACACAGCGAGTCGCGCAACCCGGTGTTCTCCACCGAACTGGTGCAATGGCTGCAGGACGCCCTGCTGGTGGCCAACCTGGAACTCGGCCAGAGCCAGGTCGACCAGGCCGCGCTGATCCTCGCCCTGCTGCGCAACCCGATGCGTTATGCCGGCAGCCATTACCAGGCGCTGTTGGCCAAGCTCAATCCCGAGCGTCTGCGCGATTTCGCCGTGGCCCAGCAGCCCCAGGGTACCGCTAGTAAATCCGTGGCGGGCGGCGAATCGAACCTCTCGCGCTTTACCCACAACTTCACCCAGCAGGCCCGCGACGGCAAGCTCGACCCGGTGCTGTGCCGCGACGGCGCGATCCGGCAGATGATCGACATCCTCGCGCGCCGGCGTAAAAGCAACCCGATCGTGGTCGGCGAAGCCGGTGTCGGCAAAACCGCCATCGTCGAAGGCCTGGCCCTGCGCATCGCCGCGGGCGAGGTGCCGGACGCGCTCAAGGGCGTGGAACTGCTGTGCCTGGACCTCGGCCTGCTGCAGGCCGGTGCCAGCGTCAAAGGCGAATTCGAACGGCGCCTGCAGGGCGTGATCGATGAAGTCAAAGGCTCGCCCAAGCCGATCATCCTGTTTATCGACGAAGCCCACACCCTGATCGGTGCCGGCGGCCAGGCCGGTGGCGGCGACGCGGCCAACCTGCTCAAGCCCGCCCTGGCCCGTGGCGAGCTGCGCACCATCGCCGCCACCACCTGGAGCGAATACAAGAAATACTTCGAGAAAGACCCGGCCCTGGCCCGCCGCTTCCAGCCGGTGCAGCTGCTCGAACCCACGGTCGAGGAGGCGGTGACCATCCTCCGCGGTCTGGCCCCGGTGTATGAAAAGAGCCATGGCATCTACCTGCGCGACGACGCCGTGGTCGCCGCCGCCGAGCTGTCCGCGCGCTATCTGGCCGGCCGGCAACTGCCGGACAAAGCCGTCGATGTACTGGACACCGCCTGCGCCCGGGTGCGCATCAGCCTGGCCGCCGCGCCGGAAGCGCTGGAGCGCCTGCGTGGCGAAATCGCCGAAGGTGAGCGCCAGGGCGAGGCCATGGGCCGCGACCTGGAGGCCGGCCTGAATATCGATAGCGACGCCCTCAAGCAGCTGGAACAGCGCCTGAGCGAAGCCCGCGCCGAGCTGGAGCAGATCGAAACCCGCTGGGCCATTCAGCGCGACCTCGCCACCCGCCTGCTCGATCTGCGCAAGCAGTGCGCCAGCGCCCGGGCAGCGAGCAGCGAGGAGAACCCCGAGCACGCGGCCGACCTGCAACAACTGGAAGCCGAGCTGCGCGAGGTGCAGGTCGAACTGGCCAGCGCCCAGGCCAATGAGCGCCTGGTCAGCTTCGAAGTCTGCCCGCGCCTGGTGGCCGAAGTGATCAGCCACTGGACCGGCGTACCGCTGAGCCAGCTGGCCCGCGAACACAACAGCAAGGTGTTGAGCTTTGCCAGCGACCTGCGCCAGCGTCTGCGTGGCCAGGAGCAAGCCATCGAGGCCCTGGACCGTTCGATGCGCGCCACCGCCGCGGGCCTTAACCGCGCCGATGCGCCGGTCGGGGTATTCCTGCTGGTCGGCCCCAGCGGCGTCGGCAAAACCGAAACCGCCCTGGCCCTGGCCGATCTGCTGTACGGCGGCGAGCGTTTCCTCACCACCATCAACATGTCCGAATTCCAGGAGAAGCACACCGTCTCCCGGCTGATCGGCGCGCCGCCCGGCTACGTCGGTTATGGCGAAGGCGGCATGCTCACCGAAGCGGTGCGGCAGAAGCCCTACTCGGTGATCCTGCTCGATGAAGTGGAAAAAGCCGATCCTGACGTGATGAACGTCTTCTATCAGATCTTCGACAAGGGCGTGGCCAACGACGGCGAAGGGCGCGAGATCAACTTCCGCAACTGCCTGATCCTGATGACCAGCAACCTCGCCAGCGAGCGCATCGCCAGCCTCTGCCAGGGCGGCCAACGGCCGGCTGCGGAAGATCTGGAACAGGCGATCCGTCCGACCCTGTCGCAACACTTCAAGCCGGCGCTGCTCGGCCGTATGCGCGTGGTGCCCTACTACCCGATCGATGGCGAGGTGCTCAACGAGCTGGTCGGCCTCAAGCTCGCACGTTTCGCCGAACGCCTGGCCCGCCGCCAGTTGCAGTTCAGTCACTGCCCGGCGCTGCTGGCAAACCTGGCCGAACGTTGCAGCCACAGCGACAGCGGCGCACGCCTGATCGACCACCTGATCGACCAGCACCTGCAACCGCTGGTGGTCGACCGCCTGCTCGATGCCATGGCCAGCGGCGAAAGCCTGCAACGCGTACACGCCACCCTGGACGGCGAAGGAACGGTGGTCTGTGAGTTCGCTTAAGGTGCCGCCGATGTTCCATCAGGTGCCGCAGCCGCTGCACTATGCCGAGGCGCTGCTGCAGCGCTTCGCCGGCCTGGCGCGCACCGCCAGTGGCGAGGCCCTGCTCGGCGGCCTGGTCGAGGCCGCCGCGCAGCTTTCTGACTGCGGCCTGAGCCAGCTGTACCTGCTGGACGACACCCACACCCGCCTGACTCTCAGCGCCGAATGGCAGGACGGCGTGCTGCAACCACGCGCCGGCGCCAGCCTGTCCAGCGACTACGATGGCGAGCAGCTGCTGCAGTATTGCCTGTGCCAGAACCAGGTGCTGAGCCTCGACGAACTGGACGGCAACCTGCACCAGATCGGCTTCCTGCCCGAGGCCAGCGAGCCCTGGCGCAGCCTGCTGTGCCTGCCGCTGCTCGACGAACAGAAGCGGGTCAACGGCCTGCTCCTGCTCGCCAGCCAGCCGCCCCGCGACCTGCTCGGTTTCGCCGGCTCGCTCGGTCACCTCGGCAGCTTCGTGATCGCCCAGCTGCACCTGCTGCAGCGCCTGCGCACACCGCGCAGCGAGCAACCTACGCTCTACTCCAGCGTGCCCTGCGCCAGCGGCTACGGCCTGATCGGCGACAGCGCGCCGATGCGCGAGCTGTATCAGATGATCGGCAAGGTGCTGCACAACCCGGTCAGCGTGTTGCTGGCGGGCGAAACCGGCACCGGCAAGGAGCTGGTGGCCCGCGCCATCCATGATTGCGGCTTGCGCCGCAGCAAGGCCTTTGTCGTGCAGAACTGCGCTTCGCTGCCGGAAAACCTGCTGGAAAGTGAGCTGTTCGGCTATCGCAAAGGCGCCTTTACCGGTGCCGACCGCGATCACCAGGGCCTGTTCGATGCGGCCAATGGCGGCACCCTGTTCCTCGATGAAATCGGCGATATGCCGCTCAGCCTGCAAGCCAAACTGCTGCGCGTGCTGCAGGAAGGCGAAGTGCGCCCGCTGGGCTCGACCGCCACCCACAAGGTCGATGTGCGCATCGTCGCCGCCACCCACCACAACCTGCGCAACCTGGTGGAAGAAGGGCGCTTTCGCGAAGACCTGTTCTATCGCCTGGCCCAGTTCCCCATCGAACTGCCGCCCCTGCGCGAGCGTGAACAGGACATCCTGACCCTGGCCCGGCATTTCGCCGACAAGGCCAGCGCCTTCCTGCAGCGCGACCCTTGCCGCTGGGCCGATCGTACCCTCGATCATCTCGCCGGCTATGCCTTCCCCGGCAATGTGCGCGAACTCAAAGGCCTGGTGGAGCGCGCGGTGCTGCTGTGCGAAGGCGGCGAACTGTTGCCCGAGCACTTCAACCTGCGCCAGGACAGCAACCCCGACGACAACGGCATGAACCTGCGCGAACGCATGGAGCGGGTCGAGCGCAGCCTGCTGCTCGACTGCCTGCGCAAGAACCGCGGCAACCAGACCAACGCCGCCAGCGAACTGGGCCTGCCCCGGCGCACCCTGCTGTACCGCATGCAGCGGCTGAATATCAGCCCGGCTGACGTGTAAGGCTTAAGGAGAAGAGCATGTTCAACGCCGCCAATCAGACCCATTTCAGCCTGAGCATCGAAGGTGCCAGCCACGATCTGCAGGTGCTCGAATTTACCGGCCGTGAAGCCATCAGCCAGCCGTTCGTGTTCGAGCTGGAACTGATCAGCGAGCGCCCCGATCTCGACCTGGAAAGCCTGCTGCATCAGCCGGCCTTTCTCGCCTTCGCCCCCGGCGGCAACGGCATTCATGGGTTGATCTACCGCGTTGCGCAAGGCGACTCCGGGCCGCGCCTGACCCGCTATAACGTCACCCTGCGCCCGCAGCTGGCCTACCTGGCGCACCGCGTGAATCAGCGCATCTTCCAGCACCTGACGGTGGAAAAGATCATCAGCCAGGTGCTCGAAGAACACGGCATCCAGAGCAACGCCTACGCCTTCCAGTTCGGCCCAAGCGTTTATCCCGAGCGCGAATACTGCGTGCAGTACGACGAATCCGACCTGCACTTTATCCAACGCCTGTGCGAGGAAGAAGGTATTCACTACCACTTCCAGCACAGCGAGCAAGGCCATGTACTGGTCTTCGGCGATGACCAGACGGTGTTCCCGAAACTGCCGGCCACCGCTTACCAGCAGGACAGTGGCCTGGTCGCCACGGACCCAGTGGTCAAACGCTTTGCCCTGCGCCTGGAAACCCGCACCAATCGCGTCACCCGCCGCGACTACGACTTCGAAAAACCCAAGCTGTTGATGGAAGCCGCCTTCAACAGCGAGTTCCAGCCCGACCTTGAGGACTACGACTACCCCGGTCGTTTTGCCGAGCGCGAGCGCGGCAAACACCTGAGCAAACGCAACCTGGAACGCCACCGCAGCGACTACGAACTGGCCAGCGGTGAAAGCGACCAACCGCTGCTGGTCAGCGGCCACTACCTCAACCTCAGCACCCACCCGCGCGAGGAATGGAACCAGCTGTGGCTGCTGAACGAAATCTTCCACCAGGGCAAACAACCCCAGGTGCTGGAAGAGTCGATAACAGACTTCTCATCCCTCCGCGCCTCCTCCCCTCTCCCCCCGGGAGAGGGGCCGGGGGTGAGGGAAGCAGGCGACACGGACTTCATCCAAGGCTACCGCAACCGCTTCAGCGCCACGCCCTGGGATGTGCTGCATCGCCCGTCGCTAGAGCACCCGAAACCCAAAGTCCTGGGCAGCCAGACCGCCGTGGTCACCGGGCCGGCGGGTGAAGAAATCCACTGCGACCAGTACGGCCGGGTCAAAGTCCAGTTCCATTGGGACCGCGAAGGTCAGGCGGATGACACCACCAGCTGCTGGCTGCGCGTGTCCTCCAGCTGGGCCGGCGATGGCTACGGCGCTATCGCCATCCCGCGCATCGGCATGGAAGTACTAGTGACCTTCCTCGAAGGCGATCCCGATCAGCCGCTGGTCACCGGTTGCCTGTACCACAAGGAACATGTGGTGCCCTACGCGCTGCCGGCCAACAAGACCCGCTCGGTATTCAAAACCCTGAGCAGCCCCGGCGGTGGCGGCTACAACGAACTGCGCATCGAGGATAAAAAAGGCGAGGAGCAGATCTACCTGCACGCCGAGCGCGACTGGGACGAAAACATCGAGCACGACCAGAAAATCCGCATCGGCAACGAACGTCACGATACCGTCGAAGCCAACAGCTACAGCCAGTTCATGGCCGAAGAACACCGCACCACCCACGCCGACCGCAAAGTGGAAACCCGCAGCAACGACCACCTCACGGTCGCTACGACCCAACACGTGAAAATTGGCACCGGCCAGTTCGTCGAAGCCGGCAACGAAATCCACTACTACGCCGGCAGCAAAGTAGTCATCGACGCCGGCATGGAACTCACCGCCAGCGGCGGCGGCAGCTTCCTCAAACTCGACCCCGGCGGCATCACCCTCAGCGGCGCAACCATCAAGATCAATTCGGGTGGTGCGCCGGGTAAAGGTTCTGGACTGAAAATTCTATTGCCCGGTTTGGTACAACCAGCTGATACGGACGTAGCAGGTATTCCGCTGGAAGCCTTGGCCAAACAGCGCCGCGTGTTTATGCAAGCCAGTACAGGCATTTGCGAAGTCTGTGAAGCAGCCAAAAAAGCGGAGGAGACACTATGACTGACAACGGCGCGCTGTTGTTTGATGGTGCCTCACGTAAGCAAGCCGCCATGTGGCTGAGCCAGACCTATCCCGAGCATGGGTTGCGGCCGCTGCTTCACGGCACGCCATACGAGCCCTTGGCCGATATCGGGCCGATCATGCTGGAGGCCGCACCAGGCAGCCACTTACACAGTGCCTGGTCGCAGGGCGATGCCGGCCTGGAGCATGCCGTATGGCTAGCCACCGACTTACCGTCGGATCAGTTGTTCAACAGCCTGCAACGGCGCCTGCGCATTCTCTCCCCTGATGGCCGAGAGTTCTGGCTACGCCTGGCAGATGCACAACCACTACATATGGCATGGCAAGCACAGTGCCAATGGCCACAAGGCTTTTGGCACGGCATCACAGAAGTCTGGTTACCCACCCCAGGCGGCCCTCTGCCGACCTGGAGCAATGCCACCCCTGAAATTGACTGCACCGCCGCCATCCAGGGCATCAATGCACAGATAACGCTGGATTGGCCACTGCTGGAAGCATTGGCGCGCGATAAGGGCAGCACGCAGGAGATTGCCGTATGAACCACCCCGTTAACGCTCCCGCCAATCTACAACCGGCCGCCTGTCCACTGTTAACGGCCGTACTGCCGGTACGTTATGCCATTGGCCCTATCGATCCTCGCCACCCATCCAGCCTGGACGCCGCCACCCTGGGTTTACCGGCGGTTTCTGGCGCATTCCCCGACCTTGGCTCCGCTCACCCCCAATTGCAGGATCAGCCTCTGGGCTACGTACCACGTATGCTTCGCGACGGCTGGTTGTATCTGTGGGAACCATCGCTGCAAACCCTGAGCGAGTATCAGGTCAACGCCTCGCTACTCACGCCTACTGACCGTGGAGGTGTACCTCTAAGCCAGGAAGCACTGGCATACCTGATGCTTGAGGCGGGGGTGCCGGTGGGCTTGGCCTGGTCACCGGTACGTTGGAGTGACGCGCAATTTAGCGCCGCCGAGCAGCAGCCTGATGTCCGCCAACGGGTGCTCCGCGAACTGACCCCTGGCACCGGTAACGACAGTGGCCCGTTGCAGGCACTGCACCCGCAGATCGCGGATGTTAAACCCGAGAACTTGCGCTGGAGTAGCGCGTCCAAGCCAGGCTATTGGCTGCTGCAAGAGCCGCCACTCAAACGCATGCAGCGGTGTGAGCAGCAGCACTTCGCTCTGGTCGATGACCCCTGGGGCGTTTTGTTCGACCTCGCCTGCTTGCTTCGCACACGCAATCAGGCCTTCGACAGCCTTAGCCGACATCGTGCTGACGACTGGGCCATTGCCGCGACGATTAAAAATATCAGCGACAGTGACAGCGAAGTACGCGCACAACTCGGCTCAATACTCGACGTGACCCGGCTTCAGTTCACCCTGCAAGAACAGGAGGGTGAGCAAGAAACCCTGGATGCCGATCGACAGCGCATTGCCGAAATCTGGGCACAGTGGTTCGCCACCCTGGGCGGTAATACCCCCGCCAGCCTGGAAACCGCTTGCGGCCATTTCGACATTACCCAAGCAGATGCCCGCGACGCCTTGGAGGCCAGCTTCGCGGCCGCCTGCCTTGGGCCTGCAGCCACCTCTACCGGGCTCAAGGCCATCGAGTTGGCCCTCGACCCTGCCAGTACCACCGGCAAACCCTGGTTACTCTGGGCGCTACTGGGCGTGCGCCAGCGCATCGATCCTGGCCAACTCAAGCAACTGCTGCAGGTGCCCGAGAACCTGGCCACGGTGACCGATGACGTGGGCAAGGCTGCGGCCAGCTTTACCCGCGTGGTGGCACTGACCCGTGCATTGAATAGCGGTGCGCAGCGTCTTGACCAACTGTCTTTGGCTGCCAGTAGCGAGCCCTTACCTGCTGCGCTCGCACCCATCCTAGGTGGCCGCTTGCCGAGCTTGAGCACGCTGATTCACCAGCATACCTACACCTTGATGCTTGCCATGCTGGCGCGCAGCCAACAACAGATGGATGCCCTAGCGCTGACGCCGAAGCAAAGCCTGCTGTGGCTTAGCGAGCAGATGGGTCAGGGCCACAACAAGGGCCAGCGCCGCAGCCTGCGTAAACGCATTGAACAGCTGGAACGTGCCGAAGAGCGCAGCACGCGCACCAGCACACCCCAGGCACCGGTAAAGCACCCCGTTAGCACCGGGGTACAGAAGGAAATTCCGCACCTGCGCCTGGTGCCCAAGCCACAACCGGTACCAACCCATCCCCAGCCTGGTTATGGCAGTGAGGTACCGCGTACACCGAACAAACTCAGCAAGCCCGCCCCGGTGCTGCCCCCCATAAAGGCGGGTGCCATCCCGGACTTGCCGGGCAATATCGGCGATATATTCGATGACGCCCCCCTGAAAACGCTGATTGCGATGGTGGCGATGTGGAACTTGGGGGCTGTTGGCGGCCAGGCTTGGGAGAGTTCATCGAGTAAAAACATAATCGCAGGGGTCAGCGCTGCTTTTGCTACAGCGACCGCCGCATCCGCTATTTTTCAGCAATTGGCCGATACCAAGTGGGAGCGCCACGCTGCACAGGCAGGGAGAGTCAACCCGGAGGCACAAAAGCTATTAGCCAACGCCTTGGGGGCAGGTTCTGCAGCCATGCTCCTCCAGTCCATTACAGCCGGTATCGATGTGTTCTACTACGGCTGGCAGGCACTGGACGCCTACCGCATCGGCGACCTCGATACCGCCGGGGTGTACACCGGCCTGGCCGGTGCCAATATGGCCTATGCGCGTATATCGGTGCAGGCCGTGCGTGCCATGCGTATCGCCCGCATTGCGGTGCTGGCCGGCGAGGGCGAAGCCCTGGCCACAGGCCTGCGTGTGCTCAGCCTGCCGCTACGCCTGAGCCTGCTCGGTTTAACCGCCACCATCTTTCTGGGCATGGTTTCGCTGTTCTATACCCAGGACACTCCGCTGGAACAGTGGCTCAAACAAACCCGCTTCGGCACTCGTCCCGCCGATTGGGCGAGCAGCTATGCCGACAGCATGCGCGCCTTCTACCAGATCGTACTGCCGGTGCGCATAAGCCTGGAAAGCTGGACCGAACAGCGCTCCAACGCGGATGTCGTCCAGGAACGGCGCTTATACCTGCGCCTGCCCGGCCAACAGGTATACCGCCAGGGCATGGTCAGCTTTGAGGGGCACGAGGAATGGAAGCACAAAACCAGCCTGTTCGGCTCGGCCAGCCGTTGCATTCCCCTGGTCTGGGACGAGGAAGACCCCATTCCCTTCGACCTGGATAGTGGCACTCGCATAGCCCCGGAGCCGGATGGCAGCGTGCGCCTGCGCCGCGCTTACCATGACGATGGTCTTAGCACGCTGGTACGTGTCGTGGGCAGCCTGACCTATCAACCCATTGACGGCCTCTACCTGCCGCCCATCGATATTGACCTGAGTTAAACCATGACCGAAACGACCGCACCTCACCCCTTCGCCCAACGCCTGCAAGGCAGCCCGGAGAGCCGCTTGCTGTATGCCGACCAATCCACTGGCGCGGAGCTGCTGTGCATCCCAGAGGTCGAGGAGCAGACCGAGCATTACCTGGCCATCGAGCATGGCGATAGCGCGGACCGGGGGATGCTGACCGGTGCCTTGGCCGGTGTAGGAGGGGTGTTTTTGGGCGGCTTCTCTATTGCCTTTTATTTGGATAACCGACCCGAACCAGCGTTGACATGTTTTCTTATGGCTTTTGCGTGCTCTGTATTGCCCTTCCTCTGGGAAGTGCTTCGCCCCATGCCACTACCTATCCTGCTAAATCGCCGTACACGCGAGCTGTATTTCGAACAGGACGGCGAGCTGTACCACAGCTCCTGGGATGGGATCGCCGCAGCCGCCTATACCTTCGGCACCGTTGGCCCCTATACCGCAGGCATGCGCCACGCTTCTTTGGAAGCACTGCTACACCGCTATGGCCATCCTCAGGAACAGGTGCTCATCAACCTAGGCAGCCCTATTAGCAAAAGCCTAGAAATGCAGCTGGGTTTCTGGGAATACCTGCGCACCTATATGGACAAAGGCCCCTGGTTTGACGAACAGGGCAATCACAGCGAATCGGATGCCTTTATTCAGAGCCTGCTAGAGGTGCGCAAAAGTAAAGGTCAATGGGCGCGTCTCCACTGGGGACTGCTTAAGAAAGAGTACAAGGCCAACAACGGACGTAACTTTCTCAGTTATTCCGATTTTGCGTTGCTACTGGGTGGGATGCTTTTTTCGCCTTTCAATGCCGTACAAAACTTCACCTACGCCATCGCCAAGCGTCGTGCCCGGAGCCAATGGCCAACGCCGGTAAAAGAGCGCCTGCGCCCGGACGGGCCGAGCAGTCGGCTGATTGATCTGGAGCGGACATCTGGGCAAGGCGACTTTAAACCATGACTGAAATGACCACGTCGCACCCCTTCGCCCAACGCCTGCAAGGCAGCCCGGAGAGCCGCTTGCTCTATGCCGACCAAGCCACTGGCGCGGAGCTGCTGTGCATCCCAGAGGTCGAGGAGCAGACCGAGCATTACCTGGCCATCGAGCATGGCGATAGCGCCGACCGGGGGATGCTCACCGGGGCTTTGGGTGGGGGGGGGACATTTATTGCCTGCTTCGCTATCGCTCTGCTTCTGGATGGAGATATGTATTCGGGCGGTCGAATCCTTCTTGTTACCCTCGTAATGGTTATGGCTCCCTTCCTCTGGGAAGTGCTTCGCCCCATGCCACTACCTATCCTGCTAAATCGCCGTACCCGCGAGCTGTATTTCGAACAGGACGGCGAGCTGTACCACAGCCCATGGGATGGGATCGCCGCGGCCGCCTATACCTTCGGCACCGTTGGCCCCTAT
Organism: Pseudomonas sp.; assembly: GCF_035512415.1. Lineage (GTDB taxonomy): Bacteria > Pseudomonadota > Gammaproteobacteria > Pseudomonadales > Pseudomonadaceae > Aquipseudomonas. Next base: position 145,915 of record NZ_DATKDZ010000013.1, on the reverse strand, counting down.
ACCGCAGGCATGCGCCACGCTTCTTTGGAAGCACTGCTGCACCGCTATGGCCATCCCCCGGAACAGGTGCTGATCAACCTGGGCAGCCCTATTAGCAAAAGCCTGGAAATGCAGCTGGGTTTCTGGGAATACCTGCGCACCTATATGGACAAAGGCCCCTGGTTTGACGAGCAGGGCAATCACACTGAATCGGATGCCTTTATTCAGAGCTTGCTAGAGGTACGCAAAAGCAAGGGACAGTCCGTGCGTCTGTATTGGGGGCTACTTAAGGAGGAATACAAGGCCAACAACGGGCGCAACTTCCTCAGCTATGGCGACCTGGTATTGGTGATTGGCAGTATTTTGCTTCTGCCTGTACGCACCCTACAAAACTTCACCTACGCCATCGCCAAACGTCGTGCCCGTAGCCAATGGCCAACGCTGGTAAAAGAGCGTCTGCGCCCGGACGGGCCGAGCAGTCGGCTGATTGATCTGGAGCGGGCGGCGGGGCAAGACGGCTGATGAACAACTGCCTTGCACGCTCAGCAGAACCAACAGTAAAGGACAACACGAAAACCGCGGTGGCAGCTCTTATTTCCGATCAGCCATCAGTCTGTTTTATGAACCAGAACAATCGAGCCAGGCCACGCATTGCCCTTCAATACCCGGCCTTAAATACCACTTCGCCACCACCCTGCGTGGCCTTCGCTTCCACTCACACTTTCAAGGAGGAAATCGCATGCAAAACCGCTATTACACCCTCGCCCTGCTCGCCCTGGCCCTATGCCTCTCCGCCTGCAGCGGCAATTACAAGTTCAACGATGACGAATACCGCCCGCTGGGCGAACCGCAAGCAGTGAAACGCGGCAACTGACCGCAAGGAGTTAACAACCATGGAACTGGTCTTCGATGTGGTCAGTGCACAGCAGTTCGTGCCAGGTCTATTGACCACCAAAACCTTCAAGCAGGCCGGCGGCATTATTGGGCGGGCGGAGGAGTGCGACTGGGTGATTCCGGATCGCAAGCGCGTGCTGTCCAGCCGGCATGCCGAGGTGAGCTATCGCGATGGCTCGTTCTTTTTGACCGACACCAGCAGCAACGGCATTCAGCTCAAAGACAGCGGTGCCAGCCTGCGTAAGGGTCAGGCGCAGCGTATTGAGCATGGCAGCGTGTATTGCTTCGGCGACTTCGAAATTCGTGCGCGGCTGATTCAGGATCCGGCGATGTTCGCCGGCGATATCGGCCGTGCGCAGCCGGCCGGCAGCATTATCCCGGACGATGCCTTTCTCGATCTGGACCCGCTGACCGCCCTCGATCAGCAGGAGCGCGTCTACGCCCAGGTCGATGATCTGACCGCGATTCTGCACCCGCATAACGTCCAGGCGCAGCAGCGCGACTATGCGCAGATCGATGAAGAAAACCTGCTGGTGCCCGAGCTGGTAATGCCGACGCCCGAGCCGCAGCCCAAGCGTGCACCCGAGCCGGTACGTCTGCCACCGACCTTCTGGGAGAAATTCGGCGAGGCCCTGGGGGTCAAGCTTGATGACCTCGATGACGAGGCCCGCGAAGCCCTGGCCATCCACAGTGCCAAGCTGCTCAAGCAGAGCGTCGGCAGCCTGCAGCAGGCCCTGCGTACCCGCAGCGAGCTAAAGAACGAGCTGCGCCTGGCCCTGACTACCGTACAAAGCGCCGGCAACAACCCGCTCAAGCACACCGCCGACAGCAGTGAAGCGCTGAGCGCCCTGTTGCGTGGCGGCAAGGCTGGGCAACTGAGCGCCGAGCAGACCATCAGCCGCAGCTTCCGTGACCTGCAGGCGCACCAAGTGGCGATGCTCGCTGCCAGCCGCGCGGCAGTCAAAGGCATGTTCGAGCAAATGTCGCCGGAGCAGCTGAGCCTGCGTTTCGAGCGCGAAGGCCGCAAGCCGCTGATCGCCACCGCTGGCAGCCGCTGGCGCGCCTACCGTCGCCTGCACAGCGCGCTGGAGCAAAACGATGACTGGAGCGACCGCCTGTTCGCCCGCGACTTCGCCCACACCTATGAAGAACAGGTTCGCCTGATCGCCACCCTCAACAACGACGTTCAAGGATGATCTCCATGCACCGTTTCACCTGCCTGGCCCTGTTGGCCGCCCTGCTCAGCCTGACTGGCTGCGCGGCACTTTCGCCCTATTCGGATATGACCAAGCTCGACCTGACCCTCAACGGCAGCGATGAGCTCAACCCGGACCTCAATGGCCGCCCTTCGCCGATCGTCCTGCGCCTGATCGAGCTGAAGCACCCGGTGGCCTTTGAAACTGCGGATTTCTTCTCGCTCTATCAGCGCCCGAAAGAAGCCCTTTCGCCGGATATGGTGGTGCTCGAAGAGCTGGAACTGCGCCCGGGCGAGCAACGCGAAATGAAGCTTTCGCTGCAGCCGGGCAGCCGCTATGTCGGCGTGCTGGCCGCCTACCGCGACCTGCCGGAAAGCAACTGGCGCGTGGTGATTCCGCTGCAGGAGCAAGCACGCAACAGCAGCGTGCTGACCCTCGATGCCCTAGGCATCAAAGCCCAGGACGACACTAACAAGGAAGGGAAGTAAGCCATGGCCATGCATAAAGTGGTCTGGCAGGAAGGCATGCTGCTGCGCCCGCAGCACTTCCAGCAGAACGACCGTTACTACGACTACCAGCTGAAAACCCGTACGCAGAAGCTCGACAGCTACGCCTGGGGCTTTTTCGAGCTGGAGATCGACCGCCAGTTCCTCAATATGGGCAAGCTGGTGGTGAGCAAGGCCAGTGGCATTCTGCCGGACGGCACCCTGTTCGATATCGGTGCCGAGCGCGAGCCGCTGGCCCTCGACGTGCCGCCAAACACCGGCAATACCCCGATTTACCTGGCCCTGCCGTTGGTTACTGGTAACCATATCGAGAGCCGTCGCCCCGAGCAGCAGGACGTGCTGGCGCGCTTTACCGCGTTCGATGAGGAAGTCGCCGACTCCAACGCCGGTGATAGCGCCTCCAGCCAGGTCAGCTGCGGCCGCCCGGATTTCCGCCTGCTGCTCGGCGAGCAACAGAGCGACCAGGCCTATGTGAAACTCAAGCTGTGCGATGTGCTCGACACCACGCCGGACGGGGTGATCAGCCTCGACCCGGAATTTATTCCGACCTACGTCAACTTCCAGGCTTCCGGCTATCTGCTCAGCTGCCTCAAGGAAGTGATCAGCATGCTCGCCCACCGTGGCGACATCCTTGCCGAACGGATTCGCGCCACCGGCAAGGTCGGCGGCGCGGAAGTCGGCGACTTTATGATGCTGCAGCTGATCAACCGCTTCGAGCCGGTGCTGCGCCATTACCTGGGCATCGAGCAGGTGCACCCGGAGCAGATCTACCGCGAATTGCTCGGCCTGCTCGGTGAGCTGGCGACCTTCTCCAGCGAGATCAAACGCCCGCGCCTGGAAGGCCGCTACCTGCACAGCGATCAGGGCGTGAGCTTTCGCAAGCTGATGGATGCGATCCGCCAGGTGCTGTCGATGGTGCTCGAACAGCACGCCATCGAGATGCTCCTGCAGCAGCGTCAGTACGGTATCCAGGTGTCGCCCCTGCACGACCACAAGCTGCTCGCCACCTCCACCTTCATCCTCGCCGCCAGCGCCCAGTGCGACTCGGAAGAGCTGCGCAATCGTCTACCGGCGCACCTCAAGGTCGGCCCGGTGGAGCAGATTCGCCAGCTGGTCAACCTGCACCTGCCGGGGATCAAGGTCAAACCCATGCCCGTGGCACCACGGCAGATCCCCTTCCACTCGGGCAAGACCTACTTCGCCCTGGAACTGGGCTCCGAGGAACTGGCGCAGCTGGAGCGCTCCGGCGGCTTCGCTTTCCACGTGTCCGGCGAGTTCACCGGGCTTGAGATGAAATTCTGGGCGATCAGGAACTGATTATGACGACCAAGGAAATGGAATACGGCCAGGACGACAAAACCGTCATCCTCAACCGCAAGGGCGATGCCCCGGCGCACAGTCCGCTGACCGACTTCGCCGCGCCGCCAAAATTCGAGCAGCTGGAAGAGCGGATGATCTACGCCGCACGTCTGCGCCCGGCGGAAACCTTCAATATCAGCCTCAACCCGCTGGTCGCAGCGGCCGCCACCCTGCTCTCGGAAGTGGTGCGCCTCAAGCACAGCTTCGACAGCGAAGACATGCACGCGCTCAACCAGCGCCTGTCCAGCGCCATCAAGCTGTTCGAGCACCGCGCCCTGCATGAAGGCGCGGAAAGCAGCCAGGTGATGGCTGCCCGTTACGTGCTCTGCACCGTGGTCGACGAGGCTGTGGTGACCACGCCCTGGGGCAACGAGAGCGAGTGGTCGCAGATGAGCCTGCTGTCCTCCTTCCACAACGAGACGTTTGGCGGCGAGAAGTTCTTCCAGCTGCTCGAGCGCCTGTCGCGCAACCCGGTCAAGCACCTGCCGATGCTCGAGCTGATGTACCTGTGCCTGTCCCTCGGTTTCGAGGGCAAGTACCGGGTACTGCCGCGCGGCATGCTCGAACTGGAAGCGGTGCGCGACAGCCTCTATCGGCAGATCCGCCAGATGCGCGGCGACGTGCCACGCGAAGTTTCGCCGCACTGGCAGGGCCTGAAGGATACCCGCCGGCGCCTGGTGCGCATCGTGCCCTGGTGGCTGGTGGCGCTGTTTACCCTGGTCTGCCTGGCCGTGATGTACGGCGGTTTCGCCTGGGTGCTGGGCGAACAGCGCGAGACCATTTTGCAGCCGTATGAGCAACTCGACCCGTCCGCGGGTGTCAGCATGGATGATCTGAAATGAAGAGCTTTTTCGGCAAGTTAGCCGCCTTTTTCCGCAAGACCTGGGTCTGGAGCCTGTGCCTGGTATTGGTCCTGGCGCTGCTGGTGTGGTTTGTCGGCCCGCTGCTCGCGGTCAACGATTACAAGTTCTGGGAATCGGCCACCAGCCGCCTGCTGACCATCAGCGGGCTGTTTCTGATCTGGGGCCTGGCCATGGTGTTCGCCAGCTGGAAGGCCACCGCGCGCAAGAAGGCCGAGGAAGACGACGCCGACGCCCAGGAGCGCCTGCGCCGCGAAGGCCTGATCAACGAAGAGCAGATCGAACTGCGCCAGCGCTTCAAGCAGGCGCTGCATACCCTCAAGCGTTCCAGCCTGTACCGCGGCCGTAGCGAGAAGTGGCGCAACGAGCTGCCCTGGTACCTGCTGCTCGGCCCCCAGGGCAGCGGCAAGACCAGCCTGCTGGACTTCTCCGGCCTGGACTTCCCGCTTAACCGCGGCGAGCAGCAGCGCCTGACCAAGGACGTGTCCGGCACCCGTTATGCCGACTGGTATTTCGCCGATCACGCGGTACTGATCGACACCGCCGGGCGCTATCTGAATCAACCCGACCCGGCCATCGACAGCCGCGCCTGGGACTTCCTCCTCGGCCTGCTGCGCCAGCGTCGCGCCCGTCCGCTGAATGGCGTGCTGGTGAATATCCCGGTGGAGATGCTCCAGGGCGGTAGCGAGATCGAGCTGGAAAACCTGGCCCGCCAGACCCGCCAGCGTCTGCAGGATATCCATCAGCGTCTGGGTGCCGATGTACCGGTGTACCTGGTGCTGAGCAAGGCCGACAAGGTGCTGGGCTTCGACGAGTTCTTCGACCAGCTGTCGCGCGAGGAAAGCGATCAGGTGCTCGGTGCCAGCTTCCGCAAGGAACAGAACGCCACCGACGTGCAGGTGATCCGCCAGGAGTTCGAAGAACTGCTGCGTCGCCTCAACAGCCAGGTGATCCTGCGCATGCACCAAGAGCGCGACACCCAGCGCCGCGGTCGCATCCTCGACTTCCCCCATCAGCTCGGCCTGATCGGCGAGCGCCTGTGTCTTTTCAGCGAGCTGGCCTTTAGCGGCAACCGTTATCAGCGCGCCAGCCAGCTGCGCGGCTTCTACCTGACCAGCGCCCCGGAGCTGAACAACCAGCTCGACCCGAGCACCAGCGGCATCGGCCGCAACCTCGGCCTGGCCAGCAGCGCCCTGCCGACCTTCCGCACCGGCCGTGCACGCTTTATCAACCATCTGCTCAGCCGGGTGATCTTCCCGGAAGCGGATCTTGCCGGCCTCGACCAGAAGGAAGTGCGCCGTATCGACTGGGGCCAGCGCGCCATGTACGCCACCGCGCTGGTGGTACTTGGGGTGTTCGGTGTGGTCTGGGCCAGCGGTTTCTCCGGCAACCACGGTCGCCTGGAGCAACTGCGCGAAATCGCCCAGCAACTGACCCAACAACACGGCAGCCTCGGCACCCAGGACGATGCCCTGCAAACCCTCAAGGCCCTCGACAGCAGCTATGCCGCGACCCAGGTGTTCGCGCCGGTGGATGAGGTGTCCTACCTGCAGCGCGGCGGTCTGTATCAGGGTGAAGAGGTCGACCCGACCCTGCAACGCGCCTACCGCGCCGAGCTGGAAAACCTCCTGCTGCCGCGCGTCGGTCGCCAGTTGGAAGCCCAGGTACGGGCCAACCTAGGTGACCGTGAGCGCCTACTCAACAGCCTGCGCGCCTACCTGATGCTCAACCTGGAAGAACGTCGCGATAAGGCCTTCCTGCAGGAATGGCTGGCCGCCGACTGGTCGCTGCGCTACGCCGGCAACAGCGTTGGCCAGCGCGGTCTCAATCAGCACTTCGAGCGTTTGCTGTCCGAGTCGTTCGCGCCCTACTCGCTCAACGCCCCGCTGGTGGCACAGGCGCGCCAGGTGCTGCGCAGCGAATCCCTGGCCAGCGTGGTCTACCGCATGCTCCGCGAACAAGCGCGCAGCCTGCCGGACTATCGCCTGAGCCAGAAACTCGGTCCGCAAGGCGCGTTGTTCGCCGGTAGCGACTACACCATTCCGGGTTTCTACACCCAGGTCGGCTACCAGAAAACCTTCACCGCCAAGGGGGCCGACCTGGTGCGTGACCTGCTGCGCGACAACTGGGTACTCGGCGAAGGCGACACCCTCAGCAGCAACGACCTCGGCCGCCTGCTGGTGGAGATGGAACAGCTGTACTTCCGCGATTACGCCAACTACTGGGGTGAAGCCCTGGCCCAGTTGACCCTGGAACCGATCGGCAACGCCGGCCAGGGTGCCCTGCAACTGGCTGGCCTCACCGCCGCCAACTCGCCGCTGCTGCAACTGCTGGTGGAAGTGCGCGACAACACCCGTTTCAAGGGTCTGGCCGAGGCCGCGGACAGCGCGGGCGACGCCGCCGAAGCGCTGAAAGGGGCCAAGGGTAAGCTGGGCAAGGTCGCCAAACTCGCCGCTGGTGCCGCCGAACAGGCGCAAGCCGCGCTGGTGAAGAACCTGCCAGACACCGCCCGGAAAACCCTGGAGCGGCGCTTCGAACCGCTGCACCGCCTGCTCGATGACAACGGCGGTGCCGGCCCGGAACTGGCGATCACCCTGCAGGCGCTGGATGCCCTGCACCTGCAACTGGCCAGCCTGGCCCACGCCAGCGCCCCGGAACAGGCCGCGTTCGAGCTAGCCAAGGCGCGCATGAGCGGCCGTCGCGATGCCATCAACCAGGTACGCAGCAGCGCCGCACGCCTGCCGCAGCCGGTCGGCAACTGGCTCGGCCTGCTCGCCGAAGACAGCTGGATGCTGGTGCTGGGCGACGCCTATCACTACCTCAATCAGCGCTACAAGAGCGAGCTGTACGCCGCCTATAACGGTTCGCTGAAACAGCGTTATCCGTTCAGCGCGCACAGCGAAAGCGACGTGGCGATTGCCGACTTCCGCGAGTTCTTCAAGGCCCAGGGCATCGCCGAGCGCTTCTTCGACGGCTACCTCAAGCCCTTCGTCAGCGGCAGCGCCGGCCAGTACCAGCTGCGCCGCGTGGATGGCCGCGGGCTGCCGCTGTCGCGCGAGTTCCTGCTGCAGATGAGCCATGTGCAAACCATCCGCCGCAGCTTCTTCGCCGAGAACCCCAACGAGCCGAAAGTGCTGTTCAAGCTCGAACCCTACTCGCTGGATTCCAGCCTGGGCCGCGCCAACTTCCGCTTCGGCAGTGAGCAGATGGAATACCGCCACGGCCCAATCGTGCAGACCGCCTTCAGCTGGCCGGCCGAAGGCAACGAAGGCCGTACCAGCCTGGTGGTCGAAGAGCTCGGCGGGCGCAAGGTGGGTATCGAGAAGAACACCGGCCCCTGGTCGCTGTTCCGCCTGCTCGACCTGATGAGCGTGGACTACCACAGCGGCCGAGATGTGCTGATGCTCAAGGCCGACCTCGGCGGCCTGCGCGCCAACTACTTGCTGCACAGCCAGCGCTCGCCAAACCCCTTCGACATCGGTCTGCTGCGCGGCTTCAAGCTGCCGGCCAAGCTCTGATGACAGAAGTGGCCAACGCCTGGCGCAGCGCCGCGCGCACCGACACCGGCAAGGTGCGTGCGCGCAACGAGGATGCCTTTCTGGCGCAGCCGGAGCAGGGCCTGTGGGTGGTCGCCGATGGCATGGGCGGGCACCAGAACGGGGCCCTGGCCAGCCGTCTGATCGTCGAGTACCTGGCCGAGCCTTGCGAAGGCGACATGCAGCAGCGTCTGAATGAGCTGCGCAAGCGCCTGCACGGCCTCAATCGTCGCCTCGGTCAGGAGCTGACGGTGACCGCCGAGCGCCCGGACCCGGTGATCGGCAGCACAGTCGTGGCGCTGTTGATCGAGGGCGATCGCGCTGCCTGCGTATGGGCCGGCGACAGCCGCTGCTACCTGTGGCGCGGCAGCCGCCTGTATCAGCTCAGCCGCGACCACTCGCTGCTGCAGCAACTGATCGACGAGGAACAGCTCAGCCCGGCCGAAGCCGCCCGCCACCCGGCAGCCCACGCCCTGACCCGCGCCATCGGGGCCAGCGAAGAGCTGAAGCTGGAAGTACTCGAACTGGATGTGCTGCCCGGCGATGCCTTTCTGCTGTGCAGCGATGGCCTCTATCAGGGCCTGTCCGCCGACGCACTGGGGGCCGCACTCAATCTGCCATCGCCGTTGTTGGCGCTCAACCGGCTGTTCCAGCAGGCCCTCGACGGTCCGGCGCGGGACAACCTGAGTGCGGTGGTGATCCGCCGATGAGGAGCCGAGGATGAGTGAACGTCTGCTCGACGACAGCGCGCCGGTTAGCAGCGAGGCCAGCGATCTGACCTATTTCGCCCTCGCCGCCACTGCTGCCAGACCGACACCAAAAGCCACCGCGCAAACGCCGCGGCCGGCGCTCAGCGAACTGCCGGAAGTACTCGGCGGCCGTTACCGCATCGAGCGGCTGATCGGCGTCGGCGGCATGGGTGCGGTGTATCGCGCCCGTGACCTGTTGCGCGAGCAGTTTGGCGACCCCGAGCCCTATGTGGCGCTAAAAACCCTCAGCGACGACTTCGCCGAATACCCCGACGCCAACTCGCTGATGTACAGCGAGTTCGCCCTTACCGCGCGGCTCAACCATCCCCATGTGGTGCGGCTATTCAGCTTCGAGGTGGACGTGCCGAGCCAGCGCGCCTTTCTTATTCTCGAACTGCTCAAGGGCCTGACCCTGGACCAGCTGCTGGCGGAACGGCCCACGGGTTTACCCTGGCCCGAGCTGCAGGGCATCGCCCTGCCGCTGCTCGAGGCCCTGAGCTATTCGCACAGCCTCGGCGTGCTGCACGGCGACCTCAAGCCGAGCAATGTGATGCTCGCCGAAGACGGCCTGCGCCTGTTCGATTATGGTCTCGGCCAACCGGTGGAAGGCCTGCTGCCCGGCCTGCCACGGCTGTGCCGCAACCGCTTCAGCGCCTGGACGCCGCGCTATGCCGCGCTGGAACTGCTCGACGGCGCGCCACTTAGCGCCGCGGCCGATATCTATGCCCTGGCCTGCGTGCTGTATGAACTGGCCAGCGGCCGCCACCCGTTCCGCCGCCTTAGCGCCAAGCAGGCCAAGGCCATGGAACTGGATAAGCAGCTGCAACGCCCGGAGCAACTGCCGGCGCACTGCTGGCCAGCCCTGCGCACCGCCCTGGCCTTCGATGAGGCGCAGCGCAGCTCAGACTGCGCTGAGCTGCTAAGGGTGTTTCGCCGCCCGCCACCCGGGCGCTGGCAACGCTGGCTGGGTCTTGGCCAGTAGCCATACGCGGCATCAATGGATGATCTTTTAACAAGGAAACAAGCATGTTCAACCCGGCCAATGAAACCCACTTCAGCCTGCATATCCAGGGCCTCGAACACGACCTGCAAGTGCTCGAATTCAGCGGCCGCGAGGCGATCAGCCAACCCTATCGCTTCGAGCTGGAGCTGATCAGCGAAAACCCGCAGCTGGATCTGCAGAGCCTGCTGCATCAACCGGCCTTTCTCGCCTTTAGCCCCGACGGGCTGGGGATTCACGGCCTGATCTACCGGGTTGCCCAGGGTGAGGCCGGCAAGCGCCTGACCCGCTACAGCCTCTCCATCGTGCCGCAGTTGAGCTACCTGGCCCACCGCCACAACCAACGCATCTTCCAGCACCTGACGGTGCCGCAGATCGTCGCGACGGTACTGGAAGAACACGGCATCCAGGCCAACGCCTACCAGTTCCAGCTCGGCCCGACTGTCTACCCCAAGCGCGACTACTGCGTGCAGTACGATGAGAGCGATCTGCACTTCGTTCAGCGCCTGTGCGAGGAGGAAGGTATTCACTACCACTTCCAGCACAGCGAGCAGGGCCATGTGCTGATCTTCGGCGACGATCAGAGCGCCTTCGGCAAACTCGGCCAGCCCACCGCCTACCTGCAAGACAACGGCATGACCGCCGACGAGCCGGTGATCAAACGCTTTGCCGTGCGCCTGGAAACCCGCACCAGCCGCACCACCCGCCGCGACTACGACTTCGAACAACCGCGCCTGTTGATGGAAGCCGCCTTCAAGGAAGACCGCGACCCCGAGGCCAAGCCGCTGCCGGATCTGGAGGACTACGACTACCCCGGCCGTTTTGTCGACCGTACTCGCGGCAAACACCTGAGCCAACGCCACCTCGAACGCCACCGCGCCGACTACCGCCTGGCCGAAGGCCGTGGCGATCAGCCGAAACTGCTCAGCGGCCACTTCCTCGAACTCTCCGACCACCCGCGCCAGGACTACAACGACCTCTGGCTGCTGCACGAAGTCATCCACCACGGCAAACAACCGCAAGTGCTGGAAGAATCGGTAACCGACTTCTCCGGCAGCCACCGCGCTTCCTCCCCTCTCCCCCCGGGAGAGGGGCCGGGGGTGAGGGCCGCAGGCAACGCGGACTTCCATCAAGGCTACCGCAACCACTTCACCGCCACCCCCTGGGACATCCCCTACCGCCCACCCCTGGCCCACCCAAAACCCCGCGTGCTGGGCAGCCAGAGCGCCGTGGTCACCGGCCCCGCTGGCGAAGAAATCCACTGCGACGAATACGGCCGGATCAAGGTGCAATTCTTCTGGGATCGTCATGGCCAGGCCGACGACACCACCAGCTGCTGGCTGCGCGTGGCCAACAGCTGGGCCGGTGATGGCTACGGCGGCATCGCCATCCCGCGGATCGGCATGGAAGTGCTGGTGACCTTCCTCGAAGGCGACCCCGACCAGCCGCTGGTCACCGGCTGCCTGTACCACGCCGAGCACGTCGTGCCCTACGACCTACCCGCGAACAAAACCCGCAGCCTGTTCAAGACCCTCAGCAGCCCAGGCGGTGGCGGTTACAACGAACTGCGTATCGAAGACAAGAAAGGGGCCGAGCAGATCTACCTGCACGCCGAGCGCGACTGGGACGAAAACATCGAGCACGACCAGAAAATCCGCGTCGGCAATGAGCGCCACGACACCGTCGAGGCCAACAGCTACACCGAACTCAAAGCCGAAGAGCACCTGACGGTAAAAGCCGAGCGCAAAGTCGAAGTCAAACCCGACGATCACCTCACCGTCGGCCAGAACCAACACATCAAACTCGGCACCGCCCAACTGACCAAAGCCGGCCGTGAGATTCACCTAAAAGCAGGGCAAAAGATGGTCATCGAGGCCGGCACCGAACTGACCCTCAAAGCCGGCGGCAGCTTTATCAAACTCGACCCCGGCGGCATCACCCTCAGCGGCCCGCTGGCCAAAATCAACGCGGGCGGCTCGCCGGGTAAAGGCTCGGGGATCAAGATCAAACCGCCGGTACTGCCGGGGATGGCAGATAGCGATAAGGCGGGGGATGTGTTGGAGCAGACGCAAGGGAACGAACTGATCAGTACGCCAACAAAGCGCAAACGTATGCTCAATTTCTCGGGTTAACAGGGATCAAGCGCGGGCTGTCGTCACGCCTGCAAACAAGGATTAGGGATTCGGAAAATCATGGCAGACAGCAAACCGATCAACTGGGCGTATCCGTTCCCCAGCAAAGAAACGAGTAGCAATCCGCTGCAGTACTTGACCCATATGGCCAAAGCCAAAGACGGCTACTACCCCACCGGCGAGAATGGTCTCTGGCATGGAGGCGTGCATTTCGATGAGGGTACTGCGGCGGTACTCGATCAATCGAGCGTACGCTGTATCGCCGATGGCGAGGTGATTGCCTATCGCATCGACGAAACCTATCCCGTCAGCGAATACACTGAGGCCATCCCGCAAATCAGGCGTGTACCATTTTCCACTGGGTTTGTTCTGGTCAAACATAAGCTTCAACCTCCCCAACCCAACAACGGAACCGCTGCAGCCAGCGAAGAGGCTCCGCCCACACTGACCTTCTATAGCCTGTATATGCACCTGCAGGACTGGGCGAGCTATCAGGCTAAAGCGGACCTTCCGCGACCAGGATTCTGGGAAGCGGCAAGCTACATCGTAAACACCAGGGATCAGGGCCTCAATGTACGTGCTGCGCCCAACACCAACGGCACAGTATTGGCCATGCTGAGCAAAGGTGCGCAGATCACCGTCGGCAGCCCAGAAGGTGATTTCTGTAAATTGCTGAGCATCATAAGCGGCGCAGCCCAACCGGCTCTCACACCGGATAGCGAAGGCAAGCTGCCCGGCTATGTGTCCTTTAGACTGCTTAAAGCTCAGCACGACCCCAAAGACAAGAACAGCGTGGTAGTGCTGCGCCCAGGCACCACCATCAAAGCCGGTGAACTGATAGGTCATTTGGGCACCTACCAGAACCACGCTGGCTCACAGCGGTCTTTGCTGCATCTGGAAGTGTTCAGTTGCGAAGACGTGCCCGGTTTTATTGCTCAAAGTAGTGCTTGGGCAAGCCGGTTACTGAACGATCAGAAGACCCTGCTCAAGATCTACAAAGGTGCCAGCAAGCTAATTGCTCATCGAGACGATATCAACGCGGACAACCCACCTAAGCTCAGTGACGCGGGCAGTCAAATCAGTGTCGATTTGATTATTCCTCAAGCCCTGCTGGAGGGCTTACCCGCTTCAAACAAGATTCAGGTCAAAACACCTGTCGAAGGCAGTACCACACCAAGCACAACTTATTGGTGGCGGCTGGATGGATTGTTCGCCGACGAGAACGGTAATTCCATTGGTGGCTGGCTAGCAGAACAGGACCTGATCACCACTCGCCATAGCCCTTGGGAATGGCCAGACTTCCAATGCATCGAAGACACCGGCACGCCGATCGAGAAACTGGCCTACACCTTCAATGCCCGAGGCATGCTGAGCGATGACGAAAAACAAAACTACCGCGCCCAAATCAGCAAGGCCGACGGCGGCCCCATTCTGGCCATCGCCCGCCTCTACGACATTGTCGACACCGATAAGGACGGCGTATTGACCAGCGCTGAAATCCAAGCAGCGCTGGCCAAACCCTGGCACGCCCAAGTGCTCGGGCAATTGCTCACCAAGTACGAAAGCGAGTGGTTTTGGAACAAGGACAAATGGGATGAGCTTGACCCATTGCTGGCAGAAGAACTTGGAAAACCGAATCCGATTTGGGAAGTGGAAAAGCAACGGATTGAGAAGCTGAGCTGGTGGAAGGAGCTGACGGAGCAGCATGGGATTAGCGGAGATGGAAAAGCGTGGCATTTTAATGCCGTGAGCCTTATTTCTATGCATTCTAATAAGAAGCGCTGCTTTTGCTTTGAACAGGGCATAGTAAATATGTCTTGTCAGCAAGGAGAAGAAGATGTTTCTAAAGATCACTTCGAGCTTTTAGCTACACAGCTAGGTGTCGAACGCGAAGTTTTGCGAGCTATTGCTGTAGCCGAGACAGGTGACAAGGTACCATTTAAAGAATTTGTGGCGGGAGAACAGCACGCACTAATTTTATACGAACGCCACTACATGCGCAGATTGCTTATAAAGGCAGGTTATACGCAAGCTCAGGTTAATCAACTATCAATCGATGAACCAAAAATTGTTCACGCATATGAATCCAACTATGCTTACGGCAGCCTGAACGAACAACATACAAGACTCATTCGGGCACGTGAGTTGAACGAGGACGCCGCAAACATGTCATGTTCCTGGGGCAAGTTTCAAGTCATGGGTGAATACTACAAGCACTTATACAAAACAACTCAGGAGCTAGTCGAAGCACAGAATCATTGTGCCTTGCAACACCTGCAATACTTCAAAGTGTTTTTAACCGATGAAAAGCGCATGCTGAACTCTATGAAAACAAAAGACTGGACAGACATTGCAGAGAAATACAATGGACGAAACCAAGTCGGCTACGACATAAAGATCGAAAATGCTTACAAAAAGCTAAAGGAAAACTGGTAATGAAACATATATTACTTTTCTTGGCACTCCTTACTAACAGCGCAACTTCTTCTCCACTTCAAGAGTGCAGAACAATACAGCCTGGCGCTAACGAAATATTCCAAGAGCTAGCTTACAAGGGAGGGTTAGCGTGCATATACAGCACTATGGAAAGTGACAAATACGTAACCATTAGTTTTTTCGAAGAAACACTAGTCGGCTACAATAGAATTGCAGAAAACAACACACTTATCCAACTTCAAGACATGCAACAAAATCAGACCACCATAGATGCAATAGACGCAAATAGGTTTCAAATTATCTACCAGTACCCAAGAGATACCTATGTGATAGAGCTAGAAAGCTCAGAGCACTCCATAAAAATAGCAAGCATTTATAAAACGATAAAACTAAGCTCGGTAACGATTGAAGAAACACCACTTATGGTAGATTTCTCCGCGAGTGATGAAAAAATCGAAACCATGTCATTTGATACGCTTGACGAAAACCAAGCATTTGGTAAAGAGAGTTTAGAACTAGCATCATCAAGCCTAGAGAAATCAATACCTATTACTACAGAAAAAGCTGTGCTTTTCATTAAACCTGACACCATGCACAAATCAAAATCCTATTTAATAAAAGGTGACCAGGTTATGCTACTGAAAGCAAAAGAAGAGTGGCTACTTATTCGTTACAAAAACAACAAAAACACATCAATAGATCGCTGGATTAAGCTCTCCGACGTATTATAAATGACAACAAGGGGACAGGCCGCGTTTTAAAAGTATAGCGACGGTTCTTTAATCGAGGCCCCAGTTGCCCTGCATGAAGAAAGTTATTAG
This sequence comes from Pseudomonas sp., assembly GCF_035512415.1. Lineage (GTDB taxonomy): Bacteria > Pseudomonadota > Gammaproteobacteria > Pseudomonadales > Pseudomonadaceae > Aquipseudomonas. The sequence goes on along the minus strand of NZ_DATKDZ010000013.1, from coordinate 130,447 downwards.
AGATGAAACATTTTGGGTGTCAACGTACGGCGTGCCATCAGAAAGGTTTAAATAAAAGAAGGAATAAATTAATGAGTGGTAGGATATTTTTTCTTGCTGCACTGTTTTGTTCAGGTTTGGCCCGTGCTGATTTAGGTACAGAAATAAAGCAGCAGCAAGAAATCGAGGCCAGGTTCCAATTCGAACTGGAGAACAAAAGAAATCATCGTTAAAGGCATACAAAGATATTTTTGATTTTGCAAATGAATCAAATCTTAATCGCGATGAGCAGATTAACCGATTAGAGTCAGCAAACGAGATATGGAACGAATTTATTGAGCGCGCTTGTAAGGCCGAGGTACTTGAGATTATTGGCACTAGGGCGGAATACGCGAGTACCTTACAGTGCATAATAAGGAAATATAAGGAAAAGGAATTCTTTTTCAGATCTTTAACTTAGGACATAAGTCCGCGCCTATAAAGCGCGGCCTGACATGAGAGAAAACACCCCGAATATCTATGGCAGCATTAAATACTGTCTCTATTTTCATAACCTTACAGGCACGGGACGATTTATTTACAGAACAAATTGAACGACTCTGCGCTGTCTCCGCCGCTCAGCGAGGAATAGGTATCGATCCAGAACCAACGTGGGCGAAACGCAAAGTCGCTACCTACCAATCGCAGAGCACTCAAAGACGATCTTTCCCCCCAACCCCGAGGGGCTGCTCACTCAAAGATCGCTTTCCTCCACCATCCGAACCACCCCCGCCTCCAGCGCATAGGCCGCATCCGCCAGGTCGTTGTTGACCTGTTCGATTTTCAGCGTGCCGCTGACCCAGAGCGGGGCGTAGATGTCTTCGAGTTCGATGCCTTTGGGGTAGCGCACCAACACCAGCTGGTTGGGTGGCGGTGGTGGGACGTGGATGCAGGCACCGGGGTATGGCACCAGGAAGAACAGGGTGCTGCGCCCGGCGGCATCGGTTTCCAGGGGGACCGGGTAGCCGCCCAGGCGGATCTGTTTACCGTCGAAGGCGGGTACGGTTTTGGTCGAGTACATCACCGCGGGGAGGTCGGCGGTCTGCTGTTTGAGTCCGCCGGGGATATAGAAACCGCTCTCCATTTCCGCGCCTTCGTGGCTGATTTCCGGCATGTTCTCCAGAGCCAGACGGTCTGTTTCCGGCATCAGTTCGAGCCAGTCGGTTTCCGGCAGTTCGGCGCAGGCCAGGCTGCTTATCAGCACAAGGGGCAGCAACAACAGATGGCGCATGAACAGGCTCGCGGTCGCAGAGGGCTGGGGGTCAGTTCTTTTTGATTACGCCGTAGATTACCAGCAATATCATCGCCCCGATCACGGCACCGAGAAAGCCTGCCGCCTGGCCCGGTTGGTAGAGCCCCAGGGCCTGGCCGCCGTAGGTAGCGGCAATGGCACCGCCGATGCCGAGCAGGATGGTCATGATCCAGCCCATGCTGTCATCGCCGGGTTTGAGAAAGCGTGCGATCAGACCCACGATCAGGCCGATAAGAATGGTGCCAATAATGCTCATGCTGAGTCTCTCTGGAGTTGGGATAGGGTGTGCTGCAGTTACCGTTGATCAGACCGTTCAAGCGCCAGGCCGTTCACCCGGATGCCCGGGCTACTCCACGCTGTCCGGCGGGGCCACGCCATAGCGATTGTAGATCAGGGCGATTTCGCCGCTGTCGCGCATCTGCCGCAGTTGCTGTGCCAGCTGGTCGTAGAGCGCCTGCTTCTGGCCCTGATAGAGGCGCAGGGAGGCACCGAAGTAATTGCCGATGGACTGCTCGTAGTGGTAGTCGGCGTAACGGTAGTCGCTGAAGCCGATCTTGTGGAACTGCGCCTCGATGGCCTCGGCATCCAGCACCGCCAGTACATCCAGACGACCCGCGCGGAACATCCCGGCAAGCAGGTAATCGTCGGTGGCCAGGCTCTTGCTCAGCCGGTCGTCGCTGTCGAAGGGTTCAAAATAGGCGGTGCCGCGCTTGGCCCCGATCAGCCGTTCGCGCAGGTCGGCATAGCCGCGCAGGCTGGCTTCCTGGCCGGGCCTGACGATAAAGCGGATGCTTTTGTGCTGAGTACCGATTGCTGGCAGGTAGTGCACATAGGCCGTGCGCTCGGTGGTGAACAGCACCCGCGGCACCAGGTCGATACGCCCGGTCTTGAGGTCTTCCAGGCTGCGCGCGAAGGGCGCATAACGCCATTCGATCCGCGCATCCACGCGCCGGGCCGCGGTATCCAGCACCTCGATCAGCGGCCCGACTGGCAGGGCGTCGAGGGCCTGCATCTCCGGCGGCCGCTCACGGTAATCGGCGCGCAGCAGCTGTTCGGCATGGCAGAGCGGCAGGTACAGCAAAGACAGCAGAAGCAGGTACTTCATGGCGAGGCTCTTGTGTATGGCCGTACGCAAGAGCTTAGCCATGAATCCCGCGTGGGGCTCAGCCTTTGGCGATCAACGCTTCGACCGCGGCGATCTGCCTGCCCAAAGTGGCGCGGTCAGCACAGCGCAGGGTGGCATGACCCACCTTGCGGCCGACCTTGAAGGCCTTGCCGTAGTGGTGCAGATGGCAGTCATCGATGTCGATAACCTGCTCCACCGGCGGAACTACACCGATAAAGTTGAGCATCGCGCTCTCGCCGACCTTGGCGGTCGAACCTAGCGGCAGGCCGGCCACGGCACGCAGGTGGTTCTCGAACTGGCTGCACTCGGCCCCTTCGATGGTCCAGTGCCCGGAGTTGTGCACCCGCGGAGCGATCTCGTTGGCCTTGAGGCCGCCGTCCACTTCGAAGAATTCGAAAGCCAGCACGCCGACGTAGTCGAGCTTGGTCAACACGCGGCTGACGTAATCTTCGGCCAGCGCCTGCAGCGGGTGATCGGTACTGGCGATGGACAGCGCCAGCACGCCGCTGTCGTGGCGGTTGTGCACCAGCGGGTAGAAGCGCGTTTCGCCATCGCGGGCGCGCACCGCCACCAGCGACACTTCGCCGGTGAACGGCACGAAACCTTCGAGAATGCACGGCACGCTGCCCAGTTCGGCAAAGGCACCGACTACATCGGAAGCAGCACGCAGAACCTTCTGGCCCTTGCCGTCGTAACCCAGGGTGCGGGTCTTGAGCACCGCCGGCAGGCCGATGGATACGGCAGCAGCGTCGAGGTCGGCTTGCGCCTGGATATCGGCGAACTCGGGCGTGGGAATGCCCAGGCCCTTGAACATGGATTTTTCGAACCAACGATCGCGGGCGATGCGCAGGGACTCGGCGCAGGGATAGACCGGCACGAACTGGGAGAGAAAGGCCACGGTCTCGGCCGGCACGCTTTCGAACTCGAAGGTCACCAGATCGACTTCATCGGCCAGCTGACGCAGGTGGTCCTGGTCGCCGTAATCGGCGCGGATATGCTCGCCGAGCGCCTGGGCGCAAGCATCCGGGGCCGGATCGAGGAAGGCGAAGTTCATCCCCAGCGGGGTACCCGCCAGGGCCAGCATGCGACCCAGCTGGCCGCCACCTATTACGCCGATCTTCATTACGCGTCCCTCGGGTCCGGATTTTCCAGCACGGTCTCGGTCTGTTCCTGGCGGAACTGCTTGAGGCGCGCGTGGAACTGCGGATGCACGTGGCCGAGGATGCTCGCGGCCAGCAACGCGGCGTTGACCGCGCCAGCCTTGCCGATGGCCAGGGTGGCGACCGGAATACCCGCAGGCATCTGCACGATCGATAGCAGCGAGTCGACACCCGAAAGCACCGCCGACTGCACTGGCACGCCGAGTACCGGCAGGTGGGTCTTGGCCGCACACATGCCCGGCAGATGCGCCGCGCCACCGGCACCGGCGATGATCACCTGGATGCCACGCTCTTCAGCCTGTTCGGCGTACTGGAACAGCAGGTCCGGGGTGCGGTGGGCGGACACCACCTTGACCTCATAGGGAATGCCCAGCTTATCCAGCATCTCGGCGGTGTGGCTAAGGGTGGACCAATCGGACTTGGAGCCCATGATCACGCCAACCAGTGCGCTCATCGTCGTGCCTCTCATTCATGCGCCCGTTGGCGCGACAAAAACCAACAAGCCACGCGGGAGAACCGGCGTGGCTTGTGTGCGACTTATAGCCGGTACAACCGGCGAAAGGCCGCGCAGTATACCGCAAAGCCTGGGCTGGCGAGCATCCCGGGTAACCGTTTGTCGAGGTGGCGGTGCCTGGGCGACCCAGGCGGCCATGACCGGTCACCGCCGCCTGGTTATACTCGGCGCTCCACCACTTACGAAGGACGTCACCATGACAAGGCTGTCACTGCTACTCACTGCAGCACTGTTCACCCTCAACGCCAGCGCCCTCGAGCTGGCCAAGTACCCGCAAGTGTTCGATGCCGGCAAAGGCATCAGCGTTATCGTTGCGCCCAGCAGCGATAGCAAACAGGCGCTGGTCCAGGTCAGCGGCATCAATCACCCACTGGATGAAGTGGTGCTGCTCACCACGATCAAAGACCGTGGCAACGATGAGCTCAGCTACAGCACCACCCTCAATGGCAGCGCCTCCAGCGTGCTGGTCAAGCGTCAGGGCTGGGGTGGCGAGCGCTTCCAGCTGTATCTGCCAGACACCGACGGTTTCGAACTGGGTTTCGACGAAACCAAAAGCAAAGCCGCCAAACCCGCCGCTCTGCTGGCGCTCTACGAGCAGCAGAAGAAACAGGGCATTCAGGACAAGCTGAGCCGCTTCGACCGCGCGCAGCGCGTGGCCGATTTCAGCACGCAACTGCAGCAGATCGACCAGGACGCCTCGAAGAGCTGCGGCACGCCACTGACCACTGCGGTGGATTGGCAAGCCATCGAAGACGACAAACTCCAGCGCCTCGGCGTGCCGAGCTTCTGCGGCGAAGTGGTGCGCCAGATGGCCAGCCTGTGTGAAAACAACGCGGCGTTCAAAGCCCAGGCCGAGCAGCTGAAAACCGTGCAGTGCAGCTTTGACGCCCAACTCAAACTGCGCGAGGGCGATGCCGGCCTGGTGTTCACCACCCACGAAAAAGCGCCCAACCAAGGCGACTTTATCAATGCTTACCTGCGTAATCGCTAAACCCCGCTAAGCCGCAGCGGCGCGGACCACCTCCGGCCGCTGCGATGCCGCGGCATAGTTCTTGCCTTATTCGGGTATTCCGAACTATTGCGGTTATCCCTCAATGTTGCATGCCCACCTGACCACCCTGCATGTGGTGTCGCAGATTCTCGATCTGTTCGCCGAGCAGCCCGCACTGACCGAGCAGCTGCTGGCCGACAGCGGCATCGCCGCGGCCGATCTGGGCTGCGCCGACACCCGCATCACCCGCACCCAGGAATTGCAGGTGTGCGCCAACGCCCTGTTGCTGCGCAACGATCTGGGCCTCGAACTGGGCCGACGCATGCATATCTCGGCCTACGGCATGGTCGGTTACGCCGCCCTCTCCAGTGCCACCTTTGGTGACGCCTGGCGACTGATGCTGCAGTACCCGGCCCTGCTCGGCACCTATTTCAAGCTGGACCTGCAGGTGGAAGGCGAACTGGCCTGGGTCAGTGCCGACGGTTATCGGCATGCTGCCGCCCTGGAAGTGTTCAACCTGGAAATGTGCCTGGCCTCACTCAAACTGATCTGCGACGACCTGCTCGGCCAGCGTCTGGAGCTGAGCGCCGCGCAGTTCCGCTATGCCGAACCGGCCTACAGTGCCCGCTACCCACTGAGCTTCGCCTGCCCGTTGCAGTTCAACGCCCGGCGCAACGCCTTCGCCTTCCCCGCCGCCTGGCTGGACAAGCGCCTGCCCCTGGCCGACCCGGTGACCCACCGCGAAATGCTCGCCCGCTGCCGCAAGCAGAACGCCGAATTCACCACCCGCCAGGCCTGGTTGGCACGGGTGCGCCAGTTGCTGGCCGCGCAACTGACCGCGCCACCGGGGCTGGAACTGCTGGCTCAGCAACTGCACTGCTCGCCGCGCACCCTGCGCCGCCATTTGCAGGAACTGGGCACCCACTACCAAGAGCTGCTCGACGAGCTGCGTTTCGAGCAGGCGAAAACCCTGCTCAGCCAGGAGGACTGGCCGATCTGCCGGATTGCCGAACACCTGGGTTTTAGCGAAACCGCCAGCTTCCGCCACGCCTTCCAACGCTGGAGCGGGGTGCCACCCAGTCGTTTTCGCGCCTAAGCACATAGTGCTGTGACGTAGGGTGGATGACGCTTTATCCATCCACCAAGCCATGGCAAAGCTGGTGGATGAAAAGAGCGCCATCCACCCTACAGGCTGCATCCCTTCAGTCGTAACAGCGATCAAACAGCTCGCCGCTAAAGCGCCTCCCACAAAATGTCACAGCGGCCGCGCAACTTGGCCACTTCGATCCCCTATTGGCCGTTATCAGCGTTCTTGCGCAGCGCCAACCAGGCGAACAATGGCTGCCAGAACAACAAGCCTGGGAGCCACCTGCATGCTGACCTTTTACAGCGACGACCATCACCTGCACCACGGCAGCTGCGAGCTGATCGATGGCCAGCTGATGCCCTGCTTCGAGAAGCCGCAACGCGCCGACCATATCCTTGCGCGGGTCAAGGATCGTCAGCTCGGCGAAGTACGTGCGCCCAAGGATTTCGGCCTTGCGCCAATCGAGCGCATCCACAGCGCCGCCTACCTGGACTTCTTCCAGGGTGCCTGGGATCGCTGGCTGGCACAGAACGGCAGCGGCGACCTGCTGCCCTTTACCTGGCCGGCGCGCACCCTGCGTCAGGTGATCCCCAGGGATCTGCACGGCCAGCTCGGTTATTACAGCTTCGACGGCGGCGCACCGATTACCGCCGGCACCTGGCAGGCGGCTTACAGCGCCGCACAAGTAGCCCTTAGCGCCCAGGCCGAAATCGCCGCCGGTGCCCATAGCGCCTTTGCCCTGTGCCGTCCGCCTGGCCATCACGCCGCCGGCGAGCTGATGGGCGGCTACTGCTACCTGAACAACGCCGCCATCGCCGCCCAGGCTTTTCTCGACCAGGGCAAGCAGCGTGTGGCCATCCTCGATGTCGACTACCACCACGGCAACGGCACTCAGGACATCTTCTATACACGCGGTGATGTGCTGTTCGCCTCGATCCACGGCGACCCAGCCGACGAGTTCCCGTTCTTTCTCGGCTATGCCGACGAGCGCGGCGAAGGGGCCGGCGAGGGCTGCAACTTCAACTACCCGCTGGCCATGGGCAGCCCATGGGAAGTGTGGCGCGCGGCGCTGGATGAAGCCTGCCAACGCATCGCCGAATATGACGCCGAAGTAATCGTGGTGTCGCTGGGCGTGGACACCTTCAAGGACGACCCGATTTCCCAGTTCAAGCTCGACAGCCCGGATTACCTGGCCATGGGCAAGCGCATCGCCGCCCTCGGCAAACCAACCCTGTTTGTTATGGAAGGCGGTTATGCGGTGGAGGCCATCGGCGTCAACGCGGTCAATGTGCTGGAAGGGTTCGAAGCAGCTAACGCATAGGCCGCACGCGCAAAGCGCGGCAGCCAACACACCATCAATAATGATTCAGGGGTGAGACACGATGAACACGATCAAACACCTGCTCGCCGTCGCCATCTGCGGCGCAACCCTGCTGGCCACCGCGGCCCAGGCGCAAACCGAAGGCAAGCCGCGCGAGCTGCGCGTGTATAACTGGGCCGACTATATGCTGCCCTCAGTGCCCAAGGAGTTTCAGGCCAAGAGCGGCATCCAGCTGACCTGGGACGTGTTCGATACCAACGAATCCCTGGAAGCCAAGCTGCTCACCGGCAACTCCGGCTATGACCTAGTGGTGCCGACCAACACCTTCCTCGACACCCAGATCAAGGCCGGGGTGTTCCAGCCCCTGGACAAGAGCAAGCTGCCCAACTGGCAACACCTGGACCCCGGCCTGCTCGAACTGATGACCGCCAACGACCCCGGCAACCAGTACGCCGTGCCCTATATGTACGGCACTGTGCTGATCGGCTTTAACCCGGACAAGGTCAAGGCCGTGCTGGGTGCCGATGCGCCAGTGGACAGCTGGGACCTGATCTTCAAGGAAGAGAACATCAGTAAACTCAAGCAGTGCGGCGTGGCCATGCTCGATTCGCCCGGCGATATCCTGCCTATCGCCCTGCACCATCTGGGCCTCGACCCCAACAGCAGCAAGCCTGAGGACTACGAAAAGGCCAGCGCGCTGATGCTGAAAATCCGTCCCTACGTGGCCTACTTCCACTCCGCCAAGTACATGACCGATATCGCCAACGGCGATATCTGCGTGGCCATCGGCTACTCCGGCAGCTTCTACCAGTTCGCCAACCGCGCCAAGGAAGCCGGCAACGGCGTGGTGGTCGACTGGCGCTTGCCGAAAGAAGGCGCGCCGCTGTGGTACGACTCCTTCGCCATCCCGAAAAGCGCGAAAAACGTCAGTGAGGCCCACGAGTTCCTCAACAACCTTCTCGACCCGAAAGTCGTGGCCCCGATCAGCGATTTTCTCGGCTACCCCAACCCGAACAAGGACGGCATGTCGCTGGTGGGCGCGGAAATCCGCGACAACCCTGGCCTAACCCCAACCGCCGAAGCGCAGAAGACCCTCTACGTGCTGCAACCGCTGCCGCAGAAGATCGAGCGGGTGCGCACCCGGGTGTGGAATACCATCAAGTCGGGTACCTGAAGCAACGCCGATTTAGCTACCTTGTAGGAACGGGGGGGACGCCTAGTCCCATGCCCGCGAAACGCATCGCGGGCATGGCGGAGTGCCGCCCAGCCGCTCCTACAGGTACCTACAAGCCGAAAGACGCAATTTCCCCCAGTTTGCTGCGCGACAGCGCGGCGTCTGGACGACGAGGGATCTCCTACAAGAGCTGCGACAGCTTTAGCGGCCAACCTCGACACTTTCCAGCTTGCGCCACAGCAGGCGCACCGAGGCCTTGCGCACCAGGGCGCAGCGGTACAGGCGAATTTCCAGGGGCGTCTGCCACTGTTCGTCGCCGCAGATCACCAGTTCGCCACGGCTTAGTTCGGCGGTGACCGACAGCCGCGGCACCCAGGCCACGCCCATGCCCTGCAGGGCCATGCTCTTCAGGCTGTCGGCCATCGCCGTTTCGTACACCGTGGTCGAACGTAGCCCGCGCTGGCGCAGCAGCAGGTTGACCGAGCGCCCGAGAAAGGCCCCGGCGCTGTAGGCCAACAGCGGCACACTCTGGCCGCTATTAAGGTCGAACAGCGGCGCGCCATCTTCGCCCACCGCGCACACCGGCAGCATTTCGGTGCGGCCCAGGTGCAGCGAGGGGAAGATTTCCGGGTCCATCTGCAGCGCGGCATCGGGGTCGTAATAGGCCAGGATCAGGTCGCAGCCGCCCTCGCGCAGCGAGTGCACCGCCTCGCCGACATTGGTCGCCACCAGCCGGGTATTCAGCGGCAGGCCTTCGCGGCGCAGCCTGGCAATCCATTCGGGGAAGAAGCCCAGGGTCAGCGAGTGGGCGGCGGCGATCTGCATCACCTCGCCCTGCTGGCCCTCGACGTTATGCAGATGGCGCACCACCTCGCCAAGCTGTTCGACCATGCTGCGCGCCGTGACCAGAAACAGCTGGCCCGACTCGGTCAGCTCCACCGGGGTGCAGGCGCGGTTGACCAGGGTCAGGCCGAGCATGTTTTCCAGGCTGCGAATCCGTCGGCTAAAGGCCGGCTGGGTGACGAAGCGCTTCTGCGCCGCCTGGGAGAAGCTGCGGGTGGCGGCCAGGGCGACAAAATCTTCCAGCCATTTGGTTTCCAGGTTCATCCCAGGCTCCCGATGATTTTTGCAATGCGTAGGGTGGGTTAGCGCCGTCGTATACAGGTCTATATCCCACATGCGCTTGGGGCGCGGCGCGTAACCCACCAGACGGTCGGCCGTGTTGCGCCGGTGGTGGGTTACGCCGCATCTCAAGTGGCGTGGTGTGTGGCAATGGCGGCAAGCGGCTAACCCACCCTACTACTCCCACATATACGCTGTACGTCAGGACGCAGCCGGACGTCACACCAACATTATGCCGATTGTGCATGACCCAGCGTTTAACAGCATTAGCCAGCATCGGGCCAGGAGCCCTAACCTACGGGGCATCGCGGCATATGCCGCATTTCCCGAGATAATACTCATCATGTCCGCTGCTGCATCCTTCCGCGTCGAAAAAGACCTGCTTGGCACCCTCGAAGTTCCGGCCGAGGCCTACTACGGCATCCAGACCCTGCGCGCCGTGCACAACTTCCGCCTGTCCGGCGTGCCCCTGGCTCATTACCCGAAACTGGTGACCGCCCTGGCCATGGTCAAGCAGGCGGCAGCAGACGCCAACCGCGAACTGGGCCACCTGCCCGCGGCCAAGCATGCAGCCATCAGCGAAGCCTGTGCACGCATCGTGCGCGGCGACTTCCACGAGCAGTTCGTGGTCGACATGATCCAGGGCGGGGCCGGCACCTCGACCAATATGAACGCCAACGAGGTGATCGCCAATATCGCCCTGGAGGCCATGGGTCACGCCAAGGGCGAGTACCAGTACCTGCACCCGAACAACGACGTGAACATGGCGCAGTCGACCAACGACGCCTACCCCACCGCCATCCGTCTCGGCCTGCTGCTCGGCCACGACAGCCTGCTGGCCAGCCTCGACAGCCTGATCGGCGCGTTCGCGGCCAAGGGCGAAGAGTTCGCCCATGTACTGAAGATGGGCCGCACCCAACTGCAGGACGCCGTGCCCATGACCCTCGGTCAGGAATTCCGCGCCTTCGCCACCACCCTCGGCGAAGATCTGGCGCGCCTGCGCAGCCTGGCCCCGGAGCTGCTCACCGAGGTCAACCTGGGCGGCACCGCCATCGGCACCGGGATCAACGCCGACCCGGGCTACCAGCAACTGGCAGTCGACCGTCTCGCCGCCATCAGCGGCCAGCCCCTGGTACCGGCCGCCGACCTGATCGAAGCGACCAGCGACATGGGTGCCTTTGTACTGTTCTCCGGCATGCTCAAGCGCACCGCGGTCAAACTGTCGAAGATCTGCAACGACCTGCGCCTGCTCTCCAGCGGCCCGCGCACCGGCATCAATGAAATCAACCTGCCGGCGCGCCAGCCAGGCAGCTCGATCATGCCTGGCAAGGTCAACCCGGTAATCCCCGAGGCGGTCAACCAGGTGGCCTTCGAGATCATCGGCAACGACCTGGCCCTGACCATCGCCGCCGAAGGCGGCCAGCTGCAGCTCAACGTGATGGAGCCGCTGATCGCCTACAAGATCTTCGACTCGATCCGTCTGCTGCAGCGCGCCATGGACATGCTGCGCGAACATTGCGTGGTCGGCATCACCGCCAACGAGGCGCATTGCCGGGCGCTGATGGAAAACTCCATCGGCCTGATCACCGCCCTCAACCCCTATATCGGCTACGAGAACGCCACCCGCATCGCCAAACTGGCCCTGGACAGCGGCCGCGGTGTGCTGGAACTGGTACGCGAGGAAAACCTGCTGGATGACGCCACCCTGGCCGACATCCTGCGGCCCGAAAACATGATCGCGCCGCGCCTGGTGCCCCTCATAGCCTGATAACCGAGTTATACCCCGCGCCGCCACTTTGTGCGGCGCGGTGCTTTCCACTCTCGCCGACCGGGCGACACCACTCACGGCTGCGTCAGACAGCTGTTTTTACAACAACAATTCGGGTGATAAACATGAGTCAGAGCACGACCTCTTCCCTAGGCTTTCTGCGGCGCATGCCGCTGTGGCAGCAGATTCTGATCGGCCTCGGCCTTGGCGTACTCACTGGCGTGCTGTTCAAGGCCGACGCCCTGGTGCTGGCCCCCATCGGCGCGCTGTTTCTCAATGCGATCAAGATGCTGATCGTGCCGCTGGTATTTGTCTCCCTGGTGGCCGGTATCACCGCCATGAGCGACAGCGCCAAACTCGGCCGCATCAGCGTCAAGACCATCGCCATCTACCTGGTCACCACCGCCTTTGCGGTGAGCATCGGCCTGCTGTTCGGTGCCCTGTTCACCCCAGGTGAAGGCATGAACATGGTCGCCAGCGCCGCGCAGGAAACCAAGCAGGCCCCTTCGCTGGTGCAGATTCTGGTCGGCCTGGTGCCGAGCAATCCGGTCGCCGCCTTCGCCGAAGGCAATATCCTGCAGATCATCGTGTTCGCCATCGCCCTGGGCGTGAGCATGAACCTGATCGGCGAAAAGGCCGCGCCAGCAGTCAAGCTGTTCGACAGCCTGGCCGAGGTGTTCTACAAGCTCACCGACCTGGTAATGCGCTGCGCACCGATTGGTGTATTTGCGCTGATCGCCGGCGTGGTGGCCTCCCACGGCATCGAAGTGCTGCTGCCGCTGGCCGGAGTCATCGGGGTGATCTACCTCGCCAGCATCACCCATATGCTGCTGGTCTATGGCGGCCTGCTGGCCGTGCTGGCGCGGCTTAGCCCGCTGCGTTTCTTCAAGGGCGCGGCCCCGGCACTGGCCGTGGCCTTCAGCACCTCAAGCAGCGCCGGCACCCTGCCGGTGTCGATTGAGTGCGCGCGCAAGAACCTCGGCGTGTCCCAGGGCGTGGCCGGCTTCGTGCTGCCGGTGGGGGCCACCATCAATATGGACGGCACCGCCATCTACCAGGGCGTGCTGGCGCTGTTTATCGCCCAGGCCTTCGGCGTTGACCTGAATGCCGGCCAGTACCTGATGATCATCCTCACTGCCACCCTGGCCTCGATTGGCACCGCCGGCGTACCCGGTGCCGGGCTGATCATGCTCGGCCTGGTGCTGACCTCGGTCGGCCTGCCGCTGGAAGGCGTGGCGCTGATCGCCGGTATTGACCGCATCCTCGACATGGCGCGCACCACGGTGAACGTCGCCGGCGACCTGATGACCACCACTCTGGTGGGCAGCAGCGAGAAGGAACTGGATCGCGAGATCTACAACAGCGACAACGCGCAATAACGCGGCGCTGATCACGGGCAACACCCCGCACAAGGATGTGCGGGGCTTCTGCGCCAACCCGGCGCAGCGGCACCGCCGGCAGGACCCGGCAGCCAACGAGATACCCATCGGTATCCAGGGCAATAAAAACAACCACACAGGGTGAACCCATGAACGCATTCGACCCCGATTGTCTCTCTCCGCCAAACAGCAGGCGATCCCCGCTGTCTTAGGAGCCTGTCGGACTTAACGCTGTTCTACTGCGGAAAAGCCGGCCTCGGCCATTTTTGCTGCTCTTTCTCGTTAAATAGCTCGCTATTCTCCTCGAAAGACCAACAAAACTGACTCGAGCCGGACTTTCCCTCGCTACGAACGGTCAAGCCCAACAGGCTCCTGTTCCTGACAGCCCGTTCAGTCGGCTCGGCGGCGGACCCTCCTGCGACGGTTTATGGCATGCCATTAGCCCTCGCGGATTTTCTGTGTCGGCGCACAACCCTCGCCACCGACCGACTGCACAGGCTCCAGGCACACGGAGCACCCGTGCCGTCCGCCAGCGTCGCCCTATCGGGTGGCGCTGCGGCGTCATCACTATTAATCCCGATAAATACAAGTAAAGGGAGAGACCCCATGCTCGATATTCTCAATGATCTGATCTGGAGCAAGCTGCTGATCGTGATGCTGATCGGCCTTGGTCTGTACTTCACCATCGCCTCGCGTTTCGTCCAGTTTCGTTACTTCGGCAGCATGTTCCGCATCTTCAGTGAGGCCTTCAAGCACCAGCCCGGCCAACTCAGCTCGTTTCAGGCATTGATGCTTTCCGTGGCCGGTCGCGTGGGTGCCGGCAATATCGCCGGTGTCTCAGTGGCGATCATGCTCGGCGGCCCTGGCGCGATCTTCTGGATGTGGGTCGTAGCACTGGTCGGCATGGCCACCAGCTACTTTGAGTGCTCCCTGGCCCAGCTGTACAAGCGCCGCGAAACCGATGGCACCTACCGTGGCGGCCCAGCCTTTTATATTCAGCACGGCCTCGGCCAGCGCTGGTTGGGTATCGTGGTTTCGATCCTGCTGCTGGTGACCTTCGGCTTCGGCTTCAACGCCGTGCAGTCCTACACCGTGGCCAGCTCGATGCATGACACCTTCGGCGTGCCGACCTATATCAGCGGCCTGATCCTGACCGTGGTGATCGGCCTGATCATCTTCGGCGGCATCAAGCGCATCGCCAAATTCTCCGAAATCCTGGTGCCGGTGATGGCCTTCTCCTATATCGCCATGGCGCTGGTGGTGATCGGCCTGAACCTGGGCGAAGTACCGGCCGTGTTCGCGCTGATCGTCAAGAGCGCCTTCGGTCTGGAACCGGCCTTTGCCGGCGGCATCGGCGCGGCCATCATCATGGGCGTCAAGCGCGGCCTGTTCTCCAACGAAGCCGGCCTGGGTAGCGCACCCAACGTCGCCGCCGTAGCCGAGGTCAAGCACCCGGTGGCTCAGGGCATCGTGCAATCGCTCAGCGTGTTTATCGACACCATGATCCTGTGCAGCTGCACCGCGTTGATCATCCTGCTCTCCGGCGTCTACCAGCCGGGTATGGATGTGTCCGGCGTGATCCTGACCCAGACCGCCATGGCCAGCGTAGTTGGCGAGTGGGGCCGGGTGTTCGTCAGCGTCGCCCTGCTGCTGTTCGTCTTCACCACCCTGATCTATAACTACTATCTGGGTGAAAACGCCCTGGGCTTCTTCAGCCAGAAACGCGGCCCGGTGATGGTCTACCGCGTGCTGGTGGTGGCGCTGGTACTCTGGGGCTCGGTGCAGGATCTGGGCACGGTGTTCGCCTTTGCCGACGTGACCATGGGCCTGCTGGCCATCTGCAACCTGATCGCTTTGGTGCTGCTGTTCAAGGTCGGCCTGCGCCTGATGCGCGACTACGACAGCCAGATCAAGGCCGGTGTCGAGTCGCCGGTTCTGGACGCGAAGAACTTCGCCGACCTGGACCTGGACCCAGCCGCCTGGTCAAGCACTGCGCCAGGTAGCACGGCCAACGGCCATGCGGAAATCGGCAATACGCTGCATCAGCGTTAAGCCCCGACGCCCGGCCTAGAGCCGGGCGTTTTTATTTGGGCTCTATACCGTTAACTGTTGCGCGATTGTCCGGCTTACGCCGATTAGTCCCCTCGCCCCTCCGGGGAGAGGGTTAGGGTGAGGGGAGCATTTGCCGCGGAGCCGCGCCTTCTACAAGAGATCGCGCATACAACAGTTAACGGGGACATAGTTTTTATCTTGGGCCCACGGCCATCGGCGCGCGCGGCCCTCTTTTATCGGAGTGCCAGACCATGCGCCGCCCTTTATTCGCTGCCCTGCTGTTCTGCCTGCTGCTCAGCCCCCTGAGCCAGGCCGCGTTGCCGCCCGGTTACAAGATGGTGCTACTGACCGAGAATTTCCCGCCCTTCAATATGGCCAGCAACGGCAAGAACTTCGCCCGCGACGCCAATATCCAGGGCCTCAGTGCCGATATCGTGCGCGAGATGTTCAAGCGTGCCGGCATCGACTACAGCCTGACGTTGCGCTTCCCCTGGGACCGCATCTACCAGCAGGCCATGAGCAAACCCAACCACGGCCTGTTCTCCACCTCTCTGAGCGAGGCGCGCAAGCCGCTGTTCAAGTGGGTGGGACCCATCGCCCAGTACCAGAGCGTGCTGGTCGGCCGTAAGGGCAGCCACCCGCAACTGACCACTCTGGAACAGGCCAAGGCCTACCGCATCGGTGCCTACCAGAGCGCGGCGGTCAGCCAGCATCTGGAGCGTCTGGGCTTTACCCCACAGAACGCCCTGCGCGACCAGGAAAATATCCGCAAGCTGCAACGCGGACAGATCGACCTGTGGGCCACCTCCGACCCGGTCTGGCGCTTCTATGCCAAAGAGCAGGGCGTTGACGACCTGGAAACCCTGCTCAGCTTCGAAACCTCGCAGCTGTACCTGGCGCTGAACAAGGACACCCCCGACGAAGTGGTCGAACGCCTGCAGGCAGCCCTGGAACAGATGCGCAGCGAAGGCTACGGCAGCTGCGCGAAAAACCCCGAGCTGTGCTGAATGCCGTTCACCTAAGACAAATACCGCGCTGCCCTTACCAGGCAAGCGGTATTTGTCCGGGGTTTGAGCCCGTAGGATGGGTGGGGCCGCCCAGGTGGTAACCCATCAGCCAATTGATGGGTTACCACCCATCCTACGCCGCGGCTAAAGCCGCCAGGCCCTGCGCAGTGCCAGCAGGGCCTCGGTGATCTGCGCCTCCGGCACCGCAGCAAAACCCAGTACCAGCCCGGCGCGCTGATCTTCCGGCGTGCTGCTGTCGGGCAGCCAGTAACTGCTTAGCGCACTTATCTCCACGCCAACCTGGGCGGCGGCGCTGATCAACTCGCGCTCGCGGGCCAGGCTGTTCACCCGCACGCACAGATGCAGCCCAGCCTCCACCACCGGCAGCGGCGCGCAGCCCGGCACCAACTCAGGCCAGCCGGTCAACAGCGCATCCCGCCGCGCGCGGGCCGCACTGCGCATACGGCGGATATGCCGCTGGAAGTGCCCGGCGGCGATAAATTCGGCCATCACCGCCTGGGTGCCGATTTCCGAATGGCGCATATCCAGGGCGCGGCGGCGGGCGAAGGCTTCGGCCAGGGCTGGTGGCAGTACCAGATAACCCAGACGCAGCGCCGGAAAGGTGATCTTGCAGAAGGTGCCGACATACAGCACCCGTCCCTGACGGTCGAGGGCGGCCAGCGGGGCCAGGGGCGTGCCGCTGTAGCGGTACTCGCCGTCGTAATCGTCCTCGATAATCAGGCCGTCATTGCGCTCGGCCCATTCCAATAACTGCAGCCGCCGCGCCAAGGACAGGGTGACGCCGGTCGGGTACTGGTGCGACGGCGTCAGGTAAACCAGCCGACAGCCTTCGATCTGCTCCAGCGCGGCAGTGTCCAAGCCTTCGTTATCCACCGCCACCCCATACAGCTGCGCCCCGGCTATCGCCAGCGCATGCCCGGCGGCGCGGTAGCCGGGGTTCTCCACGGCCACCCGCGCGCCGGGGGTAACCAGCAACTGCGCGCACAGGCTGATGGCCTGCTGCGCGCCATTGGTCACCACGATCTGCACCGGGTCGCAGTGCAGGCCACGGCTGTTGCGCAGGTAGGCAGCGATCAGCTCGCGCAATTGCAGGTCGCCGGCCGGGTCGCCATAGCCCAGCCGCGCCGGCGACGGTTTGCGCCAGAAGCGCGCGGACAAGCGCGCCCAGGTCTCGAAGGGGAACAGATCAAAGGCCGGTACGCCGACCCGAAACGCCCGTGGCGCGCCGCTTAATGGCGGATTCAGATGATGGCTCTGCAACAGCTGCAGAGCCGCACTCTGCGGGCTGACGGACGGCTGCGTCGAGGCCGTTGGAGTCGGCCGCGCCGCGCCACTTAACTCGGCGACATAAGTGCCGGCACCGATGCGCCCCTCGATATAACCCTCGGCATACAGCTGATCGAAGGCGCGAGTCACGGTGTTACGCGAGACGCCCAACAGGCTTGCCAGGTCGCGACTGGCCGGCAGGCGCGTGCGGCGTTGCAGGCGTCCATCGAGGATGCGTTCGCGCAGGGCCTGATACAGCTGACGCGCCAGGCCCTGCTGTGGATCGAGGCGGATGCCGGACAAATCGACCGGTAGCGGCGGAGCGGACGGGGCAGGCATGGCGATTGGCTCCATAGAAGTCACAGAAAGTGGATCTTACAACAGACCAATATTCTGCCTAGCATGGCTCCATCGCGCTCGCAGGCTGTTGAAAAACTACCTGCGTTGCCATTGCGGCGTTAAAAACAGGCCGGGACACGGCGTCTCAAAATGCTCATTTACAGCTCGTAAACTCCGCTTTTTCGCCTGTTTTTGCCTTGCACTGGCTGCCTCGCCAACGTTTTTCAACGGCCTGCTAGGAGCCCGCCCATGTACACGCCCGCCGCCTTTCGCCAGGACGACCTCGCCACGCTGCACCAGCAGATGCGCGCAACACGCCTGCCTACGCTGGTCAGCCACGGCACCCAGGGTTTGCTCGCCAGTCATCTGCCGCTGCTGCTGGAGGCCGACGAAGGCCCCTACGGCACGCTGTACGGCCACTTCGCCCGGGCCAACCCGCAATGGCGCGATTTGGCCGAAGGCAGCCCGGCGCTGGTGATTTTCCAAGGCCCTGAGGCTTATATCAGCCCGGCCTGGTACGCGGCCAAGGCCGAGCACGGCAAGGTGGTACCGACCTGGAACTACATCAGCGTGCAGGCCCATGGCCGCGCCGAGGTGTTCGATGACGCCGAGCGTCTGCTGCAACTGGTCAGCCGCCTCAGCACGCTGCACGAAGCCGAGCGCCCGCAACCCTGGGCAGTCAGCGATGCACCGCGCGACTACATCGACAGCATGCTGCGCGCCATCGTCGGTTTCGCCCTGCCCATCGAGCGCCTGGAGGGCAAATGGAAGCTCGGGCAGAACCGCAGCCAGGCCGACCAGACAGGTGTGCGCGAAGGCCTGCAAGCCAGCCATGACCCACGCGACCGCGAACTGGCCGCACGAATAAACGACAGTCACTAACCCAAGGAAGAACCATGTCTATCGAAATCCGCCCCGCCAGCACTGCCGATCACGCCGCCTGGTTGCCGCTGTGGCAGGGCTATCTGGACTTCTACCAGGCCGAGATCGCCGCCGAGGTCAGCACCATCACCTGGCAGCGCTTTCTCGACCCGGCCGAACCCATGCATGCCGCACTGGCCTGGCAGGATGGGCGCGCCGTGGGCCTGGTGCATTTTATCTACCACCGCTCCTGCTGGACGGTGGGCGATTACTGTTACCTGCAGGATCTGTTCGTCGCCGATGGCCTGCGTGGCGATGGCATCGGCCGCCTGCTGATCGAGCACGTCTACGCCCAGGCCCGCGCCGCCGGTGCATCGCGAGTGCACTGGCTGACCCAGGAAAGCAACAGCAACGCCAGGCAGCTGTACGACCGCATCGCCGACCGCTCCGGCTTTATCCAATACAGGAAGCTCTTCTGATGACCACCGACCTCGCCCACTGGCAGCCGCGCCCGACGCCCGACCGGCGTGCGCTGCATGGCTGCTTCGTGCACCTGGCACCACTCGACCTGGCGCGCCACGGCGACGATCTATGGGCCGCGCTGCAGGGCCCCGATAGCGACCCGGCTATGTGGGACTACCTGCCCTACGGCCCGTTCAGCGAGCGGGCTGCATTCGACACCTGGCTGGCCGGCAACGCCAGCAACCGCGACCCACTGTTCTACGCGGTGCTCGACAACGCCAGCGGCAAAGCCCTGGGCCTATTCAGTTACCTGCGCATCACCCCGCAGGATGGCTGCATCGAGATCGGCCATGTCGCTTTTGGCGCGCCCATGCAGCGCACACCAGGGGCCACCGAGGCGATCTATCTGCTCGCCCGGCACGCCTTCGATGACCTCGGCTACCGCCGCCTGGAATGGAAGTGCGATGCCGCCAACGCACGCTCGCTGCGCGCCGCCGAGCGCTTCGGTTTCAGTGCCGAAAGCCTGTTCCGTCAACATATGGTGCGCAAAGGTCGCAACCGCGATACCGCCTGGTTTTCCATCCTCGATAGCGAATGGCCGGCCTGCAACGTGGCCTTCTCGCGCTGGCTGGCAGCGGACAACTTCAACGTCGATGGCCAGCAGAAGCAGCGCCTGGAAGATTTAAGAAAATAGACCTGCGGCTTATTCGATCTCGAACAAGCCGTTCTGCAGCGGTGCCACTGCCAGGCGCTGGCGCACGTCGTCATCGATGCGCGGGTCGTCCGGACGGTACAGACGCACCTGGCGATAGGCGCTGATGCGGTTGATCTCTGTACCCAGGTATTCCCACACCACGCGGGTGCAGGCCGGGTTGCGCCGGTCGCCGCTGGAGACGCCGGTCTTCAGGCCATTGAGGCGGGTGATGCGGCTCTTGTAGCTGGGGATCAGGATGGTCTGACTCATCTCGTTAAGGGTCAGCGACTCGTAGTCCATCAGAAACAGCCGGTCCTGCAGCTGGAACGCGGCCCCCAGGTAGCGGCAGCGCACCCAGTCCTCGGCCTGCACGTCGGTGCTGGCGGAACGCTCCTGGCGCTCCTGGCGCTCGAACAGAAAGTCGCCGTCCTCCTCCCATAGGTGTACCAGCGACAACAGCACCGTACCCGGCACCGACATGCAGTTGGAGTACTCGAAGTAGTAACCGCAGTAGCGCGACAGATTGCCGGCATGGGCGCGCAGCGGCTTGAGCAGCTCCATCAGCGGGTCGCTGCGGCTGCCCGCCGTCTGGCCCGGCGCACGCGCGCCGATCAGGTCAGCGAACTGCTCGGCCGGCAAGCTCAGCTCGTACTCCTCGACCCCGAAAAAGTCGCAGATGCGCTTGAGGTTGTAAGCGGTGGGCCGGCTCTGCCCGCCAAGGTAGCGGTTGAACTGGGCGCGGTTGATCGACAGCTTGCGGCACACCTCGGCAATCGAGCGGTAGTGGCTGCACAGCAGCTTGAGGTTGTTGCCGAAGTGATCGGACATATGGCGGGGCCTGATGATGCGAGTGACGCGATTCTAGCATCAACTCGCGCCAAGTCGCCGCGACCTGCGAAATTGCACGACGAACGCGTCTGCTCAACCATTCGACCCCCGCATTTTTCCCAACCAGAACAACAAGAGAGACTCGCCTGCCATGCTCGATATTCTCAATGACCTGATCTGGAGCAAGTTGCTGATCGTGATGCTGATCGGCCTTGGTCTGTACTTCACCATCGCCTCGCGTTTCGTCCAGTTCCGCTACTTCGGCAGCATGTTCCGCATCTTCGGTGAGGCCTTCCAGCGCCAGCCCGGCCAGCTCAGCTCGTTCCAGGCGCTGATGCTCTCGGTGGCCGGTCGCGTCGGTGCCGGCAACATCGCCGGTGTCTCGGTAGCGATCATGCTCGGTGGCCCCGGCGCGATCTTCTGGATGTGGGTCGTAGCACTGGTCGGCATGGCCACCAGCTACTTCGAATGCTCCCTGGCGCAGCTGTACAAGCGCCGCGAAGCCGACGGCAGCTACCGTGGTGGCCCGGCCTTCTACATCCAGCATGGCCTCGGCCAGCGCTGGCTGGGCATCGTGGTTTCGATCCTGCTGCTGGTGACCTTCGGCTTCGGCTTCAACGCCGTGCAGTCCTACACTGTGGCCAGCTCGCTGCATGACACCTTCGGCCTGCCGACCTATATCAGCGGCCTAATCCTGACCGTGGTGATCGGCCTGATCATCTTCGGCGGCATCAAGCGCATCGCTAAATTCGCCGACGTGCTGGTACCGGTGATGGCCTTCTCCTATATCGCCATGGCCATTTTCGTGATCGGCAGCAATATCGACGCCATCCCGGCCACCCTGACGCTGATCTTCAAGAGCGCCTTCGGTCTGGAGCCTGCCTTCGCTGGCGGCATCGGCGCGGCAATCATCATGGGCGTCAAGCGCGGCCTGTTCTCCAACGAAGCCGGTCTGGGTAGCGCACCCAACGTCGCTGCCGTGGCCCAGGTCAAGCACCCGGTGGCTCAGGGCATCGTGCAATCGCTCAGCGTATTTATCGACACCATGATCCTGTGCAGCTGCACCGCGCTGATCATCCTGCTGTCGGGCGTGTATCAGCCGGGCACCGAAATGGCCGGCGTGGTACTGACTCAGACCGCCGTGGCCAGCGTGGTTGGCGAGTGGGGCCGGGTGTTCGTCAGCGTCGCCCTGCTGCTGTTCGTCTTCACCACCCTGATCTACAACTACTACTTGGGTGAAAACGCCCTGGGCTTCTTCAGCCAGAAACGCGGCCCGGTAGTGGTCTACCGCGTATTGGTGGTGGCTCTGGTACTCTGGGGCTCGGTGCAAGATCTGGGCACGGTGTTCGCCTTCGCCGACGTGACCATGGGCCTGCTGGCCATCTGCAACCTGATCGCCCTGGCCCTGCTGTTCAAAGTCGGTCTGCGCCTGATGCGCGACTACGACAGCCAGATCAAGGCCGGTGTCGAGTCGCCGGTACTGGACGCGAAAAACTTCGCTGATCTGGACCTGGACCCAGCCGTCTGGTCAAACTCTGCGCCAGCTGCCAAGGCCAGCAACCATGCGGAAATCGGCAACGCGGTGCATCAGCGCTAAGTCGCTGTAACAGCTGTGACAAACAGGGGGCTTAGCCCCCTGTTTGCTTATAAGAACAATGAAAAAACGGAGAACCCCTATGGGTTGTAAAAAACTCCTGGTGCTTTATACCGGCGGCACCATCGGCATGCAGATGAGCGCCGAGGGCCTGGCCCCGGCGTCCGGCTTCGAAGCGCGCCTGCGCGCTCAGCAGGGCCGCGAAGCCCAGCCACTGCCTGAGTGGATCTTCCGCGAGCTGCTGCCGCCCATCGACAGCGCCAATATGAACCAGAGCAACTGGCTGGCGATGGTCGCGGCGATTCGCGCTGGCATCGAACAGGATGGTTGCGATGGCGTGCTGCTGCTGCACGGCACCGATACCCTGGCCTACAGCGCCGCCGCCCTGAGCTTTCTGCTGCTCGGTCTGCCCGCCCCGGTGATCCTCAGCGGCTCCATGCTGCCCGCCGGTGCCGAGGGCAGCGATGCCTGGGGCAATCTGTTCGGGGCCATGGGCGCGCTGCAGGCTGGCGTCGCCCCAGGCGTGCACCTGTATTTCAACGGCACGCTGATGCATGGCGCGCGGGTCAGCAAACTGCGCAGCGATGCCTTCGACGCCTTCAGCGTACTGCCGCGCCAGCGCCAGAGCGCGCGGGCCGAGAGCATCCCGGCCAGCATCGACTATCGCCAGCCGCGTCAGCCGGTCAATCTGGCCGTGCTGCCGTTTTACCCGGGTATCCAGGCAAGCCACCTGTGCGCACTGCTCGACAGCGGCGTGCAGGGCCTGCTGCTGGAATGCTACGGCAGCGGCACCGGCCCTGCGGACGACGCCGAGTTGCTCGGCGTACTCAAGGCTGCGCATGATCGTGGCGTGGTGCTGGCCGCCATCAGCCAGAGCCCCCACGGCCATGTCGAATTTGGCGTCTATGCGGCGGGCAGCCAGTTGGCCGCCACCGGGCTGGTTTCCGCCGGCGGCATGACCCGCGAAGCCGCCTTGGGCAAGCTGTTCGCCCTGCTCGGCGCAGGCCTCTCGCAGGCGCAAGTGGAGCACTGGTTTGCCCTGGATCTGTGCGGTGAACGGGCCGAATAAATAGCTGCCGGGTGGCGGGCAAATCGCTATAGTCGCGCCCCGGCGCGGCCCGCCCGCCAACCCACAGAAAATTCAGCCACCCGACTTACAAGGACGTACCTGCATGTCGTCGCTTCGCCTCGCTACTTTCCTGCTGCTCGCTCTGGCCATCACTGGCTGCTCCACCAAGGCCTACTTCAAGTTGCCGGAGCACAGCACCATCAGCATCAACCAACGCGCCGAGCAGCACCCGCAAGGCCTGGTGAAGGTGCGCCCGTTCTTCTGGAGCCGCGCCGCGGGCGTGCCCTATCGGCTGACCAGTGTCACCGGCGAAACCCTGTCCGAAGGCAAGCTGCGCACGCGCTTTCGCGTGATGTCGATCTTCTGGCCGCCCTACAGCATCATCTACTGGCCCATGAGCTTCGGTCAGCGCTGCTACGACCTGAGCAGCCACCTGCCGGCCGAATGCTCGCGTGAAGACCTGGTCACCCTGATCAAGGACTATCGCGCCACACGCTGACGGAGTGGAGTGAATGGGGGCAAACGGGGTCAAACCATCTACCCTGTTTGCAACGCCTATCACCCAGCTCGCAATTCCGAGGAGGTTGCCGCCATGCCTATTCGCATTCCCGTCGAGATCCGTCCGATCAGCGCCGCCGATCACGCCGCCTGGCTACCCCTGTGGCAGGGCTATCAGCGCTTCTATATGACCGAGATCGCCGCGCCCATCAGCGATATCACCTGGCAGCGCTTCCTCGACCCCGCCGAACCTATGCACGCCGCCCTGGCCTGGCACAACGGCCAGGCCATCGGCCTGGTGCACTGGATCTACCACCGCTCGACCTGGACCACCGGCGACTACTGCTACCTGCAGGACCTGTTTATTGCCAAGGACATCCGCAGCAGCGGTGCCGGCCGCCAGCTGATCGAGCATGTCTACCAGGCGGCTCAGGCCCACGGCTGCGCGCGCACCTACTGGCTGACCCACGAGAGCAACAGCCGCGCCATGCTGCTGTATGAACGCATCGCCGAGCGTTCGGGGTTTGTTCAGTACCGCAAACTGTTCTGACCTTCTGGTCAGAAAGTCCGACCCACAGTCTTGCCGCGGGCACATTACGGCGTTATCTTTTGCGCCACGCCCGGCCACCTGCGCCGGCGCGTACCTGGATCAGCAGACAGGGTAAACACTGAGCTGGCTAACCTGAACCCACCTTCAGAGGAGCCAATTCAATGGCTGCTACCCGTATCTGGATCAAGAACCCCCTCGCCATCTTCACCGCCAACACCCTCGACGCCGCCGGCGGCCTGGTGATTGAAAACGGCGTGATCAGCGAACTGCTCAAGGCCGGTCAACAACCGTCCCAGCCCTGCGAGCAGAGCTTCGATGCCCGCGAGCATGTGGTGCTGCCGGGGCTGATCAACACCCATCACCACTTCTACCAGACCCTCACCCGCGCCTGGGGCCCGGTGGTCAACCAGCCGCTTTTTCCCTGGCTGCAAACCCTCTATCCGGTATGGGCACGCCTGACCCCCGAGAAGCTCGCCCTGGCCAGCAAGGTGGCCCTGGCCGAACTGCTGCTGTCCGGCTGCAGCACCGCGGCGGATCACCACTACCTGTTCCCCGGCGGCCTGGAAAATGCCATCGACGTGCAGGTCGAAGCCGTACGCGAACTGGGCATGCGCGCCATGCTCACCCGCGGCTCCATGAGCCTGGGCCAGGCCGATGGTGGCCTGCCGCCGCAGCAAACGGTGCAGCAGGGCGAAGTGATCCTGGCTGACAGCCAGCGTCTGATTCAGACCTATCACCAGCGCGGCGACGGCGCGCAGATCCAGATCGCCCTCGCGCCCTGCTCGCCCTTCTCGGTGACCCAGGAAATCATGCGCCAGAGCGCCGAACTGGCCGCGCAGCTGGACGTGCGCCTGCACACACACCTGGCGGAAACCCTCGATGAAGAAGACTTCTGCCTGCAGCGCTTCGGCCTGCGCACCGTGGATTACCTGGACAGCGTCGGCTGGCTCGGCCCGCGCACCTGGCTGGCCCACGGCATCCACTTCAACCCCGAGGAAATCACCCGCCTGGGCCAGGCCGGCACCGGCATCTGCCACTGCCCGAGCTCGAACATGCGCCTGGCCTCGGGCATCTGCCCGACCCTCGACCTAGAAGCCGCCGGCGCGCCAATCGGCCTCGGCGTCGATGGCTCGGCGTCCAACGACGCCTCCAATATGATCCTCGAAGCGCGCCAGGCCCTGTATATCCAGCGCCTGCGCTACGGCGCGGAGAAGATCACCCCGGAACGGGTGCTGGGCTGGGCTAGCAAGGGTTCGGCCAAGCTGCTGGGGCGCAGCGATATCGGCGAACTGGCGGTGGGCAAGCAGGCCGACATGGCCTTCTTCAAGCTCGACGAGTTGCGCTTCTCCGGCAGCCACGACCCGATTTCCGCGCTGCTGCTCTGCGGTGCCGACAAGGCCGACCGGATGATGATCGGCGGCCAGTGGCGGGTGATCGACGGGCAGATCGAAGGCCTGGATGTGGCCCAGCTGATCGCCGATCACCGCCAGGCGGCCAAGGAGCTGATTGCGGGGTGATGCATAGCCCGTAGCTCTCGCACGGCAAACTGGAGGCAATCGGTCTACCGGCTTGTAGGCACTTGTAGGATCGGGGGGACGCCTAGTTCCATGCCCGCGAAACCCATCGCGGCCATGGGCCGCTCCTACAAAAAAACACCATAGCCCATAAAATCAATGACATACGGGCTATTTAATAATGGCGACCATGCCCGCGTTCCATTTCGCGGGCATGGCACTGGTTCCCGCCGTTCCCACGGCGCGCTAGAACACCGACCAGCCGATCCGCTCGCTGAGCAACTCCAGGGCCTTGATTCCGGCCAGGGAGTTGCCGGCGGCGTTCAGCTCCGGCGACCACACGCAGACGCTGAAGCGCCCCGGCACCACCGCGACGATGCCGCCGCCGACGCCGCTCTTGCCCGGCAGGCCGACTCGGTAGGCGAAGTTTCCCGCCTCGTCGTAGAGGCCGCTGGTGGCCATGATCGCGTTGACCTGCTTGGTCTGGCGCGGCGTAAGGATCTGCGCACCGCTGTGCTTGCAGAAGCCCTGGTTGGCCAGAAAGCCGAAGGCCCGCGCCAGATCGACGCAGCTCATGCGCAGCGCGCAGTAGCTGAAATAGCTGCGCAGCACCGTCTCCACATCGTTATGGAAATTGCCGAAGGACTGCATCAGGTAGGCCGCCGCCGCATTGCGCGAGCGGTGCTGGTATTCCGAATCGGCCACCCGGTTGTCCACCGCCACCAGCGGATTGCCGGCCAGCCGGCGGACGAAATCGCGCAGCGACGGCACTGGCGCGGCGAAGCGCGACTGGTTGATATCGCAGATCACCAGAGCCCCGGCATTGATAAAGGGATTGCGCGGCCGGCCACGCTCGAACTCCAGCTGCACCAGGGAATTGAACGGCTGCCCGGACGGCTCATGACCCAGGCGCTGCCAGATCGCCTCGCCGGAATGCTCGATGGCCTGCACCAGGCTGAACACCTTGGAAATGCTCTGCACGGAAAACGCCGTTTCGGCATCACCGGCGCAGAACAGCTCGCCGTCATTGCTGTACACCGCAATGCCCAGCTGGTTGCCCGGCACATCGGCCAGGGCGGGGATGTAATCGGCCACCTTGCCCTGGCCGATCAGCGGGCGGACTTCATCGAGAATCTCATTCAACAGCGCTTGCATGCTCGGGCTCGCAGCAGGGCCCGGGGCCACCCCGGACGATGGCTGATAGACGCCCACGCGGCGCAGCGGATCACACTGCAATGGCTTCCCGAAGCCTGGACTCTCTGTCTACGACCCGTAGGGTGGATGACGCTTTATCCATCCACCAGACCGCGATGGTGGATGAGAAAGGCGTCATCCACCCTACACAGCTGCGCTTGCCTGGCCTACACGTGATAGTTCGCCCGTTAGAACGTGTTTACGATCTCGCGAGCTAGAGCCATACAAGGCAAAAACAGGCGAGGAAGCGGAGTTTACTGGTGTAAATGAGCATTCCGAGCCTGTTTTTAACGCAGTAGGGCCGACGCGCAGCAGATCGTAAATAGGTTCTCAGAACTTCTCCGCGCGCAGCACTTCCACCTGGGCCAAATAGCAGACCATGGCAAAGTTGGCGTAGTACTTGTCCTGCAGGTGGGTGGCGATGCGTTCGGCGACGTCCCGGGCGCAGATGATTTCCACGCGGATATTGCCCTCGGCCTCCCAGCCGGCGCTGCGTACGCCGCGGCCACCACGGCCGCGGGCGTCGGAGAGGGTCCAGCCGGGTGCGCCCAGGGTTTCCAGGTCGGCCAGCAGTTTCTTCTCCAGGGCCGCTTCGCAGATCACGGTCAGCAGGGTGCGGGTGTGTGCGTTCATCTCAAAGCCCCCAGGCGATCAGTCGTTCGGCCAGCGCCAGGTACAGCGGGATGCCGATCAGGATATTGAAGGGAAAGGTAATACCCAGCGAGGCGGTCAGTGACAGCGACGGGTTGGCCTCCGGCAATGCCAGGCGCATGGCCGCCGGCACCGCGATATAAGACGCCGAGGCGGCCAGGGTGGCGAGCATCGCCGTACCGCCCAGGCTCAGCCCCATCAAGCGCGCCAGCAGTGCGCCGACCAGCGCCCCGAGCAGCGGCATCAGCAGGGCGAAACCGAGCAGACGCAGACCGAACTGTTTCAGCGCGCCCAGCTGCCCCGAGGCGATCAGGCCCATCTCCAGCAGAAAGAACGCCAGCACCGGCTTGAACATGCTGGTGTACAGCGGCTCCAGCGGCTTGATGCCTTCCTTGCCAGCAACCGCGCCGATGATCAGGCCGCCGAGCAGCAGCATGATGCTCTTGCCGAGGAAGATCTCCCGACCCAGCTCGCGCCACTGGGTGTCCCGCGACAGCCCTTTGGCCAGCAGAATACCGACCAGGATCGCCGGAATTTCGAGGATGGCGACAAACAGCGGCATATAGCTTTCGAACTCGATGCCCTTGGCCAGCATATAGGCCACCACCACGGCGAAGGTACCGGCGCTGACCGAGCCGTAGTGGGCCGCCACCGCCGCCGCATTGACCCGATCGAAACGCAACCCGCGCAGCACGGCAAAGGCCAGCAGCGGCAAGGCCACGCCCAACCCCAGCACCAGCCCTGCCTGGCCAAGCAACTGCCAGCTGGCCTGCTCGGCCAGCTCCACCCCGCCGTGCAGACCGATGGCCAGCAGCAGAATGATCGACAGCGTCTCGTACAGCGCCGGCGGCAGCTTTAGCTCGCTTTTCAGCAGGCCAGCCGTCAGGCCGAAAACGAAAAACAGCACCACCGGATCCAGACCCACCGCACAACCCTCCCGTTATTTACCTGACCAGAGACGCTTGCCACGTCACATGGCCCACCCGCATAAAAGGTTATGCCCCCAGCGCAAGCTGTGCTGGTACCCACGCCGTAGTGCCCGCACCACCTGCGCCAGGCGCAGACAAAGCGAACACCGCGGGGCATAACCGGAAAAAGGTTATAGCGCCGTTAAACCCAGATGCCCTCTACCGCCATACACCGTCCACCCCCTCGCCCCTTTGGGGAGAGGGTTGGGGTGAGGGGGCGAGGCCTGGCTGGGCAGCACATATCCGTCGACATCCGCAGCCCCTCACCCTGCCCTCTCCCCAGCGGGGAGAGGGTTCTATCCGCGCAGTGTCGGTATTCCCTACAGACCCCTAAGGCCCTGCGAGCCCAAGGGACCTAAGCCCTTTTGCAGCGCGCCTATGCGCGCTGTCCGTAAATAAAAAAGAAGCCCCGGCAATCTGTTCGAATGCCTGTCCAACCAGCCCGGAGCTCCGAGGTTAACTTTCGATCTATCAGTACATCGCCCGGATGACCCAGCCTCTCCCGCCATACACGTTTAGCCCCCTCGCCCCCCCCGGGGGAGAGGGTTGGGGTGAGGGGGCGAGGCCCTGGCTGGATAGCGCAGTTCTGTCGACATCCGCAGCCCCTCACCCTGCCCTCTCCCCAGCGGGGAGAGGGTTCTATCCGCGCAGTGTCGGTATTCCCTACAGAACCCTAAGGCCCTGCGAGCCCAAGGGCTTAGCCCTGTTGCAACGCGCCTATGCGCGCCGTCCGTGAATAAAAAAGAAGCCCCGGCAATCTGTTCAAATGCCTGTCCAACCAGCCCGGAGCTTCAAGGTTAACTTTCGATCTATCAGCACATCGCTCGGATTACCCAGCTTCTCCCGCCAGACACGTTTAGCCCCCTCGCCCCCCGGGGGAGAGGGTTGGGGTGAGGGGACGAGGCCCTGACTGGATAGCGCATTTCTGCCTAAACCCGCTACCCCTCACCCTGCCCTCTCCCCAACGGGGAGAGGGTTCTATCCGCGTTGGTATCGCTAATTTGTGCAGGACCCTGAGGCCCTGCATGTCCATGGGACTTAAGCCCTGTTGCAACGCACCCATGCGCGCCGCCCGTGAATAAAAAAGAAGCCCCGGCAATCTGCTTAAATGCCTGTTCAACCAGCCCGGGGCTCCGAGGTTAACCTTCGATTTCGATCAGTACGTCGCCCGGGTTTACCCGGTCGCCCTTGGCCACATGCACCGCTTTTACGGTGCCGGCAATCGGGGCCTGTACTTCGGTTTCCATTTTCATCGCTTCACTGATCAGCACTGCCTGGCCGGCCTTGACCGTGTCGCCGACCTTGACCAGTACCTCGACGATATTGCCCGGCATGCTGGTGCTGACATCGCCCGGGCCACTGGCCTGTTGGCGCTTGCTGCCGGTGCCGGCAACGAAGTCGTTGAGCGGCTCGAACACCACCTCTTCCGGCATGCCATCGATGGACAGGTAGAAGTGACGCTTGCCATCGGTCTTCACGCCGACGCCGGTGATATCCACCCGGTAGCTTTCGCCGTGCACGTCGATAACGAACTCGGTCGGTACGCCACCGCCGCCCGCCGCGGCCACACCGCCGGCTTCGGGGATTGGCAGCAGGGCTTCGGCGGTCAGGCTGCCGGCGGCACGCTCTTCGAGGAACTTGCGCCCGATATCGGGGAACATGGCGTAGGTCAGCACGTCTTCTTCGGATTTCGCCAGGCTGCCGATTTCGCCGCGCAGCTTGGCCATCTCCGGCGCGATCAGATCGGCCGGGCGCACTTCGATCACGTCTTCGCTGCCAATCGCCTGCTTGCGCAACTGCTCGTCGATCTTGCCCGGGGCCAGGCCGTAACGGCCCTGCAGGTAGAGCTTCACCTCGTTGGTGATGGTCTTGTAGCGCTCGCCGGCGAGCACGTTGAACACCGCCTGGGTGCCGACGATCTGCGAGGTTGGCGTCACCAGCGGCGGGAAGCCAAGGTCCTCACGCACCCGCGGGATCTCGGCGAACACCTCGTTGATGCGGTGCAACGCGCCCTGCTCTTTGAGCTGGTTGGCCAGGTTGGACATCATCCCGCCCGGCACCTGGTTGACCTGCACCCGGGTGTCTACCGCGGTGAACTCACTTTCGAACTGGTGGTACTTCTTGCGCACGGCATAGAAGTACAGGCCGATCTCCTGAATCAGCGCCAGGTCCAGACCGGTGTCGTAATCACTGCCCTTGAGCGCCGCGACCATCGACTCGGTGCCCGGGTGGCTGGTGCCCCAGGCGAAGCTGGAGATGGCCGTGTCGATATGCTCGGCACCGGCTTCGATGCCCTTGAGCTGACACATCGCGCCCATGCCGGCGGTGTCGTGGCTGTGGATAAACACCGGCAGGTCGACCTCGGCCTTGAGCGCCGTGACCAGTTCGAAGGTGGCGTAGGGGGTGAGCAGCCCGGCCATATCCTTGACCGCCACCGAGTCGATGCCCATGGCCTGCATGGCCTTGGCCTGCTCGACGAACGCCGCGACCGTATGCACCGGGCTGGTGGTGTAGGCCAGGGTGCCCTGGGCATGTTTGCCGGCGGCCTTCACCGCCTCGATGGAGACGCGCAGGTTACGCACGTCGTTCATCGCGTCGAAGATACGGAACACGTCGATGCCGTTGACCGCCGCCTTGGCCACGAAGGCGCGCACCACATCGTCGCTATAGTGGCGATAGCCGAGCAGGTTCTGCCCGCGCAGCAGCATCTGCAGGCGGGTATTGGGCAGCGCCGCCTTGAGCTGACGCAGGCGCTCCCAGGGGTCTTCCTTGAGGAAGCGGATACAGGCGTCAAAGGTCGCCCCGCCCCAGACTTCCAGCGACCAGTAACCGACCTGATCGAGCTTGTCGCAGATCGGCAGCATGTCGTCCAGGCGCATGCGCGTGGCGATGATCGACTGGTGGGCGTCGCGCAGGATGGTGTCGGTGACAGCGATTCGTTTGGCTTGCACAGTCTTGCTCATGGGTCGATTCCTCACAGGCCGGCGTGGGCGGCAATGGCAGCGGCGATGGCCAGGGCCAGCTCTTCGGGTTTGCGCTTGACCGAGTACTGGGTCAGTTCGGGGTGGCTTTCGACAAAGCTGGTGTTGAACTGACCGCTGCGAAACTCGGGATTACGCAGAATTTCCTGGTAGTAGGCCGCGGTGGTCTTCACCCCCTGCAGGCGCATGTCGTCGAGGGCGCGCAGGCCACGGTCCAGCGCCTCTTCCCAGGTCAGCGCCCAGACCACCAGCTTCAGGCACAGCGAGTCGTAATAAGGCGGGATGGTGTAGCCGGTGTAGATCGCCGTGTCGGTGCGCACGCCCGGGCCGCCGGGGGCGTAGTAGCGGGTGATCTTGCCGAAGCTGGGGAGGAAGTTGTTCTTCGGGTCCTCGGCGTTGATGCGGAACTGCAGGGCGAAGCCGCGGTGCTGGATATCGGCCTGCTGGATCGACAATGGCAGGCCGGCGGCGATGCGGATCTGCTCACGGACGATATCGATGCCGGTGATTTCCTCGGTGATGGTGTGCTCGACCTGCACCCGGGTGTTCATCTCCATGAAATACACCTCGCCCTCGGCCAGGAGGAACTCCACGGTACCCGCGTTCTCGTAGCCCACCGCCTGGGCCGCGCGCACCGCCAGGTCACCGATATAGGCGCGCTGTTCGGGGGTCAGCTGGGGGCTGGGGGCGATCTCGATCAGCTTCTGATTGCGCCGCTGGATCGAGCAGTCGCGTTCGAACAGGTGCACGGTATTGCCGAAGCTGTCGGCGAGAATCTGCGCCTCGATATGCTTGGGATTGACGATGCACTTTTCCAGAAAGACTTCCGCGCTGCCAAAGGCCTTGGTCGCCTCGGAGATCACCCGCGGGTAGGCCTGCTCCAGCTCCTCGCGCGAGTTGCAGCGGCGGATGCCCCGACCGCCACCGCCGCTGGTGGCCTTGAGCATCACCGGATAGCCGATGCGCTCGCCTTCACGCAGGGCATGGGCCAGGTCGGTGACATTGCCCTCGGTGCCCGGGGTGACCGGCACGCCGGCCTTGATCATGCTGCGCCGCGCCTCGGTCTTGTCGCCCATACGGCGAATCACTTCGGCGCTTGGGCCGATAAACTTGACCCCACGTTCCGCGCAGATCTCCGCCAGTTCGGCGTTTTCAGAGAGAAAACCATAGCCTGGGTGCAGGGCGTCGCAGCCGGTTTCCACCGCCAGATTGACCAGCTTGCGCGGGTTCAGATAACCGGCCAGCGGGTCGGCACCGATGCCGTGGGCCTCGTCGGCGCGCTTGACGTGCAGGGCATGGCGATCGGCATCGGAATAGACGGCCACCGAGCGGATGCCCATCTCGGCGCAGGCGCGCACGATACGCACGGCAATCTCACCGCGGTTGGCTATGAGGATTTTCTTGATCACGGGCCTGGGTCCTCGATCGCGTCAGCAGGCGACCGCGGAAAGCGGTCGTCGGATGACCGCAGCTCAGTTTGCGGTCATGCAATTAAGCTACGCCCCGCCAGCGATTAACAAAAATCAGTATTTATTGGGTTAAGCATTAGCAAAGACTTATAGTCAGCCCAGCACGGCCTTGTGCCGCACCTCCGCAGCCACCCTGCCTCGCCCAGAGCGCAGCCATTCGCGAGCCAACCAACATGCGTAAGTCACTGCTGCGTATGACTTTTCGTCAACTGCAGGTATTCCGCGCAGTATGCGCCCAGCGCTCCTACAGCCGCGCGGCCGAGGAAATGGCCCTGACCCAGCCGGCGGTCAGCCTGCAGATTCGCCAGCTGGAAGAATTGCTCGGCCAGCCGCTGTTCGATTATGTCGGCAAGAAGCTCTACCTGACCGACGCTGCCGAAGCCTTGCAGCGGGCCAGCGCGGATATCTTCGGCCGCCTGGAGAGTCTCGATATGCAGCTGGGCGATCTACGCGGCTCGCTGCAGGGGCAGTTGAGCCTGGCGGTGGAATCCAGCGCCAAATACTTCGTTCCCCACCTGTTCGCCGCTTTTCGCCGCCAATACCCCGAAGTCAGCCTGCAGATGGTGGTCACCAATCATACCCAGGCACTCAGACGGCTAAGCGCCAACCGCGACGACCTGCTGATCATGTCCCAGGTGCCGACCGACCTGAATCTGGAGTTTCTGCCCTTTCTCAACAACCCTATCATCGCTGTGGCCCCAGCCGACCATCCGCTGTGCAGCCAGGGCGCGCTAACCCTGCACGACCTCAGCGCCTGGCCATTGCTGGTCCGCGAGGCCGGCTCCGGCACGCGCCAGGCCTGCGAGGCTTACTGCCATCAGAAGCGCGCACACTTCGCCCAGACCCTGGAAGTCGGCTCCATGGAAGGCCAGTGTGAAGGGGTGATCGCCGGCCTCGGCCTGGCCCTGCTGCCCCGTCACGCCGTGCGCCGCGAGCTGGACTGCGGCGTATTACGCGAACTGCCGGTGGCCGAGCTGCCGCTGCTGCACAGCTGGTGCCTGGTACACCCGCGGAGCAAATACCTGTCGCCGGTGGCCCAGGCGTTTTTCGCCTTTGTGCGCGATCAACGCAGCCAGATCAACGCCCTGGCTGAGCGCTTCGCCGCCCCACGGTCTGAGCAGCCGTCAGGTAGTTAGCCGCGATCAGTTCGGGGAAGTCGGACAGTTGCTGCTGCAATTGCCGCTGCTCGGCATAGCTTTCGATGGCGCGACGGTATTCCATGCGGCGCTGGTCAATCACCTTGCGCCGGGCACGGGCCTCACTGTTGGCGTGATTCTGGGCTTTATCCAAGTAAGCAGACATAGGGTGCAACTCCCAAGCTGAATAACGGGAGTCACAGCATCGGCCAGGGATATGACGCTTTGCGGGCAAGACGATGAAGGTGTGGTGACCCCGACGAACGGTGCCATAAACCTGTGCGCGTAACCTGGATAAGCCTTGGCGCAATCCGGGGCCAGGCTTCCCGGATTACGCTGCGCTTATTCGGGCTACAAGAGTCGGGTTGAGTGGATGACGTCATTTGCATCCACCGCAGTCGGTAGGGTGGACATGGCGCAGCCTTGTCCACCGCTCACCAGAGGCAGGTTTTCAGTCTTCGACGTTCTTATGCGCCTTGGGCGACAAGCGCAGGCTGCGCAGACTGCGCTTGACGCTCTTGAGGTGGTTGACCAGGCCCGGGCCGCGGGCCATGGCCACGCCCATGGCGAGCACGTCGATCACCACCAGGTGGGCGATACGCGAGGTCAGCGGGGTGTAGATCTCGGTGTCTTCCTGCACATCGATGGCCAGGTTGACCGTGGCCAAGTCGGCCAGCGGCGTCTGGCTCGGGCACAGGGTGATCAGCGTCGCGCCGGCTTCACGCACCAGGTTGGCGGTGATCAGCAGATCCTTGGAACGCCCGGACTGGGAGATGCAGATGGCCACGTCGCTGGGCTTCAAGGTCACCGCGCTCATCGCCTGCATATGCGGGTCGGAATAGGCCGCGGCGGTCAGCAGCAGGCGGAAGAACTTGTGCTGAGCATCCGCCGCCACCGCGCCGGAGGCACCGAAACCGTAGAACTCCACGCGCTGGGCATTGGCGATGGCGGCGATGGCACGCTGCAGGGCCTGGGTGTCGAGTTTCTCGCGCACCTCGATCAGGGTATGCAGGGTGGTGTCGAAAATCTTCAGGCTGAAGTCGGCCACCGAATCGTCTTCATGGATCGCGAACTGGCCGAAGCTGGCACCAGCGGCCAGGCTCTGCGCCAGCTTCAGCTTGAGGTCCTGAAAGCCAGTGCAGCCAATGGCCCGGCAGAAACGCACGATGGTCGGCTCGCTGATACCGACGCTGTGGGCCAGCTCGGCCATGGAGCTGTGCATCACCGAAGCCGGGTCGAGCAGAACGTGGTCGGCCACCTTGAGTTCGGATTTACGTAACAGATGACGCGACTGGGCAATGTGCTGCAACAGGTTCACAGAAATAGGCTCGATTTTGGCTAGCGAATCCATCAAGCACGCCTCATGGGAGTCATGACTCAGTTATGATCGGCGCACGACGGGTTGTAGTGGCCTTGTAGTTATACTACATGGGCACCGCCCCCGCACTTATAAACCGAGTCGGAGTTCCCACCTTGAGCATTCCCTGCGACATGCTGGTGTTCGGCGGCACCGGCGACCTGGCACTGCATAAACTGCTGCCAGCGCTCTACCACCTGCATCGCGCCCGCCGCCTGCATGGCGACACGCGCATTCTCGCCCTGGCCCGCAGCCAGCACAGCCGCGAAGCCTATCAGGCCCTGGCCGAACGTCATTGCCGGGCCCAGGTGGCCCGCGCCGACTTCGACAACGACACCTGGGCCAGCTTCGCCGCCCGCCTCGACTACTTCGCCATGGACGCCAGCCAGAGCGCCGATTTCGGTCGCCTCGGCAAGCGCCTGGGTAGCGACCCCGAGCGACTGCGCATCTACTACCTGGCCACCGCCCCGGACCTGTTCGAGGACATCGCCACCCACCTGCAAGTGGCCAACCTGGCCGGGCCCAAGACCCGCATCGTGCTGGAAAAACCCATCGGCCACTCGCTGGAATCGGCCCAGGCGATCAACGCCGCCATCGGCGCGGTATTCGACGAATCGCGGGTGTTCCGCATCGACCACTACCTGGGCAAGGAAACCGTGCAGAACCTTATGGCCCTGCGCTTCGCCAATGCCCTGTTCGAGCCGATCTGGCGCGCCGGGCATATCGACCACGTGCAGATCAGCGTGTGCGAAACCCTCGGCGTGGAAAACCGCGGCGCGTACTACGACAACGCCGGGGCCATGCGCGACATGATCCAGAACCACCTGCTGCAGCTGCTCTGCCTGGTGGCCATGGAAGCCCCGGTGCGCTTCGACGCCGAGGCGGTGCGCAACGAGAAGGTGAAGATCCTCGAAGCACTCAAACCCATCTCCGGCCTGGATGTGCGCGACAAGACCGTACGCGGCCAGTACACCGCCGGCAAAATCGGCGGCCAGGAAGTGCCCGCCTACTACTTCGAGAAGAACGTCGACAACGACAGCGACACCGAAACCTTTGTCGCCGTGCAGGCCGAAATCGACAACTGGCGCTGGGCCGGCGTGCCCTTCTACCTGCGCACCGGCAAGCGCCTGGGGCACAAGAGTTCGGAAATCCTCATCCAGTTCAAGCCGGTGCCGCACCAGCTGTTCGGCGAAGGCGAAGCCAATCGCCTGCTGATCCGCCTGCAACCGGAAGAACGCATCAGCCTGCAACTGATGGGCAAGAGCCCGGGCAAGGGCATGCACCTGCAACCGGTGGAACTCGACCTCAACCTGGCCGACGCCTTCAACAAACAGCGCCGCTGGGACGCCTACGAACGCCTGCTGCTGGACGTGATAGAAGGTGACTCAACGCTGTTTATGCGCCGCGACGAAGTGGAAGCCGCCTGGGCCTGGATCGACCCGATCATCAAAGGCTGGCACCAGCACCACCAGAGCCCGCGCCCCTACCCGGCCGGCAGCAATGGCCCGGAACAACTACAAAACCTGCTGGAACGCCACGGCCGTCAGTGGATGGAATAACACTTCGGCTCGGCTATTCCGTAGGGTGCGCCGCGCGCACCGAAGATACCGCCGGCTCTGTGGCCCAGCGCCCTAACCGAGCTGCGCCTCAAACGACTGCAACACCGCCTCCGGCAACTGCTTGCGCAGGCCCTCGCCGCTGATCAACAACAACATCGGCAACAGCTTGCGCAGCGTCGTGGGCTGCAGGCCGGCACAGACATCCGCCTGCCTTGCCAACGACATCCCCCCGAGCACCTGAGCCGCCACCGGCAGATTGCGATCGGCCGCCGCCGCTTCGGCAAGCTTGCACAGATAACCAGTGGAGAAGCTGCGCAGACTCTCGCTAATCAGCGGCATATCGACGATATGTCGGGCGATCTGCAACACATGATCCACATCGTGAATACCAAAAATCAGCACCTTGATCTGCTTGGGTGACAGGCACTCGGCATAACAGGCCGCCGTGGCAAAGGCCCCGTCAACACAGAGCTGACGCGCCACCTCCAGATGCAGGGTGTCGGGCAGGCTGAAGTACGTCTCCAGCACCAGCTGCGGATCGAGGTGAGTAACCACCTTGGCGACAAAGGGCACCGGTAAGCCCTGGATCAGCTCGCGCAACTGCTCTGCCG
Organism: Pseudomonas sp.; assembly: GCF_035512415.1. GTDB lineage: Bacteria > Pseudomonadota > Gammaproteobacteria > Pseudomonadales > Pseudomonadaceae > Aquipseudomonas. The sequence goes on along the minus strand of NZ_DATKDZ010000013.1, from coordinate 92,854 downwards.
GCAGATGGGGGGCCAATAACGCGGCCCTCTCGGGCCCCAACTGCTGCACCAGGCTCAGCTTTACCGCCAGCGGAGCTATGCCCTGGGACGCCAACAATATACGCAGGCCGACACTCAGGTTCGCGGGTTTAGGCATACGCACCTCCTTCACTCCATAAAGGCCGTCAGGATTGCCCCAATAACCGAGCAAGGCAGCCATCTTTGATTGGGTACACCCGGCCCCGAAAAGCCAGCACTGATACCGAAGTGCAAGGTGGGTAAACAGATGGGAATGGAAGAAACGCCAGCGCCGAAATGTGGGTGAATGGACAGCCTCAGCCCGAATGAACTAGCTTTGGCCCAAGCCTGCCAGTATTACGCCAGCAGCCCGGGCTTGCCGCCCCCTGTCGCGTTTCATTTCAGGTGCTGTCGCTTTTGCCGCAACCACCTTTAAGAAAGACAAGGGCTTAGCTGACGACAAGGAAGGTTATGCGACACGTATTGCGACAGGTGTGTCGCCTAATTAATAGTTATATTTTTGGAGATCGCAATGCTGGACGGTTTGGGTAAATTCTTGAATTCCTTGATAGGAGCCCTTCCGGCCCTCTACGAAAAGTATAGGGAAGGCCAGCATGACGAAAGAATAGTGGAGTTGTTTGAAAGCCACTTCATCCTTGGGAATTTGGTGGAAACTGCCGATGAACTATTAAGCCTTGCTCGCAACAGAGAGATCATTGAGTTTTCAAAGCTGTCTGAGAAAGAGCTCGAAGAACATTATGCTATCGTTCAAAGCAATATCACGATACAGCTCCAGCGATTACAAAGGCTTGGAGACATCTTTCTTCAAAATCCAACGATTGATCTCCTCGACCTCAGCATCCGAAAGAATTTGAAGTCATCGATTGGCGACAAAAAGAATGGACTTTTTACCCTTGGTGCAGGTTTGTTTTTCAATCGAATTTTTGGAACGGGGTCAGCGGTTCCGGAGGTCGAAACAGACAGGCAGCGCATGGAGAGAGCAGTCGATGAAAAATACCGCTTTATTTCTGATCTTACCGAGTCGGAAAAAATATCAGTGAAAGATCAGAGAATCATTGTTTCTGACCTGAGAGAACTCAGAAGTAGATACAGAGACATCCTGAATGAAGTAACAGAGCCAAAGCACAAAACCTTATTGGCATCGCGGGCACAGCAACTTGCTGCTAAATATAGTGTAAGGCGGTAGCAAATATAACAAGTCGCTGTAGTACGCGGCCTATGGGTGCCGCTAATATAAGCGTTATGGCCAATATAATATCAGAGCCCCAGGAATAAAGGGGCCGGAGTGAATAAAAACACCCACTTTAGTTCTGCCATGCACCTATTCAACAACTTAAAAACCAAGTAGGCAAATATGAATCGCCGTAAAAAAATAAAGCAACTACTAGAGGCCCACGCCAAAAAGGCTAGTTCTAAATTAGCACCAAAAAACAAGTCTAAATACATTAGTAAAGCTGACCGATTGAAACTAGCTGCTGAGCAGACGCAAGACCCTAGCATAATGGGGGCGGAGTGAATAAAAAGGAAACACTCCGGCCTTTATGAAAGCCCGCTCCTTAACCAAACGTTAGAGACAATTCTCGTGCACAACCCGTTCAAAACCCCAGAGTATGAAGACAGAAGAACTTCCGCGAGCGGACCATACATCAACGTTCTTTTTCTTTTACTGGCTATCGTAACTGCTTACATACTCACAAAAGATTTTTACCACATACTCTCGGTTCACAGTGGGTCTCTAGAAAAAGCTGCAAGAATTTCAATATATCATCACATTTATCTAAAAGCCGCCGCGTACGAAATTGCTTATTTTAGAGCCGCCTCGACCATCGCCATGCTGATGTTCATATTTTTCGCAATCCGAAACAATCTAGCGTTCCCGAGACATTACTACTTCATACTCACTTATGGATTAACGCAGCTAACATATCAAATATTTGCAATATCAACTGTAATAGAAATACTTTTACAAATTAGTGGCAGAAGCATATTCGACACGGACTTCTGGCTTCACACATCAATGATATCGCCTATAGCTACAGCCTTATCAGGCTTCCTATTAGTTATCACTCCACCTGTTACCTTCCTAGCCTTATGTATCGCCATAAGAGCAAGAGTAAAAACAGATTAAAAAATTGACTAATATTCATCCCCCCAACAAACAAAAAGGGGAAAGGGGATGGATTTATTTCAAGCCGCACCACCAACAAATAAACTTGTCTGCTTTTTTATAACTAACCAAATATTAGACACCACAGGAAGTTATGCGACATTCCACCAGCATAGCAATCATAGTCGCAATCTCGACAATTCATTACTCAGCCATGGGTTATTTGGGTTATGACCCGGCGCCTGAGTACGAAAATTTAATGTCCTGGTCTTTCGCGCTCATGGTCGCATTGTGGTGCTTGGATGATGCAAAGAAATACAATTTTCATCGCCCTTATGAGTTCGGTGCTTTTATTTTTTTCCTCTGGCCCATCGTACTACCGGCGTATCTCATTCACACGCGAGGCTGGCGAGGCGCACTCACATTTTTGGCTTTCCTATTTATAGCGCTATTGCCTTACCTTTCCGGCTGGGCTTCTTACTACGCAAGTCCTGCTTACAGCGCGTATCGTGTTTAATCATATAGCTCAAGTCGCTCTCTCCGCTCAATCGGGGCGAGCTAAAGCTCGCCAATAGCCAACCGTCATGAACCGTCGATAACCGGAGTAATCTTATGCACACTGGAAGCTGTCTTTGTGGTGGTATCCGATTTGAAATACACCAAGAAATTGGACCGGTTCAAATTTGCCACTGCATTCAATGCAGAAAGGCTCAGGGCAGTGCGTTTGTAACGAATACACCAGTTCAGGAGGAGAATCTCAGATTTATCTCCGGCAAGGATTTGCTTGGAGCCTTTGAGTCATCGCCTGGCAATCAAAGGTGCTTTTGTAAGAACTGTGGCTCTCCGATTTATAGTAAAACTGAAAAACTGCCTGGCGTGGTGCGCATCAGGGTTGGTACGCTAGATAATGATGTAAATACAGAACCACACGCTCATTTTTATGTTGCACACAAAGCAAACTGGTTTCAAATTACGGATAACTTACCTCAATTCCTAGAGGGTTATGTGCCACAAGGCACAAATTTATAATAACCGCACAGAAAAGAAACAAGTAACCTGCTCTCTTTTCCATTTAAACAAGACTTAGGTGCTAGGTGTAAATTTGAAAATTATATATTTTGTAGTTTTTTCATTTCAGCAGCAGCCTTTGCCTCCCAGGAGAGTGATGACCCATGCCATGCCCAAGGAGGTGGAGTTACAGCAGGATATTCGTGTGTGGCACAGAAAAACAGGCTTGCTGATGACCAGTTGAACGCTGAATATAAAAAAGCCATAAAAAGAACTACAGAAGAAGAAACCGCACTACGAAAAACATGGCCAAGCACTGAATTAGTTAGTTTGCTTCGCTCAGCACAAAGAACTTGGCTAAAGTTCAGAGATGCCGAATGTGAGTTCATAGGGATATCGTCTACCCCTTCACCTTGGCAGGGCGTCCAAGTAGAAGAGTGCAAACTCAGAATGACCATTGAGCGTACAGAATATTTTAAAGGTGTTCACTCAGGTTAAAAGGCTAATAGGGGCCACAGCTTTTCTGTTCTGCTTGATGACTCAAGCGATACCGCTGTCTACCCCCTATTCCTCATCAGATACTGGACGACGCGCAGTCCTTGTAGGATAAATAGAGTCATGAAAAATGTGCTGTTTATCTGTAGCCGCAATCAGTGGCGAAGCCCCACAGCTGAAACAGTCTGGCGTAAACACCCAGATATCAGTGTTCGATCTGCGGGTACAAACCCAAGTGCTCGAAGGACAGTCAGTGCGGTGGACATCCACTGGGCTGATGTCATTGTTGTTATGGAGCAGAAGCATAAGAACAGGTTAGTAGCAGAATTTACTCGTCTTCTAGAGCACAAGCCTATTTATGTGCTGGATATCCCTGATGAGTACAAATATATGGATCCTGAGCTCGTAGAAATGCTGGAGGAGTCTGTGAGTAGTTATCTTGGCCTTTAGCGTTCAGATCTCTAACCAGTGGTATTTAAATCGTTCGCTTCGCTTACTGGGGCGAGCTAAAGCCGCCCCTTAACTTTAGAGTTTATTCGCTTATGCACATACCAGCCCTTATCATCATTGATATGCAGCGTGGCATGCTTGAACCTTCGGCAGGTGCTCGCAACAACCCGCAAGCAGAACAAGCAATCGCTACAATGCTGAAAGCTTGGCGAGAGGCGAAAGCCCCTATTGTTCATGTGCGTCATATTTCAAGAACACCCGGTTCTTCATTCTGGCCAGGCCAACCGGGTGTTGAGTTCCAAGAAGAACTACAGCCATTAACTACAGAGCATGTCGTTGAAAAGAACGTTCCGGACGCATTTATTAACTCCGGACTTGAGCGCTGGCTTCGAGTCAGGGGCCTCGAAGCTATCGCAATCGTAGGTGTCAGCACTAATAACTCTGTCGAAGCGACAGCTCGCACAGCCGGCAATCTTGGTTTTGAAACCTATGTAGCCGCTGATGCAACATTTGCCTTCGCAAAGGCCGACTTCAACGGTGTTATGCGCAGCGCCGAAGACGTACATGCGATGGCATTAGCCAACCTTCATGGAGAGTACGCCACAGTGGTTACAACCACTGAACTGCTAAATGCCCTCTAACAAATCGAGCTTGATCTCTCCCACGCAAGCAGTGGGGCATAGCCTTTTCAACCCTGCCCCGCCCCTGCACCCCGCCAGAAGTACAGCCCCACCAGGCCGGCCAGTAGCAGTTGCACGCTGGCCTGCAGGGTAAAGTCGGCCCCTTTATGCTCGGGGCGGCACTGGCGCATCATCACGGCAAGCAGGGCTTCGGCGGCTTGTGCCACGTCAAAAGTGATACTAAAGTAGCACTTTCGTCTAATTCGGGGTGCTCCCATGAAAGTTGAGCTGGTTACCAATCTCAAGCGCCAAGCCACGAAAATCCTGGCAGACCTGCATGTTTCAAAGGAGCCGGTGCTGATCACCGAGCATGGTCAGCCATCGGCGTATCTCGTCGATGTGCAGGACTACGAATTTATGCAGCGCCGACTGGCCCTGCTTGAGGGACTCTCGCGTGGCGAGCGCGCTGTACTTGAAGGGAGGACGTACAGCCAAGGTGAGGCCAAGGAGAAAATGAGCAAATGGCTGAAGTAGTCTGGACGGAGCCGGCCCTCCAAGAACTGGATGCCCTCGCTGAGTACATCGCCCTGGATAACCCCGCAGCAGCACGTCAGTTGGTCAGCACTGTTTTCGAAAAAACCAAGCGCCTGGAAGATTTCCCTCAATCCGGGCGGACGCCTCCCGAGCTTCCCAACTCCGTTTATAGGGAGCTAGTGGCACCACCCTGCCGGATTTTTTATCGTGAAGATGGCCAGCGGGTTTTCATTCTCTATGTCATGAGAGAAGAACGGCTGCTCCGTGCTTTGATGCTTGGGAATATGGACTCGCCCCACAAGCCGTGAGGAACCGCTTGGTCAATCCTACCGTCAACACGGTTGCGCCCAGCCAATAGCTTCCACCCCCCCGCCCTCACCCGGCAAAAACCCAGCTCTACCCCGCCCTTACACCCCGCCAGAAGTACAGCCCCACCAGCGGCAGCGCCAGCAAGCCCAGAACCCCAGCGCTGATAAATAGCGCCTGATAGCCCAGCTGTTCGGCCAGCCAGCCGCTGCTGGCTCCCACCAGGCCGGCCAGCAGCAGTTGCACGCTGGCCTGCAGGGTAAAGTCGGCCCCTTCATGCTCGGGGCGACACTGGCGCATCATCACGGCGAACAGGGCCACGGTGGACATGCCGTCGGCGGCCTGTTCGAACAGGGCCACGGCGTAGACCAGGCCTGGCTGCCCGCCGGCCCCGACCAACCAGGCCATGGCGGCGATACCCGCCGCCTGCAGCAGGCCGAACAGCAGCAGCGCGCGCAGGGCCCCGATGCGCGCATAGAGCAGGCCCCCGAGCAGTGCGCCGGCAATGCCGACCAGGCTGCTGATCAGGGTCAGCTGGCCCAGGTCGGCGTTGCTCCAGCCCTGGTCGACCAGCATCGGTTTGATCATCGGCGAACCCAGGGCGTCGCCCAGCTTGAAGCTGAGCAGCACCGCCAGCCATAGCAGCATCCCCGGCTGCAGCAGCAGGCCGCGGTAATGCCGCAGCAGCAGGCCGGGCCCGGCGGGTTCGGCCAAAGCTGGCTGGAACGGTAGCTGGCGGTTTTCCGCGAAGCGCCAGATCGGGACCGTCATCAACACCAGCAGCGCGGCTACCAGGCCCAGGCTGAGGTGCCAGCCGAGCCAGTCCATAGCCAACAACAAGCCGCTGCCGCTGACCAACATCCCGACCTTGTAGCCACCCACCTGCAGGCTGTTGCCCAGGCCGCGCCAGCGCTCCGGCAGCAGGCGCACGGTGAGGCCGTCGGTGGCGATATCCTGGGTGGCGGCGGCCAGGTTGACCAGCAGCAACAGGCCAATCAGCAAGAGGAAGTGACTGTCGAACAGCCGCGCGGGGTTCATCAGCGCCAGGGTCGTGATAATCGTGACACTGGCCAGTTGCAGCGGCAGTATCCAACCGCGGTGATGGCCCAGACGCCTCGATGCCAGGCGGTCGACCCAGGGAGCCCAGAGCACCTTGAGCAACCAGGGCAACGCCAGCAGCTTGAGCAGGCCGATCAGTGCCAGATCGACGCCGTGCTGGCGCAGCAGCACCGGCAGCGCATGCGCCAGCAAACCGGAGGGCAGGCCCTGGGCGCAATACAGCGAGGCCAGCAGGATCAGGGTGGCATTGGCCGGGCGGCGATCAGGCGGCAACATCTGGATATCTCGCGGCGAATAGGCCGCGACAGTAGCCGCAAGCGCGCCGGGGCGACAAGCCCCGGTGCGGGGCAAATGCAGACGGTACCGACCCAACGGGCAGGCACCGTGCGAGAGAGGCGGGTTACCCCGCAGCGAGGGAATCCAGCGACTGCTGGCTTATTTCAATGAACGCAGGAAGCTGATCAGGTAATCCTGTTCGGCTGGATCGCTAATGGCGACGTGACGCATGCGGGTGCCCGGAACCAACACCTCGTTGTCGGCAATCCACTTGCGCAGGTTGTCTTCGGTCCAGGTAATCCCCGAGGCCTGCATGGCGTTGGAATAGGCAAACCGCGGCACAGAAGCCGCCGGGCGACCGACCACACCGAACAGGCTGGGGCCGAAGGCGTTCTCGCTGGTATCCAACGAGTGGCATGCCGTGCAGTGGTGCGCAAACAACTGACGGCCAGCCGCTTCCATCCCGCCCTCTACCGCCCGGACGAACGGAGCCGCAGCCAGTGCTGTGCAAAACAACGCTAATGATGATGACAGTCGTATTTTCATACTGTGATTCCCTCTCTGATGACTAGGCAAAGACAGTATATTTTGTAGGTCTTTTGTTCGGCTCTTGTACAAAAGCTGCAATTGCATGGCACCAAAGTACTTTTCTGCAGGGCGCGGGGAGCGGCGCGCAGGCGCGTCGAAGCGATTGCCCGAAGGGCGGCAGGCAAGGGGGGATTCGCGGGGGTTGCGCGTCAGCTACAGGAGCCAGCAGGCTGGCTCCCCGATCGCCTCAGCGCCCGCCGTCTATAGCTGACGGGCCTGCTCACGCAGCAACTGGGCGAATTGCTCGGCGGGCACCGGCTTGCTGATCAGGTAGCCCTGGATCTCGTCGCAGCGCTGGCTCTTGAGGAAGTCCATCTGGCTCTGGGTTTCCACGCCCTCGGCCACCACCTTGAGTTCCAGGCTGTGGGCCATGGCGATGATCGCCCGGGTGATGGCGGCGTCTTCGCTGCCCGGGGTGAGGTCGCGGATAAAGGTCTGGTCGATCTTTACGTAGTCCACCGGGAAGCGCTTGAGGTAGCTCAGCGAGGAATAGCCGGTGCCGAAGTCATCGATGGCCAGCTTGACCCCCATCTCGCGCAATTGGCGGAAGGTGGCGATAACGTTTTCGACGTTATCCAGCAGTTGGCTTTCGGTCAGCTCAAGTTCGAGGAATTGCGAGGCCAGGCCGGTCTCATCCAATACCTGACGCACCAGGCTGACCAGGTTGCCCTGACGCAGCTGATGCACCGAGAGGTTGACCGACACACGGATCTGCGCCAGCCCCTCCAGCTGCCAGGCGCGCACCTGCTGGCAGGCCTGGCGCAGGACGAATTCGCCGATGGCACCGATCTGCCCGGTTTCCTCGGCCAGGCCGATAAACTCGCCTGGCGGCACCAGCCCCATTTCGGGGTGACGCCAGCGCACCAGGGCCTCGGCGGCATTCAGGCTGTCGTCGGCCAGGCATAGCTTGGGCTGGTAGAACACTTCCAGCTGGCCTTCCTCGATAGCCTTGCGCAGCTGGTTTTCCAGTTGCAGGCGCTCCAGGGTGCAGGCCTGCAGGTTGTCGGTGAAAAACTGGAAGGTGTTGCCGCCCAGGTGCTTGGCATGCTGCATGGCCATATTGGCCTGGCTGACCAGGGCGGAAATCTCCCGGGCGTTGTCCGGCAGCAGGCTGATGCCCAGGGAGGCGCTGACCACCAGTTCGTGGCCACCGACGGTCATCGGCATGCGCAGCTTGCTCAATAAACGGCTGGCCAGCCGTGCCAGGCTGGAGAGGCTGCCGTAGGAGTCGAGCAGCACGGCGAATTCGTCGCCGGACAGGCGCGCAATGGTGTCGGCCTCGGACACGGTCTGGGTCAGACGGCGGCTGATCTGGCGCAGCAGCTGGTCGGCCACTTCATGGCCGAGGCTGTCGTTAAGCAGCTTGAAGCGGTCCAGGTCGATATGCAGCAGGGCGATGCTGCGTCCGCCCTGGCGCGCGCGCTGGCTGGCTTCGTGCAGGCGCGCGCGGAACAGGCTGCGGTTGGCCAGGCCGGTCAGTTCATCGTAGTGCGACAGGTAGCGCAGGCGCTCCTCGGCCTCGCGCCGCGACGACAGGTCGGCGAAGAAGCCGACGATATGGCTGGCCTGGCCGCGGGAGTCGCGCACCACATTGAGCTGCAACCACTGCGGGTACAGCTCGCCGTTCTTGCGCGTCTCGATCAGCTCGCCCTGCCAGCTGCCACGGCTTTCCAGCTCCAGGCGGATCAGCTGGTACTGGCGGCGGCTCTCGCGGCTGCTGATCAGCACGGCCACGTTGCGTCCCAGCACGTCCTCGCGGCGGTAACCGGTAACCTGGGTAAAGGCCTGGTTGACCGCCAGCAGGCGGTAATCCGGGTCGAGGATGACAATGCCTTCACTGGCCGCCTCGAACACCGTGGCGGACAGCCGTTGCTGTTCTTCCTGCAGCTTGCGCGCGCTGATATCGCGGCGGGTGCCGAGCATGCGCAGCACCCGGCCGGCGGCATCGCGTTCCACCGCGCGGCCACGGTCCTCGATCCACACCCAGCGCCCTTCGGCGTGCTTGATGCGGTATTCCACCTGGTAGCCGTCGCTGCGGCCCTTCATATGTTCGACCAGGGCGCGGCGCAGCGCCGGCAGATCGTCGGGGTGCAGGCGTGGCTTGAGGTCGCGCAGCATCACCTGCACCTCGCCCGGCTCCAGGCCGAAGATCTCCTTGAGCTGGGAGTGGTGCACCTCATCGCTTTGCAGGTTCCAGTCCCACAGGCCCAGTTCGCTGGCGTCGATGGCCAGGCTCAGGCGCGTCTGGCTCTTGCTCAGGGCGTGGGTGGCGGCATCCAGTTCCAGGGTGCGTTCGGCCACGCGCATTTCCAGCTCGTCATGGGCGGCACGCAGTTCGCGCTCGGCGCGGCGGCGCTGCTCCACTTCATGGGCCAGGTCGCTATTGAGGTTCTCGGCCTGCTGCTTGGCCTGTTCCAGGTTGCCGATCAGCGCCTGGTTCTGAAAACGCTGCAGCAGGCTGCGCTGCACCAGACGGTTGACCTGCCAGGCCACCACCAGCAGCGACACCAGCAGGATCAGGCCGAGCAAGCCCCAGCCGCGCTGCAGGCTGCTGCCGCTGAGCAACAGATAACCCACCGATGGCAACAGGCAGGGCAAGGCGAAGGAGAGAAAGGCCGACAGGCTGACCGCATAGGCCACGCTGGCGGAGAGGATGGCGGCGGCGATCAGGCCATAGACCAGAGCCTGCAGATAGAACACGTCGGCCGGCACCAGGAATACCGCAGCGAAGGCCAGGGTCAGCCCGGAAATCCCCGCGCCCAGTTGAAAGCGCCTGCGCCAGTGCGGCTCGGCCTGAGCGCTGGGCGGTGCCGCATCGAAGGCGCGCACCTGGACCAGACGCAACACCCCCAGCAGCACCAGCCACACCAGCCAGCCGCCGAGCAACTCGTGGGCCTGGGAGCTCCAGAGCAATACCGCACAGGCCACGCCGTTGAGCAGCATAAATAGCGTCGGCAACCGCGAGCCTTGATAGAGCAGGCGGGTGCGTTCGGCAGCTATATCGGTAGCAAATGCCTGGGCGACCTCACGAACGGGGGTCGGTTTCAGGTCATGTGCGCCGGCAAAAAAGATCGGTGCAGTCACAGGCGATATTCTTGTAATGGTTGCCCTAGTGTCGGCGGAGCATACGCGAGCTAGACACATCGCCCAAGGTGGAACTGGGCTAATTCGTCGCCCCGGCGCCCAACTTTTGATCAGTCCGGCGGGCGACCGCTCAGGCCCGACTGCGACCAACCGGTCGTCGCAAACAGCACAGCTCGGCAGTGCGGTTTGCCCTGCCTGACGCAGCCCCCTAGAATGCCGCGATGCAAAATGACCCCGAACTCCTGATTGCCTCGCTTAATGATGCCCAACGCCAGGCTGTAGCCGCGCGCGTGGGCCGCCAACTGGTGCTGGCCGGTGCTGGCTCCGGTAAAACCCGCGTGCTGGTGCACCGCATCGCCTGGTTGATCCAGATCGAGAATGCCTCGCCGCACAGCATTCTGTCGGTGACCTTTACCAACAAGGCCGCCGCCGAAATGCGCCACCGCATCGAGCAGATGCTCGGGCAGAGCCCGGCCGGCATGTGGGTCGGTACCTTCCACGGCCTGGCCCATCGCCTGTTGCGCGCGCACTGGCAGGAGGCCGGCCTGGCCGAGAACTTCCAGATTCTCGATTCCGACGACCAGCAGCGCATCGTCAAACGGGTGATCCGCGACCTCGGCCTGGATGAACAACGCTGGCCGCCTAAGCAGGCGCAGTGGTTTATCAACGGGCAGAAAGACGAAGGCCTGCGGCCGAAGAATATCCAGCCCGGCGGCGACCTGTTTCTCGCCACCATGCTGAAGATCTACGAAGCCTACGAGGCCGCCTGTGCCCGCGCCGGAGTGATCGACTTCTCCGAGCTGCTGCTGCGCGCCCTCGACTTGTGGCGTGACAAACCGGGCCTGCTGGAACACTACCAGCGGCGCTTCCGGCATATCCTGGTCGACGAGTTCCAGGACACCAACGCCGTGCAATACGCCTGGCTGCGCCTGCTCGCCAAGGGCGGCGACAGCCTGATGGTGGTGGGTGACGACGACCAGTCGATCTACGGCTGGCGTGGGGCGAAGATCGAGAATATCCAGCAGTTCTCCGATGACTTTGCCGATGCCGAAGTGATCCGCCTGGAGCAGAACTACCGCTCCACCGCCGGCATCCTCAAGGCCGCCAACGCACTGATCGCCAATAACCAGGGCCGTCTGGGCAAGGAACTGTGGACCGAAGACGGCGACGGTGAGCCGATCAACCTGTATTCGGCGTTCAACGAGCACGACGAAGCACGTTACGTGGTCGAGACGATCGAGGACGCCCTGCGCAAGGACGGCCTCAAACGCAGCGAAATCGCCATTCTCTACCGCTCCAACGCCCAGTCGCGGGTGCTTGAAGAAGCCCTGCTGCGCGAGAAGATTCCCTATCGCATCTATGGCGGCCAGCGCTTCTTCGAACGCGCCGAAATCAAGAACGCCATGGCCTACCTGCGCCTGCTCGACGGCCGCGGCAACGACGCAGCGCTGGAGCGGGTGATCAATGTGCCGGCGCGCGGCATCGGCGAGAAGAGCGTCGAGACCATCCGCGAATATGCCCGCGATCATGATGTGTCGATGTGGGAAGCGATTCGCCTGATGGTCGCCGCCAAGGCCCTGCCGGCTCGTGCTTCCGGTGCGCTGGCCGGGTTTATCGAACTGATCGAAAACCTCGCCGCCAAGGCGCTGAGCATGCCGCTGCACCTGATGACCCAGACCGTCATCGAGCAGAGCGGGCTGATCGCCTATCACAAGGCCGAGAAAGGCGAAAAAGCCCAGGCGCGCATCGAAAACCTGGAAGAGCTGGTTAGCGCCGCGCGCACCTTCGAGAACAACGAAGACGACGAACTCAGCCCGCTGCAGGCCTTCCTCAGCCACGCCTCGCTGGAAGCCGGCGACACCCAGGCCGCAGAAAACGAAGACAGCGTGCAGCTGATGACCCTCCACAGCGCCAAGGGCCTGGAGTTCCCCCAGGTGTTTCTGGTGGGCATGGAAGAAGGCCTGTTCCCGCACAAGATGAGCCTGGAAGAACCCGGCCGCCTGGAAGAGGAACGCCGCCTGGCCTACGTCGGCATCACCCGCGCCATGAGCAAGCTGGTGATCACCTACGCCGAAACGCGCCGCCTGTACGGCACAGAGACCTACAACAAGGTGTCGCGCTTTGTCCGCGAGATTCCGCCACAGCTGATCCAGGAAGTGCGCCTGTCCAATAGCGTCAGCCGGCCGTTTGGCGCGGTCAGCCGCAATATGGGCGGCAACAGCATGAGCGGCGACAGTATGTTCGCCGGCAGTGCCGTGCCGGATACCGGCTTCAATCTGGGCCAGCGCGTGCAGCATTCGCTGTTCGGCGAGGGCACCATCCTCAACTTCGAAGGCGCAGGCAGCCAGGCGCGGGTGCAGGTGAATTTCGAGAGCGAAGGCAGCAAGTGGCTGATGTTGAGCTATGCCAAGCTGCAGGCGCTTTAACTACAGGCCGTAGGAGCGGGCCATGCCCGCGATGCTTTTTCGGGTGCCTGCTGTCGCGGCCATGGGCCGCTCCTACAAAGGCTCCCCAGCGTGATTGATCGACCATTCAAACAATAAGGAGCCTCAATGATCCGCCGCCCTCTGCTGCTCGCCAGCGCCCTGCTCGCCGCCCTCGGCCTGAGCGGTTGCAAGGAAGAACCCGCCGCGCCGCAAGCCACCACCACGCCGGCCGTGGAGCATTTCCAATGGAAGATGGTCACCGCCTGGCCGAAGAACTACCCCGGCCTGGGCACCGCCGCCGAGCGTCTGGCCGAGCGGGTCAGCGCCATGAGCAACGGCCGCCTGACCATCAAGGTGTATGCCGGGGGCGAGCTGGTGCCGCCGCTGGAAGTGTTCGACGCCGTGTCGCGCGGCACTGCCGAGCTGGGCCACGGCGCGGCCTACTACTGGAAGGGCAAGGTGCCAGCGGCGCAGTTCTTCACCGCCGTGCCGTTCGGCCTGTCCACCAGCGAAATGAACGCCTGGCTAAGCAAGGGCGGCGGTCAGGCATTGTGGGACGAAGCCTATGCACCCTATGGCGTAAAACCCATGGTGGTGGGCAATACCGGCATGCAGATGGGCGGCTGGTACAACAAGGAAATCAACTCGCTGGATGACCTCAAGGGCCTGAAGATCCGCATGCCGGGCCTGGGCGGTGAAGTACTGAGCAAACTCGGCGCGACCACCGTCAACCTGCCCGGCGGCGAAGTGTTTACTGCCCTGCAGACCAACGCCATCGACGCCACCGACTGGGTCAGCCCCTACAACGACCTGGCCTTCGGCCTGCACAAGGCCGCCAAGTTCTACTACTACCCGGGCTGGCAGGAACCCCAGGCGGTGCTCGAACTGCTGATCAACCAAAAGGCCCTCGACAGCCTGCCGGCCGATCTGCAGGCAATCCTCACGGAAGCCGCCCGCGCCGCCAGCCAGGACATGCTGGACGACTACGTCTACCACAACGCCATGGCCCTGGATGAACTCAAGCAGCAGGGCACCCTGCTCAAGCGCTTCCCCGACGAAGTGCTGGCCGCCATGCAGCGCGAATCGGAAGTGGTACTCGGCGAACTGGCCGCGCAGAGCGAGCTTAACGGCCGTATCTGGGCCTCGATGCAAGCCTTCCAGGCCCAGGTCAGCCAGATGCACAAGGTCTCGGAGAAAGAGCTGTACGACTGGCGTTAAGCCATAGCCGTAATCTGTAGGACGTACTCGCGCAGCAGTACGCCGCAGCCGCCACGCTGGCAGGTCATTTATCGCATCGACAAACGGAAGCTTCGGCTTCCGTTTGTCGTTTCCGGCCCTGCCCCGGCGATCCCCGGCCATACTGCTTGGCGAGGTGAGCCGATGAAAGAACCAACAATCACAGCAGCGCAGATCCTCGATAGCGCCCTCAAGCTGGCCGATGTCTGCGGTTGGGAGCGTCTGCACCTGTTCGATGTGGCCGCCGACCTGGGCGTCGGCCTGGATAGCATTGCCAGCCATTACCGCGAAAAGGATCACCTGGTGGAAGCCTGGTTCGACCGCGCCGACCAGGCCATGCTGGCCCGCGCCAAGGCCGCCGACCTGCTGCCCCTGACACCGGCCAAGCGCCTGGAAGAACTGCTGCTAGCCTGGCTCGCCAGCCTGGCGGCACACCGCACGGTCAGCGGGCAGATGCTGCTGTACAAGCTGGAACCTGGGCATATCCACCTGCAGATCGGCGGCCTGCTGCGCATCAGCCGTACCGTGCAGTGGTGGCGCGAGGCGGCCCAGCGGCAAACCCTGCACCTGTGCCGTATCGCTGAGGAAAGCCTGCTGACCGGCGTCTACCTGCGCTGCTTTATCCACTGGCTACGCCACCCCGAACAAGACCCCGCCGAGTTCCGCGCCCTGCTGCGTAGCCAGTTGCGCTGCGGCCCGCTGCTGGTATTACTGCGCCAATAGCGATCCCGTAGGGTGCGCCGCGCGCACCAGGGCGCTCGCCAGGCGGCACGCCCTACGCAGCGACTCGGGCAAAAGCCGGAAACATTCTATGTCTAGCCAGGAACGGCCATGCCGGGCAAGATGCCGCGCGTAGTCCCAATCACCAAGAGACAGCCAAACATGCAGCGTTTTCTCAGTGTCGCCCTGGCCATGTGCCTCAGCCTGGGCCTTACCATGAGTTTCGAAGCCGAAGCCAAGCGTCTGGGCGGCGGCAAATCCTTCGGTTCCGCGCCGAGCCATCAAACCCGCCAGGCTCCGGCCCAGCAAACTGCCACCGCACCGACAGCCGGTCGTCAGCCTGCCGCCGCCAGCGGTGCCTCGCGCTGGTTGGGCCCATTGGCCGGCCTGGCCGCCGGTGGCCTGCTCGCCTCGATGTTTATGGGTGACGGCTTCGAAGGCCTGCAGATCATGGACATGCTGATCTTCGGCCTGATCGCCTTCCTGCTGTTCCGCTTCCTCGCCACCCGTCGCAAGCAGGCCGGCCCGGTAACCGCCAATGGCGCACCGATGCAGCGCGAAATGCCCGGCCAGGCGGCCCCGGCATCGATCTTTGGCGCTGGCAGCGCGGCTGCAGCCATCAAGCCGGTAATCAACGCTCCGGCCTGGTTCAATGAGCAGAGCTTCGTGGCCGCTGGTCGCGAGCACTTCCTCAGCCTGCAGCAGCACTGGGATGCCAACGAAATGGAGAAGATCGGCGAGTTCGTCACCCCGCAGCTGCTGGAGTTCCTCAGCCGCGAGCGTGCCGACCTGGGCGAAGGCTTCCAGTCCACCTATATCGATGATCTCGATGCCCAGCTCGATGGCGTCGACGACCTCAGCGACAAGACCGTCGCCACCCTGACCTTTACCGGTGTGGCCAAGACCTCGCGCTTCGACCAGGGCGAAGCCTTCAGCGAAAGCTGGCGTCTGGAACGCGCGGTCGGCGACAACCAGCCATGGCTGGTGGCCGGTATCCGCCAGAACGGCTGATTCCCCCACGCGACACAGAAACCCGGGCTTGCCCGGGTTTTCTTTGCGCCTTATTCAGCGGGTGCATTTGCCAGGCCGAGGTAGACTCAGGTACACAACGCAGACAACCCGCCACACCACCTGAGGACGCGACAATGATCGGATACACAACGGTTGGCACCACTGACATGGAAAAAGCCAAGTCTTTCTACACTCCCTTGCTGGCTGAAATGGGTGCCAAGGTGGTCATGGATATGGGCCGCATCGCCTTCTACGGCATCGCCAAGGGTCAGCCGATGTTTGCCGTTTGCCTGCCCTATGACAAGCAAGCGCCCAATCCTGGCAACGGCAACATGGTGGCCTTACCAGCAGGTTCTCGCGAGGGCGTGGACACACTCTACGCCAAGGCCATCGAGCTCGGGGCAAGCTGCGAAGGCGAACCCGGCGAGCGCATACCGGGCTTCTACGGTGCCTATTTCCGCGATCTGGATGGTAATAAGCTGGCCTTTTTCCATATGGGCTAAGAGGCCCTTCTACAGTGCTGTGCGGCCCCGCACAGCACCGCCCGCGCGGAGTAAAGCAATGCGCACCCTGTATCTGGATACCGAATTCACCCGCCTCAACCTCGACCGCCGGCTGATCAGCCTGGCCCTGGTCGAGCCCGACGGCGTGGAGTTCTATGTGGAATTGGTGGATGGCTGGACTATCGCCGACTGTTCCGAGTTCGTCGTCGACATCGTGCTGCCACAGCTCGATAAGCCTCGCCATGGCCACAGCCGGGCAGCAGCCGGCACGGCCTTGCGGGCCTTTCTTGCCGAGCTTGGTGAACTGGAGATTGTCAGCGATGCGCTGGCCTGGGACTGGCCCCTGCTGCTGGAACTGCTGGGCCGTCCCGGCCTGCCGCCGACGACCCTGGGCTGCCGCGAACAGAGCGACCTGCTCGACGACCTGGACGCGGCGGAAATACCCCACCACGCCCTGCTGGATGCACGGCTTATGGCCCGCGCCGGCTGATCAAGGCTGGCCCTGTGCCGCCTGCTCGCCCCAAGCCTGGATTTCCTCACTGCGCTGGCGACTGTTGAGCAGGGCGCGGTCGAGCGGCTCGTTATACAGGTTCAACCAGCTGCGCGAGCCCGGCAGCATATTGGCCAGATCGGCCATGCCCACCTTCAGCCCCTGCAGCACTGCCTGATAGTCCGCCTCCTGAGCCTGCAGCACCTTGCTTACTTCAGCGATGCTGTCGGGATGCTCGGCCCGTTCGAGCAAGCCGGTCAGTTGCCGGCTTTGCTGGCTGGCCAGCAGCTCCTCCTGATTGCTCAGGGCCACCTGCTGGGCGGCCAACTGCTTCTCCAGCCGGGTCACCTGCCGCTCCAGGGCGACCACCCGCGAGTCGGCTCCCTCGCCCAGCACGCCGTACAGGTTGAGCCCCGCCGACAGCAGCATCAGGCTGCCGAGTACGCCGGCCAGGACAAAGATCACCAGACGATTGCGCTGGCCGGCACGGGTCAGCAATTGCAGGCGCTGCTCGTCGGTGAGTGCGTCGTCGCTTGTTTCTTCGCTTTGCTTGTTCATGACTGGACCGTTTAATGGCGTTCAATAAATGACGCACCGCTCAAACTGCACAATAGCACCCGCCCGACTGTTTGCCTGTACTCGGCTAGGGTATAAGACGCACCCATATCCACCGCTACCCAGGAGGCTTACCCCGTGGAAGAAGTCATCGAACAACTGCGCGAACTCAACGAACCGGTGCCGGTGCCGCTGGAGCTGCCGGAAGAGGAGCTGCTGGTGGAGATCGAGGAGCAGTTGCTGATCAACCTGCCGTTCGAGCTGCGCGAATTCCTGCTCAAGGTCAGCGACGTGGTCTACGGCCGCCTGGAGCCGGTGACCGTCACCGACCCGCACTCGCACACCTACCTCCCGGAAGTGGCCTCGGTGGCCTGGTCCCTGGGGGTTTCCCGCGAGCTGGTGCCGATCTGCGAAGACCACGGCAACTACTACTGCGTCGAGCTGGACGGCACCGTGGTGCTCTGGGAAAGCGATACCAGCGAAGTCAGCGAGGAAGAAACCTGGGAATCGGTCTGGCACTGGGTGCGCGACGTCTGGCTGGAAAGCTAAGCCGCGCGGCCTGCTAGCCCTGCTAGCCCTGCTCCAACTCCAGCAGCTTCAGCAGATATTCGCCGAAGAAGCTCAGGTCCTGCTCCATGGCCGCCCGCGCCGCCTTGCCATCCCCCGCTTCCAGGGCCGTGAAGGCCTGTTCGTGGAAGTCGTTGAGACGTAGCGACAGGTCCGCCTCGGTAAACAGGCGATTGAAGAAAGGCCCGACCTGCAACCACAGCGACTCGATCATGCGCAGCAGAATCGGGTTGGCGCAGGCGCGGTAGAGGGTCAGGTGAAACAGGCTGTTGTCGTCCAGATAGGCCGGCACATTGCGCTGTTCCAGGGCCGTTTCCATGCGCGCGATGCAACCGCGCAGCAGCTCGATCTCGGCCGCGCCGATGCGCGCGGCGGCCAGCTCCACGGCCAGGCCTTCCAGGCTCAGGCGTACCTGAAACAGCTGCTGAAAGCGCTCGCGAGTCATCGCCGGCACTCGTACCGAACGCTGTGGCTCGCTCTCCAGCGCGCCTTCGGCGACCAGACGTTGCAGCGCGGCGCGCACCGGCATCGGGCTGGTGCCCCATTCAGCGGCGAGGTCACGGATTTTCAAACGCTCGCCGGGCCGGAAACGCCCGGCCAACAGAGCGTCGCGCAGTTGTTGGTAGAGCTGGTCTTGCAGATTGTCGGCCATGGCGCTAGCGTCCTTGCGGCGGGGCGGGCAGTTGGGCCAGGGTCAGTAGGCAGTTGCGCATGTTGATTTCCTTAGTTGGGTTTCACGGCTCCGTAGGGTGCGCCGTGCGCACCAGCGCCCCCCATAAATGAAGGTGGTGCGCACGGCGCATCCTACGGGGCTTTGTTTTCGATCAGGCAGTTACCGCCATCCACCACTATGACTTCACCGGTGATATAGCTGGCCTCCGGCGAGGCCAGAAAAGCCACCGCCGCTGCCACTTCCTCAGGCCGGCCGGCGCGGCGCATCGGCGTGTACTCGGCGGCGTGCTGTTCTTCTGCTGTGCTTGAGCCGGTAGCAATCCAGCCCGGTGCCACGCTGTTGACCGTGATGCCCTGCTTGGCCACTTCCAGCGCCAGGCCCATGGACAGGCCGAGCATGCCGGCCTTGGCCGCGCTATAGGCCGCCTCGCCAGGGTTGCTGCCGCGGGTGCCGGTGGTCGAGCTTATATTGACGATGCGCCCGTAGCCACGCGCACGCATACCCGGCAGCACGCCACGGGTGAGCAGAAAGGCGGTACCCAGGTTGCGCGCGATGGACAGGTTCCAGGTGGCCAGGTCCATATCGGCCAGCTCGGCGAACGGTTCCGGGCTGCCCTGCATGGCCATGCCGGCGTTGTTCACCAAAATGTCGATCTGCCCCCACTGCGCCTGAGCCCATTCGACCAGCTCGGCCACCTGCTGCTCATCGGTCAGATCGGCGACGCAAGCACGGGCCTGAATACCTTCAGCGCACAACTCGGCGGCGCGCTGTTCGACCCGCGCACTGCTGGCGGTGAGCAGCACACTGACACCGGCACGGCCCAGGCGGCGGGCGATGGCCATGCCGATACCGCTCTCGCTACCCGCCCCGCTGATCAGGGCCACCTGCTGCATATTTTCCATTTACACCCAACCTGTGATCACAAATTTAAGATTAATCTACCTTAATACCGCTTATAAGGCATCTATTGACTTATTTGTGATCACAAAAGATTATGTTCGGAAATTCGAACGAGGTGTTCAACATGACTGCCAGTGGCATCAGCCCATCCGCCGTAGAAGCCTTCGCCCAGCGCGAGCGCCAGCGCTTTATCGCGCGCAATCCTAAATCCGTGGCCCTGGCTGAACGCGCGCGCCACTCGCTGTACGGCGGAGTGCCGATGCACTGGATGGCCGACTGGTCGACGCCGGTACCGCTGTTCGTCGAACGTGCCAAGGGCGCGCGCTTCTATGACGTCGACGGCCACGAATATATCGACTTCTGCCTGGGCGACACCGGCACCATGTTCGGCCACTCGCCGGACCCGATCGCCAAGGCCATCGCCGAGCAAGGCAACAACGGCCTGACCACCATGCTGCCGGGCGAGGACGCGGTGGTCTGCGGCGAACTGCTGGCCGCGCGCTTCGGCCTGCCGTTCTGGCAGGTCACCGCCACTGCAACGGACTCGAACCGCTATGTGCTGCGCTGGGCCCGCGCCATTACCCAGCGCAAGACCCTCCTGGTGTTCGACGGCTGCTACCACGGCACGGTGGATGACGTGATGGTGCGCTGCATCGACGGCGAGACCGTGCCGCGTTCCGGCCTGATCGGCCAGGCCTACGACCTGACCGAGTACAGCCGCTCGATCCCGTTCAACGACCTCAAAGCGCTGGAGGCCGCGCTGGCCCAGGGCGATGTCTGCGCCCTGCTCTGTGAGCCGGCGATGACCAATATCGGCATGGTCCTGCCCGAGCCTGGCTTTATGCAGAAATGCCGCGAGCTGACGCGTAAATATGGCGCGCTGCTGATTATCGACGAGACCCACACCATCTCCACCGATATGGGTGGCTGCACCAAATTGTGGAACCTTGAGCCGGACTTCTTCGTGGTCGGCAAGCCGATTGCCGGCGGCGTGCCGTGCGGCATCTTCGGCTGCAGCGCGGCGATGGCTGAGGCCATGACCGCCGCGCGCCAACGTGCCAGCGAAGGCAGCCACGGCCATGGTCATAGCGGCATGGGCACCACCCTGTCGGCCAACGCCCTGGCCATGCACTGCATGCGCGCCAATCTGGAACAGGTGATGACGCCCGCCGCCTACGCGCATATGTTGCCGCTGGCCAAGCGCCTGGCCGACGGCTTCCGTTCGCTGATCGGCAAACACGATCTCAAATGGTCGGTGACCGAGTTGGGCGCGCGCAGCGAGTTCCAGTTCTGCCCGGTGTCGCCGAAGACCGGTGCCGAGGCCGAAGCCGCGTTCCACGACGAACTGCAGATGGCCCTGCACCTGTACCTGATCAACCGCGGCATCCTGATCACCCCGTTCCACAACATGACCCTGTGCTGCCCGAGCACCACGGCGGCCGATGTGGACCAGCTGATCGGCATGCTCGACCAGGCTCTGACTGAGCTGCTGGCCATACCCGGTGCCCGCGAATAACTCATCGATCCTGTAGGAGCGGCGGGAACGCCTAGTTATTGGCCGCGATGCTTTTGCTTACCGGCCATCGCGGGCAAGCCCGCTCCTACACAAGCCGTTTGCCCGGCCAATAACGAGATAACCGCCATGCAATTTGCCAATCCCCAGGAAGCCCGCGACTTCCTCGCCGCCCACCCGCAAGTACGCAGCATCGAGCTGATGCTGATCGACGCCAACGGCATCCCGCGCGGCAAGCTGCTGCACCGCGACGAGCTGCTGGCCATCTATGAGAACGGCCGACCGCTGCCCAGCTCGATTCTGGCACTGACCATCCAGGGCGAGGACGTGGAAGAAAGCGGCCTGGTCTGGGAAGTGGCCGACGCCGACTGCTGGACCTATCCGCTGCCCGGCAGCCTGACCCTGCAACCCTGGCGCACCACGCCCACCGGCCAGCTGCAGGTGAGCATGCACCCGACCCAGGGCCTGCCATCTGCCCCGGCCGACCCTCGCCATGTGCTGGTGCGCGCCATCGACCGGCTCAAGGCCGACGGTTACCACCCGGTGATGGCCGTGGAGCTGGAGTTTTACCTGCTGGACCAGCAGCGCGACGCCAATGGCCGCCCGCAACCGGCGCTGCAAGCCAACGGTGTGCGCCCGCAGGCCCCGCAGGTGTATGGCGTGTACGAGCTGGAGCAGCTGCAGCCCTTCCTCGACGACCTCTACGCCGCCTGCGAGGTGCAGGGCCTGCCGGTACGCACGGCGATTTCCGAATACGCCCCGGGCCAGCTTGAGCTGACCCTGGAGCACCGCTTCGACGCGCTGCAGGCCATCGACGAAGGCGTGCGCTACAAGCGCCTGGTCAAGGGAGTGGCGGGCAAACACGGGCTGCAGGCCTGCTTTATGGCCAAGCCGTTCGGCGACCAGGCTGGCAGCGGTCTGCATATGCACGTGAGTTTGGCCGATGAAAACGGCAACAATCTGATGGCATCAGAAGACCCACATGGCACGCCGCTGCTGAAATATGCGATTGGCGGGATGATGGCCACGCTTAACGACACCCAGGCGATCTTCTGCCCCAACGCCAACTCGTTCCGCCGTTTCCAGGCCAACAGCTACGCGCCGCTGGCCAAGAGCTGGGGGGTGAACAACCGCACCGTATCGTTCCGCGTACCGGGTGGTCCGGCCAACAGCCGGCATGTGGAGCACCGTATCTGCGGTGCCGACGCCAACCCCTATCTGGCGGCGGCAGCGATCCTTTCCGGCATCCATCACGGCATCAAAAACCAGATCGACCCGGGTGAGGAAATCATCGGAAACGGCTACGAACAGGCCCGCGAAACCCTGCCCACCGATTGGCTGACCGCCCTGCGCGCCCTGGAGAACTCCAGCTGGGCGAAAGAGGCGCTGGGCGAGGACTTTCTCAAGGTGTTTCTGGCGATCAAATGGGCCGAATTTCGCCAATTTATGGGCGAAGTGGGCGAACAGGACTGGCGCTGGTACCTGAGCCACGCCTAGACAAAGTTGAACTAAGCTGCATGGAACAAAGGGGCGGGGCGAACACGCAATGACACGATGGCTGCTGCTGGCAGTTTTGCTGCTTGGCACCCTGGCCCAGGGGGAGCCCGTGCGCGTGGGCATCGAGGCCCACGACTATTACCCCTATTACCGAGCCGAGGCCGAAGGTGCACCCCAGGGCTATGCCGTGGAGCTGCTGCAGGCCTTCGCCAAGTACGAGGGATTCAAGCTGGAACTGCGCGCCCAGCCGATCAACCGCCTGTACCACAACCTGCTCGAGGCGCAGAGCCTGGACCTGTTGTTCCCCGACAATCCTTCCTGGTCGCGGCAGGCCAAGAACGGTAAGCGTCTCTACTACAGCGATGCCGCCGTGCAGATAGTCGACGGCACCCTAGTCCTCCGCGAACACCGCGGCCAGGGCCTGGCGCGCATCCGCAAGCTGGGCACGGTGCGCGGTTTCACCGCCGAGGCCTGGATGCCGCTGCTCAACCGCGGCAGGGTAACGCTGGTCGAAGCCCAGGATATCCAGAGCCTGATCCGCATGCTTGAGCGCGGACGCATTGATGCGCTGTATGCCAACCCCGAGGTGGTGCGCTACCACCTGGTGGAAATGGGCCACAGCGCAGAGCGTATGCAACTGGATCAGCAACTGCCGCAGAGCTACACCAGCTTCCACCTCAGCAGCCCCAGCCAGCCCGGGCTGATCCAGCACTTCGACCGTTTTCTGGTCGAACGACACGACGAGCTGGTCGAGTTGCGCGGCCGTTTCGGCTTGCGCTAAGTACCTCACCTCCATCGCTCCCCAGACGCGCGCCTACAACGGCTGCAAAAACGCCCCATCCATGTCACCCTGACGGCACGACAAGCAGGTCCACCTGCTCGATCAATACGCGCGGAGTGCACCATGGAACACGGCAATACCCAGCTGTCGATGACCGTACTGATGACCCCGGACATGGCCAATTTCTCCGGCAATGTCCACGGCGGCACCCTGCTCAAATACCTCGACGAAGTGGCCTATGCCTGCGCCAGCCGTTATGCCGGCTGCTACGTGGTAACCCTGTCGGTGGACCAGGTGATTTTCCGCGAACCCGTCCATGTCGGCGAACTGGTGACCTTTCTCGCCTCGGTCAATTACAGCGGCCGCACGTCCATGGAGGTCGGCATCAAGGTGATCACCGAAAATATCCGCGAACGCTCGGTGCGCCATACCAACAGCTGCTTCTTCACCATGGTGGCAGTGGACCAGCAGGGTCGCCCGGTCGTCATTCCGGCCCTGCAACCGCAAACACCCGACGGCCACCGTCGCCAGCGTCAGGCCCTGCAACGCCGCGAGATCCGCCACGAGCTGCAACAGCGCTACCAGGCCCTCAGTGAAGAAAAGAGCTGAGCACTCCCCTGGCCGGGGCTGAGCAGGCACGGGCAGATGGGTTAAGCTCGGCGTCCCGCTGTCGGAGCCACCATGATCGAGCTGTTTGATGTATTCCTGCTGATGCTGTTCGCCAGCGCCTGTGCCTGGCTCTGGCGCGGCCACGGCATCCGCGAGCGCGCCCTGCTGCTGACCCAGCAGCACTGCAGCAAAGTCGATGTCGAACTGCTCGACGGCAACGTCGCCCTGCGCCGGCTCGCCCTGCTGCCCGACGCCCGCGGGCGCAAGCGCCTGGCCCGGATCTATGGCTTCGAGTTCACCGTCACCGGCGAACAGCGCCATGAGGGCAGCATCACCATGTTCGGCCAGCAGCTGGGCCGCATCGAACTGGCCCCCCACCCCTTTCGCACGCCGCCACCCGACAGCGCGCCGGTTATCGACCTGCAACGCTGGCGCTCCAGTCGCGACAACCCGCCCGGCGAATAACAGGCCGTTGAAAAGGCTCTACCCCCTGCACAAAGCCCGGCTTGAGCATCAACTGCGCAGCGGGTGCGTCAGGTAAGCGGTCATCAGCCAGCCTAGCCTGGTGGGCTCCGCAGCGGTTCTGTAGGAGCGGGCTTGCCCGCGATCAGCCCAATCCGCGGCCCAGGCAGAGTGACGTTTTTTATCCATCCACCCTACAAAAGCCGTCTGCCACACATAACGGCCGGCTAGCCGCGCTGCAGCAGAAAACCGCTCACCCGCACCGCCGCATCCTCCGGCTGCTCCTGCATAAAGCAGTGCCCGCCGGCCACCACATGGCCGCTGATATGGCCATTGCCGGCGCACCAGCGCGCCACCGACTTGGCGACAAAGGGGTAGCTGCGCTGACCGTAGAGCACCTGGGTCGGCGTCGTCACCTTGGCCAGCGACGGCCATAGGCGCTTGGGGAAGGAGCTGAAGATATCGGCCTCGCGGCTGGGTCGGCATTTCAACTCGACGCCCTTGTCGCTGTCCTTCAGGGCATGCTGGATATAGGCGGCAAACGCTTCCTCAGTCCAGCCGCGAAACATCCCGCGGCCATGCAGGGCGGCATGGGCGCTCGCGCGATCGGGCCAGCTGCTGCGGCGCTTATGCGCCTTGCTGGCGAGGGTGTTGCGCCGGCTCAGGCCGACCACATCGGACAGCGCCATCACCCCGATCATGGCCGGGGTGAACAGCACCGGGTCGAGCAGCACCGCGCGGCTAAACAGCTGCGGTTGCTGGGCCAGCATCAGGCTGGTCAGCACCCCGCCGAAGCTGTGCCCCAGGGCAAAAACCGGCACATCGGCAAACGCTTTGCGCCCCTCGGCAAAGGCCTCCAGGGCCAGCTCGGCGCTGCGGTTCCAGCCGTGGAAGCGGCCGCCGTGGTCCGTGTCGCCATGGCCCTGAACATCGCACAGCCACAGATCAAAATCCTCGGCCAGGCGTTGCAGCAAGGGCGTATAAACCCGCCCGCAATAACCGTTGCCATGCAGAAAATGCAGCAGCGGCTTGCCCGAAGGCGGCGAGTGCCAGCCACGCAGGGTAAAGCCAGCGCTACTGTCATGGGACCAGGGTTGTAGGTGCATACGGCGACTCACTGTCGACTGGCCGGCCAGTTTACTGCCAGTGATGGCTTGGTGCCGAGCGCCGCACAAACAAAAAGAGGGCACCCCGAGGTGCCCCCAACTCCACGCTCAACTCCCTGATATCCACTACACGCGGATAAAGCGCTCCAGCAAGGCGTTCAACTGCTCCGGCTGGTCCAGCGGCGTGGCATGTCCGGAATCGCTCACCACCTGCAGCTCGGCATTGCGCAACTGCGCCACATAGGCCTGCTTGTAGGCCAGCGGGGTGTAGTCGCGGTCGCCGGCGACAATCAGCATCGGCGTGTCGACGCCATTGACCGCTGGCAGTGCCGACCAGCCGAGAATCGCGCGGATGGCGTGCAGGTAGGACACCCGATCATTAGCCCCGATACGCAGGGCGGTGCGCCGGCGCAGCTCGCCCTGCTCGGCATGGGGAAACAGCTTGCGCGCCAGCAGCCGGCCCATGGTTTTGAGGCCGAACAGGCGGATCAGCCCCAGACGCAGCAGCACCTTGGCGCGCAGGCTCCAGGAGTCCAGGGGAAAGCTCGGCGCACTGTTGATCGCCACCAGGCGGCTGATCAATTGCGGTTGTTGCGCCAACAGCTGAAAGCCCACCATGCCGCCCATGGAGATGCCCACCAGCACGCAGCCGGAAATGGCCTGGACGCGGATAAACTCGGCCACATCGTCGGCCAGTTCGGCCACGCTGACCGGCGCACGCAGGGGTTCGCTGGCCCCATGGCCGCGCAGGTCGAGGGCGAAAACTTCGGCGAAACGCGACAGCGCATCGATCTGTGGCTGCCAGTCCTGGGAGGATGAACCCAGGCCGTGCAGCAACAATACCGGTAGGCCGCGACCCTTGCGGATATAGGCGCAGCGGCCATTGCGTAATTGAATATAGTGCATGAATAAACTCCCTTTAATACAAACTTTGCTGCGTATTTATTCCTGCCGTCCTGCATCGCGAGAATGATCAGGAAACATCGATTAAATGGGGAAGATTGCCAACTTAGTTATTAGCTGAGCGTTTGCCTTATCCCGGTGGAAAACCTAGAATCGGCCTGCGTCTTATAGAGAGTTCTCCCCATGTACAGCATTTCCAGCCCGACTCAGGCTCGCAGTAAAAAAGCCCTTGAGCGCTTTCTCAACGTGGCTGCCGAACTGCTTGCGGACAACCGTTTCGAAGACACCGGCATCTCCCAGATCGCGCTGCTGGCGGAGTCCTCGGTGGGCACCTTCTACCGCCTGCTGGGCGACAAGGACGTGCTGCTCTACGCCGTGCACGAGCGCTTCGTCGAGCAAGGCCGCAGCGCCATCGACAGCCTGGTGCAGGGCCTCGGCCACAGCGAGTTGCCGCTCAGCGACCAGATCGAAGCCTTTATCCGCGGTATGATCGCGCTGTTCGAGGGCCGCGAAGGCCTGCTCCGCGCCTTGGTTCGGCGCAGTTCGGCCGACCTGCAGTTCCGTCAGCGCTTCCATCAGCTCAATGCTTACATCGGCCAGACCTTCTGCGCCATCGTGTTGGCCCGGCGCAACGAACTGCGCCACCCGCAGCCGCAGCAGGCCGCCGACCTGGCGGCACATATGCTGTTGGCCAGCCTGAATTACCTGACCATGGTCGGCACCCTCGGCGAAACGCCTCGGGAAGTTATTCCCGAGGAACTTTCCCGGCTGATCTGTAACTATCTGGAAGTTGCCAAGCATTAACGTCGGCTGTCCCGACGTAATTGTGCTGGGGTAAAGTCCGAGGGTTTCAGGGCAATATCAAATTGATTGGCCGGTTCTTCATTGGACAATATGCCGATCACATAACGTCCGCCGATCAGGTCATATACCGCATCGCCTTTGGTCCAGATCAGCGGTTGATCGTAGAGATTGACGGTGTAGGACTCGCCAACCCGCCACAGGGTGTCGCGGTTGTCGTAGTGGTCGACCACTAGGATCTGATAGCTGTCTTCGTCGAAATACATATCGCGCTGCTTGTACTGGTGGCGCATCCCCGCCTTCAGCGTGGCCCGTACATGCCAGACGCGGTGCAACTCGTAGCGCAGCAGGTCCGGGTTGACGTGACCGCGCTTGACGATGTCGCTGTACTTGTTGCTCTTGGCCGCCAGGCGGTAGCTGTTGTAGGGCACATAGAGTTCCTTCTTGCCCACCAGCTGCCACTCGTACTTGTCCGGCGCGCCGGAGAACATGTCGAAGTTGTCCGTGGTGCGCATGCCGTCCGATGAGGTACCGGGCGAGTCGTAGGCCACGTTTGGCGCGCGGCGCACACGGCGCTGGCCGGAGGCGTAGAGCCAGGCCAGGCGCGGCTCTTTCACCTGGTTGACGGTCTCATGCACCAGCAGTTCGGTGCCGGCCAAGCGCGCCGGGGCCAGGACGGATTGGCGGAAGTAGAACAGCACGTTGCCGTTGCTCTGGCTGTGATCGCCGGCGGCTTCGTTGAACAGAAACAGGTCCTCGATCTTGGTCATAAAATAGTCGCCGCTGGCCTGGGGCACGGCCTGGGCGTAGTAGCGCTTGACGCTGTCGCCGCGGTAGCGCACCAGGTGGTTCCACAGCACTTCCAGGCCCGACTGCGGCAGCGGAAAGGGCGTGGCCAGCTTGAAGTCAGCGATGCCATTGCCGTTTTCGATCAGCTTGGCCGAGGTGGCGTTGTGCTTGGCCGCGGCATACACCTTGTCCGGGTAAGAGGCCGAGCGCCGGGTCGGGTAGACGTTGAGCTTCCAGCTCTCGCTAAAGCGCGTGAGCATGGCCAGCTGACCGGGGCTGAGCTGCTCGCGGTACTGCTCGGCGTTGGCCGCGGTGATGCTGAACAGCGGCTGGTCAGCGGCATAGGGGTCGCGGTAGCCCAGAGCCGGGTCGTAGGCGTTGGCATCGCGGGCCAGGCCGCCGTCCCAGGCGGGGATGGTGCCGGCGGCATTGCCAGCCTTTTCCGCGCCGATCGGGGTCAGCTCCTGACCGAGGCGCGCGGCCTGCGCCGCAGTCACCTGGGCCTGAACCAGACCGGCGCTGAGCAGCAGGGAACCGAACAGGCTGGCGCGCAAGAATCCTGAAGTCTTCATGGTGATCACGTCCTAGAAACTGTATTTGATGTTGAAGCCGAGGTAGTCGCGGTCACTGAGCTTGTTGGCCAGATCGCCGCCGCTGTAACCGACATATTTGACGCCGACCGTCAGGGACTCCTGATAGATCGCGTCGACCCCCAGGGAATAGCTTTTGCGCTCTTCCAGCAGGCCGTTGGTCAGCTGCGGAGCCACACCGTTGATGCCGTACTGGTAGCTGACGCTGGGCACCAGATTGACCACGTTGAACACGTTGCTATAGGTCAGCGACAGGCTGCTTTGCGCCCCCCAGGCACTGGACGTGGCCCCGTAGTAGTCGATATCCGACTCCAAGCCCTGCACCCGGCTGCCCACCACCTCGGTGAGCAGGGTCGCGGTATCGGCCCCGAGCAGGTTGTTGAAGCTGTAGATGCCCACCAACGAGGCTTGCCACATGGCTTTTTCGGCATAGCCATCGAGGCGCGTGCCCACCGGCATGCCGGCCAGATTGCCCAGCAGCGCACTCGGCAGGTACTCGCCCAGGCCCAGGGCTATCGGAGCATTGGGCCGATAGCTGAGCTCGCCGGCCAGGGACAGGCCATTGAGGAAGCTGTCGCCGCCAATGCTGGTGTTGAAGCTGAGGCCATAGAGGTGACGCTTTTCCAGGTACTCGGCGTAGTAGTTGGAACTGCTGCCGACCGGCAGCGCGCCCACCACCGGGAACACCACGGGCTGGCCCACGGTCAGGCCGATCATCGGCAGGTTCATGTTGTAGCGCAGGTAGTAGAAACCCAGCTCGCTGTCATTCAGCTCGGGCACCAGCCAGCGCAGGGCCACGCCGTACTGGGCGGCATCATCGGCTTTGACGTCCTGGCCGCGGGGGATATAGGTGGTGGGCAGATAGCCCCGGAGCAGATCATTGATAAACCCCGGGCCCAGGCTGTCGGCGAAGGCCTGGGCCTGCTCCGGGCTGTCGAAGGCCAGGCCTCCGGTCAGCGGCTCCTGCAAGGGCGGCAGCATCAGGTAATCGCAGCCGCCACCGAGCACATCGAGGGTAGAGAAATAGGTGCCGCAGGGGTCGATCTTGGTTTCTTCCCAGGCGCTGCCGGGCTGCCAGTAGCCTTCGACGGACAGCCCTTCGCTCAGCTCGAACGAGGCATAGCCCATCAGGGTCGGCATATAGGCTTCCTTCAACTCGGAGCCAGGCGCGCGCAGGGCGTTGAGATCCACCGGGTTGGTCGCGCCGATGCCGTTCTGATAGAACAGCCCTTCGCCCCAGTTGATCACCTGCCGGCCAAGGCGGGCATTCAAGGCGCGCTCACCCACCGTCCAGCTGCCGTAAACGAAGGCATCTAGCAGATCGATGCTGGAGCCGGCATCGTCCAGGCCCTTGTTGGGGATCTCGCGGTGGCGGCGGTTATCGTCCTTCAGCTCGAAATCGTAGAAACCGCGGGCACGCAGGAAGATGCCGTAATCGTCCTGAAAATTCAGGTCCATCTCGGTCACCACCTTGGCCACCTCGGAGAACAGCGCACCCTTCTTGAAGTTGAGGTTGCCGTCGTCAGAGTTGATCAATGCGCCGTTGTCGCCCTTGCCACCATTGGCGCGGGCGATCAGCCGGCGATCCTGGCTTTCCATGCGGTAGTTCACCCCGTAGGACAGGGTGGTATCCAGGGACAGCGCCCAGTCCCCCGAGCGCGTCTGAAAGGCATTCGCCTGGCTCGCCGCCAGCAACGCCAGGCAACCCGCCGTCCATGCTGATCTCTGTGTCGCCACGATGATCTCCTGCTGTGTTGTTTTTATCGGAACCGGAACATCGGTTCCGATAAAGTAGTAGCCCATCCGCGTTTTGGCAAGCCCAGCAAAGATTTTTTCTTCCAGCCGTGGCCGGCGCTAGAGGGTTCGCGGCGCTGCAGCGCCCAGATTGCGCGGGATGGCTTACTTGACGGAATCGGAATTCGGGTTTCTATTTAATAAGCGACAACAGGGAAGCAGAGCGTTTGGTCAGGAGGACGCCTCTTAGAGGGTGTTTACAAAAGTAGCGAGCGATGGCCAGGCAAGGCGAAATCAGCCGAGAAAGCGGAGTGTACGAGTAGTACATGAGCATTTTGAGGCTGAGTTCAACGCCGCATGGCCGAGCGCAGTAATTTGTAAACATCCTCTAGAAAACCAATAAGAAAGTGGAGAACTACCATGCTTATCACTGCCAAACCGTCTGTCCGCTGGCTGGGCCTGATCGCCCTGCTGGCGTGCTGTTTCGCCACCCCGACCTGGGCCGACTCACCCTGCAGCGAACGCAAGAAAAGCCTGTTGCTGCCCGGCAAGATCAGCTGCAGCCACCAATCGACCTGGATTTCCTCAGGCCCCCTTACCCTGCGCAAGGTGATCTACCAGACCCCGGCCGGTACACCACCGGCGGGCGGCTGGCCGGTGGCGCTGTTCTATCAGGGCTCGTTCTTCGCCCTGGACGACTTCGTCTATTACAGCAACGAGTGGCTGGGCAAGCTGTACAACGAGGGCAAGACCATCAAGGCACTGCTCGATCAGGGTTATGCGGTAATCGCCCCCAGCGCCCCGGCCGACCTGTTCTGGCACACCAATATTCCCGGTCTGTCGGGCGAGCTGTACCCCACCAGCACCGATTTCACCTTTCTGACCAACCTGTTCCAGGCCATCGACAGCGGCCATTTCGGCCCGCTCAACGCTCAGCGCAAATACGCCACCGGGATCTCCAGCGGCGGCTACAACACCAGCCGCATGGCCGTGTCCTTCCCCGGCCAGTTCAAGGCCCTGGTGGTGCACTCCGGCTCCTACGCCAGCTGCAGCGGCCCGCTCTGTTCAGTGCCGGGTACGCTGCCGGCCGATCATCCGCCGACCTACTTTATCCATGGCTTTGTCGACGCTGTAGTGCCGTGGTGGAGCATGGATCTGTACTACGACCGCCTGCTCCAGCAGGGCATTGCCACCGGCCGCCACACCGAACCCCTGGGCCAGCACGAATGGTTCGACGCCTCGCCGGGCAAGGTGCTGGCCTGGTTCAACGCCCACCCCTGACCCTTCACCCAGCAGCGGCCGGGCGCAGGCTCGGCCGCCTCAGGATGCCCCCATGATTGCTTACCACCTCCGGCTGCTCGGCCTGCTGGCAGCCCTGCTCGCCTGCACCACCGGCCAGGCCGCCGCCGCACAACAGGCCGCGCCGTTGCAGCAGATACGCCTGAACCTGAGCGGCTCGCTCGGGGATTTCTACCTGCTCTATGGCGTCGACAACGACCCCGCCCACCTGGCAGCGGCGCAGCGCCGCGGCAGCCAGATCGACAGCCTGCTCGGCCAGCTCGCGGCACCCAGCGACAGCGGTGGATTGCCCGTGCTGGCGCAGCTGCGCCGACAATGGCCGGCTTACCGCACGCTGCTGCTTGAGCTGACAAACAGCCTGCAACAGCGGCAAATCCCGAGTGGCGGAGCGATAGCCGAGCTGCTCCGCCAGCACCGGCAACTGACGCAACTGGGCGAGACCCTGAGCGGCTATTACCCGACGCCGGCGGGCCCACTGGAGGGACAAAGCCAGGCACTGGCCATGCAGCTGCAAACCCTTAACAGCGACTACCTCGCCCACAGCGTCGGAGCCAATGTGCTGGGTGGTGACAAGCCACCACTGGATAGTCAAACCCAGGCTTTTGACCAGGGTTTGCAGCAACTGCAACAGACCCAGCCGGGCGGCGAGGCGCAGCGCCTGTTGCAGAAGATTGAGCGCAAGTGGCGCTATATCGAACCGTCGCTGCGGCACTACCAGCAGGACAATATCCCCTCGCTGGTCAACCGCTACAGCAGCCGAATTATCGAAGACCTGGCGCTATTGCCAAGCCTGGCCCAGGCCGCGCAGTAGGCGTCAGCCCTCGGCCAGGCGGCCGGCAGCCCTACATCACAGCCGGCAAGCGGCAAACCCCGCCTGCAACGCCGCCACATCCTGCACCTCGGTAAAGATCAGCTCCAGACGCGAGTCCTTGCGCCACTCGCTGTTCTGCCAGTGCAAGGGCTGGCCATCCAGGGCATTGGCCGAGAGCCAGCCGGCGTTGGTCTGCAGCACCAGCTTGGCCCGTCGCCAGGCCAGCCCATGCAGCCACTGCTGAACCTGCATCAGCTCGAACTGCTGACTCGGGTGCCAGCGCCAACCGATGCTCCACCCCTCGGCCTGCGCTTGAACCTGACAGATAGGCTCGCTCGGGCTGCGCCACAATTGCGGCAATGTCGCGGCACCTGCGGGCAAAACATCCAGCGTGCCGCCGCTATCGGCCCGAGCGGCAAAACCGGGTAGCTGGCTCAGTGGCAAGGTGCCCTGGGTCGTCCACAACAGCGGCCGCGCGGGCAGCAGCGCTTGCAGCCGCGCCCTGGTTGCCGCGTCGAGGTTTTCGGCCTTGTTCAGCAGCAGCAAACCGGCACTGCTCAAGGTTGCCTGCTGACTCTCGGGCAGCGCCGCGCCAGCGGCCAGGGCCATGGCATCCAGCACCAGCACCGGCTCCTGCACCGCCAGTACGTCCAGCCAGGGCGGCTCGCGCAATTGCTCCAGCAGTTGCAGCGGATGGCCGAGGCCCGAGGGTTCGATCAACAGACGATCCGGTTTGGCCTTGCGCAGCAGACGACTCAGGCCGACCTGAAAGGGCACGCCGTTGACGCAGCACAGGCAGCCGCCGGCCACTTCGCCCATGGCGATGCCGTCGTCGTCGGTTGTCAGCAGGGCGGCATCCAGACCGATCAAGCCGAACTCGTTGATCAGCACCGCCCAGCGCTCGTTGGCCGGACGCTGCGCCAGCAGGTTGCGGATCAGGCTAGTCTTGCCCGCGCCCAGAGGGCCGGCAATCAGATGGGTGGGGATATTCTTGAGCATGGGCCTATGGTGCGGCTTTGCCGGCCGGGAGAGAACCCCGCGCAGGGCGCAGACTGAATAAAAGCCGCATGCTAGAGTCGGCAGACTGTTTTATTGGCCATCCACCGCCGCACTGTAGGAGCGGGCCATGCCCGCGAAAGGCTATCGCGGCCATGGGCCGCTCCTACAGAATCCACCCGCTGTGTTTATCGAGGTTGCCAACGATGCGTGCCGCTCTACTGCTTGGCTTATCCCTGTTATCCGGCCTGGCCTGGGGTGAAGCCTGTGTGGTGCATAGCCAGGCTGAGCGTCTGGATGTGAAGGTCTGCCAGCAGAACCGCAGCATCCCGCCCAACCTGTTTCGCACCGGCTTCTGCCAGCCGCAACTGAAAGGCCAGAAGGTCGAAGTGGCCTTTGTCGAGCAATGCCCCATCGGGGCCTTCGGCGTGTGCCGCAACTCCACGGTGGGCGGCACCCCGTACAAGCAGGACGTGCATTATTACGGAGTCGCCACGGACGCCGCCTACCTCAAGCCCTTCTGCGAGCAGCAGAGCAAGGGTGTGTGGATGGCGCGCTAAGCCGCCTGCCGCAATCACTTACGCCAGCCAATCCAGGGTCAACAACAAACGCCGCTCACCGGCCGGTGGTTGCGGCGAACGGTGGATCAAACCGCCGCCCTCATTGCCAATCCATTTCTCGCCCTTGGCCAGCAGTACATGGCCGGCCTCGGCGCGTTCGATCAGCGCGGCATCGCTGGGCTCAGCAGTTGGATCACCCAGGCGACGGCGCGCCATCACGCCTTCATGCAGCCACTCACTGCCGACCCCGGCGTAGCTGGTAATCAACCGCACCGGCACATGATCGACGTGAAAGCGCGGGCACATGGCCTTGTCGAGAATGCGCAGGCGCAAGCCGATCCGTTTGGCATCGAACAAACAGGCAAAAGCACCGACCAGCCAGCTCAGGTCCTGCAGAAAAGCCGCCTGCCCCGGCAGATCGCTATAACCATCGACCAAGCCACTGAGGTTCGGCGCGCTCTCCGGGCTGGCCAGCTCGAGCACGATGGATTGCCCCAACGGCTCGCCCTGAGCCAGCAAGGCGCTGGCGAAATCGCTGATTTGCGCCGGTAACTGGCGCTGCCAGACGGCCAGATTGACCGCGTCGCGCAGCACCTCGCCGAGTACGTCGATCTGCTCACTGCTGACTTGCTGCAACGGCTGCCTCAGAACAGGTGCCAGCATCAGGCGGCCTCCTCATGCCAGGGGCCGAAGGGGTCGGGCAGCGCTTGCCAGGCGTCCACGCCCAGGGCCATTTCCGCATCCGTCAGCAGGCAGGTATCCAGCTCTGCGGTCAGCTGGGCGAAGTCGATGTTCTGGCCGATAAACACCAGTTCCTGGCGGCAGTCGCCGCTCTGCGCCTCCCAGTTTTTCATAATCGCCTGCAGTCCTTCTTCGTCCGTCGGCCATTGCGACTTGGGCACGAAGCGCCACCAGCGCCCGGCAAAGCCATGGCGCATCAAACCGCCGGCCTGGGACCAGCTGCCGGCCTCCTGGTATTTGCTCGCCAGCCAGAAGAAACCCTTGGAGCGCAGCAGGCGGCCATTGCTCCACTCGCGGTTGATAAAGTTAAAGAAGCGCTCGGGATGCAGCGGCTTGCGCGCCCGGTAGGCAGTGGAGGCGATGCCGTATTCCTCGGTTTCCGGTACATGCTCGCCGCGTAGCTCTTTAAGCCAACCCGGTGCCTGGGCGGCGCGTTCGAAGTCGAAGCGGCCGGTGTTGAGGATTTTTTCCAGCGGCACCGCACCCATGGCCATCGGCAGGATCTCGGCATGGGTGTTAAGGCCACGCAGGATGGCCATCAGCTCTTCGCGCTCGTGGCTACTGATCAGGTCGATCTTGCTCACCAGCAGCACATCGGCGAACTCCACCTGCTCGATCAGCAGGTCGGTGATCGAACGCTCATCCTCCTCACCCAGGGTTTCTCCACGGCTGGCCAGGCTCTCGGCCTCGTGGAAATCACGCAGAAAGTTCACCCCGTCGACCACCGTGACCATGGTATCCAGGCGCGCCACATCGGCCAGGCTCTGGCCGTCTTCACCACGGAAGGTAAAGGTCTCGGCCACCGGCAGCGGCTCGGAAATACCGGTGGATTCGATCAACAGGTAATCAAAACGGCCATCACGGGCCAGACGGCCGACCTCTTCCAGCAGGTCTTCGCGCAGAGTGCAGCAGATGCAGCCGTTGCTCATTTCCACGAGCTTTTCTTCAGCGCGGTTCAGGCTGACATCACGCTGAACTTCGCTGCCATCGATATTGATTTCGCTCATATCGTTAACGATCACCGCCACTTTCAAACCCTGGCGGTTTTTCAGGATGGCGTTGAGCAAAGTACTTTTACCGGCCCCGAGAAAGCCGGACAGCACGGTTACGGGAAGACGGTTATTCATGGTTTCAGGCTCCATCAGGGTTCGGCGTGGCGCAGATGTTTTTCGCGTTGTTCCTGGCGCTCTTTGGCTTCGATGCACAGGCTTGCGGTGGGTCGCAGCAGCAGGCGCTTGAGGCCGATTGGCTCACCGGTTTCCCGGCACCAGCCGTATTCGCCGCGGGCCAGGCGGTCGAGCGCTTCATCGATCTTGTCGAGCAGCTTCTTTTCCCGCTCCAGCAGGCGCAGTTGCCACTGGCGTTGCTCTTCGGCGCTGCCGATATCGGCGGGATCGCTGCTGGTTTCGCGCTCGCGCAGGCCTGCAAACTCTTCGGCAATACGGGCTTGCAGCTCGTCGCGCTGGCTTAGCAACAAGCTGCGGAAGAACTGCTGCTGGGCGGCATTCATATAGTCATCCGCCGGCTGGGCGAGCAGTTCGGCGTGGGTAAGCGGGGTGGCGGTCATCATCAGGATTCACTGGCTTTGCGATTTACTTGTTATAACATAACATTTAAACCCATAGCCGAGCGGCAGATTTCTGATGAACGCACTGACCTTGCCGGATATAGCCGCGCAAACACCTGCCCACCAACAAGCGCTGGACTGGGTCGGCATGCAAGGCATCGCGCTGCCGGTCAACCTGGCCGGGCAACGCATCAATGCTCGCGCCGATGTCGGGGTCAGCCTGGATGATGGCAATGCTCGTGGCATCCATATGTCGCGCCTGTACCTGGCCCTGCACGGGCTGGAGCACAACCCGCTAAGTCCGGCGACGCTGCAGCAGCTGCTGGGCGAGTTTCTCGACAGCCATCAGGACCTGTCGCAGCAGGCGTCGATCACCTTGCATGGTGAGACGCTACTGAGTCGTCCAGCGCTGGTCAGCCCCCTTGCCGGGTGGAAGTCCTACCCCTTCGAAGTGCGTGCACGCCAGGATTTATGGGGGTTTCACGTGGAACTGCAGGTAAAAGTGACCTATTCCTCGACCTGCCCCTGCTCCGCCGCACTGGCGCGCCAGCTGATCCAACAGCGCTTTATCGAGGACTTCGCCGGCCAGCCGCTGGAACATGCTCAGTTGCTGGCCTGGCTCGGTTCGCCCCAGGGCATCGTCGCCACGCCGCATAGCCAGCGCAGCTACGCCACCCTGGACGTACGCTTGCCGCCACAGGCCGCCGAGCTGCCGCTGCTGGAGCTGATCGATGCCGCCGAACAGGCTCTCTGCACCGCCGTGCAAACCGCCGTAAAGCGTGCCGACGAACAGGCCTTTGCTCTGGCCAATGGGCAGAACCTGATGTTCTGCGAAGACGCCGCCCGCCGTCTGCACAGCGCGCTGCTGCAACAGAGCGAGCTCAGCGCCTTTCAGTTGCGCGTGGTGCATGCGGAAAGCCTGCACGCCCACGATGCAGTGGCGGCTAGTAGCTGGAACTGGGGCCAGGCATGATCAACAGCCACAACCTGCAGTGGGGGCGTGGCATCAAGGCCCGGAGCTAGACGACTGCCAGGGCCTGCCGCTGCACTTTCAACGCTGAGGGTTTAGGTGCTTCGGTAAGTACAGAGCATCTTCCAAGCCTGCTGTGCAGCGGATCTAGCAACTCGTCTAGTTATTGTCTTTGAACAGCGTTGAAACGGTGCGCGCAACATGGTCAGCACCGTCACTGATTTCACGCATGATGGTTGTCACCGTGGCGATTTGATCATTATTTTCTTCGGCGCTTTTGGCGATGCCGGCCATATTGACGTTGAGCTGCTGAGTAAGTTTGCCGTTCTCCGATACCACATTCTTGATTTCCACGGTGGCACTACTGGTACGCGCTGCCAGTTGGCGAACCTCGTCGGCCACCACAGCAAAGCCTCGGCCCATTTCACCAGCGCGGGCGGCTTCAATTGCGGCGTTCAGTGCAAGTAAATTGGTCTGCTCCGCAACACCTTGAATGGTGGTAACAATTTTCTCAATGTCCTTGGCTTGAGTATTTAACTGGGTGATCAAGGTGACGGCACCGTTAATCAAATTAAGTGTTTTTTGGGATAGATCAATGGAGCTGCCCAAGGACTCCATGCCACGCACGGAAATTTGCGAGGTTTCTTCTGCAGTGGTGAAGGAAAGTTCTGCGGCTTGACGAATTTCTTCAGCCTTATGCTTCTGTGGACTAACATCAGTGGCGAATTTGATCACCTTGATAACATGACCGCTTTCATCAATGACTGGGTTATATGTAGCCTCAAGATAAATGCGCTCGCCCGACGCGGTCTTACGCTCAAACTGTCCGCTATAAAATTTTCCATTTTTCAGGCTCTGCCAGAAATCTGGGTTCTCTTTATAAAAGGCGTCATAACAAAAAATGCGGTGGTGCCGGCCTTTAATATCGCTCAAGCGATAGCCCATAGCACCAAGGAAATTGTCATTTGCATGCAAAATGTCACCGTCCGGGGTGAACTCAATCATGGCCATTGAACGGCTGATAGCTGCATAGGCAGCGCCCAGAAATAATAGCTCCGTCTGTCTTGACGTGACGTCTGAGCATAACTTCACGACTTCAATGACTTGCCCACCTTGATTTTTGATCGGTGTATAGGTGGCCTCAACCCAGATTGAACTTCCGTTCTTATGAATTCTTTTGAAAATACCTTTCTGCGCGACGCCCTTGGCGAGCGCTTGCCAGAACTTCTGATAGTCACTTGAATTAACATAACTTTTGTCACAGAACATCTGATGGTGTTTCTCTACTACCTCATTGAGGTCATAGCCAAGCACCCCAAGAAACAAACTATTCGCCTCGATGATGTGACCATCCGGCCTGAAGCGGATCATCGCTATATTCTGGTTGATGGCATCTAGGCGCAGTTGCAAATCGGCGACTGTCTTCTGGCTTTCGAGCAACTCGTTATTATTCTTGAAAAACATAGTAATTCCTATTGTCTTTTTAATTATTAAGAGCATCTGAAAATACTCAATAGGAGTTACCTATTATCGCCTCGGCCTAAGCCACCATTCCTTGAGTTACATAGTCATCAAGCATAGCTAGTATTTTTCGAGTCACGGATACCTTTCATCTTGAGCACCGGCCTAAGAAAACCCTGAAAAAGCCCCCTACTTTGCAATAGGGCATCCTGCAACCCGCAGGTAGCGGTGTGGCATCTTCTGCGAATGCTAACTTTTTCAGACCATCCATAAAGTTGGTCTGAAGCAGCCCTGCATTTCTGGTTGTCTTCAGCCTTCACTGGCACCAGCCTGGTCGCCCAGCCATTCTTTGCCCGCCAGGGTTTTTCTGTGCAGCAGGCACAGACGCTGACGCGCGGCGCTGTTAACTTGCCGCGCATGCTGATGCGCAAAATTCTGGAGCCGCGATGAACACCCTGACGATTATCGTGCTAGCCGCGATTGTGCTGGCCGCCTGCGCTTTGGCCCTGTGGAGCTGGCACAACCAGCGCAAGCTGGAGAAGCTGGATGAACGCATCCGCCGGCAAAGCGAGCTGATCGAACAGCTCGATAGCGTGCTGGAAAACCCGCAGCTCAGCGAAGCCGAGCAGCTGGCGAAAAGCGAGGCCTTGTTGGCCAAGCTGCAGGAAACCCGCAAGCCGTAGTGTCGCGACAGGGTTCGACTGTCGCAAACCTGTAGGAGATCCCCGTCGTCCAGACGCCGCGCTGTCGCCCTGCAAACTGGGGGCAATTGCGTCTTTCGGCTTGTAGGTACCTGTAGGAGCGGGCCATGCCCGCGATGCGTTTCGCGGGCATGGCCCGCTCCTACAAAAGCGCCCACCGCGACCCAGCGCCCTACCAGCCGCCGCCCCCTCCGCCACCACCGCCGCCGCCGGACGAGCCGCCACCGGATGATCCACCGCCGCCGCCACCGCTTGATGAGCTGCTCGCGGGTGGCGATGAGGCCAGCGCCGTGGCGCTGCTCAGGCCAGCCGCCAGGGCGGTGCTCATGGCCAGCGGGGTGCTGAAACTGCGGCGGCTGTGGTACCAGTCGGGTTGATAGTCGCGCTGCGCCGGGTCGATCAGGCCGCTGGCCAGGGCCGTACTAAAGCGCTCGCTCCACTTGTCTTCCACGCCCAGGGCCATGGCGTAGGGCAGGTGTTTCTCGTACAGGGCGATGCTCATCGCCGGGGCATTGCCGGCCAGGGCCAGGGCGTCGCTTTCCGCCAGTTGCAGGTACTCGCGGTAACCCTCCAGGCTATCGAGCAAGCGCCGCCCTTCGACCGAGGGTGCCGGCAGCAGGTAATAGAACAGCGCCACCACCAGCACATACACGCAGAGCAGCAGCAAGGCCGGCACTGACGCCGCCTCGCTGAGCATCCACAGGCCAATCGGCATCGGCCAGAAAAACATCAAAGCCGCCAGGCCCAGGCCGATCCGCTTACCCCAACTGGGCTGATGCCAAGCCATATACAACACAAACAGCGACGGTACGCCAAAGCCCAGGGTAAACATCACGCCGGCCAAGCCAGTGGCTATATCGTCCTCGCCCTGGGCACCGGCAAACACCATCACCAGGCACGCGACCACCGCCCAGACCAGACCCCAGGCCCAGATACCGCGGTTGTTGCTGAACCAAGCCTTGCCCTGCTCTTGCAGCTGGCTTTTAAGCCCGGCCACGGCTTCGGCCAGACGCGACTGGTAGCTGCGGCCGATCTTCAGCGCGACGCCTTCCTTGCCGGCCGGAAACAGGCGGTTGCGCAGTTCGCGATCAGGCTCGCTGAGGTCACTGCCCGCGCCAGTGGCCAGGCTAAAACCACTGCCGCGGGCGGCGTCTTCGATAAGCAGGTGCTTGTGGATGGCCATATCGGTGAGCCACACACTGAAGGCCCGCGCCTCCTGATACGGGCCCTTGAAGCCGCGGTGCCAGAGGTAGCCGGCCTGCGCCGCGCTGAGGCCCTGCGGAGCCTCGAATAGCGGGATGATCAGGCCCTTCTGCGGGTCGCGGCCGAACCGGTCCCAGCCGCGCAGATAGAACAGCAACAAGCCAACCAACATCAGCACGCCCAGGCACAGGCCGAGGTTATCCAGCAGCAGATAGCTCTGCCGCTGCAACATCCCCGGCCGCGCCACCAGGCCCGCCGGCCAATCCAGCGCAACCGTCAGGCCCTGATAGGCCGGCAAGGTTTGCGTAGTGACCAGGCGCAGATGGTCGTCGCCCTGCTCGACCACCTCGTACGCTTTGCCCTGTTCGCCATCAGCCCCGGTATAGGCCGCCAGGTCGCCAATCCGCGCGCCCGGCGGCAGCTTGACCTCGACCGAGGCCTGAAGAATCGGGAAGACCCACTGATTGCCGGTGACATTCCAGTACAGCTCGTCGCGGCCTTCGTGATGCAACAGCTGCCGCTTGACCCGATAACGCAGCTCGTACTGATAACGCCCCGGCTGCAGCAGGTGGTCCGCCGAGCCGATGTAGTAGCGCACCCAGGCACCGTTGCGCTCGGTGGTCACG
This sequence comes from Pseudomonas sp., assembly GCF_035512415.1. Classification (GTDB taxonomy): domain Bacteria; phylum Pseudomonadota; class Gammaproteobacteria; order Pseudomonadales; family Pseudomonadaceae; genus Aquipseudomonas. Next base: position 51,508 of record NZ_DATKDZ010000013.1, on the reverse strand, counting down.
TTCTCAGGCCGGCCGTCGCGGGTCACGCCCAGCAGGCTGATCGGGCCGCTCTTGTTCAAGCCCAATGCCATTGCATACCTGACCGGCAGATCGCGGTAGATACCGCGCCTGATCTGCTCGCCCTCGGCCTGCACGGTAATTCGCTCGGTCACCAGCAGGCTGGCGTCCGGCTGCACCTGCAGGGTCACGGCAAAGTCTTCGATCACCTCGTCCGCTGCGGCCCAGAGTGGCAGCAGGCACAGGCTTAACAGCGCAACACGCATGGCTCGCAGCATGTCAAAACTCCATTTTTGGCGACTGGGCGTCACGTGGGTCATCCAGGCTGAAGTACTCGGCCTGGGTAAAGGCAAAGGGCCGCGCCACCAGATTGCTCGGCACCGACTCGACCAGCACATTCAGCTCGCGCACCGCGCCGTTGTAGTAACGCCGGGCCATCTGGATATGGTTCTCGACGTCCGTGATAGTGCGCTGCAGATCGAGAAACTGACCATCGGCCTTGAGCGTCGGGTAGTCCTCGACCAGGGCAAACAACTGACGCAGCTGAGTGCTCAGGTGCGCCTCCACCGGCGCGCGCAGGCCCAGCGGCGAATCGGCCAGTTGCACCGCACGCATGCGCTCCTGCACCAGCGCTTGCAGGGTGTCCTGCTCGTAACTCATATACTGCCGCACGCATTCCACCAGCGCCGGGATCAGGCTGGAACGACGCTTGAGCTGCACGTCGATGCCGCTCCAGGCCTCGGCCACCCGCGCGCGGTTGAACACCAGGCGGTTGTAGTAATAAATCCCCAGGCCGCTCAGCCCCAACAGCAGCGCCAGCACCACCCACAATCCCGCCCCTTGCATAGCCACTCCTTGATTTGCAGGCCGTTGAAAACGCTCTGTTCGCCATCGTCCTAACACCATAGCCGGCACCTAACGCCCGTGCGTAAAGCCAATAACGCGAGCCGCGCGACGCGCCCTCTATACCTTAAGAGATATGGTCAGGGTCGGCTCCTCCATGGCAGTGTGGCCTATCGCATCGCTTATTTTTTCGTACGGATGGACTGTCATGGATATTGCTGAATTCGCCGATCTGCTAGCCGCTTCCAAGGCCCAGCCGGAACCGCAACGTTTACTGTTGGTGTTCGTTTGCGCCGAGCTGCCGGAAGACGCAACCGCAGAGGAACGCCAGCGCCACGCCGAGAACCAGGGCGGCTCGCTCAAGCCGGTGCTGTGCGTCGACAAGCTGCCGGACGAACTGGTGGATTTCGCCGGGTTGCTGGCCGAGTCCAGCCGCACCGGGGTGGCCTGGGACCTGGTATTCGCCGCCGGCCTGGCCGGGCGTGCAGGCATGGCACCGAGCAGCGACGAAGCCGAACAGCCCTTGAAGATGATGGTCGGGGCCATCGAGGCTGGCAGCATCGGCAACTTTATCGCCTTCGACCGCACGGGGCAGGCGGTGGGCTTTTACTAGGCGACTGTCGCCGTACTACTGCGCAGCCATGATCAGCCTCAGCATCCAGTCGCTGGAGCCAGAGCCGGGTCTGCTGTCCTTCTATGCGTCGGTGTTCGCCGGGGCCATGGCCCGGCAGCGAAACAGTCGCGTGCCCGCTTCGGGACAGGTTATGGTTAGCGCCTGCCGATTATCCGGCATCATGTTGCCGCTGCTCGACCCGCCGGTAATCACCCAGACGTGGCGGGCCTTGCAGACGATCGCGCAAGGCCATCATCGATGTGACCCGCAAAGGCGAAGCCGGCGACGGTCGGCCCGCCCACCTTCAAGAGGCCCCCATGCAGATCGAGTTACTGGAGATCCGCGACCACCTGCAGCGCTTCCCGCCCTTCGATGCCCTGCCCGAGGATAGCCTCGACGCCATCGCCCGCCAGGTCGAGGTGGCCTACTTCAAGGCCGGCAGCGACATTCTTCTGTACGGCGCGGAGATTCACGACCTGCACTATGTGCGCAGCGGCGCGGTGGAAATCTACCGGCGCAACGGCGAGCTGTACAACCGCCTGAGCGAGGGCGATATCTTCGGCCAGGCCGGCCTGCTGCGCAGCAACAAGGTGCGCTTCCCGGCGCGGGCCATCGAAGACAGCCTGGTCTACTTTATCCCCAGCAAACTGTTCGGCCAGCTGTGCGAGGCCCACGACAGCTTTGCCGACTTTGTCGAGGCCGAGGGCCAGTCGCGGCTCAAATCCGCAGTGGAAAGCCAGGGCCAGGCCAGCGAGCTGATGCAGCTCAAAGTGCGCAAGCTGATCTCCCGCCAGCCGGTCTGCGTGCCCCTGCACACCTCGGTGCAGCAGGCCGCCCAGGTGATGACCGAGCAGAGCGTATCGTCCCTGGTGATTGTCGACGGCGAAGCGGCCAGCAGCGTGATGGTCGGCATCCTCACCGACCGCGACCTGCGCACCCGGGTGCTCGCAGTCGGGCTCGACAGCGCGACGCCGGTGAGCGAGGTGATGTCGCCCGATCCCATCACCATCCAGGCCGATGACAGCGTGTTCGAAGCCATGTTGCGCATGCTGCGCCACAATATCCATCACCTGCCGGTGGTGCAGCGGCGTCGCCCTCTGGGCCTGATCAACCTGTCCGACATCATCCGCTACGAGTCCCACAGCAGCCTTTACCTGGTCAACAGCATCTTCAACCAGCCGAATGTCGCCGGCCTGCAGAACCTCCTGGCGGACCTGCGCGGCACCTACGTGCGCATGGTCAGCGACCAGGCCACCGCGCAGATGATCGGCAGCGCCATGAGCGGCATCGGCCGCGCCTTTACCCAGCGCCTGCTGGAGCTGGCCGAACAGAAACTCGGCCCGCCGCCGGTGCCCTACTGCTTTATGGTGGCCGGCTCCATGGCCCGCGACGAACAGCTGCTGGTCACCGACCAGGACAACGCCCTGGTGCTCGACGACCGCTTCGACCCCGCACAGCACGACGCCTACTTCGCCGCCCTCGCCCAGTTTGTCAGCGACGGCCTGGCGGCCTGCGGCTACAGCTACTGCAAGGGCGGCATCATGGCCAGCAACGCCCAGTGGCGACAGCCGCTGCGGGTGTGGCGTAACTACTTCCAACAGTGGATCGACAAACCCAACCCGCAGACCCTGCTCAACAGCTGCATCTTCTTCGACCTCGACGGCGTACATGGCGAAAGCGAACTGGTGGAAAACCTCCAGGAACTGCTCGCGCAGAAAGCCAGCAGCAACCCGGCCTTCCTCGCCGCCCTGGCGCGCAACGCCCTCAACCGCACGCCGCCGCTGGGCTTCTTCCGCACCTTTGTGATGGAGAGCGACGGCCAGCAGAAGAACATCATCAACCTCAAGGGCCGCGGCAGCGCACCGCTCACCGACCTGATCCGCGTGCACGCCCTGGCCTGCGGCAGCAAGGCGCAGAACTCCCTGGAGCGCCTCGACGCCATCGCCCAGACCAAACTGCTGCAGCCCGAGGCCATCAGCCAGCTGCGCTACGCCCTGGAGTTTCTCAGCCTGGTGCGCATCCGCCATCAGGCCCGCGCCATCGAAGAAGGCCGCGAGCCGAACAACTACATCGAGCCGGAAAAGGTCTCCGCCAGCGAGCGGCACAACCTCAAGGAAGCCTTTCAGGTGCTCAGCAACGCGCAGAAATTCCTCCGCTTCCGTTACCCGGCGCAAGCCGGTCAGGCGCTATGAGCGGCGCGGCCAAGGCCAGCACCGCCGAGCTGTTCGACTGGGTCGGGCACCTCGCCAAACTCGCCGAAAGCGCCAGCGACCCGCGCCTGCAAGCCTTCTACCGCGCCGGCACGGTCAGCCCCGACACCCCGCTGCAACAGGTGCCGCTGCTGGCCCTGGACGTCGAAACCACCGGCCTCGACGCCAACCAGCACGCCATCGTCAGCCTCGGCCTGCTGCCCTTCAACCTGCGCCGCATCCGCTGCGGCGAAGCGCTGTACTGGGTGGTCAACCCGGCCAGCGAGCTAAGCGGCGAATCGGTGACCTTCCACCACATCACCCACTCAGACATCCGCCACGCCCCGCGCATGGGCCAGATACTCGGCGAACTGCTGGCGGCCATGGCCGGCAAGGTAATGGTGGTGCACTACCGCAATATCGAGCGCAGCTTTCTCGACCAGGCGCTGCGCCAGCAGCTGGGTGAAGGTTTGCAGTTCCCGGTGATCGACACCATGCAGCTGGAAGCGCGCCTCTACCCCAAACGCCAACCCGGCTGGCTGGCCCGCCTGCTCGGCCGCCAACCAGTCTCCATCCGCCTGGCCGACAGCCGCCTGCGCTACAACCTGCCGCAATATCAGGCCCACCATGCGCTAACCGATGCGCTGGCAACTGCCGAGTTGCTGCAGGCGCAGGTGGCGACGCGGTATTCGGTGGATACGCCGGTGGGGGAATTGTGGAGTTGAGGGCGCGACGGTAGCCGCTTTGCTCCCCTCGCCCGTTTACGGGAGAGGGGCTGGGGGTGAGGGTGAGGGTGCTTTTTGTATTCGGCATGACATCGCGTTTGCTGATGCTTTGTGTTGCGCCCCCTCGGGCGCGTCACTTGATTCGCTACGCTCACCCTTCGGGCCAGCCTCCTGAGTAGGACTTGGCACGCGCCTGATATCTCAGCAGCTGACGGAAAAAGAGCAAAGACAAAACCTGGCCGCATCTCCGTCATCGACCACCGTAATGGACGCCTCAGCCTGTATGAACTAGCTTTGGCCCAAGCCAGCCAGTATTACGCCAGCAGTCCGGGTTTGCCGTCCTCCCTGTCGTGTTTCTCTCCAGGTGCTGTCGCTTTTGCCACGACCACCTTTAAGAAAGACAAGGACTTAGCTGACGACAAGGAAGTTTATGCGGCACGTATCGCGACATATGTGTCGCCTAATTAATAGTTAGATTTTTATGCCAAACCAAAAGAAACTTGATTCATATAAAGGCGAATTATCTGCATCAGAAATTGCAGCCGGCATGAACGCAGCCAACACAAACGCCATGCGTTTAGCTAACGATGCTCAGAAGCTGCTGGAGACAGGAAGTTTTCCAACTGCGGCATCGCTCGCAGCCCTATCGATTGAGGAGTCCGGAAAGGTTTCAATCCTACGCCAGCTTTCAACGGCCAGTACCGCAGAAGAAACCAAAGCAAGTTGGAAAAATTATCGCTCTCATACCAGCAAGAATGCTCAGTGGTTACTTCCTGAGCTTGCAATAAAAGGGGCCAGGAAACTGGAAGACCTTCGCCCTCTCTTCGAGGAAGGTGCAGAGCATCCCTTCATCCTTGATCAGCTAAAACAATTAGGCTTTTATACGGATTGCCTAGGAAATAAGAATTGGTCAATACCTAGTGTTGTCGTCAACGAAGATCTCTCTAAATCACTTGTTCAAACAGCAAAACTCCTTGCAGGAAAGAGCGAAGTCACTACAAAAGAAATTGAGTTATGGATTGAGCATGTCGGCAAAGCTTCAAGAAGCGACTTTGATGCCATGAAAGAGGCTTTGATCACATGGTATGCAGCAATGCAGGATGCTGGGCTCAAAGAAGGCGAGACCAATTCAATGAAAAATTTCATTGAAAACGGCGTAGCATTCCCAAAAATCTAACAAGTGGTTCAAATCACTCGCTTCGCTCGCTGGGACGGGCTAAAGCCCGCCATTTAACCAAACGTTATGTGAATAGAAAGGATTACTGTGCATATTGAATGTAAAAATTGCGGTGCCACTTCAGATAGAGCTGGAATATGTGTTTATTGTTTAAAAGATTTAGGTAGTATTCCAAAAGCCATTTTAGCAGCAGCATTGATGTCAGTTATTTTATTTTTGTCTTGGGTTTCAATCGCGGCTATATTCGAAGCAGAGTATGCTTGGGTTTCTATTGTATTTGGTGCATTAATTAGTGGCGCGGTTATATATTCCTCACATGGCTCAGGCCCTATTTACCAATTAATAGCGACTTCATTTACATTGTTTACTATATTTTTCTCTGACCTTTTTGTTGTTTGGTATTTGTGGGAAGGGGCAGAAATAGCACTAGACAGTTCATTTATAGAGCAAATTAAAACTCTAGCCGCTCACCAGGTTCAGTGGGATATATATTCTTGGCTATTTACTTTTTTAGGTGTATCAAGTGGTTTCTATATTTGGCGATATAGCTAATGGGTAATATAAATATCACAGCCAGTGCAGGCAACAGTCATGGGAAAAGGGGACAGACTTATTTAAATCTCGCACGCAAATAAAAGTTAGACCCCCAAGGCATGCGCAATACAAAACATCAGCGCACACGATGCTGTGGGTGCCAAGCAAAACATCGCGGGCAAGCCCGCTCCTACAGGTGCCCGGCGCGAGCCCACCCAAGCCCCGCGCATAAAAAAGCGCGCCCGAAGGCGCGCTCTTGTACTACTCAACAGCGATCAGCGCGGTTCGCTCATCAGGCCTTTGACGATCGATACGCAGCCCACCAGCAGCACGATGGTGAACGGCAAGCCGGTCGATACCGCCATGGCTTGCAGGGCCACCAGGCCGCCGCCGAGCAGCAGGGCGATGGCGATTACGCCTTCGGTAATCACCCAGAACACGCGCTGCGGTACCGGGGCGTTGACCTTGCCGCCGGCGGTGATGGTGTCGATCACCAGGGAGCCGGAGTCCGACGAGGTGACGAAGAACACGATCACCAGCACGATGCCGATAAAGGAGCTGATCTCCGCCAACGGCAGTTCCGCCAGCATGGCGAACAGCTTGAGCTCTAGCGCGGCGTCCTGCACGCCGGTAAAGCCGTCGCCCACCAGTTGGCTGATACCTGTGCCACCGAAGGCGGTCATCCACAGTACCGACACCAGGGACGGCACCAGCAGCACGGCGATCAGGAACTCACGCACGGTGCGGCCACGGCTGACCCGGGCGATAAACATGCCCACGAACGGCGACCAGCTGATCCACCAGGCCCAGTAGAAGGCGGTCCAGCCCTGGCTGAAGTTGGCGTCTTCACGTGCAATCGGATTGGACAGTGCCGGCAGGTGTTGCAGGTAAGCCCCGAGGTTGTCGAAGAAGCCGGTGAGGATGGCTAGGGTTGGGCCCGCGATGATGACGAACAGCAGCAGCAGGATGGCCAGGACCATATTCAGCTCGGACAGGCGCTTGACGCCCTTGTCCAGGCCGGCCAGTACCGACAGCAGGGCGATACCGGTGATGCCGATAATCAGCAGCACCTTGCTCAGGTCGGTGGCGGCGACGCCGAACAGGTGGTCCATGCCGGCGGCGGCTTGCTCGGCACCCAGGCCGAGGGAGGTGGCCAGGCCGAACAGGGTGGCGAACACCGCGAGGATGTCGATCACATGGCCCGGCCAACCCCACACCCGCTCACCAAGCAGCGGATAGAAGATCGAGCGGATCGACAGTGGCAGGCCCTTGTTAAAGGAGAACAGCGCCAGCGCCAGGGCGACGATGGCGTAGATCGCCCAGGGGTGCAGGCCCCAGTGGAAGATGGTGGCGGCCATGCCCAGACGTGCAGCGGCCTCGGCATCCCCGGCGGCACCCGCGAGCGGGGACCAGTCGGTACGCAGGCCATCTTCACCGACACTGACCCCGCCCATCGCGGCGGAAAAATGCCCCATGGGTTCGGCCACGCCGTAGAACATCAGGCCGATGCCCATACCGGCGGCGAACAGCATGGAGAACCAGCCCAGGTAGGAGTGGTCGGGGGTGGCGTCCATACCGCCGAGGCGCACCTTGCCCAGCGGCGAAACGATCAGGCCCAGGCACAACAGCACGAAGATATTGGCCGCACCGAGGAAGAACCAGGCCAGGTTACTGGTCAGCCAACCGCGGATGGCGCTGAACAGCGGTTCCACTTCGTTCTGCAGGGCCAGGGTCAGCACTACGAACAGCACCACGGTGAGTGCGGAAATGCTGAAGACCTTGCCGTGAATGTCGAGGGCGAACAGGAACTGCCCTTTGATGTTGTCCTGGCCGACCACGTAGTCGGTGTCGATCAGATTGGCGGCCCCACTCGGGGCCGGGATGCCATCCAGATTTGCCGCATCTGGTTGCGGGGTCGTGTCAGACGAAGGGTCTTTTCCCATATGGAATGCTCCTTAGGCGTGTGGCACGCATTACGCGCACGAGGACGGATTGCCCTACTCGTACAGCCGCCAAACCGGCAACTGAGCCGGACAGGGTAGCAGCCATAGCCCATCCCTGCAGGCACAAAGCCAGGATTGGCGGCCATTGCAGCCCATTTAGCGCCCGCGTTGCTGGCCGTATCGTCAGAATTTTCCGGTGCGGGCTCCCTCTGTGGCATGCAATTGGCTATGGTTTCTGTAGCCCCCTATGCCGTTATGTCGAGAGCCCGTGCCCATGACAGTCCTTCTTCCGCTGCTGGTCTGTCTGACGCTTGTCTTCAGCCCGACCCTGCGCGCGCAGACCTTTACCGTGGGGGTCGAGCTGCAGCCCTATATGCCTTATTCGAATGTGCATGACGGCCAGTACCTGGGCTATGGCCGCGACCTGCTGGACGCCTTCGCCACCCACCAGGGCCATGAGTTTATTTATCGCCCCCTACCGGTGCGGCGCTTGCTCAGCGACTTTCTCGGCGGCCGGGTGGATTTGAAATACCCCGACAACCCGCGCTGGAACGCCGATATCAAGCGCGGCCATCAGGTGCACTTCAGCCAGGCGGCGGCTCCGGCCATCGACGGCATACTGGTCAAACCCCAACACCTCAACCAGGGCAAGGCGCGCCTGCGCCGCCTCGGCACCCAGCGCGGTTTTACCCCCTGGCCCTATCTGGAGGATATCGAGGCGGGGCGGATCATCCTGATCCAGGCCAACCAGATCGAGTCGCTGCTGGCCATGGCCATGAATGACCGGGTCGATGGCGTTTACCTCAACCCGCAGGTGGTGGCGTACCACCTGCGCAGCAACGGCATGGACAGCAATGCCCTGGTGTTCGACCGCAACCTGGCCTATCAGGATGACCACTACTTTCTCTCGAGCATCCAGCACCCCGAGTTGATCAAGCAGTTCGATGCCTTTCTCAGCAGCCAGGCCGAACAGGTGCAAGCCCTAAAGGCGCGCCACGGCATTATCGAGCCGTAGCGCCAGACGCAAAGCCATGGGCCAATGGGTAGGGTGACGCGAGGCCTCGTAGGGTGCGCTGTGCGCACCACGGCTGACTGCAGACTTTCGGTATGCACAGCCCCGCGTCACCCGACAAAGTCAGCCCTCTTCGCACTTATGCGCTGACGCCGGAACATCGCCCTAACGCAACGCGCCCTGAACCAGCAAATCACTTTGCCGGATGCGTTGCTCGCTGCGCACCCGCGAGCGGCGCTTCTTCGCCCAGATAACAATGCCGGTCAGCGACAGCATGGCCACCGCCAGCCCCAGCAGCGACACCAGAATGCGCCCAGGCATGCCGAGGATGCGCCCCGAATGCAGGGGGAACTGCGCCTGCATAAAGATATCCCCGGCGCTGCCGCTGCCCGGTATCAAGCTGCCCGCGAGGGCACCGCTCTGAGCGTCCAGGTACAGCCAGGGGTTGCCCAGGCCGCCGTCGCCGTGGTCGTTATCCGCGGTGTAGAAACCCACGCCGTAAACATCGAACTCCGGCGAATAGAACACCCCACCGGCAGGTTTCTCCAAGCCCAGGCGCGTCGCTTCGGCGGTCGCCAGGCTGACCGCCTCGGCGCGGCTGATACCCGGTTGCTTCTGCTCATCGAGACTGACCGGGGTGCGGCTGGCGAAGGGGGTGGGGGTCAGCGGCGAGAACAGCTCAACCAGCGGGCGGGTCACCTGCACATTGAGGTTCATCGACACCGAGGTGACCGCCAGGATCAGCAGCAGGCCCCAGATCCACACGCCGCCGGAACGGTGCAGGTCGAAGTTGAGCTTGTAGCCGCCCTGCTTCCAGCGAAAGGCGAACGACTTGCGCCAGGCGCGCCAGCTGGGAAACGACAGCCACAGGGCGATAAAGCAATCCAGAGTCCAGACGATGGCGATAATGCCGAACAGCAGAATGCCCAGCTCGATGCCGAACCCGTCGGGGATATGCAGGCTGTAGTGCAGCTTGTAGAGGAACGGCATCAGGTTTTCGCGGTTCAGCGATACCGCGCCCCACATGCGCCGGCCCTGCTCCTCGCCGGTCACCGGGTCGAGGGCCACCTGGTTGAAATCCAGCTCATAGGCCTTGCCGGTGGCCGGGTTGATGCGCGGGCTGAGGCTGACACCAAAGGCGTGGCCCGGCTCGGTATACAGCGGCATAAAGCCGACCTGCACACGCGGGTCGCGGGCTTCCAGCTGGGCAGCCAGGGCCTCGGGCGACTGCTGCGGCCCGACGCTTTGCGCTGCGAACAGCTGCGGGTTAAGCCACTCGTCGACCTCGTGATCCCAGGAAATCACCGCCCCGGTCAGGCCGGAGACGAACAGAAACACGGCGATAAACAGGCCGAACCAGCGATGGAGAACAACCAGGGAGGCACGCATGGGCTATCTCGTCAGGAAGGTGGCAGCGCGCCGACAGCCTGCTCAGGCCACGGCGCGCTGGCGTTCTAGTAGTTCCAGCTGACAGTCATGCTGGCGTTGCGTGGGGCGGCGTAGAAACCCTGCTCCCAGTACAGGCTGGAGAGGTACTTCTCGTTGGTGAGGTTGTTGAGGTTGGCCGAGACGCTCCAGTTCTGGTCGATGTCGTAGGCCGCCATCAGCCCGACCAGGGCGTAGTCGTCCTGTTCGATCCGCCCGGCACTATTATCGGCCAGGGTCACGGCACGGTAGATATCGTCCTGCCAGCTCAGGTTCGCGCCCACCTTCAACTGCGGCAGTTGCGGAACGCGGTAGACGGTGGAAGCACGCAACATGTGCTTCGGCGCGTAAGGTCGGCCATGGCTGTGGTCGGCATTCTGAATGTCGACATAGGTGTAGCCACCCATAACCTGCAGGCCCGGCAGCACCTCGCCGGACACTTCCAGCTCGTAGCCTTCGCTCAGGTAGTCGGCACCGTCGTAGATCTGTTTGCCGCTGACCGGATCGAAGCCGATGGACTCGGCGACGTTGGACTGCTTGGTTTTGAACACCGCAGCGGAAACGTTCAGCTTGCCGTCGAGCAACTCGCCCTTGATGCCCACCTCGTAGTTCTCGCCCTCTATTGGCTCCAGGCGCTGCAGGCTAGCGCCCTCTTCCTTCTGTGGGTTGAAGATTTCGGTGTAGCTGGCGTAGACCGAGTACTGCTCGGTCAGGTCATAGACCAGGCCGGCGTAGGGCAGGATGGTGTCATCCTTGCGCTTGCGCTCCTGGCCGTAGGAAAGGCCCTCGGTCTTCAGCTCGATGGCGCGCGCCCCGGCGATAAAGGTCAACTCATCGGTCAGGCTGAAGCGCGCCGCCGAGTAGAAGCTCTGCTGCTTGTCCTCATACTCGCCGCCATTTGAGCTGCCCCAGGCCGTCGGCTTCGGGAAATCCCCGTTATAGATGTCATCCGCAGGCACGGCGAGGGAGAAGCCAGGAATATAAAGCGACTGCTCTTCCACCTCGGACTTGTACCAGTTGGCCCCTAGCACCAACTCGTGTTCACGCCCGGCCAGGCTGAACGGGCCGCCGATCGACGCATCGGCGATCCACTGACGGAAGTCGGCCGAGTACTGCGACGGATAGCCGAAGAGCCCTTCCCCAGTCACCGCATCCGGAGTCCCGAACACGTAGAACAGCTCCGAGTCGCTCTTCTTCTTCACGTAGGTGACGCTGCCCTTGGCCTGCCAGCCATTGGCGAAGCTGTGCGTCAGCTCGGTGAAGGTGCGCTCCTCCTGGTTGTTCCACCACGCCCAGTCAGCAGCAGTACTGGTGGAGCGCGACAGATCGGTCGGTTTGCCAACCGAATCGAACAGCGGCAAAGCACCCCACAACGGGCTGTTGGCGTTGTTCTTGTCCAGGCTGTAACCAATGGTGAACAGGGTGTCGGCGCTCAGATCGGCTTCAAGCACGCCGTAGAACACATTGACCTCGCGCGAGTAGCGGTCGAGGTAGGAGTTCTTGTTCTCGTGGGCGTAGACCGCTCGCCCGCGGATATTGCCTTCGTCGGTCAAGGCACCGGAGACGTCGGTCTGGATGCGCCGTTTGTCCCATGAGCCGGCAGTCAGATCGACACGTGCCTGGGGTTCCAGGGTCGGACGCTTGCGCACGAAGTTGACGGTGGCGGACGGGTTACCGCTTCCGCTCATCAGGCCGTTGGCACCCCGCAGCACCTCGATACGCTCGAAAGGCGCGAGATCAATGGCACCCTCCTGGCCGCCGGAAGAGAACGGAATCCCCGCGCCATCAAACTGGAAGTTGGTGATGTCGAAGCCGCGCGAGGTGAAGTAGGTACGGTCGGTCTCGATCTCCTCGACAGTGATGCCGGGGGTAAATTTCAGCACATCGTTGATGCTGTTGAGCTGGAAGTCATCGATCTGCGCGCGGGTGATAGTGGAGACCGATTGCGGGGTCTGCCGTGGCGTCAGCTCCAGCTTGGTCGCGGCGCTGCTGGGCGCGGCCTTGTAGCTGTCGGGCTGGGCGGCATCGCTGCTGCCGACTATGGTCTGGGCATCGAGTTGCACCGCAGCGTCTTCAGCGGCCAGGGCATGGTTGAAACTGCAGGCAGCGGCGATGGCCACGGCTAGACGGGTCTTTCTGGACAACACAAGGACTCTCCCCAATGCGAATATCGAATGCCCTGCAGGGGCGTCCTTGCTTGCAGGAGGTGCTCACCAGCACGCGCGCATCGGCTGCCCAGGCACGCCGACGCAAATGCTAATAATTATCGATTGGATTTTCGCAGCAGTTCGCCATCCTCGTCAACGCAATTGAGGTTTATTATCTTTTGGCATTAATTATCGATTGTGGTCGTAGCCAACGAAGGTAGGAGCCCGCTTGCTGCGGTCCGGCGATCCAGCGGCCCTACCGTCTACCACAGCCCACCCATCAGCGCGGTTGCAGGCCGCCGCAATCGGCCGAGACCCAGCGTGCATGGCTTTGCATACTGCTGTTCTGCCCGCCATAGGTGCCCTGCACTTGGGAGGTGAATTCCTTATCGCTGAGAAAGCGCGTTTCGCCTTCGCCCTGCCCGTCCGGGCAGCTAAAACGGAACTTCCACAGCTCGGCGCTGCGCTCGGTGACTTCATGGCTACAGCCTGATTTGGGGTCTTGCATGGGTATCTGCTGAGCCTTGATCTGCGCTTCGCTCATGCACACGCGCACGCCCTTGTCGCCCAGTTGCACGCCTTGCTGGGCCATCATCTGGCGCTGCTCGGGGGGCAGGTTTTTCATCTGCGCGAGCATCGTCTCCATACCTGGCACCGCCTGGCCATCGACCTGCATATTGTTCGAGCTGATTTCCCACAGGCCGGGCTGGATATCCACCGCGCTGGCCAGGGCGGGCAACAGGCAGAGGCTGAGTAGCAGGGGGTTGCTAAGGACGCGGCGCATGATCGGCTCCTGAAGTGAGTTTGCGACCCTGCAAGCGTAGCGCGCCCTACAACCCCGTGCGCAGCCGAGGCACAAGCGGCCAGACACGGCCAGGGGAAAACCCGGTGCACGCGGCGCACCCTACGGGGTGACTTCCTCGCGGTAGATCTGCAGGCCGCGGGCCTGGTAATTGGCCAGGGCGCTGGGGTGATCGAGGGTGCAGGTGTGCACCCAGACCCGCGTGGTGCTCGGCCAGGCCCAAGCGGATTGCAGGGCATGGGTGAGCAACGGGCCGCCAAAACCCTGACCGAAGAAGGCCTCGGCCAAACCGAAATAGAGAATCTCCACCGCGCCCTCGGCATCGCGCAGCAGCTCGTAGTAACCGGCAATTGCGCCCTGGTGATAAGCCACCCAGGTGCGGTGATTGGGCTGCTTGATCAGCTCACGCCACTGCGCATCGCTCCACTCCAGCTTCTCCGTCCACTGCCAGGCTTCACCGACCAGCTGGTAGAGAAAGCGGTTGAGCTGAAACTGCTTGTGCGCGCATTCGACAACACTCAAATCCGCCGGCAGCGGCTTGGCGCGGATCTGCTCGGAGTTGTGCATTTCCAGGTAATAGGTGGTGTAACTCATCGGCTTCCTGCTCTGTAATCACGAAAATCGGGGAGTGGCCCGCCAGACGAGCCAAGATAACCAGCCCCAAACCATAAGCAAGGCTCTGCCCCAAGGCCGAGCTGGCAGAAATCCGCGCCATAACGAACAAAACCCCCACCGGCTGGGCCAAATGGGGGTTCTCCTCTTTCAACACCAAGGCTTGTGGCCCCGGGAGCGAACGCGGGGTTAGCCGTCGTCCTGGCCTGCCGCCGAGGCGGCCGGGGAGCTTTGCTCACAGCTCCAGAGTTCCAACGCCGGCTGGGTCGCTTGTGGCGGGCCAAGCCATTCACTCATCGAGTGGCAACGCTGGTTGAAACACAGTTGATAATCCCCCGCCTCGGGGGTTCGCCCCAAACGCAGTGGTTGCAAGGGTGGTAGCTGACGCTGGTAATGCCAGCTGCCCTCGCGCAGTTCGGCACCGTCTGGAATCTCCATACCGGCCCCGGAACCCTTGACCCGCGCCTCGCCGAGGAGCAATCCCTCAGGCGTAACGCGGTAATCCTCTTCCCAACGAATTTTCTCGATGGTGTGCGTCCAGGCCAGGGTGAAGCTGGGCGTGGGCACTTCTGCCCATACCGAGCCAGCCAAACCCAGGCACAGGCCGATCACGCGGTAGCCACCTGAGCACGATGGGCACGCCAGAAGTGCTGGGCGATAAACAGCGCCGCCAGGGCGAAGCCGATCTCGTCACTCATGGGTGTGGCCAGAATCAGGCTGGCACCGGCAGCAAAGCCCAGCGCCCGCTCCCACCAGCTCAGTTTGGCCTGCAGGTAGCCGGTAAACACCACGCCCCAGATGCCGATGGCCAGCAGCGCCTTGGCCACCACATAGAGCGTGGCCAGCAGGCTATCGCCCTGCAGCATCAGCGCCGGTTCGTACACCGCCATAAACGGCACCACGAAGCCGGCCACGGCGATACGAATTGCCCAGAGGCTGATCTTCAGGCCGCTCTCCTTGGCAATCGGTGCGGCCGCGAAACAGGCCAGCGCCACCGGTGGGGTGAGGTCGGCCATGATGCCGAAATAGAACACGAACATATGCGAGACGATCAGCGGCACGCCCAGCTCCAGCAGCGCCGGTGCGGCAATCGAGCTGGTGATGATGTAGTTGGGAATGGTCGGGATACCCATGCCCAGCACCAGGCAGGTGAGCATGGTGAGGATCAGCGAGAGGAACAGGTTGTCCTGGCCGATGGCGAGGATATAACCGGCGAAGGTCGAAGCCACACCGGTCAGCGACACCACGCCGATAATCACCCCAACCAGGGCGCAGGCGATACCCACCGGCACCGCATGGCGCGCGCCTTCGACCAGCGCGTGCAGGCAGATGGTCAAGGTGTCGCGGCCGCCTTTGACGAACCAGCAGATCGCCACCAGCAGCGCCACCACGCCAAACACCACGCCGATGCCGAGCTGGAAGAAGCCGGCGCAGAGCACGCCCAGAGCAATCCAGAAGGCGAAGCGCATGACCTTGGACGACACCCGCAGGATGATCGCCGAGCCGAGAATCACGATGGCGGTCAGGGCCAGGCCGACCATCCCGGAGAACAGCGGCGTGCGCCCGGAGAACAGCAGGTAGATCAGCACAAACAGCGGGATCAGCAGGTACCAGCGCTGCTTGACCGCGGCCCAGGGGTTCGGGCACTCGTCCTTGGGCAGGCCGCGCAGGTTGGCGCGCTTGGCTTCCAGATGGACCATCCAGAACACCGAGCCGAAATACAGCAGGGCCGGAATCAACGCGGCCTTGGCCACCTCGAAGAACGGCACGTTGATGGTTTCGGCCATGATAAAGGCCACCGCGCCCATGATCGGCGGCATGATCTGGCTGCCCATGGAGGACGTCGCTTCCACGCCGCCGGCAAACGCCGGTTTGTAGCCGAAACGCTTCATCAGCGGGATGGTGAACTGGCCGGTGGTGACCACGTTGGCCACGCCCGAACCGGTGATGGTGCCCATCAGCGCCGACGACACCACCGAGACCTTGGCCGGGCCGCCGAGTTTGTGGCCGAACAGGCCCATGGCGAAATCGGTAAACAGCTTGATCATCCCGGCCTGTTCGAGGAAGGCACCGAACAGGATAAACAGGAAGATATAGGTGGCCGATACATAGGTCGGCGTGCCGTACAGCCCTTCGGTACCGAATGACAGCTGGTTGACGATCTGGTCGATGTCATAACCGCGGTGCATCAAGTCGCCCGGCAGGTACTGGCCGAACAGGCCGTAGACCAGAAACAGCGCGCAGATAAAGGGCAGGGCGATGCCCATCACCCGTCGCGCGGCTTCGAACACCAGCACGATCAGCACCAGGCCGACGACCATATCGCTGCTGGTCAAATCACCCGAGCGCTGGATCAGATCCGCTTCGAAATACCACTGGTAGAACGCCGTGGCCATGCCGGCCAGACCGAGTAGCCAGGCCATCGGCTGCCAGGGCTGGTCCTTGCCACGGGCGGGAAAGCAGAGAAACACCACCAGCAGCAGAAAGCCGACATGTACAGCCCGCAGGATCTGGCTGGACACCGGGTGAAAGGCCGCGGTGATGATCTGGAAGATGGAAAACAGCAGCGCGACATAGAACAGCGCTTTTGGCCAGTCGCCAGGATTGGCGGCGAGGCCTTGGTTTTGCTCACTCATGAAGGTCACACCCTCGTTACAACGTCGATAGCACAAGAGTCGCCAACAAAACCTGCCGTGCCCTGCACGCCGGTTTTATTCGTAGCTCTATGGAGGTTGGCGCTGGCCCGTAGGATGGGTCGGGCCGCGTAGGTGCAACCCATCGACCTGTTGTGATGGGTTGCACCCATCCTACGAACTCAAACCGTGCAGCATGGGTCGGGCCGCGCAGGTATCGCGATGCTCAACCTGCGCGGCCCGACCCATCCTACGCAGCCAACCCTTCGGCAGCCTTACAGCGCGCCGACTTCCTTGTAGAAGCGCTCGGCACCCGGATGCAGCGGGATCGGCAGGTCCTTGGCCGCGCCTTCCAGTTTGATGTCCTTGGCCGCCGAGTGGGCGTTGCCCAGGCGCTCGAGGTTGTCGAACATCAGTTTGGTCATCTGGTAGGCCACTTCCTCGGACACGCCGTCATGGCTGACCAGGATGTTCTGGATGGCCACGGTCGGTATATCGCTGTCCTGACCGTCATAGGTACCGGCCGGGATCGAGGCAGCCTGATAGGCGGCGTTGTCGATCTTGGCGGTGATTTCGGCCGGGATGGCGACGAAGTTGATCGGCAGGGTAGCGGCCAGGTCGCGGATCGCGGCCATGCCCAGACCCGAGGACTGCAGGGTGGCATCCAGCTGGCGGTTCTTGATCAGCTCGACCGACTCGGCATAAGGCAGGAACTCGACCTTGCCCATGTCTTCATAGCTCAGGCCGGCGGCCTTGAAGATGGCGCGAGCATTCAGCTCGGTACCGGACTTCGGTGCGCCGACGGAGATGCGCTTGCCCTTGAGGTCGGCCAGGGTGTTGATGCCGGATTCCTTGTTGGCAACGATCTGGATGTAGTTAGGGTAGGTGCCGGCGATGGCACGCAGCTTTTTCAGCGGGGTCTTGAAGCCGGCATCTTCCACGCCGTTCCAGGCGTCGGCCACCGAATCACCCAGGGCCAGGGCCAGCTCGCCGCGGCCGCTTTGCAACAGGTTGAGGTTTTCCACCGAGGCTTTGGTGGCTTGTACCGAGGTCTTCGAACCGTCGATGCCGGTGCTGTACAGCTGCGACAGACCGACGCCGATCGGGTAGTACACGCCGCTGGTGCCGCCGGTGAGGATATTGATAAAGGTCGGGGCGGCCAGGACCGCGGTGCTGGCAGTAAAGGCCGCAGCAGCGGCAAACAGGCTGAGTCGTTTGGTCATTCGCATGGATCAATCTCCGTCGTTGTTGTTATTGCAGAGGTTTTCACTGTAGACGCTATGCCTCGCCCGAGTGGCAAAGCCGCGCCTTGGCTAGCTGAATGGCTGAAAGAGACAAGTGCCCGCACCCGGCCGAAACCGTGCACGCAAGAGGTGGCGTTGTGCAGCTGGGCGAGCGTGGCTCGCTGGGGATGCTTGGCAGTTCATGGGGCTAACCTCTTGTCTTTCTTATGCTGCCCGCGGCAATTAAGCGCGTGGCTGACAAGAGCTATAGCAGATGCCGTGCCAGTGAGAGAAAAGCCCGTGCTAGAGCCTTTAACCTGATCAGTGCGGCCAGTCTGGCGGCTGTGGTAAGCGGAAACCCGCCGGTGAAAAAACTTAGATAAGCGAAATTTCGCCGACTAGATCACCGTAGCCCTGATAAGCGCAGCGCAATCCGGGAGCTGCGACCCCGGATTGCGCTAAGGCTTATGCGGGCTACGAGCTGTACGCGAGCTTTCAATCCTCGTCGCTGCTACCGGCCGTGCGATAGCTGCTGCGCTGCAGACCATGGCGCTGCATCTTCTCGTTAAGGGTGCGCCGCGGCAGCTGCAGCAGCGCCATGACCTCGGCGATATTGCCCTGACAATGCTGCAGGGCACGGTGCAGGCACTGCGCCTCGAAGGCTTCCATCTGCTCGGCCAAAGATTGCAGCGGCGCACCCGCGGCGCTCTCCACCCCGCCACTCAAGCCCAGGGCATGGCGCTCGGCGGCATTGATCAGCTCACGCACATTGCCCGGCCAGTCATGCCCGAGCAGCCGCGCCAGCTCGCCGGGCGGCAGGGCAGGCATTTCCCTTTGATTGCGCTGCGCGGCCTGCTGGGCAAAGTGTTCGAACAGCAGGGGGATGTCCTCGCGACGCTCGCACAGCGGTGGAATACGCAGGCTGGCGACATTCAAGCGGTAATACAGGTCCTCGCGAAAACGCCCGGCCTTGACCTCGTCGAGCAGGTCCGGCTTGACCGCACTGATAACCCGCAGATCGACCCGGATGCTCTTGTTCGAGCCCAGGCGCTCCAGGGTTTTCTCCTGCAACACACGCAGCAGTTTGACCTGCTGGGCCAGGGGCAGGCTTTCCACCTCGTCGAGAAACAGGGTGCCGCCATCGGCGTGTTCGATCCGCCCGATGCGCTTGCCCTGAGCGCCGGTAAAGGCCCCGCTTTCATGGCCGAACAGCTCGCTTTCGAACAGATGCTCGGGAATCGCCGCGCAGTTCAGCGCGACAAACGGCTTGCCGGCGCGGCTGCTGAAATCGTGCAGGCAACGCGCAACCCGTTCCTTGCCGCTGCCGGTGTCGCCGCGCAGAAGGATATTCACCGAGGTGCCGGCCAGCTCAAGGATCTGCCGGCGCAGGTTTTCCATCGGCTTTGATACGCCAAGCAGTTGCGCTTCGATATGGTCCTTGCGGGCGAACTGCTCGCGCAGCTGGCGGTTCTCACAGACCAGGCGGCGCTTGTCCAGGGCGCGGCGCACGCTGTCGAGCAGACGCTCGGGGGTAAAGGGCTTTTCGATAAAGTCGTAGGCCCCCTGGCGCAGGGCCTGCACCGCCATGGGTACATCGCCGTGACCGGTGACCAGAATCACCGGCAGGTCGCGATCCAGCTCCAGCAGCTTGTCCAGCAGCTGCAGGCCATCGGTACCGGGCATGCGCACATCGCTGACCACCACACCGGCAAAGTCGCGGTCGATGAGCGCCAGGGCCTGGGCCGCGCTGGCGCAACTGCGCACATGCAGACCGGACAACTCCAGCCACTGCTGCACGGCCTCACGGATTGCCGCTTCATCGTCGACGACTATCACTTGCCCGGTCATATCACCTCCTGATCAATCGGCGGCAGTGTAACTGCCTTGGTATTTTGTAGGGTGCGCTGTGCGCACCAGCAGGCTGGTGGCATGCGTTAGCCGGTGCGCACGGCGCACCCTACGCGACCGAGTACGCTTACGACGCCGCCGGCAAGCGCAAGGTAAATACCGCGCCCTGCTCGCCATCGGCCGCCTCCAGGCTGCCGCCCAGTTCGCGCACGATACCGTAGGACACCGCCAGGCCCAGGCCCAGCCCCGCGCCCACCGGCTTGGTGGTGAAGAAGGGTTCGAAGACATGCGCCAGCGCCTCGGCGGCGATGCCGCCGCCGCTGTCGGCGACGCTGAGCAGGCAGGTGTCGGCCTGGCGCTGGATACGGATATGCAACTGCCGCGACTCGGCGGACGCCATGGCATCCAGGGCGTTGTGCAGCAGGTTGAGCAGCACCTGTTCGAGGCGGATGGCGTCGCCAAGAACCATGGCCTCGCCCTCGATCTCGCAGTGCAGTTCGACATGTTCACTGCGTATGCGCGGGGCCAGCAGTTGCAGGGCCTGCTCCAGCACATCGCTCAGGCGCAAGCGTTCGCTAAGGCCCGCCGGGCTCTTGCGGGCGAAGGTTTTCAGGTGTCCGGTAAGCCCGGCCATGCGCTGCAGCAGCCCGTCGATACGCTGCAGGCCCTCGCGCACATCGGCCTGGCGACCACTGTCGAGCAGCAGGCGCAGGCTGCCCAGTTGCATCTGCATGGCGGTCAGCGGTTGGTTGATTTCATGGGCCATGGCCGCCGACATCTGCCCCAGGGCGGCCATCTTCGCCGCATGCACCAGGCCTTCCTGGGCCTCGCGCAATTCCGCGGTGCGCAGCGCCACTTCGCGCTCCAGGCGCTCGCGGATACCAGCCTGCAGGCGCTGGTTCTTGCGCCGCTGGGCGAGAAACAGCAGCAGAAAGGCCAGGGTCATCCACACCCCGGCGGCGGCCAGACGGTAGCTGCGCACGCTGTCGACCAGGGTCTGCGGCTCGATCAGCAGGTGCAGGGTCCAGCCTTCGCCCTCCAGGGCCAGGCGCTGCCAGAGGTAATCACGCGGGCCATCCGGGCCCTCTACCCGCCGCCACTGGCTGTCGGCATCAATCTGCCGCCGCAGGGTGCTGGGCAAAGGCTGCAGGGCCTGTTCGGCATACTTGCGCACTTCCACCAGCTCGGCGCGAGCCTGCTCGCTCAGCTCGCTCAACACGCGAAAACGCCAGGCCGGCTTGTTGCTGAGGATCACCACCGAGTAGCTGTCGGCCACCAGCAACACCCCGGACTGGCTGGCCCATTCGCGCTGCAGCTCCTCCAGTTCAAGCTTGACCACCAGCACGCCGAGCAGCGTGCCAGCTTCATCGAGCACCGCGTGGGAAAGGAAATAACCGGGTATCCCGGTGGTCACCCCCACCGCGAAGTAACGCCCGGCAGACTGGCGCACGGCATCCTGAAAATACGGGCGAAAGGCGTAGTTGTTGCCGACGAAACTGCTCCAGTCGCGCCAGTTGCTCGCCACCAGGGTTTCGCCCTGGCTGTCGAGCAGGTAGAGCACGGTGGAGCCCGCTGCGGCGTTGAGTTGCTCCAGGCGCTGATTGAGCTTTTTGCGCAGCAGGCGATCATCCGGGGCGCGCAGCAGCGAGCGGATATCGCTGTCCAGAGCCAGCACCTCGGGCACCGAACGGAAGCGCTCGACCAGGGTATGCAGCGATTGCGCGTAGAGCTGCAGCTGGCCCTGCGCCTCCTGGCTGCGCAGCTCCCAGGCGCGCTGCTCGGCATAACGTCCGGCCAGCCAGATGCTGCCCAGCAGACCGACGCCGATCAGCAGCACGATCAAGGCAACGCGGTAACGCAGCAGAAAGGCAGACATGCGCGGCTCGCAACGGGGTAGAGCCGGCATGGTAAGACAAAAGACGCTGGCCACGTTATGCATTGAAGGTGGGATTTGGCTTCTTCTGCCACAGCGCCGCTGCTGGTCAGGCCGGGGAACAGGGGGCAGCGGCCTTGGTAGTCACGGAGTAATCCTCGGTAGCCTGATTGAACCGGTCGAAAGGTGTTTTGTATGCCCGCATTCAACTAGAGCGACAAAGCGCAAGTGCGTTACAGACCCAGCAGGATTGTTTTCTAACCAAGGTGAATATCGGTGCCGTTGTCTTGGTGCACTGCCCCGACAAAAGCCGCCCCGGGGCGCGTTGCGTCACTTTATTTGGCAGCCTGCTAGGCTTCTTAGGCAAAGATCGCCTACCAAGGAGAAAAACATGGGTTGCCCGCAAGTCTGCTCCGGTGCCACGCTGAAATGCAGCTTTGGCGTCGCCCCGGCGGTGCTCAATGTGCTGCCCGCGAACTGCACTATGGTCGCCGGCATGCCGGCGGCGAACATCATGGATTACATCCCGATGGTCAACGTCGGCACCTTCGGCATGTGCCAGAGCCTAGCCAACCCCATGGTAGCGGCCGCCACCGCCGCCGCCCTCGGTGCCTTGACGCCGATGCCCTGCATACCAGCCACTGCCAGCCCCTGGATACCCGGCGCAACCACAGTATTGATCGGCAAAATGCCGGCGCTGGACGCCAACTGCACGCTGATGTGCAGCTACGCCGGAGTAATCACCATCACCTACCCCGGCCAGGTGCAGATGCTGATTCCGTAGCCGCAGCCGCAGCCGCAGCCGCAGCCGCAGCCGACCATAGGATGACGTCGAGCACAGCGATAGCCATCGCGCTCAATCCCGTCATCAAGCCTCCGGGGCCTGAGTCAACCGGCGCCACCACCAAGCCAGGCGCGAGATAGGTTTACCCTCTTCGTCCAACGGTCGCCCATCGCCGCCGAAGCGCTGCCCGGGCTCGGCGATCTGTCCTTGCTGGAACAGCTGCCGCCAGGCCAACTTGGCGTCGGGATGAAAGCGCTGTTGCAAGCCGTGCAGCTCGCCGGCGTGGTAGTGCTGCAACTCGAACAGGGTGCCGTCGGCGAAGAAGGTTTTCGCCTCGCCGTGCAGTAACCCGGCGCGGTAGTTGGCCTGGCGCTGCACCCAACCCTCTGGCGCGTAGTAGGTCGCCAGGC
The DNA here is from genome assembly GCF_035512415.1 of Pseudomonas sp. Classification (GTDB taxonomy): domain Bacteria; phylum Pseudomonadota; class Gammaproteobacteria; order Pseudomonadales; family Pseudomonadaceae; genus Aquipseudomonas. The sequence goes on along the minus strand of NZ_DATKDZ010000013.1, from coordinate 28,718 downwards.
CTTCCAGTTTGCCGTTGTGATAATTCATCCGCGCCGAGGCTTTGCCGTTGGGGTAAAGCAACACGTAAGGGCCGTGCAGCACGCCCTGACGGTAGCTCAGGCTGGCTTGCGGCCGGCCGTCCTCGTCGACGCGCAGCGGCCCGTCCAGGGCGCCGTCGTGCAGGGTGCCGCGCACCTGGCGCTCGCCACGGTGCAGGTTGAAGGTGCCGTTGCTGCCGCTCACGCCAACGCCTTTGCTTGTTTATACGGATCGCTCGTCATCAGTTCACCTGCACCAGGCCGCCTTTGATGGTCAGCATGCCGCCACCGTCCACCGTCTGCTCGGCGCTGGCCTTGTTGATCAGGCTGACGCCGCCGTTGTTGGTCAGAGTGGTGCCGGCCTTGTTGTCCAGAGTAGTACCAGCCTGATTGGTCAATGCGGTGCCAGCTTTATTGGTCAGCGCGGCGGCGGCCTGGTTGGTGAGATTGGAGTCGCTCTTGGCGATGAGGTCGCCGCCGCTTTGCAGGGTCAGGTTGCCGCTGACCTTGATGGTCAGGTTGCCATCCACGGTCAGCTCGTAGTTGCCGGTGACCTTGTGCTCGTAGTTGCCGCCGGTGCTGTGGGTCTGGTCGCCGCCGACCGTGAGGGTGCGGGTGTCCTTCACATCCAGGGTATCGCTGCCGGTCTTGATGGTCACCGTGCGCTTGCCCTTCTCCAAGGTGACGGTCTCGTCGCCCTCCTTCACCGTGCGGGTGCGGTCGTTCTGCACCGTGAGGGTTTCGTCGTGGCCGACTGTAGCGGTGGTGTCGTTGAGCACCTTGATAGTGAGGTCCTTCTGCGCCTGCAGGAACACCTCCTCGCTGTCCTTCTTGTCCTCGAAGCGCAGCTCGTTGAAGCCGCCGCCACCTTTGCTGGAGTTGGTCTTGATTCCGGACTGGGTCTGGTTGGCCGGCAGCGCATAAGGCAGCGCGTTATCGCCGTTGTACACGCAGCCGGTGACCAGCGGCCGGTCCGGGTCGCCATCGATAAAGGTGACTATCACCTCCTGGCCGATACGCGGGATAAATTGCATACCGAAACCCTTGCCGCTCCAGGGCAGCACCACGCGCACCCAGCAGGAGCTGGTTTCGTTGTTGGCGCCGGTGCGGTCCCAGGGGAACTGGATCTTGATCCGGCCATATTTGTCGGTCCAGATTTCCTCGCCGGCCTTGCCGACCACTTTGGCGGTCTGGGTGTGCATGCGCGGCTTGGGCGTGCTGCGCGGCGGGCGGTAGCTGGTGCTTTTGGGGATCGCCTCGAAACGGTTGCGGTAACTGCTGTGGTCGGCCTCGTGGCTGACCTTGGTCACCACCCATTCGATATTCGCCGTGTCGTCCTCATGGCCGCTCAAGGTGAAGCTGTGCCCCGGCACCAGCCAGCGACAATCGCTCTCGCCGACAAAGCGGCTTTCCTGGCTGCGCAGCGCATTTACCCGCAGCGTGCCGAGGGCGTCGCCACGGGCCTTGGCGGTATAGCCGCCGGGATGCTCATACACCGACAAGGGTCCGGCAACTGCCTCAGCCTGGCCATAGAGCGAAGTGGTCGGCGTGGTGAACTCGTAATCGGTGGCGCGGTAGACCCCGGACACCGCCTGCCGGCAGATCTGCCCCGAGCGAATGCCATGCAACTCACGCCCGCCCATCTGCTGGCCGAGGTAGGCGATGGTGGTGGCGTTCGGGCACGGCGGAAATGCCTCGTTGCTATCGCCCAGCACCAGCGTGTGCGCGCCGTCGGCATGGGTGAAGAACCAGAAAATGCCTTCCTCCTCCAGCAGCCGCGAGACAAAGGCGAAATCCGTCTCGCCGTACTGCACGCAATACTCGCGCGGCGTGTAACTGCCGGTCAGCTGCAGCTCATAGTCGCTGAAACCGTGCTCGTCGAAGATGCTGGTGACGATGTCGCTGGTCGCCAGGTTCTGGAACACCCGGTTATTGCTGGCCAGGGTCAACCACCAGAGCCAGGGCCGCAACAGCAGGCTATAACGTTCGGCCGTGGCATCGCCGGGCAACTGACGAATCTCCGCACAAAGCGCATCGAGCGGGCGCAGCATGGCGTCGTTATGCAGGGTGGCAGTCAGGTGCGACGCCACCGCATCGGCCATGGTCAGGGCGGTGGCGCTGTAACCGTGCAGGGTCAGGCTGCCGAGACTGTTCAACGCCTCCTCGCCGGAAAGCTGCTGCGGATAGAGATCGGTCAACGCCGTGGCGGTGAGGGACAGGCTGGTGGTGGTGTCGGTGGGGCGGGGCATAAAACTCCTTTAGGAGCTGTTTGGTGATTAACAAATTTCCCGGCACTTATTGATAATTAAGCTCATGAATCGCTGTATCAGAGCTCCCATTCTGATAATAAAAATGCCACTTAGACGTGAAAGGCCATGACCTAGTGACATATTCCCCCCATAGTACCGCCTCGGCGTAAGGCCCACCATGGGTATACGGTGATGCCCGATTAATTGCGATGACATTGTATTTATCTGCGGGCAGTAACCAAGACACATTAGTGCCATAGCGAAAAAAATCATCCTGGGAGAAAACCGGATTCTGATTTCCCGAAGTGTATAAATTGTAGTGCCGAACCCTGATGAAACCACCAAAATTTTGCACGCCTACACAACAACCACTCAAATTTGCAGTTAAGAATAAACGAGGATTTTGCCCTACTGGAGGATCAGGAAGATCAATGAAATACCCGGTATCAGGATCCCATGGAAGATAATATGCGCTGTGAGAATTGCCCGGCATAGCAGCAAGCACACCTTCCATGACATCAGAGTCTAGATTAAAACTTACTACACCAACATGAGCATTGGGAATATTTGTTGGCCTCAGATGTTTGTTTCTTTGTTCAAGTATTTCTTTCAGCATGATCAAATACCGTTAAATTTTAATATTCCCCCGCTCCAGACGGATCAAGAATCGCAAGCAAGCTCTGCTCAGCGTCATTCAAAGGCTGCTTGGTAATAATGTCTGAGACGATACTGGAAAGTGTGGAAAGGTTAGAGGGCCGCCTGGGCGGCTAGCATTTGACATAAATGTATTGGTCCTTGGTTATAGATGATATCAATCCTATATTGCTTTCTATTTTTTAAAACAATGTTCTCTATAAAATCCGCGTAAATCTTACAGTTATTAGGGAAGTGCGATATTCAACGCGGTGAATTGGGCCACTGTTCCAGCCGCATGGGCGGCATTCATGGTCGGCGTGTCTGGATAGAGCCACCATACAGTTACCCCAGGTATTGTTGCTAAGCACCATGCCGCACAACCATTTAATCCCGCACAGGGGGGTAACTCTACAAACATATAGGGGTGATAGCCGCCAGCTAAAACTCCGGCGTTGTGTGCTTGTCGTTCAGCATGGTGTTGCGGGTTGAAAAGTCCTCCCGCCTGAACCGCATCAGCGTCGAGTAAATGAGCCTGACTTTGTCCGAACCTATAATCAGCTACACCCTCTGCAGTCGCAGCGAGTAACTTGACACTAGCGCAACAGGAGCCGTTACCAACGCCATTTCCTGGACCTCGAATATCAGCAAATTGGTAGATACATGACATCGCAAGCTCTCTAGCGAGTTCCCGGTTGAGGCCAGCCGCCGCACTGATATGAGGCATAGGTATCTCCGAATTGGTCGTTAATTTTATAGACAGATATTTTCTTGCATAATAAATTTCTTTTATTTATTCAACGCCACTCTACAAAATACTTGAGGGAAAGAGCCACAAAACGTGACGGATTTATTTTCTCTCTCACAAAAATAAATCTATCCACCTTCCGTTCAGTAAGTAGCAAACAGCGGTTCGAATTGCTGACTAAGATTTTCGGATGGAGGTTCCCCGCTACGTTTTATGGCAAATATCTTACCTGTCGATCGATCTACTTTGATGATCGTGAAATAAACATCATTTACAAGCGCGGAAGAATCTTTGCACTCAAAAAGGAGGTCTGCAAATATTTTGTCTCTTGATTCGGTGCTAATGGCAATCTTGTGGTATTTTTCGACGTTCTTTAAATCGACGCAGCATTTATACTTTTTTTTGGCTTGGTCAACCAAGACCCAATCGCTAACAAGTGTCTGATGACATGGCGTTGCAGGAGTTATGTTATCAAGGAAGAACTGGACAATTTGCTTTGCCAATGGATAGGAAACAACATAGGTGACGGTTTCGCCTTGGGTCGCAGCACTTTTCTTGCCAATTGTTGAATACATCTTTAGCAATGAGATTAATTTTTCCCAGCGCTTCGCTGGAAAACTTTCTGGTCTCGTCTTTTCTCCAAGCTGAGATGGGTCATCATTTCTCGATAAGCCGCGCGGCCCTTTGAAGATATTATACCTATTCCAGCTAATGCCACCTACCACGTCGCCTAGATAGAGATTAGTGTTACCGATGACTCCAGTTGTGGTGTTCAGTGCGAGTTGATCTTTGGGGAATGTATACTCGAAGTTATCGGTGACCTTCACCTGTTCTATCAAGTTGTCCAAATTTCCTGCGTTGGGGGCAATAGCGAGTAATTTTTCGTAATAAGAATATTGATCAGTCTCTTCCTTCTTTTTTGTAAGAGCTATACAAAATATTCCTATAAGATACATCAAGTGATACGGGAGGATGTGATGGTTTGAACAATAGTTATTGCCTCCGGGAGCAGCACCGTCATAACGATAATAGGTGTATGTGATCTTCATTGTTTTAATCTCATGTCATGGCTCTAACGACTTGCCTTTGAGAAGGCATCAGGTGTGCGCTTATTTGGCCTACTCCAACACCCACTCCGCCAACTTCCCCGCCACTTCCGTCATCAACACATTCTCGATATCCCGCACCCCCGCCGAGCTGCATTTGGCCAGTACCGCCTGGACGATGCCGGGGTCGAAGTCGAAGTGTTTGCCGGTGGCGGCCTTGTAGCGGGCGCGAAGTTTGCCGAGTTTGGCCTTGACGATATTTTCCAGGGTGCTGTCGTCGAGGTTGCCGAAGGGCACTACGGTCATGCGCGCGAGAAATGCCGGGCGAAAGCTGTGCAGCAATACCTGGCGCAGTTGCGCGTTGAAGGCATCGCTGCCGATCTGTTCGGGCGGGGTGTCGAGGATAAGTTCGGCGCCGACGTTGCTGGTGGCGAGCATCACGGTGTTTTTGAAGTCCACCACCAGGCCAGTGCCGTCTTCCATCACGCCTTTGTCGAAGACGTTGTAGAAGGCTTCCAACACATCGGGGTGGGCCTTTTCTATTTCGTCGAGCAGCACCACCGAATAGGGTCTGCGCCGCACCGCTTCGGTGAGCACGCCGCCGCTGCCGTAACCGACGTAGCCGGGCGGCGCGCCCTTGAGTTGGCTGACGGTGTGGGCTTCCTGGTATTCGGAAAGGTTGATGCTAATCAAATTGCGCTCGCCGCCGTACAGGGCGTCGGCCAGGGCGTAGGCGGTTTCGGTTTTGCCAACGCCGGTGGGGCCGACCAACAGAAATACGCCAACCGGTTTGGCCGGGTCGGTAAGGCCGGCGCGGTAGGCCTGGATGCGCTGGGCGATGGTGCCGAGGGCGACGTCCTGGCCCATCACCCGCTGGCCCATGCGCTGGCCGAGGGTGCGCACGGCGTGGGCTTCGTCAGCGAGCATCTTGCCCACCGGGATGCCGGTCCAGCCGGCGATCACCGCGGCGACTATCTTCGAGTCCACCTGTTCGGGCACCAGCGGATCGTCCTGGCGAATGGCTTCCAGGCCGCTTTCGAGGCGCGCGAGTTCGGCGGCCAGTTGGTCAATACGGCTATCCAGTTCCTTGCCCGGATTGACCGCGTCGGCGCTTTCGCTCAGCGCCAGCAGTTCGCGACGTGCATTCAGCAGTTCGCGCACCGCCTCGCGCTCTTCAACCCAGCGGCTTTCCAGTTCGCGAATGCTCTGCGCGTTGTCGAGAGTCTCGCTGTCCAGCTCGCCGAGGCGCGGACCATGGTCGAGGCCGGTGGCCTGTTCGCGCTTGAGCCGATCGAGTTCGTCCTGCACCGCAACCTGGCGGTGGCGCAGACTTTCCAGCTGCGGCGGCACATCGTGCTGGGCCAGAGCAACACGGGCGCAGGCAGTGTCCAGCACGCTGATGGCTTTGTCCGGCAGCTGGCGGCCGGAGATATAACGATGGGAGAGCTTTACCGCGTCGTGGATAGCCGCATCCAGCACCTGTACGCCGTGGTGCTGTTCCAGTTTGGCAGCGACGCCACGCAGCATGTCCACGGCGGTGGCTTCGTCCGGCTCTTCCACTTGCACCAGCTGGAAGCGCCGGGTCAGCGCCGGGTCTTTCTCGAAGTACTTTTTGTATTCCAACCAGGTAGTGGCGGCGACAGTGCGCAGCTCGCCACGGGCCAGCGCCGGCTTGAGCAGGTTGGCGGCGTCGCTCTGACCTTCGGCGGCACCGGCACCTACCAGGGTATGGGCCTCGTCGATAAACAGAATGATCGGCTTCTCTGAGCTGCGCACCCCCTCGATCACGCCCTTGAGGCGTTGCTCGAATTCGCCTTTGACCCCAGCACCCGCCTGCAACAGCCCGAGGTCGAGCACCCGCACGCTGACGTCCTTGAGCGGCGGTGGCACATCGCCGGCGGCAATGCGCAGGGCCAAACCCTCGACCACTGCGGTTTTACCGACCCCAGGAGCGCCGACCAGGATCGGGTTGTTCTGCCGGCGGCGCAGGAGGATATCGATGCACTGACGAATCTCGCCGTCACGCCCGACTATGGGATCGATGCGGCCGTTGCGCGCGTCCTCGGTAAGATCCTGGGTGAACTGCTCCAGCAGCGATGGCTCGGCACCGGCCTTGGTGGCTTTGCCCGGTTTGGCTGCGCCGACGGCAACACTTTCACGGGAGCTCGCGCACCACTCCTGCAAGTTGCTGCGCAACGCCTCGCGAGGAATGCGCAGCAGCGAGGAGGCGCTGTTGAGCAGCAGCGCGCGGCGTTCGTCGCGCTCCAGCAAGGCCAGCAGCAGCAAGCCGGAACGCACGCTCTGCTGGTTCTGCATGCTGGCTTGCAGCACCGCATCTTCCAGCAGCCCCACAGCCTGATTGGAGAACGCCGGGGTGCGGGTGCAACCACCCTTGAACAGTTCCAGCGCCAGGTTGATTTCCGCGGCCAGGGCATCGCGCTCCAGGCCGAAGCGCGGTAGCAACCAGGCCAGGTCGCCGCCTTCGATATCCAGCAGCTCGAGCAGTACGTGCTCGATTTCCACATAGTGGTGGCTGCGTTGCATGCAGCGCTGGGCGGCGCGCTCCAGGGCGCGGCGGCAGTCGCCATTAAGTCGGGTGACCAGGGTTCCGAGATCCATTGTCAGGCACTCCCCGCGGTGGTGAGGCGCGTATCGATGTGGCGTTGATGACGCTTTGGCTCACGCTCCAGCCAGGTATTCCAGGCCGCCCGCGGCGGCGCTTGGCGACTCAGGGTCAGGCCTGAGGTTTCACTGACCAACAGGCGCAGTGAGCAGTCCAGATCCGGGCCGAAGTAGAACGCGGCCAGCGCCGCCAGTTGGCCATGGGCGGCACCGTCCGGCAGAAATGTCGGGTAGCGCTGGGCATTCAGCGGGCCGAGCACGATGCGCACGCCGGCGTGCTCGTCCCAGACTCGCTTGCCGGCCACCGCACTCACGCCTAGTTGCAGGTTGCGTCCTGGGCGGCCCAGACAACTGCGGCTGGCAACGGGTATCTCACGCCAGGCACCCAGGAATTGTTCGAGGCGTGCGGTCACAGCAAAATGATGGCGGACGATGGTCTCGAAACCGGCCAGAGAGCGACGCGCCCCAGCGAATAACCCGGTGCGGGCGAAGATCAAGCCATCGGGGATCGCCTGGCACCCTTGCAGCGGGCGCGGCAGCAGGCCGGTGAGGGCACGCAGTTGATCCTGCACCGGGCTTTCCTCGGGCGGCACAAAACCAATCGCCACCCGGTACTTGCGCAAAATCTGATAGAGCAGCGAGAGCAGGCGATGCTGGAACAGGTCGAGGAATTCCGCCGGGCCGTGATCCTTCAACCGCGCGCGCTGCTGCAGCCATTCCTGATAGGCGTAAGGCAGTGGACCGTCCGGGCCACCGAGGCCGAATACCGGGGTGCTCAAGATCGGCTGAGCCTGCTCGGGATACTCCAGCAGTGCCACCTGGCTGGCAGAGAACAGCGGGGTCAAAGGCCCGCGCAGACGCACGGCTTCGCGGCGCGGGTCTATACCTTGGCCCAGGGGCGTGGCGTTGGGCTGCCCACGTTCGAGCAAGAGCAAGGCCTGCAACAGCTCAAATGCCTGCGGCTCGTCGCGCAGGCGTTGGCCTACAGCGACAGGGGTTCGCCGACCTGGGGACGCCATGTCTTGATCTCCTTATCGCCAAGCAGCAGCACGGTGCGCACGAAGCGGTTGGTATTGGCGTAAAGCGAGAAGAAATGCGCCAACACCCCGGAAAACAACAGCGTGCTGGCACCGACGAAGTGCTGCGGATCAAGGCTGACCCGCACTTCCAAGCCATTGCGCCAACCGCGCCAGGCATCGCTGCCGACCCGCTCGACGATGCGCACACTGGCGATGCCGCTGAGCCCCTCGATCTGCCGCCGCGCCGCGGCCTCATCGCGCAGGTTGTGCAAGGTGAGCATTTCCTTGAGCGCGGCCAGGGCCTGCTCGCCCTCCACCAGCGACAGATGATTGAGGGTCAGTTGCGACACCAGACGCCAACGCGAAGCGCCACCCAGGTCCGGCAACGACTGCGCATGGGGCGAGCGCAGCAGGCTGACGCGCAGCACCGGGCCGGGTCGTTCGAAATCCAGACGAGTGCCGGCCGGCAGGGTTTCCGCCAGGTGCCGGTTGGTGCACAGCAGTTCAGCGGTGAGGCTGTAATCGGGAATATCGATGGCCGGATTGAAATGGGTGTCGACCAGGCTCAGCAACATATCGGTGCCATGCCGGCCCGGATTGCGCCCGGAGATACGCCGCGCGTGCCAGAACAGCCGGCCTTCACCCAAGCCGTGTTGGCAGGCGTAATAAGGCGCGATCCATTGCGCACGCTGGCCGCTGCCGGCGCGCAGATTGCGAATGCTGTGAATTTCCACGCTGTTCTCGCGGTACGCATCGGCGATCAGCCGGTACTCGCTGCGGGTGCCGTCCGGGCGCAGCGGCTCGGAAGTGCGTGGGAACAGGTTGATTACCGGCGCGCAGCCGAGGGCAATGTCCTCGGGGCGCAGGCTGAGCCGGGCGGTAGGCGAACGGTCGAAGAGGATATAGATGTCGAGCAGTTCGCCGGCGTCGGCGGGAATCGTCAGGGGCAGGTCGAAGAAGGCGAATTTTTCCGGGCAGGCGAAGTATTCGGCGAGCAGGCGCAGGCCAGGATGCAGACCGTCCTCGTCCGGCAGCAGGGCCTCGTCAGGGCCAAAGCCAACCGGCTCGGGGCACCCGGAATAAGCGCGCGGCTGATTGCCGGGCAGGCCGCATAGCGTGTGCAGCGCACTGCCGCACAGCAGGTCATAGAGCACCGCGGCGGTGACCGGCGAACCGGCCAGATGGATGCGCAGAGTCTGAATCGGCAAGGCGCTCCAGGGTTCCTCGGCGGTACAGCGCAGGCTCAGGCGCAGGGCCGAGCGGGCCATGGGTACGCCGGTCAGGGCCTGGGTTTCTTCGGTGTCGAGCAGCACCGCACCGACTACCTCCAGGGGCCACAGGGTGAGAGAGGCGGCGCTGCGAAAATACACACTGTCGCCCGTAGCGGTGGTGACAAACAAAGGGGTATCGCGGGGCAGCGCATAACCTTCGCTAAGGTTGCCCTTGCTCGGATCGGGTTCGAAACGGGCAATCGCGCAGGACGGCAAGGGCCGCAGCGCCAGGGGATAAAGTTGCTCGAGCAGGGCGTCGCTGAATTCCGCATAGCCGTCATCAAGGCGCCGTTGCAGCCGAGCGGAGAGCAGCGAGAAGCTTTCCAGCAAGCGTTCGACATGCGGATCCGGGCATTCGCCAGCAGAGAGTTCCAGGCGGCTGGCGATCTTCGGGTAACGCTCGGCAAAACCGGCACCTGCCTGGCGCAGCCAGGTCAGCTCGCGCTGGTAGTAATCCAGCAGTTTCTCGTCAATCGAATCGCTCATGCACCACCCCGTCGGCCATATCCATTACAAAGTCCACCGGCCAGGTTTCGCTACCGCCGCGCAGCAGCCCGGCGATCCTTACGCGCAGGGCATGGCGGCTGCCATCCAAAGGTTGTACGTCGACATCGGTCAGTTGCAAACGCGGCTCAAAGTGGGCAATCGCCAGGCGAATCTCCCGCGCCAGCTTGAGACGGTCGTCGCTGCGGTCGGCATACAGCCCGCTCCAGTCGGCGATGCCGTAGTCGATCACGGTCAATTGCTTGAGCCGTGGGCGAACCGAGCGCCGGGTGTTGAGCAGGCGCAACAGCTCCTGGCGTACCGATTCGCTGAGCGCTTGACGGTCGAAAGCCACTGCCTGGGCCAACCTGGCCTCGTCCTGCGAGGCCAGGCGGTCGAGCAGCGGCGCCCGGCTGCGTTGCCGGAGTGCGACCACCGCTTACTTGACGACCTTGTTAGCGGCCAGGTCCCAGGTGGACGCGGCCGTGCCTTCCTTGGTGCCGTCGTCTTTCTGCGCGGTCAGCTCCCATTTGATTTTGGTGAAGTTCATCGACAGGGTTTCCACTGGCTTGCCGCCCGTGCCGCCGCTGACGCTGAGGTTGGAGAACACCACGTTGGTCAGGGTGTAGACGATGAAGGGGAGGATCTGCCCGCTGCCCTCGGCGGCGTTACGGCCGATGGTGATCTTGGCTTCGGTGATGGGTTTGCCGGCGCAACAGTATTCGTTGAGGGTAGGGGTCGAGGTGTCGATGAACTTGGTGACGGTGAACTCGCCGATATGAGGACGACCGGAGGTGCGCTCCGAGTTGCTGACGTCGTTGGTCACCTGCATGGCGACGTTGTGGCTGTAGGACATCAGCTCGATCTTGTCGGCAAAACCTTCGAGCAGGCTGTCGCCTTTAATATCGGCACCCAGGTCGAGAATAATCGCATCCATCGCGTGCAGCTCCTGAATCTAAAAAGAGGAAAAAAGCGAGCGAAAAACCGCCGGCCAGGGGCCGGCGGGCAACATCAGGCGGCAGGTGGCGGCAGGTTGGCCACCAGGCGGATCGAGGCGGTCAGTTCCTCAAGCTGGAAGTGCGGCCGTAGGAACACGGTGGCGCGGTAGGCACCGGGCTTGCCGGCCACTTCGCTGACGTCCACCCGCGCTTCGCGCAGCGGGTACTGCGCCTTGATTTCCTGGGGTGCGTTGTCGTTGATCAGCACGTAGTCGGCGATCCAGTTGTTGAGGTAGGTCTGTACGTTGTCGCGGGTCATAAAGCTGCCGATCTTGTCGCGCATGATTACCTTGAGGTAATGAGCGAAACGCGAGGCCGCCAACACGTACGGCAACATCGCCGAGATACGCGCATTGGAGTTGGCTTCGGCGGTGTTGTAGGTCCTCGCCAGGTTGGTGGTCTGGCCACCGAAGAACACCGCCAGGTCGCTGTTCTTCTTGTGGCAGAGGGAAATAAAGCCCAGCCCGTCGAGTTCCTTCTCACGGCGGTCGGTGATCGCCACTTCGGTCGGGCATTTAAGCGCCAGATCACCGGCACTGGTGGTGAAGGTATGCGCCGGCAGCCCTTCGACTGCGCCGCCGCCCTCGACCCCACGGATCGCCGCGCACCAGCCGTATTTGGCGTAGGCATCGGTGATGCGTTGGGTCAGCGCCCAGGCGGCATTGCCCCACAGGTATTTGCTGTGGTCGGTGCCGTTGACGTCCTCGACATAGTTCATGCCTTCCACCGGCAGGGTCTCCGGGCCGTAAGGCAGACGCAGCAGCACATGCGGCAGCACCAGCGACACGTAACGCGAATCCTCGCTGGCGCGGAACGACCGCCACTTGACCAGCTCCATGCTCTCGAAGACCTTGGCCAGGTCACGGGGTACGGCCAGTTCGGTGAAGCTGCTCATGTCGAACAGACGCGGGCTGGCGGCGGCGAGAAAGGGCGCATGAGCGGCGGCGGCGACATTCGAGAGTTTTTCCAGCAGGGCGATGTCCTGCGGATGGCGACCGAACTCGAAGTCGCCCATCAACACGCTAAACGGATGCCCGCCGAAGGTGCCGTAATCTTCTTCGTAGATCTTCTTGAACAGTACGCTCTGGTCGAATTCGACGGCTTTTTCCAGGTCGTTCAACAGCTCCTTCTGGGTCACGTTGAGCAGGCGCAGTTTGAGCCGGGTGCTGGTTTCGGTGTTCATCACCAAGAAATGCAGGCCACGCCAGGAGGCCTCGAGCTTCTTCACCTCGGGGTGATGGAGGATTTCGTTGAGCTGACCGCTGATCAACTGATCGATCTGATCGATGCGGTCGTTGATCATGGCTACGGTGTCTTTGTCGACCACCATGCCTTCATCGAGTACCTGGGTGGCGAACTCCGCGAGCATGTCGCGGGCATAGGCTTGCTGGCTGTCGTCGTGGGCCATGCGGCCTTCTGCGACGATGCGGTCGAGTAGGGATAAGCTGGCAGTCGAGGTCGTGCCTTGAGTGCCGGGTTCTGTTTCGGCCATGGCAATTTACTCCGGTTTATATTCGGGACGATCAGGCTTGGGGTTCTTCAGGCTGTTCGGGGGCTTCGGCGGAGGCCTCGGCGGTTTCCGCGGAGCCTTCGGGGCGAGCTGCTTTGATTTCCTGCAGGCCATCGGTGTTGGCCACGACTTCCTGCAGTAACTTGTCCAGATCGTCGTTACCGTCGAGCTTGGTGAGTAGGTCGCGCAGGCGCTGACGAGCCTCGAACAGACGGCGCAGTGGCGTCACCTGCTTGACCAGATTGACCGGATCGAAATCGTCGAAATGGGAGAATTTCAGCTCTACGTTAAGTTTGCTGCCATCGCCACTGATGCTGTTGTCAACCTGCACGGCCAGACGCGGTGCCGTGGCGGCGAGTACTTCGTTGAAGTTGTCGCGGTCAATCTCGATAAAGCGTCGTTCGCCCAATTTTGCTAGCGGGGTTTCCGGTTTACCGGACAAATCGGAGAGGATGCCGACCACCAGGGGTAATTCTTTCTTCTCGATGGCGTCGCCAATTTCTACGTCGTAGGTAATCTGCACACGCGGCGGGCGTACTCGGTCGAGCTTGTGTTGGGTACTTTCAGCCATGATCCTGCCCTTCTGCAAACATTGAGCTCGCGCGCAATGTTTCGGTTTCCCTCCCATTACGCTCCTGCAGATCACTACCCAGAGTTGAATCCTGAGAGGAACGATCTGTCATTCGCCTTGTCGGCGAACTACCCAAGACGCTAGAACAGGTCTATAAAAAAGCAAATTCATTGACTAACGGATTCCCATGAAACTCGGACGTTTCGCCTGCACAGCCGCGCTGCTGGGCTTGTTCAACCTGCTGTCTGCTTGTTCGTTTTTTTCCTCCCCACCCTCGGTCGAATTGCGCTCACTCACGCTGGACATGGCACCCAAGGCCAATGGCGACACCCCACTCGCCATAGATTTCGTCGCCGTGCAGGACCCCGAGTTGTTCAAGCTGCTGCTGTCGATTCCCGCCAAGCAGTGGTTTGAGCAGCGCGAGCAGTTGCGCCGCGATTACCTCAAAGCCATCGATGTGTGGAGCCTGGAACTGGTTCCGGGCCAGTTCATGGAGTCACGCGATATCCCTATGGCCGGCAACCCCGCGGTTGGACTTTTGGTGTATGCCGGCTATAACAATCCCGGTACGCACAGACTGCGTTTGGATCAGCAGAAGACGGTCTGGCTTCGTTTCGAAAGCAAGAATATGCGGTTGCTCGGCGACGCCTCTCAACGCTGAGCCACGCACAGACACGCGACGGGAACGCTACCTGCAGTAGCAAAATGGACGTTGGAGGGGCGTGGCATGAGTGGCATACCGGATGCAATCTGTTGGCATGAAGGCATGCACCTGCTGCCTCAACACTTCCAATTGCAGAGTTTGCGAGCCGAAACCCTGGCTTCACGCCAAGCGGCAGCGGCGCAACCCTGGTACTGGGGCATCGATCTGCTGGAAGTGGACGAGGCCGCGCTGAGCAGCGGCAAAGTGCGTATTACCGGCCTCGACGCCATACTCCCTGACGGTTTACCGGTCGGCTTCGACGCCGCCAGTCGCAGCCCCCTGGAACTGGACGTGATAGAGGCGATTGACGCCTCGCCCCAGGCCATGACCACCGTTTACCTCGCCGTCGCGCCGCTCTACCGCGCTGGGCAACTGGTGCCACTCAGCGGGCGCTTCCTCTCGGCCCAGGGCGAGCCGGTTCCGGATCTGGCCAGTGGCCAATTCCCCGAACCGATCAACGTCTGGCGCCCCGATCTGCACCTGGTGTGCGAAAGCAACAAAGCCGATTCGATATGCCTACCGCTGCTGCGTATCGGCAAACAGGCCGGCGGCTACGCGCGCATAGCTTACGTAGCACCCACTTCACGGGTGTTGCCGGAGACGCCGCTGGGGCACAAGGTCGCCGCGGTTTGCGCCCGCGCTCGGGAAAAATGCGTGTTCCTCGCCGGTCGCCTGCGCCAGGCACAACAAGCCGGCAATGCCGAGGACGCCAGCGAGATCGGTCGCCTGCTCGCCGCACTCTGGGCGCGCCTGCCGGAAGTCGAAGCCGCCTTGGGCAGCCGCGTCGTGGCCCCGGCCACCTTGCATCGGCTGCTGGCCGGTATGGCCGGCTCGTTGTGTACGCTCAATCCCTTGGCCGGGGTGCCGGCGTTCAAACCCCTGGTCTACGAAGAATTGCTGGATGGCTACAGCGAGGTGCTGGATTGGCTGAACACCACCCTGGATCTGGTGCGCGCCGGCTATCGCACCCTGGCATTTGCCCGCGACACCCGTGGATTCTGGATTGATCTGCCGGAGCGCGAAGAGCCCTGGCAGCGTCTGGTAATCGGCCTGCGCATGCCTGCCGGGGTTGGCGAGCGGGCGGCCGGGCAATGGCTGGAGAGCGCCATAGTGGCCTCTGAAGCGCATATCGTTACCCTGGCTCGGCAACGCATGCATGGCATGGCGCAACAGCCGTTGAGTCGCAGCGAACAGATCGCCTACAGCGTGAGCGAGGACACCCGGCTGTTCAGCCTGCAAGGCGAGCGGGAATGGTTCGATCCCAGTCAACGTTTGCGTATTCTGGTGCCCGGCGGCGGCACCGGCGTCGAGCCCTGGGAAGTGCTGCTGTTCGTCCCCGAAACCTCTGGCGATGGCAGCGAGTGAGGGTAACGCATGCCTGATAGCCACGTGCGCCTGCGCAGCGGATCGATGAACGAAGCCCCTCTGAGCGCAGCCTTTGGCAAATCCTGGGTGCAGTGGTTGGAAATCTGGTCCGGCCTCAGCGGCAGCACCGAAGGCGCCGAACAAGTGGCCGCCCAGGCAGCCACCGAAGCCGGCCGCCTGGCCCGGCGGCTGTGGCGCGATGCCTACGCCGCAGTTGGCGACGCTCCGGGCGGGCAGGCCAAGGCGATGGTCTACGCCTTTGTCGCCCTGCTCGACGAAACCCTGGTGTTCAATCCCTGGCCGGGGCGTGCGCTGTGGCAGGAACAACCGCTGGAATCGCGCCTGTTCAACAGCCGCGCGGCAGGCGAGCGTATACCCCTAGCGATCAACAAATTACTCGGCGAATCCGATCCGGCTACCCGCGATCTGGCCAACGTCTATCTGCAGTGTCTGATTCTGGGATTTCAGGGGCGTCTGCGCGGTGCCCGCGGGCGGATTCTGCATGAGAAATGGCGCCACGCGCTGTTTGCCTTCGCCTGGCAGCGCGACGCCGATGAGCGGCGCGTCGGCGTTATGCTCGAACAGCCCGCGATGGCCACGCCGAGCCGGCTACCGCTGCGGCGCATACTGCCTGATGGTTTGCGCCTAAGCCTGTTTATCGGCCTCGGCCTGGTACTGATGCTGCTCGTCGGTCACCTGTTCTGGCGCGATATAGCGCAACGCCTCGAACCCAGCCTTTCCCAGGTCGGCGGTGCCGAGAGACAGCATCTATGAGCGGCTTGGAAATACTCCTGCTGGTAATCGGCGCACTGCTTCTTCTGCTGATGCTGGGAGCGCTGGTTTTGTGGTTGCGCGGGCGTATCGATGGTGCCGCGCGCAGCTGCTACTTCGCCGTGCAACAGATGGAGCACGACCTTGGTGTCAAGGATCGCTACCAGACTCCCTGGATCATGCTGCTCGGCGATGAGCAGCAAAGCAGCGAACTCTGTCGCGGCTGGCGCCTGTCCAGCGCCGGCAAGCCCGGCTGGTTCGGCCGCTGGTGGTACGACAGCGATGCGGCGGTGCTGGCGGTACCCGGTGCCATGTTCAACCACGGCGAAGGTGCCCTGGTGCAGATCGCCGCCTGGTGGCGGTTGCTGCGCCTGCTGCTGATGATGCGTGCCGGTCGGCCACTGGATGCGCTGATCTGGACGGTAACCGCCGAACAGCTGTGGGCCAGCGACCAAGCCGCTGCGACCGGCCTGAAGGCGCGGCGCAAACTCAACGAGATGCTCCAGCGCCTGGGCCTGAGCGTACCGGTTTATCTATTGATAACCGGCCTGGAAACCCTGCCCGGGATCAAGGAGCTGGCCGACGTGCTGCCCGATGATGCGCGCGACCGGGTGTTCGGCTGGTCCTCGCCCTTCGCCCCAGGTACGGCCTGGCACCCGGAGTGGAGCGAGATCGCCATTGATCAACTGGTGCGCGTACTGTCCGAGGAGATCACCGAGCTGGGCGCACTGTCCGGCAAAGTAGAAGAAGCACTCTACCTGCTACCGCGCCAGTTCGAGGCCATTCGCGGCAATCTGCAGGCACTGTGCGATCCAGTGTTTCAAGGCAGCGCCCTGGGCGAGGCCCCGCAACTACGCGGCATCTACTTCTGCGCCGCCTTGCCGGTGCCCGGCTTCGATACCGACCCGCTGACCGAAGTGGCAGAGTTGCCGCGTGACCCGCTGTTCGTGCGCCGCCTGCTGCGCCAGCGAGTACTGGCCGAGCAGGGGCTGACCCAACCGGTGCCACGGATTCTTTATCTGCGCCGTCGCTGGCAACGCGTGGCCGCTATCAGCGCCGCCGCGTTCGGGCTGTTCTGGCTGGTCGGCATGCTGTGGCTCTGGCAGGTCGAGCGCAACGAGGCCGACACCCTCGCCAGCCTGCTGCATGACCTCAGGGACGACCATCGCCCCGGCTTGGACAGCGACGCCGAGGCCCGCAAAAGCATCAGCACCTTCTGGACGCTCTTGGACGAAGCACCGCGCTGGCGTTATGCCTCGGCGCTGATGCCCAGTTCGTTGCTCTCATCGCTTGATCCTCAGCTGCGTCAGTACCTGCGCCAACTCGCCAGCGAGCGCCTCTATCAGCCCTTGCGCGCCAGCCTGCAACGGGACATAGAGGCAATCACCACGCAACACACGGATAACCAGCGCCGCGGTGGCGGCGAAGCCGAGTCGCCGGAGGAATGGTCGAGCTACCTGCGCGCCCGGCAACTGCTCGATCAAGCCATCGCCCTGGAAAAAAACAGCGCCCATTTCAACCAGATGCTAATGGGCAGCAAGACCCCACTCGACGATGCCGCGGCGCTGTCCGGCGAGCTGCTCAATCTGCCCTTGAGTGCCCAGGCCCTACCCTTGCACAGCCGTTACAACTGGCTGTTCGCGCGTACCAGCGAGGCACCGGCCAGCCCGGTGGAGCTCGCCACCATTCGTCAGCAAACCGGCAAGCAATACGTGCAACAGATGCGTATGTGGCTTGACCGGCTGTTCGCCGACGAAAGCTTCAGCGCCACCGCCGGGCAGGTTCGCCGCCACCTGCAGTACCTGGAAAACGGTCAGCGTAATTCGATACTCGAACTGGAAGAGTTGAGCCTGAACATCGCTCAGCTGCGGCGCATGGTCGCCGTCACCAACTCCGCCTGGAGCCGCAGCTCCGGCCAGGATCTGGCCCCAGGATATTCGGCGATGCTCGACGAAGCGCGGCAGAGCAGTTTGATCGGCCCGGCGATGGTCGATCAAGTAGTCGACCACGCCAGCCTTCTGCAGAGAGTCTTCCGCGATCAATGGCTGGATGAAGACGATCCGCAAAACAGCATCCTGCGCCAGCAAAACGGCGGCAGCATCGAGTTGCAGCCCAGCGTGGTCAAATTGGATATCGCCATCGAGATGCTGCTACGCCAGGATTTCGCCGCTGCGGCAATGCTTGGCGATGGTCAGATCAACCACGCCGCCCCCTTGCGCGGTGTCGACAGCGATAGCCTCGACGCTGCTTCGCGTTATATCGCCAGCTACCGCAGCTACCTCAAACAAGGCGTGGTCAAGGTGCCCTACGAGTATCGCGACGCCTTGACCGTTAGCGCCAAATCAAGCACCGCCACGACCCTTTGGCGGTTGCTCACCGCGCTCAAGCCGAACAACGCTATCAGCCTGAACGATGGCCGTGTCTTCACTGTGCCGGCGCAAGCTGCCAGCGAAGTGGTCACGGCATTTCGCACCCTCGGCCATGGGGATATGGCCAACGCCTTGCAGCAGGAACTGAATAGGCGTGCCCTGCATGACCTCGGCAATGCCAATGCCGAGCTGCAGGCCCTGGCCTTGTACCAACCCCTGCACGGCAACTTCAACTGGTGGGACGGCAGCCAGAACCCAGGACTACGTGCCTATCGCTCAGCCACTGCCCAGGACATGCAGCAATACCTGGCGGCGCAGACCAACCTGGTCGCCGATCTGCACGGACGCATAGCGCCGGCACTCGGCTGGCTGCAGGCCAATCGTGCCAGCCTGGCCTCCGGGAATGTCGAACAACTGCTGCGCTGGCAAGCGATGTCGGTGGAGTTGCAGAAATACGCCGACAAAAACCCGAGTAGCGCGCCGGCCCTATTCGAACGGTTCACCAATAATCTCAACAGCATAGAGCTGAGCAACTGCCGCACCGTCCTCAGCGAAGCCGAGCTGCCCAGCGGCATGGATGAATTTTCCCAACGCGCCCGCGAAGTTGCCGGCCTAGCCGCACAGCGCTGCCACTACTTGCAGGAGCAGAGTGCGGCAGCTGCCTGGAATCATCTGTCCACCTACTTCTCCCACTACCTGGCCGGGCGCTTCCCGTTCTCCTTCAACCTCAACGCCCCGGATGCCGATCCCGACCGTGTACGCCTGTTCCTGCAATTGCTCGATGAGAACCTGGCCCAGGCACAAACTGGGCTCGCGCAAAGCCCGTCCGTCGATGCGCTGGCGGCAGCAGATTTTCTGAATAATCTGCAGCAGGCCAGGGTCTGGCTCGACCCGCTGTTCCAGCGTGATCAGGACGGCATCAAAGGCATCGACCTGGACGTGCGCTGGCGCACCGACCGGGCCGCCGAGCTTGGTGCTGATCAAGTAATCGAGTGGTCGATGCAGTCGGGCAGCCAGTTGATCCGCTATCCCGGCGAGGACAACCACCGCCTGCGCTGGACCCTTAATGAGCCGGTCAAACTGACATTACGTTGGGCCAAGAACGCCGCGCAGAAACCGGCGGACGATCCGCTGCAATCTACCTTGGCGGTGTTCGACCACGAGGCTGGCTGGGAATACGAAGGGCCCTGGGCATTGCTGCGGCTGCTGCGTACCCACGTCGCCTTCGAGCGTCTGGCGACCATCGATTACAGCGAAACACCGCTGGCTTTCCGCTTGCCGGTGTACGCCCCTTACAGCCCCGATAACCACGCGCTGATGTTTATGCGCGTAGCCCTGATGAACGCCAGCGGTAAGGCACCATTGGCCTTGGCACCGCTACCGGTCAAAGCACCGGCCTCGCCATTCACCAGGGCCCCAGCTGCTTCCCTCGCCGTCTCGCCTGCCGAAGCCTGGCCGGCCGCCGTCTCCGCCAACCAGCCAGACTAGGAGTTAGCCCCACCAATGGACGACGTCGCCTTTCAAGCCACCGGGCTGCTGGAACCAATAGCCGGCGCGCGCCCGTGCGGAGTCAATATCCGCCATCAACCGGAATACGACAGCTTGCGCGAAGCTCGCCGCGAGGACGACGAGAGCCTGCCTACGGGCGTCTGGCAAGCCAACCTGAAACGCGCCGACTGGGTAGTCGTGGAGCGCCTGGCGACCGAGGTGCTCAGCCGCAAAAGCAAGGACATGATGGTCGCCGTCTGGCTCGGCGAAGCCTGGCTGCATCGCCACGGCTTCGCCGGCTTGGCCGCGGGGTTGAATCTACTGGCCAGCCTCTGCGAGCGCTTCGCCGACGAACTGCACCCACAGCCGGAAGACGGCGACCTGTCCTGGCGCTCCAGCCCATTGGAATGGCTGGTGCGGCGATATGCGGAGGTGCTGCTGACCCGCGTGCCGCTGCTCGGCGAAGTGGGCCAGGATTTCGCCAAATTCAGCTTTGCCGACTGGCAGCAGCTGCAGCGCAAGCTATTGACCGGCGGCGACAGCAAAGGTGCCAAGGCGGAACGCGAGGCCGCACAAGCGACTCAACGGCAGTTGAACGACTGCCTGCGCATGCTGCCCGGTGTGCAGTTTCGCCAGAACCTGCTCTGGCTCACGGAGAGCCGCGCCGCCCTCACCAGGCTGGAGGCGTGGAGCGATGGGCAACTGGCGTTCGACTCGCCATCCTTTACCCCACTGCGTCAAACCATCGAGCAGTTGACCACGCTTATGCAGGAGTTTCTCGCCATGCATCCCGCCACACCGCCCCAGCCGACCGTCGACGAATCGCCATTTTTCACCGACGAGCCGCCGCCCACTGTGACCATGGGGCGCGCACCGACTAGCCGCGACGAGGCCTACCGACAGCTGGCGCTGGTCGCCGAATACCTGGCCAAGACCGAACCGCACAGCCCCGTGCCCTACCTGATCAATCGCGCCGTCGAATGGGGACAGAAGCCGCTGCGCGACCTGCTGGCGGAACTGATTAACGCCGACCCGGAATCGCGGCGGCTATGGACCTTGCTTGGGGTATTGCCCTAGCAACCGAGTCGCGCTACCTGCGCGCATGGCGGCGTATCAGGAAAAACACATCGCCTAACGCCCTACACCCGACCAGTAAGATGCTCGCCAGCAGCCAGAGCAGAATCAGCAGGACGATCTGGGCAACGCAGCAAAAAGGCAGACATGCACCCCTCATATGTTGCTTCTCTACTCGTAATCGGCCTGACGGCATTTCACGCCAGCGCGCGCGACACCAATGAAGTGGTCACCGCCGATCGCCAGGACCCCGCCATCTCAGCGGCCGTACGCCAGGCCCAGGCTGGCCTGACAGAGTTCCTGGCACTGGCCGCCAAGCCGCCAGCCAATACCAGTGGCTTCCAGGTTCAGGTCATGGCCGAGGACAGCAACGGTATTGAAACCTTCTGGATCACTCGCTTCCGGCCGCTTGAACAAGGCTTTATCGGTGAAGTGGCCAACGAGCCGCGCATCGTCAAAAGCGTGACCTGGGGCCAGCAACTGCGCTTTACCCGCGAACAGATCACCGACTGGGGCTACCTGAAAAACGGCCGCCAGGTGGGCAGCTTCACCATCTGCGCGCTGTTCAAAGAGATGCCCGCTGAACAGGTGGAGTACTACCGCAGCCAACACGGCTTCGACTGCTGATAGCGACGAAACCTTGCGTGCTCCAGTCAGAACTGCCGCTTTGCGCGGGCCGATGGAGGGGCTCGGGGGTATCGGTTGAGAGTTATCCGCAGCCCTAGAATGGGGGGGCCACAGCATGGGTAGCGCTACGCTCAACCCATCCTACGAGCTGCTTGGCCAAGCGCCGGCTAAACCAGACACGAAGTGGCCCCTCACTCGCGCTGATGGCAAACCACGCAGAGCTTGTTGCCGTCCGGGTCGCGAAAGTAGGCACCGTAGTAGTCCGGGTGGTACTCGGCGCGCAGCCCCGGCGGCCCTTCACAGTACCCACCGTGGGCGAGTGCCAGCCGATAGGCCTGCTCGACCTGGGCCCGGCTCTGCGCCAACAGCGCCACCATCTGCCCGTTACCGGGGTGATGCGGGGCACCATCATGGGGTTTGCCGATCAGCAGCAGCGGCCGGGGCTCCGGCTTAGATTGCCAGGCCGCCCAGGGTTTGTGCTCGTCGAGAAAACGCAGCTCGATACCCAGCAGCGTCATGATCGGCTGGTAAAAGGCCAGCGCCTGCGGAAAATCGCTTACGCCGATGCAGATATGGGAAAACATAGGCTTGCTCTCGGTAGGGGCAGAGGGACATAAGATCGCGACAAGATGGCCGGAGTATGTACTGCACAAGACCCTTCGGCGATCAGCCTGCCGAACCAGCGCCTTCCGCCCCATCCCTAACCGGCTGCCAGGCCAGAAACTCCGAATGCCGCAACCGATAACGGGCCACGCTACCTTCGTGGAGATGGGTAAGGGCATTACCAAGCAGTTGAGCAAAGGCACCCTGGTCTTCGGCCGTCGCTTTTTCCTCGGCCAGTTGCCTGATCACTTTCGTACTGGGTACCAGGTGTTCGGATATCGCTACCCGGCAGATCGTGAACTTCACTGTCGTCTCAGCAAGCCACGTGGAGATAGCCGCAATTACCCCTTAAACTCTCGGCCATCTGCACCCGATCGGGTGCAACCTTCTATTGATCGTGTCGTTATCAGGAATAGTCATCTTGAACCTTCGCCCCCTCCTCTACCTGTGCCTGCCTGCTGGCCTGCTGCTGGCCGGATGCGACCAGCCCCCCGCTCCCCAGGAGCAGGCACCGCGCCTGGTCAAGCTGTTCACCGTGGAAGACCCCGCCAGCCAGCGCCTGCGCGAGTTCCCCGCACGCCTCAAGGCCACCGAGGAAGCCGAGCTGTCCTTCCGCATCGGCGGCCAGTTGAAGAGCCTGGAGGTGTTGCAGGGCCAGCCGGTCAAACGCGGCCAGCTGATCGCCAGCATCGAAGACACCGACCAGCGCCTGCGGGTGGGTGATCGCCTGGCCAGCTTCGATCTGGCCAACGCCCAGTTCAAGCGGATTGCCAAGCTGCTCGAGCGGCAGATGATCTCCCGCTCCGAATACGACCAACGCAAGGCTGCCCTCGACTCGGCCAACGCGGCCCTGAACCTGGCCCGCCAGGAGCTGGACTACACCCGCATCCTCGCGCCCTTCGACGGTGTAGTGGCCAACACCCATGTGGATAACTTCCAAGTGGTGCAGGCCAAGCAACCGGTCGCCACCCTGCAGAGCGGCGACCGCCTCGATGTGCTGTTCCAGATGCCGGAAAACCTGCTGACCAACCTGCGCAGCCGCGAGGACAGCATCGACTATCACCCCAGCGTGATTCTCGACAGCCTGCCCGATCGCGAATTCGAGGCGGTATACAAGGAACACAGCACCCAGCCCGACCCGCGCACCCTGACCTATCAGGTCACCCTGTCCATGCCACGCCCCGAGGAACTCACCCTGCTGCCGGGCATGAGCGCTACGGTGAGGGTGGATTTCGCCCAGCTTTCGCGCACCCCGGACACACGCCTGCTGGTGCCGGTGGAGGCGGTATTCAGCGCCGACACTGGCCCGGCCAGCGCCAAACAGGTGTGGGTGGCGCGCGAGCAGGACGGTGCGCTGCGCCTTAGCGCTCGTCAGATCGAGGTTGGCAAGCTGACCCACAGCGGCATCGAGGTGCTCAGTGGCCTGGAGCCTGGCGAGCAGATTGTCGCTGTCGGCGGTGCCGAACTGGAGGAAGGCCAGGCGGTACGTCCCTGGGTTCGCGAGCGGGGTCTGTAATGGATATCGCCGGTTATTTTATCCAGCGCCGCGTCACAAGCTGGCTGGTCACGCTGCTGCTGGGTATCGGCGGCATGCTCGCGTTTCTGGACCTCGGTCGGCTGGAGGATCCTTCCTTCACCCTGAAGAGCGCCATGGTCATCACCAGCTACCCCGGTGCGTCGCCGCAGCAGGTGGAGGAGGAGGTCAGCTATCCGCTGGAAAACGCTATCCAGCAGTTGCCCTCGATCAAGAAGGTCACGTCCATCTCCAGCGCCGGGCTGTCGCAGATCAGCCTGGAATTGCAAAGCCAGTACAAGAGCGAGCAGCTACCGCAGATCTGGGACGAGCTGCGGCGCAAGATCAATGATCTGCAGCCCAATCTGCCTCCTGGGGTCAACCCACCGCTGATCCGCGACGATTTCAGCGATGTGTTCGGTTTCTTCCTGCTGGTGACCGGCGAGGGCTACAGCGCTCAGGAGCTGCGTGACTTCGCCGACTACCTGCGCCGCGAGCTGGTGTTGCTGCCCGGGGTGGGCAAGGTCAGCCTGGCCGGCGCGCGCCAGGAGCAGGTACAGGTTGAGTTGTCACGCAGCAAGATGACGGCCCTGGGCATTGCGCCGGAGCGTCTGAGCCAGGTGCTCAGCCAGCAGAATGTGGTGTCCAATGCGGGCCGTATTCTGGTCGGCAGCGAGTCGATTCGCTTGCACCCCACTGGCGAACTGCAGGATGTGGGCGAACTGGAGCGGCTGATCATCAGCGAACCGGGTAGCTCGCAGCAGGTCAGCCTGGGCGACATTGCCCAGGTCAGCCGCGGCTTCAGTGAAACCCCCGACAACCTCTATCGCATGAATGGCAAGCCGGCCCTGGCCTTGGGGATTGCCTTCGTCCCTGGGGTCAACGTGGTGGATGTGGGCGTGGCGATCAATTCGCGCCTGGCCGAGCTGGATGACCAGCGGCCAGCCGGCATGCAGCTACAGGTGTTCTACGACCAGACTACCGAGGTGCAGGCCTCGGTAGACGACTTCGTGCTCAACTTCGTCGCCTCGGTGGTCATCGTTATCGTCGTGCTGCTGATCTTTATGGGCCTGCGCAGCGGCCTGTTGATCGGCCTGGTCCTGGCCCTGACGGTGCTCGGCACCTTTATCTTTATGCGCCTGCTGGGCATCGAGCTGCAACGCATCTCCCTCGGTGCCCTGGTGATCGCTCTGGGCATGCTGGTGGACAACGCCATTGTCATCGTCGAGGGTATTCTGGTCGGCCGTCAGCGCGGCCAGAGCACCCTGGAGGCGGCTCGGGCCATCGTGCGCCAGACCAACCTGCCGTTGCTCGGCGCCACCCTGATCGCCATCATCGCCTTCGCCCCCATCGGCCTGTCGGACGACTCCACCGGCGAATACTGCCTGTCGCTGTTCCAGGTGCTGTTGATTTCCCTGCTGCTGAGCTGGGTCACCGCCATCAGCATCACGCCGTTCTTCGCCAGCCTGTTCTTCCGCGATAACCAGACCCTGCTCGAGCAGGATCAGGCCGACCCGTATGGCGGGGTGATCTTCACGGCCTATCGCGCTCTGCTCGATTTCGCCCTGCGCTGGCGCGGCCTGACTCTGGGGCTGCTGGTGGCGCTGCTGGTGGTGGCCATCGCCGGTTTCGCCACGGTACGCCAGAGCTTCTTCCCGCCGTCCAACACGCCGATGTTCTTCGTCGACCTGTGGCTGCCCCAGGGCAGCGACATTCGTTACACCGAGCAGCTGGTGGCGGAGCTGGACCAGCATGTGCTGGCCCAGGAGGGGGTTACGGCGGTGAGCAGCAGCATCGGCCGGGGCGCGCTGCGCTTTATCCTCACCTACTCACCGCAGAAGCAGTATCCCAACTACGCGCAATTGCTGGTGCGCACCGACAGCCTGGAGCGCATCGAGCCACTGATCAATCAATTGCAGCAGCATGTCGCCACGCAATATCCGCAGATCAAGCCCAAGTTCAAGCAGCTGATGCTCGGCCCCGGCAGCGACAGCAAGATCGAGGCACGCTTCAGCGGCCCCGACCCCGAGGTGTTGCGTAGCCTGGGGGCCGAGGTCAGCCGCCTGATGCGCCAGGACCCGGTGGCCAATGCGGTAATGCACGACTGGCACGATCGCACCAAGCTGATCCGTCCACAGTTCGCCGAAGCCCGCGCCCGCGAGCTGGGGGTGGACAAGCGCGAGCTGGATGACCTGCTGCGCATGAGTTTCTCCGGCATGGATGTCGGCCTGTACCGCGACGGCACGCGGCTGTTGCCGATCGTGGCGCGCACGCCGGACAGCGAACGACTCAACGCCGATAGCCTGGCCGATCTGCAGATCTGGAGCAGCGCCCGTGGCGGTTACCTGCCCATCGAGCAGGTGCTGCAGGGCTTCAGCACCGAGTGGGAAGACCCGCTGATCATGCGCCTGGACCGCAAGCGCACCCTCACCGTGCAGGCCGATCCAGCGCTGCTCAGTGGCGAGACGGCGGCGCAGTTACTGCAGCGCCTCAAGCCGCAAATCGAGGCCATCGCCTTGCCGGCGGGTTATACCCTGGAATGGGGTGGGGAATACGAAAGCTCGCGTGATGCCCAGACGGCGGTATTCGGTAGCCTACCCCTGGGTTATCTGGTGATGTTCCTGATCACCATCCTGCTGTTCGACTCGCTCAAGCGCGCCCTGGTGATCTGGCTCACCGTGCCCCTGGCGATGATCGGCGTAACCCTGGGCTTCCTGATCACCGGCATTCCCTTCGGCTTTATGGCCCTGCTCGGTTTGCTCAGCCTCAGCGGCATGCTGGTGAAAAACGGCATTGTTCTGGTGGACGAGATCAAGCTGCAGCTAGACAGCGGCAAGGACGCCCTGCAGGCCGTGGAAGAGGCCTCGATCAGCCGCGTACGCCCGGTATCCATGGCCGCGCTGACCACCATCCTGGGCATGAGCCCGCTGCTAACCGATGCCTTCTTCCAGAGCATGGCGGTGGTCATCATGTTCGGCCTGGGCTTCGCCACCCTGCTGACCCTGGTGGTGTTGCCGGTGCTGTACTGCGTGTTCTACGGGATCAAGGAACAGCACACGGCAGAGGCCTAAACGCTTGAAGTGGGTGGACAATGCGCAGCTTGTCCACCCACCTTTGGCAACCGATCAGCCCAGCCTGGCGCGCCTGAACCGACGCCACCCCGAGCGCAGATCATCCAGCGCCGGTACGCTGGCCAGGGCCACCAGCAACAGGGCCAGGGGGACCGTGGCGATATAGCCCAGGCGATTGAAGCCAAAGGCCCCGGCCAGCCCGCCGAGAAAGAAATACATACCCAATAAGGCGAGCACCCGCAGCCGTTGCCGGTCGGCCATGACGCCGAGCTTGGGGCCGATCTTGCGCCGGTTCCAGTAGAACAGCTTGCCCAGTTCGATGCCGATATCGGTAACGATGCCGGTGATATGGGTGGTGCGGATTTCCGCCCGTGACAACTTGGTGATCAGGGCATTCTGCAGGCCCATGATGAAACACAACAGCATCACCGTGAGCGGCACGAACAGGCCCTCGATGCTCGCCAGGGTCGCGCCGAGAAAGCCGAAACACAGCAGCAGGAAAGCCTCGAACAACAGCGGCAGGGCATTAACGCTGTGCATCCGCCGCCGCCGTGCATAACTGACCATCATGGTCGAACAGATGGCCCCGAGCAGAAACGACAGCACCCCGCCCAGGCCGCTCAGCACCAGGGGATAAGCCCCCAGGGCGATATTGTCGGCCATCGCCGAAACGATCCCGGTCATATGCGAGGTGTACTGCTGCACCGCGAGAAAACCGCCGGCATTGATCGCCCCGGCAACAAAGGCCAGGGCAAAACCCAGGTGACGGTTGGCAATGGCAGTGCGCCTGCGCCCGGTCAGGCGGCGGGCATAGCGGATGGGCATGGGACACCTGCGTGGCGAAGTAGCGCGAGAGACTCAGAAATGAATCTCTGCACCTTTGATGCCGAGTTGCCGCAACTCCTCGATCAGCAGGTTCAGGTCGACAAAGGACTCCACCTGCTCCTGGTCATCGACCAGAAAGAAGCTGGTGCCCGCGCCCTTCTTGAACAGCACGATCCATTCCTGGGTGTTGGCCGGGTTGACGATGACATGGGTATCGAAAAACACCCCGGCGGCCTGCTTGCTCTTCACTTCTTCACGCTGCACAGCGTTCCTCCTTACTCAACCGTTACGCTCTTGGCCAGGTTGCGCGGCTGGTCGACGTCGGTGCCCTTCAGCACCGCGGTGTGATAGGCCAGCAGCTGCACCGGGATCGCGTAGAGGATCGGGGCGGTCAGCGCATCCACCTCCGGCAGGGCGAAGGCCGCGGCGGTCTGGCCGGCGAGCGTGTCGACGCCCCGCTGGTCGGAGAACAGGATCACCTTGCCGCCGCGCGCGATCGTCTCCTGCACGTTGCTCATCGTCTTGTCGAACCAGGCATCGTGCGGCGCGATCACGATCACCGGCACGTGCTCGTCGATCAGCGCGATCGGACCGTGCTTCATCTCGGCGGCGGGGTAGCCCTCCGCATGAATGTACGAGATCTCCTTCAGCTTCAGCGCACCCTCGAGCGCGGCCGGGAAGTTGTAGCCCCGCCCGAGGTACAGGAAATTCGGGTGATCCTTGTACTCCAGCGCGAGCTCCTGAATGGCGGGGTCCATCTCGAGGATCTCGGCAACCTGCTCCGGCAGCCGGGCCAGCGCCCGCACGATCTCACGGCCACGCGAAGGACCGAGGGAGCCGCGCAGACGGCCGAGGTGCACCGTCAGCATCGCGAGCACGATCACCTGCGAGGTGAACGCCTTGGTCGAGGCGACTCCGATTTCGGGACCCGCGTGAAGGTACACGCCGGCGTCGGTCTCCCGCGCGATCGTCGACCCGACGGCGTTGACGATGCCGAGGCACGTCGCGCCCTGCTGCTTCGCCTCCCGCATCGCCCAGAGCGTGTCCGCCGTCTCACCCGACTGGGAGATCGCGATGGCGAGCGTCTCCGGCTCGACGACCGGTCGGCGGTAGCGGAACTCGGACGCGTACTCCACCTCGG